>JAIBCC010000029.1 GCA_019694395.1 Pyrinomonadaceae bacterium | reverse complement strand
ACTGAAGTTACGGCAAAAGGTAAATTGGAAAATTGTCAGGCTTGTCACGCTTTAGAAAAATCCGGCGACTATGTTTCGAGAAATTATTTACCATATAACATTCGGCAAAAATTGAAATAGTTTTTAGAAATCCTTCAAAATCTTGTTAAATAATCGAACCGCAAAATTTAATTACAGGCTTGAATTGTGGATTTGGCGTTGCGAATTGTAGAATTAAAAAAACAATCTGGAATCGCAAACCTAAATCGTGGCAAAAAAACGTAGTAATTTTCAAAACAAGGTCGAACTTTATGCCGTCCGCGCATTACTTGGCGCAATCGGCGCATTACCGCTCAAAACCTCAATGAACTTTGGTAAAAAAGTCGGTGTCTTTTTCGCCAAACGATTTCCAAAACTGCAAAAAACCGCAAAACGAAATTTAGAGATCGCCTTTCCGGAAATCTCCGAAGCAGAACGTGAAAGAATTGCGCTCGGCACATTTGAAAGTCTAGGCAGACATCTCGGATTTGTTTCGCATTTCAAAAAATTTCAACTCGAAGACATCCGCAACCTAGTCGAAGTTGTCGGCAAAGCGGAAAATTTTGATCCGGCAGACGCAACAGGTCGTGGAATTTTATTTTTTACGGGACATTTCGGCAGCTGGGAGGTTTTTAATCTGCTCCCGCCCGCTTTTGGCTATGGAATGAATATTCTGGTGCGCCGCATTGATAATCCATTGGTCGAAGGATTTGTGGATAAAATGCGAACCCGTTTCGGCTCGGTCACTTTGGATAAAACCAAATCGGCGCGAAAAATGTTTCGCGTGTTGGAAAATGGTGAGCTTTTAGGAATTTTAGCCGATTTAAACGCACAGGAACGCGAAGGAGTGTTCGTAGATTTTTTCGGTGTTCCTGCTTCAACTACGACCAGCATTGCCAAATTGGCTCTAGCTACAAATGCCATTGTTTTGCCTGCTTTTGCCGTTTGGGAAGAAGAAAAGCAGAAATATGTCGTTTATCTTGAACCGCCAATTGAATATCAAAAAACCGAAAATATAAACGAAGATATTAAAAAATTAACACAAGATTTGACGAAAGTAGTTGAAAAATACGTCCGTAAATATCCCGAACAATGGCTTTGGATCCACAAACGCTGGAACACGCGTCCAAAAGGCGAAAAGACTCTTTATTAAGTTGCAGTTGCAGTTGCAGTTGCAGTTGCAGTTGCAAATAATGATAAATATCAACTTAAGTCTGTCACTCAAAGAATCACTGCTCAGTGCTTCTGCTATTGCCTACCGTTCAAAAACCATTCAACAAATTTCGGAATTCCTTCTCGAATTTTCGTGGTCGGATTATAACCCAAAAGTTCTTTCGCTTTGGAAATATCGGCAAAAGTGATCGGCACATCGCCGGGCTGCATCGGTTTTCGTTCGATAATTGCTTTTTTGCCAAGATTTTCTTCTAAAACTTCGATCAGTTCACGAAGCTCGATCGTTTGCGATTCGCCAAGATTGAAAACTTCGTAGTTTGCCTTATCATAATCAATTGCCGCTCTCACGCCCTGAATAATATCGTCAACAAAAGTGTAATCGCGACGCGTTGTGCCGTCACCAAACATCTGAATCGGTTTCCCACCCTCAATCAATTTAGAAAATTTATGGATTGCGAGATCGGGACGTTGGCGAGAACCGTAAACCGTAAAAAATCTGAGACAAATCGTGCGAATATCGTAAAGATGTGAATAGGTATGACACAAGAATTCACCCGCCGCTTTGGTCGCTGCGTATGGCGAAATGGTTTGATAAATGCGGTCGTCTTCGGAAAAAGGAATTTTGGAATTAATGCCGTAAACACTTGATGATGAACCGAATACGAATTGTTTAATGCCAAACTCTTTAGCTAAATCCAACAAATTCAAAGTTCCGTTGACATTGACCTGTGTATAAAGCTTCGGATTCATCAATGACGGACGCACGCCCGCCCACGCCGCGAGATGAACAATTACATCAAACTTATTTTCGGCAAAGATCTTTTGCAGACTTTCCGCATCGCAAATATCATTTTCTAAAAGGGTGTAGTTTGGATTCTGCAAATGCTCGGCAATATTAGCGCGTTTAATTTCGGGCGAATAAAATTCGTTAAAATTATCCAAAGCGAAAACTTTCCAATCGTTTTCTGCCAATAATTTATCTACCAAATGCGAGCCGATAAATCCTGCGCCGCCTGTTACTAAAATGTTTTTCATATTGTTGATGGTCTTTGGTTTTGGGTCTTTGGTCTTTGATTTCTTTGCTAATCTAAGAGTAATTGGAAAATTCAAAAAGAGACTTCTTGCCAAGACCAAAAGCCAAAAACCTAAGACCTAATCTTAATTCAAAAACCGCCCCTTTGCATAATAGCGGTGAATGAGTTCCTCTAAAAAACCTTCGTAAGTAAAATCCTGTAAGCTATAGCCGGGCTTGATTTTATACATAATCGGCAGAGCTACGCGCCACGCCATCCAAATTCGTTGACGTTCACTTAAATCCCAACGGCGGCGCAAAAATGTTTCGACTACTTCCATTTCGGCATCAGTTATCCCTTTTAAATCACCGGTAAAAAGAGTCTGTTTCTGCACCCGCCGAAACGCCGCATCAGCCGTTGGGTTGGAAAAAGTTTCGGCAAAAGTTGGAGCTTCGTCGGTTCGTTCACGCACAACTACCGTTCCGGCAAATAAATCACCGAGGCGTTGATCACGATTACTCATAAAAATTGTGACTAATCCAATCGAATAAACCGGAATTACGAATCCCGGAAAAGTGTCAAATAAACGTAATAAATTTCGTGCAAGTGCCTCCCAAAAAGTCACGGGACGACCATCTTCACGAATCACACGGAGTTTCATTAATCTTTTGCCGGGCGTTTGCCCATTCCAAACCCATTCAAAAAAAACAAAATAGCCCGCAAATATCAGAAAAAGAACAATAATCATTATGGCAATTGTCCATTTCGACATCTCTTGAGCTACGGTATAAAGCCCACCTTTTTCATTAATTGTATCGCCTAAGCCTGAAATACTAATGAAAGTCCAGGCAATAACGAAAATAGTGAAAAATTGAATAAAATGATCCACTACTACCGCTAAAAAGCGATTACCGATAGAGGCTAAGGCAAAGGCAAGCTGAACTCTTTCGGGAGTTTCAATGATTAAAGTTTCTTCGGTTTCGATTATTTGAGACATTGCATCCGAATTATAGAAAATATTATTGCTTACGGGAAATTTTTTGTTTCAATTTGGCAATTTTTTCTTTCAAACGGCGAAATGATAATTTGCCGAATCTGTTTTCTCTTAAGGCAACTCTGACAATTTCTTTTGCCTCTTTATGCTCCGAAGGACTGGCAATCGGTCTTGCCTGTTTAGCCGTTGCGTCTTTTTCATAGCTCAATTTTATCAAAACCGGAAAATGATCTGAGCCGCACGAATTATTGATAACCTGTAAATCGATCAAACGAAAATGATGTGAATGAAAAACGTGGTCAAGCGGAAGACGGAAAAGCCAGTGTTTTGCGTGAAAAGTGTTGTAAAAACCACGACCGACTCGCGGATCAAGCAAACCGCTGATTCGCTTAAAAAGTTGGGTTGAATATGACCAAGCCGCATCGTTCATATCACCGGCGACAATACACGGCAGATTTGATTCCCGCACTGCTTTTCCAACCAATAAAAGCTCTCCGTCACGCTCAATTGAACGTCCTTTTTCTTCGGGAACAGGCGGACGCGGATGAATTCCGTGAAAAGCGATTTCCTCGCCGGAATTTAATTTAATTTTCGTATGAATCGAGGGAATATCATCCTGAATTATGAACTGGATTTCGGTGTCGTGAATTTCAAGTTTCGAGAAAAAGATCATTCCGTAATGATTTTCTAAAATGTGTGAGACCTGATATTTATAAAATTCTTTTAATTCCGCTAAATTCTCTGCCCAACGTTGATTAGGTTCGGCTAATAAAACGGCATCGGCATTGATGTTTTTGATTAGCTCGACCACTTGTTCGTGATTTTCGTTTTCCATCAAAACATTGAAAATCAGCAAACTAAAATTCGTTGAGTCTTCGTCTTTTTCTTCGGCTTTCTGCACTTCCTTGCGATGCAGAGGCGTAAAAGGGTAAATACAGCGGATTTGATAAAACAGACAACCTGTAACAGAGACAACAAAAATAGAATCAAAAGGATTATTAAAATTGAACGAAAAGAGGAATAAAATCAGCGAAACAAACAACAAAACAAGAATTTGCAGACGCGGAAAATCACCTAAACGAATAAACCAATTTGCACTGCGAATAAAAGGTTTAACGGTTAAAAGTATTCCCAGAATTCCAAGGCTAACGGCAATCCACTTCATTCAATTTGCTTTAATTTAAGAAAAAATCCCTTGACGACACTAAAACATTTTTTACTTTTTACTTTTGCCTTTTTACTTTCCGTCAGGCAGGTTCTTGTTGTGTCAGGCAATGCAAAGTTCCCAATCCCCAAACCAGATCAACCGCGTGAATTCCGACGATTTTTCGGGTCGGGAAAAGCTCGGCTAAAATACCAAGCGCAATTCTATCATTTTCATCATTAAAAGTCGGAACTAAAACACTTTCGTTGGCAATGTAAAAATTTGCGTAGCTTGCCGGAAGCCGTTGTCCGTCAAAAATTAACGGCGACGGCATCGGCAATCGAACCAGATTTATTTTGCTTCCGTCTTCAAGCCGAAAACCTTCCAGTCTTTCGCGGTTTTCTTCTAAAATTCGGTGATTCGGATCGCTTCCGTTTTTTTCTTCGGCTAAGATAATCGTTTTTTTATCGGTAAAACGGCAAAAATCGTCAATATGTCCATGAGTGTCATCACCGACAATTCCTTTGTTGAGCCACAAAGTATTGGTCGCACCGATATTTTGGCGAAAAACTTCTTCGTAATCTTCACGCGAAAGATGCGGATTTCGGCATTGAGTTTCGTAATCAAGCAGGCATTCTTCGGTAGTTAAAAGCGTTCCCGCCCCGTTGACATCAATCGCACCCCACTCTAAAACGACTTCTTTGCCTTTGTATTCAACCTCAAAAAGTTTGCGGTTATTGGACTTAGCGTATTTGATGGCGACTTGGTTATCCAATTTCCAATCGTCATATTTTGCCCAAGCATTGAATTTGAATTTGATAACGGCTACTTCGCCGGTTTCATCGTTTTTGACAAACATCGGTCCCGAATCGCGCATCCAGCCGCGATTATGCGGGATTTGATGAAACTCAATTTTATCGAAATTTGCACCAACTTTGATTAAAACGCTGGTTGCTTTGGCTTGATGTTTTTCGTCTTGAACTAAAATTGCGACAGTCTCACCGCCTTCGATGAGCTTTCGCGTAATTTCGCCGTAAACCCAATGAATCGGCGCAATTTTGCCCGGAAAATCGTTTTTATTGCTGCACCAGCCAATCCAGGTCGCCCGATGTTTTTCCCATTCGGCAGGCATTTTGAAACCTGCTTCAAGCGGAGTTTGTTTCATAAAAAATTATTCACCACAGAGACCACAGAACACACAGAGATTATTTTAGATTTATTCTATTTCTTCGTTGAAGAATCCAATTAAAAAGTAAAAAAGTAATTGAAACTAAGAATGAAGAAAAACAAGCTAGAAAAGAAAAAACATAAATCTCTTTTCTTTGATTCCATAAATTTCTGCTGTAAACAGTTTCCCGATTTGGATTTAGCCATGAATATGGATCAAACGAACGATGATATTCCAACAAACCAAGAAACAAAATAATTCCTGTTATAGAAAATATAGCTACGATTTTTGCCAACTGATTATATTTTCCCATCTCTGCGTTCTCTGTGTGCTCCGTGGTTCAAACCTTCTTAATCAATAAATCGTTTTTGCAGATCGCCGTAATTTTCGATGCGTCGGTCGCGGAAAAATTGCCAGTTGCGGCGGACATCTTCGGTTCTGGCGCGGTCTAATTCGACAACTAAAACCTCTTCTTTGTCGTCGCTTGCCTGTGCAATCACAACGCCGAACGGGTCAGCCACAAAACTATGTCCCCAAAACTGAATTCCGTCCGTTCCTTCGGTAAAAACTTCGTGTCCAACGCGATTTACCGAAACAACATAAAGTTCATTGGCAATCGCGTGTGAACGCTGAATCGTCTGCCAAGCGTCTTGCTGCGATGCGCCAACTTCTTCTTTTTCAAATGGATGCCAACCAATCGCAGTCGGATAAAAAAGAACTTCCGCACCTTTTAAAGCGGTCAGCCGTGCGCCTTCGGGATACCATTGATCCCAACAGATCAGCGTGCCGATCTTTGCTTTTGTGGTTTCAAAAGCCTTAAATCCCAAATCTCCCGGCGTAAAGTAAAATTTTTCGTAGTAAGCAGGATCATCGGGAATGTGCATTTTGCGGTAAACGCCGACATTTTCGCCGTTTTCGCCGATCACGACCAAACTGTTATGAAACACTCCGACAGCTGAGCGGCGTTCAAAGATCGGCGCAATGACAGTAACTTTTTCGTCTTTGGCAATCTTGCTTAAATGTTGAAATGACACGCCTTCCAGCGGTTCGGCTAAATCAAACAGATCAACATCTTCGCGTTGGCAAAAATATTGTGAACGAAACATTTCCGGCAAACAGATAATTTCCGCACCTTTTCCGGCGGCTTCCTCGACAAATTCTCCTGCCCGACGCAAATTTTCGTCAACATCGGCAGACATTGCCATTTGCACTAATCCGACTTTAAATTTTTGTTCTCGATACATGTCTTTAGAATACGAAATTTTCCGTTTTTTTCTAAGTGACAAATAGAAGTTTTAGCCCGGATATGCAATTAGTAATCTAAATTCGATAATGTTAGAGTTACGCCTTGAGGCGTGATTCAACTTGAATAACTATTTGGTTAAGTTTAATAAACTCCAGGTAATTCACGCCTCAAGGCGTAACTCTAACTTTTATTTAAGTCTTTGAATAATCTCAAGTAATTTAGATTACAGACTAATTAGTTACCTTGGTTTGAAAATAAAATAGTTTGGATTTTGTGGATGAGTTCGTCTAAGCGAAACGGCTTTTGGATAAAGTTCTCACTGATGTCAAAACTGGTATTTTGGATTCTTTCGTCTTCAAAATAACCAGAAGTAAAAAGGAATTTTGGCTTGGCGCAATTTAATTGAGACAGTTTTTTGAACAATTCAAACCCGCTCATCTCCGGCATAACTATATCCGTCATCAGAAGATCAATATAAAAATCTTCATTTTCAAAAAGTTTGATGGCTTCTGCACCGTTTCGAGCTTCAATCACCTGATAGCCGCTGGCTAATAAAGCATCACGGGTTAATTTACGAACCAGTTCTTCGTCTTCAACTATCAAGATCGTCTCTTTTCCCGTCAAAAGAGATTCAGAGAATTCTGTTTCAATTTTCGAATAATCTCCCTCAAAAATCTGCGGAAGTAAAACTTGAAAAGAAGTTCCCTGCCCCATCTTACTTTTAACCTTAATATGACCGCCGGATTGCTCAATGATGCCGTGAACCGTAGAAAGTCCAAGTCCCGTTCCCTTTCCGACTTCTTTGGTGGTAAAAAACGGTTCAAAGATATTTGCTGCCGTGACAGCGTCCATCCCTACGCCGGTATCTGAAATTTCAAGCTCTATATAATTTCTTTGCTTTTCATTTGATTTTTTTGGAAATTCATTTGATTCAAGAAAAATATTTTGAGTTTTAATGGTAATCGTGCCGCCTTGAGGCATTGCATCGCGGGCATTAACCAGCAGATTCATTAAAACCTGCGAAATTTGTCCGGGATCAGCTTTGATAAATCCGGTTTTCGGTTCGAGCTGCAAAATTATCTGAATATCTTCGCCAATCATATATTTCAGCATCTTGGTCGTTTCGGAAATTATTTGATTGATATTCAAGATCTCAGGCTGAAGAATCTGGGTGCGGCTGAAAGCAAGGAGCTGGTAGGTCAGCGAAGCGGAACGATTGCCTGCCATTTTTATTTCTTCGACATAATGATGCACCGGACTTTCTATTGGCAGCTGGCGTAAACTCAAATCACTGTAACCTTTAATGACAGTCAGCATATTATTGAAATCGTGCGCGATTCCGCCTGCTAATCTGCCGATTGATTCAAGTTTTTGCGCCTGCAGCAGTTTTTCTTCGCTCTTTCGCAGGTTTTCTTCGACAATCTTTCTTTCTGTAATATCTTCGCTAAAAATAATTATTCCGCCAATAATATCGGAAGAATCCAACCAGGGGCGAGCTTCCCATTTTAGCCATTGGACTGAACCGTCAAATCGCTCAAAGAGGTCTTCGTCTGACCGCTCTACCGAACCGGCTAAGGCTCGTTGATATATCTGTTTCAGCGGCTCGGAAATTTCAGGAAAAATTTCATAGTGATTTTTTCCAATAACGTCTTGATCCAATTGATAATCCGACAACCAACGGCGGCTAACTGCCAGATAATTCATTTCCCGGTCAAACATTGCTATCGAAGCAGGCGCAAACTCAACAAACAACCGTAATTTGGCTTCGGATTCGCGTAAATCATTTTCGGCTTTTTTACGCGCGGAAATATCCTGCATAGTGGCAACGCGGTAAAGAACTTCGCCTGACTTATTATCAAATACACTTACCACATCCATTTGAACCGGAAAGGTTGTGCCGTCGGCTTTTTTAATCAAACTTTCGTATTGAACAGAGCCTTCCTTATCGGAGAGTTGAAGTGCACTTTTAATTTTTTCACGTATTTCCGGATGATGAACAGACAGAATCGGCTGATCTTCAATCTCGCTTTTCTGTTTTCCGCATAAATTGGCGAAAGCCGAATTGACCGCCATAATCCTATTAGTCTGAGGATTTCCAATCCCGATTCCGTGTGCACAGTTTTCAAAAGCATCTGCCCATTTGCGTAATTCACTTTCTACTGATTTGCGGTGACTAATATCTTCGACCACAGAGATAAAATATTTCGGTTCGCCGTTTTTATCCCGAACAAGAGCAACGGTCAGATTTATCCAAACAATTGATTTATCTTTACGGATATATCGTTTTTCCATCGAAAAGGATTCTACTTCACCAGATAAAATCTTATTTACTAGTTTCAGGTCTTTTTCCAAATCATCGGGAAACGTAATATCCTGAAAATTTCGTGCCTTAAGTTCTTCTTTGGTATAACCAGTGATTTTGCAAAGTTTTTTATTTACGTGAAGCCATTTGCCATCGGGAGAAACGTGTGCAATACCAACTGCCGCCTGTTCAAAAGTTGCACGAAAACGCAGCTCGGCTTCGTGTAATTCTACTTCGGCTTTTATTTTTTCGGTGACATCATTAATTAAAACAATGCGCGAATTTTCGCCTTCAATGTCCAATTTATGTGAAGAAGTTTCGACAAAAATTTCTGTGCCGTCTTTTTTCCTATGTTTCCACACTCCGTAAAAAGTCAGTTTGCCATTGTTTTCCCGAACCTTTTCTTTAATATTTTGCAGATCATCAAGAGAAGCAACATCTGCCAGAGTCATCTGCAAGAATTCCTCGCGTGTATATCCATAATGAAGGCAGGCTGCTTCGTTGACATCCAAAAATTTCAATGTATCAAAATCATAGATAATCATTGGGAACGGATTATCTTCAAACAACATACGATACCGCGATTCACTCAGCCTTAAACCTTCTTCAGAACGAAAATTCTCGGTCACGTCATTAATCATAACGAACCGGGCAGGTTTACCTTCAAAATAAATATTGTGGGTGTTTACTTCGACTTTGATAATTGAACCGTCTTTTTTCTGATGATTCCAAATACCTGCGTTATTCAGGCTTTTTTCAAAACCGGCTATTTTATTAAGCAGTTGCGGGACATCCTCCAACGGACGAATATCCTTAATGGTCATTGCTAAAAATTCATCGTTTGAGTAACCATAGTGTTTTATTGCCGCTTCATTAACTTTGAGAAACTGTAAGGTTTTAATATCAAAAAACCACATCGGAATCGGATTATTTTCAAATAAATTGCGGTAATGATCTTCGGACGGAGGGATTTGACTTTCAAATTTATGATTTTCCGTTAAATCATAAAAGTAACAGACCAAGCCATATTTTTCGTCAGGCAACGTTATACGCTCGATCTTCCAATCGAAAGACTGAATATTTTTAAGGCTCCCGTTTTGTTTATTTGTGTATTGTGAATGATAGGGATCGCCGGTTGAAAGAGTATATTGGAGATGAGTGATGATTTGGGCTGCAAAAGGTTCTTTCCAAATTATTCGCAGAATTTCAGTAAAATCCCGTCCGATCAGAGGTTCGATTTTATCGAATATTTTCTTAACGCATTCGCTGACTTCTATTAACCGAAAATTAACATCAGTGATAAAAATCCCGAAAGGCGCATTTTTTACTAAATAAATAAAGGATTCAAATGAGCCTGCCATATTTTGACCCCCTCTTTGCAGAAGAAATATCAGGCGGATTTTATTTTTTTACTAAAACAAGAAACAGTAAAGTATTTTTCTTCCTGAATTAAATTTTGCCCTTACTCGAATTCGATTCCTTTGTAGAAAATTAAGGTTTTTAGTGGAGAAAAAATCTTAACTAAAATTCTTGATAAACTTTATGGTTAAAAGCAATTTTTATCAAAGACTACAACTCACTTTATACAGAAAAATCAATTTAGTGTCGAGTTTTTTTTTATTAAAGATTAAGATTTTTAATATTAGCTGTGCTTTTTATTTGATACGCCTAAAAAACATAAAAATCCACATATTTATCTCTTTTTTACAGTGCTTTCAAAAAAAACCACAAAATTGCAACTAACTTTGATTTTCAGGTTAGATAAAATTATTTTCATCAGGATTCGTAGATTTATTTATTTGCAATGCTCCGGATTTTAAGTCTTATTTTTATGAAAGAAATAGCAGTTTTAAACAAATAAAAACGGCTCTTCTTTTATAGAAAAGCCGTTGCCATCCCTCAAGGGAAAACCTTAAAATTTTTACCAAACCAAACGCGGATTCGTTTTCTTTTGTAATAATTTACGCATTTTTAAGCGTGCTTTGTGCAATTGCGATTTAGAAGTTCCGACCGAGCAGCCTAAAATTCTGGCGACTTCTTCGTGTTCGTAGCCTTCGACATCGTGCAGAACAAACACATTTTTATAACCTTCCGGTAATTGTGCGATAGCTGAATCAAGCGCGATCTTATCAACGATCGGCATTTTGTCTTGATTTTCCGTGCCAATCACGATTTGAACCGGTGTTTCGCCTTCTTCGGTAGTTTTTTCAAATTTTACCGTTCGTTTGCGGAAGTGCATCAAAACTTGGTTAACTGTCATTCTGTGCAGCCAGGTCGTAAAAGCCGAATCACCGCGAAATGAACCGATTTTACGGTAAAGCTGAATAAAAACTTCCTGAGTTAAATCTTCTGCTTCGTGCGTGTTTTGCAGCATTCGCAAACAAAGCGAATAAACTCTCCGATGATGACGATTATAAAGCTCTTCAAAAGCAAACATATTGCCTTTGGCAGCTGATTGAGCAAGTGTTAAATCACTACTTGCTTCGCTAATGTTCTCAATAAATTCAGGTGCTTCGATCTCAAGCGCGCCTGCGTTTTGCCATACCGGAAAAGTTAAAGTTTCTGTTGTAGTCATTTTTCAAGTTCCCCCTTGCAAGTAACATTTACATCAAAAACCGTGCCAAACTTTGAATTCGTCAATTTTTCACCAGTAGTTTCATAAAAAAGCCCTTTTTCTATAAGATTTTAGGCAAACTTTTATGAATATGCTTCATCTCAGAAACAGTATAAACCAAACCGTGTAGTGTTGAACGCATTTGATACACGAAGAGGTGCAGTTTGTAGCGATTTGGTATTTTAAATAAATTTCCTGCTCTGGTCTCAGCCAAAATAAAAAGTCTCTTCAGTTAATAAAGCTAACCTCCAAGACTTTTCTGTTCTTTTAATTAAATTACTTAATGATTGAGATCAAAATATTCTTCTTCACCATTGTTGGATTGTTCTCTCCGTCCGGAGGCTCTGCCGACACCTAAATTGTCAAAATTCAGAACTGCATTGAACAATAAAGAGAAACTGCCGTGCGTTTCGTGCCGCCACATCGGATTGTTGGCAAACATGACAACATGACCTTTTCCAACGGGAACATCAACAACTGCGGCTTTTCCGGCTAATTCCGAACCTCCTGCCAACATTCCGCTGACAAAAAGTTCTTTTTCCGGCGCAAATCGCAAAACAACACGCGGACGAGTCTCCGGCGCAGGTTGTTGACCAAAAGCATTCGGATCAGGCTGAACCGGAGGGAGTAAAGAGTCCGGTTTTCTTCCCTGAACAATGTCCGGATCATCAGCACTTCCGCGACCGGACGGACGATTTCCGGCATTTTGACCGCCGCCCTGACCGCCTCCGCCACCGCCGAAACCTCCGGGACCTCCACCGCCAGCAACGTTCAAAAGCGGAGCTTGGTTGAAATAGACAGCTAATTTTTCGTCATAACCATAAGCAATCGGACTGCCCCGATCTGAAAAAGTTGCGTTCAAAACAGAGCCGCGAGCCTTTAAGATTGTAGCATCCTGAATAGTTACACCATTGGTAATTCCGTAATCAATCGCAATCGAAGCATTTCCGCCAACGGTAATGAACAACCCGCCGGCTTCGACAAATTCAGCTAGTTTCGCCACGCCCTGAATTCCCATTCCGCCGCGAATATCGTCAGTTGTATCAGGTGAATCGCCCATATTCGGAGTCAAATCTGATTTCTTCCAGGGAATTGCTCCTTCTTTGTCGCTCAGTTTTGCCTGTCCGCGAACAATATTTTGAGCAGAACCGCCGACAGGTCCCCAAATAATCACATCAAATTTTTCCCGCAGATTCGGAATTTTTGCCAGATTCTGGTCGGAAATGTAAGTGTAAGGAATTCCGAGACGGTCAAATTCGATGCGATACCAGCCTTCGTTCTGGGTGTTTATCCAAGTATGAACAAAAGCAATTCGCGGTGTGCCGACTGCGTGCGAAGCAACTTCGGGAAGTTTATCAACGGCATTGACGGTTAAACCTAAATCGGTTGCTTCTTTGCTCAAACGAGCGGCGACATCAGCCGGATTTCCTTCAGCCTTGACGATGTATGAACCCGCATTGAAACTTTTATCGCCAACTTTAAAACCAGCTTCAGCCGAGGCAAATTTGATGTCTTTTAATCTATAGCGTAATTGAGCAATCGCGCTTTCGCCGGTGTGATTGACTACCCAGCCTGCCGTTCCGCTTCCTTCAACTTTTCCAGTGATTTTGATTGCACCATTGGTTAATGTCATTGGCGCATCAAGTATTTTTTCGTCTTTGACGCGAACGGTTTTGACATTATGGAGCGGTCCGAGCGTCCAGCCTGTATCATCATAAGGAGCAGGATCATTGATGTTGTAATATTGTGTGTCGAGCAGCATATCAGCCATTCTGGAATAAGGCTGATCCATTCTCACAACATAACTTCCCGCGCCGAATTTCCCTTCCTTTGTTTCAATTTCCTTATCAAGTTTGTGAACTTCACAGCCTTGCATTTTCAATAAATTAACTAATTCAGCGGCTTCGACCGGACGGGTTTCGCTGGCAGGTAAAACGTAAGCTGCCGGACCTTCGGTTTTGGCTTTGGCAACCGAACGTTTACTCTTCAGATAAAAATTACTGAGGAATTTATCTTTATTATTTGAGGTGTAATTCATTGCAAAGAGAATTGCGCTTTGCTGCATATTGATGTTATTGCGGATTGACCATTTGACACGCGGAAGTGGAGGATTCGGACGGAACCAGTCGCGCTGGGATTGAGGTCCGACATTGCGGTCTTGGGTATCTGCGCCGCCGTTACCGAAAGTTTCGTAAAAACGTCCGATAGAGTTATGACCGTTAGCAACATAGAACATATAATTCGGAGCCCAACCGTCATAGAATCCGTGTGTCCAAACTCCGGGAACACCGCGTTTGGTCATTTCTTCGATTTCGTGATACGCCATTGACTGCCATTCGTCAACTACAATCGGGTCGAGCCACGCATTATACGGACCAGTTCCGGTCGAAGTGTAAAGAAATGGCACTGATTCATGAAGATCGTGCAAAACCGTCGGATGATATTCCAAAAATGTCGCCATCTGATTACGCGAAAGTGCCAGTGCCATTCCCAAACTATCGCGGTTGTTATCGTGAGCAACGTATTTTCCCCAATAAATCAGACCGGGAGCGCGTTTACCTTCATTCGCTTTGCGATAATTATAAAGGTCAACCATCATATCGCGCCCGTCAACTTCGAGTGTTGGCGTAATCATCACAATCACATTTTTGCGAATTGCCTGAATAAAAGGAGATTCGTCAACCGCCAAACGATACGCCAATTCCATCAGCATTTCGGGACTGCCCGTTTCTGATGAGTGAATCGAACCCGAAGCCCAATAGAAAACTTTTCCTTCGGCAATCAGGGCTTGTGCGCCGGCATCATCCAATTTGCGCGGGTCGGCGAGTTTTCCGGTAATTTCTTTGTAACGGGCGAGCTTTGCCAGATTTTCTTCGCTGCCGACGACAACCAGCAGCTGATCGCGTCCTTCTTCACTTTTTTCCGGTGCGAGAAAAGTTTTGACACGCGGACTGGCTTTTTCCAATTCACGATAGTATCGGTATTGATCTTTGGTATAAGTCAATTTATTCGGTGTTCCGACCGGATAACCAATTATTTTGTCAGGACTTGGAACTTTTGCCGAAGATGGAAGATAGTTGACCAGCTCGGTCAAAAACATTTTATCGGTTGTATTTTTAATAATTGAATCCGTATAGGCTTGGTCAATCGGTTGGGCGGGTGCTGTCTTTGAAGTGTCTGCCGCACTTGGTTTGTCTTTGTCCGTAAATTTTTGTTTATTGTTGGGTTGTTGTCCAAGTAAAACGCTACAACAAATGCACATCAACACTGATACGATGATTAGCTTCATATGTCTCCTTGATTCGCTCACGAATAAAAGCGTTCGGTAAATTGTAAATTGGAATATAACCATCAAATTGTATCAGAGGTTTGTGAAAAGAAAAATGATTTGATTGAACTAAATACGATTTTTTAGAGATTATAAAAACTTTTGGTCTTTTAGGTTTTAAAATGCCAATACAAACAATAGAGATTGCATCAACCTAATAAAAATTTTCAATTATTTCGACTCATTTCCCAGTCTATCCACACTTTTAACGATTATTTTTTCAATCTTTCTATCTGCCGAAAGTGCAATGGATTTTTGCGAAGCAGGTAAAATCGAATAACTCCAACCGTTTTTATCTTTGGCGTAAACTATGAACCAAAATGCCTTAGTTGAGCCTTGTTCCGTCCATTTTGCGCGAACAATTTTTTCGTCTTTCTGGATTTCAACTTTTGGCGTAAGCGGCGGTGCAGATTTTATCCACGGTGAAAGCGGAATAACTGCTTCGCGTTGATAAGATTTTTCGCGCAAAGCGTTTTGGATTCCGTCAAAATCGCTGTTGACCGATTTGAAACTGAATTGAATATTGCCCGCCGTTTTTTGAATCTCGCGCGTCAGAGAAATTTGGTTAATGATTTCCTGTGCGCTGAAATTTTCGGTTTTGCTCGGAATTTTATAAGTTCCGATGCCTGCCCAAACGTGGCGATTTTTGACGTTTTTGCTTTCCCAGAATTTTAACAGCAAAGGAAATTCGCGGTTTTTGCGGTCAATTTTCCAGTAAAGCTGCGGCACAAAATAATCAACGATTCCTTCGCTCAACCAAAATTCCGCATCGGCAAAAAGCTCGTTATAGTTAATGTCTTGAACTCCAATTGGCGAAATTCCATACATCACGTTTGGCTTGATCTTTTTGATTTCACGCCCAACCGAGGCGACAAAATTATTAACATTCATTCGCCGCCAAGTTTCTCTACTCAAAGGACTTTTTTGTTTTCCCCATTTGTTGGCATTCAAAGCCGCCTGCACATATTTTTGATAATTTGCGTCATCAGGAAATTCAATTTTATTGCCTTTTTCGTCCTTTTCGGCGTAAGGATAGAAATAATCGTCGAAGTGCACACCGTCAATGTCATAGCGTTTGACAACATCCAACACGACACTTAAAGAATATTGCTGAACTTCCGGGTCTGTCGGATCAAGCCACATATATTTGCCGTATTGTCTGACCAGATCGGGACGGCGTTTGGAAATGTGATTTTCTGAAACGGTTTTTGCCGCCGGATGATAGGCGCGATACGGATTGAACCAGGCGTGAACCAGAATCCCGCGTTTATGTGCTTCTTCGATGATAAATTTGAGCGGATCAAACGGTTGAGATTTGCCCATTTCGCCCGTCAAAAACTCTGACCAAGGCTCAATTTTTGATTCGTAAACCGCATCAGCCATCGGACGAACCTGAAAAATCACCGCATTCATTTTCAAAGATTTAGCCAGCTCCAAATCTTTAATCAATTCGGCTTTTTGTTCTTCGATTGAAAGATTTTTCTTAGTTGGAAAGTCAATATTATCAACAGTTGCAATCCAAATGGCGCGAAATTCACGTTCAATTTTCGGCAAAGTTTGAGCGTTGGCGGAAATAAAAGTTAAAAATAAAATCAGCGGAATAAGAAGTTTCACAAGAATTTTCCTTTTATTTGATGCTGCGAAATTTTGAAAATATAATTCTAACAAAAAAATGAGCGGTTCAAAGCCTAAACTTTAAACCGCTGAAATAATTGATTTTGATAAATTTTTACGGAAAATACTTTCGACGTTTTTGCGGTTTTTTATCCTGTTCGTCCCAATATTTATTTATCCATTCGATTCGCTTTTGGTTGTCTTCCGAAAGAGCCTGTAAATCAAGCTGCATTTTTCTTTCAATTTCCTGAATTTTCCGGTGCAGAGGCGCACTACATTCGCTAGTGCGGCACTTTTTCATTTGTTGGGCGATGGCTTTTACTTTAGCTTCTTTTTCCCGGAAAATCCGGTCAATTTCGGCACGAAGTCTAATTTCGTTAAATTCCCACGCATCTTGTCTGTCCAAGCCGTAATTCATTGGTCCATAAATGGTATCAATCTTTGGCTCAGTCTTTTTTTGCGCCTGACCAAAGACATTAACGGACATCAAACCTAACAAAATTAAGCCGAAAAAATAACCTGATAATTTTGTAAATTTCATATTATTGCCTCCCGAATTATGATTTTATAGTTCTCGAACCATAATTGTGACGAAAGAAAAAAGACATTTTGCAAAACGAGACAGTAAACTTGTGAAAATCTTTCGTCTAAACTTCGTTTCTTGACTTGATTATGAGAAAATCCCGAAAACATTCCAAAAAATCATGAAAAAAATTTTATTTATCAAATTGTTTTTGCTCCTTTTAGTTTTTGTTGTTAATGCCCAAAAAGGCGCGGAAACACAGGTCAAAATAACTTTTCTGCACGTCAATGACGTTTATCAATTTATGCCGGTTGATGGCGGAGATCGCGGCGGATTGGCGAGACTTTTGACGCTCAAAAAGAAATTTGTCGCGGAAAATCCGAACACGATTTTTACGCTCGGCGGCGACACGATTTCGCCTTCGGTCGAAACACGCACTTATAAAGGCGCACAAATGATTGATGCGTGGAATGCGGTGGGAATTGATTACGCAGTTTTCGGCAATCACGAATTTGATGTCAAAAGCGATGTTTTGCTCCAAAGGATGAAAGAATCCAAATTTCAATGGATCGGCACGAATGTTTTTGACAAAAAAACTAACAAAATCTTTGCGGATTTACCACCGTTTGTAATTCGTGAAATTGGCGGCGTGAAAATCGGAATCATCGGCTTTTTGCTTCCTGAAACCAAACAAACTTCTTCGATGGAAGAAAATCTGGAAGTTCAGGATTATTGCGAGCTGGCTAAAAAATATGTGCCGATGATGCGAAAAGAAGGCGCAAATACAATTATCGGCTTAACGCATTTGGCGATGAACCAAGACAAAGAACTGGCTAAATGTGCCGAATTTGATTTGATCTTGGGCGGTCACGAACATAGTCTTTTGCAATCCGCTTCTAATCACACCCCGATTTTCAAAATGACCGCCGATGCCCGCGAACTCGGCAAATTCGACCTTTTTATCAACAAAAAAACGGGGCGGCTGGAGGAAATGGATTGGCAGATCATCCCTGTTACCAACAAGATAGAAGACGCGCCAGAATTTTCCACAGTTGTGGAAAAATATAAGGATTTACTGCAAAAACTTGCCGAACCAATCGGGATGACAGGCGTTGAATTGGACGCAACTTCATTTTCCAGCCGTAACAAAGAAACAAATATTGGAAATTTTGTGGCGGATTCCTATCGAAATGCCACAAATGCGGATGTTGCTCTGGTTAATGGCGGCTCGATTCGGGCAGATTTGACCTATAATCCCGGAGTTTTGACCAAACGGGATGTGCTTTCGATTTTGCCGTTCAATAATCCGATCGTAAAAGTTGAAATTTCCGGCAAAACTCTGCGGCAAGTTTTGGAACACGGCGTGGCTCGGAGCGCAGAAGATAATGAACCCGGACGTTTTCCGCAGATTTCGGGAATGAGCTTTACTTTTGATGTTTCCAAACCTGCTTTTAGCCGTGTCACGGAAATTAAAATTGGCGGACAGCCTTTGGATGAAAATAAAACTTATACTTTGGCAACTTCGGATTTTCTGGTGACACGCGGCGGCGACGGCTACACGATGTTCAAAGATACAAAGATTTTGATTAGTGCCGACAAAGCTCAAAAAGATTCCGATGTTTTTGAAAAAGCCATAAAAGATTCGCCGAATTCGACCATTTCGCCAAAAGTTGAAGGCAGAATTACGAGAATCGGGCAAAAATAATTTCACAGGGATTGAGGGGATTGATAGGATTTTTATTCCCACAATCCCTGTTTATTTTTTATTTTGCAGCAGTATTTCCCGAACCCGTTTCGATCTTCAAATCGGCGTAAGTTGCATATTCTGCCCAGGAGCCTTCATAAAGTCTAACTTTCGGAAAACCGAGCAGGTGTTTGAGAATAACGTATTCAAGACTTGCTTCACGGCTGGTTCCGCAATAAACGATTATGTCGTCATCTTTGGTAATTCCTGCCGTTTCGTAGATTTTGCGGATTTCGGCAAACGGTTTTAGTTTGTGCGGATTTTTTTCGTCCATCAGCGTTTTCCAGGTAATGTTGACCGCTCCCGGAATATGTCCGTCGCGCACCCAAACTTTGGCTTCGCCTGAATAATTTTCTGCCGGACGCGCATCAACGAATTTTACTTTTCCATCGCTAAGCGCAGTTTTTACATCGTTTAGATTTGCACTTACGGCGCGGTTATCCCAAACGTCATAATTTCCGCTTTCGTATTTGGGATATTCTTTGGCTATCGGATTTTTTTCTTTGTAGCTCTCAAAGCCGCCGTCAACAATAAAAATCTGTTTTTGTCCGACTCTTTCCAAAATATAAGCCAGCATTGTTGCGCCGAGAACGCTCGTTCCGTCCGAATAGATCACCACGCGGTCATCTTTTTTAATTCCGGCATTGGCAAGCAGTCGGCTGGTCACAAAAGTATCGAGATACTGCGTCGGATAGCCCGCACGAGGCGCACGCATTGCCGCATCAGGCAGATGAACGGCGTTGGGAATATGTCCCATAAAATAATCGTAAACATTGTTTCGCGCATCAATGATCCGTAAATTCAAATCATTTGTGCGAGCCGCAACCCATTCCGGCTGAACAAATTGGATAACTGCGGCGCGGGAATCTTTTTTCGGATCATCAACCGGCAAATCGGCGCGTTCAGCCCATTCCTCAAACGAACCGTCATAAAGTTTGACGTTATAACCCAGAGACTTCGCAGCAAAATAAACAACTGTTCCCTGCTGTCCGATATGACAATAGCTGACCACCGAATCATCTTTTTCGACTCCGGCATCAGTAAAGATTTTGCGTAATTCGGTTTCACCTTTGAAAGTTCCGTCCTGATTGAAAAGGCTGTCAAATGGAATGCTTTTTGCTCCCTGAATATGTCCGCCGCGTGGACGATTTCCGACCAAAGTTCCATCGTAAAACTCTTTATTTCGGGCATCAACCACGGCAATCGAAGAATTATTTAACTGAGTTTTTAACCAATCAGCATAGGCAACCGACTCTTTTTTCGGATTAATTTTGAGCGAGCCTGCCTGTGGCGTTTTAATTTCTGTGACGGTCGGATTTCCGGCTTTTGTCCAAGCCTTCATTCCGCCATCGAGGATAGAAGTTTGCCCACTCAACCCCAGATAATCAAGCGTAAAATAAACTCTGGTAGTAGGCGAAACCCAATCATTTCCAAAATACAAAATAATGCGCGAATTGTTGCTGATTCCAAATTTTTCAAAGGTTTTCTGTAAATCTTCGGCAGGCGGCAATTCCAAAACAACTTTGCCGTTATCGCGGGTTGTCGAAATATCACGCAAAGCAATATATTGCGCTCCGACGATGTGCGATTTTTCATATTCGGCTTTGTCTCCGATGTGGAGCAGAACCAGATTTGAGTCATTTAAATGCTGTTTGAGCCAATCAACCGAAACTGTCATTGATGATTCTTTTGCCTGAATTTGATAAGAAACACCGCATAAAACGAATAGCAAAAATAAAATAACCGTTTTTTTATTCATAATTTCTCCTTTTACAAAATCTTTTTAATATTTGAGCCGTCCGCATCAGCAATGAAAATATTGTTGCTTGGAAATTTTCCCGAAATAAAAGCGATTTTTTTGCCGTTCGGTGAAAACTTGGCGTAAAAACTGTTCATTTTTAAAAACCGTTTGACGTTTGAACCATCTGCATTCATTGAATAAATGACTTGATTTTCGCCGTCACGGTTGGAACAAAAAATGATCTTTTTGCCGTCAGCCGACCACGAGGGATAAAAATTATGTCCGATGTTATTAGTCAGTAATTTCTGGTCTGTGCCGTCGGCATTCATCGTCCAGATTTGGTCTTTGTTATCGCCACGTTCGACGTAATAAACGATCTTTTTGCCGTCCGGCGACCAGAGCGGATTGTAAAAAGCGAGCGTGTCGTCATTGGTCAAAGCCTTTAAGCCCGAACCGTCCGTATTCATCACGAAAATCTGCGGTTTATGCTCGGCTCTTTCGGAATTAAAAACGATTTTTTTGCCGTCGGGAGAAACGGACGGCGAAGTGTTTTTTCCGGTTTTGGTCAGTTGAATTAAGCCTGTGCCGTCAGTCTTGACAGAAAAAATGTCGGCAACTTTGGCATCAGGATTAACCACACCGAAGAATAGTTTTTTACCGTCTTTTGACCACGACGGACCAAATTCTTCGGTTTCTCCGCCGGTGATCTTTTTCAGACCTGTGCCATCGGCTTTCATAATGTAAATGTCGGCTTTCATCTGCATCGGCTTGGTGTTTTTGACATCCATAATCGTAAAACTCAGATATTTGCTGTCAGGCGACCACGAAACGCCTATATAATTTTTGGAAGTCGTTTCGTTTTGGGCAAATGCAGAAAGAAAACTCAAAGTTATTGTTAAAATTGCTAAAATTATTTTTTTCATAAATATCTTCCCTTAGTTTTTTAACGCAAAGTCGCTAAGTCCGCTAAGGCGCAAAGTTTTTAGAAAAATTGCTAAATATTGTCTTATTTTTAATGATCTTTGCGTCTTTGCTCCTTTGCGTCTTAGCGTTAAATTGCTTTTTTATTTAATAAGATTTTACGATTTTATTTAAAATTCAATTTTCTGTATTGAACAAACCAAAGGCAGTTTGAACTTTCTCAAGAAATTTGCGTAAAAGTTTTTGAAAGAAAATTTAACTTTCCCCCGTCTAATAAAATTATGTCTAATAATCTCAGAGCAGGTGAATTTTACGGACAAGTTCCGAATAAACGAAATATTACGGCGGTGACATTGACGGAAGTTGTGCATCAACAACGAATTAGCGTTCCGAAACATTCTCACGAGCTTGGACATTTTCAGCTTTTATTGGACGGAAGTTATCTGGAAAACTGTGGCGGCAAAGACGTTTCGCTCCAACCGATGACGATTTCGTGGCATCGTCCGGGCATAATTCACAAAGACGAAATCGGCAACAACGGCGGACGTTTTTTTATGATGGAAATGCAGCCGCGTATCATTGAACGATTAAAAGAATTTTCTCAAATTCCCGATGATTTTTATGTTCGCAACAGTTCTTTGGTCTGGCTCGGCTACAAACTTTATCAGGAATTTAGAAACTGGCAATTTTGCTCGGATTTGGTAGCGGAAGGAATCGTGCTGGAAATGCTGGCAAATTCGGTTCGTAAACATAACCCGTTTGAAAAACAGAAACCGGTCTGGCTCGCGCGGATAGTTGAAAAATTGAACGAAGAGTTTACCGAAAACTTTTCAACTGAAGAATTGGCGCTGGAAGCCAATGTTCATCCGGTTCATTTAGCCGCCGTTTTTCGCCAGTTTTATCACGAAACGATGGGCGAATACGTCCAAAAACTTCGCATCGCCCACGCTTCGAGATTGTTGCTGAACAAAGAAATTTCGTTGGCTGATATTGCTTTTTCGACAGGTTTTGCCGACCAAAGTCATTTCACCAGAATCTTCAAACGATTTGTCGGAGTTACTCCGGGCGCATTTCGTAATTCGATTGATTAATTTTATTGACCGCGAAACACGCGAAAGACGCTAAATTTAAGATAAAAATTTGTCAGTTTTTCTTATTTTTCGTGTGTTTCGCGTGTTTCGCGGGCAACACCTAAAATCAAACTATCCAGCTTTTACTTTGATATTCCATATAAAACGCTGTTTTTTCTGCCGTTTCTCTGCCGAAATAGCGTTCGACCACGCGCAAAGCCAGATCAATTCCCGAAGTCAATCCGCCCGCGCTGGAAAATTTTTTCTCTTCGACAAAGCGAATTCCGCGTTTTAGTTCGATATTCGGAAATTGTTTGGCAAATTTATCGAAAAAATCGTGATGGGTGGTTGCAGTTTTGCCATCAATCAAACCGCTTTGGGCGAGAATGAACGCGCCGGTGCAAACTGACATAATCACATCCGCCGATTCGCAGACCTTTTTGAGCCATTCAAACATTGCGGGCGAACGCCCGGCTTGTGCCCCGATAACGACAACTTTCGGTTGAGGAGCATTTTCAAAAGTATAATTCGGCACGACTTTAATTCCTGCCGAGCCTATCACCGGTTCAAGCGATTCGGCAACCGTAAAAAGTTCAAAACCTTCCGAATCTTTGGGAGTTGCCGCATCTTGAAAAACTTCCCAAGGTCCCATCGCATCAATCACCGTCCAACGCGACGAAATCACGAAAGCTACCGGAACAATACCATTTGCGGGCGGCGTTAATTTCATTGATTCATCTATTTTCAAATAGTTTTTGCTATTACTCATCATATTTATAAAAAGCGACGGTCCGCTGATCGCAGTCACTCCGCCTGCCATTAAAAACTCTCTTCTTCTCATAATCGTTAATAAAACCTCCGACGATTTCCGATTTTATTTGAGCAATTTAGAAGCGTATAGAATGATTGAAAGTCGGCTTGAATCATTGAAAGAATTATGAGTTTTGCTGTCTTGATTAAATATCATTTCTACTAATATGTATCCTTGCAAAGCTATTAATTGGGATTATCATTAGGTTAGGAGGTGCCGTATTAAAATGGAAAACTATCAACCGATTAAAGAAAGTTTATTGCTGCGCCGAAAAGAAATTGTTGAGCGTTTGGATAAAGTCCAAGGTCATTTGCGTCATACGCATAAACCGCTTGAAGCCGATTTTGCCGAGCAAGCGATTGAACGTGCAAATGATCAGGTTTTGGAAGTTTTAGATGTCAATATGCGGAACGAGGTTACACAGATTGACCATGCTATCAATATGATGGAAAAAGGCACTTACGGAATTTGCGAATCTTGCCAAAATCCGATTGCCGAAAAAAGATTAAAGGCTTTACCTTATACAAATGTTTGCATTAATTGCGCCTCCTAAATTCGGTCTCTACAATTTTTCGTAAAAATCTCCAAGCTGACGAAAAATCGTAAGGACGTGCAGAAGGTTTTAAGAAAGAAATTGCAGTAAAGTCGGGGACTTGCGTTTTTAATTTCTTAAAATCTTCTGTTTTTTTTTCGACCAAAACAACTTTCCTCTCGTCTAAATTAACGGTTATCCCAATCAGCCCTTTTATGAAATCGTTAATTTATTCAAAGATGAGGCATATAAGCCTTTGTTTTGTAGTGTTTTTTCTATTTTGCTGTTTTTCTTTCGCCCAAAATCCGCCCCGAAATGACGAAAATCGTCAACGAGGACAAGGACAACGCAGAGGCGAAGGCGGAAATCGTAATCAAAACGGCGAAGGTCGTGGCGGAAATCGCGGACCGTTTACTTTTCAAACCGAAGTTCCCGCTCATTCGTGGGATATTGTGGTGGGTCGCCCGACCAATACCAGTTTTACTCTGAGTATTTTGGCTTATCAGGACACGGAAGGCTCAATATTTTACGGAACAGAAAAAGGGAAATATCCGAATCAAACACTGAAACAAACTTTCAAAAAAGATGAACCTGTCGAAGTAGTTTTGAACGGCTTAAAACCAAACACTCGTTATTTTTATCAATTCCAAAATCAAGAATTCAGTTTTACCACCGCAAAATCTGCAAACACGGAATTTACCTTTGCAATCCAAGCCGATTCACATCTCGATGAAGGAACTGATACCGATACTTACAAGCGTTCGCTCGAAAATGTCGCCAAAGCAAATTCTGACTTTTTAGTTGATCTGGGCGATACGTTTATGTGTGATAAACGCGGCAATGAATGGAAAGACGCTGCCGCAAATTACCTCGCTCAACGCTATTATTTCGGCTTGATCGGACATTCTATCCCGGTCTTTTTAACCCTCGGCAATCACGATGGCGAAGCTGGCTGGCGCGGCGGAGATTTATTCGATTGGTCGAGTATGATGCGGAAACGATATTTCCCGAATCCCGTTCCGAACGATTTTTACAGCGGAAACAAAGCCAATATGCAGAATTATTTTGCGTGGGAATGGGGCGATGCACAATTTATCGTGCTTGACCCGTTTTCCTTCACCAAACGCAACAAAGGCAATGATAATTGGGGTTGGACGCTTGGCAAAGAGCAATATGATTGGCTCAAAACGACTCTGGAAAAGAGTAAATCAAAATATAAATTCGTCTTCATTCATCATCTGGTTGGTGGCGGAAATGATGTCGCTCGCGGAGGCTCGGAAGCCGCACAATTTTGGGAATGGGGCGGCAAGAATTTTGACGGAAAAGATGAATTTGCCGAAAAACGTCCTGATCTGGCGATGCCGATCCATCAACTTTTCGTCCAAAACAAAGTTTCCGCAGTTTTTCACGGACACGACCATATTTTCGTCAAACAAGACCTCGACGGCATCGTCTATCAGGAAGTTCCGCAACCCGGACATCGCCAAGTTGACAACACCCGAAACGCCGAAGAATACGGCTATAAATCTGGAATTATCAAAGGAAGCTCAGGCGTTTTGATCGTCAAAGTCGGCAAAGAAAAAGCAACTGTTTCCTACGTTCGCGCTTTTCCAAACAATCGTCAAAGCGAAGGGCGAAAAGATGGAATGATTGATTACGAATATGAGATAGCAAGTAAAAAGTAAAAAGGCAAAAGGCAAAATTACAGAGAGAATCTAATGAAATTTAAAGTTTATATTGTTTTAGCAATTAGCGTATTTTTTACAACATTTTCCTTCGCCCACGATTTACACGAAGAAGAACATCCAGACCACAAACCGCATTACGATTACACGATTCAGCCCCCAATGAGTTTTGAAAAATCCGAAGCGATTGAACCGATTTTTACTTTTTCTTACACAAATTCGTATGACGAAATTTTCTACGTTCAGCCGAAATTGAGTGCGGAAGAATTGAATAAACAAAACGAAATTGCGATGACTATTGCGGAAAGTTTCCGCCCGTTTGCGCCGAAAGTAAAAGTGCATTGGGACGACAAATTTTTCTATGTCGAATCTGACGGTTTTCCAAATCATCCGATGATGGTTGGAATTACGGCTTGGCAGCAGCAAGTGCCGATTCCGCAAAAATATTACGGCAATAATGCGTGGAGATTTCCGCTCCAACCAATCGTTGCCAAAATGCCGCTTTCGGCAAAAGATCATTTCTTTCGCGGCGCGATTGCGATTGCTGCGAACGGCGTTCCGATTTTTAATCCAATCAAAAATGATGGGCGAACCGATACTTTTTTAGCGGGTGAACTAGACAAATTCGGCGGACACGCAGGACGGGCGGACGATTACCATTACCACATCGCCCCGCTTCATTTGCAGGAAATTGTCGGCAACGGAAAACCTCTTGCTTATGCTCTCGACGGTTATCCAATTTACGGTTTGACGGAAAGTGATGGCTCGGCGGTTAAAAATCTCGACTCTTTCAACGGACACACGGACGCGAACGGAAATTACCATTATCACTCGACCAAAAATTATCCATACATCAACGGCGGATTTCACGGCGAAGTCATCGAACGTGACGGACAAGTTGATCCGCAGCCGCGTGCAAATGGTGTCCGTCCGGCAACCGAACCGCTTCGTGGTGCAAAAATCACCGATTTTGTGCAGAACAATGACGGCTCAATTACTTTAACTTATACCGTCAGCGGCGAAACGCGGAAAGTAATTTACGCAGTGCAAAAAGACGGCAGCTACCGTTTTGAATTTGTTGATGGCAACGGCAAAAGCCAGGTTGAAAATTATTCGGGACAAAACCGTGGCGGCGGTGGCGAAAATCGTCCTCCGAGAGACGACAATCGTCCGCCGAGGGATGACCGCGAACCCAGAGGCAATCAGCCCAGACGTGATGAACCGCAAAACGGCGAGAAACGAGTTCCGTGGATCATTCAACACTCTTCGGAAATGGATGCCAACCGTGATGGCGAATTAACCAAAGCCGAATTGCTTGCCGAAATTGAAAAGGCTTTTTTGGGCTACGACACAAACAAAAGCGGAAAAATTGAGAGTGATGAAGTCCAAAATAATAATGTTCGCTCTGCTTTGGGCGGTTTCGTCAAACAGCATCGTGACGAAATTGATGCAAATCACGATTCGGCAATAACCAAAGACGAATTGTTAAATGTCGTGATGAGAATGTTTAGCCGTGCCGACCAGGAAAGCGACGGCAAATTATCGAAGGAAGAAACCAAAGACGCAACGCCGCTTGAGCGTCCTCGAAAAGATAATTAGGGAAAATAACCGCGAAATACGCCAAATACGCTAAAAAATAGTTTTCTTTTTCGTGTGTTTCGCGTGTTTCGCGGGCAAAATAAAAAATGACAAAGAATCTTTCAATTTTAATTTTTATCGGGCTTTTCGCAGTTTCAGCGTTTTCGCAAAAACCGATCAAAATTAAAGCAGAAGTTTGGGCGGATAATTGGTTTTCGTTTTATTCGGGCGAAAAATTTATCAAGGAAGATTCCGTGCCGATAACGACCGAGCGTTCTTTCAATGCCGAAACTTTTACTTTTGAAGCCGAATATCCGCTGACGCTGAATTTTATCGCCAAAGATTTTATCCAAAATGATACAGGTTTGGAATACATCGGCACTCGGCGGCAGCAATTAGGCGACGGTGGTCTGATTGCTCAATTTACCAACGCCGACACGGGCGAACTAATTGCCGTTACCAATTCAGATTGGAAATGTTTGGTCATTCATAACGCTCCGTTGGATGAAAATTGTGCCAGAGAACAGAATCCGAAAGCAGGCGAAAAACCTTGTGAATTTGTGAAGACGGACGAGCCGAAAGACTGGAAATTACCCAAATTTGACGATTCCAAATGGGAAAAAGCCGCACTTTACACGGCTCAGGAAGTCGGACCGAAAGGCGGATATGACGACATCAGTTGGAACAGAACAGCAAAATTTATCTGGGGTCCCGACCTTAGAAAAAACAATACGATTTTATGCCGCTTAACGGTGGCAAAACCAAACAAATAGGAGAAAAAATATGAAGAAATTAATTATTGCAGGTTCATTAGTTATAGGTCTTTTTACCGTTTCGTCTTTTGCTCAGCAGACAGAAAATCCGAATCCCAACCAAAACCAAAATCAAGCTCAAAACCGCAAACAAAAACGCGGTGGAAATCGCGGACAAAACGTAAAAAATAAAGTTATGAAAATGGATTTAAACGGTGATGGCTACATTTCCAAAGAAGAATGGACGCGGAACGAAAAAGCTTTTGACCGCATTGATACCAATAAAGATGGACGGCTTTCCAAAGAAGAAATGCAGCAATTTCGTCAGCAACGAGGCGGCAAAGGCGGAAAAAATAAACCCAATCCAAACAACTAGAACGAATCTATGAGTAAAATAAATCGTCGAAAATTTATTTCAACCGTTGGAATCGGCACGGCAGGAATCTTAATCGCCAACAAAATTCCGGTCAATGCCAAAACTAAGCCAAATTTTGTTGTGATTTTAGGCGAAGGCTTTGGCTGGTCAAATACTTCGGGATTTATGGATGAAAGCATTTCCGGTTCAAAAAGTTCGTTTATCTACACGCCGAATCTCGAACTTTTGGGTAAACAAGGAATGCGTTTTTCCAATGGCTACGCCGCATCTCCGCGTTGCACGCCTTCACGGGCGGCACTTTTTACCGGCAAAACTCCGGGATTGCTCAAAATGACTTTCGTCAATATGGGCGGCAATACCAAACGCGGCGAAGAAGGCGAAATTACTGGCGAAAATTACAAACTAAAATCGCCGAGTCCGACCATTGAGCTTCCACAATCCGAAGTAACAATTGGCGAAGTTTTGAAAAATGCAGGCTACGCCACCGCCCATTTCGGCAAATGGCACGTTGGGCGGGCGAATCCCGCCAATCACGGTTTTGAAGAAAGCGACGGTGCAACCAACAATGGCGGACCTGACAACGTCCAAAATCCGAATCCGAAAGAAGCCTTTGGAATGACCGAGCGCGGAATGAGTTTTATGGCGAAACAGGTTAAAGCCAATAAACCTTTTTATTTACAGCTTTCGCATTACGCCGGACGTAGAAAAGAAGATGCCACGCCCGAAACTTACGCAGAAGTTTTGCAAAGGCTCAACGGCAACGAACGCGAAGCAGGAAACGCGGCGGTTTTTGAAGATATGGACAAAACCATCGGCACTTTGCTCAAAAAAATTGACGAACTCGGCATCGCGGAAAATACTTACGTTCTTTACACAGCCGATCACGGCGCACAAGGACAGCGCGAAAATGAGCCTTTGCGCGGCGGAAAAGGAACGCTCTGGGAAGGCGGAATCCGTGTTCCGTTCATCATTCGCGGTCCGGGTATTAAACCAAACACTTTTTCCAAAACCCGCGTCATGGCATTTGATATTTTGCCGACTTTTGCCGAACTCGCCGGAGTTGAAAAGCCCCTGCCAAGCGACATCGAAGGCGGAAGTTTTGCCAAAGTTTTATTAAATGGAGGAAAGGGCGAAGTCAAACGCAAACGCGAAGAACTGGTCTTTCATTTTCCGCATTACGACAACGGAAATGATGGTCCCGCCTCTGCAATTATGCTTGGCGATTTGGTTGCGATCAAAACTTACGAAACCAATAAACTCGATCTTTTCGATTTGAGCAAAGACATCGGCGAGCGAAAAGATTTATCAAATCAATTAAAAGATAAAGCAGCGGAATTGGAAAGCAAAATGAATGCTTATCTGAAAGAAATAAACGCTCAAATGCCCGTTCCGAATCCTGATTTTGATCCGAGCAAACCGGCTACAACCCCACGCGGACGCGGAGGCGAAGGTGGAGGAGGTGGAGGAGGTCGGCGTGGAAATCAAGACCGCCGCAAACCGCCGAATTAAGTAAAAAGGTAAAAGGTAAAAGGCAAAAGTCAGACTTCGTGGTTTTAATTTACAAACGGACTTTTTGTGTCATAAAGCCGCCGACTGACAACTAATTGATTAGCGACCTCACGCCTTTTTCTAAACCCAAGTAAGTGAAAGATTTGCAGCGGAAAGAGTCGCGCAACTTTGGTATTGATGATGATCGTTCCTTTTTCGCTTGGATGTCTTTTGACTCCGGGTAAAAGGTGCATCAGATCGGCAATTCGTGATTTTCGCAAAATTTTTGAAAGCCACAGCCAGAACGGAGCAACTTCACGCGCCAGAAAAAATCCGTCATTGCCCTGTTTTTGATAAAGCGGCATCAAAATCATTCCGGTTTCGCCTGCTTTGATTTCGCCTTTTTCGTTGTGCGCGAGGATTTCGTCTTTCCTTACAGGCTGAAAATTTTCGTAGCCTTGTTTCATCACAAAACCGTCTTTTTCGGGATTGACGGCTTCACGATAACGGACTTCGACGATTCGACCTTTGCCGCTGGCTTTTTCCAGAACCGCAAAATATTTTTCGTAATCCGCGCAATTTTCTCGTTTCAAAATCCCGGCATTGACCAAAGCCAGCCAAACCAATGCTTCGTGATTGTTGATCGTGCTTTCGGCAAAATGTTGTCCGGCTTCGTAGCCCATCGTGACGCAGCCGAGATTGTTGAGATATTCCAAAATCGTCCCGTCAAGCTGTTCTTCGATTCCGAGCAAAATCGTGATCGGAAATTTTTGAGCAAAATCACGGTTGCGGAGCGTGTCGCCAAGCGTCGCAAACGGCACGCCATCAGCCGAAGTCGAATGCAGATCAAGCACAAAAACCTCATTTCCGGCAGTTCGGATAACTTGATGCAAAATTTCGAGCAATTCTTTTTGCTCGCGGTCTTCGCTTAGATTCGGCGGATTTTTGAGATTCGGTTCGTTGTAATAAATGTTTTTGGTCGTCCAATGACGATTAAGGTCGGAATCAATGAACCGCACACCTTTGTTTAATGCCCGCGTGTTTCCTGCTAAAAAGAAAACGCGCCCGTTCAATTTTTCCGTTATCCTTTCGAGCTTGGGCAGAACTCTTTTCAAAGCCTTCGCGCCGGACGCTTCGTTACCGTGAATTCCGCCGAAAACAATCAGAGTTTTGCCATTTGCATTGCCGACAAACTCGCCTAAAAGATGTTTGCCTTCTTCGACCAAATCGTTAATTTTTAATGTCGCAAGTCCTTCCATAAAAAGCACTCCGATTTTATTTTAACCGATTTCTACGTTTTGATTTAGTGATTTAAATTACTTGCGGCAAAAGTTTTTTCTTCAAATTTTGGGCAAACTCAAGCGGATTTTGAAAGAAGTTTTCGTCCAGAACTTCATAATTTTCCATTGATTCAAAAACATCTTTCCAACCAACCTGTTCGGCAATCTCAAAACATTGGTGAGCATTGTGAATTCTTTCGTTAGTTTCGCTAAAATCCTTGAACCAGAACATTTTAAAGCGCGGAAAATATTTGAATCGAACAAAAGGTTTGAGAACCAGTCTTTTCAAAATCGGACAATCAAATTTGGCAATTTCGGCTTTGACGGCGGGTGCAACAGTGGTTTCCTGTTCCCATTGCAAAGTGGTCTGGAAAAGTTTGCGGCGAGTGTCGGTGTCGAGCAATTTTTTCTCGTTGGCGGCTTTGGTGATTTGGCGCAGAGCCTCCAGCAATTCGGGCTTAAAGATCGAATCCGCTTCCTTTTCTGCGCCGAATTTTTTAACGAAATAATAATTTGAATACGTATCAATAAAAACCGAGCGATTCGCCGATTTGAAACCATCGGCAAAGGTTTGTAAAAGCCCGTGGCGATATTTCATTTCATTTTTGTTATAGAAATAACGGTAGGAAATCAGATTGCCGAGCGTTCCCGTAGTTTCAAAAAAATTAAAGCCCCACAACGCGCCGTGCGTGGCGATTTCGGCAAAACCGTGATTGCCGCCTGAATCCAAAAAGATTTCGTGGAGCATCGTCGCCCGTTGCGGAATGTCGCCCGGATTTCCCGCTAAAATTGTCGCTTCGTTTCGTAATTTCTGATATTCGTCCGCTAAATTTGCCATAGTGAAAAGACTAAATATCAGCCTTAACAAGGCTGCATAGATTTATTTATAATTTGACGTTACATCAATCTTTCCAAGCGGATTATTTAAACTGTGTGGAATTTTAATCTTTTGGACAATTGTTCGTTTGTTTCGTCTAGATACAGCAAGCAATTGCCCCTTCCAAACTCGGATTTTTGCGCCTGCGGGTATTTCTGTATTCCAAAGAATGCTATTGCCCTTACACAAAGTTAAGTCGTCTTTAATTTTTTTGCTCGAAAAACTATTTTCTCGGTAGCCCGCCATATCCGTTACAACAAAATAAACATCATCCTTATAGAGTCCGATTTGTGAATAGACTGCTCTGCCGTTGGCTGTGCCTTGCCATAATTTCTTGCCATTTTTAGAATTGAGCGCAACCCAAGTTAAGTCATAGCCGATGAGGTAGAGAATACCGTGTGAATCAATAATCGGAAAATCTGTAAGCGGTGCGCCTCCTGTAGTCCAAGACCAAATAATTCCATTCCGAGCATTGAGCATATACAAAGTGTCACCCACCGCCGCCAATTTTTGGTTTCGAGATAGCCGAGACATTTGGACTCTGACTTTTTTAGAATTTTGATCCCAATAACCTGAACTTGGATGTAATTTTAATTGAGCAAAAGAGGAAGAAACCACTAAAAGTAACAAAGTAAGAATTATTAAACTTTTATATTTCATTGCTATATAACCAATGAAATTCAAAATATCAGTTTTGTGATGGCTTGGCAATTATTTTTATAACTCACAGGGATAAAGGTGATTAAATGGGATTTAGATAAGAAAATTTGCCCGCGAATAAACGCGAATGAACGCGAATATCACTCTTTTAAATAAGTAGAATTTATCACAAACTAACTTTAAAAATCCCTTCTATCCCCTTTATCCCTGTGAATCTAACCGTTATTTCCTCTTAGCTTCCCACTTACCCTTCATTATTCCGGCATCAAAATCCCCGGTTAGTTTGCCGTCTTTCAAAACGCCCCAGACTTTAATGGTTGCTTGCGGAGTTTTCATCGTAAAACCGATTTTGCCGTTTTCCAAAGTTCCGTCTTCAATAGCTCCCGTTCCCAAATGCTCGGACGAAAAAGTTCCGGTGATTTTATTACCTTCAACTTTCAATTTGAGAGCAACGGGCGCAGTTGCATCCTGAGCGACTAAAAACGCATCCCAATCGCCTGAAACATCATTGGAATTTGTGTTGTTGGTTGTAGTTGCAAACGATTCAGTTTTTGCTTTTTTGGTAGCTTCCCACTTTTCAGTTCTACCTTCGGTGGTGTATTCGCCCGAAATTTTTTCATCTTTTAACTCGCCTTTGAAAGAAATAGATTCGTGTTTGGCGAAAGTTGCCGTAAAGTTCAATTTACCGTTTTTCAAAGTTCCGCTGATCGTGCCTGCGCCGGTATGTCCCGATTCAACTGTTCCGGTCAATTTTTCGCCTTCGAGTTTGAAATTTAATTTGAAAGCTACTTTTGTTCCGACGGCTTCTACCGTTCCGTCCCAATCTCCCGAGATTTTATCGGTTTCGTGCGCCGATTTTGCATAAGATCTTCCGCTGTGATGAAAGCCGACGAAAGAAAAAACTAACATCAAAGCGATTCCATATATTGCTGATTTCATTTATAATCTCCTCAAAAAATTTTGCAGTTTGTGACTGCTTGAGAGAGTTTATAAAGGCGTTTTGAAACCGACAACAGATGCCGAACGTAATAATGTTCGATACTGAACATTAGAGTTGCCAGTGTTCGATTAAATATGAAAAAAGATGACCGCCGCGTGACGCGAACGAGAGTTGCTTTGAGACACGCTTTGATCCAATTGATTCAGGAAAAACATTTTGACGAAATCACGGTGCAAAATATCATTGACCGCGCAAACATCGGGCGGGCAACATTTTACGCGCATTTTCGGGATAAAGAGGATTTGCTGATCGGGGATTGGGAACAATTTCTCGACGGGTTTGTGCAATTCATTGATTGGAAAAAAGTTGGAAAAACAAGATTCATTCCTATTCTGGAATTTTTCACTCATCTCAAAGATTTTCATCATTTTTACAGAGCTTTGGTTCGTTCAAGCAAGGCTGAACGATTATTCAAAAGAGGAAGCAGTTATCTGGCGCAAGGCATCGAAAAATCATTGACCGATTTTCTTGAAAATAAACCACAGCCCTCAATTCCGGTTTCGATTCTGGCAAATCATCTGGCAACCGCAGTTTTTGAGCAATTAAAATGGTGGCTCGATAACGATATGCCGTATCCGCCCGAAAGAATGGATGATATTTTTCACGAATTGATCCAGCCAAATTTTAAGTTTTTAGCCGAGACTGAAACGGACGAAATTCCAAATGAGTTTTTGGGATTTCATCATGGACAAAAGACAAAATTTGTCGTAATTCACCAGTAATTTTGCTGACCAATACATTTCAAACCTGCTGCTAATAGTGGTAATTATTTCGTGTTATAATTTCCCGCGTTATGACTCAAACAGACAAACTCATCGGCACAGTCAAAGGACCGGGCGAACTGCCGCACGAATATCTTTTTATTACCAAAGACAATCGCCAAACGCGCATCGGCGAATTTGTTTATTACCTTGCCCGTGAAGGCGATGAATCCAGACAAATTATTGGCACGATCAAAGGACGAAGACTTGTCCGCAATCTGCCCGATACTTTTTTGGCTGACCCAAGCACACCACCAAGTGTTGTTTCCGCCTTGATTGGTTTGGATGGTGAAATTGGTGAGCTTTACGAAATTACGGTCGAAACAATCGGCTATTTTGACGGCACGCTCAAAGATTTTGTCAATCCGCGCATTCCGCCAAATGCGGGCGATCAGTTGTTTTTGGCTTCAAGCGAAACTTTGGCAAACATGCTCAGTCCAAAACGGAGCGAGGAAGTTGGTTCGGCTTTTATCGGCAGTCTTTTAACCCGTAAAAAAGGCGATGTTCCCGTTGTTTTATCGGTCAAAGATGTGGTTTCAACTCACCTTGCGATTTTGGCTTCAACCGGTTCGGGAAAATCCTACACGGCGGGAGTTTTGGTCGAAGAATTGATGCGTCCGTTCAATCGGGCGGCGGTTTTGATTGTTGATCCGCACGGCGAATATCACACGATGCAATCAATTCAAGGGAGCAGTCTTTTTAAAAGTTCAGACGGTTATCAGCCCGAAGTTAAAATTTTTACGCCCGACAAAATCAAGGTTCGTTTTTCCAGCCTGACCGAAGCCGACATCAAATATTTATTGCCCGAAGGAACTTCCGACAAAATGCTGCATTTTCTTTCGCAAGCGTTTCGGACGCTGACAGATTCGCCGATGGCAGAGCGTAAACTTTGGGGCTATCACGATTTACGCGAGGCAGTTGTCCAACAAAAATACGGCAATGAAGGCAAATCGGGCGATGGCGGAAATGTGAGTTCAATTGAAGGTTTGCTGTGGCGATTGGATTCGCGTTTTGACAAAAAAGACGGGATTTTTTCCGATTCTGACCACATCGAACTGCGCGAACTTTTTGCACCGGGACGCTGCACGATTTTTCAATTAGCGGACATTGAACAGCACGAACAGCAAGTCATTGTCGGAGCATTATTGCGCCGCGTCAACAAAGCCCGGATGCTGACCGTTCGCGGAGACGCTCTGCCAAATACCGAAAATTATTTGCCGTATCCGGTCTTTAATCTTTTGGAAGAAGCGCACCGTTTCGCACCTGCCGGAGCAAGCGTTGTTTCGACCAATATTTTGAAGCAAATCTTGAGCGAAGGACGCAAATTCGGCGTTGGAATCGGGTTAATTACACAGCGTCCGGGCAAGCTCGACCAAGACGTTCTCTCACAATGTATGACGCAAATCATTATGCGGATCGTCAATCCGATTGACCAACAGACGATTGCTCAATCAGTCGAAGGCGCAGGACGTGCAATGCTCGCCGAACTGCCCGCGCTGACCAAAGGACAAGCCGTAATTTCGGGAGTTGCCGTCAACACGCCCGTCATGTGCCGCATTCGTCCGCGATTAACCCAACACGGCGGAGAAACTTTTGATGCGCCTGACGAATGGATGAAATGGCATTCGGGCGGAGAAAAAGAAAAGCGTGAACAATCTGAGGCGTTATATGCAAAGCCTGAAAAACCGAGTGAGAAGATTGGAGGATTTAGAATTTAGCGTATGACAATTAAAAGATTCAGACATATAGGCGTTCAGGCTTTTCTTGCTGAAAGACAAGGACTTTTACATTCATACGACAAGGCAAAACTCCAAATGGGTGATGATTATGTAAAGACTGATCATGGTAATGTTGCAGAGAACGTCTTTCGTAACTGGTTGAATTCTTTTTTGCCAAAAAGATTCGCGGCAACAAAAGGTTATATAATAACGCCTAACCTAGAGCATAATATTCCTTTAGAAGAATGGGACATAATTATCTATGATGCCTTAGAAGCTCCTATTCTATTTTCTAAAGAATCTTCAAATCAAGCGATACCAATTGAATATGTTCGTGGAGTTTTAGAAGTTAAAGCTACTCTTAATCCAGAAAACACAAGCCGTGCTACAAAAAAACTCTTAAAACTTAAATCTTTTATTGGAACTAATGAATCATCTCGTTATCCACAATATCTTTGTGATCCATTTGTAAGTGGGTTAGTTTTTTTTGAAACCGCAGTAGATAAGTTTAAAGATTATCGTATTTCTTTAGACAATATAGCCACGATTTATCAGCAAGAGTCTGACATTAAGTTTATAGGAGGTTTAATTCTGAGAAGTCAAAAAGAAAAATCACATAGTGGATATTTAAAGGCTTTGGTTTCAGACACTCCAATTGATTTTCCTGACGTGTTTGAAATGTCGTCAGAGTTTCAATATTCAATTCGGTATCCAAATAATAAATATGGATGCTTTGGTTCTATGACATTTAATATAAACAACTTTCAAAATTTCATCTTTGACCTTCTTGAATACATTAAGGGAACCAAAGATAGAGGTATGTCTAGTTTATATGGTTTAGATTTCGAGAATTCTGAAAATAGTCACTTGTTTCACTTGGTGCAAAATGAAAATAAAACTTAGAAGAGTAAGTATCTCTTTTTCTGAAATACGCTTATTAACAGTCACGTTTCTGCCTTTTTTAGAAAAATTATTATCATCTAAATATTTTTGCGCTAAAATACTCCCGAGGTAACAAAAATGACACACTCAATAACCATCAAAATCCCCGAAAATATCTATCAACCGCTTGCCAAAGAAGCCAAAGCGAAAGGACGGAAGATTGAGGAAATTGCGTTGGAGAGGTTAGCAAAAAATGAATCCCAAGTTGATGATAATTTTGAAGAACTTGCTAATGAATTAGCAGATTATTTCGAGAAAAGTTTGCCGACTAATGCTAAACCGCTTTCCGATTACGCAATGAGCCGTGATGGAATTTACGAAAAACAGGAGCAGAACTAGGCGTTATATGCAAAGCCGGAGAAACCGAGCGAGAAGATAGGCAGGTTTAGGCTTTAGAATCTTCAATTAAGAAAACCCAAAAAAAGTTGACCTATCATTTTTTTGGCTTTCAAATTGCCTTTCTACAACGATTCTTTTTTTACCAAATAATTCTCAAAAAAATTCCCGTTACATTTTGATAATAAAAATCACTCCTTAATTGAACACTCCCAAACAATAAAAATTAAGGAGATAGAAATGAAACAGGATAATTTTCCGCTTGCCCGTCAAAAAGATATTGTGGTGCAGGAATTTAACGAAGACATTTTGGTCTATGATTTGAAAACCAATAAAGTCTTTTGTCTGAACGAAACTTCCGCCGCAATTTGGCAGCTTTGTAATGGTAAAAAAAATGTTACCGCCATTTCCAATCAATTCCAAAAACAAACTAATCAACTGATTCCGAATGAATTAGTCGAAATTGCCTTAGAAAATTTAAGTAAAGAAAATCTGCTCGAAAATTATCAATCCAAAACAGATAAAACATCCCGACGCGAGATGATTCGTAAAGCTGGTTTGGCGACTGCCGTAGCCTTGCCGGTAATAACTTCCGTAATTGCTCCAAGTGCAGTTCACGCGGCATCTTGCGCTGCCGGAGAGACATTTTGCCCGGCTCAATCGCCTTTTGGTTTTCCTTATCCTGCCGGATGCTATGATTTACAAAATGGTTTTCAAGGCTCTTATCCGCCCGGAATTGTTGGTTGCCAATTCTGTAATGCTGTTTGTCTAGTTGGTTCCAGTTGCGTAAACGGAGCTTGTGTAATGAATCCGTAATAATTTAAGCCCGATTCAATAGTTGCGAAATTGGGCTTTTTCATTGACTTAATTTGCACAATTCGTGAAAAATACAGCTATGAAAAACTTTTCCGTTCTAATCGCAACAATTTTATTTTTTTTACCCTCGTTGACAATTTACGCCTGTAGTTGCGCTTACAGTGAGCCGCCAACAGCGTTTAATGAGGCAGAGGCTGTATTTATCGGCAAAATGCTGGGTGGAACAGAGAAGTTTTCTGTTGAATATGAAAAGGGGAAAAAACAGGAACTTGAAGCAGGAATGGTTAAGTTTAAGACCTTGGAAAATTTCAAGGGCAATATTTCCGAAGAAATAACTATTGCAATTTCAAGTATGAGAGGGACAAGTTGCGGTGATTACGGTTTAATTAGTGGAGAAACTTATCTTGTTTATGCTTATTCTTATGAAACCAAAGACAACAAATTTTTGTCTAGTGGTGTTTGCACAAGAACTGCTCCAATAAAGGGGAAAGAAGTTAAAGAGGACTTGAAGTTTTTGCGTAATCTTCCGCCAATAGGAACAGGAGGCAATTTAGAGGGAAGAATTTGGCTTGATAATAAAAAAATGTATGGCGGTGGTGCTAAACCTTTGTCTAACATAAAACTTAAAATTACAGGCGAAGATGGAAATTCAAGAACAGTTATTTCCAATAAAAACGGAGATTTCCAATTAAATAAAATTAGGGCTGGAAAATATCGGGTTGAACCAATTTTGCCAAAACATTTGTTTGTTGAAGATGATTTTGAAGAGGTCACTGTAGCTGATAGAGGAACGGCTCAAGTCAGATTTGAAGCCTATTTCAAAGGAACAATTATCGGCAAATCGTTCGACAAAAATGGCATTGGGTATGACTCCCTTTCTCTGCGTTTAGCTTCAACAGGAAAGATTGAAAGAGAAATTTACGGACATTCGGACAATGAAAAAGGAGATTTTAGTGTCGAAGGTATTCCTCCCGGTAACTACATTTTGTATATTGAATTAGACCACGAAGATTACAATAAAAATCGTAAATATTACTATCCCGGCACTTTCGACCGAAAAAAAGCTAAAATTATCAAAATCGGTTTAGGCGAAAAGGTTGAAGGAATAAATTTTCCACTCCCTGATGAATATCAAATCAGAAGCATTGAGGGACAGGTGTTTTTTGCAGATGGCAAACCAGCCGCCAAAACAGAAGTTTTATTGCTATGTCCGCAAAACTCTAAGCCAAATGGTTTTACAATCGAATCGGGTGCAGTTTCTACCGAAACAGATGAAAACGGGAATTTCAAGATGTTAGGTTTCAAAGGAACGAGTTACTGGTTAGAATCAAGAAGCGAAAAAGACGGTTCCAGGTATTCTCCCCTAAACAAAATAACTCTGGATAAAGACCTGAAGAATATCAAACTTGTTTTATCGGAAACAGGTTTTTCGGGAAGTTGCGGAGAAAAGCCTAGCTAAATCGTTGACCAAATCTCCAAAATCTGCGATAAATAAAAGCGATGAAAGTTTTTACCATCATAATTAGCATTATTATTTCGGAGGACAACGGCTAAAAGGTTGGAACGAAAATCTAATTGTGCCGTGAGTCCTAAGTTGCAAAAACTTAGGATTTTTTATTTTTAATTCACAGGGATGTAGGAGATGCAATTGGATAATTGAAAAAATAGCAAAAAATATCCCTTCTTATCCCCTGAATCCCTGTGAAACTTTACTTATTGTTGTAAAATCATTTTTTTGAATTTTATGAGCGAACCTTTAGAACTGAAGAAAACCGTTAATTTACCAAAAACTAATTTTTCCCAAAAAGCGAATTTGGGACAAGCCGAACCTGCCCGTTTGAAAAAATGGACTGACAGCAAACTTTACGAAACGATTTTGGAATCGCGTAAAGATAAGCAAAAATTCATTTTGCACGACGGTCCGCCGTATGCGAACGCCGACATTCACATCGGCACGGCTTTGAATAAAATTCTCAAAGATTTTGTGGTTAAATCCCGCACGATGATGGGTTTTCAATCTCCCTACGTTCCGGGCTACGACTGTCACGGTTTGCCGATTGAAAATTATGTCGAGCGCAAATTAAAGGAGAAAGGCAAGAATAAAGAGGAAATCCCGACCAATACTTTCCGCAAGATCTGCCGCGATCACGCTTCGACGGCGATGAATAATCAAACGCGTGATTTTCAGCGTCTCGGAATTTTGGGCGAGTGGGGAAATCCGTATTTAACGATGTCGCACGAATACGAAGCGGAAACTGCCCGTCTGTTCGGAAAATTTGTCGAACGCGGCTACGTCTATCGCGGAGCGCGTCCGGTTTACTGGGACGTTTACGACCAAACGGCTCTGGCGGAAGCAGAAGTCGAATACAAAGAAGTCGTTTCGCCGTCAGTTTATGTCAAATTTCCTTTGAAATCTGATGCAAGCACAATAGATTCAGCACTTTCGGGGAAAAACGTCAAATTTATCATCTGGACGACAACCCCTTGGACGCTTCCGGCAAACTTAGGAATTTCGGTCAATCCGAATTTTGAATATTCGGCGGTGGAAGTTGGTGATGAGGTTTATGTAATTGCAACCGAATTGGTCAAAGACGTTTCGGAAAAATGCGGTTTTGAAGGAAAGGAAATCGCTAAATTCAAAGGTGAAAAACTCGACCGATTAGTTTGCAAGCACGCCTGGTTGGAGCGTGATTCGCTGGTAATGCTCGGCGAACACGTTACGCTGGGCGATAATTCGCCGGGTGACGAAGAATCGAAATCCGATAAAAACGCCGGAACGGGTTTGGTTCACACCGCGCCCGGACACGGAACGGATGACTTTTATATCGGTCAGCGTTACGGCTTGCCGGTTTATTGTCCCGTAGATAATGCCGGAAAATTCACGCCCGAAGTCGAACATTTTGCGGGCGAATTCGTTTTCAAAGCAAATCCGAAAATCGTTGAGTTTTTGCGTGAAACGGGGGTATTGCTCCACGCGGAAGATTATTCGCACCGTTACGCGCACGGCTGGCGTTCGCATAAACCTGTGATCTATCGGGCGACTCCGCAATGGTTTATCTCGATGGACAATGGCGAAGATAAATCTCTACGTTCACAGGCTTTGCGCGAAGTTGCCGAAACAAAATGGCATCCCGTTTGGGGCGAAGGTCGGATGGCAAATATGCTCAAAGGTCGTCCCGATTGGTGCGTTTCACGGCAAAGAGTTTGGGGCGTGCCGATTGTCGCGTTTCATTGCGAAGACTGTTCGCACGTTGTGATTGATGCCAACGTCATCTACCACGTTGCCGATATTTTTGCGAAAGAAACTGCCGATGCCTGGTATAACAAAGAAGCATCTGAACTGCTTCCCGCAGGTTACAAATGTGAAAAATGTTCTTCCATAGATTTCGCCAAAGAAACCGACATTCTCGACGTTTGGTTCGATTCGGGTTCAAGCTGCGTAGCAGTTCTGGAAACTCGCGGCGAAACTCTGCATTTTCCGGCGGACGTTTATCTGGAAGGCGGCGACCAATATCGCGGCTGGTTCAATTCCAGTTTGATGTGCGGCATCGCGGCTCACGATTCTGCGCCGTATAAACAAATTTTGACGCACGGTTGGGTGGTTGACGGCGAAGGTCGCAAACAATCGAAATCGCTCGGCAACGTCACTTCGCCAAACGAAATCGTCAAACAATCCGGCGCGGAAATCCTGCGTTTGTGGGCAGCGGCGGTAGATTACACCGAAGATATGCGCTGTTCAAAAGAAATTCTTGACCGCGTGGTGGATACTTACCGCAAATTGCGTAACACTTTGCGTTACGCCCTTGGAAATCTGGACGGATTTGACCCCGAAACCGATGCAGTTGAAGATTTGCTCGAAATTGACCGTTGGGCATTGGCGAGTTTGGCAAATGTGACGGCAAAAGTTGTTCAAGGCTACGAAAAATACGATTTTCAGGTCGTTTATTCCGCGCTCTACAACTTCTGCACCGTGACGCTTTCGGCGCAGTATTTTGACATCATCAAAGACCGTCTTTACACCTCCGCGCCCAAGTCGCACGCGAGACGTTCCGCACAAACCGCGCTTTATAAAATCGCTGATTCTTTGTGTCGCTTGCTCGCTCCGATTCTGGTTTTCACGGCGGACGAAGCCTTTGAAAATCTGCCGAATCAAAAAGTTGAATCGGTGCATCTGGCAGAATTTCCCAAAGCGGAAACTGCTGATAATTCTCAACTTCTGGCAAATTGGGAACGCATTTTCGGAATCCGTGATGCGGTTTTGAAAAAGCTCGAAGAGGCAAGAATCGAAAAACTGATCGGTTCGGGTTTAGAAGCAAAAGTCATCTTAAAAGCCGATAAAGATACAACTTATTTTCTGCTCGATTATTTCAATGATCTGCGCTATATCTTTATCGTTTCGCAGGTCGAAGTCCACGAATCGGACGCTTTCGCTGTCGAAATCAAAAAAGCTGACGGACAAAAATGCGACCGCTGCTGGAATTATTCGATCCGCGTCGGTGAATCGGAAAAATATCCGACCGTTTGCGAAAGATGTTCAACAGCATTGGGCGAGATTGAAAAGGGTTAGTCTATAAAGAAGGGTTGCTATTAACTTTTGAGGAGAATTTATGTTGAAAAGTGTGATTTTATTTTTGACTGCTTTGTTTTTCTCTTGTAATCAGGATTATGTGCAACCTTCTGATAATCCTACGTCACCAAATAACAGCGAAATTAGCAATAATAATGAATCTGTGGCAAATACCACAAGTAACAATAAAACTGAAGATTCCGAACTCAAAAAACGAATCAAACGCTTTTACAATTTTAGTGAAAATGAATTTGATTACACGAAAAATGAATTTAGGAACATAAAAGAAGACCAGAAATTTCTAAAATACATTTTCAGTATTCCGCGCCAGAAAATTATTAGAGATTTGGTTGTATTGCAAAACGAAGATAAAAACGACTACGAAATCCAATCTAAAACTTCGTATTTGCTAATCAAACTAAAACACAATGAAAAAGCTAATCAAAAAAAATTACTCTCGACATTTGCTCTTTACGAGGATAAAGCAGAATCGAAATTTGAAAAAGACCATATTCTTCATCTAATAAGTGACATAATTAAGGTCAATGATTCCGACGGAAGTTTTTTAACTGAGGCTTTTGATTTAGTCAATGAAGTTGATGGAGCGTATGCAGAATCATTCTCAGGTATGGTAACAGATGAGTTTAAGAAAAATCCTAAACGGTTTCTGATTTGCTTAAAACAAAAGCCTCAAGAGATTATAGATAAGGTGATTTCTCACCTATTTTATGCTGAACGCAAAGAAATCCTTTTAAAGTCTCTAACCTCAATACCTAAAACATTTGATGCCTATGATTTAGTCAGGGAAATTCAAATTTACAAAAACAACGTAAATTAAGTTTTTATAAAACTTGCTCACTGAATTTACGAAAAATTATTTCCATTATTCGTAAAATTTGGCGGGCAAATTGTTTTAAATAGTTTCATCTAACAGTATAATGAATTAGTTATGCTAAAACTTGTCCCCAAAGAAAGAAAAAATTACGGAACTTACGAAACGGGAGTGAATGAGATGGGATTAGTTTATGCAGAAATTGATTTAATAAGTGTTGACGATTTGGTTTTGCATCGTCGAGGATATTTGGATGAAGACAAAATCAAGCAGGTTAAAGTTAAAGCGTTAGTTGATAGCGGGGCGTATATGCTTTGTATCAACGAAAATGTCAGAGCGCAACTTGATTTGCCGATTATTGAAAAACAGTTTGGCACACTTGCAGATGAAACTTTGATTGAATTCGATGTAGTCGGACCTGTCGAAGTCCGCTTTGAAAATCGTTCCACAAGTGTTCGGGCAACCGTTTTACCCGGTGATGCAGAAATTTTGTTAGGTGCAATCCCGATGGAAGATATGGATGTTTTAATTGATCCGCGAGGAGAAAAACTTGTTGTGAATCCCAAACACCCTTACGTTGCCACCAAACATTTGAAATAGGAATAATTTATGCTGAAAAAATCATTATTTAGTTTGTTGTTAGTTGCGGCTTTGGCAACTGTTTCTTTAGCACAAAAAGTTTATTCGCCGGAAAAAGGTTCAGCAGAACGCACTGCAATTTTAGCGGCTTTGCGCGTTCCCATAGAAAAAGAATTGAAACAAAAGATTCAATTCTCCGTTGAACATTTTAACAGTAACGGCACCTGGGCTTTTTTAGGCGGCGATCCGCAAAATATGAACGGCGGAAAACCGAATTACAAAGGAACTCCGTATCAGGAAGCGATTGACGCAGATATGTTTGACAATAACTTTTTCGCTATTTTGAAAAAAACAGGCGGGAAATGGAAAGTAGTTACTTATGCAATCGGCTGCACGGACGTTTGTTATGCAGGTTGGTGGAAGCAATACAAAGCACCGAAAGCGATTTTCCCTTATACCGAATAGTTTTTTAGTAAAGAATGAGCAGGACAAAAGGATTTATTTTATTTTTGAGCGGTTTCATCTTTTTGACATTTTCTCCGGCTGTTTTTTCTCAAAAAGTTTATACTCCGCCAAAAAATTCAAAGACGGAAAAAGAAATTATTTCCGCTTTGAAAGCAAAAATTGACGCAGACGGAGTAAAAAAAGCGGTAATCAATCCGGCTTTTTTCAAGGTTAAAAGTAATTGGGCTTATTTAAGGGGTTTGCCAAAAGTAAACGCTACCGAAGAAGAATATTATTATAACGTCAAGGCTTTATTAAAAAAGTCCGGCGATAAATGGGAAGTAATTAAATATCTGGTTGGTTCGGACGACTTTGCAGATATGAATTGGTGGAAAGAATTTAACGCTCCGAAAGCGATTTTTCCTTGAGTTAAATACAATGAAACGACAAGATATTTTTTGGAAATTAGCATATCTCCTCGCCGCCGGTGCGGTCTTTATGATTGACCAAACCACCAAGGCTTGGGCGGTTCGACATTTGCGTTTTGGCGGAGACAGAGAAATTATCTCTGATTTGCTGAATCTGGTTTATGCTGAGAACACAGGCGTAGCTTTTAGTATGCTGGACAGTCACGGAGATGCCGGACGTTGGGGATTAGTTGCGGTCGCCAGTATTGCCGCTGTTCTGGTTCTGTTTTATTTTTGGCGGGTTCCGCGCACTCACGACAGACTTTTGGGCGCATTGGCTCTGCTTTTAGCCGGAATTATCGGCAATTTAACTGATCGTTTCCGCCTCGGTTTTGTCGTTGATTTTATACAGGTTCATTACAAAGATTGGTATTATCCCGTTTTCAATGTAGCGGATATGGCAATTTGTTTCGGTGCAGGGCTTTTGATCTTGGATATGTTTTGGACAAAGAAAGAAAAACCAAGTCAAGAAAAGATAGAGAATCAGGCAAAATCAACAGCTTAACTTCTGCGCCGTTTTAGGAAGAAAACATATCCAAAATCCAAAATCCGTCAAATTATTACTTGGGCGGAGAAATTTGAATATTTTGGTCGTATTCAAATTTCGAAACAGCGTGAAAATGAATAGTCAAAGCTCCAACTTTGTTTTCACGATTAGTTTCTCTTTTCAGTAACGATCCATCCTTGTCAATCCAGTATTTGACTGATTCAACCGAAAGAATTTCCTGATCATTATTAGCCGAATCTATTTTTTTACTATTTGATGTCTTTAGATAAACATTGACAACTTGATTGTTAAGAGCTTCGGTTCCGATCAATTTGTATTCGATTTGTTCACTAACAATCTTGAGACTTCCGGTTTGATTCGGGTCAATGATATTGGTTTCCTTCCACTCTCCGCTATCTTCCCGTAAATATGCTTTTTCACCAATTTGAATATATTCTCGTTTGGAAGTTTTTTCACTTGAAGTTCGCTCATTAACAAAACGCCGATTATTTTTATTAACTTCGATTACGGTCTTTGATGCGCGATTTTCCTGTGGCTTTCCGTTAACGTGAATTTCAGAAGTTGAGGTAATGCGAAACGGTCTGGATTTAAAGATCTCCATTACATTTTTCACAATTCCATCAAACTCTGATTTTTGAATTACTTTTTCCTGAGCGAAAGTAGTAATAAAACCACATAAAACCAAACTTAAGACAAGCAGTGTTTTCATATTTTTATTCTCCTTTCAAATATAATTGCAGGAATTAAATAACAAGTTTTCAATAGGTTATGAATAAACCAACTCAAATAAGCCGACGAATAATATACAAAATAATGGTTATTATCTATTTTATCGTAAATTGCCGATATTTAACATAAAAAGTTTTTTTATTTTAATGAAATATCTCTCCCCTCGACTTCAGCCTTAAGCTCTATTGGCATAAATTATCTTAAGGTTAGAAAATAAAAAATAGGAATGGTAAACTAAATCGGGAATAAGCTGAATAGGCTCCTGTATATATTTGGTAACTGTAGGTATTTTTAATGTTTCCAGAAATCATTCGCATTGGTAATTTCCCTGTTACCACTTACGGCATAATGTTAGCGACAGGAATGTTTCTTGCGCTTTTTGTTGCTTCACGCCTCGCCGCACGAGACGGAATTAATCGTGACCGGGTTTTCGACCTTGGTTTATGGACGCTGTTAGGCGGTCTGATGGGTTCAAAAATCCTGATGCTGTTCGTGGACGAAAACTACAATCATAATCTTTGGAATATTTTCTCACTGGATTTTTTGCGCAGCGGCGGAGTCTATTACGGCGGATTTATCGGCGGACTATTGACCGTTGCCCTTTTGATGTATTTTTACCGGCTCAATTTTTGGAAAGTTGCCGATGCTTTTGCTCCCGCAGTTGCACTCGGACAGTTTTTCGGTCGTCAAGGCTGCAATGCCGCCGGATGCTGTTGGGGAAAAGCCACAAATTTGCCGTGGGGAGTGCAGTTCAGCGAGCTTGGTCACGAATACACAGGCGTTCCGATCTATGATTCAACCGGCGCACCTCTTCATCTGCATCCGGTTCAGCTTTATGAATCTTTTGCAATGCTGGCAGTCTTTGGGATTTTGTATTATTTTCATAGCCGCAAAAAATTCAACGGGCAAATTCTGATAATGTATATGATCTTTTACCCGCTGATTCGCTTCACGATTGAGTTCTTCCGTGATGATCCGCGCGGTAATTTATTGGGATTAGGCGATTTAACCGGACTTTCCACCTCACAGATAATTAGTTTATTGGTTGCTGTAATTGCCGTCATCTTTTTGTTCTTGCGGTTGAGAGCGAACTCTAAAAATTATGAAACCGCTTGACAGAGAAGAACAAAACAGCGTTCTCAAAGACTGTTCGGAAAGGTTAGAAAATCTTGGAATTGACTATATATCAATGGCACTTGTTCACTATGCGATTCCAAGAACAACCACTGATATTGATGTTATTATCGAACTTTCTGTAAAAGATGCAGACAGATTTATCAGAGCATTTGAGGGCGATTATTACGTTCCGCACAATCGAGTCAGAGACGCAATTTCCAGAAACAAGATATTTAACGTTCTCAATCAGCAAACCATTATAAAAATTGATTGCATTATTCGGAAAAATGATGAATTTAACCTCAAGGCTTTTTCCAGAAAGAAGAAAGTCAACTATTCAGGAGATTTTGAAGTTTGGATTATCAGCAAAGAAGATTTAATTATTTCCAAATTAAATTGGGCAAAAACAAGTAAATCAGAAATGCAAATGCGAGATGTTGCCAGCATTATTCGTAATGGTTATGACGAAGAGTATGTAGATTTTTGGGTTGAAAAATTAGGATTAAAAGAAATTTTTCAAGAATGTGTAAGACTTTTGGAGAAAAACTATGTTGATGGATACGACTCGTAATATGGAAGAACTGCAAAATGAATTATGGATGAAGAAAACGCCTCAGGAACGTGCACGATTTGCTTCATCCATGTTTGCCGCCTGCCGAAAAGCTATCATTGCTTCTCTCCCCAAGGATCTTTCCGAACAGGAATTCAAAAAACAACTCTATTTTCGCACCTACGGCGAACAGTTGCCCGAAGATTTTTTCAAAAACGAACCCAAATAAACTCCGATAACTTTTCCCTCTTTTACTTTTCTAATTTTTCACCTATTATTGAAACGACAATACTTTAAAGGCATTTTTGACTTTTGTCTTTTTGCTTTTAATTTACTGTTATCCCCCCGCAATTGTTACTATGAAACAATTAATCAGAGTTCTATTGGCAGATGATGACCCCATTTTGCGAAAACTTCTGCCGCTTCAGCTTTCGGCTGATGATTTTGAAATTTCAACCGTGGCAGACGGACAGGGAGTTCTCAACGCCCTCAGCGAAGAGGACTTTGAGGTCGTTTTGTTGGATGTAAATCTGCCCGAAATATCAGGTCTGGAAATTCTCACGACCATTCGGCAAAACGAAGATGCCCCCGAAGTTATTATGCTGACTGCAGACAGTAGTTTACAGACCGGAATTGAGGCAATGCGGCGTGGAGCTGCCGACTACATTACTAAACCTGCCGATCCTCAACTGATCGAAGCCATCATTCACAAAGCCACTGAACGACGCAGCTTAATTAAACAAAATCAACTTTTGAAAGCGGTTGTTCGTTCGCAAAGCGGTATTTCGATCACCGAGCCTGTTCACCAAAGTCCGGAAATGAAAAAGATATTTGCTCAGGCAAAAATCGTGGCTAAAACCGATACGACTCTTTTAATTAGAGGTGAATCGGGAACGGGAAAAGATGTTCTGGCACGTTGGATCCACGCCAACAGCGGACGTGCTGAATTACCTTTTCTTTCGGTCAATTGCGGAGCCTTGCCTGAAAATCTTTTTGAATCCGAATTTTTTGGACACGAAAAAGGCGCATTTACCGGCGCATCTGCACAAAAAATAGGCTTGATCGAATCAGCCGAAGGTTCCACCCTTTTTCTGGATGAAATCGGTGAAATGCCGCTTCTGATGCAGGTAAAACTGCTGCATTTTCTTGAAAACGGAAATTTTCGCAGAGTCGGTGCAACCCGTGACCGCAAAGCAAATGTGCGAGTCATTGCCGCGACCAATCGTCCGCTCGAAGAAGATGTCCGCAACAAAACCTTTCGTGCCGATTTGTATTATCGCCTTAATGTTATTTCCTTTCATCTCCCGCCGCTGCGTAAACGAAAAGAAGATATTCCCACTTTAATTGAAACTTTTTTGGCGGATTTACGAATCCGTTTTAATCGTCCGCGCCTGATTTTTTCAAACTTCGCCATTGAAACTTTGCTCAACCACAATTGGTATGGGAATATCCGTGAATTACGCAATACGATTGAAAGAGCGATCGTCCTTTCCCAAGATGATTTTATCGAAGAAATCTACGAATTGAATGACGCTCTCAAACACGAATCTTTTGCTCCAAATCCTGTAGCTGTTGAACTTTTGCCGCTTGAGGAAATCGAAAAACAACATATTCAGCGAGTCTTAAAGGCGGTCGGAGGAAAACGTGAAAAAGCCGCTTCGATTTTAGGAATTACTTCCCGCACTCTTTACCGCAAATTAAAAGAATTAAATTTAGAAGACTGACATTTTGTCCGACAATTGAAAAAACATACTGACATTTTGTCAGTATTGGGAAAATATGTCAGACAAGAACAAAATCTCTGATACGCTAAGCCCTGTATTTTCGGGCTTTATATTTTTTTATAAAAAACCTGAGTTTTGGCACAGGTTTTGTATTACCTAATTCCAGGTGGGGAAAGATTCCGATTTGAAATTACCCAGGGGGCAGGGAGTTATCATTAATGATTCATCCCCACCAAAAGATTGTCTGATTCTAAAAGAAAAATTTAGTTTGAATGAATGGGGGCAGTCACTCAAACTATGGACAGGTTGAAAAGCCTGTCCTTTTTCTCAAATGCGGAGAGTGGGGACGGGGGTAGCCCACAGACCGCGGCTCAGTCTTGGAAGGACCCTTCAAGACTGAGTTTTAATCGTAAGGTGAGATGTGTAGTATCTCGCCTTTTTCAGTTTAAATCATTATAATCCAATAAATTTATTCTTAAATTATGGTAAGTAATGCCCCTGAATTGGAAAAGAAAAATTGGCAGAATCAAATTGTGCAATCTATTAATGAAGGCATTTGCGTCATAAATCAGGAAAAACAAATATCCTTTGTCAATCCTGCCGCCGGTCGAATTTTAGGTTGGGATACTGATAAATTAATCGGACAAAGATATGAAGTTTTGTTTGGTTTGGAACCTAAAATAAATCAATCCGAAGAAGATGCCATTGTTTGCCCGGTTCAATTTGCGCTGATAGAAGGCGAAATAACTCATGTTAATACCGAAACATTTTATCGTCGGGATCAAACAACTCTGTGGGTTGAATATATTTGCGTTCCCCTGCGGGAAAATGACGAAATTGTTGCTGCCATTATAACTTTTCAGGATATTACCGAAAGACGGGATCTGGAAGAAGCAGTTGCCAAAGCCCGCGATGCCGCACTCGAATCGGCTCGGATCAAAGCAAATTTTCTGGCTAATATGAGCCACGAAATCCGCACACCGCTGAACGGCATTATCGGCATTACCGAATTACTTGACCAAACGCCGCTCAACGCAGAACAAACCAAATATCTTGAAACGCTCAAATCAAGCAGTAATTTATTGCTTGGAATTGTCAACGATATTTTAGATTTTTCAAAGATCGAAGCCCAAAAATTAGAACTTGATGTAATTGATTTTGATCTCGCCAAAGTTGTTGAGGAAACTATTCAATTATTTGAGCCTGAGGCAATAAAAAAACGAATCAAATTAAAATCCGAAATCGAAAAAGAAATAATAAATACCGTCAAAGGCGATGCCGGACGATTGCATCAGATTTTGAATAATCTGGTGAGCAATGCCGTCAAATTCACTGAAAACGGAGAGGTTTGCATCAAACTAAAATCTCAGGCTGACGGACTTTTTAGATTTGAGATCACTGATACCGGAATCGGAATTGAAAAAGAAAAACAAGCCAAAATCTTTGAGCCGTTTATGCAGGGCGATGTTTCAACGACCAGAAAATTTGGCGGAACCGGTTTAGGTTTGGCAATCTCTAAACAGCTTGTGCAAATGATGGGCGGTAAAATTGGAGTTGAAAGCGATACCGGCAAAGGAACATCTTTTTGGTTCACGGCAAGATTTGAGCCAAGTCTCAGCATCGAAGGCGGACTTTGGGTTGATTTAGAGAAAATAAAACCAAGCCCACGGCAAACCTCAAAAAAATCCAAGCCCAAAATTTTAGTGGTCGAAGATAATCCGATTAATCAGGAAGTTGCGCTCGGAAGATTACGTCAGCTTGGTATTTCCGCAAGCCTTGCCAAAAATGGATTAGAAGCGCTTAAACTATTGAAAAAGAAGCCATTTGACCTGATTTTAATGGATTGCAGAATGCCTGAAATGGATGGCTTTGAAACCACTCGTCAAATTAGGCTATTTGAAAATGAGAAAAAAAATATTAAGATAGTAGCGATGACAGCGAGCGTCACGGTTGAGGAACGGGAAAACTGTTTCCAAGCCGGAATGGACGATTATCTGGTAAAGCCGATGAAAATCGAAGTTCTGGCTGCCACGCTCAATAAGCATCTGCAATACAAACTGCCCCCCCAAACGATTGGCGTAAAAACCAATATCGGTTATCATCCGTTTGCCGAAATACTCGACCAGAAGATTCTACAAAATCTTTTAGAGATAGAATCTCGCGGAGAGCAAAATTTCGTCAAAGAGATGCTGAAAATTTATTTAAACCATACTGAAACAGAACTTTCTGCACTGCAAAAGGCTTTTGAAGAGAAAAACCTTGAGTTGATCAGGCTCAAAGCCCACTCTTTAAAAGGCAGCAGCGGTAATATGGGAGTTAATCATTTGTTTCAGCAGTTTACAGAACTTGAAGACGAAGTTAGAAAACAAAATTTTTCAGAAATAGAAAATATCATTAACCAAATTTTACAGGAGTTTACAGAGTTAAAAACAAAAGTTTCACATCTCTTCTAATGCTGGAGATTTATTATGAAAGCTGAAATAAAGAAAAATGCCCCTTCCGACGCTCAGGAAGATGGAAACATAGACAAGATCAGAGATATTCTCTTTGGTTCACAAGCCCGCGATTTTGATCGCAGATTTTCCCGCCTCGAAGAACGTTTGATCAAAGACGTAGCTGATATGCGGGAAGAAACGCGTAAAAAACTCGACACGCTCGAGGATTTTATCAAAAGCGAAGTCAAATCCTTGACCGACCGGTTGTTAAGCGAACAAAATGCGCGGATTGATGCCACTAAAGATTTGGGCAATGATCTGAAAGAACTTTCGCATAATTTTGACCGTAAAGTTACCCAGATCAATGAACAGGCAGTAAAAAGCGAAAGCGAATTTCGTCAACAATTACTGACTCAATCCAAAAATTTATCCGAAGAAATTCAAAAACGTCATACCGATGCGTTGGATAAACTTGAACGCGAATCAAATGAAATCCGCGAAGATAAAGCCGACCGCACTGCCATTGCAAATATTTTTACCGAAATGGCGATGCGTTTGACCAACGATTTCAAAATACCGATTGAATAAAGTCTTTAGTCTCAAGACTCAAGTCTCAGGTCAAAAACGTGGGTTTATCAAACTGACTTGCGACTCTGAGACTTGAGTCTTGAGACTCTAAAAAAATGTCATTGAAAACGGTAAAAGTCGAAAACGACGACATTTCTTCAACTGCCCCGGATAATTTAGAATCTAATTCTTTGGCAAATGAAAAAAATGATTTGTCTGAACTCCGCCGATTAATTGTCCAACCGGATGAGGTCAGCGAAGTATTGCCGTCTGCCATTGCCAAAAGTTCGCAAAAAAATAATCAATTGGTCAAAGCGACGCTGCCGATTGTCGAGGAAAATATCCGGCAATCCGTCATCCGTAACCCGGAAGTTTTAGCCGAAGCCCTCTTCCCTGCTATCGGACCTACGATTCGCAAAGCTATTTCCGAAGCTTTGAGTCAAATGATTCAGTCATTAAATCAAACCCTGGAAAATAGTTTTTCGCCCAAAGGATTGAAATGGCGTTTTGAAGCGTGGCAAACCGGAAAACCTTTCGCCGAAGTCGTCTTGCTGCATTCGCTGATCTACCGTGTCGAAGAAGTTTTTTTAATTCATCGTGAAACAGGCGGATTATTGCAGCACGTTTCCGCGCAAAAAAATGTTTCGCAGGATGCCGATATGGTTTCGGCAATGCTGACCGCGATTCAGGATTTTGCTCACGATTCGTTCGTAGATTCGGAAAATGCAACGCTTGATTCTCTGAAACTGAACGAGCTTTCGGTCTGGATCGAACGCAGTCCCGATGCAATTGTGGCGGGAGTCATTCGCGGAAATCCGCCGCTCACACTGCGCGAAATTTTCAAAGAAGCGATTGAAGCGATTCAATTTGTCCAACGCGAAGAATTCGAAAATTTTGACGGCGACACAACTAAATTTGAAAAAAGCCGTCCGATGCTGGATAACTGCCTGCAATTTCAATTAAACAGCGAAGAAACCAAAAAGAAAAAACTTCTAACTCCGGCACGGATTTTAACTTTTACGGCACTGCTTTTTATTTTAATTTTCGGCACGATCTATTTTCTCGATTATTGGCGTTGGTCGTCGTATCTGACCCGCTTAAAAAATGAGCCGGGAGTTGTAATCACACAGGAAAATCTCGGCTGGTTCAAAGATTCGATCAGCGGATTACGTGATCCTTTAGCCGTCAATCCCGAAGAAATTTTGGGCGAATATAATCTCAAAAAAGAAAATGTGGAATCAAACTGGAAACCGTATCAGGATTTGAGTCCGTCAATTGTTTTAGCGCGGGCAAATAAAATTTTGCAGCCGCCAAATGGCGCAGCTTTGAATTTTGCAGACGGAATTTTAACGGTTTACGGCAAAGTTTCGGATGAATGGATCGCTGATGCAAAAAAACTTTCGCCGGTAATCGCCGGAGTTAATGAATTCAGACTCGGACAGGACGCGCTCAAAGCCAAGATCGAATCGCAAAACATTTATTTTGTCTGCAATACTGTTGATTATACGGAAAAACAAGCCGCCAAAATTCCCGAACTCATTAGAGATTTAGAACTTTTGGCAGATTCGTCAAAGAATTTACAGATCGAAATTCGCGGACAGGCTGATCTAACCGGAACTGAGAAAATAAATTTCGAACTCAGTCAAAAAAGGGCGGATAAAATGTTGGAGGAATTTTTGGCATCGGATAAATTAAAGAATATCAGCCAGTCGATCAAAGCAGTCGGAGTCAGCACTAACGACGCGGCAGAATGCAAAGCGAATATAAAACTTAGTTTTACAGAAAGATGATTCAAAAAAAAGTATGTATGCTCGGAGCCGCCGGGGTTGGGAAAACCAGCTTGGTGCAACGCTTTGTCAAAAGCATCTATTCGGAAAAATATCACACCACTATCGGCGTTAAAATTGATAAAAAAACTTTTTCGCTTTCCGGTATGGATGTTACTCTTTTGCTCTGGGATTTGCAGGGCGAGGACGAAACGCACAAGATCCGCTCTTCATTTTTGCGCGGCGCATCCGGCTTTTTTGTGGTGATTGATCTGACCCGCCATGATACTCTGGTGACGGCTTTTTCGATTCAAAAAATGGTCGAAAACGAAATCGGTGAGTTACCTTTTTATGTTCTGCTCAATAAAAATGATTTAACCGATGAATTTGAAATCAGTGAAACAGAGATTGCTGAGCTGGAGAAAAATTACGGCTGGAAAATTCTGCGAACAAGTGCGAAGTCCGGCGAAAAAGTCGAACAGGCATTTTTTGAACTCACCGAATTAATGCTCAAGAAATAAGTTTCAGCCATTTGCGAGACTATAAACTTTTTAATAAACTAGAAAGGCTCAATGCCCCTGTAGCTCAACGGTTAGAGCGCCGGACTCATAATCCGTCGGTTGTAGGTTCGAATCCTACCGGGGGCATATAGAAAAAAAAGGCAAATCTTTTATTCCAAGAGATTTGCTATTTTTTTGTCCAATTAATATCTGAACAGAATAATTCCTATTTCTAAATTAAGAAAAATTTCTATTTACTATTCAGAGGCTCTATCAATTCTTTTGTATCAGATTGTGCAAAATTGACAGCTTTGCTGACTGCGTAGGAATCTATTTTTTCCGCCGGTCAAACCGGATGAAAATCCTGAAGCAGCTAAATTCCGCAATGAAGGAATCTTGTTAGTGATGGATAGAAAGTTGGATCAAGCCAATGAAACCTTTACCAAAGCGATCAAAATAGACCCGAAATATGCTGATGCCTATAATCGCCGGGGAGCGGTTTACAGCGATGCCATGAAACTGGATTTGGCAATTGCTGATTTTACGAAAGCCATCGAATTAAACCCAAAGTTAGAAATACCTTATCTTAATCGCGGAACTATCTATCTGATGTATAAAAAAGATTATAAATCCGCTCTTGAAAATTTTAATAAAATGCTCGAATTATCGCCGGATAATTGGATGGGATTTATGTTCCGGGCAATGGCTTACGAAAAAATGGGCGAAAAAGCCCTTGCCGATGCTGACAATAAAAAGGTAAAAGAATTGATGGATAAGGAAAAGCAAAAAATTAATCCAAATCAAAAATAAAGAGCCTGAAAATCTTAGATGAGTGTTCTTTCCCGTTATTATTTCCTGTCAATTAATTGTTTTGATTCACCAAATATCCTGATATTTTTCCCAATTGGGATTTTTTCTTTCCGAAACCCTCAGCTGCCGAAAAAAAATAATAAATTTGGTGCAAAAACTACGCAGTTATCCGTTCAATATACGGTATGCGAAAAGAAAAAATAATTTGGGTGGTAAACACATATTTCGCGTGCAGAAATTAAGGTAAATAAATTTGGAACGGAGAAAACATAATGACTGGAAAATTAAATAATATCTTCCTCTATCTGATTCTGTTGGCAATCGTTGCCTACGGTTCGGCTTGCAGCTCAACTAATGCTCAAAGCACGAAAACAACTTCAACCGCCGGCAGTGATAAAACCGAATCATCAAAATCGGAGTATAAGACTCCTAAACGGGTTAGCAAAGATGTAATTTCATCCGATAAAAAAACAACCGAAACCAAGAAAAAATAAATTTTTGAGTCAAAACTCTTTCTACTCAACTTAATCTAAGATTTTCTACCCGAAAGTCCGATAGTGAAAACTGTCGGATTTTTTTTTGGACATTACAAATAATAATTGGCAGATCGATCAAACCGAAATTATAAGAAAGATCCATTGTTCAAAAATATAATTGAACCCAATAAAAAAAGTATTCGTAAAAATATTTGCAATTTCATTTTGTCCATCGGGTGACCAAAATAAATATGATATTTTTCAACTAAGGCGGAAACGCGACTGTCAAGGAGCGTGTTTACCTTTGCTGATTGAAACGGCTAACTTGAAACACACTTGCTGACGCGCGTGTTTCTGCCTTTTTCGTGAAACTCTATTTTAATTTAATCACCTCCTTAATATTTATATTTATCAGACATGGAAAAGTTTATTTTTAAGATAAAGCAAATCGCTATTTTTCAGATTTTTACAATTTCCCTTCGATATTTACTTGGGTCAGCCTTTGTTTGGGCTAGTATTCTTAAAATCAAAGGAATCCGATTTACCCCGTTTTCAGGTGAAACCGCGCCAATTAATTCGCTGCCTCATCTTTTGGAATCTATGTATCAATCCGGGTTTTATTGGCATTTTATTGGCGTGGGGCAGATTGTGGCAGGTTTTTTATTGATGTCTCAGATTTTCAGCACTTTAGGTGCGGTTGTCTATTTTCCGATCATCCTTAATATTGTTGTTCTGACTACATATTTTGATTCTCCGGGGATTTTGGCTATTACTTCACTAATGCTTATGGCAAACATATATCTATTAATATGGGATTGGAACAAGCTAAAATTTGTCGTTTTGAACAATCCGGGAGGTTACACTAATCAAAGCACGCAATTTTCAGATAAAAAAGTTTGGATTTATCTGGGTATCTTATTATTTATCGCAATCGTAGTCTTTCGGATATTGACTACAAGGCATGTAAATTTATAATGTTTGGCAACGAAAACAAAACCAGATACAGGCTTGCAAATTTAGACATTGGCTGAAAGGATTCGATGGTGAAAGCTGCCGGATTTTTAATCGTTCCTTATAGGTTTAATGAGGATTAATCAAGGAACACAGAAAGCAAGATATTTTTTCAGATCTTCGACATTTTCTATTTCACCTTTCATAATCGCCAAAATTAAATCGTGCGTAATAACTGTGTTAAACGGCTTTTCGTAAATTACCGATTCTTTTTGATTTTTTAACTTGATAAAGAATGGAATTTTTGCGTTTTCGATATTTTTCATGGTGGCAAAAGATTCGTCTTTGGCAATCAAATCATCCAAATCTCCCCATCCGTTTTTTTTGTATAGGCTCACTCTCCAATGATGGTCTGAGGAAATTATGACGGTTGTATTGTCCCACACACCTGCTTTTTCCATATTTTGACGAATACTGCCTAAAACTTGATCAGTAAGGGCTAAATTATCGAGATAATTTCCTGCCTTATTATCAAAAGAGTCCGTTTCAGGCTGATAGAAAAACGGATTATGCGGGAACGGAAGATGAATTACTGCCAGATCAATTTTTGAATTTACAACGCTTTGCTGAGCAACATCCATCATTTGGAAATGCCGGGTTGTGTAATTTTTCCGTTCTTTATTTTGCTTTATATTTTCAAACAAACTAAACCCAATAAAAGGAATGAAATTTAACATCTCTTGAAAATTGCTAAGCACTGCCGGAAAAAGTTTTTGTTCCTCAAAGCCTACTGTCAGATTTGAACTTTCCCAATGGCAAGCCGATAAATCCTGACCAATAATCCGACAATATGAATGATGCCAGCCAATCAGTGAAGTATTTCCGCCCAGTGCTTTGACCTTAGAAAAAATTGTCGGGTTTTCGCTAAATCGGCTGCTTTCTTGATTTTTGTAAAACAGCAATAAATCATTGTTGTCTATAAACCTAGTATCCTCGACTATCTTTCCGGTCAGTAATGAAGGTATAGATTTAAGTGTCATATCACCCGGCTGAATTGCGTTGGTTGCCATCAAAGATTCCTTTTTTAGCTTTTCAAATTCGGATAGTTTTAATTTTGGAGGAGCAACATCAGGCGAAAAAACATTTCCTAGCTCGTCAAAAATAATCCAAACTACACGATTTTTTAAGTTTCCCGTTTTTTGAGTTTTGATTTTTGCAAGCTGATCTGCAAACGAAACTTCTTCTACTTTCCGGTAATTTATCATTCCCCAAACGGCTTGCGAAAAGGTAAGAATCACAAACGGGGAAAAAACCATCAAAACAGTGCAAAGATATGAAAAGATTTTGTTTTTAACCTTTGTTATCAAAAAGATAAAGATGCTTCCCGAAAGCAAAAACAAAATTATTTTAAGGGTGATTGAGGAGTCGTTCCATAAAAACATTACCCGGAAACTATTCAAAACAATTCCAAATGCCAGCAAAAAAAATAGTTTGGGAACAGTTTGTTTTTTGAAGATTGTTGACGAAAGTTTAACTCCGCCCAAGAAAACAAGTGCGGTAAAAACAACGGTTAGAAGAATCGCTGAATAATCGTTGAAAGAGGTGGAAAACTTGATGTGATATGGTTCGCTCTGAGGATATAAAATTCTTCGCCAACTGCTGATAAATAAAAGATTTGATAATGATAAGGCAACAATTATTTTTTCAAAGAAGTTGGGTTTCATTTTTGTAATAAAAAAATCCGGCGATTAGAATCAGGCAGTTTTTCAATCTTTAAAACTTTGAAATATTTTTGGCAACTTTGGTAAAAAACTTCTTCAGTTAGATTTTCAAAAAGATGGTCACGTCCACGCGAGATTTGCTTGAACATCTTGTCATCCGGCGGAACAAATTCAATAATTGCAATATTTGTCGTTATTTTTGCCGTTAAATCCAAAATTTTTGACAAAGGAACTCTTTCTGTCACCAGCAAATGATGAATTACTGCCAGCATCAGAACACAATCCACTTTTCCGCATACACGCTCAAGAAAAGATGCAGATTCTTTATTTTCCCAGCCATTTGCCGGAGTTGGACGCGAAATGTCAATTACTAACGGTAAAATATCCAGATTTTCCTGATTTGCCATTTGCCAAACCTTTCCAACAGTTGCGGCATCCTGATCAATAGCAATGACTTGCGCCCCGTTTTGGGCAGCGATTCGGCTAAATGAACCCGTGTTGCATCCAATATCTAAAACATTCTTGGGCTGAAATTCCTTGAGTGTAGATTCAACGAACTGTTGTTTTTGGTCAAAATATGAATCGGTAAAATGTTGCTTTTCGCCAACATAATCTGTCCAATTCGATTTGATATCCGATTTAGGTTTTATTTTTTTCAAAAGGCGGCGTAATGACTTGAATTGCTGACTCAGAATAAACTGGGCTTTTTCGGCATTATTCACAGTTTGTTTCTGATAAATTGCCGATTCAGTTGACATCTTTGTTGATCCGAGCAATTTTGGGATAGTAACAACCGATAAAAATGGAGGAGTGAGTTTCTTTCTTAAACTCAACATTTGATAGACTATTTCCGGCTCAAGACCCTCGCGATTAACCCGAAAAATCCAACTCAACTGAAAACCTAAATATTTATGAACCATTAACGGCAAACAAAAAGTGCGAATAAATTGTGCTTGCGAACGCCAAATCGGATCAAACTCGTTCCGCTTTTCAAACGACAGCCAATCAACAAAAACAGGTTTTGCACCACGAAATAAAACATTAAAAGGGGTTGCATCTTTTAACCCGATCATTTCCTTTTGTAGTTCTTCTGCTAAATCCAAAGTCAATTCTGCCGCCGAATAAAGCATTTCCGGCGTCCATTCGTATGGATAGCTCAAAAATGGAATTTTTTCGTGTTTGACAATAGCTGATATTTGATTAGGCGGAATTTCAAATTCATTTTGTGCAAAAACTTTCAGTAATTCAACCTCTTTGGAATCAGGCTGATAGAATTTGACCAGCCTTCCGGATTCCAGAAATTGAGACAATTTCTTTGACTCCAAAGCATACGCAAAATCGTCTTTCCCAACCTGATTGACCAAACGAATGACTTGTTCTTGGTGAAAAAAAAGTTTTCCGGCAGGATCACGAAATGAGATTCCCATAATTCAAACCCTCTTTGAATCAGATTCAACTATCTCTCGGAATCTTTATTTTGTAAGTCCAATTTGTCTATTATTTTGTTCTTCTTTTGAAGTTCGCTTTTTAAAGATAAGGTCTTTTAGTTTACGAAGGTAAAAGAGGCTCCCAAGTAAGGTTGCCAAAATGAGTTGAAAGATCAGAGCTCCCGACCCGGGATCAGTATAAAACAGAAAAATAGTATTAAAAGCTAAAATTTGGGACATAATTGAGCATTCCTTTACGAAAAAATCATTAAATTAAATCAATGTAATGAATTAAACCAAAATTGGGGGATTTCGTTTTCATTCTTTCACTTTTAGACGCGCTAAAAATAAAATAAGTCGAAATAATTTTGAAATAATAAAGAAAACATTATCCGCGAGATAGTGCCTTCCAGTCGGGGGTTAATAATAATGGTATCTAAAAGAAATAGATTTTTCAATCCTTTTTACCAGCGCGATCCAAAGATGTGATAATGGTTTCATTACAAAATGCAGCAGTGCTGTGAGGCTTTTTACAAACCGGATTCTTTACAACATTGTAATGATTTCTTTAGTTCTTTATTTTTATATTCAATAGGTGATAGACAGTTTTATTACCATCCGGGAAATGCCCGATATTGACACACCATTTATAAGTTCTGTTTCAGAAACGGTCGATCGTTTCTGAAACAGATTCATTGTTTTTTTTGGCTTTATGTGAGCTTTAATCCGACGATTAAACGAAAGCCCGTTGTTGTTTTATACAACAATGATGGCTGCGTGATTGCCCTTTGTTTAGCAGGACACAGTTTTTATCAGAATTTCTAACTGTTAGGACAAGCAATCACAAAACCTCCAGGGCAACCTGGAAGTGGACTGATTGTTCCTGTATTACTGCAACACTGTGCATTACAGTTAGTCGGTGTGCCGTCACAACAAACATTAGCACCTCTGATACCAGCCGTGCCGGGGACGCAGCATCTGGGAGGTCCCTGAGTGCAGAAATTAGAAGCACAGTCAGATGGACTGGTGCAACCTGCAAAAAGTGGGGCTAGTGATGCTCCGTATGCTGCCGTTGGCGCAACTAGCGAAGAGATCACCGGGAGGGCGATCAGCGATGCCACACCTACTTTTTTAATCACCTGACGACGATTCAAGCCATTGAAATCAATCTCAAACTCTTTATTATTCTCAAGTAAATTATTTTTTTTGAAACTATCCAACGCTAACCAAACTAAATCTTCCTTAATAGTTTGCTTTGATTGCCCGGATAAATTTTCACTGATTTCAGTAACAGTTTTAGTTCCATCACACAATTGCCAAATCAAAGCTGAAGTTTCATTCAGACAAAATGCTTTGTTTTCTTTCAAATCGTAGATGAGGATTTCGTATCCCATCTCTTGAATTACAATGTTTTCGTTGGGTGTTTTGGGGGTATTCTTGCGGCTACTCATAGATAAAACTTTCCTCTAATTATATAAAACGAGAAAACATTTAGGCAACCCAATGAAAAGACAAAATGTGTCCAATTTTGGTTTTTATTTGGTTGTGTGAAGGCATTCAGACCGGAAAATTAGCAGCTTCAAATCATTTGATTCTTACTTAAATTCCCCTTTTCCGTGAGCAAATTTTAATAAAATCTTCGTCTATTTTTGAGGAGAAAAAGAAATCCATGGCTGGAAATTTATCCAAGGGATACAAAACAATAGACGAAGCGGCAATGGGTGGTTTCAAAAAAATAATGAGCGGAAATCACCCTAATAAATTTGACGAATATGCTTTTTTTATACTGATCGTAGTAGAAAATAGTCAGGCAACTTACCGCTATACAGCGCCCGAAAAAATTGGCTCCAACGGCGGCTCACTCTCATTGACTTTAGCTAAAGGACAAGTGCTTCGTGCATATTGTCACTCGCATCCCCAACGAATTACAGAGCAAAATTTTAGCGCAGATGATTTTTCCGAATTTAAGAAAATGCGCCAAAATAATCCAACGATTGTCTGGTATCTGCTGACTCCTACCGAACAGCTCCGAGTTGCCAGATACGAGACGGATTTTAGAGCCGGAAATCCGGTTCAATGGGTTGATACAGTCCAACCTTAAAACTGAAAATTTATTCCGATAATTCTAACTGTTCTGAATTGCAGAAGCTGACAAAATAAAGATAAGGTTTCGGAAAAAGAAAAATATAGTAAATACCGGAAATAACGCAGTTTGATAAATACTTTTATTTTCCGTTTTCCGCTTTCCATTTTTCACGGGAACTTACTCAAAACTAATCTGCATATTGCGAAAATCCAGAATCAATTTATCGAATTGTTTGATTAGATCCTGTCCCAGATTTCCGTAATAAAAACGGCTGTTTTCGTTAGTTTGCTCGGTTAAGATCCTGGCGTTTGTCAGTTTCGCGGTTTTTCCGCCGATGTTTAATTCGATTTCGGGAAAACGATAGGCGTTTACTTCTTTGAATCCGCCCGCGCCGCCGATCTTTACTTTTTGCGAAGTCTGATTTTTGCTGATTTCCGCCTCATTGGATTTGAAAAATGCGGGATAAAAATCGCTGGAAGCTGCGCCGGTATCAAAAACAAAATAGAGTCTTTTATTTTGATGAAATCCGGCAATGATCGGCGTTAAGCCTTGAAAAGCCAGATTCGGTTCGGCTTTTGTTTTCTCCGATTTGGCTAAAATGGCGACCTGATTATTTTTATCGATCGAAACTTTGCCGAGCGAATGAATGACCGGAAATCCGACAATGCCGTGAATCTGGTAATTGATCTGCGGAAAACTGAGAGCTTTGTCTTCTAAAACCAGAAAGATTGCGTTCCGAACTTTGGCGTTACCGATTTTCATTTCGGGCGCAACTGCCAGTTTTGATTTAACATTTATTTCCGTTGACGAGCCGACACTGACATCCGCTTCGATTATTTTTAAGCCGAATTTTTGAGCAGTTGATAATGAGATCGTCGAAAGACCTGCGCCCGTATCAAAGACAAAATTATCCTTAACCGAACCGATTTCGACGGCAACGTTTAAAAGTTTAGCCGAATCGCGTGTGCCTTGAATATTTGAATCTCCGTTGAATTCGACCGTTTGCGGGGAAATCTGACGCAAGGAATTCCACAACCCGAACATATTTTCGTAACCTTTGATTCGCTGTTCGTCAATTTTTCCGCGAAAATTATCAAGCAAAAATTTATAAGCATCGGCTGCTTTTCCGTATTGAAATTCTTTAGTGAAATTATCCGCCAGAATTTCGTAGGCATCAGCCAAATGAGTGGCGTTTTTATTGGCTTTTTTAAAATATTTTTGCAAAAGTTCGGCAGATCTTTTCGTTTCGTTAAAACGATTGGCAACAGCTCCGCGATAAAATAAAACTTCGGTTGAATTATCATTTTTTCTTTGGGCGAGTGCGTCACGCAAATCAAAATGCCGAAAATTTCTAAACAGATCTTCCAGATTATCGGTTTGAGCAAAAACCGCCGTCTTTGCCAAAAGGATAAATAAAAACAGCATCAGCGAAAATGGTTTCATAACTAAAATTATTCCTTGGATAATAGTTTTTGAATCGGGAAAATTCCCTCTTTATATTACGCGCAAAACAAGGGTAAAATGTTTCAAAAAATTTTCTTTACTTGCATCAAAAAGCAATTCAAAGGCAAGATAAAAGGATGGAAAATACAAATCAGGCAGTTACAACCGAATCAGGTTTGACCTATATAATTACGAAAAAAGGCGATGGCGCACAGGTCAAAGCCGGAAATGAGGTCGTCGTTAATTACACCGGACTTTTAACCAACGGCGCAATGTTTGACAGTTCGCTCCATCGAAACGAACCTTTTTCTTTTCCCGTCGGAATGGGAATGGTTATCAAAGGCTGGGACGAAGGTTTACAAAAACTTTCCGTCGGCGACCACGCAACTTTAATTATTCCGCCGTCAATCGGTTACGGAGCAGGTGGAGCAGGCGGTGTAATTCCTCCAAATGCTACGCTTATCTTTATCATTGAAGTTCTTGGGATTAAGTAATCTAAAAAAAATTTTCAAATTTATGAAACGTTTCTTTCTTAAAGCATTAAGTCTTTCGATTTTTCTGCTTCCACTGAGCATTTCGGCGCAAACGGCAAAAACCGTAATGATCAAAGGAGTTTTGAAAAATTTCAGCAGTCAGGTAATGATCGAAGACCTTTCCGATATGCAGTATCTTTTACCACCGACAGCCGAGCGGATGGTGATTCCCGATCCCAACGGAAATTTTCAAATCACTTTCAAATTAGCCAGTCCAAATTATTTTCGTTTGGGAAGAAATATCTTATATCTTTCGCCGGGTGATGATCTGACTGTTAAGGTGGATCAAAAAAATCCGATGGTTGGCGATTTCAAAGGAAAAGGAAGTCAAGCCAATATGTTTCTACGAGCAACGCCGTTTCCCAAAGCCGGTTCGTATATGGAAGCGGGCAAAAACGCTAAACCGACTGCCAAAGAAACGATTGATTATATTTTTGCAGCCGCCGCGCTCAGAAAAAAAGAATTGGATGAATTAAAAGGGGTCACGGCTGAATTCAAAAGACTGGAAGCCGCGCGAATCAAAGCCGACACCATCAATAGTTTTTTAGACGGACGAATTCCCGTTTATCGTCCGAAAATTCCGGCAGATGCGCTGAAAGTTTACGAAACCGAATATCAAAAACTATCCGAAGAAGCAATTAATCAAATCAACAAAAATTTTGTGGATTTTTCTTTGATGAAGCTCGTAGTTTACCGGGATATTGCGGATGATTTGACCAAATTTTCTACCAACCAAACAGATATTCAAAAAATAAATGACTGGAAAAGAGCAAGTTCTTTGGTGAATTCAATGAATTCGATCACCGATAAAAATGAGCTTAAAAAATTTAGCGCCGAGATTGCTACAATCAAAACGCCTCAATACAAAAACGCTTTGCAGCAAAGATTGGACGGTTTATTAAAATTCGGTAAAGGCGATACGGCGGTTGATTTTACGGCGGTTGATCTCAAAGGAAATCCGATAAATCTGGCAAGTCTGAAAGGAAAAGTTATTTATCTCGATCTCTGGGCAACGTGGTGTGGACCTTGTTTACAGGAAATGCCTTTCCTTGAAAAACTGAAGGAAAAATATAAAGACAATAACAATATTGCTTTTGTTTCGCTTTCGATTGATGACGACACTGCGGGCTGGAAAACAAATGTTGATAAACGAAAAGCAGAAGGTTTTCAATGGTTAATCAGCCGCAATAAATTGATCAATTATGATATTGTCGGGATTCCGCGCACGATAATCATTGACAGATCGTTCAAAATTGCCAACCTAAACGCGCCCGTTCCGTCGTCAAAAGATACGGAAAAAATTATCGAAGAGCTTTTGAAATAGAATTACACAAAAAAAGATTTTTACCGCAGAGCACGCGGAGAACGCAGAGTTTAATACTAAATTTAGAGCAGATTTTGAATGAATGTATGGTAACAAAGGCAGAAACCAATCTCTAATTTGCTCGAGATTTATTTAAAAATCTCTGCGAGCTCAGCGCACTCTGCGTTTATTAGTTTTTATCCTTCGTTATAAATTTTATCTTCTAAAACTTGTATTTTCTTTCCGATTTCGCCTGTCACCAACGGTTCTCTATTTTCTAAAACCGCGTTGGTAAAATCCTCGATCAAAGGCAGATGAACATTCGGATGTGTCGGATGAGATTCAATGATTTCGCCTTTTTCATTCCTGATCCGAATTTCATCTTTATTCAAAACGGGAATGTGAATTGAACCTTTAGTGCCGAAAATACTGAGCGTGTCCTGCGGTTCGTTCGCGGCGTGAGTAACTGTTACGCTTGCACAAGTTCCCCCTTCAAATTGTAAAAGCGCGGTTGCCGTGTCTTCCACTTCCCTTTCAAAAGCGGTTTTTGTCACCAGACTTTTGATTTGCGTGACTTCGCCAAAAAGATTATTTAAAACTTCCAACCGGTGACAGCCGAAATCCATCATCGGACCTCCGCCCGATTTTTCTTTTTCGAGCAGCCAATAACGAGAATTTTCCGGTGTCGGATTAAAAAATTCAAACGCATTCATTTGCGCCAAAACAGGTTTGCCGATTTCATCTGCTGCAATAATTTCTTTGATACGTTTAATGATCGGATAAAAATGACGATAATAGGCAATGCCGAGCGTGACGTTATTTGCCTGACACGCCGCAATCATTTCTTCGCATTCTGTTGGATTGAGAGCCATCGGTTTTTCACATAAAATGTGCTTCCCTTTTTCGGCGGCGGCAATCGTTTGTTCCTTGTGCAAAAAAACAGGCGTTGCGAGATAAACCGCGTCAATTTCTTCGTCCGCAATCAATTCCCGCCAATCTGCAAACCATTTTTCGGCACCGAATTCTTTGGCAAAAGATTCTGCCGTTTCCGCGTTTTTACGACTGATAGAAACCAAATTACAGTTTTCCAGCTCACCCAAAGCAGGCGCAATTCTTTTCCGCGCAATGTCACCCGCACCGATCAATCCCCAATTTAGAATTTTCATAGATATTTTTATTTTGGGCTTTTATAAGATTTTGTAGTAAGAATATCACCAATTTTATAATCGGGCGGAAAAATAAGGCTTTGAACTTCGAGTATTGCGGAATGTTCTTCAACCGAAATTACCCAAACTAAATTTTCATAATCAATTTTTGTATTTTCTCTAATAAAGCACATTCCAACTTTTAGCCCCTCTTTACTACCTTTATTAACCGTATATTTTCTTTCGTGTTTTGCTCCCTCAATTTTTGTAATGGAAGCATTTATTGGAGAATCTAAAATATACGAAAGCCATTCATTTGGTAAATTAGGTTTTCCGCTTACAATTTTTTTTTCGTCTCCACTTCGGAGGTAAAAATCAGTTGTCAAAAAATCATGGTGAATTATTTGCCCTCGTGGTTCAAAGCCTAAATTCACGGCAGCAGCAAATTTATAGAGATCATTGTAGTTTAATAAATATACGCGTTCTCCCCAACTAACTATGTGTATTTCGTGTTCGGTTTCAATCTTTTCATCCTTAAAATCTGATTCAGGATAAAATTTTTTGAAAGCCGCTGCTTTTTCTTTCGGGTCAAACAGATTATATTGCCCAAGAGTATATTTGATTATTTTGAACTGAACTAAATTCGTTTTAATTGAATAAGTTCCTATCTCTTTCCAGTCATTGCCGCAACAATCCGAAAAAGTTCTAAATTCATAACTTCCATCATCTTTTAGGCAAAAACTTGCCCCAACATATCCACTACTGTAAATATACTCTCCAGCTATATCTTTAGGTGTATAAGTTGTTTGTGAAAAAATGTTTACGGCAAACAATAGGAATAAAATCAGTAAGGTAAGATTCTTCATATAAACTCCGATTTCTAAAAGGCAGATTAAACATAGTTTTGGATGTTGTCAATAAAATTGGTTTAGCTGAGAGCCGCAATTTCTCAAAATTCAATTTACACGCTACAATATTCGTTTTGGTTAGACGGCAAGTTTCTGACTACTGACCACTAACCACTGACCACTGAAAATTATGTTACGAGCAGGAATCGTCGGATTGCCCAACGTGGGAAAATCAACTCTTTTTAATGCTTTGACGGCGCAGGAAGCCGCTTTAGCCGCCAATTATCCTTTTGCTACGATTGAGCCGAATGTCGGCATTGTTGCTGTGCCGGATGAGCGTTTGAATGTTTTGGAAAAACTTATCAAAGCCCAACGGATCGTTCCCGCCACAGTCGAATTTGTAGATATTGCCGGATTGGTCAAAGGGGCTTCGGAAGGCGCAGGATTAGGCAATCAATTTTTGGCAAATATTCGCGAAACCGATGCGATTGTTCAAGTTGTCCGCTGTTTTGACGATGACGATATTGTTCACGTCGAAGGTTCGGTCAATCCGATTCGTGACATCGAAACGATTCAAATCGAATTGGCTCTTGCCGATTTGCAAAGTCTGCAAAAACGCAAAGATAAAACTCAGCGAGCCGCCAAAGCCGGAGATAAAGATGCCAAACGTGATTTGGAAATCATCGAAAAACTCTTGCCCGTTCTCGAAGACGGCAAGCCGATTCGCAGTCTTGATTTATCCGATGATGAAAAAGCCCTCGTGAAAAAATGGTTTTTGCTGACAACTAAGCCGACCATTTACGCGGCAAATGTTGACGAAGATTCGCTGATGAGTCCTGATGATAATCCGTATGTCAAACTTGTCAAAGATTTTGCGGCGGCGGAAAATTCTGAAACCGTTGTCATTTGCGCCAAATTAGAGGCGGATTTAGTTTCTTTGGAAGAAGAAGAACGCGCCGAATTTTTGAAAGATTTAGGCGTTGAATCAAGCGGCGTTGGAGAATTGATTAAATCCGCGTATCGTTTGCTCGGCTTGATGTCATTCTTAACTGCCGGAGAAAAAGAAGTTCGGGCGTGGACGATTCCGATTGGAACAAAAGCCCCGCAAGCCGCCGGAGAAATTCACAGCGACATCGAACGCGGATTTATTCGGGCGGAAATTATCGGCTACAACGATTTAGTCGCTTGTGGTTCGCGCAAAGCCGCGTCGGAAAAAGGTTTAGCCCGTCTCGAAGGCAAAGAATACATTATGCAGGAAGGCGATGTGGTAGATTTTCGCTTTAATGTTTAAGTAAAAAAGGAAAGGCAGAAAAACCTTTCCTTTTTTTGATTTTAATTAATGAAAACTATACGCTTCCGCAAAAGCAACTTCCGTTTGGACTTTTTTCTCCTCAAATTGTTCTTCTTCGGTTGAACCTTTCAGAGCCGTTACTGAAGATAATCCGCCCGTAATTACTTGCGTCACGGCATCAAAATAACCTGTTCCGACAAATGATTGATGTTTTGTGGCGCGGTAGCCGGAACTTTCGGAAGCAAATTCCTGTTCCTGCAATTGCGAATAAGCCGTCATTCCCTTTTCTTTGTAGCCTCTAGCCAGCTCGAACATCGCAAAATTAAGCGAATGGAAACCAGCCAAAGTAATAAATTGAAATTTGTAACCCATTTTTCCAAGTTCGATTTGAAATTTTGCAATAGTTTCATCATCCAGTTTTTTCTTCCAGTTAAATGACGGCGAACAGTTATAAGCCAGCATTTTATCGGGATATTTGGTGCGAATTGCTTCAGCAAATTTGCGTGCTTCGCCAATATCGGGCGTTGAAGTTTCGCACCAAACTAAGTCGGCGTAAGGTGCATAGGCAAGACCGCGCGAAATCGCCTGATCAATTCCGTTTTTGACGCTGAAAAATCCTTCAATTGTTCTTTCACCTGTCGTAAAAGGTCTGTCATTTTCGTCAACATCGGAAGTTAAAAGATTTGCTGCATTGGCATCGGTGCGGGCGATGATGACGGTTGGCACTCCCAGAACATCAGCCGCTAATCGAGCCGCGACAAGTTTTTGCACGGCTTCCTGTGTCGGAACCAAAACTTTTCCGCCGAGGTGTCCGCATTTTTTGGCTGATGAAAGCTGGTCTTCAAAATGAACGCCGGATGCGCCCGCTTCGATCATTCCTTTCATCAATTCGTAAGCGTTCAGATTTCCGCCAAAACCCGCTTCGGCATCGGCAACAATCGGCGCATACCAATAAATTCCATTTTTCCCCTCGGCGTGATATATTTCATCTGAACGCCGAAAGGCATTGTTCAAGCGGCGGACGAGTTCAGGAACACTGTTCGCAGGATAAAGGCTCTGGTCAGGATACACTTGTCCCGCAATGTTCGCGTCTGCCGCAACTTGCCAACCGCTGCAATAAATCGCCGGAAGTCCGGCTTGCACCTGCTGAATCGCCTGTCCGCCCGTCAAAGCCCCTAAAGCATTAACATACGGTGTAGTTTTCATCAGATTCCAAAGTCTTTCCGCGCCAAGTTTCGCCAGCGTATATTCGATTTTTACCGAACCTCGCAGACGCAAAACATCTTCAGCCGAATAAGGTCTTTCAATCCCTTCCCAACGCGGATTTTCTTTCCAATCGCGTTCTATTTCTTTAATTTGTTCATCTTTTGTCATTTTTTTCTCCTTTTTTTGCCACAGAGGACACGGAGTTCACCGAGAGAAAAAGTTAAAAAGCAAAAGACAAAAACTGCATCTATAAATTGTCATTATTTTTTTACTTTTTACTTTTGCCTTTCTCCGCGTTCTCTGTGCGCTCTGTGGTAAAAAATTAAATCGGGTCAAATTGGCTATTCAAAATCATTTCCTCGCTGATTCGACGGGCTTCGTCAAATCTGGCGCAGAAACCTTTTGGCAGCGGTTGCGGTAATTCAGCTTTGATTTTGGCTAACTCCTCATCAAAAAGCTGCGTGATAAGTTCGGGAATGTGTAAAACTTTTTCTCCATTTTCGTCCGAGATTTCAACGGTTTCGGAATGTTTCATTCTTTGAGCGATCATCAAACGGTAAATTCTATCGGTGGCTAAATCTTCCATATAACCGTCCAAAAGACTTGCGCCTTTGCCGCACAAAACGCCGTTTCGATAACGAATAACGGTGCGAATCGCGGCGCGTGTTCCGTTCAGAGTTCGTTTGCCGACACTTTCGATTGACGGGCGCAAATCGGGATAGCGTTCAGCATTTTCGGCTCGTTTGAAATTTTGATTCGGTTTCGGAAATTGAGCAACGGCAATTGCGTTTTGGTCAGGATGCCCTGTCCATGCTCCGTCCATTCCGACACTTGATTCATTGCGCTTATCAACTTCCAAAACTTTTAATGCTCGGTCGTTAAGTTCTGAATCTACACGACTTGGATAAAGTGCAGTCATTCCCCCAATAGCTAAAATTCCGTGTTTGTGACAGATTTCAACCAAAAGTTCGCGCAGATTTTGAAAGAATGGAACATCGTGCGGAATCGTGTTTCGGTCAGGCAAAACCCAATTCGGATCGTGCAGATTAAAATGAATCAGACTCGCCATATAATCCCAACGTCCGAGATTCAAACCGATGATATGTTCGCGCAAATTGTAGATAAATTCTTCCATCTGAAATGCCAACGGATGCGCTTCGACCAACGCCATACATTTGATCGTGCCTTTTTCCAAACCCAAATTTTCTTCAATCGACTGAAAAACATCGCGCCACCACAAAGCCTCTTCCGCCGATTCACTTTTCGGAATGTAAAAACAAAGCGGGTGCGATAACTTTTCCTTTTCAACTCCGAAAGCCACCCGCGCCACATCGTAAAGCGAAGCCGACAAAAGTTCGTTTGGAATTACTCCGGCTTGATTAATGTGCAAACCCCGTGCGCGGGTAAAAGTAACTGTGTTGCTTGAGTTTATCGGAATATGTTGTTCGCGTTTGAAATCAAAATAAGTTAAATCACCGTGTAGTGCTTTGATGACATTTTGGATTCCGCGTTCGATATTTTCCCAATTGTTGGCGGTGGAATCTTCCAGGTCAAGCATCACTCCCGGCGCACCCGAATTGAGCATTTTAACGCAAAGTTCGGCATCATCCGCCGGACCCGTCATCTGATTTCGTTGGTCTTCGGCAAATTTAGGAAACTCGATTTTCCAATCTGTTTCGGTAGCTTCCGATTTCGGTAAATGATTCGGCAAAACGCCCTGATGCGATTTTTGTAAAACTTCCGCCCGTTTTTTGGCTAATTCCTGCTGGCGCGGAGTAAACTCACGATGCAGCGGCAATAAAAACTTGTAAAATCCTTTCGGCAAATCGGTTTCAGGATTAAAACCCAAAGGCGCGTGGTTGATTCGGCTGTCAAATTGTTTTTCTGCTTGTTGTGTCATAATTTTATTATGTTCAATATTCTGAACTAATATTCTGCTTATAGAACTAATATAATTTTTGTTATGAAAAATTGTAAATAATAATCTTCCCTTTGTTCGTGATTTTGCACAGTTTTTCACAATCTCGAACGATATTTGATAAAAATAAAAAAGGTTGGTAAAATTCAAACTCAACAAACACAGAGGTTTAACAATGTCAGAATCAGGAAATACTATTGAGCGAACGCTTTCGATTTTGGAATCAGTCGCTCACAGTTCAAACGGAATGACAAATTCCGACATCAATCGCCGTTTAAAAATTCCCAAAAGTTCAGCCAGCTACATTTTGCGCGTGCTGGAAAATCGCGGTTATTTGATTCGGGAAAAGGAAAGCGGCAAATACCGTTTGGGCTTAAAATTGATGAGTTTAACGCGCGATATGCTGACACATATTGACGTGCGCGAAGTTGCCCGTCCAGTTATGGAGGCGTATGTCAAAAAGGCAAAACTTTTGATGCACTTATCTGTTCTGGACAACGGGCGAGCGGTCTATGTCGAAAAGGTCGAAGCTGAAAGTTTTGTCAAAATGGATATTTGGGTTGGTCATCGTTTGCCGATTCATACAACTGCGATTGGAAAAGTTTTAGTTTCGCAAATGCCTGAAAATGAAGTAACTTCGATTCTGGATTTGCGCGGGATGGAGCGCAAAACTCCGAAATCCATTACCACCCAAAAGAAATATTTAGCCGAACTCAACAAAGTCCGTGAATACGGATTTGCGATTGATAACGAAGAAAACGCGCTCGGTGTGCGTTGCGTGGCAGCTCCGGTTTTTGATGCTAATGGAAAGGTTATTGCCGCGCTCGGAACTTCCAGCACGATCATGCAGATTGACGAAACGCATTTGCCGAAAATCGTTGATCTGGTTAAAGAATCTGCCTTAAAAATCTCTAAACAATTAGGTTTTTAAGTTCTGCTATGATCGAAGAAAATTCGCCAAATCTTGAATTACAAATTAAAGTCAGCAAGATTTTATCCCGTGGTTTTGTTTTTTCAATCGTTTGGCTGGCAGGACTCGGTTCGCTAATCGCCCTTATTTCCGGTTTTCAAGCATTAAAAATTATAAATCAATCTCAAGATAAAATTGCGGGAATAAAAATGGCTTGGTGGTGTATTATTGTTGGTGGATTAGGAATAATAATTTTACCGATCTCAATTTTTCTTTACAGATGATTTAATAAGTTTTGCTTAACTAAAAAATTAAACGAATTAGATTGACTTAACAAGTCAAAGTGCTATTATAAGATTGATGAAAATGAGACGCTCGGAAGGTAAGTCAATTATATGGAAAGCCACTTCGGTCTTTCTGGTTTTTTGGTTGAGCAGCGTCTTGGTTTTGGTTTGTTGCGGCACACGCCTTTGGACAGCTTCGGCGATGAAAATGGACGAAAATTGTCCAATGAAAAAAGATCACGAATGCTGCAAAAAAAATCAAGGCAACAATGCCTCGCAAACAGAAAAAGACAAAGCAGAATGTTGTATCTTTAAACCGAACAGAACTTTGTCAGCCGATTTGCAAACAGTAAAAATCACCAAGCAAACACCGGCAAAAACCGAAGAAGTTGAAGCGCCGAAACCTGTTTATTTCGTCAGAACTTCCTACAAATCTCCGACAATTTATCATTCCGCTATCCGCAATCGCGGCAGCACCTATCTACAGAACTGTGTTTTCCGAATTTAGGGAGAAGTGTGTCTGAAAGTCGCATTTTTCAGGTCGGATTCTATTTAAATTCCGATAAAGCATAAATTCAAACCCAATATTTTTTTGGAGGAAAATACAATGAAAATCAAAGTTTTATATTCAATTACCGCGCTTTTAATTCTTACTCTTTCTGTGGTCGTTTTTGCCTACACCGGCAATCCTACTTCAATAAAAACAGATTCCTGCTGTGCAATGAAAGATTGCTGCAAGGACGGCAAATGCAAAATGGGCGGCGAATGCTGCAAAGACAAAGATTCCTGCCCGATGATGAATAAAGACAGCAAAGAAATGTCTTCGATGAATCACGAAGATTGCTGTAAAGACGGCAAATGCCAGATGGATTGCTGTAAAGACGGAAAATGCACAATGGGTTGCTGCAAAGACGGCAAATGCGATATGCAAGCCCATAAAAAAGACGGCGAAGCGACTGCAATGAAAGGTGATTGCTGCAAAGGCAAAGATTCCTGCCCGATGATGAATAAAGGCGAAAATAAAGACAAAACAAAAACTAATTAGGATAGAGCAGCCTGTTAAAATCAGAGCAAAAATTCTAAAAGTTTATAAATTCAGTGTGAAAAAACAGGAAAAGTGTTTGTCAGATAAAACAGACATTTTTCCTGCTAAACTTTTTTCACATTTTTCATTTTTTTGCTTGACCTGACACTTGATGACAAGTTTTAGAATGTTCTCAGCTTGTTAAAAGCGGAGGTCAAAATGGAAATGAAAAACTTTATAACTTTGGCTAAATCGGAAGTCTTTGCGCTTCCAATTTCCGTTTTTGCATTACTGAGTTTTGAACGGGCAAAAAAAGAAATAATGAAGGTTTTAATTTCTATTTGTTTTGTCATTATTTTGGCAAACTTCGTTTCGGCTCAAAATGTCGTTCGTTACGATTTGAAAATTGACCAGACGACGGTTAATTATTCGGGTAAAACGGTCAAAGCATTGGCGATCAACGGGCAAATTCCCGCGCCGACTTTGACTTTTACCGAAGGCGATATTGCCGAAATTCACGTTTTTAATAATCTAGATGAAGAATCTTCGCTTCATTGGCACGGAATTCTTTTGCCTAATGAACAGGACGGAGTTCCTTATCTGACAACTACGCCGATCAAACCGAAAACGGAGCATATTTTTCGCTTTCCGATCAAACAAAGCGGAACTTATTGGTATCATTCGCACTCGAATATGCAGGAACAGCGCGGACTTTACGGAGCATTTATCATTCACAAAAAAGATGAACCCAAAATGCCCGAATACACCGTTTTGTTCAGCGATTGGACGAATGAAAGTCCAATGGAAGTTCATCGTTCACTGAAAAATATGAACGATTATTACGCGATTCAAAAAGATTCGGTGCAAAGTTACGGCGAAGCGGCAAAAGCGGGAGCGATCAAGGAAAAATTTCGTCAGGAATGGCAGCGAATGAACGCGATGGATGTTTCCGATGTTTATTACAATGCGTTTTTGACCAACGGCAAAATTTCAGATTCTCAACCAAATTTTAAAGCGGGTGAAAAGGTTCGCTTGCGAATCATCAACGGTTCGGCTTCGACATATTTCTGGGTGCAATTTGCGGGTGGACAGCTTTCCGTAGTCGCCTCGGACGGAATGGATGTCGTTCCCGTTGACGTTGACCGGATGATTATGGGAATTGCCGAAACTTATGATGTTATCGTCACAATTCCCGAAAATAAACAATTTGAATTACGCGCGACTCCTGAAGATAGAACAGGTTCGACTTCGCTCTGGCTTGGTTCGGGCGAAAAAGTGAATGCTCCCGTTCTTCCCAAACTCAAACTTTTTGACGGGATGAAAATGATGAACGATATGAGCAAACACAAAATGAAAATGTCGTATCAGCAAATGGATATGAACGAAGTTATGTATCCCGAAATCCAGCCTGACCCGACCAAAATCGGTGAGCCTTTTATTCCGCCGTTGACGCTCAATTACACAATGCTCAAATCGCCGACCAAAACGACTTTTGATCCGAATAAGCCTGTCCGAGAAATTAAATTCAGATTGACCGGGAATATGAATCGGTATATGTGGAGCATTGACGATAAACCGCTTTCCAAATCGGACAAAATTTTGATCAAACGCGGCGAAGTTGTTCGCATTACGCTGATTAACGACACGATGATGCGCCATCCGATGCACTTGCACGGGCATTTTTTCCGCGTTCTGAACGGGCAAGGTGATTATTCACCCTTGAAAAATGTGATTGACGTAATGCCGATGGAAGAAGATGTCATCGAATTTGACGCGAACGAGGAAAAAGATTGGTTTTTCCATTGCCACATTCTCTACCATATGATGGCGGGAATGGGCAGAATTTTCAGTTACGAAAATTCTCCGCCGAACGAACAGGTTCCGCCGACAGAGAAAAACTGGAAATTCTTCAAAAACGAAGATAACCGGATGATTCACGGGATGTTTCGTGGCTCGGCACAATCAAACGGAGCTTTCGGTCATGGAATGGTGATGAATAATTATAATTTTTTCAGCACCGAATTTCATTTTAATCCGAAACACGGCTTTGAAAGCGAACAAAAATTCGGGCGACTGCTCGACAAAAAACAGTTTTTCAACGCCTACGTCGGCTTTGAATTCAACCGCGAGAAAAACCACAAACAAAACGAGTGGCACAATGAAATTTTTGGAACGGCGGGTTTTGAATACACTTTGCCGATGTTCGTCAAAGCCGATGTGCGCGTGAATACGGAAGGAAAATTCCGTTTGCGGTTTAGCCGTGAGGATTTCGCCGTCACTAAAAGATTACGTTTTGATGGTTATTGGGATACTGACAAAGAATACGAACTTGGATTTCGCTATATTTTGTCGAAACGCTGGCAACTTTCCGCTAACTATTTTAATCATTATGGTTTCGGCGGAGGTTTAACTTTTAATTATTGATAATTTAGCCACAGAGCGCACAGAGGTCACTGAGAAAAAAGCAAAAAAATAAAAGTTAAAATTTATAATTCGTTTTTACTTTTATTTATCGTTTCTCTGAGTTCTCTGTGTCCTCTGTGGCAAAAAAGGAGAAGTTATGAAAACTAAATTTATTTTATTTGCAATTTTGACGATTGCTTTGGCTTTTTCCGTCAAAGCTCAGGATTTGGGAAAGATTGATGCTCAGGTGCAGACGCAAATCGGTGGATCATTGACTAAGTATTACAGTTTGAAAAATGCTCTGGTTGCCGATAATGCCGATATTGCCAGTCAACGGGCGGACGAATTATTAAAAACGTTTGAAGCGGTTGATAAAACGAAAATGACTGACGCGCAAAAAACTTTGTGGACAAAGCTCGAAACATTGCTCAGCCTTGATTCGCGCCACATCAGAGATAACAAAGAACTTGAACATCAGCGCGAACATTTTATGAAGCTTTCCAACAATATGTATTCGCTGGTTTTCAGTTTCAAAGCTAATGAAACCGAAGCCTATTTGCAATATTGCCCGATGAAAAAAGCGTCGTGGCTCTCGGACAGCAAAGATATTCGTAATCCGTATTACGGCAATAAAATGATTGATTGCGGCTCGGTCAAAGCAACTTTGAAAAAAAATAAATAGAAGTTTTTTAATAGGAAATTCCCAGCATCATTTTATGTTTTTGGCAAAATCTGGAGGCGGCGCGTAATTCTCTTGCCAGCCGTCCCCATTTTGGCGACAAATCAGTAAGTAAGCTCAAATTATTTGCCGATTGATAATTCCATTTAAATTCCGGTTTATCAATGTTTCTACTTCCCCTATTATCGGGTAAATATAAATCGTAGCTATTAGTGACGGATTCAAATTCATCGTATGTTCCGTCACTACAACTGAGCGATTTCATTTCAGCAATAATTTCCGAATCTTCTCTGGTAGTGATTGAGACCTGACCATCTTCGCCAAGTTTAAATTCGTAAAGCACATAGTCAATCGGGAAAATAAAATGATTGCATAAACCTAAGGCACAAAACGTCTTCCAACGATCCAGATAAAATTCTAACGAATCATATTTGGTGATGCCGTATTCAACTCCCCAGGGAACTCCCATTATTTTTGCTCCTTAACTTATAAAAATGGTTTTTATCTATAATAATGTAATTTAAATCACCGCATTTTGCTCAACAAGGTAATAATTTTATATCACATTTTTATTTCGATTTTTAAGAAAAACTCTTTGACAAAATTAACGGAAAGGCTTTATAAAACAAGTCTCTGGTTGTTTTAATAATTTACTAAAACAACTCCCATAACTTCAGTATTATTAGTCCGTTTTTTAAATTTTTTAACAAATTAAGTGTTTATTTCTAATATGAGAAAAGAACACTTAAAACTAAGCGAACAAGATTACAGTTATTTGACAAGGCAAACCACTTCGGGCGAACTAA
>JAIBCC010000089.1 GCA_019694395.1 Pyrinomonadaceae bacterium | reverse complement strand
AGAAAACTCAATTTACTTTTTTGGTGCTACCGAAGAACAACAAGGAGTTTGGAAAATCTCTCTGGATAGCGGTGAACTAAAATTTATCACCGGAAATCAAACTTTCAAAGTAGGTTTTTCGCCGGATGAAAAATATTTGGCGTATTCTTTTTGGGACGAAGAAAAAAAACAGTTAGCACAGGAAATATATACAATTGCAACCGGTGAAAGACGAAGATTTGAATTGCCGATTTCGGCAGTTGGCGAAGGGCAAAATGAGCCATCTGTGAAATGGACACCGGACGGTCAAAATTTCTCTTTCATCAACGCCGAAAAAGGTGTCAGCAATATTTGGACTCAGCCTCTCAAAGGCGGTAAGCCGACAAAAGTAACCGACTTTAAAGAATATTCAATTTACAATTATGATTGGTCGGCAGACGGAAAGAAAATTGTTCTGGCACGCGGAAAAGTAAATAATGATGTGGTTTTAATGACTAAAGAAAAATAAAAAAAGCAACGGAGGTTTTTGGATTTCTACGTTGCTTTTTTGCTCGTTCACCCAACGAGGCTGACTTCTTGCTTTTTAGCAAGAAACTTTATTTAGTTTTTAGACCTACGGATATTTGCTCCGGCTTGGTTTTTTTAGAAATTCCTTCGTTTTCCGGCAGACCTTGGCGTAATATTTTTTCGCTCTTTGATTCATAAAGCGCACGACCGACTGTGTTACGGTTGGAAAAAACTTCCCGCAAAAAATATTTGCTGCCGTAATTGTTAAAAACAAGTCTTTCGCTGCTGGCGGAACTTGCATCTCCGGTAGTTAAAGGAGTCTGCGCCAAGATTTTAACTTTTTCATCTTTGCCGATCAAAAGAAAAGCATTTGGGCTAACTCTTTTGATCTCATATTTTCCGGCTGAAAGTTTTTCATTGCCGACATAAAAATTAAAAGGAATATCAGCCATTAAATTGCCTGATTGAGCAAAAGCGGAAACTGAAAAAATAACTAAAGCGAATGATAAAACCAAGAATCTCAAAAATTGCGTTTTCATATTAAAATCTCCAACTGTATAAAATTTTAAAGCTGACCTTATTGTCGGACTTATAGAAAGCGATAGTTATGCCAAAAGAAATTTGATAATGTAAGTTATTGAAATTAAACTATAAATCGTTTTCTGCGGAGAAAAAGAGCTGGTTTGGCTTAAACGAAAAGCTATCCGAAAAGATAGTTCGATAAACCAAAAAGATAGTTTCCCAAAAAGTAATGTCAAAATTATTAGTAATTGAAGGAAAAAATAAAGGCGATAGTTTTGAACTCAACGCCGAAAAAACTTTCATCGGGCGGGAATCAACCAACGAGATTCCACTCAATGATGGTTCTGTTTCGCGCCGCCATTGCGTAATTGAAAAAAAAGACAACAACTATCTAATCAATGATTTAGGCAGTCTCAACGGCACTTTGATTAATGACCGAAAGGCTGAAAATTCACTTCTTCATCACGGCGATACAATTAAAATCGGCGATTTTACGCTTCGTTTTTTAGGCGAAAACGAAAGCGATTTGCCTCTTTCGAGCGTGATTAATTTTGACCGGAATGATCTTGATCTTTCAAAAACGGTCAGCTTGAAATTTAATGAAGCTGTTGGAGCGATGGCGCGTGATTTTGTCGCTTTAATGCAGTTCAGCACGAAAATAAATTCGGTTCGCGGATTGGAAAAACTGCAAAATGAAATTCTCTCGCAGGTTTTTGAAGTAATTCCGGCGCAGGAAGGCGCAATTTTATTAACTGATGAAGACGGTGATTTTGCCGAGGTTTACGGTATGAATCGGGACGATCAAAATGGTGCAGTCAATGTCAGTCAGACAATTATCAAGCAGGTTTTACAAGAAAAAAGTTCGATTCTGGCAAATAATATTTTTGCTGATAATAAATTGGGCGAAGCGGAAAGTCTTTTTATTTCAATGACTTCATCGCTTTTATGCGTCCCGCTTCTGTTGTTGGAAAAAACGCTCGGCGTAATTTATTTGGCAACTAAAAATGCTCATTCAGTTTTCGATGAAAGTCATTTGCGTTTTGTGACGGCGATTGCCGGAATTTCCGCCGTGGCGATTGAAAATGCCCGCAATTTAGAATTTCTCGAACGTGAAAATGAACGCCTGCGCTCCGAAACTTTACTGGAAAAAAATATGCTTGGCGAAAGTCCGGCAATGCAAAAAGTTTTCGGTTTGATCGCCAAAGTTGCGCCGAGCGATTCGACCGTTTTGATCGAAGGCGAAAGCGGAACAGGCAAAGAATTGGCAGCAAGAGCGATTCATCTCAACAGCCGCCGCAAAGATAAACCGTTTGTTGCCATCAATTGTGCCGCTTTGACCGAAACTCTTTTGGAATCCGAACTTTTTGGGCACGAGCGCGGAGCTTTTACGGGCGCAGTTGCTCAAAAGAAAGGGAAAATCGAGTTTGCTCAAGGCGGAACACTTTTTCTGGATGAGATCGGTGAAATGGCTCTGCCCTTACAGGCAAAACTTTTGCGGGTTTTGCAGGAGAGAGAATTTGAAAGAGTCGGCGGATTAAAGATAATCAAAACGGATATTCGTTTGATTACAGCGACCAACCGCAATCTGGAAGAGGAATCAAAAGCCGGAAATTTTCGGCAGGATTTGTTTTACCGGCTCAACGTCGTGCGTTTTTTAATGCCGAACCTCCGCGAACGAAAAGAAGACATTTTACTGCTTGCCGAAAGTTTTACTGAAAAATTTGCCGGACAAATGAATCGCCGTTTACGCGGAATTTCTACGAAAGCCAAAAAACTTTTGTTGAATTATGATTTTCCGGGAAATGTTCGTGAGCTGGAAAACGCAATGGAACGCGCAGTTGTGCTTGGCTCAAGCGAATGGATTTTGCCCGAAGACCTACCGGAAAATATGCTCGAAAGCGTTAATCTACAAGGCTTTGATGAAAATTCGCCGCTGAATTATCACAATGCGGTTCAGGCAAAGAAAAAAGAATTGATTTACAAGGCATTTCAGGAAGCAAAGGGAAGTTATGTAGAAGCCGCGAAGATTTTAGATGTTCATCCGAATTATCTGCATCGTTTGATTCGTAATCTGAACATCAAAGACGAATTAGAATCTTGAAATTCAAGGGGGTTGCGTTTTTCCTTAAGAAATCAATTTTTTTCACCTCAAGCAACCAAAATCTTTTGAGCCGAATCTTTTTAAGTGAACAGTTTAAGAAGTTTAGAAAGTTTGGGAAGAAAACTCTTCCTAAACTTCCATAACTTTCCGAGCTTTCAAAACTTAAAATACTCTCCCCAGAGTTAAAACAATCTAAAATAAGGAGTGAAATAAATGAAGGTCTTTCGTTGGCAAGGCTTTGCGGTAGCTTTGTGTTTAATTGTCTGGGGTTCAAATGTTTTGGCACAACAGAGTGGCTCGTCAGCTTCAGTTTCTCAAAGTCGGGCAAGCTCAAATTCGCAGCCGTCCTATTCAGGAAATTCAAATTATTATTCGCCAGCCGTCATGCTTAATTTGCCCAAAGAAGTGGCGGTTGAAGAATTTGTCAATTATCACAAACACCGTTTGCCGTTGCCGAAAGTCGGGCAAGGCGTGGCAATGGACACCCGTTGGGGAAATGATGAGATTTCCGAGTCACAACGACAAGCCGTTCTGCAAATTGGATTTACGACTGCCGAAGTCAATGAACGAACCGATTTGCGCCCGTTAAATTTGTCGTTAGTAATTGACAAAAGCGGTTCAATGGCGGACAGCGATAAAATGTCCCGCGTCAAAGAATCTTTGCGGACGATGATCGGAAAATTGCGTTCCGAAGATATTGTTTCCATCGTCGTTTTTGATACTGAGGCACAGGTTTTATTTCCGGCAAACCAAATCGGAAACGGTTACGAATTGCGGCGGGCGATTGATTGCATTCAGCCGGGCGGTTCGACCAATTTACACGCCGGATTGATGCTCGGTTACAAAGAAGC
>JAIBCC010000088.1 GCA_019694395.1 Pyrinomonadaceae bacterium | reverse complement strand
CTGCGTTGGCTTACCTGCGCCCGGAAACTGCACAGGGAATTTTTATCAATTTCAAAAATGTGCTTGATACTTCACGCCGCAAATTGCCGTTTGGAATCGCCCAAATCGGTAAAGCGTTTCGTAATGAGGTCACTCCGGGAAACTTTATTTTCCGCACCCGTGAGTTTGAGCAAATGGAGATCGAATATTTTTGCCGCCCTGAGTCTGCAGGAGAAATTCATCAGGAATTTATCGACGATTTTCAGGCTTGGTTTGCCTCATTAGGAGTTTTGCCCGAAAACTTAAAACTTTACGAGCAATCAAAAGCTGAATTGGCGCATTATTCGGATAGAACCGTAGATATTCTGTATCGCTTTTTCCCCGAAAGAGAGGATGAAAATGCCCAATTTGACGAAATAATGGGGATTGCCAATCGAACCGATTTTGATTTGAAAACACATTCTAAAAAACCGGAGGATAGGGAAGGCAAACGGCTTAATCAGGATTCAACCGAAGACCTTTCCTATTTTGATCCGACAACGAATGAGCGTTTTTATCCATATTGCATTGAGCCTTCGGTGGGTGTTAATCGAACTCTTTTAGCAATTTTGATGGATGCTTATTCCGAAAAAGTGAACGATAAAGGGGAAGTTCGGGTTATTTTGAAACTTAAAAAAGATCTTGCTCCAATCAAAGTTGCGGTTTTGCCTTTGGCAAAAAATAAACCTGAAATCGTGGCAATGGCGAAAGACTTGAAAAAACAACTCCTGCCTACAATGCGAACCGTTTATGACGACACAGGCGGCATCGGCAAACTTTACGCCCGTCAAGACGAAATCGGAACGCCTTTTTGCGTCACGGTTGACCACGAATCATTGGAAGACAACGCCGTAACTGTCCGTGACAGAGATACTTGGGAGCAGGAAAGAGTTCCGGTTGCTGAGTTGAAAGAATATTTGCAAAAACGATTGGAATAACTATGGAAGTTGAAATTCACGCAACAACCGGAAGAGGTCCAGTCAGAAAAGGTAACGAAGATAATTATCTTTTGTTGAATCTGGCTGACTCACAATTCCTGACAAAACCGCCGGAAACAGAAGAATATGTGGTTAAATCGGTAAAATTTGAATTTGAGGAAAACGGAATTGTTTTGGCGGTTTCAGATGGATGCGGGGGAGCTTTAGCAGGAGACATCTCAAGTGCGATGGCAGTTGAAACAGTCAAAAGTATGCTCACAGGCGAAGTTTCTAACCTCGAACAATCGTTTTATGAGGGCATTCTAATCGAAAAACTTTACGATTCTGCCATTTACGCCAATCGCTTAATTCATCATAGCGGACGGACAAATCCAAATTATAACTCGATGGGCTGCACTCTTACAACGGTTGGAATTACTCTTGAAAACCTTGATTTTCTTGAAGTTGGTGACAGTCGGGCGTATTTGATTCGCAACCAGAAAATTTATCAAATCACCCAAGACCAGACATTGGTAGTTAAATTGATTGAGGAAGGTCAAATTACACCGGAAGAGGCTGAAACTCATCCTCTGAAAAATGTGGTTTTGCAGGCTCTTGGCGCACAAAATGAGGTTTTTCCAGATTGCGTGCGTTTGATTCCCAACAGAAATGATATTTTGCTTTTATGTAGCGATGGTCTTTCCAACAAACTTACAGCCGATGATTTATCAAGTATTATCCGGGATAATTCCAATGACTTAGGAAATGCTTGCAATTGTTTAATTCAAGAAGCTAACAAACGAGGTGGAGAGGATAACATTACTGTGATTTTGGCTAAACTTTCGGGAAATGATTTGAAAGAACCTGTTGATGAAGCTGTTAAAATTTACCCTTTACATTTTAATGATGCCCACGATGATCTCAACTAATTACATTAAAATCAAATTGTGAAAAACTTACCTTCCAAAATCATCAAACTTGCTGAAATTATCAGTTCAAACGGCGGACGTGCAATGTTGGTCGGTGGATGTGTCCGGGATGAATTGATGGGCATTGAACCAAAAGACTTTGATATTGAAGTTTACGGTATTGAACCAATTAAATTAAAAGAAATCCTCAAACAATTTGGTCGGGTTGATGCAGTTGGCGAAAGTTTTACGGTTTATAAGATCGGACAGGATTTGGACGTTTCATTGCCCCGCCGTGAGCGAAAAGTTTCGCGTGGACACAAAGGTTTTATTGTTGAAGGCGATCCGTATATGTCCTTTGAGGAAGCCGCTAAACGCCGTGATTTTACCATCAATGCGATAATGCAAGATGCTTTGACCGGCGAAATAATAGATTGTTATGGTGGTCAAGCTGATTTGAAACTCAAAAGAATTCGACATATTGCGGATGAAACTTTTGTCGAAGATTCCTTGCGGGTTTTGCGGGCGGCTCAATTCGCGGCGCGTTTTGAGTTTGAAGTAGATCCCGAAACAGTTGAAATTTGCAAAACAATTGATTTAACCGATTTGCCTAAAGAACGGATTTGGGGCGAGCTGGAAAAATTACTTTTAAAATCACAAAAACCTTCCATCGGACTTAAATATTTTTATGAATTGAATATTGCAAGTCAATTATTTCCCGAACTTACGTCACTGGTCGGCGTTCCCCAAGAATTTGAATGGCATCCCGAAGGTGATGTTGATGTTCATACGCTTTTAGTTGTTGATGAAGCCCGCAAATTAATTGATGATTTGACTTATTCAAAACAAGTTACGGTGATGCTTGGCGCACTTTGTCATGATTTCGGCAAACCAGCTACAACTCAGTTTTTCGATGGTCGAATTCGTTCACATGGACACGACGAAGCAGGAGTTGAACCAACCGTTTCATTTTTGGACAAACTGGGCATTTTCACTTTGGATGGATATGACGTGCGTGAACAGGTCATTCAACTTGTGCGTTATCACCTGACACCCGGAATGTTTTACAAAAATAAGCCGGGAGCAGGAGCGTTTCGTCGTTTGGCACGAAAAGTTGAGCCGGATTTGCTTTATCGTGTGGCAAAAGCTGATGCGCTTGGACGCAACCCTGAATGGATTCCTAAAGAAAAATGGTTCAAAGCCGAGGCGCAGGAATGGTTCATTGAAAAAGTCCGCGAATTAAATGTTGAAATTAAAGCTCCTGAGCCGATTTTATTAGGCAGACATTTGATTGAATTAGGATTGAAACCATCTAAACAGTTTGGAGACATTACCAAAGCGGTTTATGAATTGCAGTTGGATGGAAAAGTGACAAATTTGGAAGAAGCAATTTATGAAGCTAAAAAACTGATTTAATCAGGTTCAGTAAATTCAAAATAGCCGATATTAAATTCGGCATTTGACTCTGAAATGATTAGCCAAAAATCGAACCAGGCATCAAATTCAGTTCTTTCGTCATTTTCGTCAGTGAGAAATTTTATAACCATCCATAGACGAAAATTATTTTCGTTTAATTCTTTGGAAATAAGTCTTGGCTCGCGCCAATCGGATTTTTCCTTTAGATCAGACAGAGAACAATGGTTGTAGCTGATTTCAAAATCAGCAGGGTAAATCAATTCATAAATTTTCCATTCCCGGTTCATTTCCCAAAGTTCTTTTTCAAAGACTAATCGTAAATCATCGGGAGAGATTTCCTTCCGAATCCACGGAGCCAACATCAAATATGCTCCGTGCCATTCCTGATAAACAATCAATTTTGCAAAATCGGTGGCAAACTGATGCAAACTTTTAAAGTCTTCTGCTGTTTTAAGTTCTTTCATTTCGGTAGAATGGAAAAATTGTTAAGATTAATAAAAGGACTGTAAAAATGTCGAAGAAAATTACCTCGACAATTACAAATTTAACTTTTTCCAAATAAATTTATCAATAAAAAAATAAGCGGATATTAAAAAATGCTTAAATACCTTACGATTGACATTACACCATTAAAAGTTTCGCGAGATTATCGGTTGCTCTTTTTCGGACAGCTGATTTCCTTTTTTGGCACGATGATGTCGTTTGTGGCAATGAATTGGCAGATGTATGAGCTGACCAATTCAAGTGCAATGGTGGGTTACATCGCCCTTGCCGAATTTTTTCCAATGTTTTTTCTGGCTTTCGTGGGCGGAGCCTTAGCCGACGCTTTTGATAAAAGAAAAATTCTGCGGATCACGG
>JAIBCC010000051.1 GCA_019694395.1 Pyrinomonadaceae bacterium | reverse complement strand
TTCATCTGGGTTATCAGAAGCACTACCGGATTCTTCATTCCGAAGGTTATTATGCGATTGGAACTAACCACATCAACGGAATTGAAGGATTTTGGGGTTATGCTAAAGTCCGCTTAACCAAGTTTCGAGGTTTATCAAAAAAAAGTTTCTATTTTCATTTGAAAGAGTGTGAATTTCGCTTCAATCATCGAAATGAAAATCTCTACTCTTTACTTCTGAAAATTACTAAAGATAATGGTCTTATCTAGTCTTGACCCTAAAACTTTTATCAAATTTGTAAATGTTTAGCTTAAATTTTTCACCCGAATAAGAGCAGTTTACTGTTTTTATTATGGTGTTTGGAACAAAATCCTTATTTTTAAGGAAAAATTCGGAAATTTCTCTGACTGTCTTTAAATCATTTGCTCCCGTAGCATTTATGTTATATTGTCAACTGAGTTCAACAAAATCTCCAAAATCACTTGTAAATTCAACCTGCTCATCCGTTGAAACAAAAAATTCAAAAGACATTTTTAACACAACTCCTCAACATATTCGCCTAAAACTTTCAGTGTCTTTGCCAAATTTTCTTGTTTTATTAACAAATGGTCACGGGAAAAAGCAGAAAGTGCAAGAATTGGAATATTTGCCTGAGCCAAAATCTTTGTAATTTCAGCAAAGTAGCCAACCACAAAAAAATCCATCGGCATATCAAAAGAAACGAGTCGAAAACCGCCTTCAACTTTTGCATCTCTGATAGCATGCCGACAGGTTTGAAAATCCGTTTCGTCTATCACCAAAGTTATTTCCCATTTATCCTTAAAAATCATAAAAGGCGCCGTCATTCTTGGTGAAAGTTCAGGATTTTCCAACAATTTATGCCATTCGAAATCTTTTAGGGAAATTACAAAATAAGTTTCGGGTGAAACTTCAACACGAGTTTTTTTGAGTAATTCTGCCACACTCATTTCATTAAGTTTTTAATTTTTTCCCTAATTTCCTTGGCTTTTTCCAAATCCATTTGGGATTGTTTCACATTTTTTAACAATTTATTGGCATTTGCTTTCTCCTCATAAGCAATCGCTAAATCTGGATTCAGATTAATTGCATGTTCAAATTCTACTAACGCCAATTTGTATTTACCCTTAGCTGTTAACCATAATCCTTTATTTAAATAAACTTCGGGCAAAGTTGGATCTAACTTTTCTGCTTCTTCAATATCTTTTATGGCTAAATCTAATTGATTTCGTTTTATTCTTAATAATCCTCTGTTATTAAGTGCCAAATTAAATTTTGGATTTAATTCTAATGCTTTATTTATGTCGGATTCAGCTAATTCCAATTTATTTAATCTTAAATAACCGTAAGCCCTATTATTCCAAGCCATAGGATGGCTTGGTTCAAGTTGTATAGTTTTTGTGCTATTTTGAATAACAGCTTCAAAATCTTCTAACTTAAAATATAGGTAGGATAGCGCGACGTAAACGCCGGGAAAATCCGGTGCATATTCCAAAACCTTATTTAAATCCGAAAATGATTCTTTATATTTTGCAACATCTGCATAATATTGTCCTCGAATCATTAATCCGTTTACAGATTTTGGATTTAAAGCAATGATTTTGTTTGCGTCCTCAAAAGATTCCTGTTTTTTTCCTAATTTCTGGTAGAGATTGCCACGGTAAAAATATAATATTTCCTCATTTTGATTAAGTTCAATAGCATTTGAGAATGCGCTAAGAGCCAATTCGGATTTATCTTCTAATTCAAGTGAAATCCCTTTGTTAAGAAAAATAGTCCAATCTTTAGGGTCAATTTCAATGGCTTTATCAAAATCCTTTAAGGCTAATTCAAATTTATTTAATTTCCGGTAGGTAATTCCCCGATTAATGTAACCAGAACTATTTTCGGGATTTAATTTTATTAAAGTTGAAAAATCTTCAATTGCCTCTTCTAGTTTTTCAAGATTGGCAAATGAAATTGCCCGATAGTGGTAAAAAACGGGGACATTTGGTTTTAGTTCTATTAGTTTGGTAAAATCCGAAATCGCAAGATCAAAGCGTTCTTTTTCAATAAATATAAGTCCACGGCTATAATAAGGTGGTATAAACTTGGGTTCTTCAATTATTAACTTATTCAGTTCCGTAAGTGCCTTTTCCAATTCTCCGCTTTTTCTTAATTTCTCTGCATTTTCAGCTCTTAAACTAAAACTTTGGGAAATCGGAGCTTGGGAATAAACAAATGAATTAATTAGAATAAAATAAAAAAGGAAAAAAAATATCTTTAATTTTTTCATTTATCAAATCTCAACAATTGTAGGAATAATTACAGGTTTTGTTCCCGTAACTTTTTGGATAAAGCGTTTCAGTTGAATTCGAAGGTTTTCCTTAAACCAAGCCTTATCATTAAATTCTTCTTTTTTCATCGAATTGATTGAATCTGAAATTGCCTGCCGGGCTTCATCCAAAATTCCATTTGTCCAATCAATTCCGGCAACGCCCTGCAAAGTGATTTGTGGTGATTCCACAAGGGTTTTAGTGTTTTTATCAAGCGTTACAACTAATGAAATTGCCCCGCCGTAAGCAAGTTTTTTGCGCTCGCGGACAGTTTCGTATTCAATTTCTCCCAGGGATTCCTCATCAATAAAGAGTTTATGCAAATCATTTTTGGCAATTACCCGCGCACCAAAATCATCAATTTCAAGAACATCCCCGTTTTCGATCAAGATCACATCTTTATCTTCATATCCAAGATGATTTTTTACATATTCTTTATGTCGAAACAGCATCCTGTATTCGCCGTGAATCGGAACAACATATTTCGGCTTGGCAGTTTCGGTCATAATTTTTATGTCTTCTTGCGAAGCGTGACCAGAAACGTGGATCAAACGACGTTTCTCCTCAATGATATTTGCTCCGCGTTTGTAAAGATGTCCAATTAAACGGGATATATTCTTTTCATTTCCGGGAATTATTCTGGCTGAAAGAACAACCGTATCGCCCTTTTCGATCTCTAAACCTTTAAAAGTGGTGGTTGCCATATTCCACAAAGCAGCCCGATTTTCTCCTTGCGATCCCGTCACTAAATAAACGATTTCATCATCATCATAACTTCGTGATTCGCCCAAACTTATTAAAGTATCTTCGGGAATATCCAACAAACCAAATTCGCTGGCAATTTCCACATTTTTTTGCATTGATCGACCAATCACCGCAACTTTTCGTTCAAATGCGTGTGCCAGATCAAAAATTATTTGAAGCCGATGGATTGAGGAAGAAAAAGTAGAAACAATTATTCGCCCCTCGGCAGTTTCAAAAATTTCTTCAAAAGCCGGAACAACGGCATTTTCCGATGGCGTTCGCCCTTCAACGGTAGCATTGGTTGAATCGCCTAACAAAGCTAATACTCCTTCTTCACCATATTTGGCTAACGTTTTTAAATCGTAAGGTTTTCCAATTATTGGGGTGTCATCAATTTTATAATCTCCGGTGTGAATAACCGTTCCAACCGGTGTTTTTACAGCCAATGAGAAACAATCAACCAATGAATGGGAGGCGTGGATAAATTCAATTTTGAAATTACCGATTTCAACAATATCATTGGGTTTAACCCGATGTAATAAAACATCATTAAGCATTTCGTGTTCATCAAGTTTTTTATCAGCAAGTGCCAAAGTAAAACGTGAGCCGTAAACCGGTAAATTAAATTTCTTCAAAAAATATGGTAATGCGCCGATGTGGTCTTCGTGTCCGTGAGTAAGAATTAAGGCGGTCAAATTTCCTTTGTATTCGTCCAAAAAATCAAAATTCGGAATCGAAATATCAACTCCATAAGGCGTTTCTTCAGGAAATCCCATCCCCGCATCAATTACAATCATCTCATCGTCGAATCGAATGCCCATACAATTCATTCCGAATTCGCCGATACCTCCCAGTGGGATTATTTCAATTTTGTTCATTTATACCCCAAAATCATTCACTTGTTAAAAATCGAATTATAACATAAAGTTTTTTTGAATTAATCTTGACATAAAAATAATGATTGGTTAGACTTAAACTGACAAATTTAGCAAGGGGAGTAGATAGCCCAAAGAGGTTTGTTGAAGTCGTCAGGACAGTTGTTGGGAAAACAACTCGGCTCAACAGAGAAAATATCAAGACCTTGTGCAGAACTTTTTTAATAAAGGTTTGCACAGGGTCTTTTTCTTTTGCAGGTTTTTATAAAAATTAAGTTAGTTCGGGCAAAGGGTGGGTTTATTTTTATTTATAAGTTTGTTTGTAGTTTCTTTTTCCAAAAACTGACACTCGCTCCTTAAAAAGCCGGAAAAAGAAACTACAAACATTTGTTTTAGACAAGGGGATTTTTTTGCAATGAATAATATTTTATTTCTGTTTATTGATTATTGGTGGTTTTACGCCGGTTTTTTGGTTTTTATAGGGTTAATGCTGGCACTTGATTTAGGCGTTTTTCACAAAAAAGAACACGATGTCACTTTTAAAGAGGCTTCTGTTTGGAGTATCGTTTGGGTAATTTTAGCCTTAATTTTCAGTTTTGGTCTTTATCAATATTCCGCCCAGAAATTTACTCCAGAAATTGCGAACGGCGTTTGGCTGGAGTTTTTGACGGGTTATGTAATCGAATATTCGCTTTCAATTGATAATATTTTTGTTTTCGTTTTGGTTTTCAGCTATTTTGCCATTCCGTCCAAATATCGCCATCGGGTTTTGTTTTATGGAATTTTAGGCGCCTTGATCTTCAGAGCGATTTTTATTTCGCTGGGCTCGGTTTTGATGCAATTTCATTGGGTAGTTTATTTGTTTGGAGCATTTTTGATAATCACCGGGATTAAAATGGTTTTCACCTCAGACAAGGAAATCGAACCTGAAAAAAACATTCTGATCAGAACTCTAAAAAGATTCATTCCTGTTTCAAAAGAACTGGACGGGAAAAATTTCTTTACCAGAAAACACGGTTATTTGGCAGCCACGCCGCTTTTTGTCGCTTTATTATTTTTGGAATTTACCGATATTATTTTTGCCGTTGACAGCGTCCCGGCAATTTTTGCAATTACCAAAGAGCCTTTAATTGTGTTTACCTCAAATATTTTTGCGATTTTAGGGCTTCGATCCATGTATTTTATGTTGAACGGCGCGGTAGATAAATTTCATTTACTCAAATACGGTTTAGCAATTGTTTTAACTTTTGTGGGGCTTAAAATGGTTTGGTTAAATGACTTGTTCAATGGAAAATTTCCGATTGTTTATAGTTTAGGTTTTATTTTAGGAACAATTGCTATTTCAGTAATTGCTTCACTTATTTTTCAACCAAAACCAAAATTAGAAATTTCTAAATCTGAACTGAAATAATTTATCTAATTGAAACGGTTAATGTGAAATTTGCTTCGGAATTGCAAGCATTTACAATATTTAGCCGATTATCGCCGGAGCTGGTTACAAAACCAATAGTGGTTGAGCCATTTGAAAATCTAACACAGTTTCCGCCATTTACCGAGGCGGAAAGATATTGACCGTTTCTGGCTTCCAGCACAAAGCTTCGCTCCTTATAAACAACTCCTGTTACCGATTCCGCCACACGTCCGCGACCAAATTTGATTCTGACCGTGGGTTGTGGCGGATAATTTATGGTTGGAGTTGAAAGGGGTGTAGGTGTTGAAATTACTTTATTTTTGTCTTCTTCTAGTTTTTGACGTTCATTAGCCAATTTTTGTTTTTCCTTTTCAATTTGATCCTTTTGTTTTTTTAAATTGGCAATTTGGTCGTCAATTTTATTAACACTATTATCGTTTTTTGGAAATGGCTTATTAAAATCATTGGAAAGTTCAGAATTCGTGTTTCGGTTTGAAATGCCCCGTAAAACAAATATTCCCAATAATAATCCTCCAATCCCAATTAACAAAACAGCTGCCAGAGCTGATAAACAGGTAAAAAAAGGAAATGATTTAGGCGGAATTGGCTGAATCGGTGGTTGAACCGGAGTTTGAACTGGAAATTGAATTTTAGGAATTTGTTTAATAACAGTAATTTCTTCGGGTGCATCATCAAACCAAACCAGAGGTGTTCCGTCGGACAAACAAAAATGAATGTCATCCGCAAAATTTTGACGGCATTGGGGACATTGTTTCATTGAAATAACTCAAAAATTATTTTCGTTATTGCCCAAATCTTACCTAAAAACCTACTTTGCCACAAGTCTTTTTATTTATGGTGTGAAATGATTTTTTGCCATTCTTCAAGGCTTAGGGATTCAGCCCGCCGATTTGGTTCAATCCGGCAATTTTGCAGAATTTCAAAAGCATTTGGAAAAAGCAATTTCAAATTATTCAAAATGGTTTTTCTTTTTTGAGCAAATCCTTTGCTGATCAAATCTTTGAACAAATTTTCATTTTCAATTGATGAATTTTCTTTTACCCGCAAACGAATCACTGAACTCCAAACCTTTGGAGCAGGGCGAAAAGCTGTTGGCGGAACATCAAAAAGTTTGTCTGCTTCGCAAAATGCTTCAACCAATACGGTTAAATAACCTCTTTCCCTATTTCCGGGTTTAGCGGTTATTCTGTCCACGACTTCCTTTTGCAGCATCAGGATAAATTCACTAAATTGTTCTCTTTGCTCAATTAAGCGTTGCAATATAGCAGTTGAAATATAGTATGGAAGGTTTGCAACCAACTTTTTGCGAATTTGTGAGTTTGGGATTTTAGTAAAATCAACCTTTAAAGCATCTTCCTCAATTAATTGAAAATTTTCGCAATCTTCAAATTCTTTTTGGAGAATTGGAATTAAATCTTGATCCAATTCAATTGCCACAATTTTTGCGCCGCTTTCTAATAAAAGTTTAGTTAAGGCACCACGTCCCGGACCAATTTCGATAATTGTTTCTTCAGGTTGAGGCACCAACTCGGAAATTATTTTACTAATGTAATTTTGGTCAATCAGGAAATTTTGTCCTAAAGATTTTTTTGCAAAAGGTTTTTCGGATCGTTTTTTTTTCATTTAAATTGGGTTGGTTGGATTGCCTGATTTCACCGAAAATTTTACTATTTTGAAAAATTCTGATTTAATATTCAAACTCTTTCAAAATTACTAAACCATCAAATGAGTCTAAATTTGCAAAACAATGATTCCAATAATATACCGCTGATCATTGTTAATCCCAAATCTGCCAGCGGTTCAACCCAAACCCGTTGGGCAAGGATCGCTTCTGACTGGGCGGCACATTATGGTGCTTTTAATGTTGATTTTACCGAATATCGCGGACACGGAATCGAATTAGCTAAAAAAGCCGCTGAAACCGGTCGAAAATTTATTGTAGCTTGCGGCGGGGACGGAACCATAAATGAAGTGGCAAATGGAATTTTGCTTTCCGGAAAAGATGCTGAACTTGGAGTTCTGCCCCAGGGAACGGGTGGAGATTTTCGTCGCACAATAGAAATGCCCTCAACCATCAGACGTGCATCAGAAGCCTTAAAAAATGGTGTGACAAAAAAAATTGATGTTGGCAAAGTAACTTACCTTAATCACAAAGACGAAACCGAAGAACGATTTTTCCTGAATATTTCCAGTGTTGGTCTTTCAGCCTCAATCATTGAGCGAGTCAAAACTACTGGAAACTTGAATTGGATTACTTTTGGCTCATTACGCGGAAAGGCAAGTTTTGCTTATTCTGCATTACACGAAGTTCTAAATTTGGATGTTAAAACAATTCGTGTCCGTTTTGATGAAAACGAAGTAAAATCATTACAGTCAATCGTTTTTTGTGTTGCCAACGCCCGATATTTCGGGGGCGGAATGAAAATGGCTCCTGATGCGGTAATTGATGATGGTTTGTTAAATGTAGTAAATATTGGTGAATTAGGAACCGGTAAAATTGTTCGCAAAGCTCCAAAACTTTATGCCGGAACGCATTATTCTTTGGATGAAGTAAAACACACAACGGCTAAGAGAATTGAAATCTCGGCTTTTAATAATGAGGAAATTCATTTGGAAACCGATGGTGAATTACCTGGGAAACTTCCGGCAGTTTTCGAGATTTTCCCTAAAGCTTTGAAAATTCGAGTGCCGAAAAAGTAGCAATTTCTGTTGCAGGTGCAGTTTTCAGGAAGTTTTATTTAATATAACTGTTCTATTGCTAGTAAAAACTGCCGCTGCTTCTGTCATTGCCCCTTAATAAAACTTATGACCAAATCCTTCTGCCAACGTTTGATTGAATCTTGTGAAACACATTCTGCCCGTGTAGGGATGCGGATTGTGGGCGATGAAAATGAAATTTACACCTTTGGCGAAATGCTGAAACAAATTCGTTCAATTGCCTATCGAATTGAATCTGAAGGGGTTGGGTTTGGTGATAGAGTTGCCTTGATTGGAGAAAATCACCCTTGTTGGGCAATTGCGTATTTAGGAACAATTTATCGGGGTGCGGTTGTTGTTCCGATGGATCCACACGGCGAAATTGAGACAATTACCAATTTTATTGAAAATTCCGAAGCAAAACTTGCTTTTCTTTCACCACACGTTACCGAAAAATTTCATCAAATCGAAGAAAAACTTGGTCGTCATATTCCGGCTGTAGTTTGGGATTTGGAAAATTCGACCAACGGTTTCAAAAAGTTTGAGGATTGGAAAAATACAGATTTTCCGGAAAGCTACGGAACTCAAGTTCCAACTGCAAAAGAAGATGATGTTGCTTTGATGATTTACACTTCGGGAACCACCGGAACGCCTAAAGGTGTTCCCCTAACTCACGGCAATATCGTAGCTGAATTGGATGGTATTAATGAAGTTCTCAAACTTACTCCAAAGGAAACCATCTTATCTTTACTACCGCTTTTTCATGCTTATTTACAAATTGCAAACCTCTGGGTTGCAGTAACTTACGGAGTTGAAGCGGGATATTTGAAAGAATTAACCCCAGACGAATTATCCAAGGCAATGAAAGAATTTAAGCCTTCGATCCTAACGACAGTTCCGCGTTTGTGGTATCTCTTTCATAAAAAAATCTTTGATGCAATAGCCGCACAACCTAAAATGGTGCAAAGGATTTTCCGCACCCTTTTAGCCACAAATGGTTTTCTGCGGGACAACTTTAAAATCAATTTGGGTAAAAAATTCTTTAGTAAGGTTCACGATGGGTTTGGCGGAAATTTACGGATTGCAATTTCGGCAGGTTCGCGGTTTGATGCTGATGTAGCGATTGATTTTCATAAACTTGGGTTTACCATTTTACAGGGTTATGGTTTAACTGAAACAAGTGGGGCGGCAACAGCCACTTACGAGGATGATAATCGGGTTGGTTCGGTTGGTAAACCGATGTTCAATTCACAAATCAAAATTGACGAACCGAATTCAGAAGGCATAGGCGAAGTTTTGATCAAGGGTGAAATGGTTTTCAAAGGCTATTACAATAATCCTGCGGCTACCAAAGAAGCCTTTACCGAGGATGGTTGGTTCCGTTCGGGCGATCTTGGGAAATTAGACCAGGCTGGACATCTTTACATTGTTGGACGCAAAAAAGATGTTATTGTTTTACCAAATGGAAAAAACGTTCATCCCGAAGATTTAGAAGTAAATTATCTCAAAACCCCTTTAGTTGCCGAGCTTGCAGTTATTGGCGTGAAAGACGAATCAATCGGCATGAAAGGGGCGGAAAAACTTGTTGCTATCGTTGTTCCCGATTTTGAATATTTAAAACAAGCCAAAATTGCCAATTCTTACGAGGCGATTCGTTTTAATTTGGATGGTTTGGGGCGTGAACTCCCTGAATATCAACGGGTTAGAGAATATATAGTTCGAACCGAGCCATTGCCGCGCACTGCAACCCGAAAAATAAAAAGATTTCAACTCCAAAAAGAAATCGAAAGCGGAATTTTGGAAAATACTCAACCAAGAGATTCTAAAAATTGGACGCTTTCTGCAGCAGATCAAAAAATTATTGATTCCATTGCCGGAAAAGCATTATTTGCAACGATTAAAGGTCATAAACCAGAACTTGAAACAATTCATCCTGAAATGAATCTGGAAATTGATTTGGGGCTAGATTCCTTGGCACGTGCGGAAACTTTTGCTTCCTTGGAAAATACTTTTAAAATCGAATTCCCCCCCGAAGAAGCTACAAATGCCTTAAAAGTTTCGGAAGTTATTAAATTAGTTGAAAAAACTGCCAATCTGGAAAATTTCAAAGGAGATTTAGAAAGAGGATTTAATTGGAAACAAATTTTGACCGAAGCCAAAGATGATCTGCCGGAAATTCAACCCGTTTTGAAAACCAGTCCATTCTTTGCTTTTCTTTCTTTTCTGGTTTTACGTTTTTCTTATCTGGTTTTCAAAATTATTTTCCGTTTGGAAGTCAAAGGTATTGAAGAACTTACCAAACTTAATAAACCTTTTATTATTTGTCCCAACCATCAAAGTTTTTTAGATGGTTACATCGTGCCAACAACTTATCCGTTTTCAGTTTTGAAGGATATTTTTCATGTTGGTGCGAGTGAGTTTTTCCAAGGATTTTTTGGACGAAACTTTGCCAAATTAACCCGAATCGTTCCGATTGACCCTGATGTCCAACTGGTTAAAGCGATGAAAGCCGGCGCAATAGGTTTGCGTCACGACAAAATCCTCAATATTTATCCTGAAGGCGAACGTTCCTTTGACGGCGATTTACACCCTTTCAAAAAAGGCGCGGCAATTTTAGCCAGTGAATTAAATTTGCCTATTGTCCCGGTTGCATTGGATGGACTTTGGAAAGTCTGGGCACGTGGAACGAACCGAATCAGATTTGAAAAAGTTAAAATCCATTTTGGTAAGCCACTAGATTTAGAACAATTTAACTCTTTACAAGGCGAAGAAAAATACGAAAAAATTACGAATCATTTGAAAGAAACAATTAGGGAAATGTTGGTTGAAATGCGGAATTAATAATTGAAAAATTGTAGAAATAATTGATCCCAACTTAATTTCTTTAAATCAAAAAATGTTCTGCAAGTCCCGCCCTTTAATATCGTTCTTTTTCTGAAATCTAATAAAACCGGAGATTTTTTCAAATGAAAAAGAATGTGTTTATTGCTTTTTTGCTTGCCCTTCTTTTGGGTATCAGTGCAACCGCTTTTTACTTTTCCAAATTAAATGTCCCAAAACTAACGCGGGTTACTGTTACCGGCGAATCACAATCGCAAATTCCGCCGGATAATGCAGTTGTAACTTTTTCAGTGATGACTCAAGGTAAACAGGCAGTTGAGGCTCAACAGGAAAATGCCAGAAAAACAGAATCTGTTATCAAATCATTGGAGGCTTTAACTGCAAATTACAAGGTTGAAATAAAAACAAATGATTACAGTTTGCAGCCCGAACAAAACTATCGTTATGAAAAAATGCCAAACATTATTGGTTATGAAGCAAAAAATACGGTTACTGTGATTACGCCGAACTTAAATCAAGTCGGTGCATTAATTGATGCCGCAACCAAAGCCGGAGCAAACAGTGTCGAGGGAATTTCATTTATTTTACGCGAAGACAGCCCGGCACAAGGCAACGGATTGGGAATTGCCACCAGACAAGCCATGGCAAAAGCAGAAGCCATTGCTCAATCTTTGAATGGGAAAATTTACCGCGTGGTTGAAGCCCAAGAAGGCGGAGGTCAAATCCAAGGACCAGTTGCCACTGATTATGGGAGTGCAAATACCGTTGCAAAGGCTGATTATAAGATGGCTTATTCCACTACAATAAAATCTGGCTCATTAACAGTGCATTCAAATATATTATTGATTGTTGAAGTTGAAACCAAATAAATTTCAAAACAAAAGGTGAAAAAGTTTAATCCTTCTTCACCTTAATATTTATTTTGTTCGCCATCTTTTATTTGATTTCAGGATTCATCATAAAATCAAGCATTCTGATAATCGTTTTTCGCATTTCACGACGATCAACCACTTTATCCACCATTCCGTGTTCAAGTAAAAATTCGGAACGTTGAAACCCCTTTGGTAGTTTTTGACGAATCGTTTGTTCAATAACCCTGGGTCCGGCAAAACCAATAAGTGCTTTTGGTTCAGCCAAAATTACATCACCCAGCATTGCAAAACTAGCGGTTACACCGCCTGTGGTCGGGTCGGTCAGAACTGAAATAAAGGGTAGTTGTTTTTCGTGAAGTTGAGCCAATGCCGCAGAAATTTTTGCCATTTGCATTAAACTAAGCGTTCCTTCCTGCATTCGCGCACCGCCCGAAGCAGAAAAAATAACAACAGCTCCTCTTGTTTTCATGGCGCGTTCAATCAAGCGAGTAATTTTTTCACCAACTGCTGAACCCATCGAACCGCCAATAAAAGACATATCCATCGCTCCGGCATAAACACGATGCCCACCCACTTCGCCTTTACCCGAAATAATTGCTTCTGGTAAACCGGAAGATTTTTTTGCTTGTTCAATTCTGTCTTTATATGGTTTAGAATCAACAAATTCCAATGGATCAGCCGAAGTCACTTCCTGATCTAATTCCTCAAATTTCCCATTATCAAAAAGCAATTCAAGCCGTAAATTAGCACCAATCCGAAAATGATATGCACATTTCGTGCAAACCTGCATGGAATTCTCTAAATCACGATTATAGAGTGTCGAATCACATTCGGGGCATTTTGTAAAAACACCTTCTGTTTGAACAATTCTTTGTTCATCGTTTTGTTCAATTTTCGGTTTATTTCTGCTGAACCAAGGCATATATGATTTTAGATTTTAGATTTGCAGTTTTGGTTTAGCAAGTGGATTAATCAAATAAAATTTTATTTAGGCTAAAACATCCAACATTTCCCGGTGAATCAAGCCGTTACTGGCACACATGGGCGGTTGATAAATACTGAACTTTTCCCCTTTATAGCCTGTAATTTGACCGCCTGCCTCTTCGATCAACAAAACTCCGGCAGCCATATCCCACGGGTTTAATCCTTCTTCCCAAAAACCGTCAAAACGTCCGCAAGCGATATAAGCCATATCAATCGCCGCCGAACCGTCTCGCCGAACTCCCCGAGCATTAAGTAAAAATGTAGTTAAATGTCTGGCAAAATCATCTTTTCTTTTAAAATCGTAGGGAAAACCCGTAACCAGCAAAGATTCGCTTAATTTTTCGGTTTCTGAAACGCGAATCTTTTTATTGTTCAAAGTTGCGCCGTTCCCCTTTTCCGCTGCAAACAATTCATTTCGGGTTGGGTCATAAGTTACTGCCACAACAATATTTCCTTGATATTCAAGCGCTATATTTACACAAAAACAAGGGTAACTATGGGCAAAATTTGTGGTTCCATCCAAAGGATCAATAATCCATTTCCAGGTTGAATTTCCATCAACAATTGCCATTCCTGATTCCTCAGCTAAAATCGAATGTTTCGGATAATAGGATTTAATTCGCTCAATAATTAGGGCTTCAGAGGCTAAATCTGCTTCCGTTACTAAATTTATGTCACCTTTTTTAGTTATTTTTTTTATTTTCCCGAATTTTTCCAGAAGAATTTGTCCGGCATCTCGTGCCGTCTGCATTGCAAAATTAAGCATAGGTTGATTTTAACAAAAAAAAGACAACGCCGAAACGCCCCCTTTGAGTTTTTTTAGGATTTTGATAAGCAGCCCCAATTAGCAAGGGCAAAACAAGAATTAGAGTTTTACAATTTTAGTCTATTAAAAAAATTAGGCTATATCATTCAAATATGACCAAATTTGTTTGATTTTTTGAACTTTCCTTTAATTTTAACGTAAATTGACTCTGTTATGACAAAACAACTCCTTAAAAACCAATCAAAGTCATTCCAAAAACGAAATTCTTTTGACGCTTTCCCGGCTTTTCCTTATACTTATCCATAAAAAGACGCAGTTTGTCCCGACTTTTTACAAATAACCGCAATTATCAAATCATTTAGGAGATTTAACAATGGGACGTGTGTGGAATTTAATTAAAGGTTTCTTTGGACTTTTTGTTTCAAAAGTCGAACAGGAACACCCCGAAATCGTTTATCAAAATTCGATTGATTCATTAACCCAAAAAGCAGTTCAACTTCGACAAGCTGCCGCCGCTATTATTCGCCGTCGTGACGAGATCGAAGAGCGTTACGAAAACAAGGCTCGTGAAGCTAAAGAAATTGACGCACAATTGCAAGTTGCCATCCAAAATGGCGATGAGGAAATCGGAACACTTTTAGTTGAGAAAAAAGACGCGCTTGATGCCGAAGTTTCCGATCTGACTGTCGAAATGGAGCAAGCTCGCGCCGATGCCAATGACGTTAAATCCGCTTTGCTTAAAATCCAGGCTGAACGTGAAAAACTCGTCGCTGAGAAAGATAGAATGATCGGCAAACTTGCCAGCGCACAGGCACGAGTCAAAATTCAGGAACAGCTTGACGGGCTTTCATTGGACAGCGATGTTAAGGCTTTGGACAATGTTCGCACACATATCAAGAACAAAATTGCTGAAGCAAATTTGGGTAAAGAATTGAGTGAAAGCTCTTTAGACGCAAGACTTGAAAAAATTAAATCTCAAGTCGGCAGCGTTCAGGCACAATCGAAATTTCAACAGATGCGTCAACAACATTTGAACGCACAAAACCAACAAGGAAATAAGAGTCTTTAAAAGTTTTGGAAGTTTTGGAAGTTTTGAAAGTTAAGGAGGAGATTAAATCTTTTAAAACCTTCAAAACTTCCTTAACTGAACACGGAGAAATATGGCAATTAGAATTGGCAATTACAAATTAGGACCTGGATTTATTATCCTTGCCCTTGCATTGATTTTAGGTTTACTTTATGTTGCATTTTCGCAATTGGGTATTTGGGAAAAGTTAAGACCCCAAACTGATATAAAGAAAACCGAACAAACAGTTGAAAGAACCGAAGATATTAAACGTGAAAATCTTCCCGCAACCGATGTTAAACCTCCTGCACCAACCACAGACGATCCCGAAGTAACGATTGGGATCTGGACATGGCAGGCGCAAAGCCCCATCATTGACGCGGTTGGCGGAACAGGAAAATCGGGCGATCATCCTGACAGTTTGCTTTACCAAGCCGGAATTAAAAACACCAAATTGATTGTTGAAAACGATACTTCTAAACAGGCAGAAATGTTGGCGTCAAACAATATTCAATTCGTTACCACCACCGGCGACCAATCCGCAGTTGATATTGCCGGAGCCAATAAATTATTGCGAGGTCCGAAAGCCAAAGTTGTTTGGAGCAGTGGGTATTCTTCCGGTGAGGATTGTTTGATGGGACCTGAATCCTGGAAAAAAGATCCGCAAAAAGCAAAAGGCGCATTGATCGTAACGGCAGTTCCCTATTGCGATTTTAACGTTGCTGTCAACTGGGCTGCGGATAATAAGATTCCGATCAATCCTGATGAAAAGGTTTATAATCCTGATGCAATTAACTTTGTAAACGCTACCGACCACATCGAAGCGGCGCAAAAATTTATTTCAAATGCAAAGGTTTCCTTAAAGAACGTTAAAACGGGGCAAACTGAAGACCGTGAAATCAACGCAGTTGCCACCTGGACTCCAGGTGATGTAATGGCTGCCCAAGGTCGTTCAACTGTTAACAACAATGGAACTTCGGAAAAATTACAAAAAATCATTTCGACCGAACAATATTCGGCAATGATGCCCAGCATTTTGTTCACTACCGAAGATTTTATTAAAAAACACCCAGCCTATATTGAAACCCTTTTACGTTGTCTCGCCCGTGCAGGTGCGAAAATCAAATCTGACCCGAATTATTTCAAAACCAGAACTGCAGCTTTGAACGCGCAGGTTTTCAACATGGAAGGAAAAGGTCCGAGTTTTTGGGCAAAATACTTTGATATTGTTGACGAAAACGGAGTTCGTTTAGGCGGCTCGCGCGTCAATGACATTGCCGATAACAGACATCTGTTTGGCTTAGGCGGCACTAAAAGTTTAGCCGACAGCGTTTTTGGAATTTCTTATAATTCGCACGCCAAACGCTTACAACAACTTTTGCCCGATCGAATGCCAAGTTTTACTCCGGTAGACCAGGTGGTTGACTTAACTTTTATCAAAAAAATGTCTGACGAAGTTGGACAAATCAAGACCGAGACAGGTGGAACGCCCCAATCAGGTGGCGAAAATACTGTAGTTAAAGCCAATTTTGATATTGCATTTGATAGCGGTTCTTCCGAAATCAAGCCGTCAGAAGTAGCTAAATTAAATGAAATCAGAAGTTTGCTAATTCGTGCTTCCAACACAAAGATTATTGTTGAAGGACACACTGATAATGCCGGAGACAGCGCGAAGAACATTGAATTGTCAAAAGCCAGAGCAAATTCGGTTTGGACTTGGTTAAAGGCATCCGATGAATCTCGTGTTAATATCAATGACCAGCGGATTATTTCGGTGGATGGTTATGGTTCACTGAATCCGATTGCCGGAACGAAGGAAACTCAATCTAATGAGGAAAAAGCCAAAAATAGACGGGTAACGATTATCTTGAAATAGTCAAAAGTTTCAAGTCTCAAGTCTTGTGTCGAAGGACATTAGACTTGAGACTTGAAACCTAACACTTTTATTGATGGGTCATAAAAACCATTAAAAAGTCTTTGTCATCAGTCACATAAAGTTCGTGGCAAATGATATTGCCGACATTTGAGCTGGCTTCTTCCATTTTTTGTTCAAGGGCGGAAAAATCTTGTCCCAAATCAGTCATTTTGCCCAGGGCAACTGTTTCGAGTTTGATGGGATAATGGTCTTCATCATCACGATAACCTAATGTAATGATTAGACTTTCTGCCGATTCCAAATATTCAACGCCAATACTTTTGGCAGCAATTTTATTTTCAGAGGCAAAAGCCGAAACTTTATCGGCTAGATCGCCCAAACCATTGTTGGCATCCAATTTTCCGGCAAATACTTTGAATTTTCCGTGTTCTTGATTTGCAATTTGTGACATATATTTCTCCTTTTGAATAAAAAAATTTTAAATAATATGACTGAACTACCTGAGAAAAACAAGCAACAAACCGTTTCACAAAATGGAATTGGCGAAGTTTTTCGGATTTTGGGTGAGCCGGGTAGATTTTTGCGGGCAAATCTTTTTTTCATTTGGCTCATCATTTTATTTCTTTTTTGGATGTTCACACCAATCCAAGGAATGCCCTATCCAAGCGAGGTTTGGGAAGCATTTCTAAGAATGTTCTCATCTAATGACTCAAACAATTTGGTTTACAATACTTGGGTAACCTTAAAACTAAATATTGTCGGGTTATTTTTTGCTTCGGTGTTTTCCCTCCTAATTGCATATTTGAGTTGTTTACCGTTTATGCAGCCATTCAATCAGGTTTTACAATGGCTGCGCTATTTGCCGATTGTCGCTTTTAATCTGGTTTTTCTTTCGATCTTCACAATTGGCTGGTCAATGAAGGTTGCCATGCTGACTGCCGGAATGGCTTTCTTTTTGATAACCTCAATGACAGCAGAAATTGGACAAATCCCTAAATTAAAATTTGAGTTAGCCAGAGTTTTGAATTATTCGGATTTAAAGACTTTTTGGACGGTTGTGGTTCGACCAACCTTACCTGCCATGATTGATGTGGTAGCACAAAGTGCTGCAATGGGCTGGGTGATGATTGTTGCTATTGAAACCTTTAACCGCACAGAAGGCGGAATTGGAGCGGCAATCTATTCATATTCATCCACCAATCAAAAGGCGGAAGTTTATGTTTATCTGATAGTTATTGGTATAATTGCAATTTTGGAAGATCAGTTTTTCTATTGGCTGAAACGCTTCGTTTTTCCATATACACAAATTGCCGAAAGAGCCTAAAAAATGGAAGAGTTATTAAAAATTGAAAATGTTTGCAAAAGTTTTCCGCTTAATGACGGGAAAGTTTTGCCCGTTTTAACGAATGTCAATTTAACCATTGGAAATATCCCTGAAAAACCTCAAATTGTTAGTATTTTGGGACCTTCGGGAGGCGGAAAAACTACATTGCTTCGTATCTTGGCTGGTTTGGACAAACCGGATTCCGGCAAAGTAATTTTGAAGGATGGCACCATGCGTGAGGTTCGACTTGGAGATGTTGGAGTTGTTTTTCAGCGGTATCCGCTTTTTGATGATCGCACAGTTTTACAGAATTTGGTTGAACCAGCCAAAAACGGTGGACTTTCAGGTGAACAGGCTCGACAAAAAGCGTTAAAATACCTTGAAGATTTCGATTTATCTAAACAGGCAAGTTCCTTTCCACTTCAGCTTTCCGGCGGTCAACGACAACGGGTGGCGATTGCTCAACAACTAATTCAAGAAAGGCGTTATATTATATTAGACGAGCCATTTTCCGGACTTGATCCGAACAATATTAATAAAGTTATCAAATTATTACAGGATGTTGCCGGACAGCACACAGATAATACTTTTATTATTGTGACACATGACATAACTTCTGCTTTAATTATTTCCGACACAATTTGTTTGTTGGGCAAACCAAACACGGCTGATGAAAAAAGTGGTGCTTTTATTGTCAAACATTATGATTTAATAGAAGAAGGATTGGCTTATCACCCTGAAGTAGAAGATTTACCGCGTTTTCAGGCAATTCGGAAGGAAATCAAGTATGTTCATTTTCCGAGTTTAGTAATTGCAAAAAATTAGGAATTTATGGCACAAATAGAGCCGAATTACGTTAAAAAAGTTTTGACCAGCCAATGGAATTTAGGCTTTGTCGGCATAATGATTTTTCTGATGCTGATAATAAACTTCATTGGTTTTGGGGCATTGTTATTAGCCGGGGAAATTTTTGCAATTGTTTTAGCACAGCTTCCGGCAGTTCAGCAATATTATCGGCTTCAAGAGCAAATCGAGGGACAACAGAACCTTAAGGAAAAATCGAATGAAATTGCCAAACAATTGCCACCGCAATATAGTTCTGACTTTCAATCGGTTGAATATATTTGTGACGACATTGAAAATAAATTTCAGAGTTCGGATGCCAGCAATAATTTTTTATTGCGTGATTTGATTACCAAACTCGGTTCATTTCGCTACGAGTATGCACGGATGCTCAATGCACATTTTTTGACCTCGACCAAGGATGTCAATCGTCTGACCAATCGTTTGCAGGGCGAATTACAAAACAATGTCAATCTTTTGCAAAATGAAAAGAATGCCAAGGTTCAGGAAGCATTAAAGCAAAATGCCCGAATTTTAAAACAACGTTTGCAAAGAGCTTTACAAATGTCAGACTTACAAAGACTTTTAGAAGCCCGTTTAGCAGTCGTTAAAAATTCGCTCAACCTCTTGCACGATGAGGTTACAACAACAGGCAATCCCGAAGATATGTCGTCTGCCGTCAATAATTTGCTGTTGACCTTGAACATTGATGAAGAATTAAAAGCCACTTACGAAGACGTTTTGAGCGACGATGATTTTGAAATCCCTTTGCCCAATCAGCAACAACAAAATCCAAATTTACAGCGGCAAAGACAAAGTAATTTAAGAAGAGTTAAATAGAAATATGCCAAGAAATCCAGAATTAGATAAATTACTACGCGAAGTTGATTCGTTGACCGGGTCAACACCGCAAACCCAAGAACCGTCAGAAGTTGAAGAAACACAACAACCAACTCAATCCAAAAAAGGCTCATCGTTTTTAGATGCAGTTGGCGGTTTCTTTATTTCCAGAGTTGATGAGGAATCGGAGACGACAACCCAAGTTGACACGCCGCCGCCTACTCCAAATACGGTTGCCCAAGTTGCCGAAGAAATTCCGCCGCCGCAGTTTTCCACTTCTAAAACTGATGATTATTCAACCCGTGATTTTGCCAGTATTTACAGCGAAGCAGGAGTTGATGAATCGGCTTTCACGGTTGATAAACTTTTCAATCTTTTACAGGACCCAAGTTTGAAAGATCAACCGCTTTCAACCAAAACTTTGGTTTTGAAAATGGCTTTGAAAGCCCAAAATGTTGAGCCGACTGTTCCTGTAACCGATGCAGTAAAACGTGATAGAGCGTTAGATGCTTATCAAAAAATGCTAAATACTTTGGCGACTCAAACCGAAGCGGCAAATTCACAAAAAATTCAGCAAATTAATGAGGAAGTCCGAAAATATCTTGAAGCTAAAAATGCTGAAATGGATGCTTTACGCACCCAAACCGCTGAATCTAAACGACAAGCCGAATCGTTTGCCTCGCGCCGTTTGCAGGAAGAACAACGTTTGGCTGAAATTATTATGCCGCTTTTGGAAGGTCAACCAAATCCGGTAAGTGTTGGAAATAAAGTTGATTAAAATAAAATTAACCACAGAGCACACAGAGACCACAGAGGTTTGTAGACTTGTTTAGAATTTTACTTATTCAATTCCAGCCTCAATAAACACAATTCTATTTTGAAAGAAAATTGAAAAGATTCTTTGTGTTCTCTGTGATCTCTGTGGTGGAAAATTATGGCTGAAACGAATTTACCAGCTTGGACAACCGAACTAAAACGCCGATATTTACGCGGTGAGGCTTCTGTTTTTGTTTTGCAGGGCAATGTTTACGACTTGATATTGCATCAGGAAAAAATGTATTCATTGACGGATTTTTTGGTTAATGAAGTTCTCAAACAGAGCAAAGATTTGGTTGGTGTTTTCAACATTTCGCAAGGTTTTCGGGTTGGCTTTCGCAAAAGTTTTGATGATGCTCGAAAGGATACACTCAATGTTCTCAGCGGTTTAACCTCGCAGCATTCCAAAGCTCAATGGCTGGAAGCGATGGAAGTTTTGCTGACCGGAACAAATCCTTTGAATTCCAACCGAAACGCATTGATTCTCGAATACGCAGAAACGCTTGCGCCAGCGGGCGATCCGTCGATGCAGATGGATTTAGACCGCGCTTCGATCATTACTTTGCATCGCTGGTCTTTTTTGCCCAACATTCATCAGAACGACAATATTGTAATTTTATTGACTGAAAATTTAGCCGATCTTGCCCCGAAAATCGTAGCAAATCCAAGAGTTTCGGTTATTGAAGTTCCACTTCCCGACATTCAAACCAGACGTTCGGCGATCAAATTAATTGACGGTTCAATGACCGAAAATGCTCTGGATCGTTA
>JAIBCC010000087.1 GCA_019694395.1 Pyrinomonadaceae bacterium | reverse complement strand
GTTCTGCGTCCAAGTCCGTTGGTTTTAATTTGAAGCGGATTAGCAATCATAATCTTTTTTTCAAAATGAAAGCCTTGAAGAAAATTTTTGTTGATTTATCTTGCTTTTGCTGATAGCATTCGTTTAGTCAGGCTTCTACCAAACAACTTTTTCAACAAAAGACAGCAAATGCGGTCAGGGTAAAGTTTGCCCAGACCGCTTAAAAAGCAGTTATGCTTCGCTGATGATTTTTTGAGAGTGCCAAAGGGACACTTACTCTCCAATTAGTCTGCGAGAAAATAAATTCTCTCTAAGCCCAAGAAATTCAAGCAATTAGCCGAATTTCAAAAATTTAATAAGGACGGCAAGTCCAAATCAGACACTTGCACTTGCCGTTAGTGTATCAATTAAATTACTTAACTTCAACTTCTGCGCCTTGTTCGACCAATTTAGCTTTGATGCTTTCTGCTTCATCAGCTGAAACACCTTCTTTAACAGCTTTCGGTGCGGCATCAACCAAGTCTTTAGCTTCTTTCAAGCCCAAACCGGTGATTTCTTTAACAACTTTGATAACATTGATCTTACCTTGTCCGGGAGAGGTCAAGATAACATCAAATGAATCTTTTTCTTCTGCGGCAGGAGCATCTGAACCTCCGCCAACAGCAGCAACCATTGCTACAGGAGCAGCAGCAGCGGCTGAAACACCGAAAACTTCTTCTAATTCTTTAACCAATTCTGATGCTTCCAATAATGAAACACCTTTTAAATATTCAATAACGTCTGCTTTTGTAATAGCCATTTTGTTTAATTTCCTCCACTTAGGGTTCTTATTTTTGTTTTTAGTTGTGCCGATTAGAACCCACGGGACAATCTTTGCTGGTTTGCATCTCCCTCAAAAATTTGTCTGAGCCGTAAAAAGCGACCTGACATATCGCTTCGTCTCCTTTTACCTTGGTCACGGCGTTTGGAATTTGCGATTGGATAAAGATTTGATCCTTATCCAATCAAAAATCTGTTATTCAGCCTTTTTCTCACCGATTTGTTTGATAACAACTGCCAGGTCACGCGGAACAGCATTGATAACGGTTGCGATTCTTTGTGCGCCGGAGTTGATAACAAACATAAGTTTTGAAATAAGCTCTTCTTTGGACGGCAAGTTGGAAATTGCTTCAACTTGTTTAACGTCATAAACTTTTCCGTCAACTACACCTGCCTTAAATGTGTAAAAATCTGCATTTTCTTTAACAAATTTGGTTACAACTTTTGATAAGATAACTGCGTCTTGATCTGTCCAGGCAATAGCGGTTACACCTTTGAAATGCTCGGTGGCATCTTCAAATTGAGTGCCTTTAACGGCAATGCGTGCCAGTGTATTTTTGACAACTTGATATTTTGCACCTACTTCGCGCAGTTTGTTGCGAAATTCCTGATCTTTGGTCACAGTTAATTTGTTAAAACTAACCACCATCGCCGAATTCGCATTTGCTAACTGCTCGGTGAGGGCGTTTAAATCGTTCTGTTTTGTTTCTCTACTTTTCATTTTCTTTCGCGCTCCTCACTAAATTAAACTTAACTCATCCAGCAAAACCCCCGGACTCATCGTTGCTGCCAAATTTACTTTTTTGACATAACGACCTTTTGAAGTTGCAGGTTTTGCTTTGATAACTGCGTCAATCAAAGTTTTAGCATTTTCTTTCAACTTTTGAGTATCGAAAGAAACTTTACCTACTGGTGAGTGAATAACCCCCGTTTTATCAACACGATATTCAACTTTACCTGCTTTGGTTTCTTGGATTGCGGTTTTGACATCCATTGTCACAGTGCCTGTTTTCGGATTCGGCATTAAGCCGCGAGGTCCTAAAACTTTACCTAAAGCACCGATTTTGCCCATCATATCTGGGGTTGCAATTAAAGCATCAAAATCAAGCCAGCCGCCTTTGATTTTGTCAACAATATCATCAGCACCAGCAAAATCAGCACCGGCTTCTTCTGCTTCCTTGATTTTGTCGCCTTGAGCAACAACTACAACAACTTTTGCCTTTCCACCTAACCCGTTCGGCAGAACAACTGTTCCGCGAACCATTTGGTCGGCTTTACGGGGATCAACTCCCAGCCACATTGTTAATTCAACTGTTTCGTCAAATTTGGCAAACGCAATTTCTTTTACCGTTTTAATGCCGTCTTCGAGCGAATACTTTTTGTTCAGCTCAAATTTTTCCAGAGCTGCACGGTATTTTTTACTCTTCTTAGCCATTTAATTATGTAGGTTCAAACGAAGTAGCTATTAAATTTGCTTAAAGCAAGCTGCTTCTCCCTATCTAAAAAACTATTCAATCACTAATCCCATGCTTTTCGCAGTTCCAGAGATTGTCTTAATTGCTGATTCTAAATTAGTTGTGTTCAGGTCAGACATTTTCTTTTTGGCGATTTCTTCAATTTGCGCCAAGGAAATCTTACCTACTTTTTCACGGTTGGGTTTTCCTGAACCTTTCGGCAATCCGATAGCTTTACGAATCAAATCAGCTGCCGGCGGAGTTTTTGTTTCAAAAGTGAACGAACGATCCGCATAAACTGTAATAACGACCGGAATTTTCATATCCGGATCATCATTTTGAGTTCTGGCGTTGAACGCTTTACAAAACTCCATAATGTTTACGCCATGCTGTCCAAGTGCCGGACCAATCGGCGGTGCAGGATTAGCTTTACCTGCCGGAATTTGTAATTTAATGTAACCTGTAATTTTCTTAGCCATAAATTTGATTAACGATTTTGAGTTGTGCAAATTTTCACTTACTCAAAAATGTCCTCTTATTTTTTTCAATATCTATCTGTGATTTGTGACAAATCAATTTAATCCCACAAATCTAAAATTCTTTATTCTTCTTCTGCAAATGTAACTTTTTCGACATCCAGGAAGCTGAGTTCGACCGGAGTTGCCCTTCCGAAAATCGTCACGGTAACTTTCAAAGTTGTCTTTTCTTCATTAACTTCTTCGACCTTACCGGTAAAGCTGGCAAAAGGACCGGATTTAATGCGAACGACTTCTTCAACATGATATGAGAATTTCGGTTTTGGTTTTTCCGCCGCAATCTCAACATTATGAACGATTTGGTCAACTTCCTGTTGGGTTAATGGAGTCGGATTTTTTCCGCCCAGAAAACCTGTAACTTTCGGAGTTGATTTGATAGCGTGAAAGACATTGTCAGGAATCTTGCCACGGTCATCACATTCGATTTCGACTAAAACATACCCCGGATAAAACATTCGGGATGATTCGATTCGTTTGTTTCCCCGCATTTCAACTACCGTTTCTTTCGGCAACAAAACAGAGGTAATCAGCTCGCCGAGTTCAAGGTCGCGAATCCGCGCACGCAAACTTTCGACTACTTTGTTTTCGTGTCCCGAATATGTGTGAATGAAATACCACTGTTTCATTTTGTTTAGAATCCTGCAAGTTTATTGACCAACCAGGTGAGTCCGTCTAAAACATAAGCCCAACCGCGGTCAACCAAAAATAAAAATATTGCAAAGAAAATGACGTTTACAACTACGATCAAAGTAGTTCCCTGAACATCTTCTCTTGATGGAAACGAAACTTTATCGAGTTCTTCACGAGTTTGTTTGACAAACTCTCCAACTCCGACTTTTTCGCTACTGTTGTCAACAGTTTCTGACACAGTTTTATTCTCCTAAGTAATAATGGCAGGGGTATCAGGATTCGAACCCGAACCTAAGGTTTTGGAGACCTCCATGCTAACCGTTGACACCATACCCCTTTAGTTTAGTAGAGAGTAAGGAGTGGAGAGTAGGGAGAATTAATCAATATAATTCTCTACTCTCCACTCACGACTCACCACTCTAATTTATTTGTTTTCTTTATGCACTTGGTGCTTTCTGCAACGGTTACAATATTTTTTGAATTCCAGCCTTCCGGGAGTATTCTTTTTATTTTTAGTTGTAACGTAATTGCGTTCTTTGCATTCAGTGCATTGCAAAATAATGTTATCGCGTGGCATTTTCTACCTCGTTGTTATTCAATAATGTCAGAGACGGTTCCGGCTCCAACTGTTCTGCCACCTTCTCTGATAGCAAATCTTAATCCTTTTTCCATCGCAATCGAATTGATTAACTCAATGTCCATTGCAATGTTGTCCCCAG
>JAIBCC010000050.1 GCA_019694395.1 Pyrinomonadaceae bacterium | reverse complement strand
GTTTCAACACTGACGGACGAGCCGCTAAACATTATCCAGAGCAAAAACAAAACTGCTATCACAACCGCCGCACCAATAAGAATTCTCTTTTTTGTTTTGTCTAATTGCATATTTACTCCCGCGTTTTCAAAACCTCGATCAAATCAAGATTACGCACCCGCCACGCTACCAAAAGCCCTGAAACTATTGCCGATAAAATAGTTACGACGAATGAAATAACAAACGTCTGCGCACTGAAAACAAGTGGCAAACGCATTATTTCCGCGTCAACCATATTATTAACAAGCATCGAAATAATGATGCCGAAAAAGTAGCCGAAAGGAATCGCCAAAATCGTCAAAACAGCTTGTTCTCCGAGCAAAATGATGGAAATTTCTTTTTGTGTAAAGCCTAAGACCCGTAAGCTCGCCAGCTCCCGACCCCGTTCGGAAAGCGAAATTCTGGCTCCGTTGTAAACCACACCGAAAACAATTACCGAGGCAAATAAAACCAGAATAAAGGTAAATGTTCCGATAGTTTTACCGAAAGTTTCATTAAAACTATTAAGAGCAACCGACGGCAGTCCAACGCCTGCGACCGCCGGAGTTTCCTTCAAATCAGCATATAATTTTTCTTTTTTCAGCGAGTCAACCGACAAATACGCACCAGAAATCACATCATCTTCATTCAGCAAACGATTGAGTGCGTGAATTTCCATATAGGCATTCATCCCCATCAATTCGTCAATCGTTCCCGCAACCTTGATTTCCCGCACAGGACGCGAACCTTCCAGAATTTCAACCGTTAGTTTATCGCCTTTTTCGACTTCCAAAATGTCCGCAAGTGATTTTGATAAAACAATTCCTTCAGGCGGGAGATTGAAAACTTTTCCGTTTTTATCAATAATGCGTCGCAAATCGGAATTATTTTCCGCACCAAGCAAACCAACTTTGCGCGTGCGGTGCAGAAAGTGTAGACGCGCAGGAACAGCCCGAAAAACCTCTACACGCGAAACGCCGGGCAGATTTTTAAGTTCGTAGCGGGTTTTTCCCGGTCGCGGTTGATAAAAAGTCACGTCAACGTCATTACGAATAATTTGGTAAAACTGAATTTCGATGATTTTGTTGATCGCGTCGAAAAAATAAAAGCCCGTAAAAAGAAGTGCGGCGGCAAGCGAAATGCCGAATGTCGAAAAAATCGCCTTGATCGGCTGACGGGAAAGGTTTCGTAAAACTATTCGATAGATCGGCGAGAGATATTTTTGCAGACCAAGATTTTCCAAAAATCCAGCAGTAAAACGAGCAGGCGGTTCTGGACGCATTGCTTCGGCAGGCGGAAGAAAAACTGCCTTTCTGACTGCTGATAGCGCACCAATGGCTGCTGAACCGAAACTGATAAAGAAGGAAAACAAAATAACAAACCAACCCGCACTATACTGCAAAACGGGAAAATGAAAATAATCGGCGTAAAGATTGGTCATTCCTGCTCCGAGATACATTCCCAGAAAAATTCCTAAAACCGCTCCGCTTGAAATCGCTGTCAGAGAAAGTTTGAGAAAATGAAGTCCGATGTCGAAATTCGTGTAGCCGAAGGCTTTCAAAAGTCCGATTTGTTCACGCTGTGTGCTGACCAAACGCGATAAAACGAGATGCAGCAGAAATGCTGTAACCCCCAGAAAAACTGCCGGTAAAAATGTTCCCTGCACTTTTAGCTGAGAAAATTCATTGGCGATAAAACGATGCGATTGTTGATCCGCTCGTCCATAACTTCCCGTTCCGCCGTAGTTTTTCAGAATACGGTCGAGATTTTCAATAACCGAACTTTCGCTAACTCCCGGCGCAAGTGTTAATGTGACATCATTAAATGCTCCATCCATTTGAAAAGCCGACGCAACTGCTTTGCGGTTCATCCATAAAATTCCGTAGCGTTTATTGTCCGGGAAAACGTCTCCGGCACGAATTTCGTAAATATATTCGGGTGTTAAAGCAATGCCGACAATCGTTAATTTACGCCAGCGACCATTAATTATTGCTTCAAAAGCATCGCCAATCTGAAAATTATTCGCCGTCGCAAATGCACCGCTGATGATAACTTCGTCTGAGCTTCCCGCACTTATATAACGTCCGCGAAGAAAATGCAGATCATTTAGCATCGGCGTTTGATATTCGGGAATCGAAACTATTTTTGCCTGAGCCGGTTCAGTTAGATTCGGTAAATTCAGAGTTACTTCAGAAACTACGCGGGTATTGACGACGGCAACGCCCGGAATTTTTTCAATTTCGGTTTTTAGGCTTTCAGGAGCTTTTTTGAGATGTGCGAAAATATCGGCAAAACGATACGCCGAATAATAGTTTTGCTGTGAATCAAGCAAAGAAACATAAGTGCTTTGCATAGACACAAACGAGGCAATTCCGCAGGCAACGACGAGTGCTGTAGCAATGATTTGTCCACGCAAATGCCAGAAATCTCGAAAAAGTTTTTTGTTGAGAGCATTCATTTTACCAAACCAGATCGGATGGACTTGCCTTCTTTTCGTTCTTTTCAATCGACAGAATTTCGCCGCTGCCGATATGAATTACGCGGTCTGCCATCTGTGCAATCGGGGCGTTATGCGTGATGACGGCGGTCGTCGTGCCGAGTTCGCAGTTTACTCTTTCAATCACTTCCAAAACAATTTTCCCCGTTTTGTAGTCCAATGCTCCGGTCGGTTCGTCGCAAAGCAAAACGTCGGGCTGCTTGGCAATCGCCCGGGCAATGGCAACGCGCTGCTGTTCGCCGCCTGATAATTGTGCGGGAAAATGATTTAGCCTTTCTTTCAAGCCGACCATTTCCAAAGCATCCTCTGCTTTCATTGGTTTGGCGGCAATTTCCGTAATTAACTGCACATTTTCGAGTGCGGTCAAACTAGGAATCAGATTGTAGAATTGAAAAACGAAACCAACGTGGTCGCGTCGAAACTCGGTTAATTTTGCGTCATCAGCTTGAGTTAAATTATGGTCGCGGAAAATAACTTCTCCCGCAGTCGGCACATCCAAACCGCCGATGATATTAAGCAAAGTTGATTTTCCTGAGCCTGATGCGCCAAGCAAAACAGCAAGTTCGCCTTCGTATAAATCCAAATTAACCGAACGCAATGCATGAACCTGAACTTCGCCCATCTGATAAATTTTCGACACACTGTGAATGTGAAAAACTGCTTCGCTTTCGGTATTTTTGGTTTGAATACTTTTCATCAAATTCTCTGTTTTGATCTAATCATCTAAACCGTTTTTGTTTAACCGCAATCACCGTGCCTTCATCGCTAAAACCTTATAAAGTCTGTTATTAATCGGTTTTGCTAAAGGCTAAAATCTTTTCGACTAAAATATGTCTCGGATATTGGGGAAATTTACGCACTTAAAACATCAATGAATACGAAACCATGTTTTAAGGTCAAGCTTTGCAACTTGAATCTAATCTCAAACATCTTTTTAGTAAGGTAACTCCAAATGAAAAAGAAGAAACTCCTTGATTCGATAAATGTTAAATCTCCTTGCAGCGAAAGTTGGGACGAAATGTTCGGCAATGATGAGGTTCGTTTTTGCTCGCATTGTGCTAAAAACGTTCATAATCTTTCGGCTATGACTCGCCAAAAAGCCGAAGAATTAATAAAAAATTCCAATGGTAAATTGTGTGTTCGATATGTTAAAAATCCGCAAGGAAAATTGATAACTGCTCCCTCAAAATTTACCCAAATTACCCGCCGAGCCACGATTGCCGCTAGTGTTTTGGCAACTTCTTTAACACTTTCCACGTTCGTCTACGCACAAGGCGAACCACTGGTTAAGAAAGATAATTCTACTCAGACACAAAAAGATAAATCACAGAAAGAAGAAGTAAAACAATGCGTTGCAGTAATTTCGGGAACTGTAAAAGATGGTAACGATAGATTAATTCCAAACGCAAAAGTAACCTTGCGAGATACTAAATCAAACAAAACTCAAGTCACACAAACCAATGATAATGGTTTTTATGAATTAAAAGGTGTTGAGCCGAATATTTATGAATTAACGTTTGAAAGTCTTGGTTTTAAGAAATCTATTTATCAAAATATTGAAGTTTTGAAAGATGCAAACCTGGAAAAAAATATAACTCTTGAAGTTGGTGAAGCAACAATTGGAGTTGTTGATATTGCGCCCGAAATAGAAACGAAAAGTAAAGATGATGAAATTATTGATAAGCCAATTGAAATTAGACAGATTCAAGAAGTTCCACAAAATATTCAGACTATAACAATGGGATATTTAATGGAATTACCGAAAAGTTCAATAAATTTTTTGGAACTTCTAAAACTCGCGCCAACCGAACTGAAAAAAGAAAAGCCAATTCCACCAAAAAAGAAAAAAAATTAAACAAATTTGCCTTTTTCACAAAAGATTGTGTATTATTTCACTTGGTATTTTATGAACGCAGTTCGATTTAATAACGACGATAATAATTGAGTGGCGAGAGCGTTAAATTTAGCGTTCCGCCTTTCGTTTGTCGTTAAGAAAATCGAAAGGCGTTTTTTATTTTGATAAGAAAATTCACACAGATGGAGAGGATGAAAAGGATAAAAAATCCCTGCCTACCCCTTTAATCCCTGTGAATAATAAATTTATGCTAGATACTTTAGGAACTTTAGAAAGAACTCATTCGTGCGGCGAGTTGCGCGAGAAAAATGTTGGCGAAAAGGTTGTGCTGATGGGCTGGGTGGCGAAAAAGCGCGACTTTGGCGTGCTGACCTTTATTGATTTGCGTGACCGTGACGGAATTACGCAGATCGTCGTCAGCGAAGAAACCGATCTGGACGCGCACGAAAAAGCAAAAGCAATTCGTGGCGAATACGTTATTGCTGTCAAAGGCGAAGTATTTTCGCGTGCTGAAGGAACTCACAATAAAAAATTAGCAACGGGCGACATCGAAGTTCACGTTCACGAAGTTTTGATTCTGAACGATGCTAAAACTTTGCCGTTTGAACTCGAAAAAGCCGGTTCGCAAAATCTGGCGAGTGAAGATTTGCGTCTGAAATATCGTTATCTTGACCTGCGCCGTCCGCGTTTACAGCACAATATTCGGATGCGGGCAAAAGCCGTTAAGGAAATCCGTAATTATATGGATAATCTCGGGTTTACCGAAATCGAAACGCCGATTTTGCTCAAATCAACGCCCGAAGGCGCACGCGATTTTATCGTTCCTTCCCGCATCCATACGAGTAAATTTTTTGCGCTTCCCCAAAGTCCGCAAATTCTCAAACAGATTTGTATGATTTCGGGTTTGGACAAATATTATCAAATCGCCCGTTGTTTCCGTGACGAAGACTTACGCGCCGACCGCCAACCGGAATTTACGCAGTTGGACGTGGAAATGTCGTTTGCTAATCAAGAAATGGTTTACCGCGTGATCGAAGGAATGTTCACCAGCGTTTTGCGCTTGATTGATGTTGAGCTGCCAAATCCTTTTCCGCGAATGACTTATGCCGAAGCAATGCGCCGTTTTGGTTCGGACAAACCGGATTTGCGTTTTGAAATGGAATTGCAAGACCTTTCGGAAACTCTGAAAGGAACTGAATTCGCGCCGTTTGCCTCAGTTCTGGAAAACAAAGGCGAAATCAAATGTATCGTCGTCAAAGGCAAAGCTGATTATTCCCGCAAAACTCTGGACGAATTGCAGGAATTCGTTAAACGTTACGGTGCAAACGCTTTAGCCTGGGTAAAAGTTGCCGATGAAACGACGAGTTCATTGCTTAAAGTTCTGGGCGAAGAAGCAATTTCCAATATTGTTTCAAACGTCAATGCCGAAAAAGGCGATTTAATTTTGATCGTGGCAGGTAAAAAATCAGTCGTCGCGGCGGCTCTCGGCGCATTGCGGATCGAAGTTGCCAAACGTGAAAATTTGATTGACCGCAACGCTTATAAACCGTTGCTCGTGACGGAGTTTCCAATGTTTGAATACAATGACGAAACGGGAAATTACGATGCGGCGCATCACCCATTCACTTCGCCGATGGACGAGGATTTGGAGAAATTCAAAACCGCAATTGAAGACGAATCGCAACGGCATCTTCTCGGAGAAGTTCGTGCAAAAGCTTACGACGCAGTAATTAACGGCTACGAATGCGCGGGCGGTTCGATTCGGATTCACCAAAAATCAATTCAGGCATTAAATTTCAAAGCGTTAGGTTTATCGCCCGAAGTTGCGCGTGAACGATTCGGATTTTTCCTTGACGCGCTCGAATACGGAACGCCGCCGCACGGAGGTTTTGCCGCCGGAATCGAACGAACTTGTATGATTCTCTGCGGAACGGAAAACATTCGTGACGTAATGGCTTTTCCAAAAACTGCTTCGGCGCAGGATTTGATGATGGATTCGCCCGGAACGGTGGACGATTCTCAATTGAAAGAATTGGGAATTAAAGTTGTTGAGTAATTTAAGTGAGGAAGTTTAACTGCTTCCTCTTTTTATTTGATTTCAAAATTAACGCTCCTCAATCCACCGATACCTGTTTGAGTATCTTTAACAAAAAATTGTAGTTTATATTTTCCTTCTGGTAACTCAAAAGTTTTCTGATAAAAAAGAGTTTCTAGCTTACCTATTTGTTCTTTTGTGAGAACAAAATTGACTGCATCCTCAAATATTCCTTCAATGTTCTTATCATTTGAAGTTATTTTGCCAAATGTATTTACAGATGCAACAGATTCCTCTTTGTCTATTCCTTTAAAAAACAAACTATTACTCTTAAATTCTGCTTTTATTACACTTACCTTTTTGCCATTTGACAGAATTTTAGTTTCAATTTGGACAGATAAATCTATTGTTTGAATGTCGAATGGATCATAACTGTCTCCACTTAACTTTTTTAGTTTTTTCAATTTAGCTTTGGTTAGTTTTTGAACAGGTTTGAGTTGACTGATTTCTACCGAATCCTGTGCTTTTACATTCAAAAATAAAGTTGAAAAGAGAAAAATTGTAAAGATTATTGGTTTCATAAAAAGTCCGAACGGCAAAAAGTATAACCCAATCTTTGAAATCACAAAACTACTTTTTATCCGATAAAATCAACTCAGTTTCACCTTTGGACAGATTCTTAACATTGCCTTATTTTATTGTTCAGTAACTTTCCCTTATAATCTTCTTATTTACAAATCTAAATTATGTCCAAAATCAAACCGTTTTGCGCCCTGCGCCCGAAAAAAGAATTAGCCAAAAATGTTTCGAGTGTTCCGTATGATGTGCTAAACACACAGGAAGCACGCGAAATTGCCAAAGATAATCCATATAGTTTTTTGCACGTTTCCCGTTCGGAAATTGATTTGGCTGATGATGTAAATCCTTATTCTGATGATGTTTATGCTAAGGCAAAGGAAAATTTTGCGAAATTGCAAAGCGATGGCGTTTTACAGCTTGAAGACAAACCGAGTCTTTATGTTTATCAACTGCAAATGGGCGAGCAGATTCAAACCAGCGTAGTGGCTTGCTGTTCGATAGACGAATACGACAACGGTTTGATTAAAAAACACGAAAAAACGCGCCCCGATAAAGAAAATGACCGCACCAAACATATGATCGAACTCGAAGCGCAAACGGGTCTAATTTTTCTCTGTTATCGCGGAACAGATGAAATAAATGCTTTGGTTAATTCAGTGACAAAGACCGAGCCACTCTATAATTTTGAAGCGGAAGACGTTAATAAAAATCTGATTCGCAACACGATTTGGAAAATTTCGGAAACTAATCCGATAGTTACTGCCTTTGAAAAAGTTCCGGCGATTTACATTGCCGACGGTCATCACCGCGCCGCTTCCAGCTCACGGGCACGGGATTTTTTGCGCCGCGAAGCGATTGAAAATCTTAATGACAGCGCAGTTTGTTTACAGCCTGAAGTCGAAATTCAGGAAGCCGAATACAATTTTGTCATCGCCGCACTTTTTCCTGCCGAACAACTGAAAATTTTGCCTTATAATCGTGTAGTTAAAGATTTGAACGAATTGAGCAATGAAGAGTTTTTGGCAAAACTCAGCGGAAATTTTGAAATAACCGAAAACGCTGATCCAAGTCCACAAAATCGCGGAACTTTTTCGATGTATCTCGGCGGGAAATGGTTCGGTTTGAAGCCAAATTTTGCCGCGCCCGATTCCGTTATCGAAGGTTTGGATGTCAGCGTTCTGGAAAATTACGTTCTGCATCCGGTTTTGGGAATTGAAGATGTGCGAACCGATAAACGAATTGATTTTGTCGGCGGAATTCGCGGCACGGGAGAATTAGAAAAATTAGTGGATGCGGGCAAATGGAAAGTAGCTTTTTCGATGTTTGCGACCACGATTGACGACCTTTTGAATGTTTCGGATGCCAACGAAATTATGCCGCCGAAATCAACCTGGTTTGAGCCGAAACTGCGCGATGGATTGTTAATTCATTTGATTTAGGCTTAAAAATGAGAACAAGAAGCAGTAGCGACTTGGCAACCTTAATCCAATCGCTACCGCTCTTGGTTCTAACTTTAATTATGAAATTATTTATTACTTCACTAACTCTGCTTTTTCTGATTTCCTGTTCGCAGCCCGCTAACGATAATGCTAACGCAAAAGCGAATTTAGCCGCAAAAAATAAAGAAACGGCTGCTAAAAATGACATGATTAAACTCGTTGAGGAAGCTCAAAAACTCGAGCAGGAAGGCAGAGATATGGAGATTTACAGAAAATTTCCGGGCAGTGCCTGCGGCAAAGCTCTGACAAAGAAAACTGTAAAATTGCAAGAATTTCAAACGAAACTAGACGGATTGACAGAGAATTATAAAAGCAAACTAGCTCCGATTTTTGATGATTTAAGCAAATGTATCGCTTGTGAGAAAACAGCGATGGATAGTTGCCGAACGACCAGAGCGTCTCTCAATCAACTCATTAAAGAAATGTTTTCGCAATAATTTACGGTTAATACCAGGCGATACCGATCTCTCTTTGCCAGGTTTCCATCATTTTTTTGTCCAATTTCAAAATTCCTTCTTTGGTGCAGCATTCGGGCAATTTAACCAGACCGTTGAGCGTTTCAAAAACCTGTTCACGGTCTTTTCCGTTTGTTCGCCAGAGCAGATGCCAGAGCGTCAAAGCGTCTTTTTCACGCGCTTCATTGAGAATTATTTTTAATGATTTGCTTGTGCCGTTTGAAAAATCGAAACTGTATAAAGCTTTTTGGAATTGAGCGGAAGCGTCTTCATAATAAGGTGTTCCGATTCCTTTTCCTTTTTTCGTGATTGCCATTCCGCCTGCCGGAACGATTGATTCGTGTCCATCGCGTTCTAGCGAAACAAAACCGCTCGTCACACGCAGTTTTGAATTGCCGTCTTCATCAACCTCCAGCCTGTAAGAACAACCTAAATCCACTGCTACCGCACTTGGCGTATCAACGATAAAGAGTCTGGGCGGTGCGAGAATTGTGGCTTGCAAAGCTCCTTTTTCGAGCGATAAACGGCGTTCGGTTTGTTCGCTGGTCACTAATTTAACCCGCGAATTTGGGGAAACTTCAACATTTCCAATGTCCGCAACAGTAATTAAAGCCCGTGAATCCGTGCCTGTTTCGAGAGTCTCGCCAACTGCCAGAACATTTTTCAAGGGCGTTCCGGCAATGGTTTCCACTTCCCAACCGTTGGTAGAAAAGGGTGAGGCTTTCGGAGCAACAGTTTCAGAATTATTCGGCGTTCTATTAGATGTGGATTGCGGGTTGTTTTGGACAATATCCATCGGCGGGCGTTCAAACAAATTAAATTTGAGGAGACCTAAAATCGCAACGAAAACAATCAATGAGCTGGTCGCCAGCGAAAACCAGCCGCGACGATTGAAAAATGAATTTTGATGGACAAATGAGAAGGTCGGCGCGGATTTGCCGTCCAGATTTTCGGTAATTTCGTTCCAGATATTGTTTGGCGCGTCAAATGCTTCAAGTTTGCTCGCTAACACTACGCCAAATTTAATTTCGTCGTGTTCCTTTCGGCAAAATTCGCATTGCAAAAGATGTTCGGCAATCATCTGCCGTTCTTCTTTTGGCAATTCGTGATGCAAATATGCAGAAAGTTTTTCTTTGTAATGCTTCATTTTCTTATTTATTCACAGGGATTTAGGTGATGAATAGAGATGATTTTTTGTTTTTATCCTTTTTATCTCCTTTATCCCTGTGAATTTTTTATAATTCACCTTTCAAATGTCCTAATTTTTGCGCCAACAATTTATGTCCGCGATTGAGCCGCGATGACACCGTGCCGATTGAGCAATCCAAAACTTTGGCGATTTCGTCATAACTCAAACCTTCGACGTATTTCAACAGGATCGGCAAACGGAATTTCGGTTTGAGCGTGGCGACAACTTTTTGCACCTCGTCCGAAATTTGTTTTTGTTGCAGTCTGTCTTCCTGTTTCATTTTTTTGTCTTCGAGTCCGAAAAATTCGGCTAAACCAAAGAATCTGCGGTTCTTACGCTGTTCGTCAATACAGGCGTTGATCGTTACGCGGTAAAGCCAGGTCGTAAATTCGGATTCGCCGCGAAAGTCCGAGTTCCCTGTAAAAAATTTCAAAAAAACCTGTTGGGTAATATCACTTGCTTTATCAATATCGCCGCCGAAATAGTTGAGCGCGACGGAAAAAACCCGTCTTTGATGACGATTATAGAGAGCCTCAAACGCCTCACGGTTGCCGTTTTTGCATTCCGCAAGTAAGTTTGTTTCGCTAATTTTTTCCGTCATTACGGCGAATCGCTCCATTTTCGTTTTCAAAAATTCTAACCTAAATTTCTACTTTTCCCTTGTAACTTTTTACCTACTTCCTCCTGTTAAGCGTAAAACTAAAATCGCTGTCACCTGTAAAAAGCTGATTTTTCTTGTCTAAAAAGAACAAAACGTTTTCGTCTCCGACCAAAAGAGAAATAGATTCGTCCGGTTTATCGGAATTAAGTTGATAAATTATTGCGTCCGAATTTTGTTTGATTGCCCAATTACCCGTCACGATCTCAGGATAATAGAGCGTGCTTTGCAATTTGTAAGTGGTTGGCGCGTTTGTCTGCGCGTCCCGGAAAAAAGTGATTTTCCATTTAATTTTGATGCAGTCATTTTTTATCGGCAATTTGTATTCTTCACCAATCGAGCGGCACGGTGTTCTGCCTTCAAAAATCGTTTCCTGACCATCCGTATTTTGAAGCGGAGATTTCCAAACACTGGTAAATTTTTCGCCTGATTTTTTATTCAGCGAGTAACTCCAACCGCCGTTTCCGGTCATCAATTTTCCGTCCGCCGTTAAAAGGTGAAAAAGATTTTCGTTCACTTTTACCAACGAAAGCGGTTTGGAGAAATTATCGCTTTTCAGTTCGTAAACATTATTTTTGATAATAAAGTTTCCGTTAAACGTGAGTTTTTCGCCGCCGTTTTTGAAACCGTTCGTGTTTGGCTGTCCTTCGCCGTAATTGATATTGAGCGTAAAACTTTTATCCTGATTCAAACTCAAATTCCACCTGATAAAATCAACCTTTTTTTCATTCGGAATTCCAAAAGTTGTCTTAACCGAATCGTCTGCAGGAGTGCTGGCAACGAACAAATTTTCGGCAGCAGAAGTGTTTGCCATTGAACAGGAAACGTTCAATAAAAGACAAATCAGCAGAATCAGAAATTGTAGTTTTTGGCTTTTCATCTTTAATTTACTTTACTCATTGTCCAAACATCATTGCTGTAAACAAATTTGGTTTCGCCGTTTTTGATATATGAATATTTTCCGCCGGTCATAAAGAGTTTATTATCAAAAACCCAAACGGCAACTGCTCCGCGAGGCGACCACGGTGCGTTCATTTCCTGCCAGTTTTCGCCGTCTTCGGAAAATAAAACTCCGCTGGCAAATCCGTTGTTGCGATTCGCGCCGACCAACCATAATTTATTGTCAAAAACAATCGGCGTTCCGGCAATTTGGTTGGAAGCATTGGTTTCGGATTGCGTCCAGTTAATTCCGTCAGCCGTTGACCAAATCTCTTTTTCAGAATTCGGATTATCAGTTTTTTCGCCGTCAATCACGCCGCCGCCAATGATCCAAAGACGATTTTTGAAAACGATAATTTTTGAAAGCGTGCGCGGCGACCAATCCGTTTTTTCCGCAGCTTTCGTCCAATTTACACCGTCCGCCGAATTCCAAACGTCATTGTAATATTTTTTTCCGTCCCAGCCACCGATCAGCCAGATTTTGTCTTTGAAGACAACTGCTCCGTAAAAAACTCGCTCCGGTAAATTTGATTTTTCCGCGACTGTTTCCCAGGTTTTGCCGTCACGGGTGCGGGAAATTTTAGTGGAAATTTTGAAATTCAAATAATTTCCCTGCATTTCGCCGAGTGCGTAAATTGCGCCCCGAAACTGCACAAATTTTTGATACGCCGAATTTAAATTGCTTTTTGGTAAAGGCGATTTTGTCCAGTTTTTGCCGTCTTCGGAAAACCAACCGCCATTATTTAAGGCAAGCATTTTGCCGTCAACAATAAAGACAGGGTAGTTGTAACCGATTGGATAATCAGCTTTTACAGTTACATTTTGCCATTCATAATTCTGCGAATCGGCTTCAGTTTTTATACAAGCCAATGCCGAAATGCTGAAAACTAAAATGGCTAAAATTGTTTGTAATTTGAACATAGCTTTCCCTTTTACCTTAAATCAAGCTTTCCAAAGCTGAATATCGCGTTTCGCCGTCCAGATTCCGTTGGCGTTCTTTTCAAGTTTCAAAATCGGATCAAACCCGCCTTTTTTCCCTGCTTCCTGACGTTCCCTTTCCGAAATCAGTTTATCGCCCTCAAACAAATAATTATCAATCCAATCTTCCTTCAAATCTTTAGTTGTAATGGTTGTGTGAATATGCGCGGCAAAACTTCTGCCGGGATATGGAGCGGGTTTTATCGTTTGAAATTCATAACGACCTTTGGCATCCGTCAACATCCAACTGCGATAGCGTCCGTGGCGAGGTTCGCCGTTTCTGCCGTAAAAGCCTTCAGTATCAGTATGATAAAAATAGATCAGGACATTCGGTGCGGGAGTTTTGCCGTCTGCCTCGAAAACCGTTCCCGAAATCAACAATTTTTCGCCTGTGTCCGAATCCTTGGACAAAATTGTGCGCCACGAAACATTCGCCGGAGCATCAAACGCACCGCTCCATTCATTGGTCGGATTGACCGCGTTTTTCTTGATCGAACTCAAAATATTCGATTCATCTGCCGCAACGCTTTGGCAATTCATAATCAAAGGCATTGCTGCCAGAATCGAAGCGCGTTGTAAAAATTCCCGACGATTTTCAGTTGATTGGCTCATAATTTTTCCTCTTTTGAAAGATTTGTTGAACTTTAGACGAAATGCTGGACAGTTTTCTTCCAAAAAAAATCGGTTGATATTTGATCTTTGATCTTTGACCTTTGATTTTCTGCGTGTAAAGTTGAAAAATCTTTTGTCAGCGATTACGTTTTCAGAAAGTTAAAGAGTTAAAATACAAATCAATCAACGATCAAAGTTCCAAGATCAAAGATCAAATCAATTATGTTTGAAACAGAAAGATTAATTTTGCGTAAATTGACCGAAGAAGACCTTGATTCGGTGGCTGCGATGCGGGCGGATGCGGAGGTGATGCGCTACATTCGTGAGCCGCAAAAACGCGCCGAAGCCTTAAATTGGATAAATCTTGTTTCGTCCCGTTGGCAAGGTGAGAAATTCGGATTTTGCTCGGTGAAGTTAAAATCAACCAATCAATTTATCGGTTGGTGCGGTTTATGGCGATTAAAGGAAACGGGGGAAATTGAGGTCGGCTACGCGCTTTTCAAAGAATTTTGGGGAAAAGGTTTCGCCGTCGAAGCGTCCGAACCTTTTTTGGAATATGGATTTACCGAATTGAATCTGCCGAAAATCGTGGCTTGTGCTAATCCGAATAATCAAGGCTCGCGCCGTGTGATGGAAAAACTCGGAATGACCTTTGACCACATCGGATTTTATTACGGACGCGATTTGGTGCATTACACAATTACCAAAGATGAATGGGAAATAATGCGGGACGCGAAAGGCGAGGAGCGAAAATCGACTTTCTAAACTTCCTAAACTTCCCAAACTTTCTAAACTTTATCTTATGCTTGAAACCGAACGACTTTTACATCGCCCGTTTACTACGGAAGATTTACCGCAGTTGATCGAAAACCGTTCTGATCCCGAAGTTAATAAATATCTGGGCGGCTCGCGCCTGCAAAATCCCGAAGCAATTGAAAAACGTCTGCAATTTTACATTGATTGCTACGAAAAATATGGTTTTGGAATGTCAGCGATGATTTGGAAAGAAACCGGCGAACAGATTGGCTGGTCGGGGCTTCAACCGTTGGACGGAACTAATGAAATCGAAGTCGGTTACGGAATGATCAAAAAGTTCTGGGGCAAAGGAATCGGCTTGGAAACTGCAAATGGTTGGCTGGATTTTGGTTTCAGAATCAAAAACTTAGAAAGAATCGTGGCAGTTGCTTATCCCGAAAACAAAGGCTCGTGGCGCATTATGGAAAAATGCGGAATGAAATACGAAAAAACCGGCGAACATTACGGCGCAACTTGTGTTTTTTACGCAATTTCACGGGAAGAGTTTTTAAAACTAGAAAAAGCTTCTTAACGCAAAGGCGCAAAGAAGCAAAGGCGCAAAGGTTGCTAATAATACGTTAAGAACCCGACAGTCTAAAAAAACTTTGCGTCTTAGCGGACTTCGCGCCTTTGCGTTAAATAGTTTTGAATATTTCTCTTTAATTGCCTCACCCAAATTTGCTAAAATTTTATTGGATTTCAAAAAATCCGACCTTCAGATTTCCTGCCTTTAAATTTATGCCAAGAAGCACTCCTAAAACCGTAATTGCCGCGCTTGCAACCGTTTATTTTGTCTGGTGCGCTTATAATCCGCAAAATTCTGACTTTCTACATCTTGTTTATTTACCTTTGCACGAAGCAGGTCATCTTTTATTCAGAATTTTTGGTGTCTTTATGGGAGTTGCCGGAGGTTCTTTGATGCAAATCATTGTTCCGGCAGTCTTTTTCGGCTATTTCGTTTATCATAAAAAGCCCTTTTCCGCTGCGATTGTGCTGTTTTGGGTTGGGCAAAGTTTCAATGATGTTTACGTTTACGCGAACGATGCGGTGGTGATGCAACTTCCGCTTTTGAGCGGTCTGACGGGTAGCGAGGGAGGTTTTCACGATTGGAATTACCTTTTGACCGAAACAGGTTTGTTGAATAAAACGGCTGTGGTTGCCAAAATGATACGTTTTGCGGGAAACTTAATTATTCTGGCGGCAATTGTTGGCTCGTTTTATTTTGCGCGGGAAGATGAAGAAATCGTTTCGGAAATGAAATTATGAAGGTAACTTTGATCACGGGCGCGTCGGGTGGAATCGGCGAAGCATTTGCCAGAGCTTTGGCAAAAAAACGGCAAAATCTTGTTTTAGTAGCACGTTCCGAAGACAAACTTCACGAGCTTTGCGATTCGCTAATGTTCCAATACGGCATCACGGCACATTATGTTGCGGTTGATTTGAACGAATTTGAAGCCGACCAACGCCTTTTTGATGAAACCCAGAGACACGGAATGGAAGTGGAATGCCTGATCAACAACGCCGGATTTGGTTCGATGGGCGATTTTTCCGAATTAAATCTGGAACGCGAACTCGAAATGATCGGTTTAAATGTGATGGTTTTAGTTGCCTTGACGCATCGCTATTTGCAGGGAATGCGAAAAAGAAAACGCGGAACAATTATCAATGTTTCTTCAACCGCCGGATTTCAACCTGTCCCGTATATGGCAACCTACGCCGCGACAAAGGCTTTTGTAAGTTCATTTACCGAAGCCATCGCCGAAGAAAATCGACAGTTCGGTATCACCGCCACCGCAGTTTGTCCGGGACCGGTTGACACTAATTTTTTTGATGCAGCTAATGCAATTCCTTTCTCGGCAATGCAAACGCCGGATGAGGTGGTCGAAACTGCCTTAAAAGGAGTAGAAAAAGGAAAATCACATATTATTTCGGGCTGGACAAATTATCTCAAAGCTCACGCCGCAACATTTGCTCCAAATTCGGTAGTGACTAAGTTTATCAGTGCTATCATTCGCCCTAAATTAAAAGCACAAAAGCGATTAAAGGGTTAAATTGTTTGTTGATTTTTGAAAAGCATTAATTTATTATGAAAACAAGGAGTTGGGGGAATAAATCCCCCGTTTGGAGTTGTCAATCATCTAATTTCTTAGATTTATTGACATTCTCAGATTTGGAAAGGGATTGCTTGTAACTTTCGACGGATTCAAGCAATTCCTTTTCTCTTTTACGATGGATGAAGTAACGAGTTACCTCAAAAACAAAAAAGAGAAACCTGAGAACCTCCAATAACAGAATTAGTTCTGTCATTGTTTTGTCCTCCTTGTTTCAAATAATCAGGTTTTGCAACCTGACGAATGTATTATACGGAGAGATGTAAATTGTTGCAAATAGATGAATAAACGGATTTATAATTTCAGTGCAGGACCTGCGATCTTACCAACCGAAGTTTTAGAAAAAGCTCAATCGGAACTCCTTTCACTCAACGGAATCGGAATGAGCGTAATGGAAATTTCGCATCGCTCCAAACATTTTGAGCCGATTTTGGAAAGCGCGAAGCAAGGTTTACGCGAGCTTTTGAGCATTCCAAACAACTACCAAATCCTCTTTTTACAAGGCGGTGCATCGCTTCAATTTGCTCAAATTCCGATGACTTTTTTATCAAATTCTACATCAGCCGATTACATCGTCAACGGCGCGTGGAGCGAAAAAGCGGTCAAAGAAGCGAAAAAGTTCGGCAACGTCAATGTTATTTTTTCGAGCAAGGAATCAGGTTACAAATCAGTGCCGAATCAGGAGGATTTGCGCTTTTCCGAAAATGCCGAATACATTCATTATTGCTCAAACGAAACTATTGACGGCGTTGAATTTAAATACGATTTGGATGGCGGAAACGTGCCGGTTATTTGCGATGCTTCGTCAAATATTTTGTCCAAACCGATTGACGTTTCCAAATACGCAATGATTTACGGCGGGGCGCAAAAAAATATTGGTCCAAGCGGCGTGACATTGGTCATAATTCGGGATGATTTAATCGAAAAAGTGCCGAAAAACCTGCCTGCAATGCTCGATTATCGGAATTTTGCCGAAAATGGCTCAATGCCGAACACGCCAAATACCTGGGGAATTTATTTGATTAGCCTAGTTTGCGATTGGCTCAAAGCCAAAGGCGGCGCGGCGGCAATGGCAAAATTGAATGAACAAAAAGCCAAAGTTCTCTACGACGCGATTGATTCCAGCGACGGCTATTTTCGCGGACACGCCGAGCGCGAAGCACGTTCTTTGATGAACGTTACATTCCGCTTGCCTTCGGAAGATTTAGAGAAAAAATTCTGTGCCGAAGCTGCCGCACAAGATTTGGACGGATTAAAAGGACATCGTTCAGTCGGCGGAATTCGCGCTTCAATTTACAACGCGTTTCCTTTGGAAGGAGTTGAGAGATTGGTCGAGTTTATGCAGGATTTTAACGAGAAAAACGGCTAAGATAGTTTGCTTAAAATTAAAAATATCAAACACATTGCAAATGCTGACCACATTAGTATTCGCAAAATTTTTAGTTTATGACCACCCCATCTGAAAATTAAACCAATTTCAGCAACTACCAAAGAAAAATCTAATCCAACGAGTAAATATTCCCCATTGCGCCAATCTTCTATTCCTTTGAAAAAGTAAGTTGCCAAAACGTAAAAGCAGCAAAGCCGAAAAATCATGTCTAAAACGTAACGATAAGTGCTTTTTTCTGTTTCGTTTTTCATAGCTGTATCATAAACAAGTTCAAAACAAATCGTCAATAATTTTGGACTTGTTAAATTAAGTGAAGCGTGAATATAGCAGAACTATTAATAAAAGTAACTACTTGACTGGAGCGCAAGCAGCTTGCTTGCCAGTTCAAACGGCAATAGCTCGTTTGAACTCTCAACTTGAATTTCTCAAAACTTGAGTTCCAACTGCAACACCGTGCATTGCTCTCGCTCGCACGGGCAGACAGGCTGTCTGCGCTCCAGTCGTTGAATTATGAACAGGCTTCAATAAACTGCTTTTGCCTGACAAACTCAAAAAATGGTTAAATTATTTCTGTGAACATACCTAAAGACGCTTCGGCAATAATTTTACTAAAAGACGATAAAGTTTTACTTGCCCAACGGAATCCGAAAATCTCTTTTCTTGGCGGTTGGCACGCTTTTTCCGGCGGGAAACTCGATAAAAGCGATGCGGAAATCGAAATTAAAAACTGCAAAGATATTGATTTGCAGCAGTTTATCGTATGTGCGGTGCGGGAGCTTTTTGAAGAAGTGGGAGTTTTGCTAGTCCGTAATGGCGACAAATTAACCAAAGGTCAACGCGCTTCCCTGCACGATGATTTGATTTCGGGACGCAGCAGCTTCAAAGAAATTCTAGATCATTGGGGATTGTGGATTGATGCCGCAGATTTCGCATATACAGGCTATTGGACAACTCCGCAGTTTTCGCCTGTTCGTTTCAAAACCCGCTTTTTTATAGCGACTTGTCCGCCGAAACAAGAACCTTACGAAGCCATTACGGAAATGCAAAACCTTGAATTTATTGAGCCAAACGAGGCTTTGCAGCGTTGGGAAAACGGAGATATTTTGATTTCTCCGCCGGTTTTGATTTCGTTGCAAGAATTATCGTCAACAGATAAACACAGATGGACACAGATAGAAAATGATTCAAAGACCGAAGACCAAAGACCAAAAACCGTTTCGCAGAAACTTTTAGAAAAATCAACCGAACTTGACGGCAATATTGATTATCTCGAAGTAAATTCCCGAAACATTGTTTTTCCTTTGAAAACTCCGACGCTTCCGCCTGCGACGCATACGAATTGTTTTATTGTTGGGAAAAAAAGATTTGTCGTGATTGATGCGGCTTCGGCAGATGAATCGGAACAGGCAAAATTGCACAAATTGATTGATGAATTGATTGAATGTGGCGGCGTTTGCGAGGAAATTATCGTTTCACATCTGCACAACGATCATCACGGCGGCGAAGTTGCTTTGCAAAAATATTTGCAAGCAAAACATAATCTAAACGTGGCGATTTCTGCTCACAAATTAACTGCTGAATCTCTTTCAAACATAAAATTCGATAAATTTATCGAAGACGGTGATGTTTATAATTTGCAAGACGAAACGGGTAAAACTTTTCAACTGCAAACGCTTCACACACGCGGACACGCTCGCGGATTGCTGAGTTTTTATGACGAAGAACTTGGTTTTTTGATTTCAACCGATAATGTTGTCGGCACGGGAACGGTGGTTATTGCTCCGCCTGAAGGCAATATGCAGGATTATCTTGACACGCTCGAAAGGTTAAAAAATCTGCCAAATTTGAAACATCTTTGCGGTTCGCACGGTTCAGCGATTTTTAATGCTAAAGCAAAAATCGAAGAATATATTTCGCATCGCCTTGAACGCGAAAAATAGGTTATCGAGGCAATGGAAAACGGTGCAAAAACTCCAGCCGAAATCGTCGAAAAAATTTATGTCGGTTTGAAACCCGAATTAGTCAGATTAGCTGTTAAAACCGTTGAAGCGTATTTGGAAAAATTGGGCAAAATTTAGAAATAAAACTTTGCAAAATAATATAAAATCGGCGCATTGAACAATAAACTGTCCAATCTATCTAATAATCCGCCGTGTCCGGGCAAAATATTTGCTGCGTCTTTGGTATCCGAACCTCGTTTCATCGCGCTTTCTGCCAAATCTCCCAAAACGCTGATTACAACCATAATTCCTGACAACGGCAGAGCAACTTTTAGATCAAATTCGGGGAAAAACCAAAAATGCGCAAGCGTTGCCAGCAAAAGGCTTGCAATTATTCCGCCGATTAAACCTTCAACCGTTTTTCCGGGCGAAATTTTTGGGGCGAGTTTATGTTTTCCTAAAAATTTTCCGGCAAAATATGCTCCCGTGTCTGCACCCATTATCACGAGGAAAAAGAAACCGAGCAGTTTGGTTGAAAGTCCGTTTTGAAACTCGAAACCAACCCGCAAAGCAATGATAAATCCGCCTAGAAAAATAACGTAGAAAACTCCGAGCAAAGTTACGCCAACGCCTGTCAGCATTTTAGAAAAATCAGCTTGGAATCGGAAAGTTTGGGTAATTAGGGTCGCAATTATAAAAAGTGCAATCGTCAAAAGCAGTAAATCGGGCAGTTTAGACGGCGCGTCAAAAATAAAAGCCGCTAACATCACCACTGCTCCGATATAACCGATTGCGGCATCGGCTTTGAGTTCCAATTTTTTCGTCAAGCTGTAAAACTCAAACAAACCTGCGCCGAGAGCTAAAACCGCCAGCACCACGAAAATATATTTTAATTCGGTAATATTTGGAAAAAAATAAGGCAAAACGATTGACGCAATCAGAACCGGAAGCGCAATCAACGCAGTTAAAATTCGAGTTTTCATAAAATAAATTAAGCCACTAACAAACACAAAATGACACAAAAATTTATTTCGTGTTTTTTCGTGTTCTTTCGTGGCTAAGCTTTTGTTCCTCCAAAACGGCGGTCGCGTTTTTGAAAATCTATGATCGCTTCGAGAAAACCTTCGCGGCGAAAATCGGGGAAAAAAGTCGGTGTCACATAAATTTCGCTGTAAGCCAATTGCCACAACAAAAAATTGGAAATTCTAAATTCGCCGCTGGTGCGAATCAGCAGATCAAGCTCGGGAAGTCCTGCGGTATAAAGACTTTTATCAATATCGTCTTCGGTCAAATCATCTATCGTTTTGCCGTTTTGCAAGAGATTTTTGACCGCTTTTTTACACGCATCAACAATTTCTGCCCGTGAACCGTAATTCAAAGCAACATTTAAACTCGTTCCTGTATTATTTTTGGTGATTTCTACTGCTTCCGCTAATTCTTTCTGCACTTCGGGAGCGAGTCCGCTGATTCTGCCGATGGCTTGAAACCGAATGTTTTGGCGATTTACTTCGGCAATTTCTTTGCGGATGTAATGAACCAGCATTTTGAACAATGCACCGACTTCATCCGCCGGACGTTTCCAATTTTCCGTCGAAAAAGCGTAAAGCGTCAAAGATTTAAGTTCCAGTCTAGCCGCTGTATCAAGCAAGGCGCGCACGCTTTCCGCCCCCGCTTTATGCCCGAAAATTCGCGGTTTTCCGCGTTGTTTTGCCCAACGTCCATTGCCGTCCATAATTACTGCAACGTGGTTTGGCAAACGCTCAAAATCAATTGCTTCAAGCAGTTGCGCTTCTCTTGAATTCGGTTTAACAACTCCTGCAAAATTCTTGT
>JAIBCC010000086.1 GCA_019694395.1 Pyrinomonadaceae bacterium | reverse complement strand
GGTCACGAATTGCTGCTGCAAAAACTCTATGACGAAGATTTTGTTGACCGCGAAGAAAAATTGCTCAAGAAATTTTTGCTTGAAGGTTGTGCAGTTAATCCGGTTGGAGTTTTAGTCAGAAAAACTGCTTACGAAAAGGTCGGAAAATTTACCGACAAAATAGTTTGGGGCGTTGATGCCCATATGTGGACGCGAATTGCGCTAAATTTCCCCGTTGCTTATCTGGCTGAACCGCTTGCACTTTACCGGATTCATACCAACAGCGGAACGTCCGGCGTGATGAAAACTGCCCGCAACGGAACGGATGAAGTTTGGATGATGAACGATGTTTTCGATCAAATTCCGGCGGAAAGACAAGATTTAATTCAATTACGCAAAACTGCAATTAAACAAGTCGCGCACCGGACTTGGTGTCACGCCGAAGCACTCTGTGAAAAAGGTGATATGCAAGCCACCAGAGCCGGAGTTAAACGTGCTGTTTCGATCAATCCGGCAATGCTCTTTCAGACCCGTGTTCCCGCACTCTGGCTGGCAAGCTTCTTTGGTTACGATTGGTTTAAAAAACTGCACGGAGTCAAAAACTCTGTGCGTTAATCAGAGAGAATTCTTATAAACTACACCGTCTTTCATTACAAACCGCACATTTTCCAAAATTGAACATTTTTTGTTTCAATTATATTTACTGCTTTGACAGCTAGTTTTTGCATTTTTCCCAATCTCAACTTTAATTTTTGCAAATTGCTAAAAGAATTGAGTTTCAAATTAACCGCAAAAGTCTCTTCCGTCAAACAGAGCGTGTATTTGCTTGTGTTTTCGGATAAACTTTTGCAATTTGATTTGATAAGATAAAGGCACAGGATTTGCCGTTAGCAAAATGGAGGTTTTATGAGCGCAATTACAATAGATAGAAAAATGTTCGGATATTATTTTGAAGCACTTCCGTTTCTCAAAGGCTTGCAGCTTAATTTTGGAAAGATGCTCAAAGGAATCAACTATGAGCAGTTTTATGAATTTTGCCAGGACAATCCTGAATTACGAATTGAAATGACTCGCAAGGGGGAAATTATCGTTATGCCGCCGACTTTTAGCGAAACAGGTGGAAAGAATTTTAATTTAATTGCCGAGTTTGCAATTTGGGCGAAAGAGAATGGAACAGGCAAAGGTTTTGATTCCTCCACCGGATTTGTTTTACCAAACGGAGCCGTTCGTTCGCCTGATTTGTCTTGGATAAAATTGGAAAGATGGAACTCACTAACCGACGAACAGCGCAAAGGATTTGCTCATATCTGCCCTGATTTTGTAGTTGAACTTCGCTCCGAATCCGATTCGCTCAAAAAACTCCAAGCTAAAATGATTGAATATATCGAAAATGGTGCTTCGCTCGGCTGGCTGCTCGATGTCAAAAATAAGAAAGTTTATGTTTACCGCCCGAATGCTGAAACCGAAGTTATGAACAATCCAAAGGAAATTTCAGGCGAACCGACTTTGAAGGGGTTTACGCTTAATTTGAAGGAGATTTGGGGTTGAGTTTATGAAATCAGCAAAGATTCTCACCATTTTTACTATTGTTTTGGCTTTTGTGTTTCAGGTTTCTGGGCAAGATGAAAAGCCAAAGATTTTTTGGAAAAATGTTTCGCCAAGATATAAAAAGTTCAGCGAAATAAATCCAATTTTGGTTAATCAATCTGACAAATCTATTTATCTTTACAAACTACATCCATATTGGAATGCCCATTTACAAAGATTTAATGAAGAAATAAAACAGTGGGAAACTGGCGGAAAAGGAATTGGATGCGGAACAATTGCGAATCCGCTTGAACCGATTGAGATTAAACCTAGTGAAGAACGACAAATCGAATTAGCTTGGGAATTATCAACCGATAATTTTGAAAAGCCTAAATTCTTTGAATTGCAGGATCGTGAAACATTACGTCCTTTGATTGGGAAATACAGACTTTATTTATCTTACGCTTTTGAGCCGTGGACGCTAAAAGATACTCCTCTGAAAAAATATGTAGTTTCTACAGAATTTGAAATAGTTAATAAGAGATAATTTATGCAATTTTCATTTGATACAAACTTAAACAAAATCGCCGCCAAGGTTGAAGCGGGCGAGAGAATTTCCTTTGACGAAGGAATGGAATTATTTGCGACCGAAGATTTGAACGCGCTCGGTAAGCTGGCGGATTTCGTGCGCCGTAAAAAGCACGGTAAGACGACTTATTTTAACGTCAATCGTCATTTTAACTACACCAACATTTGTGTTGCGGACTGTAAATTCTGCAATTTTTATCGCCGTTCGCGTGATGCGGATGCCTACACGCACAGCATCGAAGAAGGTTTACAGATTGCCCGCAACGCCGTTAATGAGGGTGCGACCGAGCTTCATATCGTCGGCGGTTTGAACACTAAAATTCCGTTCAACTACTACACGGATCTATTCACCTCGCTGAAAAAAGAATTTCCGGCATTGCACATCAAAGCCTTTACGATGGTTGAGTTGGACTTTTTTGCCAGATTTTACAAAATGTCCGATGCAGAATTGATCGATAAATTAAAAGCGGCAGGAATGGATTCGTGTCCGGGCGGCGGGGCGGAAATTTTTGCCGAACCGACCCGTTCGCGTATCTGCGACCATAAATGCGGGGCGGATCGTTGGCTGGAATTGGCGGGAAAAGTTCATCATGCGGGGCTAAAGACAAATGCCACAATCCTTTACGGTCACATTGAAACTATCGAAGACCGGATTGACCATTTGGTTAAATTGCGCGAACAGCAAGACAAATCAGGCGGTTTCCAATGCTTTATTCCGCTGGCATTTTATCCGCCAGGAAGTGCCCTGAGTTCAATTCCCGGACCGGACGGCATTACTTCGCTCAAAACCATCGCCATTTCGCGCCTGATGCTGGATAATTTTGACCATATCAAAGCCTATTGGGTAATGCTCGGCAAACATCTCGCACAAACCGCTCTGCATTTCGGCGCAAACGATCTGGACGGAACGATTACCGATGGCGGCGAATTAACCCACGCTTATTCAATCGAAGAAGGCGGCGAATCGAAAATGACTAAAACCGAGTTGATTAAACTGATCGAAAACGCAGGTTTTGAAGCGGTTGAGCGCGATACGGTTTACAATCGAGTGGAAAGAGCGACGGTTTAAAAAACTTCTATGCGATGTTTTGCGATTATATTTTTGTTTTCCATTTTGATTTGTAGTTGTAAGAATTCTGAGCATTTCGCGGCAAAGTCGTTAAAACTAACAATGAAAAAAGATACTATGATTGCAAAACCTTGCATTGACTATACTCTCAATATAGAACCAAATGGAAAAACTTTAGTTACTAAAGATTGTTTTAGCCCAGAAGCAAGTCAAACCTATGAGAATCAATTGAATGAAAATCAAATAAAAGAAATTATTAGAGAAGTAGGAAATTCAGATTTCTTCTCTTTTGAAAATGATTATGGTTTTGAATCAAAAAATTGCTCAAGTATCAGCACAGATTCACCAACTGTAACTCTTACAATAAATCTTGATGGCAAAGAAAAAACAATAAAACATTATTACGGTTGTGAGGTAAATAAATGGTTCAGCCGAGAAAATGCTTTACAACCATTATTTGATTTAGAAAATAAAATTGATGAAATTGTTGGCACTAAACAATGGATTGGAAAATAAAACGAATGCAAGATTTTATCTCCTAATTCATTCTAAATCAAAAAGTCTTAGTTTTATTTGAGGAATGAATTATGAACAAACTTAGTTTAATCAAGCTTGTAGTCGTGGCATTTATTTTCAGCTTGGGATTAACCGCATATTCATTTTTGCCGAAATCTGAGGTGCAATCAGCCAACAATTCAGCAGTTTCCCAAAAGGAAGATGAAGATCTGCTAAACATCAAAAACTACAAAAAGTGGACTAAAGTAAATGATAAGCCTCATCTTATGGATTCCTCAGTTTCTGCTCTATGTGCCGCACCAACTCAGGCACAGGTAGATAGAGAGTCTAAAAATCCGCATAACCAAAAATACATCAATGTTTATGTCAATTCGATTGGCAAAACAGAAATGATGACTAAAAAATCTCCAAAGTTTCCTCAAGGAACGGTTATCGTCAAAGAAAAACTTTCAACACCTGACAGCACATCTCCCGAACTTTTAACCGTGATGATCAAACGGGAAAAAGGTTTTAATCCCGAAAACGGCGATTGGGAATATATGACCGTCAATGGTCAGCTAACTGAAGTTACGGCAAAAGGTAAATTGGAAAATTGTCAGGCTTGTCACGCTTTAGAAAAATCCGGCGACTATGTTTCGAGAAATTATTTACCATATAACATTCGGCAAAAATTGAAATAGTTTTTAG
>JAIBCC010000049.1 GCA_019694395.1 Pyrinomonadaceae bacterium | reverse complement strand
AATTAGTCTGGAATGTTCTTCGTAATACAAAAATTGACGAAAAATTTCAAAAGCCGATCAAATGGAGTTCTCACACCGAAAAGACACTGAAAGATTATAAATTTGCGTGGATGGATGAATGGCAAACGGAAGTTGGCGCGGTAAAAGTTAGCCCAGAAACAAAAGAAAAACTTAAAAATCTGATTGATTCATTGAACCAACAAGGCTCCACCACAGAAAAAAAAGCCCCTGACACATTTATTTCAATGAATAAACTTTTTCTAGCTTCGTTTATTTCAATGATGGGACAGGGACAACCGTGGCTCATTCAAAAATTTCTCGAACGTGATATGAAAAGTATGGGAACCGGGAGCAAAGTTTTTGAATCTTTTACCAATACTTCAATGGATGGTTCCGATGAAACCTGGAATAAACTTGAATCAGACCGCCAAGAAATGATTGGAAAATGGGAGGATTTTTTCAAACAATACGACTTTTTCATTGTTCCATTGTCGTATGACAGTGCTTTTCAACACATTGAGCGCGGCAAAACAATTACGGCTGATGACGGCTCAAATGTTGCTTATATTGACTATGTTCCTTACGCCTGTATTTTCAACTCAACCGGGCATCCAGCAATTACGGTTCCGATGGGCTTGAATAAAAAAGGATTGCCAATCGGAATCCAAATCGTCGGGAAATATTATTCAGAACCCGAATTGTTACATTTAGCAAAATTGCTGAAACCGATTACTCCCGGTTTTATTAAACCAAAGGAATAAAAATGATTTCCGAAGTAAGAATTAAACTTTTAGCCGAATATTTCAATTTTCCGATTGCAGATATTCGGTATTTTTTAACTCATGACCCTTCGGATAATACTAAATTCGGCTGGATAAAATATCTTTTACTTGAACAAAAGCAACGGGAAGAAAGCAATTACATCGAATATTTTTTTTTGAGCCGAAAAGGGCGATTTATGCGCTTGCTGGATGAAAGAACCTCGTCCGTAGATGTCAGAGAAGCTGCCCAACATATTGATTCGGTTGAACCCGAAAACGAAGAACTCGACATTATTTGGGACGAAACTAAGCAAACCAAACAATTTTATTTGATCAAAGATTATTGTCCGCCTTTGTATTGTGGCTCAAATTTCTCTTAATTTGTAAATTCAAATTAACCCTGTGTTTCCTAATTTATATTGTGACAATTCAAAAAGTGTCATAGTTAAAAACTCAAAATTTCAAACTAAATTTATTCTCATAATGAGGGAAACTATGAAAATAATCATTTTGGGATTTTTTATCGCCATTTTGTTTGTAAATATTTCATTTGCCCAAGATACTAAGCCGAATTTAACTGAAGCCGAAATACTTGAAGCGCAACAATTAGCCGCGAGATTTTATAATCGGTTGGCTCAAACTCAAGATGTAGCGCCATTGGTTAAAGAGTTTTTTATTAAGAATTTTGCGACAAAATATAAACAAGGAATAACCAATGAAGGAGAATTTAAAAACCATAAAAACATCAGAAAAAATGACGTTATTCTCTATTACACAACAATTACAAATTACTTCTATTTGTATTTTTCTTCGATAAACTATTTAAAAATGGCAAATCCCAAATTGAATGAAGAAGAAGCAGAAAAAATTGTAGATGCCAAAATCGAAAGTTACTTAACAAACAAAATCGAATTAAAACTTTTCCTATCTAAAATTCCTGATTTACCAATTAATTACAGTGATTTTGACCCAAGAAGAATTATCTCTGAAGATTGGAAATCCCTAGCAGATTTTCGGGTTTCTTTTGCCAAAATAAATGAATTAATTTCAGTTTTAAGAAAAGTAGAAACTGAATTTCGTAATCAGGTTAAACAAAATTTTCCCAAACAAAGATTCTATTATTCGCCAAATAATTTTGGAGTTTCGATGTTTTATGAAAATATGGAAGAACTCAATTTCCCTAAAAAAACTAAATTCCTTGATGTTTGGATCAAAAATACAGGTGACACTTATATTCCGTCCTACATGATTTTGGTTAAAATCAAAAGAGAGCTAAAGATTTTTGCAATTACACCCCCGCCTCAATAATTCTTGCCTTTCGCCTTTCGCCTTAAACATCTGTTAAAATAAATTTTTTCTATCAGATGCAAGATTTCAAACGTCTTTTAAAATATCTTCGTCCGCATTGGCTAAATTTTGTCTTTGCTTTAATTGCAATGATTGTCGGCGGATTGTGCGAAACAGCGACAACGGCGATGTTGATTCCAATCACGCGGGCTTTTGCGCCGCAGTTGACCCAAAATTCGGACACATTTGGAAAATTTGGCGAATATCTGCCAACCGCCATTAAAAATCTCGACAAATTTTTGACATTTGACCCGAAAGACTGGTTTTCGGCGTGGATGGCGATTTCTTTTTTGCTGATTTTATTTGCAATTTTGGGCGGAATTGCCGATTATTTTTCGGCTTCGTTGATGGCTAGAATCGGTCAAGCCTCGGTTTTGAATCTACGTCAGGAACTTTATCAACATCTTTTGGAACAATCCGCCACTTTTTTTGAAAAACACCGCACCAATTTTTTGGTTTCGCGTCTGGTAAATAGCTGCGCGGCGATTGAGCTGGCTATTTCCTCAAATATGCGTGATGTTTTGCGTGAAAGTTTTGCGTTGGTTATGTTTTTGAGTTTTGGATTTGCGCTGAATTGGCGTTTGATGCTCGGTGCCTTGCTAATTGCTCCCGTTATTGCACTTTTAACCACGCAATTCAGTCGAAAATTACGCAAACTTTCCGAAGAATCTTTTGAAGGAAACAAACTTTTGACCGATGCCGCGCAGGAAACTCTGGCAAATAACGCCATCGTCAAAGCCTATCAAGCTGAAAAACGCGAAGAATCAAGATTTTCAAAAACTGCTAAAATCATTGCCCGCGCCAATTTGCGAAGCGGTCAAATTGCGGCACTTTCTCCGCCGACAATTTCAATTATCGGAATCGTTGCCGTTTCGATCTTGCTCTATTTCGGATTGCGCGAGATCAATAGCGGCGTGATGGATGCTGCGGAATTTTTTACTTTTTTGGTGACCTTACTCCGCAGTTATGATCCGATGCGGAAAATTTCGCGGCAGCATAACGAATTAAATAAAGCGATTGCGGCGGCTCAGGATGTTTGGAGCGTTTTGGATGTCAATGAAAAGCTTCCCGAAAAACCAAATGCTATTGAATTAAAGCCTTTAGCCCAAAAGATCGAACTGAAAAATGTTTCATTCAATTATGCTAACGATGAAAAGCAGATTTTGAAAACTGTTTCGCTCGAAATTCCCAAAGGCGAAATGGTCGCACTTGTAGGAGAAAGCGGCGGCGGAAAATCTTCGTTAATTAAATTAGTGCAAAGACTTTACGATGTGACCGACGGCGAAATTTTTTGGGATGGAATTGATTTGCGTGAAGCAAAAGTTTCTAGTCTGAAAAAACAAATCGCACTTGTCACGCAGGAAACCGTTCTTTTTAACGATACGATTCGCTACAACATTTCTTACGGAAATCCCGATGCAACTGATGCGGAAATTATAAAAGCCGCTCAAATCGCGTTTGCGGATGATTTTATCAACGAATTGCCGAATGGTTACGAGACGATTGTCGGTGAACGCGGAATTTTCCTTTCGGGTGGTCAGCGACAAAGAATTGCGATTGCGCGGGCTGTTTTGGTCAATGCGCCGGTTTTGATTTTGGACGAAGCGACTTCTGCGCTTGATACTGAATCCGAAAAATTAGTCCAACAGGCTTTGACCAATTTGATGCAGGATAAAACCTCCATTGTGATTGCACATCGGCTTTCAACTATTCGCAAAGCAAATAAAATTGTCGTGATGGAAAAAGGAAAAATTGTTCAAACCGGAACTCACTCCCAACTTTTGAAAAAAGGAGGAGTTTACAAAAAACTTTACGAACTTCAATTTGCGGATGAAAATGAGGAAGTAAAAATTTAGTTGTCTCATGCTTTTTTTGCCCAATTTCTAACTTCGCTAATCCACTCCAAACGGCTTAAAGTTTCACTTTTTTGCACAAATTCGGTCAGTTTTACAGGTGTTACTTTTGGCAAAGCAAGACTTTTTTCAATTTCGCTATATTTGCCGTTTTCCAGTTTAAGAATTTGCATTTTTTCACCGTTAAAACGCCAAATTTCAGGAACACCGAAAGCGGCAAAAATGCTCTGGCGATTGGTTGAAAGACTCGTAATGTCAACTTCGATAATCAATTCAGGAGCTGGATCAACAGCCATATCCAACTTATCTTTGTTTCTCATTTGCTTTTCGTATTTGAAATAAAAACACGAATCCGGCTCAAATCCTTTTTCAATATCTTTGCGTTGATATGTGGTCGAACCTAGTCCAATACAATCAATTTGAAATTCTTCCGTGAGAATATTTATCAATAATTCCAAAAAATAATTTATTCTTTCGTGTTTAGGCAGAAGCGGCATAATAAAAAGGTTTCCGTTTTCAAAATAAAATCTCGGATTGACAATTTTATCCATCGTTTCCTGAATAAAATCGTTGTAAGTTTCCCAAGTAACATCGGACAAAATCACAGAAACCTGCTCTTTGAGGGCAAAGTCCGTTGCCTTTTTAATGGTTGATATTGAAGTTGTGTAAGTTTTTGGTAAATCTAGAACAGCACTCATATTTTTTCTGAAATCATTTTATCTCAAATATTTAGTTTCACAAATTAAATATTTTCTTCTAAATGTTTTTTCAGCTTTTTCAAATCCGAATCAATTTTATCCTTGGCGGCTTTTGAAACAATTGAAGCAGGCATTGGAAATTCCAGTTCCGCCACGCTCTGCACCTGAATTTTAACTTTGGTTCCGGCATCAGCATCTTTTAATTCATAGCGAATTTTCATGGCAAACGGTTCATCCGCCGAAAATTCAACAAACGATTTTTCTTCTGCTCTGGTAACCAAAGCAACTCTGGAAAAACTGCGACCTAAAAATGAACCAACGTGTTCAACTTTTGAACCTTTGGCTAAATTCCCTGCCGTTTGTGGAAAAACGCGAGTCAACCCTGTCATCCAAATCATATCGCATTTGGGATTAAACATTATTTCCGCCACGGCTTCACGCGGACGGTCAATCAAAACTTCTGCGCGAACATCTACTGACATTTTTTTAATGCTCCGATTTTTTTTAATTTGTAATGCTGGTTGGGCAAATATTAACAACAAGTCATTTCTCTGTAAAGTAAAAATTTGAATTTCGATATGTTGCAAGCTACAATCTACCAAGATGATAAAACTTCTCGCCTTAGACCTTGACGGAACATTGCTAAATTCAAGCGGAAAAATTCCCGAAGCTAATAAATTAGCTATTCAAGCCGCTGAAAAAAAAGGAGTTTTGGTCACAATTGCGACCGGACGCAGATTCCGTGATGCCCGACCGGTTGCACTCGAAATCGAGCTCAATGCGCCTGTTGTCTGTCATAATGGCGCGTTGCTGAAATATGCGCAATCGTTGGAAACTGTTGCGGTTGAATTGATTGAACCTGATACGGTTTTTGAGATTTTGCGGGTGGGAAAAAGTTTTGGCGGAGATGCTTTGGTCAGCTGCAATCCCAAGACCAAAGGAACTTTGCTTTACGAGTCAATTTCTGACGAAAACATACCTTTGCAAAAATATGTTGCTTGGTCAAAACGTCTGCATGGCGACGAAGCCGAAGAATCCGTTCTTCGGGTTGAAAGTTTGGCTCAAACTGTTGGAAATGAAAAAGTTATTCATATTTCATTTTCGGGCTGCTGTCAGCCGATGTATGATTTACAAAGATTTTTAGAAGATGAATTAGGTGATTCCGTAAATATTTTGGCTACAATTTATCCACAACTTGATTTTACCCTGTTGGATATTTTGCCGCCGCACGCTTCTAAAGCTCACGGATTGCATCAACTTGCGCTTTCTAATGGATTTTCTGCTGAAAATGTAATGGCAATCGGTGATAATTACAATGATTTGGAAATGTTGGAATATGCCGGAACTTCAATTATTATGGGCAATGCTTCGCCCGAATTACTCGAAAGAGAAGAATTTTTTGCAACTGTCAGCAACGATGAAAGCGGTGTCGCTTTGGCTATTGAAAAGTTTATTTTGTAGAATAGTTACAAATTTAATTTAAATAAAGGAAAAAAAAATGGCAAATAGAATTGCAGTAATTGAAACAAACAAAGGAACTATCAAATTTGAGCTTCTTGAATCAGACGCTCCAAAAACCACTGAAAATTTCAGACTTTTAGCTGAAAAAAATTATTACGATGGTGTAATTTTTCATCGTGTAATTAAAAACTTTATGATTCAGGGTGGCGATCCGCTTGGAATGGGATACGGCGGCGAATCTGCCTGGGGCGGAAAATTTGAAGACGAAATTAATCGTTCATCACCGCTTTATTCCGGGGCTTATGCCAAAGGAACTGTGGCAATGGCAAACGCCGGTCCAAATACTAACGGTTCACAATTTTTCATTATGCACATTGATTATCCACTTCCACCGTCATACACAAAATTTGGTCGCGTTATCGAAGGTCAGGATGTAGTTGATACAATCGCAAATGTTGCCACCAATGGCAATGATAAACCGCTTGAACCTGTTGTAATGAAGAAAGTTACTATAGAAGAAGGTATGTGGTAGATCCAGAAGCCGGAAGGCAGTGTCAGTTGGCAGCAGGCAATAAGATTTGAAATTTTTTCAAACTAGATTTTTAGCCATCCTAATTATTGCCACTGCTCCTGCCAACTTTTATGAGAGTTGTTTTACAGCGAGTCAAAAGCGCGTCGGTTACTGTTGACGGAGAAATTGTCGGTCAAATCGGTAAAGGGATTTTAGTTTTGCTTGGGGTTTCAGGTAAAGATACGGAAAAAGAAGCCCTGTATTTACTTGAGAAAACTTTGAATCTGCGGATTTTTGAAGATTCTGAAGGCAAAATGAATCTTTCCCTGCTTGATATTGGCGGTGAATTACTGGTTGTTTCGCAATTTACTCTTTATGGTGATGTCCGAAAAGGTCGCCGTCCTTCTTTTATCGAAGCCGCTCCCCCCGAAAAAGCAAATGAACTTTATGGATACTTTGTATCCGAAGCGCGTCAAAAATTGTCACGCGTGGAAACAGGAAAATTTCAGGCAATGATGGATGTCGCCTTAATAAATGACGGTCCTGTAACAATTTTGCTTGATAGTGATAAAAATTTTTAACCAATTATGATTTTCAAAAATATTCTAAAAATTACAACCTTTGTTTTGTTTATTGCAATGTTTATTTCCTGCAATAAAACTGCTTCTAAAACAGCTGAGGTCAAAAAAGGCGTTAAACCCATCCCCGATAACGAAGTTGCCATAGTTGAAATGGAACAACCCGTTTACGGTAAATTTACTATTGAACTTTATTCAAATGTAGCCCCGGAAATGGTTAAAAGATTTAAGGATTTAGCTAAAGAAGGGGTATATAACGGAACTATTTTTCACCGTGTAAATACAGCAGTTGTGCAGGGCGGCGACCCGCTTTCTAAAGATGACGACCCAAGTAATGACGGCACTGGAAAATCAAATAAACCCGATGTTCCAGCGGAATTCAGCGATATTCAATATGATACAGGAATCGTTGGGGCAGCGCGTTCAATGGATGTCAATTCTCAAAATTCTCAATTTTTTATCACTCTTAAAAGAACCCCTGAGTTTGACGGGAAATATACGATTTTCGGCAAAGTAATTGACGGTATGAGTAATATTCGCACAATTGCAGGTGCTCCCCGTGATGGTGAACGACCAATGGAATCTATCAAAATTAAATCCATTACCATTCAAACTAAACAATAAAGTTTTTCTTGGCATACAAATTGCCCTTATTTTTTAGATTTTTTGAAAATTTACTCAATTAGTAATATATTCAAATAAATAAAAAAGCTCCCGAAATTCGAGAGCCTGAAAGGTTTGTAACATTTTGAAAATATTTGTTGTTCTAGCAAAAAATATAATCAATTACGTTACCAACTGCATCATAGACATAGCCTATGATACTTCGAGTGCCACTTCCTGTTTCGCCATCAGCAAAAACAGACAGTGCCGTTGTCAAAATTAGCATTGAAGCTAATAACATTTTGTTTTTTTTCATTATTTATCTCCAGGTAAGTTAATTTGAGGCTAACTTGAATGGAAAATTGAGAAGATACGTTGGTAGCGTATCTCAAATATACAATAACATAAAACTGTGAAAATGTGTATATGAAATATACACCTTATAAAAAAATTTCTTCAGCTGAATATTCAACCCTTGTTGAAACAGTAAAACTATCTGAACAAACCAGGAATTTTGAACTTGGGATTGAAGCCTTTCAGGGCATTTGGGATGATTTGACTTCCGATCCCGATTTTTCTGAATTTTCTCTTGAAAAACAAGCCGAACTTTTTCGTATTGGCGGTTCATTTTTAAGCAATTTTGGCAAAGTTAAAAATTTTAAGAATTTTCAAGAAAGGGGCAAAAATCTCCTTTCCAAAGCAATTCAAATTTTTGAAAAAATAGGTGAAAATGAAAAGATTGCTGATGCCCAAGGTGCATTAGCAATTTGCTATTTTTATGAAGGCTCACTTGAAAACGCCGAATTTATTTTAGAAAACACTGCTAAACAATTCCTTGGAAATCAACTTAACCTTTTCTATTTACAAAATCGTGTTAACCTCCTTCTCACTAAATTATTCCAAAAGAAATATCCGGAATGTCTTTCAATTATTAATGATGTTGAAATTTCCATGGAATTTTGCCCTGATTTTAGAACTTGTGCTATATTCCATGAAAACGCAGGATTAACTTATCGAGGTATCGGTCAAATTACCCAAGCCGTTAATCATTATAATAAAGCAATTTATTATGCGGAAATTATTAATAGCAAAGTATTTATTAGTAGTGTTAAAAACAATCTTGCCTTCCTTTATAACAAAATCAATAATTTTGAATTAGCTCATTCTAGTATTAACGAAGCTATTTCTATTGCCGAAACGGAACAACAATTTGGGTGGCTTGCCAGTTTTTATGACACTAAAGCAATGATTTTTGCTAATCAAGGCTATTTTCAACTTGCCTTAGATAACATCGAGAAATCCATTTATATTATTAAAAATGGCGACGACTCTCGTGTCTTAACCGAAGCACTTTGGAACAAATGCAAATTCCTTTTATCCCTTGAACGAAAAGAAGAAGCCATTACCCTTTTTGGCGAACTTCTACCTATTGCCAGTCAACAAATGGGTGAGTTTGCTGTTAAGAATTTTGTGAAAGAATTCTCTGAAATTATTCACATTAAACAAAATGGATCTTTGGAAGAAGAAGTTCAGAGATTTAAAAGAATTGAGATTGTTAATGCTATTCGTCAAGCAAAATTTAATCTTTACGATGCCGCTGAGATTCTTAAAACTGCCCCTAATCAATTAATTAAAACAATTGATAAAGAATTCCCAGAACTTTATCAAGAATTAGATATACTTCAAGTTCCTGAATTTAATGGAAATTCCGAAATAAAAAATTTGAAATCTGCTCCCCGGAACATTAGCGAAATCTCGCTCAAAGGAACCGAATTGTTTTTTGAAAATCAAAAACTTGATAAATGCTCAACTTACTTCTTTTCCAAAACAAAAATGTCCGAATTTTTTGGGATTTCCCTCGACTCGATTGTTGCTTTCAAATCCTTTCCAACTATTTCTGATGGGGATTTGGTTTTAGTTGAAGATGAAACTACAAACATATATTCCTTCGGTAAAGTCTATTTTGACAAGATTTTAAATCTTCATTATTTTGAATCTAACCAAGAACCGATTCCTTTATCCTTTGATGAAGTTAATTTAATTGGTAAGTTAATTGGCTATTGCCCTATTGAAGAAACTGAAAATGATAAACTCTTTTTAAATCCACTTTTAATGGCTTAATATTAAAACCTTAATTTTCAACTTGCACAATCATTTAATGAAATACATAATTTTTGAATAAGCTCGCGTAGCTCAGTGGATAGAGCGTTTGCCTCCGGAGCAAAAGGTCGCAGGTTCGACTCCTGCCGCGAGTATCTATTTAGTTTTTTGCCTTCTTTTTCGATGTTCAATTTTCCAAAAATTTCCAGCCGTGACAACCAAAAATTAAAATTTGCCCGTAATGTTCGGGAGAATCGGGAAAAAGAATGGATCTTTATTGAAGGATTACGATTATCCGAAGAAATTCTTAAAACATCGCTTCAAATTAAATATGTTTTTGTTACTTTATCTTTTTTACAAAATCAACGGTCCATTGAATTAATTGAAAACCTTTTTATAAAAACCCATAACATCTTTCAAATTGACGAAAATATTTTTTCAAACTTGGCAGAAACCAAAAATTCTCAAGGTATTATTGTCATTTCTCAGAAACCCAATTCTGGTCAGCCAATTATTCAACAAAATCTCAGCCAAAAACCTTTTTTACTTCTTTTACATCAAATTAATAATCCTTCTAATCTAGGTGCCATTCTTAGGACTGCTGAGGCTGCCGGGGTTGATGGGATTATTACTACTAAAGGAAGTGCTGATGTTTTTTCCCCTAAAACCCTTCGTGGGTCTATGGGTGCGAGTTTTCGGCTACCGTTTTGGGTAAACGCCGAATTTTCTGAAGTTTTGGTTTGGGCTCATAACCTTGGAATTAAGTCAATTTGTGCCGATATTCGAAGTAATAACAACTATTTACAAATTGATTGGGAACTTTCCCGAATTTTAGTTTTTGGGTCAGAGGGTCACGGTTTAACTCCAAATGAAAGGGATCAAATTAACGAAAGTTTAATAATTCCTATGGCTCAACCCGTCGAAAGTCTTAACGTGGCCGTTGCTTGTGGAATTATACTTTTTGAAGCCAAAAAATACCGAAACTAACCCAATTCCTCAATTCCCCTTTCCGTAAAAGTAAAAACACTTCCGCTGTTTACCCCCGGGCGCAACTCTATTTTCAACAAATCCAAATCTTGAAACTTTTTTAATGCATCACGGTAAGTATTTGTTGAACCTATCCCCGCACCTTTCATTACCTCAGCCCGGGTTAAACAAAAACTTTTTTTAAACTCATCCCCCTGTTTTGCTTTTTGACAAAAATAATCCCATATTTGTTGAACCCTTGGTGACATTTTCTCCCTCAATGAAATTCGTTTTGGAAAAAATTCAATTTTTTCCTTTTCTAAAATTGTATTTTCAATTTCCTTTTTTGCCAGTTGCAAATTATTTTGTTTACTTTCAAATTCTTCATCTTTTCCCAATTTTTTTTCTTTCTGCGGGGGCAATTCCTTTTCTAAAATTTTTGGCTCATACAATTTAACAGGTTCTCTTAAAATCAAATTTGGTCTTTTTTTCATTTAAATTTTGCCTCCCTTACCTTTTTTCTTTTTATTGGCAGATTTATTTTTTTCATTAACTCCTTTGTAATTTCCTTGATCTGTTCTGCTGCTTTTGAACTAGGCGCTGTTACTAAAACCGGTAAATGGTAAGAAGGTGCCTCCGCTATTTCGGCATAATCATTCAAAACCTGTTTGAATATATAAGGAACCAAATCACTTCTTGATTCAATTACCCTATAAGCCTCCCCTGCTAAATATCTTCTTGATTTATAAAGATTTACTAACGCACCCAAAATTTTTAAGTCCGGATTAATATCCATTTTCACCCGTTCCGCCGTATAGGCAAGCTGTGAAAGTCCCTCCAAACCCATCGCCGTTGCCGCACAAGGAATCAACAAATAATCTGCTGCCGTTAATGCGGATTCCAAAGCATTTCCTAAATGAGGCGGACAATCTATAAACACCAGATCATAATCGGAAGCATTTTCGGCTAATTCCCTTTTTAGTCTATAAATTGTTGAAGGTGGCTCTTTTTCAATTGCAATCAGTCTATAATCCGTTCCCACTAAATCTAAATTTGGAATTTGCGTTCCAATCATCGCCATTTTAAGATTTACCTGATCTTCTTTTTTTCCGTTTTGTTGTCTTATTAATACCTGCGCCAGTGTATAAGGATTCAGTTTTTCCAAATTTTCAACCCAAGAGTTTGATAAATTTCCCTGTGGGTCTGCATCAATCATTAAAGTTTTATAACCATTTATGGCACAGACTGATGCCAATTCTCTTGTAATTGTGCTTTTTCCTACCCCGCCCTTTTGATTTGCAATTGCGATTATTGTTGTCATTTTTTTATTTTATGCTCTGAGCAGTCAGAGTGGTATTAGTAAACAAAGTAGTTATACCACAATAAGCGGTAATTGTGCAATTACCGCTAACAGCAATCTTAGCAATCTTAGCGGTATAACTGCACAAAGTAGTATTTGCGCTGTTGGCGGTTTAAGTAGTAAATGCGGCAAGAGCGGTTTTAGTAGTAATACCGCTAAAACTAATTTGACCACTTAAAGTGCAAGTAGCAGATTTAATGGTCTAACCGCTCATACCACTAATAGTAGGAATAAAACAAGCCTTGGGAGCTAACACCGCTCTGAGCACTCAGACCAGATTGAACAAATCATTTTAACTTCTAGAAGAAATTAGGTTGTTTGTTGAAATGGAATCGAAAAAAGTTATAATCAATAATAAATGAAAAACCTAACTCAAATAAAACCGTTAATTAAGGATTCGGCTAGTTTTTTTCGCAGTCAGGAAGGAAAAAAACAATTATTGGAAACATTAGAAAAAGTCTCTGGAAAAATAGAAATAACCCCACCGATTACACTTGATAAATTAATGTCGGTTTTTGGAACAACAGCTCTAATGTTTCCGCCAAATGTTCCAACAGATAAGACTTTAGAAGTTGGAAGAATTAGCACACAAATTGAACGGGAAAGTTGGGTAATCGCTCTGGGAAATCTCGATAAATTATTGAATAACAGAGGACTAGAGCAAATTGTATTAGGACAATCGGATAAAATAAATTTAGATGAATTAAACTCGCTCGAAACATTTGCAGAAGAATTGGCAATTAGAACCAGAGTTCTGTTGATGGAAATTAACAATACCGGCTTTACTTTAAATAGTTCGCAACCATTACCTAATCAATTAAAAATCGGGGAATTACTGGCAAGTCAATTAGATACATTGGTTGAAATACTGGAAATTGAGAATAGCCTTTCAGCCTCAGAAAATCTACCGGACACAAATCAGGAAAATCAAAGAACTTCCAGAATTGCAACCGAGGCTTTATTAAAAAAAGATTTTTTGCCCGTAAGCAGCAGCGCAAGTTACCAAGCTATGAGGGAAGTGGTGGCACTAAAGAAATTCAGCAAAGATGTAGAATCACCTTTTCCCACTGCGTTTGTTGAAAAATCATCAATAAAGGGCAAAATACAATTAACTCCCTTACAAACTGAAGCAGTTTACGGTGAAAAATTAAAAGAATTAGAAATGTCAATGTGGCAAAAAAGAGAACAATTATCGGATTTGCATGTTGATGTGATTGATGCAATGTGTGCAACCTGGATTGTTCAGGCATCTTCCGATGAAAGCAGAGCGGTAATTACAGCGGACGATGTTTTAAAATTGCGCGGTTTGAAACCGCATTTAAGCGGAACCGGAAGACGCGGAGGTTACACTATGGAACAACGTGAAGAAATCGTCAATGCGGTTCAGGATCTTGAAAACATCTGGTTTGAAATAACTGAAAAAGTAAAACGTGGTAAAAAAAGTAAGAGTGATTTTATTCAGAGCAGGGCAGTTGTCGTAACAGATCGCGGAGGACAAATGCGACTTGACGGAAGCCTCGATGTGATGTGGTTTGTATTTCGTCCGGGAAGTATTTTTGCACGGTATTTATTAACGGAAGGCAGACAATCTGCTCTGCTTGCGGCGCAGGCATTGCGTTATAATGTCCGAACCGAAGCCGTCGAAAAACGATTGGTCAGATACCTCAGTTGGCAATGGAGAATTCGTTCAAAATCAGTTACTTACCTTCAGCCATACGAAGCCCAAACACTTATCAAGGAAGCCGGAATAAAAGTTCCAAATCGAAATGCAAATCGGGCTTGCGAACGTTTGGAAAAGGCTTTAGACAAACTACAAACCGATAGTTTAATTCGCGGTTGGCAATACGTAGATTGGAATTGGGAGAATGCTAAGAAACATGGTTGGATAAAAAACTGGTTAACCACTAAGATTGCCATTGAACCACCCGATTTAATTCGTGATTCGTATGAAAGCATTGGGCAAACAATTGAAAAACCGCTTCTTTCGTTAATGGAAAAAACTCCACCGCCTAGAAACGAGACAGAAATAGCTTTACAAACAAAAGCCAGACGCAAAGCACTTAATCTTTCACAGATGCAGCTTGCAGAAAATTTAAGGCTTTCGCAACCTACCCTTTCAAGAATCGAATCAGCAAGAAAGGTTTCAAAAGAAGAAACACAAAAAATACTTGAATGGTTAGCAGCAACAACTGAAAATACTGAATAAATGTCGCTACCAAGCCGTGCAGTAATTACAAGTAACATTGAAACTCTTAAATACTGAATAAATGTCGAGATTATCCGGTGCATTTTAATCTGAATTTATTCAGTATTTTTTTAATGATGTGCAAATTTATTCAGTAACAGTTTTTGAATAAAAGTCGAGGCTATCGCGTGCAATTTTGGCTGAAACAACTAAAACCTCTTACGACTGAATAAAAGTCGAGACTGTCATGTGCAAATTAAAAACTACGACAATAACTATTGTGAATTTGAGACTTAAAGAAACAAAACATTATTTAAAGAATAAAAGTCGCGGTTATGGCGTGAAAAAAAATTAATTAATTATCTTAAATGTTTTTAATGGGTTGTCGCTATAATATTAAAGCCTTACTTTAAGAAAATAATTCAGAATAAAAATCGTTACTGAATAGTTTAAATGTCGAGATTATCTTGTGCATTTGTCGCCATTATTCTGTGCAATCAATTATTATATCTCTTGCAAAAATTGAACTTACCGACAAAATTTTATTTTAATAATACTTATAAGTTTAACACGGCTGAATAAAACTACCGTTTTCTTAGCCGAATGATATTTTTTACGAGACACCCGCCGCGATTTTTTCGCAGTAATTAAAAGTGTCGGAGTTAAAAATGAATAATAATCCACCTCGTTTGACATTATTATCAGACTTGGTAAATGAGTTTGTAACAGATACAGAAGCCGCACAAAAAGCATTGGAATCGGGTATGCCGCGTGGACCGGTAACGGGACTCTCACGCCTTGATGAGGCTATTGGTGGTTTTTTTGCAACCGGATTGCATATTTTACAGGCGGCACCGGGGGCGGGGAAGTCTGCTTTTTCATTACAAACAGCGGCTAGTTGTCGTTTTCCGGCACTTTATTTAACAGCAGAAATGTCAGTTTTGGAAATTTTTCGAAGGCTAATTTCAAGAGAAACCGAAACTTATTTAGGGAAATTAAAAACCGGAGAATTAGGGGCAAAAGAAGCAATGCGCTTAGCACTTGAAACGGTAAAAAAATTACCTTTATTTGCTCTGTTGGATGGAACGAGCGGTTATGCTTCACCTCAACAGATTTTAGATGTGGCAGAGGCTTTGAAGGAAAGAGCGGGAACTTCACAAGTCTTGGTAGTTATTGATTCTATTCAGGTTTGGGCAAAAACGGTGCGCGGAGTTAATTCAGATTTTGTTGGAGCCAGCGAATACGAGTTAATAAATGCGGCTTTGGGATCCCTTTCGGCTTTAGCAAGCGAGTTAAAAAGTCCTGTTTTAGCGGTTTCACACAGAAATCGGGCAGGGAATCGAAGTAATGATGCAAGTTTACATTCGGCAAAAGGTAGTGGGGAAGTCGAATATTTAGCTGAATCAGTGATTGATTTAACCAGAAAAGAAGAACAGCCGGACTCAAATGGGGAAGTAGAAATCAGCCTACGAGTTTTAAAAAATCGCCATGGAGTTCCAGGGTTGAATATACCTTTAAGATTTTGCGGTCGCATTCAAAAGTTTAGAGAAGGATTTTAAAGAAATGAATACACAATATTTATCATTTTCGGATCTTGAAAATTTCGATCCAAGAAGTCCGAATCGGGGAAAAGAAAGACGTTTTGCTTGTCCAATTTGCGGACAAAATAAACCGATTGATGCTCCTCATCGTTCAATGGCGGTCAATACTGAAAACGGTTCTTATTTTTGTCATCGTTGCCAAGCCAAAGGTCGCTTGAAAGAATTTTGGGAGTCGCGTCCGATAACGCCAAAAAAGCAACAAACCAGACAAAAAATAAATGCACAATTTTCTCTAACCGGTAAACCGGAATTAAAAGAGGAACAAAAATCAGAGAATTTGGCTGAAAAAATGGCAAAGTTTCAGTCGGAATTTCTTCATTCTCCGGCAGAAATGTATTTGCTAAATCGTTCTATTTCAACAGAAGTAGCTATAAAAGCGGGTTGTGGTTATACAGGAAGTTGGGAGCATTGGGAAAAATCAGGTGAAAAGTGGATATTAAAGGGAACAGACCGCCGGGTTGTTTTTCCTATTTATGATGTTTCAGGTAATTTGGTGGCATTTCACGGTCGAGCAATAGATTCCGAGCATTTTGCTTCACCTAAAATTACCCGAGGTGATAAATCAAACGGAATATTCTTATCAGACGCAAATATTTTTCAGAAAGAGGTAATAGCCGTTTGTGAGGGTGCAATAGATGCAATGGCATTGGCAGTTAGCGGAATTCCGGCAGTTGCAATGACAGGGACAACCCCACCAGATTGGTTTTACCGCAAAATGGCTTTCCGGAAGGTGTTAATCGCAACTGACGCGGATGAAGCCGGGGACAGATCTGCCTATAAATTACGTTTGGAATTACAGGCACGAGGGGCGAAAACCCTACGTCTGCGTCCAAAAAATGCTAAGGATTGGGGCGAGACTTTAGAAAAAGTCGGAATAACGGAATTTCAGAAATTTATGTTGGTTTTTACAAATATTTCTGACGATGACCGTGTTGAAATTGCTCTTCAATTAGCCAGATCAGGAAGGGAAGAGGTGGCGGAATTTGTGGCTAATTTAATTGATAATATTAATTTAAAGACGGAATTATTATTGGAAATCAGATTTAATCAAACGAAGATCGCCTGATTTTAATTTCTAAAATTGCATAGTTAAAAAAAATTTGTAGTTTTTATTTTTTTAATGCCGTTAACGTCATTTGTTTTTAATAAAAATTATCAACTTTTTGAAACCAAATCATTTATCAAACCGTGCCACATTTCTATGCAGTATCAGAAAAGCTAGTTTTTCTGATATACTTATTTAAATATTCAAGTTAAATTTAAAACAAATTAAGCAAAATATTTATAATTTCAAGGGTTTTGATGGAAAATAAGGCGAACTCCGTTAAATTAGAACAACATTCAGCTGATGTTTTAGGGATTTCATTGCCAAATGGAGAATTACCAAAGCCAAAGGGTATTCCTTCTACCGATGCCGAATTAACCCGTGCTTTCATTTTGAAATCTCATTCGACTGAAACGAGACGCACTTACAAAACTACAATGCAAACTTTTGAGCGTTTCTGCCAACTTCGGCATGGACGCAAAATTTCCTTTGCGGAAGTTACCTTTAATGATGTAACGGCGTGGCGCGATTGGTTGATAAAAGAAGGAAAGCGTTCGCATACGATTTCTACCAAATTAGCAATTCTTCGCTCGTTGTTTGAGTATGGAAGAGCCTTGGGAATTTTTAATTTAAATCCCGCCTCAGCTAAACTCGTTCCGCCCCCGAAAAAACCGAAACACTCTCCCGGCAGAGCTTTATCACCAAAAGAAGTAATGAGTTTACTTTCGTGGTTTCGACTGGATGATTTACTTGGAGCAAGGGATTATTCATTAATGTTAATAATGCTCCGCTTGAGTTTACGGGTTTCGGAAGTCTGCAATTTGAAAGTCTTATCAATAAAATCAACCAACGGAAGATGGGTTTTAACTGTTAAATTAAAAGGTGGGCGAGAAGAAAGAAAACCATTACCAAATGATGTCAAAAGAGCAATTGACAATTATCTGAAACTTGACCGCAACCATCGGGATGTAATGAGAACCAATGGACAAGATGCCTATTTGTTTCAAGCCGAACCGAATAAACGATGGTTTGGAGAAAATAAACCGCTTTCAACGCGGCACGTTTGGCATTTGGTCAAGAAATACTCAAAATTAGCAGGAATTGGGGATGTTTCTCCGCATGATTTGCGGAGAACTGCCATTACTCAAGCCTTTAAACAAAAAGTTCCGATTCGGCACATCCAAAGAATGAGCGGACATCAGGACTTAAACACTTTGAGACTCTACGACTTAGACCGTGAAAATCTGGAAGATAACGCAATTAACGAGTTGAGTTATGAAGAAAAACTGAATTCATAACTCAACTAATTAAAATATCTTCCGGTTTGGATTAAGGTTATTACTGGTATTTCAGTATTAGCACTAATGCTTACCGGTTGAATTAACACCCCAAACGAATTTGCATGATGTTGGAACGATCAACGCCGTTGGGGTAATCTTCAGCGGCGGCAGATTATTTTTCGTCAGCAAGTTGTTAAAACTAAAAAGATCAACACCGAGCATTGTTTTCCAGCCATTCAGAGTGGCGGTGAATTCTCTGCAACCGGATTCCCAGGTATCAACCTCCGCCTTGGTTGGCATCATATCAATACCATTCTGAGAAAGCGGACCTAGCACCGTGTTGAAAGTTCCATTGATTGTGGTGAATGTCAGGATACTTCCGGGTTGGCGAACACCTCCACCCCCGAATCCTCTTCCGCCGCCGCGGACAACTGCACCGCCGAATGTTGCCAGTTTTGTGTCAAGCGAAGTAGCTGCCGTTGCTACATCTGCAGGCAATGAACTGCTCTTTAATTTCGCCAACTGCGCTCTGATGTCAGAAACTTCTTCGTTAGCAGCATAAGTATCCTTCATGCCCTGAACGGAAGCCAGTGCCAGATTATTTTGCAATTTAAGGCTCGCCATGATCTTTGCACTTTCGCCAACCCGCGGATCATTATGGACAACGACTTTTTGGGTATAGGTTACCCCATCAACTATTAATTTAACGGTATATGTTCCGGGCAAAACGAGCGGTCCGTGGGGTCCTGGAGTGACTTGTCCCGGAGCAGAATTCATTTGATTATTGATGTCAGGATTGTATCCCGGCGGATCATCGTAACGAAGGTTCCAATTTGTTCGGTTTGTTCCGATGTTTGTCGAAAGTGCACGGTCTTCGGGCGACATCAGCCAATAATCAGGATACGGCGGACGTTCTGGAAGAGGTGGTTTAACGCTTGTGATAGTTCTGACCAATTTATCGCTTGAATCAAATATCTGCATCTTGATTTCGCCGGTTGGTTTTTTACTGAGGTGATAATAGATGATTGCACCAAAAGGCGGATTTTGCGCGTGCGGAAGTTCAGGGTTCATCGGCTGATCCCAGTTTCCATTCTCACGTGAACGAATTGCATCGCCGGGTTTGAACAAATACGCCGGAGCTGACGCAATTTCCTGAGCTTTTGCTGCAACTTCACGCAGCGGACTCATATCGTCAAGAACCCAAAATCCTCGTCCGTAGGTGCAAATCACCAAGTCATTCATATTATTATCCGTATGAAAGACCATATCACGGATCGAAGTGCTCGGAAGGTTTTGGCGTAATGACTGCCAATGATCGCCGTCGTCAAATGAAACATATACGGTCGTTTCAGTTCCCACAAAAAGTAATCCTTTTTGTTTCGGATCTTCCCGAATAACATGAACTTGACTGCCAGTCCGCTCATTAACAGGTAATCCGTTGACAATGCGTGTCCAGGTTTTGCCTCCGTCGTGTGTGCGGTAAATGTAATGTTCTTCCCCAACAGGGGCAGTTGTATTGCGGTTAGGAGCAACGTTTGCGACCACGTAAGCTGTATTAACATCATTATGCCCAGCTTCTACCGTGACGAAATTTGCGTTCGCCGGAAGGTCGGTAAAATTCGTTAAATTATTCCAGGTTTTACCGCCATCCATCGTATTGTAAATCTGTCCGGTGCTGCTGCCAGACCAAAAAACTCCTTTTTTAACGGTCGAAAGCGAAAAATCGGAAATCGTTCCACGTGGAGCAGGTCTTGCGCCGCCTTGAGCATTTGCGGTTGATGGTGCAGGTTCAGGGACAACTCCACAGGGAGCCATCGGCTGACCTTTTGGTGCAGTCAGGTCGGGACTGAATGTTTTCCAAGTTTCCGCTCCGTCGCGGGTAACGAGGATACAGTTGTAACCTGCATACATCGCTTTTGGCTCGAATGCTGTGTCAAAACGCTTCCAGAAATCGCGTCCCTCGGCATACATATCTCTATCTACCCCAAAGTTCGGTGCGACGTTGCCCCATTGTCCCGTTTCAACGTCAATTTTGGTCATTCCGTTCCCCTGTCCAAGTCCGTAACCCACGCCGTAAATTGTCGTCGGTTTAAGCGGATCCGGAACGGCAGTTCCAAACTCGGAAGATGCCAACGGATACCAATCAAGATTGGTGATTTGTCCAAGATCGCCGCGGCTGCGGGTCATAACTGCGCCTGTGTCCTGCTGCGAACCCATCACCCAATACGGATATCGCGTGTCAGTAGCAACTTTATATAATTGGGCAATCGGGATTTGATAATAACCACTCCAAGTATGACCGTTATCGAGCGTGACTGCCGGACCCTGGTCAAAACCGAACAACATTCGATGTCCATTGGTCGGATCAATCCAAATGTCGTGCGGGTCTTCGCCGCCGGGAGCACCTTTGTAAACATTGAAGGTTTTGCCTCCGTCCTTTGATTGAGAGACATAAGTGCTGACCGTGTAAAGAATATCCGGGTTTTGCGAATCAACCCAAACCCCCGAACTAAATGCGCCTTGACCGTTGCCGATGCGTGTATCCCCGACTGCCATGTGTTCCCACGTCGCTCCTTGATCGTCAGAGCGATAAAGCCCCGAAGCTCCTTGAGGTGGATTTCCGATAACATAGACGCGCTGTGCTTTAGTGTTCATTGCAATTGCAACACTGATTCGTCCTGTATAGGGAGGAAGCGTGGTAATCTTAGTCCATGTTTTTCCGGTGTCGGTTGATTTGTAAAGAGCGGTGCCGTTCGGTCCTTGAGGTGCTTGTCCACCCCCACCGAATCCTCCAAATCCTCCGCCGTTGCCTTGTGAGGTAGCGAACATTACGTTCGGCATATCATAAGCATATTCAACATCGCGAGTGCCGTTTGCATTTTCGGGGCGCAATGTATTTTCCCAAGTTTTGCCTCCGTCAGTTGTCCGATAAATTCCACGTCCGTCGTGCTGTGTGTCGCCTTGAGTTGAGGCAACTACAATATTTGGGTCTTTCGGGTCAACCGTGATCTTATTAATTTTGACAGTTTCGGAAAGACCTATATTCGTCCATGTTTTTCCTGCATCAGTTGATTTATACATTCCGTCGCCGTTTGAGCCGCCAACCGAATCACCCGTGCCGACATAAACGATATTTGGGTCAGAAGGTGCGACCTGAACCGCACCGATGCTGTCAACATTCTGAAACTGGTCGAAAATAGGAAACCAGGTTACCCCGGCACTTGTTGTTTTCCAAACCCCTCCAGCTGGTGTTCCAACGTAGTAAACATTCGGTTGTCCAATTGCTCCTGTAACAGCTGAGATGCGTCCGCCATGAAACGGTCCAATGTTGCGCCATTTCAGACCGGCAAAAAGCTCACTGGCAGGCAGTCTTGTGCCTTCTACTCTACCATCATTTACAGACCTGTTTACCTGAGCGTTAAACGCTCCTGTAAACAGCGTGAGTCCTAATACTGCCATCAGTATTAGGACGACGTATTTTGTTTTCATTTAATTAGTCCTCGGTTTTTTGAAATGTAATTATCTTCTGACTTAAGCTTTTGAGAGCTAACATACCACAAATGGGGAAAAAATATAACATAAGAAGTTATATGTAATTGGATAATTTCCGAATATTTGTAGTTATAAAATCATCAACTAAATTAAATGATTTAAAATACTAAAATTTTGTTTAGGAAAAATTAAATTTATAATGAAAATAACCCTAAATATTTGAAGCAAGAATTACTGTAAAATATTGATTATAGGGAGATAAAGGGGTATAGCCGACATACTTGTTCTATGAAAGAGAATGTCAAACAAAAAGTTTACTCCATCCCGCCAATTTGTTTTGGCAGGCAGCCTTCAACTCAATTATTACCAATTTTGCCTTTCTGTCCATTG
>JAIBCC010000028.1 GCA_019694395.1 Pyrinomonadaceae bacterium | reverse complement strand
ATTCGTTTGATGATCCGCGTGTGCACGTTACCAATGCGGACGCTTTTGTCTGGCTCGATAATAACGAAACTGAACCGTTTGATATTGCTATCGTAGATTTTCCCGACCCGAATAATTTTGCACTTGGTAAACTTTATACCTCCCGTTTTTATAATCTTTTGAAAAAAAAATTAACTCCTGATTCGGCGATTGTGATTCAATGCACTTCGCCATTGATGGCGCGTCAATCGTATTGGTGCATCATCAAAACGCTTGAAGCGGTTGGTTTTACGGTCAAACCATATCAAACTACCGTTCCAAGTTTCGGCATTTGGGGTTACGCTTTGGCAAAAATGCAGCCGTTTGAAACTCCGAAAAAAGTTCCCGAAAATATTGAACTCAAATTTTTAAATAATGAATCTCTCGCCTTACTTTTTAATTTTACGGCTGACACGACCAGACCAAACGAAGAAATTGAAGTAAATCGCCTTGATAATCAAGCACTTGTGCGATATTACGAAGCCGAGTGGCGCAGATTTGAGTAAAAATAACAATCGTAGATTTGACAAGGAATCAAAATTTTTATCTATTATTGTTAATAGGTTTGGTTTGAATTTTAGTTTTGAACCGCCTCCCTTCAATTTTAAAAATAAGGATAAAAAGTTGAACAAATTCCCCCAATTGATTTGTATATTGGTTTTTCTGTTTATATTTTCTGCTTGTGGAAGATTATCGAATAATGCTTCTGCCTCAAATTCTGCACCTGTTGAGGTTTCAAATAAGGCAAATAGTAATCAGACAAAACCTGCAAATATTGCAACACCTACTCCAACGCCGGAGCCGACAACCAATTCGCCTTTGGGAAAATTTGATTTCAAAAATTATACTTATCCGCTGCCGCGCGGCTGGCAGGATCAGGATGGCGAAGTGATGCTCGAAAACGGCAAAGCGAAATTTGTCTTTAGCGAAGAGGAAAAGAAAATCGGAGCAACTTTTGTCGGCACCAGATACGGCGATGTCACAGGCGACGGACAGGACGAAGCCTTGGTGGTGATTAAAATTGAAACCGGCGGCTCGGCAATTCCGCAAATGGTTTATGTTTTTGAATGGAAAAACAATGCACCTGAATTGATTTGGGCTTTTCGCACCGGCGACCGTGCTGATGGTGGCTTAAAAGATCTACGGGCTGAAAATGGCGAATTGATCGTGGAACTTTACGGACAAGACCGCTATATTTTCGGCGATGTGGAAACGCTGAAAATAGTTGGGGACGAAGAAAATCTATGTTGTCCGACTTATTTCACCCGCAATCACTACAAATTGACCGGAAGCCGGTTTGTATTGCAGGGAAAACGCGAAACTTATTCAATTGCCGAGCCAAATTCTCCGCCGATTGAAAATATGGGGGAAATAAAACAAGTAAAAAGTAAAAAGTAAAAGGCAAAAAATGAGTGCGAATTCTGCCTTCAATTTTGTTTCATTTCTCGAAATTTATCTACCTTTTAGTAAATTCTCCAAATTTTAATATTTTTGCTTTATTCTCAAATTTCACCGTGCTAAAATCGCGGATGTAACACAATCAAACTAAAATCTGGAGACAATTCAATGTTGCCCCTTTCCGTTCGGAACTTTTTTCTATCGGTCATTATTTCCGTTTTCAGCTTGTTTTCTGTCCAAGCCCAAACTGGTAATGGCACACGAATGCTGCGGATGCCGACCGTTAGTGCAAACCAAATCGCTTTTGCCTATGCCCAAAATATCTGGGTTGTGCCGCGTTCGGGCGGAGTTGCGCGACGTTTGACGAGCTTTCAGGGGCAATCTTCAAATCCGCATTTTTCGCCGGATGGAAAATGGATTGCTTTTAGCGCAGAATATGCCGGGAATCAGGATGCCTACGTTGTTTCGGCAGATGGCGGAGAGCCGAAAAGATTGACCTGGCATCCGGGAGCAGATTTGGTTCAAGGTTGGACACCTGACGGAAAATCAATAATGTTTTCTTCGACCAGAGCTACCTGGTCGCCGAGCGGTGCACCAAGATTTTGGACTGTTCCGGCAGAAGGCGGTGTGGAAGAACCGATGGCTCTGCCGCGCGGATTTCAAGGGAAAATCTCGGCTGACGGCGCAAAAATCGCTTATCGGATGAATAACTCGTGGGATGATGAACGGCGCAACTATCGCGGCGGGCAAAATCGTCCGATTTGGATCGTTGATTTGAAAAGTTACGATTTGGTGACTCCGCCTTGGACTGATTCCAAAGACCTTGATCCGGTTTGGATTGGAAATGACGTCTATTTTATATCTGACCGTGACGGCGTTCAGAATGTTTGGTCGTATGAGGCAAATTCAAAGAAATTGGTGCAGGTCACAAGATTTACGGATTTTGATGTCAAAACGATGGATTCGGGCGCGGACACGATTGTTTTTGAACAAGCCGGATATATTCACGAATTAGACCCGAAAAATGGAAAAGAGCGGATTGTCAACATTACGGTCAAAGGCGATTTTCCGTGGATGATGCCGCGTTGGGAAGACGTTTCGAGTCGAATGAGCAATATCAGTCTTTCGCCGACCGGTAAAAGAGTTTTAGCCGAAGCACGCGGCGAAGTTTTTACGATTCCGGTTGAAAAGGGTGACGTTCGTAATTTGACCAATTCCAGCGGCTCCGCCGAACGTGATCCGGCTTGGTCGCCTGACGGCAAATACATTTCATATTTCAGCGATCGTTCGGGCGAATATCGCTTGTATGTCGAAGCCCAAGATGGGCTGACTCCGCCGCGCGAAATTGCTTTGGAAAAACCGACTCATTATTACACGGCTTCGTGGTCGCCTGATTCAAAGAAACTTCTTTATCACGACACCAATCTGAAAGTTTGGGTTTTGGATGTTGAAAGCGGTAAGGCAAAAATCGTTGGTAGTGATCCATGGATGGTTCCGACTCGCACTCTTAACCCGACCTGGAGTCCCGATTCAAAATGGGTTGCTTATTCCAGCCATCTTCGTTCAATGTATAAAGCAATTTTTGTTGCCAATGTCGAAACGGGCGAATCAAAACAGGTGACAGACGGCTTGGCAGACGCAATTACGCCTGTTTGGGATGCCAGCGGAAAATATCTCTGGTTTTTTGCCTCGACCAATTTCGGTCTTAGATCTCAGTGGCTTGATATGACTTCGTATGACCATAATGAAGAATTTGGACTGTATTTGGCTATTTTGAAAAAAGGCGAAGCAAGTCCGCTATTGCCTGAAAGTGATGAGGATAAAGGTGTTAGCAGCGAAACTCCAAGTGGTCGCGGAGGACAACAACGTGCTCCCGTGACAGTCCAAATTGATTTTGACGGGATTGCCAAACGGACAATTTCGATTCCGGGCGTTCCCGAAAGACAATATTCAAACCTTGAAGTGGGCGGAGACGGAACAGTATTTTTCCTTGAAGGCGGTGGAACGCCGGGAAGCGGAAGCAGTTTGATTCGTTATCGGCTCAGCGAACGCAAAACCACTTCTTTTGTTAGTGGTGTTGCTGATTTCAGTGTTAGTGCAGACGGTAAAAAACTCGTTTATCGCGCAGGTGGCGGCGGCGGGCAAGGTGCGGGCGGCAGACCTCCTGCTCCTTCAATTTTTGTGATAGATACCGAAAGACCTCCGGCACAACCCGGACAAGGACGTTTAAATTACGCACTTCGGATGTATCTTGAACCAAAAGAAGAGTTTAAGCAGATTTTTAATGAAGGTTGGCGCAATCAGCGTGATTATTTTTATGTGCCGAATTTGCACGGTGCGAACTGGACAAAAGCCAAAGAAATGTATGGCGCAATGTTGCCGGATGTAATGCACCGTGCTGATTTGAATTATTTGCTCGATACAATGGGAGCAGAAACCGCTATTGGTCACTCGTATGTGCGCGGGGGGGAAATGCCGGAAGTTCCGAACAGCAATGGCGGATTGTTGGGTGCGGATTTTGCGATTGAAAACGGACGTTTTAAAGTCACCCGAATTTATGACAATGAAAGTTGGAATCCCGATTTGCGCTCGCCTTTGGCAACACCGGGCGCAGAAGTAAATGTCGGCGATTACATTCTGGCAATCAATGGCGTAGAACTGAAAACACCCGATAACATCTATCGTTTGCTGGACGGCACGGCAAATCGCCAAACTTGGTTGACAGTCAACGATAAACCAACGATGGACGGAGCGCGAAAAGTAAATGTTGTTCCGGTTGCCAACGAACAAGCCTTACGCACGCGGGCGTGGGTTGAGTCGAATCGAAGAAAGGTTGATGAACTTTCAGGTGGACAACTTGCCTATGTGTATATTCCGAACACAGGACAACCGGGCTACACTAGTTTTAACCGTTACTATTTTGCTCAACAGGATAAAAAAGGCGCAATCATTGACGAACGTTTCAACGGCGGCGGCTCAGCGGCGGATTACATTATTGATGTTTTGCAGCGTAATTTTGACGGATATTTCAATAACGTAGCGGGTGATCGTTATCCATTTACCAGTCCTTCAGCTGGAATTTGGGGACCGAAAGTAATGATCATCAATGAAATGGCAGGTTCCGGCGGCGATTTAATGCCGTGGATGTTCAAATATCGGAAAATAGGAACTCTGGTCGGTAAACGGACTTGGGGCGGACTCGTTCACACGGCGGATACTCCGACTTTTATTGATGGCGGTTCAATGATTGCTCCGCGTGGCGGATTTTTTACTCGTGATAATAAATGGGCGGTTGAAAATGAAGGTATTGCGCCGGATATTGACGTTGAAAACTTTCCCAAGGATGTGATTGCCGGACGTGATCCGCAGCTTGAGCGCGCGGTTCAGGAGGCTCTCCGGATGTTAAAAGAAAAACCTGTTAACAGGGCAACTACTGAGCCTCCGCCGCCAACCTGGGGAGAAAGGAAAAAGCCGCAGTAGTAGATAAAATAAAAATTATGGAGCAGAAAATTCGTTGTCAGAGTTGCGGGATGCCGCTGTCGGAAGAGTTCGGGAATTTAGGCACAAATGCGGATGGTTCAACAACTTGGGAATATTGCTCCTTTTGTTTTCAAAAGGGCGGTTTTACAAATCCGGATCAAACTCTGGAAGAAATGATTCAGAGTTCCATCGAAAATATGACCACGGATTTAGGAATGCCAATCGAACAAGCTGCAAAACTCGCAAACTCCTTCATTCCAACGCTTAAACGCTGGCAGTGATTTAAATTTCTGAACAATTTTTAAGCCTTTTCAATTCTGTTTTAGGGTTGAGAAGGCTTTTTTCTATCCAAAATAGACGGTTCAGCAAATTCATAATCTTATTTTCGTCAAGAATTGATATTTTCTGTCTTTTTTTACAGGACTTACTTCTTAAAGAAAGACAGATACAAAAAACGATTTAAAGGTCATTGATGATAAAGAAAATAAAAGTTTTGCCGCAATTTTTTTTGCTTTCGATCGTATTGCTGGTTTTTTTTAACATACAGGCACAAGACGATTTGTCGGAAAAGATTTCTAAAAATTCCAAAATAACTTATCTGGATTTATTGCAGCAGATTTTTCCAGATGTAAACAAAGACGGAAAATCACAAAAAACAAATGAAATAAGAATAAGTGCTGATTCTGATGAAGTTCAGACCTATCAGGAACCGATGCAGCTTTCTGTTTCTAATTCAAATTGGATAACTACTGAAAAAGGTCGGAGACTGAGACTAAATATCAAAGTCAGAGGAGAAGATCATAATAATTTTGACTGGGGCGAATTAAACTTGATTGCTCTTTTCGATAACAGCGCAAATCCTCAGCTTTTGGATGTGGTTGACGTCTCGTCCGATCGGGAAAATTATTATTCGGGCGAAATTTCGGTTAATCCAAAATTGAACTTAACTATGTATGAATTCAGTCATTTGAATGCGGGTGAAGATTTTCATTATTACGCCTTTTTTCAAGTGGAAAATGATGAGATCAACCAAACATTAGAGGAATTACCTTATCTTTACACCGGCACGACTTGTAAAGGTCAGATGGACGAAACGGGAAAAATCTCTACCCTTCCCAATAACCAAACCGATTACCGCGACATTATTTTCAAAATTAAAATAACTTACAAACGATTTGCCGCTGACTGTCAAACTGTAAGGTCGAAAACCTCCAAGAACTTCACGCTCAGAATGAGTTGGCGAAACGGAAAATACAGATATGCGGATAATGGCGCGGAGCTAAAACGAATTCAACGTGAAGAAAAAAGATTGGGATTCGGGAAGGATGAATAGACCTTTTTGGGAAATAACAATACTGTTTTGAAAAAATACAGATCTTTTATCATTCAATAAGTTATGAGAATTTTCACTATTTTGATTATTGGTTTAATCCTTGTCTCATCATTATTCGGACAGCAATTAACGATGAAACAAAGAGGCAAAGTAGTTAGTGTAATTCGTGACAAAAAGGTTTTGTATAGTGTCACTCTGAATGGAAAGAAAAATTTTCATAGACGGGGATTTGATGAGGCTTTTCTGGCAGGGAATTGTTTGGTTGTCAGACGTAATATTCGGCAAATTCTCGCTGAGGAATATGTCTATCCAAGCGTTTCGCGGATTGAAACTTATCAAGTTAACGGCAGCAAAAGAATTTATCGTGAATCCAAAGATTTAATTCTCTACTTAGTCTTTGAACACGATATTATCAACAGTCCTGATCATAGTTGGGCGATAATTCCCGAAAATTCGGAAGAAACATTTTGGGGCTACGATCATATTTCACCTGACTGCAAAATTACTCAAATAAGATTCCCGGATTTCAATTCCTTTACTTTTGATTGGGATTTTAGTGACAATAGAATCTTTCCCGACGCTGATACCCTCAAATTTCCCGCCATAAAAAAACGTCTGACCACCAACGGAGAAACAAAACCTGTAGAAATTTATATTTTCAGGAACAGTAAATATCGGATTGAAGAGGTTATTAAATGAAATTTTCGATTTTACAAACGGATTTACGAAGAGAGAAGTTACAAAAAGATAAACCGTCAGAAACAGATCACTTTAAATTATAGCGTTCCAATTTTAGATATAAGCCCCGTCGGGTCAGATTAAGTTCTTTTGCCACTCGGGAAATATTGTGGTTATGACGGCTGAGGGATTCTGTGATCATTTGAGTTTCAAGGGCAGTGACCGCTTCGTCAAGCGAGGCGCCTTCGGTTTTAATGTTGATGGTTCCACTGGTTAATCCGATTGCTCTGACATTGCTTGTGTCATTAGAATTTGTCGAAGTTGAGCCGGGTTTGATTTCTGCTGAAAGATGCTGCGGAGTAATTTTATCGCCGCTGCTGGAACGTGCAACCATTCGTTGAACTTCGTTACAAAGCTGGCGCACGTTACCCTGCCAATGATAGGCGATTAACAAATCCAACGCCTCCGAGGACATCGTTAAATCTTTGCGTCCGAATTTTGCCGAATAGTGTTTCAGATAATAATCTATCAATTGTGGAATCTCCGAACGGCGTTCGCGAAGCGGCGGAATTTGTAGCCGGATAACATTCAAACGATAATATAAATCTTCGCGGAAAAGCCCTTTTCTTACCATTTCCTCAACGTGCATATTGGTTGCCGCAATGATTCGCACATCAACTTTTTTCGGAGCTTTCTCGCCCAACGGCTGAACCTCGCCTTCTTGCAAAAACCGCAAAATTTTCGGCTGCACATCCAAACCTAAATCACCGATTTCATCAAGGAAAAGCGTTCCGCCGTCAGCCGAGCGAATCATTCCTTCGGAATCAGAAACTGCTCCGGTAAAGGCACCTTTTTTGTAGCCGAAAAGATGTCCTTCGGTTAATTCTTTGGGAACGGCGGTGCAATTAAAAGGCACAAAAACCTTTTCTTTACGAGGTGAAAGGTGATGCACAGCTCGCGCAATTAACTCTTTTCCGGTTCCTGATTCTCCGGTAATTAAAACCGTTACATCCGAAGTCTGAATTTTTTGGATTTCTTCGACCAAGTCCATCATTGCCGGACTTGAATGAATAAAACCGGGCATTATGCTATTGACAATAAACGGGTTATAAGTCGTGACAGGAGGTTTGTCCTTGCTGATCTCGCGCAGAGCGCAAACCTCCAGACCAAGTTCAGTGACCTGCAAAAGCGGTTGAATCGGCGAGCCGTCAGCAAGATTGGCTCCGGTAGTTGGTGAAATTACCAAAAGGGCAGGAGCAGAATGCGGCGAACGAAGCTGATAAACACTTAAATTCTTTTCTTTAGAAAAAATGTCGAGTTCGTTTCGGCTTTGCGCTTCGTGCAACTTATTTAGCAATTCAACGCTTTCATTCGGTGTAAATCCGTCAATAACGCTCGGTTGAAATTTTTTGCCGTCCTGAAGCTCGGCGATCATTGTCTTTTTGGCTTTGCTGTTTTGGCGCAAAATAGTTACAAGTTCGCGGGTCAAAAGTTCGCGTGACGAAACCGCTTCGACCAGACGCAGCATCAAAAGTTGTGAACTTATGATTTGCTCACGTTTCTGCGAAACTTCTTTTTTAGTCCGTTTGGTTAGAATTTCACCGGCGAGTTTGAAATTCCGCACAGCTCCGAGTTTTTGAAATATCTCTGCCGCTGATTCCAAACTTTTAATCGCTTTGTCAGTTTGTTTTTCGAGTAAAATTTTACCGATCTCAAAATTGATAACAGCAGAGTTAAATCGGTCGCCCGCCAACTCAAAAATCGAAAGACTGCGGTTAAAATGATGAAGTGTCAAATCCTCGTTTTGTTCGGCAAACGCCATCAAAGCCCGAATCCGTGCGGCATTTCCAAGCACCAGATAATCTTTTTCAACTTCTTCAGCCTCAATATCCTGTAAAATTTGTTCGGCGCGGGCGGTTTTGCGTTTTTTCAAATAGGCTTCTGCCAGAACTAAATTTGAAAGGTGCAAAAGATGTTTTTCTTTCCCGCGTTTGCCGCGATCAACCGCGTCTTTGGCTTGTAAAATTGCTGCCTCAACTTCGCCTTGAGCCAATAGACATCGTGCCAGATGGTAAAGAACCGGAACTTTGTAACGCTCTTTTTTGGCTTCGGTTGCGGATTTAAGTGCCTCAGTTAAAATATTTTCGGCATTTTCGTAATTGCCCTGCAGAAACTCAATTTCAGCCAGAGAAGCCGAAATCAACGCAAGATAAGGATGTTTTATTTCAGTAGCCTGATCTTTGGTGCGGGTAAAAATTTCCTTAGCTTTTGTCCAATCGCCGCCTAATAGAAAACTGATTCCCAGATTATAGTTGGCAATGACCAATTCAAATCTTTGCCCGATCTTTTCAAAGATTCCGATGGCTTTTTTTAGTTCATCCAAGCCGTCTTGCGGACGGAAAAGCGCAGAATGTGCCGATGATAAATCCGAATAGATTTTGCCGAGCAGATATTTAGCCGGACGGTCGCCGATAATTTTGACGGCTTGTTGAAAAATACCGACGGCTTTAGTGTGATTTCCTTCACGAAAATATCCGACTGCATTGACTCGATAGGCTTCGGCAAGTCCTTGCCAATTGCCTAAATCACGGGCAAAGTTCAAGGTTTTTTCCGCATAGTTACGCGAAATAGAGAATTCATTTAATTCCTGATAAACTCTGGCAAATGCCAGGTTTATGTGACTCAAAAGGTAAATGAGATCGCGGTCTTCCGCAATTCTTAAAGCTGTATTTAAGAGTGAAATCGCTTTCGGAGAATCATCTGCAATTGCGTAACTGACCCCAAGTTGAGTCAAAAAAGAAGCCCGCGTTTCTTCCGACAATTTTGGAATCAGATGTTCGGTTTCAAAAACCTGCAAGGCTTTTAAGGCTTCTGCAAAGTGACCTTGTTTTTCTAAAGCTATTGAAAGAAGTTCGTTTAGTTGCGCCTGAGCCTCAATTGGATTTGCATAATTTTCCAGAATTTCAAAACAACGATCTTCTGCATCATTGGCAAATCCTTCGTTAATTTTATTTTGAATATCGGCTAAAAATCTTGAAAGAGTTTCTTCGTCTAAAGTCTTTCCGCGTTTGAGACGTTCAAGCGGTGATGCCCCAAGCAAATGGGCATTCTTTGAGGTAAAACCTTCGTTGTTTGGCGTTACTCCTTTCTTCATATTGCGGTAAAATTAAAAACAGCTAATCCAATACTTTTTTCAAAAAAATGAATATAAAAGTAACAAAAGCAATATAAAAAAGCGGGAGTATATTTAGTATGCGCTGAATGTAACAGATTTTTAGAGTTAAGTCTATGATTTTTTGAAAAATTGCTGGTATTTTTGACCTCTGCCCTTTGATTTTTGCTAAATTTACGAGCATTCTAGTTTTCAACTAAAATTACAGATTAAAGCTCAATTTTTATGAACGCAGAAGAAAAACGGCTAAACGAATCACGAAATCGGGAAAAGTATTGGAAACGTTGGGGTTGCTACCTCAGCGAGCGTGCGTGGGGAACTGTCCGTGAAGATTATTCAAGGGACGGTTCGGCGTGGGATTATTTTCCTTTTGAACAGGCAAACAAAAAAGCTTTTCGCTGGAATGAGGACGGAATTGCCGGAATTTGCGACCGCAAGCAGCGTATCTGCTTTAGTTTAGCGTTATGGAATGAAAAGGATGAAATTTTAAAGGAAAGACTTTTTGGTTTGGCAGGACCGCAGGGGAATCATGGCGAAGATGTAAAAGAATATTACTATTATCTTGACAGCACGCCGACGCATTCCTATATGAAATACCTCTATAAATATCCGCAAGCCGCATTTCCTTACCGGCAATTAAAGATCGAAAATGCCCGCCGCGATAAAACTCAGCCTGAATTTGAATTAATTGATACCGGTGTTTTTGCCGACAACAAATATTTTGATGTTTTTGTCGAATATGCCAAAGCCGATGCCGAGGATATTTGTATCAAGATCACGGCTTTTAATCGGGCTGAAGAATCTGCGCCGCTTCATATTCTACCGACAATCTGGTTCCGCAATACTTGGAGTTGGTTTGAAAATTGCAAAAAACCAATTCTTCAACGCGCAGATATCGATACCGAAAATCTTTCTGCAATTCAGCTTAAAGATGAAGTTCGCGGAGTCTGGTGGCTTTTATGCGAAGGCTCGGCGCAATTGCTTTTTACCGAAAACGAAACTAATTTCAAAAAACTTTACAATGCACAAAATGCTTCGGTTTATGTTAAAGACGGAATCAATGATTTCGTGGTAAACGGCGAACTTTCGGCAGTTAATTTGAATCAATTTGGAACAAAATCATCTGCTCATTATGTTTTTAATATTGAGGGAAAATCTTCCGAAACGATTTATTTGCGTTTTAGCTGTCAGGAAAGCGCCGAAAAGCAGAAATTTTCCTCCGGCGAAGATTTTATCGAAGAGTGTGAAGCTGTTTTTCAACAAAGAATTGCAGAAGCCGATGAGTTTTACAATGGAATTATTCCCGAAAAACTTTCGGACGATGCCAAAAGCGTGATGCGCCAAGCCTGTGCGGGAATGCTCTGGTCAAAACAGTTTTATAATTATGTCGTCAAAGAATGGTTGGATGGTGATCCGGCACAACCTAAACCACCGGAAATTCGTAAAAGCGGGCGTAATTCGGGATGGACTCATCTTTATAATGACGATGTGATTTCGATGCCCGATAAATGGGAATATCCGTGGTATGCGGCTTGGGATTTAGCTTTTCACTGCATTTCACTGGCTATAGTTGATGCCGAATTTGCTAAGGAACAGCTGATTTTGATGCTCCGCGAATGGTATATGCACCCGAACGGGCAAATTCCTGCATATGAATGGAAATTTGAAGACGTTAATCCGCCCGTTCATGCCTGGGCGGCTTTGCGTGTTTATCAAATTGATGCCAAACGTCACGGAAAAGCTGACCGTGCATTTCTCGAAAAAATATTTCATAAACTTTTACTGAATTTTACCTGGTGGGTCAATCGAAAAGATCAGGAAGACAACAACGTTTTTGAAGGCGGATTTTTAGGATTAGATAACATCGGTATCTTTGACCGTAGTGCGCCCTTGCCGACCGGAGGTTTCATTGAGCAATCCGACGGAACTTCGTGGATGGCAATGTATTGTTTGAATTTATTGGCAATTGCGCTTGAGCTTGCCGAAGAAGATAAGGTTTATGAAGATGTTGCCTCTAAATTCTTTGAACATTTCGTTTTTATTTCTGATGCGATGAACAATGTCGGCGGCGAAGATAAGGAATTATGGAATGAACGCGACGGATTTTATTACGACATTTTGCGTTTGCCTGACGGTGAAGGTTTTCCTCTCAGAATTCGCTCAATGGTCGGTTTGATTCCGCTTTTTGCGGTTGAAACGCTTGATAAAGCCTTACTTGATTCACTACCGGATTTCAAAAAACGGATGGCTTGGTTCTTAAAAAATCGTCCTGATCTTTGCGATCAAATCGCTGATATGGAAGTAGAAGGCGTTGAAAACAGGCGGCTTTTTGCGCTGGTTAACCGGGAAAAACTCAAACGTATTCTATGGATAATGTTGTCGGAAAATGAATTTTTATCGGATTACGGAATTCGTGCGTTATCGCGGGTGCATAAACTCAATCCTTATTTTCTGGAAGTTGACGGAAAAGAATATCGAGTGGAATATGAGCCTGCCGAATCAAAAAGCGGTTTGTTTGGCGGCAATTCCAATTGGCGCGGACCGATCTGGATGCCTGTCAATTATTTACTGATCGAATCACTGCAAAAATTTCACTGGTATTACGGCGATGATTTTAAGGTCGAATTTCCGACCGGCTCAGAAAAAATGCTGAATTTATGGGAGGTTTCCCAAGAATTATCCCGTCGTGTATCTCATATTTTTTTGAAGGATGAGGACGGAAACCGTCCCGTCAACGGTAATATTGAACTATTCCAAACGGACGAGTTTTGGCAAGATTACGTTTGGTTTTACGAATATTTTCACGGCGATAACGGCTCAGGTCTCGGAGCTAATCATCAAACGGGCTGGACAGGTTTGGTCGCAAAATTATTGCAGCAAAGCGGTGAATAGGGATTGCACTAAATTAAATCATTCAGAATAATTACATTGATATTTGAAAGTCGTTTGAACCCGTCATCATTAGTGACAAAATATTCACAATTTACCGAAAATGCGGTTGAAGCGTGAATTGCGTCTGGAGTTTTGAAGTTTTGCTTTGCCCGCAAGTTAGCAGATTCGCGCAAAACATCAAGACTAATTGGTAAAAGTCGAATATCAGTTTGAATCAAAAGATTTTCGTAAGCGGAAATCAGAATTTGATTATTTTGTTTGATGGGTTGAACCAGAGTTTCGAGTAAAGTTAGTTCGCTGGTATAAACTTCAAATTCGCCGGCTTTTAATAATTGCCAAAAAGGAGCTAAAATTTGCCAATAATCGGTATGTTTTTCGACGCTGTAGATGATTGGTGATGTGTCAAGGTAAACTTTAGTGTTGAGTGGAAATACTAATTGTCCCAAGATTCACGCTCCGTTTTTAGATGTTCATCAACTTCTTGAGCTGTTGAAAAGACTTTTTCGCCCTGAACTTCTTGCAATAAATCGAAAGCTGATTGAGATTTCTTTTCGCTATTGCTCAGATGTTGCAAAATAATCGTTGCCAGACGAAGTTTTTCACTATCGGGTAGCGGAAGCACTGTTTGCTGATAAATTGTTTGCGCGTTTTGCATAACAAAACTAAATATAACATTTTTCGGATTATGTGAAAATAAAAAAGATAATGTATGAATGAGTTAGATGACATTTGGCAGCAGATGATGGAAAAAGCCATTGCGAACGCACATACAACCGGGCGGAGCGATGTGGCGGAATATCTGGCGCTCAAAGCGACTAATGATTCGATTCGTTCAATCGGTTGCCAATGGATTTTCGATACGTTTTTGGAATTATCCGAAGAAGTTAATCGGCGCGGAATCAGATTAGATATTGAAAACGAAAATCCTCATCGTTTTGCGGTTGGAAATTCGACGATGGTCGGCTCATTGCTCAGATTTAAACAAGGAGTTAGAAATTTAACCGTTGAAGCGGGTTGGACGCGAACTCCAAACGATGGATTTATGCGCGGCGGAGCATTGGCAATGGCGCGAATCTTACATTTCGGAATGAGCAAAAATAACGCGGAGCTTTTATTGATCGGCTCACAAAATAAAACACCGCAATGGTTTTCAGTAAATAAGGACGGCAATCGAAGCGGCTTTGATTCGGAACATTTACGACAGCATTTTATGATTTTTTTAGAATAATGGAGTTGAACTTCTAATCGGAAAAGGCACGAACGATAAAATAAAAATCACCAAGGTTAAAAAGGCAATCACTTTTCTTTTAAAATCCAGCGGCGAATCATCAAGCGGTTCAGGATGTGGAAATTTGAGCATATATCCAAGCAAGATCGTAAAGAGAAAACCGCTTGGACTTCCGAAAACCAAAAAACCTGTTACGGAAATTAAAGCCATCAAGATAAAAGAAATTCTGCCTGTCCAATGGTGGATTTTTTCTCCGAAAACCGCATAAAGGGCGTGTCCACCGTCGAGCTGACCTGAAGGAATAAGATTCATTGCCGTAATTAAAAGCCCGATCCAGGTCGCAAAATAAAATCCGTTTGGGATTGTAAAATTCAAATCATAGCCGAAGATCAAAGCAAAAAGTTTTATCAACAATCCATCCGAAAAATATAATTCGCTTTCGCCGACTATCTCTTGCGGATTAACTTTTTCCATCGTCAAAAAAGCGATCACTGCAACAGGAATCAACGTCACAAATCCGGCAATCGGTCCGGCAACTCCAATGTCAAAAACCGCTTTGCGCGAAGGCATCGGAGAAAGAATTTTGATGACTGCGCCGAGTGTTCCGGCAGGACTTATCAGCGGAACCGGAATAAAATACGGCAAAGTCGCGTCAACATTATAGATTCGGCAGGCAATGTAATGCCCGAATTCGTGAGCCGTTAAAATACAAAGTAACGGAACTGAGAAAGATAATCCTTGTTTGAGCAGTGTAAAATCATTGAATACAAACCACAAATATTTTGCCGCTGCCAAAAAAAGCCAGGGAACAAACCAGAAAGGCAAAGTTAAAAGATACCAATCGGAATCCAGGACATTGTTTAGTTCATAAAGCGGATGTGGGGTCGAACCAAACGGAATAATTGTTCCTGCCAGAGTTGCAGTAAAAAATGTCAGTAAAAAGTAAACGAAATGCTTTACCCAGGTGCGTGCAGTTGGGCGCATTGCTCGTTCGAGAGAACTTCCGTCCGAAAAAAAATCTGGTGAATTAGACATTAAAAATTGACGAGCAAAAATAAATTGAGTCGAATGCCGGGGAAACAAACGACTCATTAAATTAAATAACTTTTTTAGCAGGCAGTAAAGTTGTAAAAAACAAGACGTAGTTGATTTAATTTGAAAACAACTGATTTTTACTTTTTACTTTTTACTTTTGCTTTCTATTTTTTCACGGCTTTGGCTTGTAAGTCTTTGCCGGGTTTAAAGCGAATTGTTTTACCTGATGGAATAGGAACTTCTTTACCTGTGCGCGGATTTCGTCCGATTCCGCGTTTACGGGCTTTGACAACGAAGACCCCAAAACCACGAAGCTCAATTCGTTTACCTTTTGCCAGAGCGTCTTTCATTGCATTGAACAGAGCATCAACTACCTGCTCGGCTTTTTGTTTAGGAACGCCCGTTTTATCTGCTACGCGATTTACGATGTCAAGTTTAATCATATACTTATCCTTATAGTTTTTATTGGGGAAAAATCTTGCAAGTTTTAACTGAATGATAAAAAGGTATAACCAATCTGTCAAGCATTTTTTGACAAATTTACACCGCTAAACTCAATAAATTCTTATGTTTGCCAATAAAAAACAGCATAACCCCAAATGAAATAAGGAGTTATCGCAATTTTTTATGAAAATCAAAAAAATGGTTTAAAGTAACCTGAGGGGTTTCAAAATGTGGAAAGTGTCCAATTTCAATAAGTTCGATGATGTCTTTATGCGGTAAAACTTCCCGAAATCTCTTGACCAGATGTGCTCCCGAAACCGGATCCGCCAAACCGTTGATAAATCTTAACGGAACTTTGGTTCTCTCCAACGCTCCAACCCATCTTTCCCGGTATTTTTGGCGTTCGGTCATATATCGAATTAATTTATGTGCAATCTTTTTTCCGTGATTATGGCGAAAAAGCGTGACAAAATCATTTAACTCATTTTCAGTCGGCTGCGTATCTTTGCCAAAAACCGAAGCCAAACTTTGCTTAAAACGCGAATCGGTAATCAATTTCCCAAATAAAAATCCTAACGGACTAATCAGAATTTTTTGCGCCAAAATTGGGCGATGAGTTTCGGGAAATAATGCGCCGTTGAGTAAACAAATGCTTTCAATCGTAAAATTCAACCGATTTTCTTCTGCTCGTGCCAATAATTCCTGCGTGATTGTGTTGCCGTAATCGTGTGCCAGAATGTGAACTTTTTTAATCTGCAAATTTTCGATCAAAGCTTGCAAAACATTGACCTGATTAAAAGTTGTGTAATCAAAATCAGTCGGTTTATCCGAAAATCCATAGCCAATCATATCAAAAGCCAAGAGCCTGAATTTTTCGCTAAGTTGTTGCCAAATCTTATGATAATCAAACGAAGCCGTTGGAAAACCGTGCAGACAGAGCAAAACTTCATCAGAATTTTCACTGAGCCGGTAAAAAATTTTATGGCTTTTGTAATCGAAATAGTTTCCCGCGTGTTGCCAAATTTCTAAATTCATAGTTTTATATCTAGGCGAAATTTTTGTCCGTTAAGACAAAATGCTAAAATGTTAAAAATTTAACAGATATTCGGGGGATTTAGAAAATGTTAGAAGATGAACGCGAGAGTCAGAATATTGAAGATAGGCGTGGGATGTCGGGGGGCAGGATGGCTATTGGCGGCGGAGGATGTTTTACTCTGGTCATTGCTTTGGTGATTTTTATTGCCGGCGGAAATCCGCTTCGTTACCTTCAGCAACAGGCACAACAGGATGGAGTTCAAGTCGGGCAAAATCAACCCATCCAAACCAATCCGCAGGAAGAAAAGGAAAAATCCTATATGCAAAGAGTTTTAGCAACTACCGAAGATGCGTGGGGAGCTATTTTGCCAAAGCAGGCTGGTAGAAAATATACTGATCCGGTTTTAGTGCTTTACCGAAATTCAACTCCAACTGCCTGCGGCACGGGCGAATCGGGAATGGGACCTTTTTATTGTCCCGGCGATCAAAAACTTTATTTGGATATGGCGTTTTTTGATGAGTTAAAAAATGAATTTAAAGCTCCCGGAGACTTTGCCAAAGCTTATGTGGTTGCTCACGAGGTCGGACATCACGTTCAAAATCTTTTGGGGACGATGGACAAAGTTCAGGCTTTGCAGCAGCGAGTCGGCGAAGTTCAATCAAATCAACTTTCTGTCCGATTAGAATTACAAGCTGATTGTTACGCCGGAGTTTGGGCAAATTATGTGCAAAAAAATAACAAAGGAATTGAAATTTCCAATATTCAGGAAGCACTGCGGGCAGCACAGGCAGTTGGCGACGATATGATTCAACGCCGGACACAAGGTTATGTTGTTCCCGAATCCTTTACCCACGGTTCAGCCAAAGACAGAATGACTTGGTTCACCAATGGATATAAAACCGGCGATATTCGTCAATGTAATACTTTTGGGCGTTAGAAAAGTCGAAAGTCAAAAAGTTAAAAGTCGAAGGTCAAGAATGGCTTTCGATTTTTTTATTGGGTAAAGGATTGGCGGGAGTTTCGCTACCCAAATAGGTGGTGACTTCCGCTTTTTAGTGCTTTATCTTGAAGGTGAAAAGATCGCACAACGCTATTTTACGGGTCTTTCAGAATTTATTAACGAGGAGAAAATTATGCGAGATGAGTTTGGGGATTATGGGATAGACACAATTACAAATTTCAAAAACCCTAAAAGAATAAGGCTGACTGTGGCTTGTGTTTATTTAGAATCATATTTTGCAAACAGTGATCGAGGAATGGTGGCTAAAGCTATTCAGGTTTTAGATGAACATAAAATTGAGCTTGATGTTTTTCCGGGTTTTGGAACAAAAACAGCGTGGAACACTCTTCCAAACACCACCGAACCAATAGCAGATACTAACGATGCCTACAAAGCCATTTATAAAGCGGCTAAAGCAAAAATCAGACAAATGGGCTGTGGGTTTGTGATTCCTTTGCCCGTTATTTTTGGTGAATTTGTCCACAGAGGCTATGGTATTGCGCCAAAAGTTCCGGGCGAATTGACTCGGTTATGTATGATTTCGGCAACCGGAAACTCTGACCAAATGGACTTTTTGCACGAAATTGGTCACGCCGCAGGGCTAGGTCACGAAAAGAACGATAGTCATCCGCGCAATTTTATGCACCAAGCCAGTCCACGCACTACTATTTATAAATATCAGATTGAGGCGTTTGCTAAAGCCCCCTTTTCAGTTGGATAAAAATTTTAAGAGAATGGAAATTTGAGACAGTTTTCATTCTTCTTCATTTTTTATTTGCTTCTTCAGAGACAAAAACCGATAATTTCAAATTCTTGAGACTTGTTTCTCCCACCACTGCCAACTGCACCTGCCACTGCTACTGTTTTCAGTCCGGCAACTGCTCGCCTAACAATTTAATCATATTTCCGCCAATAATTTTGCTGATTTCTTCTTCGCTAAATCCTTCATTTAACAATGCTTCGGTAATTAATCCGTCGCCGCTGGTATCAAACGGAACTTTGACCGAACCGTCAAAATCCGAACCGAGTCCAACGTGGTCGGATCCAATCACATTTGCCGTGTAACGAATGGCTTTGGCAATGGCTTTGGCATCTTCGCCGCAGGTTGCCGTGTCCCAAAATCCGATGCCGACCACTCCGCCTGTTTTGGCAATCGTTTTGAGTTGTTCATCCGATAAATTTCGATTGTTATTGCAAGTTCCTTTCACGCCCGTATGCGAAACAACCACAGGTTTGGTCGTGATTGCCAAAACATCATCAATCGTTTTTGCCGAAGCGTGTGCGACATCAACCAGCATCCCTTTTTTCTGCATCAGTTTGACCATTTCGCGTCCTTTATCAGTCAATCCGTATTTTTCAACGCCGTGCGCCGAACCACCCATTTCATTATCAAAAAAATGCGACGGCGACATCATCCGAAAACCTGCCTCGAATAAAACGTCAACATTTTCGACCTTGCCGTCAAGCGCGTGTGCGCCTTCGATTCCGAGCCAGCCGCCAACGATCTTTTGAGTTTTGCGTTTTTCAAGAAAATTCTGCAAATCCTTTTTAGTTTTGATAACGAAAAATTTCCCCTCGGATTTTTCGGCAAATTGGTGCAGTTTTTTCGCTTGAAAAACGGCGCGGGCGGTCAGACTTGATAAATCTTCCAACGGCTGCATTTCCGATAAAACCAGCCAAAAAATATTATCCGTATCGCCCGTATTATTTTCGATATTCATTCCGCGAGGCGTTTTGGTGACAACCGTAAATGCTTGCAGGGCAACATTTCCCTCAATTAAACGAGGAATGTCAACTTGTCCGATGGTATCTTTTTGCAATAGATCGCGTTTCCACAAAAGGGAATCAGCGTGCATATCTACCACCAAAAGTTTTTCGTGCAAGTTCTTGGCTTTATCAGAAATTTGGTAAGGCGGTTTGTTGATGACGGTGTTCATCGAATTGGCGAGGTAACGCGGAGCAAATCCAAAGAACCAGATGACGAAACCGATTACTAAAACGAATAAAATTGACGCTAGAATTTTGATGATTTTTTTCATTTTGCTCCTTTTTTTGCCCAAGAATGAACGCGAAAAAACGCGAATAAATCTTTTTTCATCCGTGTTTTTCTGTGGGAATCTGTGGATAAATTTTGCTTAATTTTTTTTTGCCGCAATCATTTCCCGTGCGTGTTGACGAGCCGTTTCGGTAATAGTTTCTCCAGCGAACATCCGCGCAATTTCTTCGATTTGCTCGGCTTCCAACAATTCACGAACCGCAACTTTTGTTTTATTTCCGACAATTTCCTTTTCGACTTTGTAATGATGATTTGCCAGCGAAGCGACTTGCGGTTGATGTGTGACGCACAAAACCTGCTGATTTTTCGATAATTCTTTCAATTTCAAGCCGACTGCTTCTGCTACACGCCCGCCGATTCCGGTGTCAATTTCGTCAAAAACCATCGTTTTGGCGGACTCAGCTAGTTTGGCAACCGTATTCAAAACCAACATTAAACGCGAAAGTTCGCCGCCCGAAGCAACTTTGGCAATCGGTTTGACGGATTCGCCCAAATTGGCGGAAAAATAAAACTCAATCGTGTCGAAACCTTTGGCAGTAAAAGATTTATCATTTGTTTCATCTGCTTCGATGCGAACCTCAAAACGTGCTTTTTCCAGCGAAACCGCTTTCAAACTTTCTTCAACGCTTTTCTCAAATTTCTTCGCGGCTTTGTTCCGTTTTTCGTGCAACTGCCGCGCTGAATTCAAATAATCTTCGCGCAGTTTTCCAAGTTGTTTTTGTAATTCAGCCTCGCGCAATTCAGCAGTTTGAATGTTGTTCAAACGCTCTTCAGATTCGGCAAAATGTGCTAGCGTGCTTTCAATTGTGCCGCCGTATTTGCGTTTCAAACGCGAAATCTCAGCTAAACGATTTTCAATTTCCGATAATCTTTCCGGCGAAAATTCCAACCCGTTACGAAAATCGCGCAGAGAAATTGCCAAATCTTCCAACACAGCTTGTGCCGTTTGCAAACCTTCGTTGTAGTCGCGAAAACTTGATTCGTAATCGGCTAGACCATTGATGCGGCGGACGATGCGCTCCAGACTTGTCAAAACGGCTTCTTCGTTTTCATAGAGCAACGCGTAACTTTCATCGCTCAGAGTCGAAAGTTTTTCGACATTGTTCAAGCGGCGTTTTTCTTCTTCCAGAGCCTCGTCCTCGCCAATCTGCAAATTAGCCTTGGCGATTTCTTCGACCTGAAATTGCAAAATATCAAGCAATTGCAATTTTTGGGCTTCGTCCTCGCGCAATGTTTCCAACTCACGCTGCACTGCCGACCATTCTTTGAATTTTTCTGCCACCGTTTGCCGCAAAATTTCGGCTTCGGCGTATTCGTCCAAAATTTCCAAATGTTTGGCAGAATTAAAAAGTGTAGCCTGTTCGCCCTGACCGTGAATATCAACCAAAAACGTTCCGATCTTTCGCAGAAAGGCTTGTGTAACTGATTGATTATTAACAAAGATACGATTTTTCCCCGACAACGAAAGTTCACGGCGGACAATCAATTCCGCATCTTCTGCATCGTCCAGATCAATCCCGCTTTCATAAAACATCTGGTGGAGATCGGCACTTGGTTTGATCTGAAAAAGCCCTTCGATTTGAGCATTCGTCTCGCCGGACTTTATCAAATCCGAAGACACGCGCTCACCTGTCAGAGCGGAAAGACTATCCACAATAATTGATTTTCCCGAACCCGTTTCACCCGTCAACAGGTTTAAGCCTTTCGAGAATTCAAGTTCAATTTCGTCAATTAAGGCAATATTTTTAATTTTGAGCAACGAAAGCATATTTCGATTTTAGATTTTGGATTTTAGATTTGCGATTGTAACCGCAGGGAAACAAATTTCCAAATCTACTTCACCGAAATTGTCACCCATTTTCCCTGCACAAAAGTTTTATCGGGATCAGTCGGATTTTTCAGATCAATCTGTCTGGATTTTTTGAAAAAGCGAAATTGCGCCGGTGAACCGTTTCGCAGATTTTTGTCGGACGGGAAAAGGTAAAAGTCTTTCATATCAAACTCTTCCAAGCCGGTATAAATTCCCAAATCGCCGATTTCGCGGACAATCATTCGCACGCCTTCATCTGCCCGACGGCGTTCTTCGACTACGGCAACATCGGCAACGTAAGGATCGCCGCCATCGGGAACGATGGTTGCACCGCGAAAGATGAAGTCATAAATTCCACCATCGCTGTTAAAAGGCAAAGTTTCATAGACTTTGGGATCGGCTTTTTGCTCGCTGCCGTCCACTAAAGATTGTAGAGCAGTCAAAAAAGCAACAAAATTGAGGCGGATCAAAAACATTTCGAGCTTGCCGTGCAACGCGCCGGTTTCAATTAAAATAACGGGCGTGCCCCATTCGGAAATCCTGTCGCCAAAGGCACGCGGATTGTAATCGTCTTCGTAACGTCCGATATTTCCTTTGATGAATTGGTTTAAGGCATTGATCATTACTGAACAAATCCGCTTGTTGCGCTCAAAACCCACAGTTGATTTGCCTTCTAAATTTCCCGAAACTGCCAAAAGTGAGATCGTGGCTTGTTTTTTGGTGCTGCCAACAGTGGTTAAAGAGTTTTGATTGTGCAGATTAAAGCCGATGTCAGGCTGCCATTCATCGCGCAGTCTTTTCAAAAGACGACCTTCGGGAGTAGATAAAGATTGAGCATCACGATTAATATCAATGAATTGAGCATTGCGCCGTTGATACATTTCCGCGCCATCAGGGTTTAACATCGGAACGGCTCGGAGCGTAATTGATTCGGAAAGTTTTTTAACCCACGCGAGTTTTGAAGTCTGCAAAAACGCTAACATATCCATCAATGCCGAAGTTGCGGTCGGTTCGTCTCCGTGCATCTGCGACCACATAAAAACCTTCAGATTTCCTTTCCCCCATTCAACCTGATAAATTTCACGATTTTGATAGCTGCGTCCGACTTCTGTAACCGGTAAGCCTAATCTTTTCAGAAATTCCAGATAGGCTTGCAAATCTTTATGACGAACATTTGACGGCGGCATTTTGGAAATATGCTGTTTATCCCAAATCTCCGCAAACTCTTTTGGCGATTGTGCCGAAATAATTGTATTCATTAAAAATAATGTTGAAAATAAAATGACAAGGGCAGTTTTCATATAAATAAAATAAGGTTTTTTGCGGAAAAATGAAAGGTTGAATTTAAGGAAAAGGTAAAAGGGAAAGGGGTAAGCTCTTTTTGCTTCATATCTGAAAATGAAAGGAATAAAATCAAACATTTTGACCAGTAAGACTTATAACTACTCTTTGTTTTATAAGGCTCAATATGTTACTCTAAATATATGCCAATAAAAGACAAAGAGAAAAGACGCGAATATCAGAAAGAGTATATGCGTAAGTGGTATGAGAAGAATAAAGCTAAGCATATCTCATATGTTAGAGCCAGAGACAAGAAAATTCTGACTTGGCTTAAGGAATATAAAAGTTCATTACAATGTGAAAAATGCGGGGAAAATCATCCGGCGTGTTTAGAATTTCATCATATTGATCCTAAAGAGAAAAAATTCTCGCTTGGGAGAGCTAAATCGCATTTAACAATAAAATCGTTAAAAGCTGAAATAGCAAAATGCAAGCTTTTATGTGCTAACTGTCATCGAAAAGAGCATTGGGAAGAAAAAGAAAAGGAGCAAAATGCTCCCTAAAAAATCTAAAATAATGGCGGGGGGCGGGATCGAACCGCCGACCTTGGGGTTATGAATCCCACGCTCTAACCATCTGAGCTACCCAGCCGCGAATTTGAGATTATAACTAATAGCCAACAAAAACGCAAAAATGCTACGATTAATTGTGCAGAATTTTTTTCAAAAGAGATTTCTTGCAACGGCTTCTTTTTAGTTTGACATCACAAAACCGAGGTGAGTTTATGAAAAAAGTATTATTTCTGACAGTTTTGGGATTAAGTTTGGTTATGACAAGCTTAGCTCAAAAAACGCGAACCGTAACTGTCACCAGTCAACCGGGCGCAGTTGTCTGGATTGATGATGTAAAGCGGGGAAGCACTGATTCCAACGGAACTTTGACGCTGAAATTTGTTGCGCCGGGAATTCGAAAATTGCGTGTTCGGGCAAATGGTTTCAAAGAAGTTACGCAAAATTTGCTTCCGACTCAAAGCGAGGTCAAAGTTACTTTGGTCAAAACCACCGATGAAGCCGAATTGACCTTTCAGGAAGCTGAAAAAATGTCATTAATTGATCGCCAAAAAGCGATTGAACTTTATCAAAAAGCAGTTGGTTTACGTCCGAAATACGCCGAAGCATACGTCGCAATGGCACGGGTTATGTCTGATGCGAGCGACAGTGACGGTGCGCTCCAAGCCATTGCCAATGCCCGAAAAGCGCGTCCGGTTTATCCCGAAGCCTCCGCAGTTGAAGGCAGAATCTACAAATCCGACGAAGAAGAAGCTAAAGCAATTGCCGCTTTCAAACGCGCAATCAAAGAGGGAAACGGTTTTCAACCCGAAGCTCATACCGGATTAGGTTTGCTTTACAAAGATAAGGCTGAAAGTGCCTCTGCTTCAGGCGATTTCGATGCCGAAGAGGAAAATTACAAAATTGCTTCTGCCGAATTGAAAATTGCTTTGGCGCAGCTTGCGGGAACTGAACCTGTTTTGTATGAACTCTTGGGGCAAATCTACGAAAAAACTAAAAAATATAACGAAGCTATTGCCGTTTACGAAGAGTATTTAAGGCTTTTTCCAAATACTCCTGAAGCCACAACTTTTCGCTCCTATATTGTTCAGGTCAAAAAATTGATGGCGGAACAGTAAAAAAAGTGAAAACGGGCAAAGGTGAAAGAGTAAAAAGTTTTGGTTTTTGATCTTTAACTTTCGACTTTTGACTTTTGACCTTTAAATCTTTCTACTTTTATAAACTTTGTTTTGCATTTTTTTACAAACACGCTATAATTCAAATGGCGTGTTTTACTTTTGCTCGGAAAAACACGTTTCCTACGTTCAAACACATCTTTTTAAGTCAAACCAAATCCGCCAATTTTCTGGAGTAAAGAAATAATGTCAAATCAAAAATCGTTTTTACAAATCTTAGTTTTGTCAATAAGTTTTTCAATCGTTTTAGTCAGTGGTTGTTCAGTTGCTGCGAAAAGTTCGGAAGAAACTCCAACCGATGCGCCAAAAGCCGAGGATAAATCACAAAGTTTAACAAAAAATTCAGTTCCGAAAGGTAGAATTCGGATTGAAAGCGGTTCCCCGGCAGATACAGTGCGTCTGTTTTACAAGAATTTGCGTGAAAAACGCTACCGCGAAGCTATGATGTTGACCAATATGCGGGCTGCGGTTGAAGGGCTTTCTGAAAGTGAAATGCAGGATTTGACTCCTGATTTTGAGCCGTTATCAACAGAAGTCCCGGCGGAATTGGAAATCAATGGCGAAATCATTACCAATAATTTGGCGACTGTGACGGCTAAATTGCCGAGCACTGAAACCGGGCGAATTGAATTGACGCAGCTTGAATTACGGCTTGAAAACAATAAGTGGGTAATGCTGATTGCCGAAGCCGATGCCGAAGCTCTAGCCAAAAAAGAAGGGAAAAATTACTTTTTCAAATTGCGGATAGATACACATCACGTTGAAGCCCAGAATATGATGGAACGCATTGCAAAAGCTCAGACGCTTTATTCAATGCAGAACAACGGAACTTTTGGCGAGGTGCAAAGTTTAATTGAAAAAGGTTTTTTGCCGAATGATGTTTTGAATACACAATCAACCGGGTATCGTTTTACGGTTAAGGTTGAAGCTGGCGGAAGTAAATATTTTGCTACGGCTGAGCCTGCCGTTTATGGCAGAACCGGTAAACTTTCTTTTTTGTTGGAAGGCGGCGGTGCAGACCAAAAAGCAGTTCTTAAATCGGATGATAAAAAAGGTCAACCGATGAAAAAATAAAAAATATTAAAAAAAACGTAAAAATGTGTTGAAAAGTATTAAAAAAAGGTTTATAAGACTTGTAGCCTAAGTATTGTTACCCCCTAAAAAACCAAAAAAATTAAAGATGGCTAAAATGCTAAGTAAACTGATGTCCACTCTGCGTGGACAGGTGAGCCGGTTAAATTCTTCTCGGCGGGATTTGAATGTGCCAATTAGTATTAGTTTTGAGCCCACAAATACAACGGGACGTTTAACTTTAAAACGCGAGGTGCTTTCCATCAAAGGCGAGACCAAAGATTTAAGTGTCACCGGAGTTGCTTTTTTGGTGGATTCGATTCGCTTAAATGAACATTATCTGGTTGGTGAAAATCGTGTTTTGGACGCTGTGCTTGATTTGCCCAACGGACAAGTCAAGATGAAAGTTATCGGACAAAGATATGAACAAATAGGTGAGCATCTTTCAATTAATCAGTATTTGATCGGAGCAACAATTTTAAATATGACTCCATTGGACAAAGATATTTACGAAGAATATCTGCGAATGGGAAACAAAGTTAAAAAAGATAAGACTGGGATTCTGGAACTTGAAACTACTAAAAGTTAGTTAAAATAACAATTAAATGCACGAAAAACACAAGAAAATTAACGTCTTGTGTTTTTTTTGTTGATTTTTGCTTCAAAAAGTTTTATAAAGTTCGAACCCAATTAATTTAGTTTCTTTCGACGAGGAGAAAAAATGCTGACTGCACTTGCCAGACAAGTGAATAAGTCTGTATCTGATTTATTCACTTGGAGACGTAAAACCGACGTGTCTATTTCGATTTCTATTCCACCCAATAAGGGGCAGGCAATTCGTAATTTAGAGACAGGTAAATTCCGTTGTCACGAATCAACGCCTGTTTTAAAAGTTAAAGCAATCAATTTGGAAAAAGGAAATATTTCGTTTGTTGTTCCTTCGATTCGCTTTAACGATACACATTTAGCCGGTGACGGTAGGGTTCTAAAGGTTGAAATGGAGCTTTCGGGCGGAAATATCACGCTCGAAGTAATTGGCGACCGATATGAACGAATCGGTAAACGCACTTCGCTTGCCGAATATGTTGTCCACGCCCGAATTGTTTATATGAATCCTTTGGAAGAAGAAGTTTATCTCAATTATCTTCGTAATGGGGGAGCTGTTAGCGAATCCAAAGGCAATAGCTTTGTTTTCGGAATTACTGAAAGATAAAAGCGAATAAGGTGAAAAAGTTGTTTTAGCTCAAAATTTATTTACCGAAAGATTATTTAAAAGTGAAAATGCGCTGTCTAAACGAGACTTCGGCTTTTTCACTTTTTTTCTTTTTCACCTTTTCACTTTTTATGTTTTAATTTTTGAATGAAAGAAAAAATCGGGATTGGATTTATCGGAACTGGTTTTGCCCGCAAAGTGCAGATTCCTGCTTTCAAATTGTGCGAAAATGCCGAAATAGTCTCAATTGCCAGTGCAAGTTTAGCCAACGCGGAAAGCACTGCTAAAGAATTCAAAATTCCGCATTGGACTGATAACTGGCGCGAAGTTATTGAAAATGAAAATGTTGATCTGGTTTGTATTACGACTCCGCCTGACCTGCATTGTGAACAAACCCTTTACGCACTTGAACACAACAAACATATTTTGTGTGAAAAACCGATGGCGATGAATGTTGCAGAAGCCCAAAAAATGTGCGAAGCCGCTAAAGGTAAAAACGTAATGGCTTTGATAGATCATGAATTGCGCTTTCAGAACGGCAGACAAAAAGCATATAAGATGCTGAGGGATGGCGAAATTGGCAAAATCCGTCATATCAAATATGTTTTTCGCAATGCTCAACGCGGCAATCCTGATATTTTATGGAACTGGTGGTCGGATGAAAAACAAGGTGGCGGGACCCTCGGTGCAATCGGTTCACATATGATTGATACGGTGCGCTGGTTTTTAGGCACGGAAATTTCAAGTGTTTTTTGTCAGTTACAAACTCACGTCAAACAGAGAAAAGACGCAAACGGAGAAATCAAACAAGTTACTTCTGATGACGAAACCAATCTGCTTTTGCGATTTGCCGACAGTGATTTAACTGAAGACACAACCGGAAATGTTTCGCTTTCGATGATCGAATCGCCGGATTTTCAACACTCAATTAAGTTTATCGGCACGGAAGGGGCTCTAAAAGTTCTGTATTTAGGCGAAATATTTTTAGCCAAAAAAGGGGAAACTGATTGGACGCAGATTGATGTCGAATTGGAAAGATCGGTTGACGGAATTTTTAACTCAGGCTTTCCCAGTGGTTTTGTGGCTTTTGCTCAAAGAATTGTTGATGCGCTTCAAGACGGCAAAACTGAAATTCCGCACGCTGCAACTTTTGAAGATGGGTTGCGGGTGCAGGAAATTTTGGATGCAGCACGGGAATCCAATGCAAACGGTTGTTTGATAAAGATTTGAATCTAAAAAGCGAATTTAAAACCTTTGCATCTTTGCATCTTTGCGCCTTTGCGTTAAATTCAAAATATGTTTCCAGAAATTTTAGCTCAAGTAATTCGCGGCGAAACTGTCGAATCCATTCATCGTGGGCATTTGATCGTAATGGACGGTGACGGCAATGAAATTTTTACCGTAGGAAATCCTGATTTCGTCACGTTTTTTCGTTCAGCCGCCAAGCCTTTTCAAGCAATTCCGTTTCTTTTAAGCGGCGCGCCGGAGCGTTTTGGGTTTCTCGAAAACGAAATTGCCCTTGCATGTGCGTCGCATTCGGGCGAGCCTGTTCACGTTGCAGCTGCCGAAAAAATGCTGAAAAAAATCGGTTTGAGCGAAACTGATTTACGGTGCGGAGCGCATTTGCCTTTTAATGAAGCTGCGGCGCACGTTTTGATTCGGAACGGCGAAAAACCAAACCAACTTCACAATAATTGCTCGGGAAAACATTCGGCAATGCTGGCTTTTGCCAAACATATCGGCGCGGACTTACAAACTTACGAAGAAATTGAAAATCCGATTCAGCAGCAAATTTTGGAATGTCTTTCAAATTTTACCGAAACTCCGAAAGACGAAATTAAATTGGCGATTGATGGCTGTGCGGCGGTTAATTTTGCTTTATCGTTACGCGGAATGGCAAAAAGTTTCGCCAAATTGGTTTTTCCTCCCGCCGATTTTGATGATGAATTGCGCGAGGCTTGCCGGCGGATCGTATCGGCATTTATGGCTTATCCCGAATTAATTGGCGGAACTGACCGACTTGATACCCTGATAATGCAAAAAACGAGTGGAAAATTAATTTGCAAGGTAGGTGCAGACGGATTATGGTTGTGCGGAGTTCTTCCGTCGCCAAAGTGGAAGCGCGGACTTGGGATTGCTCTCAAAATCGAAGACGGCGATGATTTTCTTTCTCGTCCGGCTGTAACGGTTGAGCTTTTACGGCAGTTAGGAGTTTTGGATAATGAAGATTTGAAGGAAATTTCTCCGTTACCAATTAAAAATCGGCGTGGTGAGCTTGTTGGCAGAGTTGAGGCAGTTTTGAAGATTTGATTTAACGCAAATACGAAAAGTTTTTTGATAACTTATTCTTAAATTTTGCCTTTTTACTTTAAATTCTTTGCGCCTTTGCCACTTTGCGCCTTTGCGTTAAAATTACTCTATGGCAAAAGAACAAGAAATTCGTCCGCCGTCGCTGGTAAAAAATCCAAACGGCGAAATCAATGTCAACTCATTGGCAGACCTTTTAGAATGGTTTTTGAATTACGATCAGAAAGTTAATTTGGTGAGGCATCCGCACGTTCAGGAACTTTTTGAATGGAAACAGGCAGACGATGCCGCAAATGGTGCGTCAGTTTATCCTTTTGAAAATGCCGAAGCGCGTTTTGCCATCGGAGTTTTTCAGGCAATTGCCGAAAATAATTCGCAGGAATCTCTGCAAGTGTGGATAACTGATGTTTTGCAAGCGCTCGGCGAATCAAAACAAAATCGGGAAGATATTGTCGAGCAATATAAACTCGAAACCAATCAAGGCGCATCGTTTGTCGCTGAGGCAAACAAACTTCCGTCACGCACCGAACAAAAATTTTTCTTGACCAGTGCCTGGCTCGAAGCACTTTGCACTGCAGAAGTTCGTTTTTTAGGTTGGGTTTATCAGGAACTTTACAGCGTTCCATTTCAGCCGATAAATAATTAAAAATTCCAAATTCAATCGCAAATCAAAAATCTAAAATCATTATGACATCAATCAAAGATACGGTATCAACAGAAGAATGGCAGGCACGGGTTGAACTCGCGGCAGTTTATCGTCTGGTTGCACTTTACGGATGGGATGATTTAATTTTTACCCATATTTCAGCACGTGTTCCCAATGAAGAAGGACATTTTTTGATAAATCCTTACGGCTTTTTGTTTGAAGAGATTACGGCTTCGAGCCTGGTCAAAGTAAATTTGCAAGGCGAAATCGTTTCGGAAACCTCGTATTTTATCAATCCTGCGGGATTTACGATTCACAGTGCCGTTCACGAAGCGCGTCACGATGTCGGCTGTGTTTTGCATACGCATTCGCTTCACGGTGTCGCCATTTCTGCTCAAAAGGAAGGTCTTTTACCGATTTCGCAAACCTCGCTTTTCCCACAAATGGGATTGGCGTATCACGATTACGAAGGTGTTGCGCTGAATCCTGAAGAAAAACCGCGTCTAGTAGCGGATTTAGGCACAAATAACTTTATGATTTTGCGGAATCACGGGCTTTTGACTTGCGGCAAAACGATGTCGGAGGCATTTTTAGCGATGTATGTGCTCGAAGCCGCTTGCCGAATTCAGATTTTGGCGCAATCGGGCGGAAAAGATCTAATTCAGGTGCATCCGCAGATCGTCGCCGGAATTAAAGCCCAAGCAGAAATCGTTACCAAAGGAATGGGCGCAGATTTGGCGTTTCCGGCACTTTTAAGAAAATTAGACAAGATTGATCCAAGCTACAAAAATTGATGAGCAAAACCTATGTTTTGTCTGCCCCCAAATTCAAAACTTCAGTTTCTCGTCAAAATATCTCTTTGTCTGATTTTTGTTTCCACTTCCACTTTTACCCAAAATTTACCTTTTAAGAATTACACCACAGCCGATGGACTCGGACACGATTTTGTGAGCAAAATCTTTCGGGATTCGCGTGGTTTTCTATGGTTTTGCACCGGCGAAGGTTTATCACGTTTCGATGGTTATGAGTTCAAAAATTATACTCAGGCGGAAGGATTACCACACCGCAATGTTAATGACATTCTTGAACTCAAAAACGGAAAATATCTGGTTGCTACCAGCGACGGAATAGTGTTTTTTGATCCGAAAGGAGAAAGTCTAAAGTCGCAAACAGAAAATGCAAAAAACAACCCGATGTTTCGCGTCTTTCGTTCCAAAGATCCGCCTTTTGAAAAACAGCCTTTCGGTGTTAACAGTATCTATCAAAAGCGGAACGGGGAAATTTTAGCCGCTACTTTTGGAGTTCTTTTTCGATTGATTGAGCAAAATGGCGAATGGCAATTTGAAAAAGTTGAGATTCCCGAATGGCGCGGTAAAAATTTGGAGTTTTTTGGCTTACTCGAAGATAAACACGGAAAAATGTGGGCAGCAACCAGCACCGGAATTTGGTGGTTTGATGTCCCGGCAGGCGAAGGAAAGCTTTTATCATTTGATCCCGTAACACAATTGATGGAGGATCGGGAGGGGCGAATTTGGGCTGGTATTGGCGATTCTCCAAAAGGTTTGAGCTTTTTTACCTATCCCGAAGGAAAAGACGAGCCTGTTTTAGCGCGGCGTTTTACTACTAAGGACGGTTTAACCGATGACCGATGGATTCACGATATTTTTGAGACCTCGGACGGAAAGATTTTAGCCGGAATTCGGAACGGGATCTGTGAATTTCAGCCTGACGCAAAAGATGGAGAGCCATCCTTTCGCCGTCTTTTTTCAACCGATGTGGTTGCGCTGGGAGAAGATATTGGGGGCAATATTTGGATTGGAACCGCCAGTAAAGGCGCATTTAAACTCACCCGGCACGGATTCGTATTTTTCGATATTCCCGAAAAGCAGCCTTACGCAACTGCGACTTCGATTTTTACTGATCCTAATGGGGAAGTTTATGCAACTTCCAGTAGTTTTGATTTGCTCCATTTTGAAGGTAATAAATTTTCGGAAATCAAACCTTTAGATTTCAAAGGTCGAAGCTGGGGTTGGAATCAGATTGATCTGCAATCACGAATTGACCGGGAATGGTGGATTCCAAGCATTAGCGGTTTATATCGCTATCCGGCAGTAACAAAGTTTGAAGATTTAAGCCGCACTCCGCCAAAGCACATTTTCGATAAAAAAGACGGGGTTTTAGCGGAAGACATTTTCCGTGTGTATGAAGATTCGCATGGTGACATTTGGTTTTCAAATATTTCGACTGCCGGAGTAATGCGGTGGGAGCGAAAAACGGACAAAGTCCAAAATCTTGGTGCAACAGACGGTTTTCCGGTGTTTAGTGCCCCGACTGCTTACGGAGAAGATTCAGCAGGGAATCTTTGGATCGGTTTTTACACGGGCGGTTTAGGAAGATTTCGTAATGGCAAATTTGAATTATTTTCCGCGCCTGACCGTTTTCCGCCGGGATTGGTCAATACGATTTACAATGACAAAAACGGGCGTTTATGGGTGGCAGTCAGCAATAGCGGATTGGTGCGGGTAGATAATTTTACGGCGGATGAACCAAATTTTGTGCAAATCTCAGTGGCTGAAGGACTTTCGAGCAGCCAGGCAAATTGTCTGACCGAAGACAATCTGGGGCGAATTTATATCGGAACGGCACGCGGAATTAACCGGCTTGAGCCGAAAACAGGCAGGATCAAAATTTACTCGCAAGCAGACGGGCTTCCGGGAGCTTCGATCAGTCGTTGTGCAAGTGATAAAGAGGGTAATCTCTGGTTTTCACAAAGATTTACCATCGCCAAATTAACTCCCGAGTCGGATGAAAATTCCAACCCACCGCCAATTTTTATTTCAGCCTTACGCGTTAATGGAGAACCGGCACGAAAGCTTTCCGAATTAGGCGAAACGGTGGTTGAAAATCTTCAATTCGCGACTGACCGGCATCAGATTCAGGTCGAATTTTTTGGACTTACCTTTGGAACGGGAGAAATTTTGCGTTATCAATATAAACTTAATAATGCGGATTGGAGCGAACTGACAACTGATCGAAAAGTTAATTTTAATCTATCCCCCGGAGAGTATAATTTTCTGGTTCGGGCGGTCAATTCTCAGGGGCTAACCAGTGAAACCCCTGCAACTGTTAATTTTTCAATTGCCTATCCGATTTGGCAGCGTTGGTGGTTTTTGACTGTAGCTGCAATTCTAATCGGCTTAATTATTTATACTTTTTATCGTTATCGCTTGCAAAGGCTTTTGGAGCTCGAAAGAATCCGCACCAGAATTGCTACGGATTTGCACGATGACATTGGTTCATCGCTTTCACAGATTGCGATCTTATCCGAAGTTGTGCGTCAAAAAGTCGGCGATAACGGAACAAATAAGCCTTTGAATTTGATTGCCGATACTTCACGGGAATTGGTTGATTCGATGTCGGATATTGTTTGGGCAATTAATCCGAGTAAAGACAGTTTGAGTGATTTGACCAAAAGAATGCGGCGTTTTGCCACCGATGTTTTAGAAGCCAAAGACATTGCGATAAAGTTTGAATTTCCGGCTTCTTCACCGGATATTTCGCTTGGCGCGGATATTCGCCGCGAATTTTATTTAATGTTCAAAGAATGTGTCAACAATCTGGCAAAGCATTCGGAAGCGACCGAAGCCAAGATCAGTGTTTCGATTGATGGAGGCGGTTTAGTTCTTCAAATCAAAGACAACGGCAAAGGCTTTCACGTTCCGCCATTTGATGAACACACAACTTTTGAAGGGTTTGGCGGCAATGGCTTGCTGAATCTAAAAAAACGATCCGAGAATTTAGGCGGAAAATTTGAAATCCAATCTGAAAGCGGAAAAGGAACAGAAATTTTATTGGAAATTCCCATTTCAGTAAAAAAATGGGTAAAATTCAACTAATTTTTCTGACTTTATAAAGGCTGTTATAACTATCTCCAACAACTGTCAACCAAATCTAATTCCAATCACATATCCTGTGAAAATTTACTGCTTCAGCATAACTTTAGCTACTTGAATATGTAGTGACTTTATTCCGTAGAAATAGCATTCTAAACGTCGAATTTGAAAAGAGGAATTATTACCTCTTTGAGAGGAAACAAATATTATGAGTGTCAATGAAGTCGAAGATAGTTTATCAGTTTGGTCTGGAGTTTATGATGTTGTTAATATCGCTGACCCTGATTTAAACAGGGAAGTCAGCGATTTGCTGTTGGTCGGAATGGCTCCGATTATTATCAATCGAATGGGAAACGGGATTGATTTTATGGTTAGCCAACTGCAGCGTCGAGTGGAGAAATCGGGAAAGATCGATCTGCTACGGATCCATGGTCATGGAGGTCCAGGTTTACAAACAATTTCGTGCGACCGTGACTTGCGCGGTTTTGACCTTTCGACCTCTCGTGCCTTTATTTCAAATTGTAATTTCCAAAATATTGTCGGCAGTTTAGGCTTAATGCGCGGATTATTTGCTCCGAATGCGCAGGTTTGGCTGATGGGGTGCGAGGTGGGAGCTGAATTTGAAGGACGGCGGCTGATAAACCGACTGGCAAAACTATGGGGAGTTCCTGTGACAGCAGGTCTTTCCATTCAATTTGCAAGTTTTGGAAGAACCAGGGAGTTTGAAGAATATAACTCTCAAAAACCGCAGGAATCAGTTTACATACCAGGTGAAAGAATTAATAGAACTTTTAGTATTGAATGGCTAAAAGCTACGGCACTCCCATAAAATAGAATTTGCTAAACTACCTAAATTTGTAGTGACTTTTGAAGCAATAGAATCTAAACTTCAATCTATGGAAAATCCGATAATCAAAGTTGCAATCATCGAGGATCGCCGTGAAATTCGTGAGGGATTGGCAATGTTGATTACTTATACCGATGGGTTTGAATGCACCGGGAAATACGGTTCGATGGAAGAAGCTCTTGCCTCAATTCGTCATAAACTGCCTGATGTCGTTTTATCCGACATCGGATTGCCCGGAATGGACGGCATTGAAGGAATCCGTATTTTGAAAGAAAAATATCCGCATCTGACAATTTTAATGCTTTCGGTTTACGATGATAATGAAAGAATTTTTGATGCTCTGTGTGCGGGTGCGTGCGGATATTTGCTCAAAAAAACTCCGCCTGCCAAATTGATCGAAAGTTTGCGCGATGCCATTTCCGGCGGTGCACCGATGTCTCCGGAGGTTGCACGAAAAGTTATTACCCTTTTTCGGGATTTTCGTCCGCCGGAAAAAGTTAATTACGATTTAACTCCACACGAGATCAGACTTTTAAAACTTTTGGTCGAAGGACACAGTTACAAAACTGCCGCCGCCGAATTGCGCGTAACCGTCAACACAATTTCGTTCCATCTCAAGAATATCTACGAAAAACTACAGGTTCATTCAAAGTCCGAAGCTGTGGCAAAAGCCTTGCAAAATCGTTTGATAAATTAATTTTGTTTGGCAAATATAAAAAAATCTGTGAAATTTGGGAACTTTTTAGAAAATTTCCATTAAAACCATAATATTTCATTAATAACTGATTTCGACCAAACCATCTTTTTGAAAATCTCGTGCCGTCAACATCCAATAAAGTTTTGAAGTTGTTGCGGTTGGCTCTATAACAAAGACTTGAAAACTTCGAGTTTCTGTTTGAACTAAAGGGCGGTCTGTAGAAAGAGGCACATACATGAAAATACTATTTTCTTCATATATGAATACTCTTCTGTATTTCTCCCTAAGTGTTGCATAACTTAAATATGCCATTTGCGAAGCAATGTTTTGTGAGGTTATAAATTTTTCATATTTATCATCATCAAAAATATATTTAAAATCACCTCTTTCAAATTTAAGGGATAATTTCCAATCCTCAATTACAACATTTCCAACATTCCTCATAAAGATATTGAAGGAGAAATGATTTTCATATTTTAATCCATTTTGTTTTTCTGCAAATATTTCTATATCAAAGGTTTTCCTAAATTGCTTTCCACTTACATACCAATCAAAAGTAACTTGATTTTCTTCTATCAAATCAGCCAAATCTTCCCAATGTCGAACAACTATCTCAAAACCACCATTTGCTCTACTATCAACGTTTTTCTTTCTAACAAATTCCTCAATTTTGGCATCTTTATTTCCGGTTGTTGCAATAATAAATTGTTTGAGTTTGGGCTGAAATTTCTTTGCATTTTCTATTTCATTATCAATTTCAGCCTCTGTTAGTTCTGTTTTAGCATAATCATCTTTTCCTTTACACTGAATGCCAAAATATTCATTTTCCCCCTTAGGAATACCATAAATATCAACCCCATTTTGAGATTGTCCATTTCTACCATTCTTACTTATTGTGCTTTGGCATTGCCAAATTTCACCGTAAAGTTTTTTGCACAAACTTTCAAAATCTTGCCAATTTACTGGTTTAGGGATAATTTTTTTCATAATGCTCAATGTATTTATAAATTACCACAAACTAATCTTTCCTAAAATCCTTACTTTTTGGTAAACTATTGATTTGCTTTATGAGTAAGAAAATCATCGAAAGCTGCAAACAGAAACTTGCCAACGAAGAAGGCTACACGATTAAACACGGTGCATCTTTGCGTGTGGCATTGTGCTATCCGAACACTCATAGTATCGGAATGGCAAATCTGGGAATGCACACGATGTATGAGCTTTTTAATAATATTCCCGAAGTTTCCTGTGAACGGGTTTTCTTGCCTGAGATTCACGAGCTTAAAGAATACGAAAAAACGCGCACCCCGCTGTTATCACTTGAAACCCAAACGCCGATCAAAGATTTTGATGTTGTTGCCTTTTCCATTTCATTTGAAACAGATTATCTGAACATGGCAAAAATGCTCCAGCTTTCAAAAATTCCCGTTTGGGCAAAAGACAGAAATCATTTTCATCCATTAGTTGTGATGGGTGGCGCGGCTTCGTTCTTAAATCCTGAACCGATTGCGGATTTTACGGACGTGATTGCGGTTGGCGAAGGCGAAATTCTTGCTTATCAACTAGTTGACGCGATTCTCGAAAATGATTCAAAGGATGAGATTTTATTAGCTCTGGCTCAAATCGGACGCGGTTTTTATGTGCCGAGCCTTTACGATGTAATTTATAATGAGGACGGAACAGTTTTCGATTATCTGCCCAAACAAATCGGCGTTCCGAAACGAGTCGGACGGGCTTTAGCGGCAGTTAATCCGAAAGAAGGAACTTTGCGCCGCGCTATCAAACGTGGTGAAAAGGAACTGCACGAATTTTTGTTGAATCAAGATATTTTTTGTCCTTCAACCTCGGTTTGGTCGCCTGGCGCAGAAATGGGTGACAGATTGTTGGTCGAAATTTCGCGCGGTTGTTCACAAGGCTGCCGTTTCTGCTGGGCTGGCTACAATTACTATCCGCCACGCGTTGTTCCCGCCAAAGATATTCTGGCAAAAGCAGCAGAATGGCGCAGCAAAACGAATAAAATCGGATTGGTTTCAACTGCCGTTTGCGATCACCCCGAGATTTCGACGATTTTGCGCGAATTGCGGGCGATGGATTACAAAATTACCGTTTCTTCGCTTCGTTTAGACCAGATTTCCGAAGAATTGCTTGATGCTTTGGTTGAATCCAAAGATCAGCAAATTGCCGTTGCGCCCGAAACAGGTTCGGACAGATTGCGCCGCGTCATCAATAAAAATCTGACCAATGATGAAATAGTTGATATTTGCGGTTCGGTTTTTGATCGCGGAATGCTGACGCTCAAACTGTATATGATGGTTGGTTTGCCCACCGAAACACAGGAAGATTTGGACGAAATGTTCGTTCTGGTCGAGCGCATTAAAAATCGGATGTTGGAAGCCGGAAAGAAATTCGGGCGGGCGGGAAAAATTATTCCGAGTCTGAACGGTTTTGTGCCGAAACCAAATACTCCTTTGCAGTGGGACGGAATTTGTGATGAAAAAGAGTTGAAACAGCGAATCAAATACGTTTGCAAAGGTTTAAGCCGAATTCCAAACGTCGAAGTCCGTTTTATGTCCGCCCGCATTGCTCACGAACAAGCCTTATTTTCTTCGGGTGACAGAACTGTTGCCAAAGTTATCGAACACGCCGCGAAAATCGGCGGAAATATCAAGGAAGCATTACGGCAATTAAATTTTGACGATTCCTTTCATATCTCACGCCAACGTAGTTATGATGAATTTCTGCCTTGGTCAATTGTTGACTCAGGATTATCGTTTGAATTTTTGAAAACCGAACACGAAAAATCGCAGGCAAGTTTATCTTCTAAACCTTGTCCTGCGGTCGAAAAATGCACTACTTGCGGAGTTTGCCCGACAACCTGGCTGGCAGATGCACCGCAATCTTTAATCCAAATACAACCTCTGAAAGTTCAACAGGCTCTGGTTCTTTAATTTATATTATTGGTTAAAAAACCTCTGGAATTAGAAGTGTAGTCGAATTGGTAATTATAATCGTAGATCCCGAATGGCAGCAAAGAAACCTTTTTATTATAAATTACTCGTGCTTGGAGCACACCGTTGATTAGCTTTACGTCAATGTAAGCATCTGCCGGAATATCGTTTGCTGTAGCCTTTGTAATAAGTCTTTTTTTGGTCACATCAACCGGAGTTCCTGTGGATGGGGGAATTGTTAATCCCTGCATCACTGCCGCGTTCATTTCTTGTTTAAAACCCTCAGCATTATAAGCAACAGGAACATAATTAAGACCTGCGTTGAGTATTAAGAAAAAAACTGCAAGATACATTAGCATTTTTGTGCTGGCGCTGCCTCTTTCTGATTCTCTAAATTTATTCTTCATTGATACAAACTCTACTTTTATAAAGATTTAGGGGCAGGTGGATTTTTTTACTACTGCGCTTATTGATTCGATGATTACCGAATCAGGGATTTTTGAGTTTGGATAAATTATTGGCTGACCGATTTTTTCAAGCAAAATCCATTGCAAACTGTCGCCAACATTTTTTTTGTCAAACTCAAAGGCTTCAATGATATTTTTTGTTTCGATGTTTTGCCAATTTGGCAGACTACCTGTCAGTTTGACAACATCGTTTAACAAGTTTAATTCATTTTGAACTAAATTTGCAACCCTTTTTGAAATTTCTCCGGCAACTAAAATTCCAATACCGACAGCTTCGCCGTGTTTGAAATATTTATAGTTGGTTACTTTTTCAAGGGCGTGTCCGACAGTGTGACCAAAATTAAGTATTTTACGTGAGCGATTGCCGGATTTTTCAAGGTTTTCGCGTTCGTCGCCTTTAACGATCTCAGCTTTGAACGCAACTTGGGAGGCGATAAGTTTTTGCAAGTCCGTTAAAAATAAATTAGAGAAAAAATATTTTTTAAAGTGGTTTGGTGAATATTTTTTTAGAAAATCTGAAGTTTGATTAAAAAGATTTGGATTAGCGATGGCACCTTGTTTAACTGCTTCACAAAAACCCGCAGTTAATTCTCGACGCGGCAGGGTTTTTAAAGTATCAACGTCAATCAACACTCCGTTTGGTTGATGAAAAGTCCCGATCAGGTTTTTGCCGAAATTTGAATTTACGCCGGTTTTTCCGCCAACTGACGAATCAATCATTGATAAAAGTGTGGTTGGAATCTGCAAAAAAGAAATTCCGCGCAAATAAATAGACGAGGCAAATCCGGTTAAATCGCCAACAACTCCGCCGCCTAAAGCAATGACTGCATCGCTTCGCTTCAACTGATGTCGGCTGAAAAAATCGAGCGTTTTTTCTAAAGTTCGTAAATTTTTATATTTTTCGCCGTCTCCGATCTTGTGAATTAAGACTTCAAAGCCCTGATTTTTCAGACTTTCGGCAACTTTCTCACCGTAAAGTGAAAAAACTTTCGGATTGGAAATAACGACAATTTTTTTTGCAGAATTCGCTAAACAAGATTTTGCCCAAACGCCACTGTCAGCTAATAAATTGTTTCCGATTTTAATTTCGTATTGATGCGGATGGCTTTTAAGTGCGACTTTTACGGTTTCGTTCATTCCTTAAATTTACCGCAAAGTAAAAGAAAGTAAAAAGGCAATGAAGAGAAGAATTTAGCTTTAAAACAATTAAAGCAGAAGTAGCAACGTGGAAGTGCACCGCTTCTGCCAATTCGTAGTCACCGTCCTCACCCCAGCGACCACTAGAGACGGAGGTTTCACCAACCGTCTCAATTAAATTAAATATATCCCTTTTGATCGGCAAAAAGCAAGTGGGTAACTCAACTTTTTTTTTCAGCCTCGGGAAAAAGCAGATAGTCGGAAATTTTTTCGAGAATTACTTCGGGAAACGATTCCTCAATCGCATCTTTTAGCTGTTGACTAAATTCATTAATAGTGTTGTTACTAAAGGCTTTTTCGCGGTCTTCAGCGGACTTCCATTGCGCGTAACCATAAAATAATCCGTCATTTCCGCGATGCAGCCGCGATCCGAGCGAATCCCAATTCTCACGGTAATAAGCCGTTATTTTCGACCAAGCCGTAATAAATTGCTCCTCTTTGCCTGATTTAACCCGCCAACGGTAAAGTGCTATGAACATAGTTAAAGAGAAAAAGTAGAAAAGTGAAAGGTGAAAAAGTTAGCCTTTTCCTCACTTTTATCTTTTTTATGCTCCTCCCAAACTTTCTTTGATAATATCTGCCAGCCAATTGGCTTGCCGTTCGATTTCGGCTTGATTTTCTCCCTCTATCATCACCCGAGCCAAATTTTCAGTTCCAGAATAGCGGAGTAAAAGACGACCTTTTGAGCCAAGTTCTTTTTCTAATTTTTTCGAGGCTTCAACGATTTTTGCAACTTCTTCAAAGGGACGTTTTTCTTTGACTTTAACATTGACCAAAATTTGCGGAAACCGCGTAAATCCGGCAGTGATTTCCGAAAGAGATTTGCCGGTTTCAAATAAAACTTCAAGCAAAAAGAGTGTGGTCATCATTCCGTCACCGACTAAACTTTTGCCTGGGAAAATGATGTGTCCCGATTGTTCACCACCGACAGAAGCATTTGTTTCCAACAATGACTGCAAAACATATTTATCTCCGACAGCAGTGCGTAAAAGTTTGATGTTTTTAGAATTAAGAGCGACTTCGAGCCCGATGTTGCTCATCACGGTAGCAACAACAGTGTCGTTGTTCAATTTCCCGTGAGATTGTAAAAGTTGCGCCATTGCCCACAAAGTTGCATCTCCATCCACAAAATTTCCTTTTTCATCAACAAACAATGAACGATCAGCATCACCGTCAAAAGCCACACCGAAATCGGCTTTTTCAGCGATGACTTTTTCTAATAAACTTTCGATATGGGTTGAACCGCAGCCATGGTTGATGTTTCTGCCATCAGGCGAATTATGAATCGCAATAATTTCTGCCCCGAATTTTTCAAATAGTCGAGGCGCAAGAGCTGAACTCGCACCATTGGCACAGTCCACTACCATTTTGAAGTTTTTGAGCTGGAGACTTTTGAATTCATCTGCCAAATAATCCAGATAAGCATCCTGATATTCAATCGTCCGATGCGAATTAATCGGTCCTTTTCGGCATGGAGGCGGTTCTAATTGACTTTCAAAAATGTCTTTTTCTATTTCGCGTTCGGTGACTTCGTCAATTTTTTTTCCGGTCGGCGAAAAAATCTTGATGCCGTTGTCGTGAAAGGGGTTATGTGATGCACTGACGACGATTCCTGCATCAAAGTCGAAATGTTTGGTTAAAAAAGCCACGCCGGGAGTGGTAATTACTTCGGCTGATTCGCAATGTGCGCCGCCTGAAATTGCTCCTTCGTGAAAGGCTTTTTCGATCCAGCTGCCTGATTCGCGGGTATCTCTTCCGGTAATAAAACGAGGCTCCCGGTTGAGTTTTTCTTTGAATTGCCGCGCCAAAGACCATCCGGCAATTTCGATCGTTTTTGCATCAAGCGGAAAGTTTCCGGCTTCTCCGCGCATTCCATCTGTTCCAAAAAGTTTTTTCATAATTCCAAAGCTAATAGACCAAATAAATATTTTTATCTCAAATCTCTTTCCATAACAAATCCGAACGAGCTATAAGTGTTCGTTGTGGATACTATAATTTTTTTAAAAACAAATTTGACAACCAAATATGTTTTAGGCGAATCTATTATCGCGCATGGTAAAAATACTGTGCCGACTGCTCATCGTTTGAGTCACTCTCCTACGACAATTTTTCTAAAAGAGGTCCGATGAAAAAGACAATATTCCTGTGTTTCTTAGTTTTTGCCTGTTCAGTTCTAAACATTTTTGCTCAAGGTATTCAACCATCACCGACTCCGACACGTCCGCGCGTGATTGTTGTCGGGAATAGTCCAACGCCGACTCCGGTTCCGTCACCTAAAGTTATAGTTGTCACCAATAATTTGCCAACCCCTTCACCAACTCCGGTTTATACGCCAAAACCAACTCCGTCACCAACACCATATGTTACGGCAACTTCGTCACCAACTCCGGTTTTTTCAACTTCTTATCCTATCTCTCAAACAATGTCGTTCGGGCAATTAAAAAATAAAATTGCAGAAGCTAAACAGTTGATGCAGACTCGTCCGATTCCGACTGCCATTACTGACAGTTTTATGGCAACCGATGTTTTACGGGTGGCTTTTTATGACTGGAAAACACGCCAAATAGATTTTGTAGTTTTGACTAAAACGATATTTCTTGCGAAAGGAATGCAATTTCCGACAGTTTCAACAAACGGAAAAAGCATTACTGTCAGGATTTTGCGGGCAAATGGCGTTAATACTCCGATAATGATTACGGACAACAATGATAATCAATTCTATACGCCGCTGGTTGCCCAATATCCGATTGAAAGAGATGGTGCATTAGCCGAGGTTGCTTATTACACTTCAACGCATCCCGGAGTTGTTAATCCGGAAATTGTGAGTGCCGGAAAACTTTATGTTCACAACACAATCGAGATTGCCCGCACCAAATTACAGGAAAAAGGACTTTATATTTCGCCGCAGGTCGCTGATATTGCTGAACGATTAGCTACCGTCGAACACGTTGATCATCCGCGTTTCTGGAACGAATCTCAGCCGAGTTTGTATAACGAAATTTTCACTCTTTACGCGCTGAATGAAGGAAATACTTATCGTTATTCGGTTAGCCGTGCAGGAGCCGGCGGAATGGTGCAAATGATTCCGTCAACTTACTTTATGATCCGCTCACGTTATTACAATGTTGGTTTAATTCCTGATTTTGTCGATGGGATGCGGAATCACGTCAATGCTTGTCAGGCAATGCTGCTTTATATGCAAATGACCTGGAATGATTTGTCTGCCAATGAAACGATTGCCAATGCTTTGATGAGCGGAACTGCTACCCAAGCCGAATTAATGGCAGCCGGATACAACTCGAATCCTGCCAGATTGCCAATCTATATCAAACGAGGCGGTTCAAACTGGAAAACATTGATTCCAAAAGAAACTAAAATTTATCTGCAAATTTACTCGTCATTAGAAGCTGCCGTGCCAATGTCGCCGAGAGGGAAGTAGGGAGTAAGGAGTAGGGGGTAAGGAGTGGAGAGTAGGGAGAATAATTTCCTACTCTTCATTTTTTTTTGCAATTTGTTTATACTGCTGACTTCAATTTAACTTAGGAGAACATAATGCGTTATCAAATTTTATTTTTATTTATCATTTTAAGTTTTTTTATCAGCTGTGGTGGAAATCCAGAAACCAATAACAACAAAACGACTACACCAAATACAAATCCAAATACAAAAAATAATTCAGGAATACCAACTACTACTGCAACTCCAACAGAGAAAGTAAATGAAGCAGCTTCGATAAATCCGGTAATTTCAGGTTATTTTGAAGCCTTGAAAAAGAAAGACGAAGCCGGCGTTAAAAAATATCTTTCTGCCGCCGCGTTGAAATACTGGGAAGACGAAGCAAAAAAAGAGAAAAAGACCTGGTTTGTCTTTTTGTTGGAAAACGAAGATCCGGTTGATGAAAAACGCGAGGTTCGCAATGAAAAGATCCAAGGAGAAAAAGCTGTTGCCGAACTTAAAGGCGGACCTTTGGGTGTCTGGACACCAATTTCATTTGTGAAAGAGAATGGCGAGTGGAAATTTGATTCGCCTGCCGTCAGCCAAGGAAATATTGATATTAAGCGTAGCGAAGACCTTCCAAAGCCTACTAAATAAGTTGTTGATTTTGTTGGGTTTAAAGATGCGACAAAAAAAAAGCAAAAAAAAAATTAAAAATTAGTGATTTTTTTGCATTTTTCTCTTTACATTCGCAAAATTTGTGCTAGTATCTCAAATTTGTTTGGACAAGATTGTGAAATTTTGTCCAAACAAGATTAAAAAACTCTTTGAGAGGTTAGACAAGAAAAATGAAATTAAAAGTATTAACATTAACAACCGTTGCATCTGTTGCTTTGGCTTTATCAGCTTGCGGTGGAGAAGCACCAAAAACCAATACCAATGCACCAGCAAATGCAAACGCAAACAAACCGGCTAATGCACCTGCAAACAACACGCCTGCAAATGCACCTGCAAACGCTCCGAGCAATGCTCCGGCTAATGCACCTGCAAACGCCCCGGCTAATGCACCTGCAAATGCTCCAAAGAAAGATGACAAAGCACCTGCTAATTCAACTTCAGAAAAGAAAGATGACAAAGCACCTGCTAACACAACTGAAAAGAAAGATGATGCCAAAAAAGATCATTAATTCTTTTTCAGCTTAAAAAAAATAAAGCCAGTCAAGTTATTAAAACTCGGCTGGCTTTTTTCAATTTACAGTTGCGGAAGCAAAGAAAGTGTTTTTCTTCCCAAACTTCCCAAACTTTCCTAACTTCCAAAACTTTTAGCATTTTGCTGATATGGCGGCAAAATCACACGGGCTTGTTTTTCGCGTTTTAAGCCTAAAGCCCAATCTGCCTGCATCAGAGTATGAATATCGCGTGTTCCTTCGTAAATGACAGCTGCTTTACAGTTTCTTAGATAACGCTCAACCGGATAATCATTGGTGTAGCCGTTCGCGCCATGAACTTCGATTGCCATCGAAGCCGCTTTTTCCGAACGAATTGTTGCTTGCCATTTAGCTAAACTGGCAGCTTTGGCACTTGGTAAACCTTCATTTTTCAGATAACCCGTTTTCAAACACAAAAGACGAGTCATTTCATAATCGGCTTCCATTTCGGCAATTTTTTGTTTGACGAGCTGGAAGTTAGAAATTTTTTGCCCTTGAACTTCGCGGGTGTTGGCGTAGGCGATAGAAGCGTCACGGGAAGCGCGAATTACGCCAGTTGCACCTGAAGCAACGGTATAGCGTCCGTTTTCCAGTGAAAACATCGCAATTTTGAAACCTTCGCCTTCATTTCCGAGCATATTTTCTTTCGGCACGCGAACGTCCTGCAAAGAAAAATATCCGGTGTTTCCGGCGCGGATACCGAGTTTTCCATGTAATGTGCCGGAAGAAAAACCGGGCATTGAACGTTCGACGATAAAGCACGAAATTCCTGTATGGTCGCGCACTTTTTGTTTTTCCTGATCGGTCCAGCAGAAAAATAAAAAGTTATCTGCCACGTCTCCGAGCGAAATCCACATTTTCTCGCCATTCAAAATCCAATCATCACCATCGCGTTTGGCGTATGAACGCATTCCGACTACATCTGAACCGGCATTTGGTTCGGTTAAACCGAAAGTTGCTTTTTTAATGCCCTGCGCTTGCGGAACAAGATATTTTTGTTTTTGCTCTTCGGTTCCCCAACTATAAAGGGACATTGAGTTTAATCCAACGTGAACCGACATAATGACGCGGGCAAAAGTGTCGCAGTATTCCAATTCTTCGCAAACCAATCCAAGCGAAACATAATCAAATCCCGCACCTCCGTATTGTTCGGGAATACATACGCCCAACAAGCCTAAATCAGCCATTTTGTCCAAAATTGTCGGATCAAAATGCGCTTTTTCGTCCCATTCTTTGATATATGGTGCAATTTCGTTTTGACAAAATTCCCGCACCGTTTGTTGTAATGCAATTTGTTCTTCTGTTAATTCAAATTCAATCACGGTTTTTATATTGTCCTCACTTAAAAATTTGGTATGATACTTAAAAAATTAAGTGTAACATTTTGTAGAAAAAACCGCTAAAGATTAGACATTATCCGTTGGAGCCTTTAGGATAATGGTTTACCCCTTTTTTTTGCTTGGAGAAAAATATGATAGCCCTAGTGGAAAATGATAATCAGGAAACTGCAAAATCTGAACCAACAGCCCCCAATGATGGCGGCAAATTAATTGTTTTAACTGCGCCATTAACCGAGTCAATAGACCACGCTGGTTATTTTATTCAAATGGCACTTGCTTCGCTTCCGATCTGGTTGGAAGGAATTATTAACCGCAAGTATCCGAATTGGCGTGATGTCGAACGTGAGGCGGACGGGCAAGCCAAATATATGCCTGCCGGAGTCCGTTTGGTTGAAAAATCTCTTTTACGCGAATATTCACAGGATGACATCGTTTCGTGTTATCCCGAGGATTTGGATAAATTTGTCGGACCAAATACACGAATTGTCGCGGTTTCAACCCATAATCCTTTGGGTGTAACCTTTGCCGCCGGAGTTTATACTTCGATTTTTGGTTCGTCTAAAATGCCGATCAATTCGCATTATTCGAGAGAAATGTTTGCCAAAATCAAAGCAAATCCCTACCGCGATAATTTCAAAGTAATTGTCGGAGGTTCGGGTGGCTGGCAAATTATCCAAACTGATTTGTATGACGAATTAAGCGTTGATTGTGTGGTCGAAGGACGAAGCGAATCGCAAGACGTAATGGATCTTTTCCGAAAAGCCATTGCGGGCGAAGATATTCCGAAAGAAATTGAAGTCAAACATCCGACCGACCGCGAAGGAATTTTATTTCCTGACAAGCGCACAACTTTTGGCGTAGTCGAAATGACGACAGGCTGCGGACGACGCTGCAAATTTTGTTTGCCGGATCTGAATCCGCAGATCGATATGCCGAAAGATAAAATTATGGACGCGGTTCGCGCCAACGTCGAAGCAGGCAATAAACAAATTTCTTTGGCAACCGAAGATATGTTCATTTGGGGACAGGTTCACACGGATATTCCGTTTTATTTCCCCAACCGTGAGGCTTTGGTTGATCTCTATACTGACGTTGTTAATACTCCGGGCGTTGAACAACACGTTTTGAGCCATTCGACGATTGCCCCGGCGGTAGTTGATCCGATTTTGATCAAACAACTTTCGGACGTTCTCTTGCCGAAAAGCCCGATTCATTTCCCTTATTTGAGCAGTCATCCCGAAAAGAAAGCTCTGGCACCGTTGGTTGGATTGGAAACAGGTTCGGTGCGAATGGCGAAGAAAGTGATGGCGAGTAAAGGCGTGCCTTTTTCGATTGAAGATTGGCAAAGTGTTGTTTTAGAAGGGCTCAAGGTTATGAATGAAAATAACTGGTTTCCCGCCATGACCTTGATCGTCGGTAATCCTGATGAAACGGACGAAGACAATATGGCAACACTTGATCTGATTTACGAAATGGAACGTCGCGGATTGTTTGCCTTCTTGATTCCTTCGATTTTCACGCCGCTGCACGATACACGGATGGAAATGGAAAAAGGCGTTACCCAAACCCGTCAATTAACTCCGCTGCAATGGCAGTTAATGATGAAATGCTGGAAGATGAATCTTCGTCCCGGTCAATACAGTTGGTGGGGACCGACCGCGTGGCGAGTTGGTTCAATCGGAATGTGGCTCTACAAACTCCGCAAAATCAACGGACCGAACTTTACCTATCCGCTTTTGATGTTCTCGGGCGCAATCAGCGAAAAACGGCTTGAAAAGATGGGTAAAATCTACATCGGCAAACCAATTAAAACCAAGACTCGTAAAGAATTATTGTCATCGCTGAAACCTAAACAGTGGCAGTATTTAAGACCTGATACGGGCGATATGCCGGATGGAATGGAAGAGGCAATGGCAGCTAAGGCATAAAAATACATAATTTAATTAATTTCAAAACCAAAGGTGTAGAAAAATTGTAAGATTAAATCAATTCTTCTGCACTTTTAGTTTTTTACCGGAAATTGCTAAAGTTTTCTAACACTATAAAGTAAAAATATTCGTTCTAAGATTTTGAAAAATTATCAGGAGTCAGACAAATGTCAAAAGGGTCGTTGTTCGTAGGGTGGGGAGCTATTATCCCAGGAAGAGAAAAAAAAGCATCGGAAGTTCTTGGAAATGCGCTTCAATATCTTCAAGGGATTAAAAGTAAGGGAGTTATTGACGATTTTGATGTTGTGCTGCTTGAACCTCACGGAGGAGAATTAGAAGGTTTTGTGATTGTTAATGGCGAAAAAGATTCAATTGCCAAACTTCGTGTGGATGAGGAATTTTTGCGCGTGATAATAGGCGTTCAACTTGTTCACAATAAGGTTGGAGTTGTTGGTGCCTATCGGGGAAAGGAAATGCAATCCATTATGAAAATTTGGGATGAACAGGAGGATAAATTGATTCCGTAAAAATCTAGCTCAACCCAAAAAACTTCTTAATTGAATTGAAGACTCCTTCTTTTTCAACTTCAACTTCTTTCTTTTCTTCGTTCGCACTGGCAAGCATCGCTTTTCTTTCGGCGATTGTCTCGCTTAAAGCCTCCATCAAATGCGGATTCTTTTTGAACAAAGGTTTAACTGCGGTGTGTTTGATCTCAAGAACTTCAGTTTCTTCGGCTGCGACCACCGTCGCTGAACGAGGCTCGCCGGTGAAAAGCCCCATTTCGCCAAAAATATCACCCTCGTGCAAAGTTGTAACCGTTTTCGGCAGACCATTTTCCATAATCTGAATTTTGACTGAACCGCGATGCACCACAAACATTGATTTGCCTTCCTGACCTTTGCGGACAATCGGTTCATTTGGCGAGAAAATTTTGGCTTCACATTTTTCGGCAAGTTTTTGCGTTTCCTCATCATTGAGCGGCGCAAAAATCTCGACATCGCTCAAACGCATAAAAATTTCATTGACCGATTCGGTAAAATTCGGTTCAAGTGATTGATCTTCGATGAACAAAGTTCTGGTCGGAAAAGCAAAATGAATGTTTTCGCGCTGAAACGCATACCAAATTCTTTGCCGCACTAAAGCGTCTGTATCGTTATATTTAGAATAGTCTTCGAGCCAAAATTTGACTTCCCAATCAATTCCGCTGTCGCCCAAATTTCTGATGCGGACAATCGGGCGAATTTTAGGCGAAACATTTTCAACCTGACGAACGGTGTCGCGGATCAATTGAGATGTTTTGGTTGGAGAAGCCGAATAAAGTGTGTTGAAAAAAACAATCCGCGCGTTCAGATTTTCCTTTGGCGCAACTTCGATAAACTCTTTGCTGATGACGCTGTTACTGACCAGCACTAACTTATTTTGAAAGGTGCGAATCTTGACACCACGCCACGAAATGCTTTCGACTACGCCGGTTCCTTTATTTTGAATATTGATGACATCTCCGATTTGAAAAGGTTTATCGGCTTGGAGAGCGATTCCGGCGAAAAGATTGCCCAAAGTGTCCTGGAGCGCAAGACCGACCACGATACCGATGATCGTTGACCCGGTAAAAAGCGGCGCAAGCTCAACGCCCGGATATTGCCCTTGAAAAATAATAAAAAATGCGACGATTGAAAGGATTATTGAAAGAACCGTTTTCAATAGCGAAGAAATTTCATTTTGAGCAGAATTACGAAGTGCAAGCTGAAAGATCAAATAATTTACATAGCGAACAACCGAAATGACAATCGCCATCCCCAAAACGATTTTAACGATTTTGATGATGTTCAGTATCAATCCAGCCACCGTGACACTGACCTGAGATGCCATTGAACCATCTGTGTTTCTGATAATTCCGGTGTCTTCGAGCAGCAATCCGAAATAGTTTGCCAAATATGGTTTTAGGGTTGCTTCGTTTGGAATAAGGATCAAAACAAGCGTAATTATCGCAACGGATAGGAATAAAAAAACGGTCTTGTTACGCAATTCGGAAACTGCCATAGTCAAAATTTTAGCGGAAAAAAATGGTTCGGCTTAAAACATATCAGCAATTGCGTAACCAATCAATAGAAATGAAAGAATTGAAACCACAATTGTAATCAGCCAGGCTAGAATTTTATACCACGAACTATTGGCATATTCACCCATAATTTCGCGGTTTGAGGATAAAAGAACAATTGCAGTCAGCAAAAACGGCAATAAAATACCGTTGATCGATTGCGTGACCAGCAAAAGCTGGATTTGCGGAATGTTAGGAATGAGAGCAAAAATTGCGCCGAAAACAATAAGCGCAGTAAAAATCCCAATAAAGATCGGAGCTTCGCGGAAGCTGTGCGAAAGACCTTTTTCAAAGCCCAAAGCCTCACTCAAACTGTAAGCTGTTGCTAAAGGTAAAACTCCCATCGCCAACATGGAAGCTCCGAATAAACCGATTCCGAACAAATATTGAGCATATTGTCCAACGACGGGCGATAAGGCTTTGGCGGCATCAGCGGCGGATTCGACCTTGATTCCGTTAGCGTGAAGCGTGGCGGCTGTCGCAATTACAATAAACATTGCCACGATATTGGCGAAAAAAACTCCGATAATTGCATCGGCTCGCGCATTTTTGTAATCGCTTTTATCTAAACCCTTTTCGACTACCGAGGATTGCACAAAAACCTGCATAAACGGTGTAATAGTGGTTCCGATCAGTGCCATTACGGTGAAAAGATAACCTGATTGAAAAGAAAAACTCGGTTTGATGAATTCGTGTGCGACCTGATTCCATTCCGGTTTGGCAAGAAAAGCAGAGGCAATGTAAGTCAGGAAAATCAACGACATTAAAAGAAAAATCTGCTCAATTGTTTTCGGTGCTCCTTTGACAATTAACCACCAAATCGCAATGGCTGTCAGCGGAACACTAAAATATCTGGAAATACCGAAAAGTTCTGAGGCTTGAGCGATTCCAACAAATTCGGCTACGATGATTCCTGTGTTAGCAATCAATAAGGCAAGCATGATCAATGCTGTCCAGCGCACACCGAAATGCTCCCGAATCAAATCCGACAGACCTTTTCCCGTAACTACTCCCATTCGCACGCACATTTCCTGCGCGACGATAAAACAAATCGTCATTGGAATGAATGACCACAGCAAAGTGTAGCCGTAATCCGCTCCGGCAGTTGAATAAGTGGCGATTCCGCTGGCTTCGTTGCCTGAACTGGCAGCAATGATTCCGGGACCTAAAATGGCAAGAAAGGCAAAAAAACGGTTATCTGAGGAAGACAGTCGTTGACGGAGACGCGATAAGTTGCGACCAAAATTCACTCTGAATTTTCTGAGCGTTAAGCGCATTTCCGACATTTCTACTATCACCGTCTGTCATATCGTAAAAAACGACTATAGCCTTTTTAGATAAAATATAAAAGCATACTACCGCGATTCTGCAAAAATAAATTTTTTCATCTTGAAATAAAAAACAAATGATGGAAAAATACGCTAAATTTCCAACAAAATTATTTCAATTTTAAAAAAATGAAAAAAGTCCCCGTCCTTTTGACTACTGTTGTCATATTTTTACTTTTTGCCAACGTATCCGCCCAACCGAATAAACTTAATCCGGTTAATCCCAAACACGAATCCGCTGTTGCGACCTTAAAAACTTTTTATAACGCGTTTCAGCAGCCGCGAGTCGGCGTGACTCCTGATCCGTTAGAAGAAGCGGTTAAATGTTTGGATTTGCGCGAGATTCCTGACGAATTTCAGAGCGTTAAAGGGTTGGAAGTAGCGGTTGATATTAAAGAAATTCTTGATCTGGTCGAGAATTTTCAAATCGAAGATGCTCCGAATGATCCGAACGCCGAACCTTTTACCGTTTATCGCTCGACCAAAGGCGAAATCGTGCTTGCCAGACAGGAAAACGGGGATTGGCTTTTTACTAAGGAAACCGTTCATTCGATTCCGGTTTTGGTTTCAGCGGTTGAAGAAGAAAGAGCCAAAAATGGTATTTCCACATTGACGCAACAGGAAAGCATCGGCGCACAGATTCGTGACCGGATGCCGAATGTGTTGAAACAAAGAACATTTTTCTTTGAAAGGTGGCAATGGCTTGGACTGATAGTTTTGTTGGTTTTAGGTGTTATTATCGGGCGAATTGTCCGTTCCATCGCCGATTTTACGATTGGAAAATATCTGCAAAAACGCTATCCGTCCTTTAGCGGAGAGCAAATCGCTAATATTTATTCACCGATTGGTTTGCTGGCATTTTTGATTACTTTTCGGTTTGGTTTGCGGGCTTTAGCATTGACGCAAAGCACTTTGACCAGCTTTCGGACGGTAATGTTCATCTTAACCGCAATCGCCATTATTTGGCTTTTGTATCGGATCATTGATGCGGTTGCTTATTTTTTACGGCAACGGTCAATGGATTCTGATTCGCAGGTTGATGATTTGCTCGTTCCTTTTGTCAGCGCGATTATCCGAATAGCGGTGGTTATCATCGGCGCGATTGTGGTTGCCGAAAATTTGCAGTATGACGTGACAGGCTTGATTGCCGGACTCGGTATCGGTGGAATTGCGATTGCACTTGCCGCTCAGGAAACCATCAGTAATTTCTTTGGTTCTTTGGTGGTTCTGATCGAACAGCCGTTTCGGGCGGATGACCGAGTTGAAATCGAAAATGTGAAAGGAATCGTCAAAGAAATCGGACTTCGCTCGACAAAAATCTTTACCGATGATGATTCGCTGATAACTTTGCCGAATTCAACCGTTGCCAAAGCCGCCATCCTAAATGACCAGATCAATCGGCAAAGACGTTGGATTTTGAAGTTAAATATTCAATATCAAGAGTTTACAAAAATAGATAAATTTACCGATGGAGTCAAAGAAATTCTGGCAAACGATAAAAACTTTGATAAGCAGCCGTTCAAAGTTCATCTTTTTGAACTGACAGCTCCGTCCATAATTATCAGAATTGAAGTCTTTTTTAATCAGGATAATTGGACGTTTGAACTTGATGCACGCAACCATTTGATTAGTGAATTGCTCAAATTAGCGGACAAATTGGATGTGAAATTGGAAATTCCGAATTAAAAAGTATTATTAGCAATCCTCATTATTTTTTTTTGCTACATAAAAATTCTTATCAGTTAGTATTTTACGCTGTCTTGATTTTACTAATCTAATACTTTTCGTAAAATCAAATTAGTTTAGCTTTTAAGTTTAAATTCTATGACACACAATCTTTTTAATACCAGACAAACATTCAAGACAGGCGACGGTAAAGAAGGCGTTTTTTATTCACTGCCGCAGTTGGAAAAAGAAGGCGTAGCGAACATTTCACGCTTGCCGATTTCTATCAGAATCGTTTTGGAAAGCGTTTTACGCAATTTTGACGAAGGCAAAAAAGTTTCGGAAGAATCAGTCCGACAGCTTGCCAATTGGGGCGCGACCGAGGAGCGAGTCAATGAAATTCCATTTGTTGTTGCCCGCGTTGTTTTGCAGGATTTTACAGGCGTTCCGCTGTTAGTTGATTTGGCGGCAATGCGTTCAGCCGTTTCGCGTTTGGGCAAAGACACCAAAGTTATTGAGCCGCTCGTTCCGGTTGATCTGGTGATTGATCACTCGGTTCAGGTTGATTATGCAGGTTCGGAAACCGCGTATCAGCGCAATATGGAAATCGAATTCAAGCGCAATGAACAGCGTTACAGATTTTTGAAATGGGGAACACAAGCCTTCAACGGTTTTCGCGTTGTGCCTCCGGGAATCGGTATTGTTCACCAAGTCAATCTTGAGTATTTGGCAAAAGGCGTTTTTGAAAAAGATGGTGTTTATTATCCCGATTCATTGGTTGGAACTGATTCGCACACGACAATGATTAACGGACTTGGAATCGTTGGTTGGGGCGTTGGCGGTATCGAAGCCGAAGCCGGAATGCTCGGACAGCCCGTTTATTTCTTAACTCCTGATGTCGTCGGCGTTCATCTTTCGGGAAGCTTGCCGCAAGGCGCAACCGCCACGGATTTGGTTCTGCGCGTCACCGAAATGCTTCGCAAAGCCGGTGTAGTCGGCAAATTTGTCGAATTCTTTGGTGAAGGCGCAAGCTCTTTAGCTGCGACAGACCGCGCGACCATTGCGAATATGGCTCCCGAATACGGCGCAACGATGGGCTTTTTTGGCACGGACGAAAAAACGCTGGATTATTTCCGCGCCACGGGACGCGACGAAGCACAAATCGAAACGATCAAAAATTACTACACGGCGCAAGGAATGTTCGGCATTCCGCAAGAAGGCGAAGTTGATTATTCGGTTGTTTTGGATTTGAACCTCGAAACGATTTCTCCCGGAGTTGCCGGACCGAAACGCCCGCAAGACCGCATTGAACTTTCAAATCTGGATGACAGATTCATTGAACTTTTCACTAAATCTGCCTCTGACGGTGGTTACGGAAAAACTTCCGAAGACCTCGAAAAACGTTTCATGGTGACGATTGGCGTGGAAACTCAGGGTAATGCCGAGGGCGGCGGTGAACAATCTTCAAAATCAGTTCCGCTTCCGGTTTTAGGCGACACTGTCAGCGAGAAAAATACCAGCGTAACCACAGAAGTTGAGATGATGAATAATCGTCCGACCCCAGATCGGGTTGAGGATTTACACGAAGATATTCCGACTCAAACAACTTCAGTTGGTAACGGCGATGTTTTGATTGCGGCGATTACTTCCTGCACAAATACTTCCAATCCGGCAGTTATGATTGCCGCCGGAATTGTGGCGAAAAAAGCGGTTGAAAAAGGTTTGAAAGTTCCGGGTTATGTCAAAACCTCGCTCGCGCCGGGATCGCGTGTCGTCACGGAATATTTGAACAAAACAGGTTTACAGCCGTATTTGGACGAAATCGGCTTTAATCTGGTCGGTTACGGCTGCACGACTTGTATCGGAAATTCGGGACCGCTTGATCCGGCGATTGAAGAAGCGATTGTCGAACACGATTTGATCGCGGCTTCGGTTTTATCGGGCAACCGCAATTTTGAAGCGCGGGTTCACCAAAACATTAAAGCAAATTTCCTGATGTCGCCGCCGCTAGTTGTTGCCTATGCTCTGGCGGGAACGGTAATCAAGGACGTTTATCTGCATCCGATTGGACAGGATACTGACGGCAATGATGTCTTTTTGAAAGATATTTGGGCATCGCTCGATGAAGTTAAGGAACAACTGGAAGCCGCGTTTGATGCTGAAACTTACAAGAAACTTTACAGCGAATTTGCCGAACAAAATCCGCTTTGGAATGATATTCCGTCTTCGACAGGCTCGGTTTATGAATGGGATACGAATTCGACTTATATTCAGGAACCCCCGTATTTTGAAGATTTTGGGATGGAAGGCGGCTCATTTTCCAATATTCAAGGCGCACGGGCTTTAGCAATTTTTGGTGATTCTGTCACAACCGACCATATTTCGCCCGCCGGAGCAATTAAACCGAGTTCGCCTGCCGGACTTTATCTGCAATCGCTTGGCGTTCCAGTCGAAGACTTCAATTCCTATGGTTCACGGCGCGGAAATGATCGCGTCATGCTGCGCGGAACTTTCGCCAATGTTCGTATCAAAAACTTAATGGTTGCGCCGATTGAAGGCGGTTTCACCAAATATCAACCGGACGGCGAAGATACGACCATTTACGATGCCGCAATGAAATACAAAGAAAATGGCGTTCCAACCGTGATTTTCGGCGGACAGGAATACGGCACGGGAAGCTCTCGTGACTGGGCGGCGAAAGGCACTCGTTTGATGGGAGTTAAAGCCGTCATTACACAATCATTTGAACGCATTCATCGTTCAAATCTGGTTGGAATGGGTGTGTTACCGTTGCAATTCAAAGATAATCAAAATGCACAATCTTTGAACCTGGACGGAACGGAAACCTTTGATCTGTTAGGTTTAGACGGCGAAGTTACTCCGCGTCAGGACGTGACTTTGACCATCAACCGGGCAGATGGTTCAAGCGAAGAAGTGCCTTTAACTCTCCGCATTGATACCCCAATTGAGGTCGAATATTACAAAGCCGGCGGAATTTTACCGTTTGTTTTACGGCAACTTTTAAGCTAATAATTTTTCTCTAAACTGAACGAAAGACGCAGAGAATTAAAACTTTGCGTCTTTTATTTATTGCGTGTATATTTTCAAATTAGGATGACTGCTTTACTAAAAAAAGACGTTGAATACACTCTTGAGGAATATATCGAACTCGAAAAAAGTTCTGAAGAGAAATTTGAATTCTATGATGGTGCAGTTTGGTCGATGGCGGGAGCATCTATTGATCACGAAACCATTATTTCAAATCTTGATTTTTCTTTGAGAAGACAACTGCAAGGGCGCAATTGTCGTGTTTTTCTTTCAAATACGAGAGTCAAAGTCCCGATTTATCCACCATATCGTTATCCTGATTTGAGCGCAATGTGTGGCAGACCAAATATTGAAACATTACTTGGTTTAGAAGTTTTAACTAATCCAAGCTTAATTGTCGAAGTTTTATCGCCTTCAACCGAAGCCTTTGATCTTAACGACAAATTTACTTATTACAAATCAATTGAAAGTTTTACGGAATATTTATTGATTTCCCAAGATCGCCCGCACGTCATTCTTTACACTAAACAAGGCGAAAATGTTTGGTTACAGCGTGAATATAATTCTTTAAACGACAGTGTTTATTTGACTTCTTTAGATTGTGAAATCCATTTGATTGATATTTACGAGAATATTGAGTTTTTACATCCAGATCGCCCAAGATTTCCGGTTGGATTAGAAAGAGATGAAAGATGATTCAATTAGCATCAATTAGAAAAGGTCAGACTATTAAAAATCTGACCTTTCAAATATTTTGATTAAAATTAGAAATCTTAAATTGATAATTTATTAAGCGAAACTAAAATCGGCGGTGTTGTGTCCAATTCTAAAAATCTGACGGGAACTGCCCCGTTCACGCGTTCTTTTTCTTTGAACATTTCATACCACTTACCACATTTTTCACAATTATAGAATTTATGTTCTTCTTCAATCGGAGAAATTAACTTAAGTTCATTATTACAATGCCAGCAAATCATAGCTTTGAACTCCTTTATTTTATTTTGCGGAAATAATTCTAGCACATTGAGACAGAGAGTGCTACAACTTTTTTTTATCCATCCGATAAATAAATTGAAATATTAGCTGGATGAAAAATCCGCTTATAGTATGTGACAAAACTTGTTGGAAAATAGGTTTTAGTTTCGGAAGTTCGGGAAGTTTTGGAAGTTGAGAAAGGAAGAACAGGTTTTTACTTCCTCAACTTCCAAAACTTCCTCAACTACAATCATTTTTTTCTAATATGTTATGTCACCAACTATAATTACTCATCAGATAAATGTTTTGGTTGTAATCCCAAAAAAGAATTAAAACATTTATATTTCCGGTTTTTTAATTATTTCCAAAATTTTGTTAACAAATCTTCTAAATTGTGATATATAAAGACAAAATTAAACTCATCAGAGGTATCAGATAATGAAAAAATTAGTTACTTTTGCCGCTTTGCTCCTTATTTTTGCTTTTAATTCGATAAATGCTCAGACAGAAATTTCTCCTGAAAAAATGAAAGCAATTAAAGAGTTAAACCAATTAGTCACACAAGAAAATAAAGCAGATGACTTTGCGAAAGCTATGTCAGCACAGTTTTCCGTGTTGAATGAAGAATTGATAAAAATTTCGCTTGCGGAAAGGAAAGAAATAGTTCCGGCTGAAAAAGTTGTTTTAGAAAAGAAATTGGTTGAAGCCTCGCAAAAATATCAAAAGCAATTTGTTGATAAATTGATAGAAAAAGTCGATTACAACAAAATGATTGAGGAAATAAGCATTACCGTTTATGCCAAATATTATTCTTTGGAAGAAATAAACGATCTGATTGCTTTTTATAAAACTCCGACCGGACAAAAAACTTTGAAAGTTATGCAGCCGATGATGCTTGAAAGTATGCGATTGACTCAGGAAAGACTAACCCCCAAAATTATGGCTGTAATGGACGAATTAAAAGGCGAGCAGCAAAAGCTCATCGCTCAAATAATTGACGAATTAAGCCCGCGAAAAAAGAATTAGGAATGATTTAGGGAAAAGATGCAAACAAATTAGTTTGCTGCCCTTTAACAAAAATAAAAACTTACCTTTAAGGAGACATTCCAAATGAAAAAAATTACTCTGTTTGTTTTCAGTTTCATTTTGTTGATATTAAATCTTAATGCTCAGGAGGCGGGAATTAAGTGGGAAAAGAATTTTGAAAAAGCCCAAAAAGCGGCGCGGGAAAGCGGCAAACCTTTATTGCTGGATTTTACTGCCGAATGGTGTAAGCCCTGCAAAATGATGGATCAGGAATTTTGGGTGAGAGATGATGTCATCCAGGCGGCGAAACCTTTTATTGCCGTCAAGTTAAACTATGATGACGAGAGAAATTTGGCTTCAAAATATGGAGCAACTGCGATTCCTTATGTTGTGTTCGCTGATCCGTTAGGTAATATGGTGACGTTTCGGCGTGGGTTTGGCAGCAAAAATGCCCGTGAAATTACTCAAATTTTTGATGAAATGCCAAAGGATTTTTCGGTATTGATTCCGTTTTATGCAGCAATCGAAAAGAAAAAGAATGATGGTTTAGCTCTCTTGCAAATTGCGGATTCGTATCGTGCCGCTAAGATGACGAGATTAAGCTGTGATTTTTATAAACGGGCACTTAAAACTTCGGAAATCCAAAATGATGCAGAGAAAAAAGAGCGCGTCATGGCAATTATCGGCGTTAATTATTATTCGATCAGAGATTATGTTAATGCCGAAAATCCTTTGGAAGACTATGTTAAAATTTTTCCTCAAGGCAAAAATAGAGAAACGATCCTTTTTGCTCTGATTATGACCAATATCAAGCAGCAAAAGCTAAAAGATGCGAATAATTATCTGGAAGTTCTAAAGAAAGATTTTCCCGCCTCAGAGAAAATTACTGCTCTCTCAAGGGAAATCGAAAACGCAAAAAAATAAAAAGAAAGGTGTTAGATTCGGTAAAACTTTTCTGAAAGGCGAATTATTAAAAATAGTTCGCTTTTTCCTTTTTGTAACCAAATTGTAAAAGACAAAACTTATAATTAGGGATACAATTATTTTGTTTTAATCCAATAAATTGAACATTTGGGGGACAAATGTCGAAAATAAATCTTTTTCGCATAATTTCGGGCATTTTACTGTTTTCAATTCTGTTTCTGGATTTTCCAATAAGATTTCTACAAACTTCCAAAGCACAAACTAACATTCAGATCACTAATCAGCCTGCATCGGAAGGGCGCAAGATCACACCTGCCGGAAGCCTGTTAATGGATGCGACGACTAACCGCATTGCCGTTGGAAGCTTGCCGGTTGATTTTGTGCGTTCGCCGGATAAAAACGGTAAGGATGGCAAAGGACGTTATCTTTTAGCCATCAACAGCGGTTACGGTGTTCAGTTTGGCGGAGATCGAAATAGGAATTATCAATCAATTGCGGTAATTGATCTGAATCTCGAACCAGAACCCAAAGTTATTCAAAATATGTATTTTCCGTCGCCGCAGAGTGCTAACTTTGGCGCAAGATTTTCGGGGAAAATCAACACGGACGGCACTTATCAGCTTTTTGTAGCGGGCGGATTTGAAAACAAAATCTGGATTTTTAAGTTTTCTCCAGCTGCCAAAAATCCAATAACTCCGCTTGCTGATGAGAAAGACTGGCAAATCAAAGCTCCGTTCATTGATGTCAGTGCTTTTGCGACCAATGCGCCTTCACAAATTTATAATGATAATCGTGCCGCAGTTTATCCGACCGGAATTGCTTTGAGCGATGACGGTGAAACTCTTTTTTCGGCTAACAATCTTGGCGACACGCTCGGCATCATTACCGATCTGCGCGACACACGCAAAATTCAACGCATTGACCTGCATCGTCCAAATTCTACTCAATTCATTTATCCGTATGATGTTGAGGTCACAAAAAACAAGGCTTTTGTTTCGCTCTGGGGAGATGCCTCCATTGCCGTAGTTGATTTGAAAAACGGCTCCAAAGTTTCGCACATCGCAGTTGAAAGGCATCCGACGGCGATGATTCTAAATCGTGATAAATCAAAACTTTATGTGGTTAACTCAAATGCCGACAGCGTTTCTATAATTGATACAGCGTCAAATAAAGTTCTCGAAAATATTAATTTGAAACTTGCCGAAAAAGAACCGATTGGCGGAAGTCCCGAAAGCTTGGCTTTGAGTGATGACGAGAAAACTTTGTATGTGGCAAACGCCCACGCGAATGCGGTAGCAGTGGTTAGTCTCAAGTCTCAAGCCTCAAGCCCAAAGTCTAATGAAACTTCAAAATTACTTGGATTTATCCCCACCGGACAATATCCTTCGGCAGTTGTAGTGGTCGGAAATCACCTTTTTATTGGTAACGGAAAAGGAACGGGTGTCGAAAATTCGTCGGTCATTGTCAATAATTCGGGCTATGCTCCGAATGCTCCGAATTCGCTTTTTCCAAACAAAGAAAATAAGCTCGGCGGTGAATATTCGGTAGCAGTCGTTTCGGGAAATTACAGTTACGTTTCAGTTCCTGATGAAAGAAAACTGTTTGATTACACGCAGCAGACGATGCGAAATAACGACTTGCTTGGTGAAAAGAAAACGAAATTGTTTGCGGGAGTAAACCCTTTCAAACATATAATTTACATTATTCGAGAAAACCGCACCTACGATCAGGTCTTTGGCGATTTGGAACGTTCCGGCGATGGAACTAAAGCTGACGGAGATAAATCCTTAGCCATTTTCGGAGCAGGCGAAACGGCAAAATCACCCAGCGGAGAATCGCAAAACATTACGGCGAATGCCCGCGCCCTGGCATTGCGGTTTGGTTTATTCGACAGATTTTTTGTTAATTCCGAAGCCTCGCCCGATGGACATAATTGGTCAACGGCGGCATTTTCCAGTGATTATGTAGACAAAGCCTATCGTTGGGATTATTCGGGGCGTGGGCGAACCTACGATTACGAAGGTTTTAACCGTTTACCGAACTTTGAACCGCCAAACACTTTAGCACCTATTTTTGATTTGCCGACCAACGAAAATGTGGTTGCCAACTATATGCTCAAATATGTTCCTTATACACAGGGAAATAGGGATGTTGGCGAGCCGGAAACGCTTTATTTATGGGATGCGGCAATGCGAAAAGGTTTATCCTATCGTAATTACGGGGAATATCTGTGGAATATTTCCGAAGAGGATTTGAAACAAATCAACTCCCGTAAATCAAAGCCTTACCCTGACATTTCCAAAACATTAAAAACTTTTGCAACCAAGAAAACTCTTGAGAATCATTATAATTTGACGTTTCGCAACTTTGATATGAAAACGCCTGACATTATGACTACCGAGTCTTATGCAAATTGGAGCAAAAAGAATTGCAAAGATTGCTCGCCTGAAATTAAACAAAGCGAGGGGACGACCAGATTCACGGAATGGAAAGCAGAATTTGACAGTTACGTTACCGACCTGAAAAACGGAAAAGGCGATAAACTGCCGAACCTTTCGATCCTGCATCTTTCCAACGATCATACCAACGGTTTAAGTAAAACGGCGCCGACTCCGCAGTTTTATGTGGCTGAAAACGACTATGCCATCGGGCGTTTGGTCGAAGAAGTTTCCAAGTCGCCTTATTGGAAAGACACCGCGATCTTTATTGTCGAAGACGATGCTCAGGACGGACCCGATCACGTTGACGCGCATCGTTCTCCGGCGTTTGTCATCAGTGCCTATAATCGAAAGGGCGCATTGATCCACGATTTTCACAATACGGTAAGCCTGATTCGGACGATGGAAATTTTATTAGGAATTCCGCCGATGAATCTTTTGGATGCAACGGCAACTCCGATGAATGTTTTTCAGGATACGCCCGATCTAACGCCTTTTCAGGCAACAGTTCCGACCGTTGCGCTGGATAATCTGATGCCGCCGAATAAGCCGACCGCCCAAATGCAAAGATTGATGGATTTAACTGCCGAACAGGATTTACAGCATCCCGATATGGCAAATCCAAAAATCCTGAACGAAATCATTTGGAAATCAGTGCGTGGAACGGAATCCCAAGTTCCGACCATTAACAGACTTCCCGTGTTTAGTCTGATGACTACCGGAATTCAAGAGGAAGAGGAAAACTCAGCCGAAGAAGAGGATGAGGACTAAAAGTAAAGAGTAAAAGGGCAAAAGGCAAAAAGTTTAGAAACTGTTTGAAAACTCGGAAATTGTCCCCAACGGAGACAAACATAATAGCGTAGGGTAAAACCCTACGAGTTGATAAATAATCCGTTTCGACGCTGTAAGTGTCGAACAGCCAAGGTTGATTATTCGTCTCCTTCAGAGACGGAACGGCTTTTTCAAAAAACGTAGGGTTTCACCCTACGCTATTATCTTAGTCTCTTTCAGAGACAAAAAAACAAAACTTTGAGTTTTCAAACAAATTCTCAGTAATCCAGGAGAAATATTTTAACGTCAATTCGAGATAAGCCATTGAAAATGGCGGTATTTTTGTAGCCCACAGAGGATCTGTGGGAAAACAGTCAAGGATTCAATAAAGCCATTGAAAATGGCGGCATAAATTTATGCCGTTCTTTTCAAGAACTCTAGAATTTTATCTTCTTAGTCCCATAACTGGTGTTATGGGCTACAAAAATGTCGTCGGTTTCACCGACTAATAAAACGGTTTCTTATCCAGAACTGACGTTATTTTAAAGTTGTCCACAGTAAATTTTGTTTCGCCTTTGTTTCTTTGCGTCTTTGCGTTAAAGTCTTTATTTATAATGAAATTTGAAGTAAATCTTGCCTTTCGATATTTTCGCTCTCAACGTAAATCATTGGCAAAATTTACAGCATTGGTCGCCATCGTCGGAATTGCGGTTGGTGTTGCGTCATTGATCGTTGCTCAATCTCTTGCACGAGGCTTTCAAGCCGAAATGCAGAACAAGATTCTACAAAATACTGCTCACATCACGATTTTCCGAAAAGACGGAGCAGAGATTCAAACTTATCAACAGCTTAAAGAAGATTTAGAAAAACAATCCAATGTCAAAAAAGTAGAAGCCACAACCTTTGACAGTGCCTTGGTCATTGGCGACACGTCAACGGCTTATTGTGTTTTGCGAGTGGTGGAAAACGCTGAAAATAATCTTTCTGTTGGAAGGGAATTGGCGGAAAAAACAGGTTTGGAAGTCGGCAAAAAAGCTGAGATCGTTGTTTCAAATAATGATTCGGCAAAAAATTCCTGCATCGGAGTTAATGGAATATTTCAGACCGGAATCTATGATTATGATTCGACCTGGATTTACCTTTCGCCAAATGCTTACAACTACATTTTTGGTAAACAAAATTTTTATCCTACTATCTTAAGTGTTGCTTTGAAAGATATTTACAAGGCTCAAGAAACCGCCGTGCAATTACGTCAAAATCTTTCGGATGAATATAAGATCGTTGATTGGCAGGAAGCAAATCAACCGCTTTTTGCCGCATTGAGTCTGGAGAAAAAAGTTTCGTTAGCCATTATTTCGCTTATTATTTTTGTCGCGGTTCTGAACATTACGACGACTTTGGCTTTATTAGTCAATGAACGCCGTTTGGACATTGCAATTTTGCGAACTTGCGGCGCAACTACCAAAAATCTTTTATCAATTTTTTTACTCGAAGGTTTATTTTTAGGTCTGATCGGGATTGTTTTAGGAACCATTTTAGGTCTGTCAGTGTGTTTTTTAGCCAATTATTTTCGCCTGATAAGTCTGGAAAAAGAGGTCTATTCGCTCAATCAAATCACTTTGCAGCCCAATTTATCCGATGTTTTTTTGATTGGTTTGATTGCTTTTGCCTTAAGTTTAATTGCTACCATCTATCCCGCCTGGAAAGCCGCAAAAGTTAAACCCTTGGAAAATCTGCGAACCGTTTAAGAAGCAAAAAGCCTGAAAGCACAGGTTAAAAGAATCATTTTCATTCTGATCAATGTTTTATTTTATCCGGTTGTTTGGACAATTTTGCCGGATAACAATGAAGTTTTAGAATTTGTTTTCGGGCGGTTCGTCACAGACAATCTGCCGACTCAAATCTTTTGCCATAACAATTTCTTAAATTCTATTTAGCAAGACTGCTTAAATTGTTCCCGTTAATCGTTTTTATCGTATAATGCCAAATGGTTATGGAAAAAAAGAACGAACAAATTCATCCCGACCAATGGCTAAAGGATTTACCGGTTCAATCAGAGGAAATCGGCTTTAAGGCTGAAGAAATGATTTTGTGCGATAAATGTCAGCGCAAAAGTCCGCCAACCCGTCTGAAATGTTTTTATTGCGGCGCGGACTTGAAAGTCTCCTACGATCAGACTCAATTTCTTAAACCAAGTTTCCGCAAACTCGAAGACTGGGAAAAGGGGTTTAATCTGGTTTACTTGCCAAAAGATGCACCGGTTGATGAGGTAAAGGCTGCAAAATTATTAAATTTGGAGCGTGAAGACGCAACCCGGCTTTTTAGTGCCAAAAAGGTTTTGCCGTTGGCGCGGCTTGAATCGCAAACCGAAGCGGAGGTTCTGGTAAATCGTCTGCATGAGATTGGAATTGATTGCAAAATTGTGCTGGATGAGTTGTTGAAAATCGAAACTTTGCCGAGAAGATTGCGCGGAATTGATTTTTACGAAGATAAGTTGATTTTAATTTTATTCAACGCTGATGAGGTTGCGGAAATTCCTTTGAATGACATTAATTTAATCGTTGTCGGCACATTGTTTGAACGAAAGATCGAAGCCGTCGAAAGTATGAAAAAGAAAGACGAGAAAAAGGTCTTGGAAAGTGCCGAAATCAGCAGCGACGAAACGGTGATAGACATTTACAGCACTCAGGATAATTTAGGTTATCGAATTGAACCAAAAGGCTTTGATTTTTCGTGTCTCGGTGCTGAAAAGAGTTTATTAGCCAAAGACAACATTAAAACTCTAGCCGAAAAATTGCGCTCAATCGTGCCGAATGCAAAATTTGATAATGATTATTTGCAGATTCGTTTAGAGTTGAGCAAGGTTTGGGAAGTCTCGCAAAGGAACGATTCAAATGGTTTGAATCGCAGTATGGTGGGAAAACTCAGCCGCACTAACATTACTACTGTCAGCAATTTAATTCAGTTTACCCGTTACTCACGTTTACTAAGAAATCTTTTATGAAGTGGAATAAGTCGAAGGTCGAAGGTCGAAGGTCAAAAGTTCAAAGTCCAAAGTCGAAGGTCGAAGGTCGAAAGTCGAAGGTCGAAGGGAACACGTCGAGAGTTGAGAGTCGAGAGTCGAGAATCGAGAGTAAAAACTCCCAACTCCCAAATCCCAACTCTTCGCTCATTTTCGGGGTTTTGCCAATTCTCGAAGCCCTCCGCGCCAATGCCAAACGAGTAGAGAAGATCTTGGTAGCCGAAGGCGGACACGAAAAACGCTTGCACGAATTATTGAGTTTAGCCAAAGAAAATCGCGTTCCTTTTCAAAAAGTTCCGCGTCAGAATCTAACAAAATTTGTGGAACCTGGTGCAAATCATCAAGGCGTAATTGCTTTTGTTGCCTCAGCCGATTATTACGATGCCGAAAAACTTCTGGACGAAATTTCAGCCAAAATCGAAGCGGGCGAAAAACCTTTGATCGTGATTTTGGACGGAATTGAAGACCCGCGTAATTTAGGAGCGATTTTGCGAACAGCAGAATGTGCGGGAGTCGAAGGTGTTTTTATTCCCGAACGCCGCGCCGTTGGGTTAAATGAAACGGTTGCCAAATCTTCTGCCGGAGCGACCGAATATGTTAAAGTCGCTAAAGTCACTAATCTGAATCGTTTGATCGAAGATTTGCAGTCACGCGGCGTGTGGGTGGTCGGCACAAGTTTTGAAACTAAAACAACTTATTCGGATTGGGATTGGAATCAGCCGACGGCGTTGGTGATGGGCAGCGAAGGGAAAGGTCTGCATCGTTTAGTGGCAGAAAATTGCGATATGTTGCTAAAAATTCCAATGCAGGGGAAAATAGAATCTTTGAACGTATCTGTCGCTACCGGCGTAATCCTTTTTGAAGCGTTGCGCCGCAGAAAGCTGCAGCCGCAGTGACAGTGGCAGTTTATACGAATAATTTGCCGATTTTGCAATTAACAATTAACCATAATCAATTAACGAAAATATGTTTTGCCCAAAATGTGGAACTGAGAATCCCGAAACAGGAAAATTTTGCCGAAGCTGCGGAACTGATTTGAGTAATGTCTCGACTGCTTTAAGCGGTGCAGTAAAACCATCTGTGCCGGATGTTTATATTGACCGAAAAGGACGAGTGCGTTCAAATCATCCTGACGATCTATTCAGCTCAGGAGTCAAAGGCGTAATCACCGGATTCGGTTTTGCCGCCGTTGCGCTAGCCTTACTTTTTACCGGAGTCGCCGGCGGACACGCTTGGTGGTGGGCAATGCTTTTCCCTGCATTTTTCTCCTTTTCAAACGGAGTTTCTCAAATCCTAAAAGCCAAAAGCATTGAAAAACGACAAGCCAATGCTAATCCGGTAATGCAAAATCAAATTCCGCCAACACAGCAAAACTACAATCTTCCGCCAACCCAAACGGAATTCGTTAAACCGCAAGGCTCGATCTATGATACAGGCGATCTGGTTGCGCCGCCATCCAGCGTCACGGAAAATACTACGCGTCATTTAGAGATCAACAAAGAAGGCGAAACAATGACCTTGCCGAAAAAGTGAAAAGATTAGCAGCAAAATTTTGAGCCGAAGGTTAAATTTTATGTCATTTCCAAATATTTTCACCAAAGAAATTTCCGATGGAATAATCAACCGGATCAACAATTTAACGCCTGATTCGCAACGTCAGTGGGGCAAAATGGATGTCGCTCAGATGTTCGCGCATTGCTGCGTAACCTACGAATCAATCTACGAACCGGGCAAACATCCGAAACCGAATTTTCTGATGGGATTGGTGCTGAAATGGTTTGTCAAAGGTGTCGTCACAGGCGATAAACCGCTCAAGAAAAACAGTCCGACTGCACCGCAATTTATTATGAAGTCCGACAAAGATTTTGCCGCTGAAAAAGCCCGTTTGATTGCCTTTATCGAAAAAACTCAACAACTTGGCGAAAACGAATTTGACGGCAAAGAATCGCATTCATTCGGCGTGCTGAATAAAACTGAATGGAGCAATATGATGTATAAACATTTAGACCATCATTTACAGCAATTTGGGGCGTAAGAGCTGAAAATTACTACCTATTAGATGTTTTATTTACCATTGAAATTATTTGAGTTAAACTACTTTTGAGGTAAAAAAAATGACTGAGCCGAAACCTTATTCATTTGTCTTTCTCACTTTTTTCGGCTTCGCTTCCGTAAATAATCCCGCCGTGTATTTTTCGTATAACTCAAACAAAAAGACCATTCGATTTGCTTCGCTCGTGAAGGCGTTTGGACGATAGGCGAGGTCAACGGCTCTGTCTAAATTGTTGTGCGCTTTGACAAGGCTTGGCGGCATCGTCAGCGGGTCGTAGAGGTCGGCTAATGAGCTGTTGGGAAACTCAGCCCTCGCATCCAAAACTCTCTGCGCGGCGGTTTCGATGGCTTTAATTTGCTTTTCGTTTGGATTTTCGGGAAAAGGGAAATTGTTGTAAACCGCAGGTGTATATCTTATGCGTGACTCTAATCTTCCAGAAATAGTTCTCGCCCAAATCATGTGCATCAACGATTGCATAAATCCGAAAATATAAAAATTAGCATTAGGAATAATTTGAACTGTATTCGCACAAATGACATCTTTTGATTCAAAACCAATTGGAATATATTTTCGATTTTCAGATGAAACTTCTGGAATCACCAAATAATCTGTTTCAGGTTGCCTATCTTGTGTAAACAGAGATGGATATTCAGCAAATTTTCTGACCGACGGTGTGGGACTTTTCAACCTAGATTCTTTAACCTTTAAAAGTCTGTCAATAACATTCGTTAATGCTTTTAATTCTTTGGGGTCAGCGTTTTTCAACCATAAGCACCACCTTAATTTTGAATCTAAGAAGTCTTCTGCTCCCATATAACGCTTTATGAATTTTTTAGATTGAGGTTCAATTCTGACAAACTCTTCTTTGGAGTTAATAATCAAATGACCACCATCGGTTGGTTGACTTCCCTTAAACATTGCTGGAAATGAGTGAATTGGTTTACGTCTTGATTCAATCAAAATCTCTTTCCCTTCAGTTAAATAAGAATTAATATTTTTTACTCTGATTTCGTGTGGTTCACCTTTGATATTTTCATATTCAAAAAGTCTTTTTTCTGGAATATCAAAATTTCCGAATCCGACTATGACTACATGAACGCCTGCATTTCCTCTAGCTTCATTGCTCCAACTAAACGAACGGTGAGCAAAGTGAATTTTGATATTGTATTGATTGAAAAGTGAGTTCCATAAAATTCCAGCTTGTTCGCCTTGTGCTATGGAATTTGTCGAAACGAATGCAACTTTGATGTTTGTATTTTGAATATATTCAGCCGCTTTCTTATACCATGCTGTTACATAATCTAATCTACCTGCACGTTTTGCATCACCAAAAACTAATTCCATATCTTTCATTTGTTCCTGGTTTCTCCATTGATGTCCAATAAACGGCGGATTGCCCAAAATATACGAAAAATCATTGGCAGAAACGCGAGTGTGAACGAGCGTGTCCAACGCATCACCATCAACACGCTCCCTCACGGTCGCGTTTCCGCCTGTTATTTCAAAGAGTTTGTCCGATTCATCAACATTTACACGCTCCCTGACGGTCGCGTTTCCGCCTGTGTTGTCGTTCAGCAAATCTCTCCAATCAATCTGCAAAGCGTTGCCGTGAATGATTTTAGCGGATTTTTTGAGCGGCAGACGGACGAAATATTGCCCGAATTCGTTACTGATCTGCATATTCATCTGATGGTCAATCAGCCACATCGCCACCTCGGCGATTCGTGCAGGAAATTCCTCAAACTCAATGCCGTGCATCATATCCACATCAAGCCAGATAATATCGCTGACGTTCAAAACCGCCTGCCCCGTTTTACGCAACGCCCGCAAAATCTCGATTTCGAGCAGACGAAGTTCGCGGTAAGTGATGACCAGAAAATTTCCGCAGCCGCACGCAGGATCAAGAAATTTCAAACGGCTCAGTTTCTCGTGAAATTCCTGCAACTGTTTACGATTATTTTTGACGCTCTCAAATTCTTTCCACAAATCGTCAAGAAAAAGCGGTTTGATGAGTTTGAGAATATTTGTTTCAGAGGTGTAATGCGCTCCCAGATTACGGCGTTCTTTCGGATTCATCACCGATTGAAACATCGAACCGAAGATCGCCGGCGAAATTTTGCTCCAATCCAGATAACAGCAATCAAGCAAAGATTGCCGCATTTTCGAGTCAAAACTCGCCGTCGGCAAAATTTCTTCAAACAATTTGCCGTTGACATACGGAAATTCGGCAAGCTGTTCATCAAGGTTTTTGAAACGAAAAGGTTTATTAGTATTCAAAACCTGAAAAAGTTCCTGCAATTTCGGCGCAAGGTCGCTTCCGTCTTCGCTCGTCCGCTGCTCGATGTAATCCTGAAACTGCTGTTTATTAAAAATCGTCGTGTCTTCGGCAAAAAGGCAAAACAAAATGCGGACGAGATAAACTTCCAGAGGATGTCCCGTGTAGCCGATTTCTTCCAGACGGTCGTGGAGCTTGCCCATCAATTCGGCGGCTTTGATATTCGCCGGGTCTTGCTCTTTATAAACCTTTTTTTGATAACCGAGCAGATAACCGAAATGCTGAACATTGTGAACAAGGTCTGCCAATTTGAATTCAATTACGGGTTGCGTTGGCGTGGTTGGTGTTGTAGAGACGCGATGCATCGCGTCTCTACGTTGTTGATTCGCGTCTCTACGTTGTTGATTCGCGTCTCTACGTTGTTGATTCGCGTCTCCACGTTGTTGATTCGCATCGTTATGTTGTGAATTAACCTCATTCGATATGGCAATTTCTTCCAAATCATACAATCTGAACCTTTCAAAATCGCAAACCAGAATATATTTCGGCAAATCGCTTTCCTTGATGCCTGCAAAATAATCTTTCGCTTGCGAGTGAGCCTTTTCGAGGTTCTTGCCGCGAGATTTAAATTCGATGAGGATGACACCTTTCCAAAGGAAATCAATAAAACCCTGCCGCCCGTCTTCTTTTTTAACGGCTTGTTCAAAAGTCCCAACCCGTTTACGCGAAATCCCGAACACATTAAAAAATGCGTCCATAAATGATTTCGCCTCGGCGTGTTCGTTAAAATCGTTTTCCCATTCTTTGGAAAATTCAATCGCGCGGCTTTTTATTTCATTCCAACTGAGTGTCATATTGCTGGTTATTTTGCAACATTTCTCCGAAAATTAAAAAGTCCGAAACCTCTCGACCTCGGACTTTTTAATTTTTACTTACCACTTTTCGTTAATAAGTATAAGTATTTGCGTTAATCATTACATCGGCAATTCTCTGACGAGCCGCGATGGTGTTGATTGGGTTGTTGTTTTTGGTAAAGCGTTTGAGCGCAACCAAAAGCATTTTTGCTTCGTCGCCATCGAGCATTCCGGCAATCGTATTCTTAGCCGATGCTTCGATTTTTTGGATGGCATCGTTGCAGAAAACTTGTGCCATATCAATTTGGCGGTCGGCGTTGCCTTTTTGGGCGAGTTTTTTCGCGCGTAAAACGGCGGTTTCCATCGCGTAGGCTTGCATAATGATGTCGGCGCAGTTCATCAAAACTTCTTGTTGATTCTGCAAATCCATCATATATTTTTGCGCCGCTGTGCCGAGAATCATCAGCGCAACTTTCTTGGCGTTTGCCGCTAATTTTGTTTCCATTGCGAGCAATGAATCGTCATCGTCAAACGACATTTGCGGATTCATAATCTCGTCTTGCAGAGCTTTGGCGGCTTGGATCAACGGCAATTTGCCTTTCATTGCGCGTTTCATCAATTGCCCCGGAATCAGCATCCGATTGATTTCGTTTGTGCCTTCAAAAATGCGGTTGATGCGCGAATCACGATAGGCTTTGTCCGCCGGATATTCAGCCGAATAGCCGTAACCGCCGTAAATTTGCACCATTTCATCAACTACATAATCCAAAGCTTCGGAGCAGAAAACTTTATTTATCGAGCTTTCAACCGCGTATTCGTCAATGGATTTGAGTTTGGTTTCGTTGTCCGTTCCGTCACCGATCAGTGCGTCAATCATTCCAACGGTGCGGTATGTGATGCTTTCGGAAACCCAGGTTTTGATCGCCATTTCTGCCAATTTATGTTTGATTGCGCCGAAAGATGAAATCGGTTTGTTGAATTGGTGACGCTCGTTGGCGTAGCGAACCGCTTCGTGAATCGCAAGTTTTGCACCGCCCGTGACGGATGCGCCGAGTTTGAAACGTCCGACGTTCAACACGCCGAAAGCGATTTTTGCACCATCGCCAATATTTCCAATCAAATTTCCGACAGGAATTTTCGCGTCGGACAAAACTACTGCTGTGGTCGAAGATGATTTAATCCCCATTTTATGTTCTTCGGCAGCAGGTTTGCAGTTTTCGGAACGAGGAACTAAAAATGCGGAGAATTTTTCTTTTTCGCCGTCAACTTTAGCAAAAACGATATAGACATCAGCAAATCCGCCGTTGGTGATCCACATTTTTTCGCCGTTGAGAACCCAATGTTGTCCGTCTTCGGTCAATTTTGCTACGGTTTTTGCGCCGAGAGCGTCCGAACCTGAACCAGATTCGGTCAAACAATACGCGGTTGTGACTTCACCCGAAATGATTTTGGGGATCCATTCTTTTTTCATTTCTTCCGAACCCCAATAATAAATCGGCAGCAGACCGATCGAAGTTTGTGCGCCGTAGGTTGAACCGAAACCGCTTCCGCGTCCGACTGCTTCGGCAATGATTACGCCAGTCGTTTGATCGAGAGCCATTCCGCCGAGGTCTTCGGAAATATTTGCGCCCAAAAGCCCCAAATCTCCGGCTTTTTTCAAAAGTTCTCTGGCTAATTCCCAATCGTGTTTTTCGAGCTTGGGAAGATTCGGCACGACTTCGTTATCAATATATTCGTAAGCCGTATCCTTGATCATTTTATGCTCGTCGGTAAAATCTTCCGGCGTAAAGCAAGTTGCCGTTGCACCTTCGCTAATTAAAAATTCGCCACCTTTGATGTATTCTCTTTCCATTTTTGCGTCCATCGGTATTCTCCTAAAATGTTACTGAATGAATACTCATTCATTTTGTTGTTGAAATAAGATACTGTTTTATTAAGAAAATTTCAAGTAATTTACGGAATGTAACCGATTAAATTTTTTTCTAGTTGCTGTCCAGCATTCTTTTCAACACGCCGTAAGTTATTGTATCGCTGATGTTTTCGACGAATTCTTTATTTGTTTCTTCGACACTGGCGATGCCGTTTTTGAGTAAAATAGGGAAGTAGTCCAAATCTTTTGCTCCGCGATAAGTTGATAAAACGCAGTATTCGGCGCAGAATCCGGTCATGATAATCGTATCTGTCCCGTGTTCTTTCAATATTTTATCGCAATCGGTTTTGTTAAAACTGTTGCCGTATTTTTTGTGAATAATGATGGAATCGGCTTTCGGTTTAAGCGAATCAATCAATTCAAAACCTTCAGTTCCCGGAATAACTCCGTCATCTTCGGCAATGTCCTGCACCCAAATAATGGGTAAGTTTTTTGCTTCAAATAAAGGAAGGACAGCGTTGATGTATTCCGTGGCTCTGTCCATTTGCGCTATGGTTTTACCAACGTAATACTCTTTTTGCATATCAATAATCATTAAAGCTAATTTCATAAAACCACCATAAAAAAATCATTTAGTTTTAGCAAGTGACATTTTCAGTTTTGGCAAAACTAGCTTAAAATTGTGAACGCAAAAGGGTTTTGCCTTTTTACTTTTTCCTTTTTACTTGAACCGATGCCGACATATTTTTTTCCTTTAACCATTCTGACGCAACATTTTGAAGATGAAACTCACCTGGCGGAAGCCTTGAATTTTCCCGAAATCTCGCGGTTTAATTCCAAAGCAGAAAACGCCGTTTTCAGCGCAAGAGTCAACGCCGAGCAATCTTTAAAAGATGCTTACACCAACTTTTTACATACCAAAATCGTTTCCGGCGAAGTTGAGTTAAATGAAGCAGTTGTTGAAATTAACCCGCCGCACAAATCTTCGGCTTGGCGTGAGCCGATTGAATTAAAATTTCACGTTTTGCACATCAACCGCGAAGACGATTATTTGCAAGCCTACGTTCCTGCGCTCGGAATTGCCGTTTTGAGCAAAAAATCGAAAGACTTTGACGAACTGATCAAAAAGGAAATTATTTCGACTCTGCGGCGTGAAGGCTTTGCCAAATCTTTAAAAAATCTGCGCTGGCTGCAACGGGTTGAAGGCGTAACTATTACAAAAGAAGAGCTTGCGGTCAGCTTGCCAACGACCAAACAAAAAGCTATCGCCGAAGAAAAAGAGAATGAGGACGAAAAATCCGTTCTTGAAGAAGTTGGCGATGACTTGAATAAAATAAGGTTGAATCCGGCTTATCAGGTTTCCGATAAAGTCGAAGCATTAGCCGAATTTTTCAAAGGGAAAAAGCGCAAAAGTCTTTTATTGGTCGGTGCGTCGGGCGTTGGGAAAACGGCGATTTTTCATCAATTGGTTCGTCAAGCTTATTCTTTAGGCTTGAAAGACACGCAATTTTGGGCAACCAGCGGAGCGCGTTTGATTGCGGGACAAGGCGGATTTGGAATGTGGCAGGAACGCTGCACCAGACTCGTTGCCGAAGCTAAAAAGATTGATGTAGTTTTGCATTTAGGCAATTTGGTTGAGTTGTTGGAAGTCGGCAAAAGCACTCATTCAACCCAAGGAATTGCCTCGTTTTTGCGCCCGAAAATCGCTCGCGGAGAAATTTGCGTGGTGACGGAATGCACGCCCGAACAGCTTCCGATTTTGGAACGCCGCGACCCGAACCTGCTTTCCGCTTTTCAACAAATTCGTATAGAAGAACTGAGCAAAAAGAATTGTTTGGAAGTTTTGCGGATGGTGGCAAAAGAATTTCCGTCCAATAAAACTGATGACGAAGCCATCAAAACGGTTGATGCAACTTACAGAAGATACTCGACTTACACCGCTTTGCCTGCGAAACCTGTCCGATTTTTGCGAAATCTTTTTCACGAATTGGAATTTGACCAACCTCTCACTCCAAGTCTTGTTTACAAATCATTTTCCAACGAAACAGGTTTGCCGGAAATGCTTTTGAACGATGAAATTGCGCTGGATTTAATTAAAACCGAGCAATTTTTTCAACAAAGAGTTATCGGACAAGATGAAGCGATTAAACTTGTAATTGATTTGGTTGCCACAATTAAAGCCAAACTAACGCGCCCGAAAAAGCCGATTGCATCTTTGCTTTTCATCGGTCCGACTGGCGTTGGCAAAACCGAAATGGTCAAATCTTTGGCGGAATTTTTCTTTTCCGATAAATCCAGAATGGTTCGTTTCGATATGAGCGAATTTTCAAATCCCCTTTCGGTGCAACGACTTATCGGCGGAACGGGCGAAAATGAAGGCTTGCTGACGGCAAAAGTCCGCGAACAGCCTTTTTCGGTTGTTTTGCTCGACGAATTTGAAAAAGCGCATCATTCGTTTTTTGATTTGCTCTTGCAGATTTTGGGCGAAGGGCGTTTGACGGATTCCGTCGGGCGCACCGCTGATTTCACAAACTCAATCATTGTAATGACTTCCAACCTTGGCGCAAGCGAATTTCAGCGCGGAAAATCGGGTTTTATGAACAATGCGCGGGAACGTCAGGCTTCGGTCAAACATTTTACGTCGGCTGTCCGCGAATTTTTGCGTCCCGAAATTTTTAACCGGCTTGACCGCATCGTTCCGTTTGCCCCGTTGGATGAAAAAACAGTGGTTCAAATTGCCGAATTGGAAATCGAAAAAATCAAAAAACGTGACGGTTTGCGGTTTAGAAAGGTTAAACTGGATTTTGATAAAGACGTTATAAATCATTTAGCTTCAAACGGTTATGATGTGCGTTATGGTGCACGACCTTTGAAACGAACTATCGAACGTGAACTACTTGCGCCGCTTTCAACCGAATTAAATTTGCACAGTCCCGAAGAAAAATTGGCGGTTGAAGTCGGTCTGAAAAACGGCAAAATCTCGCTGGAATTTACCGCCGAAGAAACTCCAAAAAAGCAAAAACAACTGAGCGGAGTTTTAGCCGCCCAAGCCGAAAGAGTGGCGAATTTACGGCGCAAGACACAGAAACTTTTGGCAAGCTACAAGCTGACCGAATTAAATGATGAAATTTACCAAGTCATTCGTTTAGAAGCACTTATCAAGCGAAATAAATGGTTGTCGGAAGAAGATTTAGAGCGAGTCAAACGCAAACCGAAGATTCAGAATTTTTTGGAAAACGTCAAAGAATTTTCTGAAAATGTAAATCAACTCGAAGACGATATTTTGCTGGAAATCTACGGCAAAACTTCTTTTGAGAACCGCAATTTCTCGCTCGAATTAAGCGAAAAAGAAAGCGTTTTGCAGAAGCATTTGTTTAAACTTCTATCATTCCAATATCCGAACCCGAACGAAGTCAAACTGGCAATTTTCAGCGAAAATGCTTCACAGATGTTCTATCTAATGAAATATTATCGGGATTGTTTTCAACAGTTTAACGGCGAAATTAAACGGATAATTTCTTTTACTTCGGCTAAACAGGCAGACACAAAATCCGATTTGAAAAAGCTGTTTGAGCGTGAAGTCTGGCGCAGGGAAATTACGGATTTTGACAAATTTATAAACAATCCAAGCAAAGAAATCCTTGGATTTTTGGTAGAAATCGAAGGCGAACTTGTTTTACCCGGTTTCGGTTCGGAAGAAGGAATTCACCGTTTTGTCAGCAGCGGAAAAACTGACCGCATTTTAGTTCAGCAAACCGAATCCGACTTTGAAAAATATGTAATTTCCGACGATTTAGCTAAACGCGATTCGATCAAACAGCAATCCGAACGCCGAATTTATGATCACAATGAGGCAAAAGTAAAAGATTTGTTACTGAATAAATCGTTTTCGATTGAAACAACTGTGATGAGTGATGTTTTGGCGGCTGCGATGCAGGAAAATTTGGTCAAAATTGCTGACGGATTGATTTGATTTTAGCCACGAACAAACACGAAAAATCACGAAATTTTTTCTGTTTTTTTGATAAAAATTGAAGTCGCGGCAAAACTTGCATAAATAAATTTTTCGTGTCCGTTCGTGTTTGTTCGTGGCTCGTTTTTCTAATTTACAATGAATATCTCAATTCCAATTTTAGTTACCGAACAAAAGCAAGCGAATCAGCCTGCGCCGACGGTTTTTGTGCGTCCGCTGTTTGCTTTGCGTCCGGTTGAGCAAGGTTCGAGTATGCAGCGGGCTTTGAATAAACTGGCAAAAACTTTGCGCGAACAGTTTGAATATTTGGGCAAAGAGGCGCGGCACGATGCGATTGCGTCGCTGACTTTTTCGCCATATCTTTCTTCAAAAATTGTGCAGTTTCGCATTTATCTGGCTTCGCAAACCTTTGATTGTAAATATCTTTTCGTCACGTTTGATGCTTTTGACAAGAAAATCGCTTATACACCGAATGTGCCGGAAATTTGGTTTGAAATTGAACGCGGCGAGGATTTGAAACGCCGTGCCGAAGACGTTTTGACCGAACATTTTCGCAATCTCGAACGGCGTGACGGCAAAGGAACGCAAGACCCCGCAAAACTTTCTTTTCCCTCGAAAGCGTTTGTGACCACGTTCGATTTAAATCTGAATCTGCCGCAAAAGTGTGAAAGAAAAGAATTTAACCTTTTTGCAATGCTCGGCGGCGATACAAAAATGGATGGCGGGGAGGAGTTGCGAAAGGTCGGGCGTTGTCTTGATTGGCTTTACCCGGACGATTTGGAACGCTCAATCGGGCGGGAAAAAGAGCTTGAAGAATTGCACAAATTACTCGAACATTGGGACAAAAGACCTGTTGTAATTATTGGAAAGAAACAAGTTGGCAAAACTTCGCTGATAAACGAATATGTTTTTCGCAAGGTTGAAAAACGAATACATAAAACCTCTGAGAAAAAACAAACATGGCTCGTTTCTCCGCAGCGTCTGATTTCGGGAATGTCGTTTGTCGGGCAATGGGAAAATCGTCTGATTGCGATTCTGAAAGAGGCTGAAAAGAAGGAACATCTCCTTTATTTTGATGATTTACTCGGACTTTTCCTCGCAGGTGTGAGCGCAAACGCGGATTTGAACGTGGCGCAAGTGATGAAGCCCTACCTTGAACGCCGCGATGTGCGTGTGGTGGCGGAAATTACGCCCGAAACTTGGCGTGTTTTACAGGAAAAAGACCGCAGTTTTGCCGAACTTTTTCACGTTTTTCGTCTTGACGAAACTAAAGAGGATAAAACGCTAAATATTTTGTTGTCGGTGCGCCGTCAGCTTGAAGCTAAACTTAATTGTGACTTTAGTTTAGAGTCTTTACCGACTGCGCTAGATTTGCAACGTCGCTACAACCGCGAAGCCTTTTTCCCCGGCAAATCTGCCAGTTTTTTACAGCAAATCGGCAATAGATTTCAAAACGCTAAAATCAGCCGACAGAATGTTTTAGAAGAATTTGAAGCCAAAAGCGGAATGCGCGTCGCGTTTTTGGACGATACGCAAAAACTTGAGCGCGATGAAATCGTCAAAAATATTCAGCAAGGCGTTATCGGGCAAAAAAGCGCAGTCGAAGCGGCGGCAGATGTCATTTCTATCGCCAAATCCCGTTTGAACGATACGGGTCGTCCGTTGGCTTCATTTTTGTTCTTAGGCTCAACCGGCGTTGGCAAAACCGAAGCCGCAAAGCAAATCGCTGCATATCTTTACGGGAGCGAGGAAAAACTTTTGCGGTTCGATATGAACGAATTTGTCTCGCCGTTCGATGTGGCGCGGTTGGTCGGGACTTTTGAACAACCCGAAGGTTTGCTAACTTCTGCCATTCGCCGTCAACCGTTTTCGGTTGTGTTATTGGACGAAATCGAAAAGGCGCATCCTGACGTTTTCAATCTGCTTTTGCAAGTGATGGGTGACGGGCGTTTGACCGATGCTCACGGGCGCACGGCGGATTTCAGTAACGCGATTATTATTTTGACTTCAAATCTTGGCTCACGCGAAGCAAATGTCAAGCTCGGATTTCGCGAGACAAATGAAACAAATGCCAGCATTTACCGCCAAGCCGCTGAAAAATTTTTCCGTCCTGAATTCTTTAATCGTCTGGACAGAATAATTCCATTTGAGCGTTTGAGCCGCGAAGATGTTGAACAAATTGCGCGGATTCAATTGCAAAAAGTCTTTGCGCGTGAAGGTTTTAGCCGCCGAAATTGCCGCATCGAGCTTGAACCCTCCGCGCTGCAAAAAATCGTTGACGAAGGTTATCATCCCGAACTCGGCGCACGCGCTTTGAAACGGGCGATTGAACGAAATTTGATTGCCCCGGTTGCCGCCCAGCTTTCGGCTCTGAAATCAACTACGCCGACCATTATCAAAGTTTCGCGGATTGACAACAAATTTGTTACGCAAGTCGAAGCAATTAAACCTGTTACGCTTGCCGAAAGCGTTTGGCTGAAACACGATTTTTCAAACCGCGATGCCGAATTGGATAGAATTGTCGAGGCTCTTGACCGCATCGAAGATTCGATTGAACACCTCAAACCGCACGGCGAAATCAATCTGAACGATGAATCGCAAAAACGCTATTTTCTTATCCAGGAACACATTAAGCGCATCGAGCGAATGATTGAACGAGCCGATAATTGGAAAGAAGTCAAAGATCAAAGGTCAAAGGTCAAAGGTCAAAGGCAGTTGGTTTCGCTGAAAGATTCGGGCGTGGATTTTGAAGCTTTTTTGGGCAATGCAAACTTGTCTTTTCGTTTGAAAGAATTGGCGGAAGAAAGTCCGTTGTTTGGCGAAAAAGTGACGGATTATGTGCAGGATATTTGGCGGGAAACCTCGCTTTTGCAGACAATTACGAACAATTCGGGAAAATCTTTCACCGCAAAAAGCGTAATGGCTTTTCGTTGCGCTGATATTGGTTTTGGCAAATATGAGGTTCCAGATTTTTTAGAACGATACAAAAAACTTTTTGCTCAAGAATTAGGATTGAAAACGGATGAATTTAAAGAACATTCGATAGATTCTGATTATTTTGAAATGTTTTTGTCGCTCGAAGGTTTATTCGCGAACGATTTGGCAAAGGTCGAAAACGGCAATCATGTTTTTGTTTCCAAACGCGGAGATTTCACGCCGATTGAAGTTCGCGTTTTTGATTTGAAAGACAGTCAAACCTTTGCGGATTTTCCTAAAATATATCTGCAAAGCCTTGAAAACGTGGTAGATAAGGATTTTTCCGTTGTCCGTCTTTACAATGAACGCTTTTTGGCTCTGGATTTTAGAACAGGGCTTTTGACTAAGGAAAGTTTGACATTTAGAGAATTGCGAACATTCGTTTTGGGTGGGTTAATCACTCCAAAAGAATTATCCGCAAAGTGACACGAAAAAAATCTCACAGGGATTTAGGAGATTAAATGGGATACTTTATGAAAATATTCAAAAAAAATCCCCGTTTATCTCCTTTATCCCTGTGAATTCTTTTTCTTTATGCCAATTGCCTCAAAATCGTTGGATCCTGAATTTCGTTATCTCTCGCCAATAACAAAACTTTTGACATAACTTCCGCAGATTTCGGGTCGTCGTCAGTAAACGGTAAAAATAATCTGCCGCGATGTTGCGAATGGACGGGCAAAATCGAAAGGTAAGTTCCGGGCAGTTTATGGACAACCGCACTTCCTAAATGAACGCTGTATTCGCCCATTGTGCCTTTGATTTTGGCGTGGTTTCCGGCGATTTCGACATTGCTTAACTTGAATAAACGCAAGGTTTCGCGCAAAAGGACGCTTCGCATTTCGATTGATGAATGGCTGGCTTCGGCATCAACTCCGCCCGCGTGGGCGACGCTGACGACCAAATCAATATCACGCATTACTTCGCTGAAAATTCTCGCGTCAATTTCTTCAAACGGACGATTTTTCCAATCTTTCAAGTTTTGGAATTGAACCGTTTCGAGCGTTGGGCTTTCGACATCGGCAGGCGAAAACCAATCCGCCATCGCATACATTTTCGCCGCAAATCCTTCTTTATGAAAGACTTTTTGCAATCCTTCTTCGTAATCAACTTTCCAGCCGCGAGTTTTTAACAACGCTACGGTTTGTTTCGGCTGAACCTGATGCCCGGCGTAACGGCGTGAAACGGATTTTTCTTTCAACTCGTCTTCGGTCGGCAAATAAAGCTCGCGGAAAATTTGTTTGAAAGGTTGTTTCAGCTCTTTGTCAAAACAATAGCGTTGGTAATCGCTCCATTCATTGGATTTATGCAGATCAATGCAATGCGCCAGACGGATTTCGTCCGATTCGGAAAGCAAAATCGCCGTTCCAACGGCTGAAATAAGTTTACCGTCTTGATAAAAACCTCTTCCTTTTTCGGTCACGAAAACCAATTTTTCCAGATGTTTAGAGATAACCGGATGCGTGAAAAGATTGGCTAATTCGGGCAAATTAAATTTGTCGCCGCGAACCATTGCATCTTCCAGACTCTTGCGCGAGCGGTTGAATTGTTCTTTCAAAGTCTTTCTGTATTCGGTTAATTCCAAATATTTTTTGTCTTTTTTGAGTTTCGGCGGAACCGATTTAAGCTCTTTATCACCTTTATTTACGGCAATTTCGGCTTTGCCTTCGTTATCAATCACCAGTCTGACAACCGTTTCGCCATCGCGGATTTCAGTATCTTTCGATAAAATTTCCTGAACTTGTTTTGTTTCCATTGCCCAAGAAAGACGCAAAGGATCGGCGTAACCCGCATTTCGGGCGAGATTTTCCATCGCCATTTGCACCGCAAGTGCTTCGCTGGATTGCTTTTGTGCGCCGAATTGCTTCGATTCTTTTTTGAACTTTTGCAAGTAGGTGTAGCGGCTCAAAAGGTCTTTTTCGGCGTTGGCTTTGCTCAACGGAACGAGTCCGTAAATCCGCAAATAATCTTGGTCGCGTTTGCTTTTTACTTTATCGGTAATTTCTTTAAGTTTGGTTTTGCCGGAAATTACGTCCGCATAAAGTCTGGCGCGGCGATGTCCGTTGCCGTCGCTGATGTATTTGGCGGCATCATAAACCACTTCCCAACGAGCCTTACCGATTTCTTTGTAAGCCTTTAAAAACCACTCTTTATCAACCGCACCGTTTTTGAAATCTTCCAGATCAACGGTCGAATATTTGGCAATTTCGCTTTCGGCTTCGGCATTTTGTTCACGGTATCCGGCGATTTTCGTATGCGCGTGCATCCACCAGATCGCTGAATCTAAACCTTTCCAATTTAAATAGTTACTGATAAATTTTTGCCACTGCGGAGCGTAAACGGCGGCTTCGATGAGTTTTGCTTCCGGGCTTTTCGCCTTTTTGACCAGTTCATCAAAAAGTTTTTGCGTATCGCTTTCGGCAGGATGACAATTTTTGAGCAAACGGCTAAAAAGTGCCTGTTTGGTAAAATTGCTGTTGTAATAAGTGTAGCCGCGATTCAGAGCTGTTTTGCCAAGCCCGACCAGAATTTCAACAAAGCGGTTCGCGCCGTAAATTTCGTTTAAGCTGGCGACCAAATGCGAAACATCCGTTTCCGAATCGCCGCGTTTCATTTCGATATTGAGAATATGTTCGCGCACTTTTTCAAACATCGGTTTGAGGAACGGATATTTTTCAAAATAATCAAATTCGTTTTTTCGAGTTATTTTGCGCGATAATTCCTGCACGTTTGTTGTTGTCATCAAACCGCGATAAAGCTCGTCTTCGGAAATAAGTTTTAATTCATAAGCACGCGCAAAGGTTGAAAGCGACGGATAGCAATATTTAATGTTTTCTTCTCTGCCCGAAAATTGCCGCCAATTAGATAGATCCCAGAGTTGTTTGAATTGTTCATCGTCTAACTTTTCCGCTTCGATCCGGTGGTAAAAAAGATTATAAAAAGAGTCGTTGTGCCAACCATTTCCCGCGCCATAGTAATATCTTTCGTTTGAATTGCTTTTCAAAGTTTTTTCGTCTAATGATGAAAAAAGTCGAGTGCAGGCTCCGATCAGATATTCATTTTTCTCAATCAATGGATGTATCAAAAGAAGCGCATTGATAATGCTGAAAAACGGATTACTGTAATAATAGTGGCTTTGAAAAGCCCTCGGCATTATCTGATTGTAAAGCGGTAGAAAATCTTTGTCTTTCGACTCATTGGAAAGCGTAACAATAAATAAATCAATCGGTTGCATCCCGGATTCCTGATACCATCTTTCCCAAACTTCGGGCAAAGGATAGTCATTATAGGAATCTTGCGGAGTTTCATAAATATTGTTGTATTTTTTCTGACGTAAAGTATTTCCCAACAAAACTGTGCTTTTTGAGTTATCCCAATTCTCAATTTCATACTCAAAGGCTTTGTTTTCCAAATAGATTCGGCTGAGTGTTTCTAAATGCTCTTTTATTTTTTCAAAAGGCTGTGAAAAACCGTATTCTTGTTTGGAAATTTTTTGCTCGTAGTAGCTTTCAGGATTTATTTTCGGCTCAATAATTGGCGAAAATGCTTTGGAAAAATCCCACAAACCGTAGCCGTTTTCGTAAGTATTATCCTGCCGATTTTCGGGCGAATCGGTCAGTTGCTCCAATAAAATTTCTTCTTTGGCAGAAATCGTTTTGCGGCTTTTAAAACCTTCCGCCCAATCGCTGATTTTAGCTTCTAAACGGTTTGTTTTCCGTAATTGCAAGGCAATGTCTAAACCTGCTAAACGCTGTTCCGCATCCCCGACGTTCAAAAGATTTTCAGTTGTCACGCCGACTTTTTCATCCGTTTGTTTGATAACTAAACCGATAATTTTATTGCGAAAATTTGCGCCTTTGCGCTTCAAAAGACCTTCCAGAATCTGCATTTCTTCGTTTGAGCAAGAGACTTTTTCCAGAGTATTGAAGGCTGAATTAACCAGAAATTCGCCTTTGTCAGCCAAAATCCGAAACGCATATTCGCGCTGAAAATCGGTCAAAGGCTTTTTCTCTTTTTTATCGTCCCAATAATATCCGGCGTAATCCTTTAAAATATGGCGAGTCAGTTGTTCGCGGAGATTGACGCTCATTCCGTCGAAATATTTCAAAACGGTCTGCAAACGCTCGTCATTTTCGCCGATAAGTTTAATCATTGCTTGAAATGCCTCGTTGCGATTAAACGAAAGCCGCGTCCACGAAAAGATTTTTCCGTCAAAACTTTTTTCTTTCGTATCAACTTTTTCGATGATTTTATGCAGTTTTTCAAAAAGATCAGGAAATTCGGATTTGTTTTGATATTTTTCTAAATTCAATCCGTTGATTCCTTGCAAAGCCCAAGCTAAAACCAATAAATCCCCATCATCTAAAGCCTTGTAATACAAAGGCATAGCAAGTCCATCGTGAGCCGTTTCAATCGCAAACTTCAACGCCAAACTACGTTTTTCGGCATTTCCTTTTTCATAAAGTTCGTGCAAAAACGGGGCAGTTTTTTCGACATCGAACACACCTTGCGACCACAAAGCCATATAAACGTCTGTATTATTTGCACTTTTGATGGCGGCGGGAATTTTTTCGGGCGATTCCAAAAACTCGTGCGCCTTTTCCAAAAAGTTTTTAACCGTCGTTTCGCGTTCCGCTTCCCAACCGAGTCCAGCCCACACATCAACGCTGCGGACAACCGACGAAAACCGCGTTAATTTATTGTCAATAATGACTTTAATTATATATTTCAACGCGCCGATGCTGGTTTCGTCTAAGGCTTCGAGAATCGTCTGACGCAAACCTTCCTGACGCTGCGCCGCTAACAAAAGCTTTTTGACCAACTCCCAGGATTTTTCACTTTCGCTGTGGAGCAAGGCTTTGATGATACCGCGCGTGACTTTTCCGATCTCATCTTTATTAAAAATGATGTCTTCCATCTTTTGAAAAAGCTCCTGATTGCCCAAATCCAACGCCGCTGCCCACATCTGAAACAAATTGCTCCAGCCAAAATATTGGTCATATTTAGCTTGCTCAACTACGTTTAAATCGAAAAAAGTTTTTTCGTATTTTGGATAACTGCCGTTAATATAAAATTGCGGAAGTGTATTAGTCAGAAAATTTAATTGATTGACAAAATACAAGTTACGGTTTTCCGGCGCACGAAATGAACGGCGTGAATATCCCGTTTGATACATCTGAAAACGAATTTTGTCATAAGCCTTTGAGACGTATTTTGCTTTTTCTTCACCAAAAAAATAGATCAAAAGATTTTGCAGCTCACGGCTTTTCCAACCATCTTCGGGGAGCTTTTCCAGAAGACGCTGGTAACGCTGATCGTCTTTGAGAATTTGTTCGATAACAACCCAGTTGGTTATTTTTTCGGTCTTTAATTCGGGATGTCTGGATAAAATCAATAAACCCAATTCAGCAGTGTTTTTAGTTAAAAGCTCGTTTTGACTTTTTCCTTCGTAAACTTCCAAGATCTCTTTTGACCATTTCCCAATCGGATCAGCGACAACTTTATCTTTTAATAACTCTTTTATTTCCATATGTTTATATCAATTAACTTAGTTTTCTTATTGCTGGGAACGCAGACGACTCGCCTGCACAAACGCAAAGCGTTTGAAAATATGTTTAGCTGAAATCAACTCGGATTTTACTCAAACGGTGTATTCGCGCTTTGCGCTCATTGCAGGCGAGTCGCCTGCGTTCCAATCATTTATCAATAATTTCCGGCTAAAAAAGTTAGTCTAATGAATGTAATAATCGTTTCATCCGTGAAATTTATTGTTTCATCCAATTTGCTTATCTCCGTTTCGTCCGCAAACACGGCAAACATCCCATCTTCAAAGGCTTGCAAGGCAGTTTCTTGCGCTTTTTCCAAATCGGCTTTATTTTCGCTGTAAATCGTTCCGAATCCTACTTTTCCGCTTGAAACTTGCGAATCAATTTCCTCTTTGGACAAGAATGGTAACAAAGTCTTTTCGGCAGTTTTGCTGTTGTATTCTTCGACCTGTTGTTTGACTACGGCTTTTAACAATTCGGATAAAGTCGGATTTGTTCCGATGTCGTCAATTTCGATAGTTTTATTCTCAATCAAGGCGTGCTTTCGTCCGGCTTGCTTGGCTTTAACTGTAATTTTCATATAATTTAGTTTAAGTTGGGGCAATTTGGGGTAATGTTAAAAACTGAAAGTATTATACCTGTTTCACAGATGAAACGCAACTTTGAAAAACAAAATTTCTCTTTAGCAAGAAGAAAAAGTAATATTATAAAGCGATGGGAAATAGGTGTTATTTTGATTTAGTAACTGATAATGAAGGTTTAACCTTATTTGAGGCAAATAATTCCTTACCTTTTTTCTGGATTGGTTGTTTGGATAAAAGTATTCTGCAAGATCACGAAAAGACTTGGAAATATTATGCTGAACTATTGGAAAAAGGGGAAGATGATTTTACCTTGGCGACTGAATTTATCATCGAAAAAAGCGAATTTGAAAGGAATTCCGAAAGAACCGCAAATTTTTTAAGCCGCTTTTTCCCAAAATCTTTGAATCTGTTTTTGGACTTCAAAAACTACATTACTTCAAAATTTGAAAAAGAAGATGATTTTCTGCTAGTGGATGTAATTCAAATTGCCGGTTTTACTTCGGTTGAAGAACTTTTGGACAATTTGTATAAAGAAGCTGAAGCGATTGAAACTGATAATCCGAATTCAATTCAATATTTGTTTGAGGAAGATTTAATCGGTTCAGGAAGCGGATTTTCGGTCTGCGGATTTGATAAATTTTCTCAAAATTATCCAGAAGCCTTAAAAAATAGAACTTCAATTAGGTTTAATGCCCCGTTTGATAATTATCCATTTAGTCTAAAATCGTTAATTACCTATATTATTGTGCTTTTGATGTGTCCTATTTTTACCTACGCAGTTTATCGAGGTTATCTCAAAGAAGGTTTTTCGACCTCAGTTATTCTTATAGGATTATTAAATTTAGGATTTTACGTTTTCAGCTTATTTATGATTTTTGATGAAATTCAAAATTATTTCGCCAAAAAGGTATAGTTTTTATTTTTGAGAAAATGGCAACCTTTAAGATTCCAATTTTAACGTGGCAGGACTTCGGCGGAAATTATACTTCGCAAGCAATTACGGGCGGCGAAGAATTTTTTGTTCCGGCGGCATTTTCGGATAGAAAAGATTTGGCAATTTCGCAGGTCAAAGAGTATTTGCAGTGGAATTATGAACGCGAATATTGGCACGAACCTGTTTTGTTTGAAGAGCTTAACCTGCTTGAGTTCCGCGTGGATATTCGTCCCGAATACGAAGTTAAGCCGGAAGATGACGAATACG
>JAIBCC010000048.1 GCA_019694395.1 Pyrinomonadaceae bacterium | reverse complement strand
GCAATCCGATGCAGCCAGGAGGAAACCTTTGCTTCTCCCCGAAAATTACTTAAATTCCGATAAGCGGAGATAAAAGTTTCCTGGGTGGCATCGCGTGCATCTTCTTCACGATGGAGCATACCAAAACAGAGAGCGAAAATCTTGCGCTCCCACCGTTTTACGATTTCGCCGAACGCATCAGGACTCTCCTTAATTGCTGTTTCGACCAACTGCTCATCCGTCAAATTTGCCGCCATTACTCGTGTTATAACTAATTTTCACGAGACTTTCAAACTGTCTTTTAGGTGTGAACAAATTTCCACACATAATTTTGACGCAAAAGGTAAGAAAAAAGTCTGAAAATAATTGAAGTTCTTAAATTAACTAAAAATGATTGTTAAAATCTGTTGACCAAATCAAAACAAATTTTTTATAATTTTGTTAGGTGTTTCTATCCGAAAACCTTCCAGTCAAATGCCTCTTATCAATAAAAAATTAAGTTTAGTATTTTTTGTCCTAATCACCTTGTTTTTGGTTGGGGTTGTTCCCTTGGTGGTTACGGGTTGGTTTTTGTCTGACCGAAGCGGAAAAGAATTGCGGGCTGTTGAGGGACGTTATCAAACACAATTAGTGCAGGATAAGGCTCGGCAAATTGAAATGTTCGGTCAAAGATATAGCGAACTTGTAAGCGGAATTGCCAAAGCCTTTGAAATTTCACAGGATTTTTCTTTGCTTTCCTCTGAAATGACCCAGCAAAAACTTGGACAAACCCTCAAAGACAACCCAAATCTATTAGCTTTATATGTCAAACCGATTCAGGGCGAACCGCTTTCGGTTTATCGAACGGAGGTCATGGATGAGACTGAATTGGAATCAGTTTCGTCAAATGCCTTAGCTAAGATGGACGGGAAAAGTCAGGTTTGGGGAAAACCTCAAGTTCTCCGGAAAAGTTCGGAAAACGTAATTTCGGTTGCGGTTCCGGTTTTCGGAAAAGATAATTTGACGGCTGCGGTTGTGGCAATAATTTCGCTTAAAGAAATTGGACGAATTCTTTCCGAGGTGAAACCTTCTACAGAAAAAGAACTTTGGGATGCGGGGTTACCCATTATTTTTGTGGTTGATGAAAATGGAAAAGCAATTTTTCACCCAGATATTCAGGTAATTGCGAGTCAAAAGAATCAATCAAATCTTAAAATTGTTGAAGAATGGAAAGAATCAAGCCGCCAAATTCAATCGGCACTTGTTCCGTTCTCAGCAGATTATGAAGGAAAAAAATTTGAAATGATTGGGGCTTATTCAACTGCAAAAATAAGTAAGGAAATGATTTTCGGGGTAATTGCAATGCAGGATGAAAGCCGCGCCTTGGCTTCTGTGGGAGAAATGCGCCGACAAACCTGGATAATAAGTTTAGCTCTAGCCATAGTTGCATTAATTGTTGGTAGTTTTTTTGCCCGACAACTAACCTCAACCGTTTCAAATTTGGTTTCGGCAGCTGAAAAGATCGGTGCCGGAGATTTATCCACACGAATTAAAGCCAATCAGATCAGGGAATTAAACACACTTGGCATGACATTCAATACAATGTCCGAGAATTTGGAAGAAAATATTGCCAAACTCAATCAGGCAGCCAAGGAAAATAAAGAATTGTTTTTGGGCACCATCAAGGCTCTAGCTGCAGCAATTGACGGAAAAGACAGATATACACGAGGGCATTCGGAACGAGTTGCCAGATTTTCTGTTGCCATGGGTAAACGCCTGCAAATGAGCGAAGAAGATTTGGAAAAATTGAGAATCAGTGCTCTTTTACACGATGTTGGAAAAATTGCGATTGACGATAATATCTTGAAAAAACCTGCTGCCCTGACCGATGAGGAGTTTGAAATTATGAAAACTCACCCGCAAAAAGGGTTCAAGATTATGTCCCAAATTCCGGCTATGAAAGACTTTTTGCCAGGAATGTATATGCACCACGAAATGGTAAATGGAAAAGGTTATCCGCAGGGACTCAAAGGAAATGAAATTCCGCTTCAAGCAAAAATCGTATCTGTTGCGGATACTTTCGATGCAATGACAACTGACAGACCTTATCAAAAAGGAATGAATTTGGAGGATTCATTAAATCGGATCAGAAGTTTTGTCGGAACACGTTATGACGGAAAAGTAGTTGAAGCCCTGGTAGAGGCTTGCGATGAGGGGCAAATTCGTCCGGTTGGAGCGGTTCACCCTAAATCATTGGAAAGAGAAGATGTATTAAATGGAAATTTAGTAAAAGCAAATTAAAGAGGAAACCAAAATGGAAGTGACAAATCCCCCAAGTCAAACATCCGATATATGGCAAATTGATGCAGCCGGTCAAATTTATGAAACGAGTTTTGAAGAAATGACGCAATGGATCGCAGAAGGTTCTTTGCTCCAACAAGATAAAGTAAAACGCGGGAATTTGCGTTGGATCGAAGCCGGTAAAGTTCCATCATTGGTCGCATTTTTTAATGCCAAAGCGAACGGAACCCCACCGCCAGTTATTACCACGACCAGCTCACCTAAAAAGTCCATAACTGAAAACATCCACAGAACAAATTCAACCAACGTTCAAATTACAAACTCCCCCAATCTTGAAAAGTCAAAAAATCCAAACAGGCTTGAAACCTTAGAAGAATTCAAAAATAATCCCGATATTTTACGTTTAATAGAACAGGAAAAACAGGATAATTGTTTAATCCACGAATTTGAACCGCCAAAATATGTTTGTGAGGCTTGTTCTAATTTCTTTTGTAAAGCATGTCCGAAATCTTATGGGGAAAGAGTAAAGTTTTGCCCAATGTGCGGGGGAATTCTCAACTCCATTGAACAAATTGAAAAACTTCAGGATGAAGAAGATTTATTTAGTTTAGCTTTAAAGGAAGGATTCGGTTTTTCGGATTTTAAGAAGGCAATTCTTTACCCGTTTAAGTTTCCCGTAAGTTTGATTTTTGGGGCAATAATCTTTGTTTTTTGCACAATTGGTCAAGATGCTTCTTCATTGGGCGGTCGTTGGTTAATTTCGGCTGCCATTATGTCAGGAATGTTGGCTAACACACTTACTTTCGGTATTTTGGCAAATGTTGTAGAGAATATGTTGTTCGGAAGATTGAACAAAAACTTTATGCCGAGTTTTGATGATTTTTCTATTTGGGATGATGTGATTCAACCGTTTTTCCTTAGCCTTGGAGTTTACTTGATTTCATTTGGCGGTTTATTGATCTTAATAGTTGTAATGTTTTATTTTGTTGTTCAGTCAATTTCAGTCGATCCGCAAAAATCCGTCTCAACTTTTGTGCCAGAGATACAGGAAAATTATGGGGCGGCAAGTCAGGCAAAGGATCAAACTGAGTTTTTCAAGGATGCAGTTAAGAAAAATAATGAAGAATATCAAAAAAGAATGCAATCATTAGAACAAAATCGTGATTCCATTAATTCTAACGAAACTACCCCGTTACCTTCTTATTCCCCTGATGAAGAAAAAGAGTTTCAACAAGTAAATGAAATGATCAAGCAAACCAGGAAAAAACAGCTTGAATCGTCAATTGGTCAAAAGGAAGAGTCCTCAGAGCAGCCTTATTCCGAATTGATGGGGAAAATTAAAACCTGGGCGTTACCAATTTCAATATTGGCGGTTATTCTTTTTGGATGGGGACTTTTTTATTTACCTGTGGCTTATATTGTGGCTGCCTACACCCGTAATTTCAGATCTTTATTTAACCCAATGGTTGGTTTGGACACGATCAAAAGGCTTGGATTTGACTATGTAAAGATTTTATTTATGGGGCTGATTTTAATTATAGCAAATGGAATAGTTCAAATAGTGCTTAGAAATCTACTTTCATCTTTTGATTTGCCTAGACTGGGAAATATTCCGGCACAGGCAATTCAGAGCCTTTTTACCTTTTACTTTTCTATCGTATTTTCCGTGGTTTTGGGATTTGCCTTGTTTAAAAACTCTGACAAATTCCAGATGAATCTCGATAATTAAAAAAAGAAAAAATAATTAAATAATTTAAGGAGCAAATTCGAAAAAATCAGTAATTATTCCACGAAAAGCGGAGATAATATGCAAAATATTCAAGAAGTTTGGCAAACGGAAATAAATGGTCAGATCTATGACACAAATTTGGAAGAATTAGTTTCCTGGGTTCAAAACGGAACGGTTTTACCCCAAGATAAAGTAAGACGCGGAAATCTTCGTTGGATCGAAGCACAAAAAGTTCCCCATCTTTACGGGCATTTCAAAACCGGAAATCAATCTTCAAATTTTCAATTTAACCAGTCATCCGGAGTGCCGGTAAAACCCGTAATGGCAACCCCGCCATCTTTTTCAAAACAAAAACAAACTGTCAATTGTTGTTTGCATTCGGAAAGAGAGGCTAATTATTCCTGTCATACTTGTTTTCATAATTTCTGCTGGGATTGTCCGAGAACCGCCGGCGGCTTATTTAATCTTTGTCCAATGTGCGGTGCAATTTGTGAAAAAATTGAGCCTGAAATAACTGAAAATAATCAACCACAACCAATCGAGCAAAATGCTGAAACTCAACAAATTGAAGAAAGAAAACTTATACCTTCATCAATTATAAAACCAGATTCACCAGCAGCGGTTTCCTTACTAAATATTGAGCCACCCAAAGCGAAACAAACCTGGAAAAGTGTTTTATTATTTTTTTTGATGGTCTTATTTGGTTCGGTTGGAGGGGGATATATCTATTCATTCCTTTATTTACAACCAAATGAAGAAGCGGAAAAGAAAGTTCCTGAAATTGTAATGCTGGACGAAAGATTAAATATTGATAATCAGGGACTGGTGTTGAAATACGGAAAAATGGAAATAGAAGAAAGGAAAAATAAAGATGTAAATACAACTGATGACGAAATAAAAATGAATGTCGCAGGTAAATTGCAAAAAGACCAGGCTGCCTTAAAAAATAAATATGATGTTGATCGTGCAGCTTTAATTGAAACTTACCGCTTTGATCAAAAACTGAACAATTTTATTTGGATTTCCAGTGTTGCCTTTATTTTAGGCTCAATAATTACGATTTTAGGCAGTCTTTTAACCCGCCGCGAATAAACTAACTTAAATCGCTTTTTGTTGAACTTAACCTACTCGTTTATAATTTTATCTTTTGAGATTATAAACAAGTAGGTTATTTATTTATGGCTTGGTTTTGGAAACGTAATAAAGATGATAAACCGCATTCGACTTCGGTTTTAGGATTAGACAAAACAATCGAAGAGCTCAAAGCGCAAGAGGCGGCGGTTGAAAAAGAGTTTGCCGTTCGGTTTACAAAAGCAATCGAAAAAACCCGTGATTCGATCAACAATAAACTCGACACAATTTTTGAAGGTCGCAAGCAGATTGACGAAGAGTTTTTGGATGAACTTGAAGAAATGCTTATTTCAACAGATATTGGTGTGGCGACCACTTTTCAAATTTTGGATTCCGTCCGTCGTGGTGTTACCCGTGAGGAAATCAAAGATTTGGATGCTTTGAAAAAAGCAATGAAAAATGAATTGCTCAAGATTTTGCATCATTCAGAAGAAACCGGGGTTGCTGATGAAACTAAATATGATCTTTCGATCAAACCTTATGTTTTGATGGTAGTTGGGGTTAACGGAGTGGGTAAAACCACAACCATCGGCAAGCTAGCGCAACGAATAAAAAATGAAGGCAATGATGTTTTGATATGTGCCGCCGATACTTTTCGCGCCGCTGCCTCGGAGCAACTTGAAATCTGGTCACAACGCGCCGGAGTTCCTCTGATTCAGCAAAAGCAGGGAACAGATCCAGCGGCAGTTTTATTTGATGCTTTGCAATCTGCCAAGGCTCGTAATTCAGATGTTTTGATCGTTGACACAGCCGGACGTTTGCACAATAAATCAAACCTAATGGCAGAATTGGAAAAGATGAAACGGATTGCGGGGCGTGAAGTTCCAGAAGCTCCGCACGAAACTCTTTTGGTAATTGATGCCGTCACCGGACAAAACGGACTTGAACAAGCCAGACAATTTATGAAAACCGCCGATGTCACCGGAATTGTTCTAACCAAATTAGACGGAACTGCCAAAGGCGGAATCGCTGTTGCTATTGCCAAGGAATTAAATCTCCCGATTCGTTATGTTGGCGTTGGCGAACAGGTTGACGATTTGATGGTTTTTGATGCGGAACAATATGTGAATGGGTTGTTTAATTAAAATGGCAGAAGAAAAGGCAATTCATCTTGTTTACCACGGAGCAGGATTATCAGGAAAAACTACAAATGCAACATATATTCTTGATAAACATGGGGTCAAATGGAGTTTTAGAAATGTTATTGATGATCTAACCTCGGGATGGGGAGAAATCAAATTTGATGGGTTAAAAGTTAGATTTTATTCAACTACTGGAGCCTTAGCATATGATCCTTCCAGATTTGAATTAGTAAAAAAAGCGGATGGAATTGTTTTTGTGGTTGATAGTCAAGAAGAAAGAATTGATGCAAATTACGAAAAAATCGTAGAAATGAGAAGATGGCTTTCCGAAATAGGAAAAAATACACCTTACATTATTCAATACAATAAACGTGATTTGCCGAATATTTTACCCATTGAAGAATTAGAGAAAGAAATAAATATTGATAAAGCTCCTTATTTTGAAGCAATTGCAGTCAATGGAATAGGTGTCTTTGAAACATTTGAGGAAATTCTGAATAAAATTACCAATTAATATTTCAATTGTTAAAGGCAAGGGGTTTAATTTTTTTGTCCACAATAAGTCTTGATTTTATGAAACGACGCGATTTTATTACAAATTCAACAATTGCGGCTACAGGTTTTTTGTTTGCCGATAAATTAAACGCCTTCAGCTCAACCGATTTCATTAGCAAACGTCCGCCGGTTGAGAAGCGCAAATTTGTTTCAAAAGCCGTTGAAGTTAAAATTACCGAAGTTAAATCAGCAATCAAAGATAAAGAATTGGCGTGGATGTTTGAAAATTGTTATCCAAACACGCTTGATACGACAGTTGAGCAGGGAACTCGTGACGGTAAAATTGATTCGTTTGTCATTACCGGGGACATTCACGCGCTTTGGCTGCGCGATTCTACTGCTCAGGTTACTCCTTATTTATCTCTGGTCAAAGAAGATAAGGATTTACAGAATCTCATCAAAGGCTTGATTCATCGCCACGCTTATTGTATTTTGCTTGAACCCTACGCCAATGCTTTTCTCAAAGATACAAGTGAAAAAGGCTGGGATGATTTGCCGAAAAATAAGCCCGGAATTTTAGAAAGAAAGTGGGAAGTTGATTCGCTTTGTTATGCGATTCGTCTTTCTTATCAGTATTGGAAAGCTACCAATGATGCTTCTGCTTTTGACGAAGAATGGCAAAACGCAATGCGTTTGGTAGTTAAAACTTTCAAGGTTGAGCAGCTCAAAGACGGCAAAAGTCCATTCACTTTTATCCGCAATACAACCGTTCATATTGACGCGCCGCCCTTTGACGGAACAGGGAATCCCGTCAAACCTGTGGGGCTGATTCGTTCAGCGTTTCGCCCTTCGGATGATTCGACCTGGTATCCTTTTTTGATTCCTTCAAATGCTTTTGCGGTGGTTGGATTACGCCATTTAGCGGAAATTTTTGCAGTTGTTTTGAAAAATCAGGAGTTTGCCAACGAATGCAAGGTTTTAGCCGATGAAGTTGAAAGGGCAATTTATAAATACGCCGTGATTGAACACGAAAATTTCGGCAAAATCTTTGCTTTTGAAGTTGACGGTTTCGGGAATCGTTTATTTATGGACGATGCCAACGTGCCTAATTTAATGAGTTTGCCGTATTTAGGATTTGTAAAACCAAATGATCCAATTTATCAGAACACAAGAAGGTTTGTAATTAGCGATAATAATCCATATTTCAAACGGGGTAAATTTGCCGAAGCCAACGGCAGTCCGCACACAGGTAAAACAAACGTCTGGCATCTTGGAATTATTATGCGGGCAATGACTTCAAACGATGATTTGGAAATCAAAAAATGTTTGAAAATGCTCAAAAATACCCACGCCGATACAGGATTTATGCACGAATCTTTCAATCCTGATAATCCGAAAGATTTTACCCGTCATTGGTTTGCCTGGGCAAATACCATTTTTGGAGAATTGATTTTGAAAATTTATAATGAAAGAAAGTTAATTTTACAAAATGAATTTTAGTTTAAAATAATATTTGAATAAATTGTAGGGGCTGGTCTTGTGCCAGCCCAAAGCGTTAGTAAAAATTAATAGCGGGTATTTGATTTCAACTTAATTTGGCAAAACAATTGTTTTCGCTGCTCTCATCGGGCAGGCACAAGACCTGCCCCTACTACGGTTAACTATATTGAATCAGGAATTTTCACAAATAGATTTACAACATACCAAACGCGCTTTAGAACTTGCCGCCTTGGGAATCGGACAGGTTTCGCCAAATCCGCTGGTTGGCTGCGTGATTGTTGCGGAAAACGGCGAAGTTGTTGGTGAAGGTGCGTATTTTTACGACGATATTATTCACGCCGAAGCAGTTGCGATAAAACAGGCAGGAGAACGGGCAAAAGGCGGAACAGCGTATGTTTCGCTTGAACCGCACGATTACGAACATCGCACGCCACCTTGCACTTTGGCATTGATAAATGCGGGAATTAGAAGGGTTGTTTGTCCGATTGAAGACCCAAATCCACTGGTTTCGGGGAAAGGTTTTGCCAGATTAGGGGAATACGGGGTTGAAGTTGAGGTTGGGTTATTAGCAGAAAATGCCGCTAAATTAAACGAAAAGTTTATCATTTGGCATCAAAAACAGCGTCCGTTTGTGCATTTAAAATTGGCGATGAGTCTTGATGCAAAAATCTCGCTCGGAAAAAGCGTTTCAACTGCTCTAACGGGGAAAAAATCTTTGCAAAAAGTTCATGAACTGCGGCACGAATATGATGCAATTTTGGTTGGCGGTAATACAGCTTTTATAGATAATCCCTCTTTAACTGACCGCAGTGGAAAGAAAAGAAGAAGAAAATTAGTCCGGGTAATTTTGGATAATCGTTTGCAGGTTTCGGAAAATTCAACACTCGTTAAAACTGCTGGGGAAACGCCAACGCTCGTTTTTTCAAACTCAAACAATTCCGAAAAAATAAAATTATTGGAATCAAATGGAGTTGAAGTTGAAAACACCAATAGCCGCAATTTAAATGAGGTTTTAGAGAATTTACGCCAAAGAAATTTGCAAAGTGTATTGGTTGAGGGAGGAACTGAAATTGCGGCAGCCTTTATCGAAAATAAATTTTTGGATAAAATTTCCTTTTTTTACGCCCCAATAATTATCGGCGGAAACGATGCGCCGCTTGCAATTGGCGGAAAAGGAGTGGATACTTTGGCGAAAGCGTTGCGTTTAAGTGATTTTGAAATAATTACCCACGACAACGATTTTGAATTGACCGGATACCCCCGTTTTTGACCAAAAATGAAAAAAACTATCAAATACGGATTGATGATAAGCATCTATCTGGCGCTTGTTTATTTTCTACCTTATATTTTTGTCCCTTTTTTCTTAATCGGACTTTATGACGTTTTAAGAAATGACGAGAAAAATCTTTCAGTAGCCAAACAATATTTTCTAGGAAACGGGATGTTGACTTGGTTAGCTTCACCCGTTAATACCTTATTGGATATTTTTTCTTTACCCTTCATAAATAAAGGCGTTTATAAACTTAATGACTTGCCGGAAACCCATCAGAATGAAGTAAAAACTTTGCTCGAAACAGTTAAAAATGAAAATCTGGTTGAAAAAGTTGGAAAATATACCGAAGGTTTACCGAGAGCAATGTTTTTCTTCAAATGGTATGGGAAAAATATGGAGTGTCCGATTGATGTTCCGGCTTTCAAAAAAGATTTTAATTATATCAGAACTGTTGGAATCTCGGCTTTCAATATTAGGGAATCAACTACTCGCCATTTCGGACCCTTTCGTGCCTCTATCAGAGTTTTATACTGCATCAATGATGAAAAAGACGAAAATGTTTACATAAAGGTCGGAAATGTCGAGCAGCGTTGGCGTGATGAAAAACTCTTTATTTTTGACGATACACTTTTGCACCAATCGTTTAATGAATCCGATCATCCGCGCTACTGTCTTTTTGTAGATATTTTGCGTCCCAGTTACCTTAATTTCATTAATGAGATAGCAATTTTTATGATCAGATTTTGGTTGCAGAGTGTTAAAGGAATTTTTTACAAAAAATGGAAAGTAATCGAGAATTAAGAGTTTTTTAATTCATCCAGATTCTCTTTCCAATTAAAAGATCATTTAGAAAACAATTCAGGTTTTTTCTTAACAAAATCACGAATTTGACCGATTTTGGAAAAATCCATAGTTTCCGCATTTGAATCGGCATTGGTCACGAATTCTTTTCCGTTGTTAATGTAAACCATATTTTCATTGTAATCGTCGGATTTTCCACCGCATTTTCCAACCACAATAACATCTTTTAATTGATCATTATTAAGATCTTCAAAACTGACTGCATCAACCCAGCAAGTCGTGTTTGCCCCGCCAAATTGTTCAGGAAATTTAAAAACCTCTTTTCCGTCCTTGTAAATGAAAAATTGTGAACCTAATGCCGGATTATCAAACTCGGGATCGTGAAAAGTGGCAAAACAGGATTTCTCAAAGGGCTTGAAATCGATAGTAAAAGTTTGTTTTTTATCAAGAAAAAGATCTTTTCTTTTCAAACCGTAACAGCTTGAATTATCAGCAGTTTCGCTTTGCTCTTTGATTGGAGTTCTATCTTCAATAGGAGCCAAATTAGTATTCGGAGAATCATTTTTGGCGGAATTATTATTCTCAGGTTTTGTTGCAGCGGAATTGTTGTTGGTCTGATTAAATTGAACCGAACAGGCAGAAAAAATAAAAAAAAGCAAAATAAAAAAAATAAATCCAAGTTTCGTCATATTTTGTTTTTACATTAAAATTGTTTTGAAATTATGACACAAAACGAAATTGAAAGCACCAAACTTTTAGAAACGAAAAAACTAGCCTTTATCGGTTGCGGGGTTATGGGAGAATCCATTGTTGCCGGACTTTTGCGAAAAAAATTGGTTCAACCAGACCAAATAGTTGCTTCTCATCCACGAAAACATCGACGCGAAGAACTGACGGAAAAATATAAGATTGAGGTTTTTGAACATAACGCTGATGCGGTTCAATCATTGCCTGACAACAATTCGATGGTCGTTTTTTGCGTTAAACCACAACGTTTAACGGGTGTTCTGGACGAACTAAATCAAATAGTTAAATCGAATCAGTTGGTAATTTCAATAATTGCCGGTGCAACCATTGAAACTTTATCAACTTCACTTAAAAATGATTTTGTGGTGCGTGCAATGCCTAATACTCCTTCGCAAATCGGGCAAGGAATGACTGCTTGGACTTGTGCTGAGAAAGTAACCGAGGAACAAAAAGCTCAAGTAAAGGTTTTGCTTACTGCTTTAGGAAAAGAATTATTGGTTGAAACGGAAAATCAGATTGATATGGCAACTTCACTTTCGGCAACCGGACCAACCTATATTTTTATGATGATGGAAGCACTCACGGATGCTGGTGTGCATATGGGATTTTCGCGGGAAGTTTCCAAAGAATTAGTTCAGCAAACTATGCTCGGTTCGACACTTTTTGCGATGGAATCTCATAAACATCCGGCAGAACTTCGGAATATGGTAACTTCCCCCGGCGGAACTTCGGCGGCAGCGATTTACGAAATGGAAAAGGGAACAATGCGAACTGTTTTGTCAAAAGCTGTTTATGCAGCATACAAAAGAGCCGTCGAATTAGGTAAAAAGAAATAATATGACCTGATTAATTTCAGATGGACAGTTTCTTTGCATTAAATTATGATTTTTACATCTATGAAAAAAACTATCTTTGTCATTCTGTGTTTAGTGATAAGCACTTTTTCTCAAACAACTGCGCCAACCCCGATTTTATATAGTGAACAAACTTTAAACGATGCAAAAAAACTCCAAAAATCATCTTTGGAAAGTGATTATGCCTATCGTCAAACTGCTTATCTTTGCAATAATATCGGAGCGCGTTTGACCGGTTCTAAACAAGCAGAACGTGCCGTTGAATATGTTGCAGCTGAAATGCGAAAACTTGGTTTGGATGTTCAATTACAAAAACTTACAGTTCCTCATTGGGTTCGCGGTGAAGAAAAAGGGGAACTTTTAGAATGGGACGGAATGGCGAATGGTTATACCAGAAATGTTGTGCTGACTGCATTGGGCGGAAGTGTGGCAACTGATCCGAACGGTTTAACCGCCGAAGTTATAGTCGTCAATAATTTTGAGGAATTGAACGCTTTAGGCAAAGAAAAAGTAGCCGGAAAGATTGTTTTGTTCAATGTTAAATTTGATCGGCAATTGGCGGAACAAAATCAGGCTGGAGCAGCCTACGGTCAGGTAACTGCTTATCGGGGCGGAGGTCCTTCCGCTGCAGCTAAGTTAGGTGCAGTGGCGGTTTTGGTGCGTTCCGCTGGAGGCTCGCAAAATCGTCTGGCACATACTGGCGCAACCCGTTATTCAAATGATGTTCCGAAAATTCCGGCTGCTGCCGTTCCTTACGAAGATGCAGAAATAATCGCTCATTTGGCAAAAACAGGTAAAGTCAAAATGAAACTGACATTAACGCCCCAAACATTGCCGGATGTAATTAGCTACAATGTTTTGGCAGATTTGAAGGGAAGTGAAAAACCGGATGAAATTGTTGTGGTTGGGGGACACCTCGATTCCTGGGATTTAGGAACGGGCGCATTAGATGATGCGGTTGGGGTTTCGATGGCAATGCAAACTTTGTATTTGCTTAAAACAATGAACTTAAAACCGAAAAGAACAATTCGTTTGGTTGCCTTTATGAATGAAGAAAACGGATTTGTCGGAGCAACCACCTATGCAAATGAATCAAATCCCGAAAAACATATTGCTGCAATTGAAGGGGATTTAGGAGCCGGACATCCGATTGGCTTTATCTTTGGCGGAAAACCGGAAGCTGTTAAATTTTTGAGTCCGATTGCAAGTATTTTGAATCTGCAAGGCGCAGGGCAAATTGATGCGAGACAAAGTGCAGGTTCCGATATTAGCACTTTATCAGCTAAAGGCGTTCCGACTTTTGAACCTTGGTATGATACGCGAACCTATTTTAATTATCATCATACGGCGGCAGATACTTTTGATAAAGTAAATCCGAAAGAATTAGCCGAAAACGCAAGTGTGATGGCGGTTTTAGCTTATGGGCTGGCAAATTTGGAACAACCGTTACCACGTTAAATCGAATAGCCGCCGGAGGCGCAAAACTCACTGTAAAATTTCATTTTCTTTTGTTGAGTTTTGTGCTTTTGGGGCGGCTATTGTCGCTTAATTAATTCAATTTCGGGCTTCAAAAATGCGATTAAACGGTGTTTCAGTAGTTCGTTTGAATTGTGAAAATCCACCGGCTAAAATAACTTCCTTGAGAACTTCTTCTGTTGCTACAGCTCCAAGTGCCGTCCCACCTTGAGCCATGGCATTTGCGGTGCAGCATAAAGTTGAAGCCGCTGAAAACGTCCGTCCCACCGGATTAAAATTTTCTTCAACGGAATTACCTGCCATTGGTTCCACAATCAGCAAACTTCCGTCAGAATCTAAAGTTTCGTGTGCCCGTTTGATTGCATTTACCGGATTTCCAATATCGTGCAGGCAATCAAAGAAACAAATCAGATCAAAATTTTCATCAGTAATATCACTGGCAGGTGAAACTTCAAAAGAAACGCGGTCGGTAACTCCTGCCTTTTCGGCTCTTGACCATGCATTTTTAATTGACGTTTGGTGATTATCAAAACCATAAAAACGGGAATTGGGAAAGGCTTTTGCCATAATGATGGTCGAAGCCCCGTGTCCGCAGCCGACATCTGCAACTTTTGCCCCTTTAACCAGTTTTTCTTCAATTTGGGTTAGCGAAGGAATCCATTCTGCAATTAAATGTGCTTGATAACCGGGACGGAAAAACTTTTCTGTTCCGATAAAAAGGTCTGAATCATGCTCGCCCCACAACATTCCACCACCATTTTGAAATGCTTGGGTAATGCGCGGTTGAGCATTTGACATTGCCTTTAAAACATAAAATCCGCCCCCGACATAAAACGGACTTGTTTCATCCGTTAATGCCGTTTTTTGTTCCGCCGTCATCCAATATTTTTGATTTTCCGAATCAAATTCGATGTAGCCGCCCGAAGCCTGATTCAAAAGCCATTCGCGAACATAACGCTCAGTAGTATTTGTTTTTTCCGCTAATTCGATAGAATTTAATCCGTCAGAATTTGCCAGTGCCTCATAAAGCCCCAATTTAATACCTATATAGCCCAAAGTTGAACTCAATGCGGCTCCGAAATCGCTAACAACTTTACCTAAAAACTCGTGCATTTTTTCTTCATTGATTGTTTTTGCTTGACCTGATTGCGACATAAACTCCTCCTTTTGTCGTCTGGTAAAATGGGAGAAAACTTGTTTGAAGGATTAAGATGATAAACCCAAAAAAAAGGGAAGGCAAACATTTTTTTCTTGAACTTGAAACAATGAACCATGGAGGTTAAACTAATTTTTATGAACAGACCACCGCCCTATTTTCCGCAAAATTCGCTAAATCCCCCTGATGAAAAGCGTTATATGAAATTTAAGATTATGGTTGGTGCTGTAATTGTCTTTTTATTGGCTGGTTTGGCGGGTATAATTTTCGGAATTTATTATTTGATCAAATGGCTTATAGCCTAAAACCTTAGAAAAAAAGGGAGCAGACGTTAAGCTGCTCCCTTTTTAATTTATAAAAATTAAGGGTCGGATTTATTTTAGGTTCTCGGCGGTGCTTTTAACCTTTGAACTTTCCAAGGCAAGTTGTTTTGCTTTTGGTAAAACTTCGATTGCTCTTTGCAATTGATTATCAATATCATTGTAAACCTGTAATGAAGTTGTAATACCAAAGGCGGCTGTCACCAATTCGCTTCGTAAATTGCGGAGAATGTAGTCTTTTTCCTTATCAACTAAAGCTGCCGGCATTTTATATTTTTCAACAGCAAATTTCTTGTAGGTTTGGAAAATTTGATCTGAAATCGAGTAATCGGCGGCAGTTAAATCGTAATTGAATTTAATTGGTTTATCCACACGATAAGTTTCTTGCCCCGGAACCTTTCCAAAGGTCAAATCTAATGAAAAAGCAAAAATAGAATCTAAAAGTTTTGCCTGTTGCCGAGCGCGTTCGATAGGAATGGTGGCAGGTTTTACAATTTCATCGGGAACAATTCCGCCGCCGCTGTAAACTGAGCGACCAAGGTCTGTTTTGAATTCAGGTCCATTTGGTTTTGGTGAAGAGCTGTTTGGGTCGCTTTCATTCAAATAATAATCATAAAGATCACCATTTGAATAATCGCGTTGAATTAAACGACCTGATGGCGTTTCGTATTTAGCGATAACCAGCATCAGCATTGAACCATATTCCAAAAGATACGGATTCATTACCAAGGCTTTTCCGAAACTGTGTTCTCCAATGATATAGGCTCTATCGTGATCCTGTAGTGCGCCGGAAAAAATTTCGGAAGCCGAAGCAGTGCCACGATTTACCAATAAAACCAGCGGCATTTTTTCGGGATTACGATTTTCAGAGCGATAGGTTTCTGTTCCTTCAAATCTGCCTTTTTGGGTGAAAATAACTTGCCCGCGATTCAAAAAGTGACTTGCAATTTGATGAGCCTGACTTACCAAACCACCAGGATTATTCCTCAAATCAAGAATTAATTGAGTCATTCCCTGAGCCTTTAAATCCTGCATTGCGTGATAAAATTCATCGTAAGTAGTTTTGTTAAATCCACCGGTCATCGCAATGTAGCCGATTCCGGGGCGAATCATATAGGCTTCTGGAATTGACGGCTGTGGAACTGCATCACGAATAATTTCAACAGTTTCACGTTTTCCGGTGCCGTATCTTTCCACTGTGATTTTAGCCAATGTTCCGCGCGGACCTCTTAAAAAATTGCGAACTTCAGCGTATGGTTTGCCGACCATTGAAGTTCCGTTGACTTCAATGATTTTATCGCCGTATCTTAAACCGGCTCGATTGGCAGGTGCGTTTTCAAATGTTGCTTTGATGTAGGTTACGACATTATTTCCATCCGGATCACGTAAATCGCCAATGCTGGCTCCGATTCCGAAATATTGAGAATTCTGATCGTTTCGAAATTGTTCAAACTCTTTGGCATCATAATAATTTGAATGCGGGTCGAGTGAATGAAGCATTCCGTCAATTGAAGATTTAAAAAGTTCGTTGTAGTCAATTTTTTTACTATCAACGTACTTTTCTTGGATCACGGAAAGGGCTTCAGACATATCCGATTCAATTTTTTCACCGGTTGTCGGAACATCCTTTTTAACTAGCTGCTTATCATTCCCGGTTGATGGTGCTAATTTAGCTGTAGTAGTTTGGGCAAATGTTGCGGTTTGTAAAAATACAGAAATAAGTAGGACAATGACGAGATTATTTCTCACAAGCAAGTTCTCCTTTTTAGAAAGCCTAGGAATTGCAAAATTCTCAAATGATAATAACATTCTTTGGAGGCAATTGCGATAAAAAGAGTTGCCTTTAACCTGCAAAAATCGGTTTTGATTTTTCAATTTATGCGATAATTGTTTATTCTAGTGTGCTAACAATGTCAAAACTTTTAGAGGTCAAAAATTTACAAACACATTTTCCAACCCGTGCCGGAATTGTTAAATCGGTCAATGATGTTAGTTTTTCAATTAATGAAGGCGAATTACTTGGTTTGGTTGGTGAATCTGGCTGCGGAAAATCGATCACGGCTCTTTCAATAATGCGTTTAATCGCCAATCCCGGAAAAATCGTTGGCGGCAGCATTACTTTTAAGGGCGAAGAATTAATCAAGGCAACGGATGAACGGATGAGAGAAATTCGGGGTAATGATATTGCAATGATTTTTCAGGACCCGATGACCTCGCTCAATCCGGTTTATACGGTTGGTGAACAAATTGCTGAGGCATTGCGGTTGCATCGAAAACTAAATAAAGCCGATGCCTGGAATGCGGCAATTGAAGCAATGAAAGAGGTTGCAATTCCTGATGCGGCGAGGCGGGCAAGAGATTATCCACACCAACTTTCCGGCGGGATGCGGCAAAGGATTATGATTGCGATGGCTCTGGCTTGTGATCCTGAACTTTTGATTGCGGATGAACCTACGACGGCTTTAGATGTAACAATTCAAGCGCAAATTCTGGAATTGTTGGATGAATTGCGTCAAACCAGAAAACTTGCGGTTCTTTTGATCACCCACGATTTAGGGGTGGTTGCAGAGGTCGCAGACCGAGTTTGTGTGATGTATACCGGAAAAATTGTGGAAGAATCTCCCGTTGATGAAATTTTTGCCGCGCCTAAACATCCATATACCCAAGGTTTATTGCGTTCCGTTCCAAAAATGAGAGCAGTTGGTGAGTCCAGGGAATATCGGCTTCAAACAATTGAGGGAACGGTTCCAAGTCCGACCAATTTACCAAAAGGTTGTCATTTTGCGCCTCGATGTCCATTCAAAAAAGCTGAATGCGAGCAACACGAAATTGAATTAAAAGAATTGAGGGAAAGCGTCAAGGTTCGGTGTGTTTTGTATTAATGAAAAATCAATTTCTCAAAATTCAAGGTGAAAAAGTTTTTCTACGTTACGTTAAATATGGTGATTTTGAAGAAATGCTTGAATTATTCAAAACAAGCCTTGAAATTTATGAAGGTTTGATAAACCCTCCGCTTGATTTGGAAAGTTTCAAAGTTTATGTGGACCGGAATCTTGAAGATGCAAACGAGTGTTTTTTGATTTGCCAAAACATTGGGAATAAAATAGTTGGCGCAATAAATCTTACCCAAATTTTCCGTAAATCGTTTCAGAATTGTTATCTGGGATATTCGCTTGGGGTAAATTTTATCGGCAAAGGTTATATGACCGAGGCGGTTAATTTGGTTTTACATCACGCCTTTGAAAATTTGAAATTGCATCGGGTTGAAGCAAATGTTCAGCCGCATAATTTGGCTTCGATCAAAGTTTTACAAAGATGCGGTTTTACCAAGGAAGGTTTTTCGCGCAAATATTTGAAAATAGATAATGTTTGGTGTGACCACGAGCGTTGGGCAATAATTTTTGAGGATTGGAAAAAATAAAAAATGGAAAGCAACGGGGCAAAAGCAGGCAAAAAACGACTTGTTCAAATTAAAAATCTGGTCAAACATTTTCCGGTTGAAAACTCGGATGATGTGGTGAAAGCCGTTGATGGGGTTTCGTTCGATATTTTTGCCGGGGAAACATTAGGTTTAGTTGGAGAAAGCGGATGCGGTAAATCAACTGTCGGTCGTTGTATTTTGCGTTTGATTGAGCCAACCAGTGGGGAAGTTATATTTGAAGATAAAGACGTTTTGGCTTTAAGCAAAAATGAACTGCGTCCTCTTAGAAGAGAAATGCAGATTATTTTCCAAGACCCTTACGCCTCATTAAATCCAAGGCTTTCAGTGCTTTCGATAATTTCCGAACCCTTGAAAATCCACGGGATCGGCAACAAAAATGAGCAAAAAGATCGGGTTGCGGAACTTTTGAAAAAAGTAGGGCTTGATGCTAATTATATGTTTCGTTATCCCCACGAATTTTCCGGCGGACAACGGCAAAGATTGGGTGTTGCACGCGCTTTGGCTCTTAGCCCTAAATTGATTATCGCAGATGAACCAGTTTCTGCGCTTGATGTTTCCGTGCAGGCTCAAGTAGTTAATCTTTTACAGGATTTGCAGGCTGAATTAGGTCTGACTTATCTATTTATTTCTCACGGACTTGCAGTTGTCGAGCATATCTCAAATCGGGTGGCGGTGATGTATTTGGGAAAGATCGTGGAAATTGCCGAGGCGCAGGAGCTTTATGAAAATCCGCTTCATCCTTATACACAAGCACTTCTTTCGGCAATTCCGATTCCTGACCCAAAAATGAAAAGGAATAGAATTGTGTTAAAAGGTGACGTTCCAACGCCAATTAATCCGCCCTTCGGTTGCCGTTTCCGGACTCGGTGTCCGATTGCGAGCGAAGAATGCGCTCAAATTGAGCCTGAACTAAGGGAAATTACTTCGGGACATTTTTCGGCTTGCCTTAAAACCAAAGGTTATTAAAAAGTTTTTCTTTTGTGATTTTTGAAACAAGTAAAACAACTAATTCGTAGAAGTCGTAAAGATTTTCAAAATACAAAATAGTCTATTGGAGGAATTTTAATGTCAGATGAAAATCGAGAGTGGACTGAACCACCCTTGCCCGAAGCCCCGGTTGCGGTTGAGGAATATCCGCAAATGTCAGAAGCGAGTAGTTTATTTAATATCTTTTTTGAACCTGGACGAACTTTTGAATTTTTGCGGGTTAAACCAAAATTCATAATGGCAACGCTGATCATTATTGTGTTGACAGTTTTGTTTCAGACTCTTTTTGTTTCAAGGATTGGCGAAACTAGAATGCGTCGTTTTGTGACCGAACAAATGGAAAAAAATCCGAGAGTTCAATCTCTTCCGGCTGATCAAAAAGAAAGCATAGTTAATCAACAGGTTACAATTTCCAGATACGTCGGCAGATTTGGAATTCCTGTATTTATTGCAATATTTTTTGTGATTTTAACCCTTTTGTATTGGGGTGGGGCTAGTGCAATGGGAGGCTCAATTTCCTTTTTAAGAGCTTTATCTGTTGTAGTTTATTCTTCATTTCCCCCAACGGTAATCGGAATGTTGGCAAATATAATAATTTTGTTTCTAAAAGATCCCGACGATATTGATATTGCAACATCACAAAGAGGGCTGGTTCATGCAAATCCAACCTTATTTTTTGAAGGGAAAGAAATGCCGGTTCTAACTACTTTGATTAGCACTTTGGATGTTTTTCAGATTTGGGGTTGGGTGTTAGCCGCAATCGGATTAACTATTATGGCTCGAATTTCAAAAACGTCGGGTTGGACTGTTGTTTTAATTATTGCTTTGATCGGAATTACTTTGCGAGTAGTAGGGGCAATGTTTTCAGGAAATCCAAGCTAAAATTTCTCAATATTAAAGTGAAAAAGTCGGACTAAAATCCGACTTTTTTTATTCGTATCTTAAAGATTCAATAGGATCAAGTCTCGCGGCTTTCCAGGCTGGGAACAACCCAAAGATAAGTCCAATTCCCACACTGGCACCAAACCCGGCAATCGGAGCCCACAATGGAACGTAAGAAGGCATTATCATCTTGACCAGTAAAGTTAAAAGCCAGCCTATTAACAACCCGACAATTCCCCCAAAACCTGTTAAAGTGGCTGCCTCGATCAAAAATTGGAGTAAAATATCACTTTGTTTGGCTCCGATTGCTTTGCGGATTCCAATTTCACGCGTTCTTTCTGTCACCGAAACCAGCATAATATTCATTACACCCAAACCGCCGATCATTAAACCGATTGAAGAAATTACAACCATTGCCAGAAAAACTCCTCCGGTAATTGCTTTAAATTGATCAATCAAACTGGCGGCAGTTTCCATAGCAAAATTATTTTTTTCTCCAAATTTTACGTGACGGCGAATTCTTAAAAGATCCTGAACATCATCCTTGGCTTTTTCCAGCATACCTTCTTTGGCAACTGCCAAAATAAACAGATCGTCAGCATTTGGTTTCAATTTTAATGCAGTTCCCATCGGCATATAAATGATGTTTGATTGGTCATTATTACCGCCGCCGCCGCCAAAAAGTTGCTCTCGTTTTTGTAAAACTCCGATGATCCGATATTCTTCTCCACCAATTTCAATGGTATTGCCGATTGGATTTTCAAAGGGAAAGTAACTCTCTCTGACAAAATCCCCGATTAGACAAACTCTTGCTTTTTCATCACTTTCCGAACGGGTGAACCAACGACCTTCGAGCAAGGTTTCGGAGGTTGTTTTTTCAATCTCAGGCAACGTCCCTTGTAATTGAACGGAGGTCGAGGTCTTTCCGTTTTTGCCCGTGACATTAATCTTTTGCCCAAAAAAGTTGTTGGAAATATCTAAGGAGGGAACGGCAACTTCGATCGAAGAAAGTTTAGCAATGGCTTCTGCATCTTCTAAAGTCAAAGGTTTTCGCATTCTTTCTTCGCGGGTTGGTGCGCTGGTGCGAATCCCAATATCCATTTTGTAAAGAAAGATAGAGCGAGTCCCAAAAGATTCAACCTGTTTCTCAACTGCGACATTGATACCGCTGATAACTGAAGAAATCAGCATAACGGTAATTACCCCGATGACTACCCCAATAATAGTTAAAAATGAACGGAGTTTATTGCTCCGCAGGGTATCCAACGCCATTTTGAGATTTTCGTAAAATGATCCCATTAAAAATTTCATAAATTAATCTGCCCGTAATGCCTCTATCGGATCAAGCCGTGCTGCTTTCCACGCCGGAAAAAGTCCGGCTAAAATTCCAACTCCCCCGGAAACGCCAATTGCCAAAAATATAGCCCAGATGGGAATTTTGGTTTGAAAGACAAACGCCGTAACAATAATACCCAAAATTTCGGCTAAAATGAGTCCAATAATTCCACCAATCAAAGCTAAAGTTGCCGCTTCAAATAAAAACTGGCGCAGAATATCAACCTGTCTGGCACCGAGACTTTTTCGGATTCCGATTTCCTTGGTTCTTTCAGTCACAGCAACCAGCATAATGTTCATAACCACAATTGCACCAACCAATAAGGCGATGGCAGGCACAACCAAAATCACCGTGGCAATCGGACCTGTAATTCCGCCAATTAACTTTGAAATGGCATCAGGAGTCAAAATCCCAAAATTATCCTTTTCATTAAAAGAGAGTCTGCGTTTGATTCGCATTAAAGTTCGGGCTTCTTCCACCGCATCATTATATGATTTGTCGGATTTGGCACTTGCCTCAAAATATATTGCCCGACCGCCCCTTAATCCTCCAAAATTCGCACCGTAAGTTTTAATTGGTAATTGGATAAAATTATCCTGGGGTTGCCCAAAAACAGTTCCTTTTGCTGCTTGAATCCCAATAATTCGATAGGGAATTCCCTGTATCGTGATTTCTCCACCTAAAGCATCCCCCTGTGGAAATAATTTATTTGCAACATCCATCCCAACATAGCAAACACGCATAGAATTATTGTTTTCGGTTTGGGTAAAATACCGTCCCTGCTCGATGTCGAGTTTTTCAATGTCTGCAATTACCGGTTCTGCTCCGTCAATTCGGACATCACGAAGGGTTTCACCATTGCGTTTTACTTCGCGTGAATTAGCATTAGCTTTGGCACCGATTTTATCAATTAGCTGAGCACGCTCTCTGATAAAATCAAGTTCTTCGAAGGTTAATTCCTTATTACGGCGTTGAGCGGAAGCGATTGAATCAGTATCTTTAAAATCATCGAAACTAAATCGTCGAATGGTAAAGGCGTTGGAGCCAATCTTGGCGATCTTTTCATCTACATAGCTACTAAAACCCTGAAGTAATGAAAGTACCAGCATAAAAGCTGTTACCCCGATAATCATCCCCAAAAGCGTCAAAAACGAGCGGAGTTTATGTGACCAAATTGCCGAAAATGCAAGTTTTAAAGTCTCCGAAAAATTCATATTTTCTATTATGACAAATTAAATCAAAATTAATAGTCCGTTTTTTAAATTTTTTAACAAATTAAGTGTTTATTTCTAATATGAGAAAAGAACACTTAAAACTAAGCGAACAAGATTACAGTTATTTGACAAGGCAAACCACTTCGGGCGAACTAAAAGT
>JAIBCC010000085.1 GCA_019694395.1 Pyrinomonadaceae bacterium | reverse complement strand
TGGCATTTTATTTGGGTAAATCGGGGATTTTTATTTATCTTTGTTTACCGTATATCATTTTCTGGTTTGTTTTTTCACCCAAAATAAATCTTCGTCAGGTTGGTAAATGGGGAGATTTTTCTTATGGTATGTATATTTATTCATTCCCGGTTCAGCAGACGATTGTTCATTTTTTAGGAAATAGAATGCCGGTTGGTAAAATGATTTTACTTTCCTTTTTGTTCACCGTCCCTTTAGCCATGTTTTCCTGGTTCGTAGTGGAGAAAAGAGCACTCAAGTTAAAAGATACATTAGTAGCAGGGATTGGATTTAAAAAACAAAAAGAGGCAGTGGAATTTGCATAAGCAAAAACAATGCCTCTTTTTTTTAGCCTTTGACGACAATGTTTACCAAACGTTTAGGAACGACAATTACTTTCACGATTTCCTTTCCGTCAGTATATTCCTTAACTTTTGAATCTGCTAAAGCCAATGTTTCCAAAGTTTTATTGTCTGCCTCGGGCGAAGCCAAAACCTTAGAACGCAGTTTGCCGTTGATCTGAACCGGAATTTCGATTTCGTCCTCTTTGGCTAATTCGGCACTAAATTCTGGAAATTGCCCGCCGTTTGCCAAAATTCCGTTTTCGTTTCCGACCAGTTGCGAATACAATTCTTCAGCCGTGTGCGGAGCGAATGGAGCCAACATCAAAACCAAACTTTCAACCGCTTCACGAATCGCGTAAATATCGGATTCGTTTGCAGTTTCCGGTTCAACTTTGAACTCGTGAATTGCATTCGATAATTCCATCAAAGCTGCAACGGGCGTATTGAATTGCAATGATTCAAAATTGTCTTGAATCCGTTGAATCGTTTGATGAGTTTTGCGTCTTAATTTTTTTGCTTCGGCTGAAAATTCGTGAACCATTGATGTTGACCATTGCCCGCTGATTACAGATTTCCAACGCCAAACAAATCGCCAAACTCTCTGTAAAAAGCGTTTAGTTCCTTCAACTCCTTCTTCTTTCCAGACCAATTCATTTTCGGCAGGAGCAGCAAACAAGACGAACATTCGAGCCGCATCAGCTCCGTAGATTTCGACCATTTCATCAGGATCGACGCCGTTGCCTTTTGATTTGGACATTCGTTCAATTGCAGATTTCAGCTGTTTGCCTTCCGCATTTTCAGCTGAAATGATGCGACCTTTTTCATCACGTTTGACCGAAACCTGATTCGGCGGAAAATAAACCCGTTTGCCTTTGCCGTCCGCGTCATCAGGATTCGGAATTTCATCAAAAAAGGTTTCGCCAATCACCATTCCTTGTGTCAACAAGCGTTTGACGGGCTCGTTGAATTTAACCAAGCCGATGTCACGCATCACTTTCGACCAAAAACGGGTGTAGATCAAGTGCATCACAGCATGGTCATCGCCGCCGATGTATTGGTCAACAGGTGTCCAATATTCAGCAATTTTCGGATCGAAAGGCATTTCCGAATTTTGATTGTCAATGTAACGGAAATAATACCAGCACGAATCTACAAAAGTATCCATTGTGTCGGTTTCTCTCTTTGCAGGCTCGCCGCAATTCGGACAAGTCGTATTGACGAAATCCTTGTCGTTGTCCAAAGGCGATGTTCCAGTGCCTTCCGTAATCATATCTTGCGGCAATTCAACGGGCAGATTTTCGTATTTAACGGGAACTGTGCCGCATTTTTCGCAGTAAACAATCGGAATCGGTGCTCCCCAAAATCTTTGTCGGGAAATGCCCCAATCACGCAGACGATAAGTTGTTGCCGCTTCACCAAACCGGTGTTTTTCCGCCCATTCGGTCATTTCTTTTTTTGCAACTTCCGAAGTTTTTCCGTTCCAATAATCCGAATGAACCAAAACTCCGTAATCAGAAAAAGCCTGTTCCAACGCCAAAACCTGCATCGTATGATGAGCGTGTTCCATATGCGGTTCGGAAATTACCTGTCGAATCGGCAAATCGTATTTTTTCGCAAACTCAAAATCGCGCTCATCGTGTGCGGGAACGCTCATAACCGCACCCGTTCCGTATTCGATCAAAACGTAATTTGCCACCCAAATCGGGATTTCTTCGCCCGAAAATGGATTTATCGCTTTGAATCCAGTATCAATTCCGTCTTTTTCAACTTCCGCTTCGTGGTCGGTAGCTTTGGCTTTTTCCGCTTTAATTTCCGCGATTTTTGCCAAAACTTCGCTCGACAATTTATCCGAATTCGCTTCGATAAACGGATGTTCAGCCGCTACGACGATGCAATTTGCGCCGTAGATCGTGTCAATTCGAGTTGTGAAAACGCGGATTTTTTCGTCCGAATGTTGGACTTTGAATTCGACGAAAGCCCCTGTCGAACGTCCGATCCAATCGCGTTGACGTTTCAGAACTTTTTCCGCCCACCCCGCTTCGATTTCCGCCATATCATCCAACAATTGGTCGGCGTATTGAGTTATCCGCAAAAACCATTGTTCGATCTCTTTTTTGGTCGTCGGATTGCCGCAACGCCAACAAATTCCACCGCTGGCTTGTTCGTTGGACAAAGTTGTTTGGCAAGTATCGCACCAATTTACCTGAGTTGCTTTTTTGTAAGCCAACCCCATTTCATACATTTTCAGGAAAAACCATTGATCGAATTTGTAATAATCGGGACGATGGGCAAACATTTGTCTGCGCCAATCGTAGCTCAAGCCCAAACGCTGTAATTGCCCGTTCATATGGGCGATGTTGCTTTCCGTCCAGTCGCGTGGATTAACGCCGCGTTTGATGGCGGCTTGTTCGGCGGGTTGACCGAATGAATCCCAACCGATCGGATGCATAACATTGAATCCTTTCAAGCGTTTATACCACGCCAACGCATCGCCGATTGAATAATTGCGGACGTGTCCCATATGCAAATTGCCTGATGGATAGGGCAGCATTTCCAAGGCGTAAAACTTCGGTTTTGAATCGTTAATCTCGGCGTGAAATGTGCCTTTTTCAGCCCAAATCTTCTGCCATTTTTCTTCTATTGCTTCTGCAAAATATTTCTCTTCCATTGCTTTATAGTCTCAGGTCTCAAGTCTCAAAGTCTCAAGTCTTTGGAATTGAGCAAAAAAGTAAGTTTAATAGATAAATACAAATCTATCCAAACTTGCTGATAATTTTTAATTTATAACTTTGATTTTTGAATTGGATTGTCGCCACGCACGCAGGAAAAATCTTCCAACGGGTGGCTATCTAAGGGCGAGATGTTTGCGATAAAAAATCATATTGAGATTTTAACTAAGTTGTTCTATTCTGTCCAATAAATTTATGCACCGCAAAGTTTCCTCAATAACACTAACAGATTTTTATCAAACGGGCTTTGTTTTATTTTTGTTTCCGCTCTTTTTGATTTTGATTTCTATTAATATACAAATAAGCAAAAATTGGTTTGAATTTATTAGTTATCTTTTGGCTTTTTCAACGATTTTTATTGTAATTATAAATTTACTTTTCAAACTCAAAAAAGTTGAAGTAGTTGATGAAAACAAAGGATTAATTATTCAAACAACTTCTTGGTTTTCAAGGAAAAGGATTCTGATACCTTGGGAAAACATTCAAAACGTGTCTCAAGTGTTTTTAATGAACAATCCTGAGATTGTGACTATTGAATTAAAGATTCCATGCGATTTTGGTAGGAAAATCAGATTTATTCCTGTATTTCGTTTCCTGTCTTTTGGAGAGCATCCAATTGTTGAAGAACTCAATCAAAAAATCAACCAATTAAATTAACTTAGCAAGATTTCAATTTCCACGTTTGACTTGGCAAAAAATCTCTCACTAAAATCTATATCTTTATGCAACCACGCACCAAACGACAAAGAGAGGTTTTGGATTACATCACTTCGTTCATAGGCGAACGCGGCTATGAGCCTTCGTATCAACAAATTGCGAGACATTTTAAGATCGCTTCAAAATCGGCGATTGCCAAACATATTTCTGCACTTGAACATCAAGGTTTGCTTTCGCGTCAACGTGAAAACGGCAGTTTCGGTTTACAGGTTCGGACTAAACAGCAAACCGCTTCGGAATCAATTTACGAAATCGAATGGTTAGAGATTCCTTTCAAAGACGATTTTGAAGAAGATTGGGAATCGGAAAACTTTTTTGTGCCGGAATTTATGTTAGGCTATGCCGATGCAGAAAGAATTCGCGGATTTCGGGTGCGTGATGAAGCGATGAATGGTGAACATATTTGTGAAGGTGATATTGCCTTAGTCGAAAAGCGTCCCTATCCGCGCGATGGCGATAATGTGGTCGCAATCATTGAAAATAAAAAAGTTATTTTGATGAAATACTATCGCCAAGGCGCAAATGCCGAGTTTCAGTCGGCAAATCCAAATTACCCGAGTATTTTTGCGTCGGCTGATGAAATTGCAATTTTAGGCGTGGTTCGCGGCATCTTGCGTCCAATCAGCTAAAAGGTTAATCTATATTTTTATAAACAAATCATTCAATTCAGGTCATAAATCGTGCAACATAAACCAACCCCAAACGCAAGCTACAGTTTGACTTTGCGTGTCAAAATTCATAATAAACCAGGAAAATTAGGCGAAATTACAACAGCAATCGGTCGAGTCGG
>JAIBCC010000084.1 GCA_019694395.1 Pyrinomonadaceae bacterium | reverse complement strand
GCAGCACGCATAAAAAGAAAAGAGTTGGACGCGGACCGGGCTCAGGTTTAGGAAAAACAGCCGGACGCGGTAACAAAGGACAAAAATCACGCTCAGGATATTCCAGCAAAGCAGGTTTTGAAGGCGGACAAATGCCTTTACAACGCCGTTTGCCAAAACGCGGATTTACAAATAAATTCAAAAAACAATGGCTTGAAATCAGTTTGGCTACCATCGAAGCAAATTTTAATGCCGGCGATGAAGTTAATCCCGAAATTTTGCACGAAAGAGGATTAATTAGAAAAGCTAAACATGATTTAGTAGTTTTAGGAAACGGCGAAATTTCAAAAGCTTTGAAAATTTCGGCACATCGTTTTACTAAAACCGCAAAAGATAAAATTGAAAAAGTCGGTGGAACCGCCGATGCAATTGTTAAATCTGCACAAGTTGAGTAATCTAAAATAGCATTTAGTAATTCAGGTTGTTTTTGCAATCAAAGTTGCTAAGTGCTATCTTTTCGTTTTTAGAGGAATAATATGGAAAAGTTTTTTGCCGCGCTGCAAAATATGTTCAAAATTCCTGAGTTAAGGAAGAGAATTTTCTTTACCTTGGGAATGATTATCATTTATCGTCTAGGCGCACATATCACTGCTCCGGGAGTTAATAAAGTCCAGCTTGAAAAAGTTTGGGGCGAGGTGAGCGGAACGCTTTTGGGAGTTCTCGACTTATTCTCCGGCGGAAACTTCCGAACGATTTCGGTTTTTGCGCTTGGCGTAACTCCTTATATTACAGCGTCAATCATTATTCAGTTGATGACTGTTTTGTATCTTCCATTGAAAAAAGTGCAGGAAGAGGGAGAAGTCGGACGGCAGAAAATTAACCAATGGACTCGGTATTTGACCGTTGTTTTGTGTTCAATCCAAACATTCTTTGTTTCAACCTGGTTACAGAAAAACGCAATTATTGGTGACAGTTGGTGGGCTTCGATTTTAATTGTCGTGACACTGACCACCGGAACCATTTTTGTGATGTGGCTAGGTGAACAAATTACCGAGCGCGGAATCGGAAATGGTATTTCCTTGTTGATTTTCGTGGGAATCGTAATTGGTTTGCCACGCGGAATCACCCAAATTTCTGATAGAATTAGTGCAGGTGATCCGACTCAAACACTTGGGGTTGTCTTTTTGGTAATTGTATTAATAGCCTTGATTGCCTTGATCGTTTATGTCGAATCAGCCAGACGGCATATCAAAATTTCATATGCCAGCCGTCGAATGGGAAATCAGGTCTATCAGGGACAGGAAACAACTTTGCCATTAAAGGTAAATATGGGCGGGGTTATTCCGGTAATTTTTGCTTCTTCCGTTTTGGCAATGCCTCAAACTTTGTTTTCAGCATTTCCGGCTGATCCGAATCAACCTGACGCTGTTTGGACAAAAATTTTCCAGTTTTTCCAACAGTTTCACGGCGGGGACCCGTATTATGAATTGGTTTTCCTGACAATGATTGTCTTGTTTACCTTCTTTTATATTACGATCCAATTTAATACCGATGACGTTGCCGATAATTTAAGAAAATCCGGCGGATTTGTTCCTGGCGTTCGTCCGGGTTCACAAACCGCTGAATACTTAAATTATATTTTGACTCGCTTAACTACAGTTGGAGCATTGTATTTGGCATTTATCGCTTTTGTTCCGCAATTACTTTTGAGTGGTTTCAAGGTCGCAAGATTACCATTCTTTGGACCGGCATTAGATAATTTCTTTACATCAACTCCGGGACTTAGCTGGATTCCAACCGGATTAGGTTACCAATTCTATTTCGGCGGCACTTCGCTTTTGATTTTGGTTGGTGTTGCAATGGATACAATTGCACAGGTTGAAGCTCAACTTGTAATGAGAAATTACGAAGGATTCCTTGGCTCAGGTTCGCGTCTGAGAGGTCGTAGAAGTTAGTCAATATGTCAAAAATTATTGTTCTAATCGGTGCCCCTGGCGCGGGAAAAGGAACCCAAGCAAGATTATTAGAAGAAAGAAAAGGAATTCCGCAAATTTCAACCGGAGATATGTTTCGCGAGATGAAAAATGCGGATACTCCGCTTGCCAGAGAAGTTCAGTCAACAATGGCTGAAGGAAAACTGATCTCTGATGATCTAACTTACCAAATTGTTAAAGACAGAACTTCGCGGGATGATTGCCAGGGAACTTATTTGCTTGATGGTTATCCAAGAACTGCAGTTCAGGCAGAACAGCTTGAAAATTTAGCCAAAGAACAAGGAAAAGAAATTCAAGCTTTTGAAGTTGATGTTCCACGCGAAGAGTTAATGAAACGTTTGACAGGTCGCCGTTCTTGTCCTGTTTGCGGAGAGATTTATAACATCTATTCCAAGCCGCCGAAAAATGAGGGTTTCTGTGATTTCCACGAAGGCACACAATTAACTCATCGAGCAGATGATTATGAGGAAAGCGTTTCAGTTCGTTTGGAAACTTATGACGCAAATACCAAACCTTTGTTAGATTATTACCAAAGTTCAGGACGTTTGGAAAAAATTAATGGCAACAGAGAACTAGAAGAAATCTACGTAGATTTGGAAAATTTGGTTTAAGTGGTTGATTCAAAAATCAAAGGTTATTTAAGTAAACTTAGCCATTTCTTTTTGGGAAAAAGAATGATTATTGCAAAGTCGAGAAAAGATTTAGATAGAATGCGGGAAGTTGGGGAATTGATTGCTGAAGTGCGTGAAACTTTACGATCAATGATTGAACCCGGTATTTCGACTTTGGAGTTAAATGAAGTTGCCGAAAAAATGATTCGGAAAAGGGGTGCAATCCCAACTTTTGTTGGGTATAAGCCTTATGGAATGACTCCCTTTCCTTTTGCCATTTGTGCATCGGTAAATGAACAGGTTGTTCACGGATTTTCTAACAAAACGCCGCTTAAGAATGGTGATATTGTTTCACTTGATATGGCGGCGACCTATAACGGGTTTGTAGGTGATACAGCATTTACCGCCCCAGTTGGGGAGATTTCCGATGATTTAAAGCAATTGTTAAAAGTTACAGAAGAATGTTTGCTTTTGGGAATTGAGCAAAGCCGGGTTGGAAATAAGGTTGGCGACATCGGCTATGCAGTTCAAACTCATGCCGAAAAATATGGTTACGGGATTGTGCGTGATTATACCGGACACGGAATTGGTCGGAATATGCACGAAGCTCCGCAGATAGCTAATTACGGGAGACCCGGAACCCGTGAAAAAATTCGTGCCGGTTATTGTTTCGCGATTGAGCCGATGATAAATATGGGAACTCACGAAACAAAAACTTTGGACGACAAATGGACTGTTGTTACCAAAGACGGAAAAGCCAGTGCCCATTTTGAACACACAATTGCGATTTTAGAAACCGGACCTGAGATCCTAACTTTAACAAAAGAGCAAAAAGCCAAGCAAAATAAGGGCAAAACAGAAAAGGTCGCAGGGTAACTTGAAAAAAGTTGCAAAAAAAGGTAACATTTACGGTTTGTCCAACTAAACAGAAAGTTGGCTCTTAAGACATTATGTCAAAAGAAGAAGCGATAGAAGTAACGGCAACCGTTCTCGAAACATTGCCGAACGCGATGTTCAAAGTCGAAATAGAAGACGGGCAGCATCAAGTTTTGGCGCATATTTCCGGCAAGATGCGTAAGAATTTTATTAGGATTCTGCCGGGTGACAGAGTTTTAGTTGAACTATCGCCATACGATTTAACTCGTGGGCGAATCACTTATCGCTATAAATAAAAAGCGAGGTTTAAGACAAAAATGAAAGTTCGTCCTTCAGTCAAAAAGATTTGCGATAAATGCAAAATTATTCATCGTAAAGGGATTGTTCGCGTCATTTGCGATAACCCAAAACATAAACAACGTCAAGGCTAAATATTTTGGAATTTGATTGCTGATTTAGAATATTTTATAAGTAAATAATCTAAATCCAATCAAAAATCTAAAATCAAAATCTAGAATAGAGGTAGAAAATGGCTCGTGTAGCAGGGGTAGATTTACCACCACAAAAAAGAGCGCAGATTGGTTTAACTTATATTTATGGGATTGGAAAAGCCCGTGCCACTGCGATTCTGAATGAAGCAAACATCAATATAGATACTAAAATCAAAAATTTGAGCGAAGATGAATTAACCAAAATTCGTTCGATCATTGATGAACAAGGCGAAGTTGAAGGGGATTTACGAAAACAAATCCAATTGAACATCAAACGCTTGATGGACGTTGGTTGCTATCGTGGATTACGTCACCGCCGCAGTTTGCCTGTTCGCGGTCAACGCACCAGCACGAATGCACGCACCCGTAAAGGTCCGCGTAAAGCCGCTGTTGCGAAGAAAAAAGCACCGGGCAAAAAATAGTTGGCAGTTTTCTGTGGGGAGTTGGCAGAAAAAATGTTTGCTGACCACCGATCACTAACCACTAATCACTGAATTTATGGCAAAGCAACAAGCAAAGAAAAATACCAAAACTTTTCGTAAAAAAGAGAAAAAGAATATTCCGACGGGAATTGCGTTCATCGCTGCGTCTTTCAATAACACTCTGATTTCGATAACTGATACTCAAGGTAATTTGGTATCACAAAGTTCATCAGGTGCCAGAGGTTTTCGCGGATCGCGTAAGGGAACTCCATTTGCTGCTCAACAAGCAGCTCAGGAAGCAGCCCGAAAAGCTGTGGAAGCCGGAATGAGAGAGTGCGAAG
>JAIBCC010000047.1 GCA_019694395.1 Pyrinomonadaceae bacterium | reverse complement strand
AATTTGGAAAGTCAGGATTATAAAACTTATCGGGCGGAGATTGTTGACCAAAACGGCAGCATCGTTTATCGAAGCGGAAAATTATCGGCAAACAAAGCAAAAGTTAATGCTTTTGTTCCGGCGCAAAATTTGAAAAGAGGCGACTATATCATCAAACTTTACGGCAAAAATGCCAAAAATGAAGATGAATCAGCAGCCGATTTTCAGTTCAGAGTTAATCAAAAGGATTAATCATCAGAGAGAAATTTGTCTATGCGAATATTTTCAATTTTCTTTACAGGTCTTTTTCTAGTTTCCTTTCTTTTTGCCCAAAGCGTGACAAATTTGGTTTTACAGCAACCCGTTGAGCGTGAAATCAAAGGCGGAGAAGCAATTTTTTTCAGTATTAAACTTGAAGCAAATCAAACCGCCCGACTTGAATTTGAAGCCAAAGGAATTAGTCTCTTTATCAATGGTTATAATCCAAAGGGCGAGAAATATCTGGAAGTCGGAGTTGATACTACAAACCCTAAAAATAATTTCGTTTTTGTCACGGCAAAAGAAGCAGGTGATTACAAAATAGAAATCATTCCGGTTGATGCCAAGCAAAAAACCACAAAATTTACCGTAAAACTGGCGGGAGTTCGCTCTTTGGTTGAAAGTGACCTCAAATTTAATGAAGCAACCAGCCAAATTATAAAACTGATGGTGAAAGCCGATGTTTTAGACCCTTTGCAGACGGAAGCGGCTAATCGTGAATTAATCGGAGTGGAACAGGAAATCATTAGGCTTGCCGACATCACCGGCGATAAAGTCTTACAAGCCCGCACTTATCTTCAATTAAATTTTGTCCATCGCCGTTTAGGAGAACACCAAAAAGCCTACGAAGCCGCCGAAAAATGTCTGAATTTATGGCGCGAACTCGGCAACAAATCTCAGCAGGCAGTTGCACTGAACAGTATGGGCGTAGCGCAAAACCGTCTGAGAAACTACAAAGCCGGAATTGCAAATTTAGAAGAAGCACTTCAAATTGCGAAGGAATTAAAATCTGAAAACATCGAAGGATTCGTTTTAAATAATTTAGCCATCGCTTATGACGCTATCGGAGAATCTGACAAGGCAATCGGGTTTTATCTGCGGGTCGTGGAAATTCAAAAAAAGATTAATAATCAGGGCGATTTAGGCAGACTATTAGCAAGTTTGGGTTTAGCCTATTTTCGGGCGGGCAATAATCAAAAAGCCGAATCAACTTTGCAGGAATCTTTGCAAATCTTAAAACCAATAAATGACAAGGTTGCGATTCAATCGGTTTTTACAAATCTCGGACTAATTTATGCCCGCAAAGGTGAAACCAGAAAGGCAATTGATTCATATTCGCTGGCTTTGGAAATGTCGCAGCAAAGCGGGAATAAACTCGTTCAAGCAAGTTCTTACAGCAATTTAGCTCAAATGTTCAGCAATCTCGGCGAATATGAGAAATCATTGGATTATTTTAAAAAATCCTACGCAATTCATCTTGAACTGGGTTCGCAAACTCTGGGCGAAACTCTCAATAATCTAGCTTCCACTTATCGAAAATTAGGGGAAAACGAACAGGCTTTTGAGTTGTTCAATCAATCGCTGGAAATACGCCGTAAAACTCAAGATAAACGTGGTGAAGCCACAACTTTAGCGAATCTCGGCGAATTTTTGGAAGATAAAAATGATTTGGAAAAAGCTCGTGCCAACTATGAACAGGCTTTAGCCCTCTGGCGTGAATCCAAAGATCGCAATAATGAAGGTAAAGCCTTGACTTTATTGGGAAATATCGAACGTAAACAAAAGAATTTTGACAAAGCACTGGATTTCTACAACCAGTCGGTAGAATCAAATCGGGCAGTTTCCAATAAACCTTTTGAAGCCGTGAATTTGGTGAATATCGGTTTAATTGCCGAATCAAAAGGTGAATTTGAAAAGTCACTGGAAAATTTCAATAAGGCAAAAGACATTTACGTTTCCATTGAAGATCAGGGCAGTCAGGCTGAGGTTTTGTTTAATCAGGCACGAGTAAAAAAGAATTTGAACCAATTGGCGGAAGCCAAACAGGATATTTCAGCAGCACTCGAAATTATCGAAAAATTACGCAGCAATATTCCAACTCAAACTTTACGCTCCTCTTATTACGCCACGGTGCAAAAATACTATGAGTTAGCCATAGAAATAATGCTTAAACTTCACACACAGGATTCTTCCAAAAACTTTAATACACAGGCTTTTGAACTGAGTGAACGTGGACGTTCCCGTTCGTTGCTCGAACTTTTGCGGGAAGCCAATGTCAGCATTAATGATGGGGCGGACGGAAAAATTTTGCAGCGGGAAAAAGAATTAAGTGAGCTTATCAGCCAAAAAGCCTTTGAACGCACGAGGTTGTTAGGGGGAAAATTCAGTTCCGAACAAAAAACGATTTATGATAATGAAATCAGAAATTTAGGCGATGAATTGGAATCGCTGCAAAGTCAAATCCGTAAACAAAGCCCCCAATATTCATCACTTACCCAGGCAATTCCTCTTTCTTCAACCGAAATTCAAAATTTGCTCGATTCCGACACGGTTTTACTTGAATTTAAGCTCGGCGAAAATCAAAGCTATTTATGGATGGTCACCAAAACAAATATCAAATTTTTTTATTTGCCGGATCGTGAGGAAATCGAAAAAATTTGTAAGGAATTTTACGAAGGAATAATTGCCAAAAAAGATACTTCGGCAATCTCAGTCAAGTTAAACCAAATCCTTTTTTCGCAAATTTCTGCGGGAATAAAGAACAAACGATTGACCATTGTGGCTGACGGGATTCTGCAATTCATTCCATTTGCCAATTTGGTCGAAAATGAAATAGTTACTTTGCCTTCCGCCAGTGTTCTGGCTGAGCTTCGGCAAAAACCTTTCCAGTCAACCGAAAAAACTATCGAAATATTTGCTGACCCCGTCTTTGCCGAAAATGATGTCAGATTGGCAAATGCCAAAAAAGAAACTAAACCACTAAAATCTTCAACGGTTGGCGTTGCTTTGCGGGATTTCAATTTAGGTGAAAATCTTCCCAGACTTTTATCTTCAAGGTTTGAGGCAAACTCAATTTCAACTTTGGTTCCTCAAAATCAAATTGATATTAAACTTGATTTCGATGCTAACCGCGAAAATATAACCAATCAAAATACGGCTAATTATCGCATCCTCCATTTTGCGACACACGGACTTTTGGACAGTTCTCATCCCGAATTTTCAGGCTTGGTTTTTTCGCTTTACGATAAAGAAGGGAACGTCCGGGATGGTTTTTTACGCCTCAATCAAATCTATAACCTCAAATTAAACAGTGATTTGGTGGTGCTTTCCGCTTGTCAGACCGCACTTGGCAAAGACGTTCGCGGCGAAGGTTTGATCGGCTTAACCCGCGGATTTATGTATGCCGGAGCAAAACGGATTGTGGCGAGCTTATGGAAAGTTGACGATGCCGCCACCGCCGAATTTATGAAAAAGTTTTATCAAAATCTGTTGGTCAAAAAACTCAAACCCGTTTCAGCCTTGCGCCAAACTCAAAATGAAATCAAACAAATTACGCGTTTCAAATCTCCATACTTTTGGGCTGGTTTTACAATTCAGGGCGATTGGCGGTGAACAAGTAAAAAGTAAAAAAGGCTTTGTTTGTAATGAACAGAAGCCTTTTTTAAGGTAAAAATTTTGTAAAATCAAAGCCAAAATTTGCTCACGAAACACACCAAAAACACGAAAATATTTTGTAAAATTATTAGTTTTGAGTAGCCTTTCGTTTTTTTTCGTGTCTTTCGCGGGCAAAAAATCTTATTTCTAACTGACAATTTTTACTTTCACTCAAATACCAATCAAAAATCAAAAATCAAAAATCGAGTGAAATGTTTTTTCGCTTTTTTTCACTATTGGCAGAAGTTCATTTTTTTAAGGAGAAAACACAAATGAAGAATCTGCAAATAGTCAGAAATGTATTAGTTTTGAGCATTTTACCGGGTTTTATTTTGGCTTGCTCGATGTTCGGCGGAAATTCGCCAACCAATTCTTACAAAGCCTTTGCCGCCGCTGCCAGAAAAAAAGATGCCGCCGCGATGAAGCAGTATCTTTCGGAAAAATTTTTGAAAACAGTTCAGGAAGCAGCGAAATACAGCAACAAATCCGAAGACGAGTTTCTAAATTCCTTTTCGGACAATTTAGGCGAAACCGACAATGTTTCCAACGAAAAAATCTCTTCTAGCGGTTCAACGGCGACGATTGAGGTCAAAAGCAAATCGAACGATGTGCAGGTAATCAATCTGGTCAAAGAAGGAGTTTGGAAAATTGACAGCAGCGGAAAGAAAACAGATTCAGTTGCCGAAACGAGTCCGACTTCTTCGCCTGATTCGACCAAATCAGATAGTTCAGCTCCCGCCGATACCAGCCCAATGACCATTTCAGCCGACGAACTAATCAGCGGAGCGAGTTCCGGTGCAGACCAATATCGCGGACGGATGCTGACCGTGACGGGTGCAGAACTGTGGGAAATTCAATACAGTATGCTCCACATCGGCGCAAAATACGGCTCATATTCATCCGGCTACATCATTTGCAAAGGCAGTTTTAGTGATTATATGCCTTACGCTTCAAAGATTAGCGATATGAAAAGAGCGGGAAAATCCCCCGGCGCAACTATCAAAGGTGTATTCAGCCAGGTTGTCAGAGATTCGGGCTATACCCAAATTCATCTTGACCCGTGTGTTTTATCAAATTTGGAAAAATAGAGGAGAAACCATGAAACTAAAACTCTTATTAACAATCATTTATGTCAGCTTTTTAATGGCTTGCGGCGGGACGACAGTTTCAAATAATTCTGCAAATTCAAACGTTGCAAAGGCAAATTCAACAATTCCAGAAAATAAAAATACCGTAGCAGAAAACAAAAATGCCGAGAATAAAAGTTCTCTGGATGGTGTTAATGAAAGCGGCAAAATTAAGCCTGATTCAAATGCCAAACTTGAAAAAAGCAAGGTTTTCTCGACAGTTTTTTACAATATTGATTTGCCGTCCGATTGGCGCGCTTTGAAAACAAAAGATTACGGTCCATGGACTTACGTTCCGGCAAAGGCGAATGGAGATGGAATCGTGCAGGTTTTTCTGAGTTATACGATTTTTAATGAAGAGAAAAATTCGGATGTTTTAAGCAATCCGCGAAAATGGTTAGACGGAAAACTTGAGTATAACAAGGGGGCAAAGGAAAAAGGCGAAATCGCTGAATTTGGAACATTCGGTGTTGGTGCAAATTCAGAATCCGCAATTCCGCCTGTTCTCGGCGTGATGGATATGCGAGACACCAATCTCGGAACCTATCTTAAAGATGAAAATAAAAACGATAAATGCAGTGCTGCCATAGCACCGACCTGCGGACAGTTTAGTTGGACAGGCTTTAACGTGAAAGAGAAACGCGAATGGTATTTTTCAGTTTTGTATCCGCCTGGAACTTACGAAAAAAACAAGCCTACTATTGACGCAATTTTGAACTCAATCAAATTCAAATAATGAGGAGTGAAATTAATGAAAATCAAACAATTTCTAACTCTAATTTTTGCGCTCAGTCTTTTCTTAGCAATTAGTATCAATGCCCAAACGCAGGAAGAGCCGCTCAGTTCATTCAAAGTCGGCGATGTGATTTATCACGGCACTACCAATAATTGGTCTAAGGCAAGAATTGAAGAGTTTTACAAAGAAAGCGGATATTGGAAAGTTCGCTACGGAAGCGGCAAATATGATACGACACTCATTCAACCAAGCGGCGGAAGAATAATTCGGAGCGAAAAATATCATCTGGAAATGCAGGAAACAGATCGAATAAGTGCTTCATTTTTTCACGAAGCTATGCCTTACGTTTATTCGGTTGATTATCTTGCAGATGTTTATGATCCCAAAAGTTATCCGAATAATCATTCATCAGCATTTCCGGTTCCGCCCGATCCCGATCACGCCAAATTACGGCAGCAGCTTGTAGAACTCGAAAAGATTTGCAAAAAATACCCAAACATCAAGAATGGAACTCCGCCAACCAGCCAAAAAAGAATTATTGATCGCGCAGCCGATATTTGCGAAGTTGTCGTCAATCGTGAGGTCTTGATAAAAAAAGCGATTCAAGGACAGATCGTAAACAACCGCAACGCAGTTTGGGACGGCATTCGCAATCAGGCTGACAACAATATGGGCAACGGCGCAATTCATTACGATTTGCAGTTGATGGCGTTGGATTTTGAAGGTTGGAAAACCGCCGCCGAAGTCAAGGAAAAAGCCGAATTTGCCAAATACGGAGCAGAAATGCCGCCGAACTTTTTTGAAAGATTGCGCCCGATTTCCGTTGAGGTCAAAGCCTTCATTGATAAGCAAATGCAGACAAATCGCTGGGTTGCCCCGAAATTTCAGGACGCGGCGGCTCAATCAATCGCCAAACGAAATGCGACCGACGACGTTTTCAAAAGATCAACGATTTTAACTATCGGAATGGACGATGCGGCGTGGGTCAGAGGTTCTGACAGCCGAAACGAAGTCGGACGCGACAGCAAATATGTCTATTACAAGATCGAAAAAAGCAAGAATTTCTACAAGATCGGGCGAATGTTGGTCAAAGGTCCTGTCGCCGGATATTGTCAGGAACGCGAATTTATCGTTAAACGAACTACCAAAATCGAACTCGAAATTCTCGACGGCTCAGGAAAATTTGTTAAGTGTCCGTAACGATTTTGAAATGTAAAAAGGAGAAAAGATGAAAAAATATACCATTTCAATTTTAATAATCGCTTTATTTTCAATATTTTCAACCGCTGTTTTGGCGCAGGGCAAAGGCAATCGGCGGAATAACCAACCTAATGAAAGACCGTCTAAAAATCCGGTTCAAAGAAATGACGCGCCAAATACGCCGTCGAAAAGTGACGGAATGGTTTATCAAAAATTTAAGCCGTGTGACCAAATGAATGACGATGCCGGAATTGCCAAAAATCGTCAATGCACACTCCCAAACGGACAGGTGACGACATTCAGACAATATTGCCAATCAAATCCAAATGCCAAAGGATGCAATCAAGACAATAATCGAAATCGCCAAAATGGAAATTCTGATTCTCTAATAAGCGAAATTGGACTGCCTGCCGCAAAAGGCAATAGAAAAAATCAAAACTCCAACAGACAAAATCAAGTTACGGGCGGAACAATTCCGGTCTATGCAACAGGCTCGGAAAATACAACAAAAAACGGAGACTCTGTTTCCCAAACACCAAACAGCAGTCAAACCAGACCTCGCGGAAGGAGGAATCAGAGAAATGCTCCGGCAAACACGAACGGCGAAGCCAATCCCGAAAACCGTGACACTTCCGAATCTAATTCGCAAGGCAAAACCAACAACGGCGGACTCCAAGAAACTCAATACGATTTTCCGTATCCAACCAAACCGGAAGCCATCGTAACCTGGCACGAAAACGATGGTCCTTACGGCTACACAACTGCCAATTCAGGTTGGGAATTTATCCAAACAAACGCCGGAATCGCCATTCGCCGTCGCAATGAAGCCGGAACAGTTGTCGCACATACTAAATGCAGCGATACTGCAAATTACACTTTCGGTTACGGCGGCAATAACGGCTCAATAGATATGATTATGTGCCGTCCTTTGCACGATGGATTGCCAAGATTAAAGCCTTCGATAATGATCGTTCCAAGATCGCAACAATAAAATAAGGAGAATTTCTATGATGAAACTAAAACTTTTATTAACAGTCGTTTGCATCAGTTTTTTAGCGGCTTGCGGCGGAGTCAGCACCAATCCGAAAGATTATTTTCCTGAGAAAGTCGGCGATTTTACAACTAAAGTTCCGACAACTATTACCCAACCGGAAAAAGAATGGGAGGAAAAGGGTTACTACGCCACAGGCTATTCGTCGGAACGCTACAAAGCGATTATCCGCCGATATGAGGCAAGCAATGGAAGCAGTTTGAATTATCTGGTCACAATTCATAATGAGCCGAAGATGGCAGAGGATGAATTGAAATATTTGAGCGATTGTCCAAAACCCGATACGAAGTATATTCAGCCTTATAAGGAAGAAACTCTGAAGGACAAAACGGGCAAAGAGATCGGGCAACTTCTGGTTTGTAAAAGTAAGGACGATTTTTGGGGAAAAGCCGATTATGTATTTACACTTCGCAAAGGTGGTCAAACCTTGACGGCGATCAAGGCACATCCTTTAACCAAACAATCCGAGATAATCGAATTTCTGAAAGTCTTACCAATAACAAAAGATTTCGATTTATCCACACTTGATGGAGTAAAAGCTGAAATCGAAAAGACTCAAACGATTACCGAAGACAGTCTGAAAAATCTTGCCCCGCCCGTTCAGCTTGCTGAAAAACCGTATCTCAAAGGCAAAGTTTATGAAATCGCTATGGAAGGGACGAGAGTTATTGACGATGAATTAAAAGCAAAAAGCGCGGCTGAAATCGAAACGATTGTCAAAGTTGACTGCAACCGAAGTTTCAAAATCGGTGATTATAATGCTTCAGGTCAATTTGTCCCGGCTTACGCACGTTCCTGTAAAGTGAAAATAATTGATTACACCATTCCCGCAGTAATAGCCGAAAAGGACTTTATCAATTCAAATATTCCAACTGCAATGACCTTTGGAACAAAAGACGGAAAAGTTGCTAATGATTCGGTAGATGCTCCTGCTCCGGTTGGAGAAATGGAAAAATGGATTGATAGTTTGCCAAGAAATTAAGGAGATTTTTATGAAAATATTTTTAGCGGCAATTAGTTTGTTGCTCTTCGCTTTTTTGCTTGCAGGATGTGGCAAAAGCGGTGAAAAAAAGATTTATGCGGGAAGCGTCAACGAAGCGAATATTCCGAGAGGTTCAACTTATGCCAAATCGCAAATTGAACATAAAAACGTCGAATTGACAATCGAATCAATCGGTAAAATCGAGCGCAATCTTTCGATCAAAAGTCAGGACGGCTTGAAATTAGGCGATTGCCAGCAACCGATAAAATTTGATTGGCTCGAAGACGAGAAAAAAGCCTATTTTTCGACTTGTCAACGTGTTGGAACGGGCGAGACCCGCAACCTCGGTTTCGGCAGTATGAAGCAGGACGGACAGAACATTACCATCGAATTAACCATTGACGATATTTACTACACGTTCAGAGGAACACAAAAACCGTAAACGGAGGATTTATGAAAATTGCAGGATTGATAATTGGAATTGTGCTGATGATCTTGTCATTAATTGTCTTTGTAATTTGCCTTTTACTGCCTTCAATGACGAATAACCGCGTCAATTTCGGAGAATCTTTAGTTGGACTGATTCCTTCGGCAATCATCGGATTTTTGGCGTTTGTTTTGACAATAATAATGGCGATTTCGTTGATGAAAAAGAAAGGAGAATTGAAATGAGAATAGTTTTATCAATAATTTTCGCTTTAACTTTAACGATGACAACATTTGCCCAAAACAATAAACCGAAAATCTGGTCGGTTGAAACCGTAGCGGGAAAAACTGCGACTGTTACAGGCTCACTTAAAGAAGGTGCACAACTTTCCGATTATTCATGGGCTTGGAATAGTGCCAACGCTTGTTTTCCCGCCACGCAAAAAGCAAAATTTACCGGCAATCACGTTTTCTTTTTGACCAAATTACCGCCGCATTCGATCTTGACCGTGACGGTTCGTCCAAAGGATAAATCAAAGAATTTGAGCATTTACGGTTATCAAATCGCGCCGGATAAAACAACTCTGCCCGAAGATTTGCAGTCGTGTGTAACGTGCGAAGCCGAGCATAAATGGGATTATCCGAAACGCGGAAAAACTCAGGATGAATCACGAACGATTACCTTTAACGCCACGACCAATTCTTACAATATTATGATCGGTGTGGCAGGAGCGGACGGTTTAACGGATGCGGATTTTACGCTTTCATTTACGCTGAAACAATAGAAAGTATGGAATGCAATTATTGGAAATGCGATGCCCAAGTCGGTTTAATGCTCTATGGCTACCAACCGACAGAAGGTCATTTCGTTCCATATTTTTTTAAGGTCAAATCCTCGATAGTTCTCTCCAGAGAAGAATTGAATGCCAAATTCTTCGATAAACTTTACGAACTATATGCCCGTTTTCAGGAAATGGCGAGGGATAATGAAGAAGATTCAAGCTATATGTATTTGCAATCTACGAACTCAACCAGACTTTCTGATAATGAAGTTCTGAACAAAATTTGGCTTTCAACCAGAGTCGCCAATTGGGAGGATTCAAACTGTTTTTTGATGGACGAAAACGGGATTATCAAGCTAGACTTAGAATCATTTTAAGGTAAAGTCTATGGAATATAACTTTAACAGATTCGGTTGGAGCCAATTTTTTGATGATATAAAAGGTCGTGTCATTCCGTTTATTTACGTCAGCGTAATGATTATTTTGTTCGGTTTGCTTTTTATCTACAATCGTCCACAGCATACCGATAAATTCTATATTTTGCTAATTCTTTTGGCAGTTATTGCGGTTGTGTTGGTGCTGTCGGTAGTGATTCGGCTTTTTAATGCCAAACAAATCCGAAACTGGCGTGATTCGCGCAAAAATAAAACCGATTTTCTGACTAAATATAAAACTGATTCGCGTGCTGTCGTCATTTCCTGCTATTTTAATCCGCAAAAAAATCCGTATCGCACCAAGGCATTTAATCTTTTTTACGACAAAATCAAACATCTCGAACATCGGATTATCGAATGCGTAATTGGCGATGCACAGCCGGAACTTCCTGAAAATGAACATATTAAAAGGATTTACACAAAAAATCTGCTGTGGCATAAAGAAGCACTTTTGAACAAGATCGTTTCCGAATTGCCCGAAAAATATGAATATGTTTTTTGGGTGGATGCCGATGTGATTTTTGAAAGCGATGAATGGCTCATCAAAGGAGTTGAGGAACTGAAAAACTACAAAATTCTTCAGCCTTTTGAATATTGCGCTCATTTGGAACGTGACCAAACCATTTTTCAAGGCAATAAAAGTCTGGAGCAAATCAACACGGAAACTAAAGCCAAAATTTTGGCAGGCGAAAGAGTTGAAAATATTCGCGTTTGGAAATCTTTTTGCGCGACTTTTCGAGACGATCAATATAAAACGATTAAACACTATGATTTACATGGTCACGTCGGTTTCGCGTGGGGCGCACGGCGCGAGGTTTTAGAAAAGGTTCCGTTGTATGACAAGGCATTGATCGGCGGCGCAGATCATATCATCGCCCACTCCGCCGTCGGACAAATTCCGCATGAATGTATCACCAAAGCTTTTACTGAAAATATTGACGAGATTCTGGAATGGTCAAAGAAATTTTTCGAAGCGGTCAGCGTTTTTAACAAGGTCAGTTTTGTTCGCGGCAATCTTCTCCACCTTTGGCACGGCGAATTAGCGAAACGTGATTATTTGCGGCGAATACAGGTAAATACTTCTAAAATTAGGCAGATACAGCGAAAAGATGAACACGGTTTGTATGAAACCGATGATGATTCGTTTGTGCAGGAATATTTTGAAACCCGCGAAGTTGATGACGAAACCGATTTTGATTACGATGATTCGACTCCAATTTACGAAACAAATCATCATTCAAATCATCATCATTCTACCGATACTTATTCAAATCAGAGCGATTACAATTCAGATAATTATTCCAGCCAAAGCGATTACACGACAGCTTCGGAAAGCAAAGATTATTTTCAATCCGAAACGGTTGATTTTGTCGGTGCGGGTGCAGGCGGAAGCTGGGACGATTCCAGCAGTTCAAGCCTCAGTGGAGAGATTTCACTCAGTGCAGAACTTTCATCGTTTGAAAGCGGAAGCACATTTTCCTAAATAAAAGGATTTTTGGAAATGCCGGAACAAGATGGATTTGTCACACATTTACTTGCTTTAGCCAGAAATTTGGTAATTATCGGAATCGTTATTGGAATATATTTTTATTGCAATAACGATTCGTGGCAATGGTTTTTAGAATTTGCCTGGTATTACAAAATCTTAATTGTTTTTATCATTTTGTTTCTGGTCAATGCTTTAACCGTTGGACTTCTGGAGTTTCAGAAATTTATCGGCAGACGACTTTAAGTTTTAAATTCAACAAAAATCATTGATTGCATTTTCATAAAACGTTATTCAAAATTTCTCAATAAAACTACATCGCGTTCTTGCTTCCCGCGTGCCAGAGCAAGATTTTTACCGTCTGTTGACCACGCAAAATTAAAAAGCGAAGTTTTTGGAATTGCTAAGAGAAGTTTCGGTTCGGCGGTTTCATCGAGAGTTCTGCGCCACAGTTTGGCTTCTTCGGGTGAGTTTTCGTAATAGTCAAAACTTTTGCTGTCAGGTGTCCAAGTAAGCGAACTGTTGATACGTGGAAAGCGAAATATCTTGATTTTATTTTGTTCTTCCAGATAAACAATCCCGATTTCTGAAATTTTGGTATTGCCCTCTTCGCTTTTGGTTTCCTTGATGTTATTAAAAGCTAAAAGTTTTCCATTCGGCGATGGAAGAATAAAACTATTTGGTGAAAATGCTCCTTGTTCGGTAATATTTTCGAGCCGTTTATCCTGCAAATTTTGGCGTAAAATGACGTTTCCCTGTGATGATTTTTTCAGAAAATAAAGCCAATTCCCATCGGGCGAAAGTGCCGGAAAAAATTCATTTTCTTTTTCCGAAAAAGTAATCTGAGTCGGATTTTTACCATCGGTATCAATCCGCCAGATGTGGCGCGAATTGGTGCGGTTTGATTCAAAATATATGAACTTTCCATCTGTCGAAACAATCGGATTTTCGTTATTTTGTCCGGCATTTTTAGTTAATTGCTGTGCTGAATTATCTGATAACTGCAAACTCCAAAGATCGGTTTCGCCCGTCTGTCTGGATGAATAAACCAAATTCCCGTCAGGTGTCCAGGTCAAACCCGACAAGCCGTCACGGTTTATATTTCCCAAAGTGATTTGTTTTTGGACATCCAAATTTTCTGTGGTTGTTGTCCATAAATGCGCGAAGGTAGTTTGGTTTTCAGCGATCAAATTTTTGCCGTCAGCCGAAAGCGAAATATGACGGTAAGTGCTTAAATCATTGGTGATACGTTGAGTTTCACCGCTTGGATAATATAATTTCCAGAGCTGAAAAAAGCGGTCTTTTTCGCGTCCGACCAAAAAAATCGCATTGCCTTGCGAATTCCAAATTGTTTGCTCAATTTGAACAAAACGAGGCGTATTTTGCTTTTCGGAATTGCCCGTTTCGGCATCAATCACATAGATCGTCGAAGCGGGTTTTTCCTGTGCCACCGTCACAATTTTTTTGCTATCAGGCGACCACGCAGGAAAGCCTGTCCGATAGATCGAATCGGGCGAGCTGCGTTCAAAAATTTGTTTATCCTCGCCGTTTTGTAAGTCACGGATAAACAAAACCCATTTAGCTTCATTAGGAAAATAGCGGACAAACGAAAGTTTTTTTCCGTCCGGCGATAGCCCGATGCTGCTCCACGAATTTTCTAAAATTTTGCGAGCCTCGCCGCCGAAACGCGAAACCTGAAAAACGTCGCCGCCCGCATCAGTTCGGCTTTCATTGCGAAAATAAAGCGTTTCGCCATCTAAAGAAAAGCGTAAATTGCTGAAAATCTGATGATTGACGACATTTAATTTAACACTGCTGCCGGTATTAACATCTTGCAAATACAAATCATTACCACGCACAAAGGCAATAGATTTTCCATCCGGCGAAATGGTCGGCGAACTGATATTTCCGCTTGAAGTCAATTTTTGAAAGGCAACATTTTCAAACGGAGAAACTATATTTTTCTGCGCTTTGAAGTAGTTATAAGCCAAAAATGCAAGCAGCGAAAGTGCCAATAAACCGATAACGATTAATGACAATTGTGGTATGGAAATTAGGGATTTGGGTGTAGGGAATTTTGTTTTTTTCTCCTCACTCACAAATTCCTCACCCGTTACTGCTTCAAGAACAGGAACGGCGATCCGAAAGCCCCGGCGCGGAACAGTTTCGATAATATCGTTTCCTAACGTGCGCCGGAGCGTATAGATGCTCTGCGTGAGATTGCTTTCTTCGACAAATGAATCTGCCCAAACCGTTTCCATAATTTCATTTTTGGAAACGATTTTCCCCCTTTTTTTAACCAGCAAACAAAGAATGTCCATTACTTTTGGCGGAAGCGAAATATTATCTTCGCCTTTTGACAAAAGTTTTTCTGCCGTATCAATCCGATATTCGGCAAAACTGAACAAATTCTCCGGGGGACTACTCATTCTTGATTGTTTCTTGATGAAAAATTGAAGGTTTCTTTAGGACTTTACTAATCAATTTTCAGCAAAATGCTAACAGATTTTAGAAAAATTTTCGATAAAAAATGAAAGCCGATTTTCCATTAAAAGTTTTATTCGTTGGAATTTTCCTAATCCCGAATGGTTGCGGAAGGAAAATTGACGTTGTGACTTTTGAAAATGTTTGTCAAAACGAAAATCAAAGCGAGATTCAAATTAACGGCTTTCTCCATACTTCTAAAAATACCCCTGACCTCACTTCAAATTCAGCCCTATTGGTTGAAAACAAGAACGGAACAGGCGGATTTATCAAATTGATGGATGCCAATGAATTAACCGGAAAAGAAGTTGGCGAAGTAAAAATTATCGGAAAAGTTCTGAAAGAAAATAATTTATGCGTTTTAAAAGTAGAAAAAATTGAGAAGCGGTAAAAGGAGAAAAATGATGAAAAAGTTAGTTTTATTGATGATTATTTCGGCATTTTCGGCAACAGTTTTTGCCCAATCCGATGCAAAAACCAAAATTGATGCCAATTTAATGTTTGCCAAAAATCAAATTCAGCGTTCGATTGATGACCCGAAAAACAGCGTGCCTGACGATGTGATGAAACTTTTGTATCAACCCGAAGTTTGGAAAGCCGAACTCGCAGTCATCATCAAAGAACCTGTTTCGGCATTTCCGGCAAACTGGCTCGCGCCGATTCAGGACAAAATCAATGAATTGAAAGGTTTATTAGAAAACGGCTGGAAAGATCGGAGCTGGAAACAACCGCCATTTAGCCGCCCGGTTGAAGAAGGAATGGCAAAAGCCAAGTTTCTGAGTTATTACAAAGGCGCAAGCGTTTTGAAAATCGGCTCAAACTACAAAGATTGGAATATGTTCAAAAATTCGCTCGGCATTCCAACTAATAAATTTATTCGCGGAATCGCTCTGGTCAAATATCCGGGACAAGAGTTTTGTATTCAACAAGAATGGATAGTCAAACAAACTTACGCAGGCGGAAAATGGTCGGCTTCAAAAGTTGACAGCTTCGGCGGCGGCGGCGTTTTGATGAAATGCAATTAAAGGAAAAGAAAATATTAGGAGAATTGAAAATGGAAGATTTAGACAGCATAAAAAAACGGCAAGCTAACGAAAAGGCAACAAACAAAGACAAAAATTTAGAAAAAGGTAAATCCGACTCAACAAATAGAGGTGACGGAATAGTTTTTGATGCGGGAGACGGGGCAAAGAACACAAATACCCCAAAGAAACCGTAGGTTGGCGAAATTGGAAATCAAACTTTTGGAAGGAGAAAAGAAAATGAAGAAAAGTTTAATAATTGTAACAGTTATCAGTTTGCTAGTTGCTTTTTCAAGTGTAGCTTTTGGACAAAAGAACAAAAAGACGAATCAGAATCCAAATTCACAAGCTGGTTCTGAGGCGGCAACAACAAATAATACGAGCCAAAGCGCAACTAAGGAACAATCCGAGCAAATGAAAGTGCGGGATAAAAATGTTTGGTATAACGCCAAGGTTTATGTTGAACTCGCTCTTTCATATTTAGTTAATCCTGCCAACGGTTTTGAAGACGACAACACTTTTCGTCTGCTGAAACAATATACCCAACAGGCTCACGCGATTATCATTTGCCACGAAGCGGGAACAAATCCTTGCAACAGTTCGGGAGAGACTGAGCAGCGGCGTTCTTCGACGATGGAAAATGTTAAGAACAATTTGATAAATGCCAAAAATGATTTAACCCACCACGCCTTTTCAAATTCGGATAAAACTAATGCTTTGAACAAATTAAATCGTGCTATCGAATTAGCCGACACCTATCTTGCCGCACACTCTGCGCCGCCCCCCACCGAAAAAGGAAAAGGCGAGACTTCAAGCAGCTCAAACAGCACCAATCCGCCCATTGACGAATCAACCAAAACTCAAAAGGGAACAAATCCCATCGCCAATGGAACGACAAACTCGACAACTTCAAATTCAACTCAAAAAACTGCAAATCCGAATACAGGTTTTATGGATTACACTGACGATGCGGTGAAAGCAACTCCGAAATCAACCAAAAAAACAACCAATAAATCAGTTGGTCCGAATGGAATTGAAATGACACCTTGTGATGTTCAAAACAAATCGGGGCAAATAGGTGACTGTGCTAAGGTAAATGAAGGAAATAATCAGCGGTCAACAAAAAGCACAAACTTGAAGGTTAAAACAACAGCTCCAAACAAACAGGTAGATACTAATTTCCAAACTACAAGCGAGGACTTACAGTCGGTAAAATCGGCGAAAACGAGTAATACCCAACGCTCAACAAAAAACACGAATTCAAAGATTAAGAACGCCAAAACTACGAATTGGGAAATGGCTGACCAAGATTTAGTTAAGCCTACGACACCCGCAAATCAACGCAAACCCAAAACCAAAGCAAAGAAAACAACTACAACTCCGGCAAATACGACACCGAAAAAGCCGTAGTTTTACAGAAGGATGAACAAACAAGTCCTGCCAATCCTGTCCAAATTCGCACTTTCGCTTGCCTCGTTGGTGATAGCGATAGTGAGGATTTATCAGGGTTACATTCCATCAAGCAAAATCGTCAAATATGACAATATCTCGGCGGCGGATAAACCGGTTAGCTTTTGGATAACGATTGCTTTTTTGTTAATCGTTTCGGTTGTGCTTTTTGTTTGGGGGACGGTATCAGCGATTCGATACAGAAAATCAATTTAAGAGGAAAAGATATGAAAAACTTAATCTTGTGCGGACTTTTGATTTTAAATTTTAGCTTTGTTGCTTTCGGGCAGAAAACGCAAAAAGTCAGATTGGAAAATACGACTTGGAAAGTGATGGGAATTCTGGATGAAGATTACAGACCGAGTCACCAATTTGTTTATGAAGACAATGCCACACTTGGGAATATCAAATTATTGGCAGGCGGAAAAATCCAAAGCGGGGGAACTTGGCAGTTAGTTGGCAACCAACTAACAATAAAAAGTCTTAAACTCAAAAATATCAATACAATAAGCGTTACCCTTAAAAACAATACAGCAGATGGAAAAGGTCTAATCAAAAATCAAAGTGTTTATAGACCTTTTAGACTTGTCAAGATGTGAGGTGCCGAATCGGATGAAAAAACTGATAATTTTGCTCATTTTGATTTTATCATTTTCGGTTCTAGTTTCTGCCCAAAGTCCGAAATGTTTCAAAAACAACGGTTTAAAAGACGGACATACGATTTATTTAACGGTCAACGGCACTAAAGTTTCGGGCGAATTTATCGTGATGCGCGAGTATCAAACTCAGGAAACTTATAATTTCATCGGCACTAATCTGAACAATAATTTGACTATTAGTTTCGCTGAAAACAAATTTCCGTATCAGCTTCCGCCAAAAGCAAAAAAAGGTGCGTGGACGTTGAAAAATTTGGGAACAGCGGAAACTTTGCAAGTTAAAATCTACGGCAGAAATTACGATACCAACCAATGGTCAGTCTATTCGGCGACTTACGAACCGTGCGATTCAAGCTACGAGGTTTTAGCCAAATCAGCCACCCGAATTTCTTTTGCCAAAGGCGCAACTTCCGCCTCAACTGAATTCGTTTCGGATGGTAAAACAGTCGAAAAAGCCTTTTGGCTCAATCTCGGCAAGGGGCAAAAATTTTCTATTCAAGCTCCGGGATGCGGAATTTCTTTCTTTTATCCCGATAAAACCAAATACGAAGAAGGAACAGCAATTGACGTTTGGGGAAGCGAATTTTTACCCCAAAGCGGCGACTATCTTTTTGTGTTTTCGTGGGCTGGCGAAGCGAGCAAATGCACTATTAAATTTTCAACCAAATAGAGGAAAAAAAGAATGAGAAAACTATTATTTCTAATAATTACAGCTTTATTTTTTACGGCTTGCGGCGGCAACAGTTCTTCAAAACCCGCTGTGGATTACGCAGGGAAACTAACTGCCAAGATCAAAAAAGGCGCAATGGCGAATGAAAAAGTTACCGAATTAGCTGAAAAGAAAGGCTTTTATTCAAACTTCCCTTCCAGCGTTGGAGTCAAAAGTCAGCAAGTTGAAGTTGTTTTTCAAGAATTTGCCATCACCAATTACGAACTGAAAGACACGGGAGATGAACCTTCGCAAAAAGGTCAAATAATGGTCAAATTTATTCTTTTTGGTGATAAAGGAGCGAAAGCTGCTGACCCGATCAAAGTTGGAGAATATGCCCCTTTCAAACCCGATTTTAACTCCAACGAAACTCCCAAAGTAAATCTGACCGTCGGCGATATTCAGGTTATCACTTTTGAGGATTCCAAAGAGACAAAATCTCTCAGTCAACAAAATCCGCGCACCGGTTCGGTCAAAATCGAATCGGTGACGGATGGAGTCGTCAAAGGAACGATTGATTTGAAAGAACTCGAATCAAGTATTTCGGGCAATTTTACGGCAACTTTAAAGAAATAGGAGACGAATAATGAAAAAACTTATCTTAATTTTAAGTTTAACTTTATTTTTTACTGCCTGCGGCGGTTTGGGGTTTACGGTTAAATACGACGGACAGCAAATACCTTTTGAAGCAAAATCTTCGTGGATTACATCTCAAGGTGCGAATTTCGGCGGGAAATTTGAAGGCGAAAAGGATAAACACGCTTTGCGTTGGCTGGCTCTTCGCAATTTTGATTACGAAGTAAAAAGTCCATACGATACGGAAGGAAATCCAACCGCTGATGGGCAAGTCAAGCTTTTCTTTTCGCTGCACGAAGATTCCGGCACAAATCCCCAAACCCCAATCAAAGTTTCAACTTTTAGCGGCGGAAACGACGGTCCGATGTCGCTTGAATTTGTTAATGTCCATATTTTCAGAAACGGAAAAGTTGAAAGCTTTCCTGTTTCTCTCAGCGGACAGGGAAACCGAAAAGATTCAGAGGTAAAAATTACGTCTGTTTCAGATGACACGGTTACGGGCGAAGTGAACATCAATGTCAAAGCTAAAGATAAAGATTTAATCGTTAAAGGAACATTTACAGCAAAAATCTTTAAGGTAAAATAGGAGAAAAAAAGGTGAGAAAAATGATTTTAATTAGCATAATTGCTATATTTTTATCCGCTTGCGGCGGAGCCGGAGTTGGTTCGAGTTCGTCAAAAATAAATATCAAAGTCGGTGGCAAAGATTCAACGATGGAAGTTAAATCTGGCGGAGTTTATTACGGAAACGTCATTTCGACTTCGCCGGGAAAACCTTCGATCCAAACCTTTTCGCACAGCATTTATCTGGCAAATTACGAAATGGATACAACGAATGCTGCAACTATGAAAAAAGCCTTGACCGCGCCTGAACAAATTCGGCTTTTGATTGGATTGCAAGGCGAAGAAGGCACGAAAACCGATTCCCCGTTCAAGGTTGGAACTTATACTTTGAAAGCCGAAAGATTTAATAAAGTCAGTGTCGTAATGATTACCACATTTGCCGATGGCAAAGAAAAAACGGATGATTTTGATACGATGTCGAGTATGTCCAAAGCCGAAGGTGAAGTTAAAATTACGGCTGTCACAGCGGATTCCGTCAGCGGTGAAATAAATGTAACCGAAGGCGATAAAACAATTAAAGGAACATTTACCGCGAAATTACCTAAAAAATAAATAAACAGGAGAAAAAATGAAGAAGATTTTATTGATAGTTTCGATTTGTGCAATGTTTTTAATCGCTTGCTCAAAGACCGAAACAAACGGAAATTCAACGGCAAATGCCAACAGCGCAGTCAATTCCACAAAAAATACTGCAACGGCTCAAGCAACACCAACCATTGATCCGAATACACAGGCGACTTTTCCGTTCAAAGATTTTCCGTCAGTTGATACATCAGCTAAAGCAGGTGAGGTTGTCCTTGTTCCATCTTACAATTGGCTACAGGAAGCAACTGTTAAAGGCGCAGATAAAGTAACAATGATCTGGTATTCGCAAAAAATGTCTGCACCTGATAAAGAAATGTCGGAAGTGGAATTTATGAGCGATAAGAAAAAAGTGCCGAATGCCTATATCGTTCCGATTCCTGCGGGACAAAAAGCCAAAAATGGCGACATTGTTTTGACTTGGTGGCAATCGGGTTCGGGAATGAATCGGGCAATTGTCGTTGACGACGCAAATCCGGCTGAACCTGTCGTTCGTTATTTGGATATTGATTATGACAATCCGGCAAAGTCCAGCGATGGTAAAACAACCATCGGACAAATGGATGAGAAGTTAAAGCCGAATACTTTCGTTAAAATCAATGCGCCGTTCGATGTTGGTTCGATGGTTGCAGTTCAGGATGGTGCAGACCAAAAACCTGCTCAAGTGATTCGGGTCGCGGGCGATAAAGTTTTCGTCAATGGTTTTGCCGGAAAAATTGCAGTGATTGAAAAATCGCGTTGCACACCTTTTCCGCTGGTTTCAAATGCCAAAGCGGGAGAAAAAGTAAAAGCCGTTTGGGTCAATTCGCTGAAAGAAGGAACTGTTACCAAAGTTGATCCTAAAATAGGTCGAGTTTTTATCAAATTTGATGTTGACGGTAAAGAAAAAGCCGTTTCATTCGGAGAAGTAATGAAGTAATTTGATTCCCCCAACCTGTCTTTTGCGCCATTTTTGGCATTTTCAAAAGCATCGGAGACAAATCCGGTGCTTATTTTTTGAAAACTGAAACCTTTTTTATTTTTTTGCGTCCTATTAAATAGCAGTTATAAAACCACAAACTGGCTAATTTCCCCTTAGCGACCATTACCGCGTCATTTTGCGGTTTAATTCTATTTTAAAATCAAAAGGAGTTTTGTAATGTTAAGGAAATTAGCATTTTCTTTCTTATCTTTCGCTTTGTTTGTTTCAGTGACGATTTCAGGACAAAGCCAAACAAATTTACCACCAATCAAACACGAAGAATATCAGTTGAAAAATGGTTTGCGGGTGATTTTGCATCAGGATAAATCAATTCCTGTAGTTGCCGTCAATCTTTTTTATCACGTTGGCTCAAAAAATGAAGTTGCGGGTAGAACCGGCTTCGCACATCTTTTTGAACATATGATGTTTCAGGGCTCAAAAAATTATGTTGACGGCTGGCGCGCAATTGACGAATTAGGCGGCAACAATAATGCGACCACCGATGAAGATCGCACTTATTATTATGAAGTTGTTCCGTCAAACTTTTTAGAGCGCACGCTTTATATGGAAGCCGACCGGATGAGCGGTTTGCTTGAGGCAATGACGCAGGAAAAGTTGGATAATCAACGCGATGTAGTGAAAAATGAACGTCGTCAACGGGTAGATAATGTTCCGTATGGAAGCTCGTTTGAATTCATCGGCGAAAATTCGTATCCGAAAGGGCATCCGTATAATTGGTCGGTGATAGGCTCGATGGCAGACCTTTCCGCCGCTTCATTAGATGATGTCAAATCGTTTTTCCGCACTTATTATGTCCCGAATAATGCAGTTTTAGCTTTAGCAGGGGATTTTGACGAAAAGCAAACTAAAGCGTGGATCGAAAAATATTTCGGGCAAATTGCCAAAGGCATGGAAATCAATCGCCCAAACGTTCCGATGCCGAAATTTGAAGGCGAAACTCGTAAAACGATTGAAGAACCTGTTCCTTTGCCGCGTATTTATATGATCTGGCATTCTACTCCGACCTACGCACCGGATGAAGCTGCGATTGATATGCTTGGTTCGATTCTTTCAACAGGCAGAGGCTCACGTCTGCAAAGCAATTTGGTTTACGGCAAAGAGCTTGTCCAAAACATTTCCGCCAACAATCCAACGCGCGAGATCGGCGGACTATTTCAAATCACCGCAACTGCTAAACCGGGTAAAACTTTAGAAGAAATAGAAAAAGAAATTAATGCCCAAATTGAACAAATCAAAAAAGAACCGCCAACCGCAGAAGAAATTAATCGTGCTTTGAATATTCGTGAAGCAAACGCAATTTATGGGATGCAAACGGTTTTGGGCAAAGGCAGACAGTTAAGTCATTACGCCGGATATTTAGGTAAGCCGAATTATTTTCAGACTGACATCGAACGTTATCGAAAAGTAACAGCAGCTGATATTCAGAGAGTAGCTAATCAGTATCTCAACGGCAATCGTTTGATTATCAGCCATGTTCCCGGAAAAGCTGTGCCGAAATCAAATCCGGTTACTGATAAACCGACCTCAACCGAATCAAAGAAAAAAGATACGGCTTTGATCGCCAAACAGGATGCCGCATTACCAAAAGCAGGACCTGATCCGAAATTTGCCTTGCCGTCAATCGAAAAAACAAAACTCTCTAATGGACTGAATGTTTGGCTGGTCAAACATAATGAGTTGCCGATCGTTTCGATGAATATGGTTATAAATGCCGGCGGAATTCTTGAATCGGCAGAAAAATCCGGTGTTGCCTTAATGACCTCTGGAATGCTAACCCAAGGAACAAAAAAACGCTCGGCAATTGATATTGCCAATCAACTGCAATCAATTGGAGCATTTATTTCTGCCAGTTCAGGTTGGGATTCAACTTCAATTACAATGCAAACTTTGACTAAAAACCTTGATCAAACGCTGGATATTTATGCAGACGTAATCGTTAATCCGTCGTTTCCGGCAAATGAATTGGAGTCTATTCGCCGCCGCACAATGGTCGGATTTCTTCAACGCAAATCTAATCCTTCTGCAGTCGCCAATGTTGTTTTTAACAAAGTTTTGTATGGAAATCAGCCTTACGGTCGTCAGCTCGGCGGAGACGAAAACAGCATTAAAACTATGACAAGCGATGATTTGGCGAATTTCTACAATGCTAATTATCATCCGAATAATGCGACCTTAATTATCGTTGGCGACGTTGAAAGCAAAACGATCTTACCGAAACTTGAAAAATCATTTGCCGAATGGAAAGCGGGAAGCGCCGTTTCAATGCCGAATCCCAATCAGGAAATGATGGCGAAACCCGGCATTTATTTGATTGATAAACCGGGTGCGGTTCAATCTTCAGTTTCAATCGGACAAGTCGGGCTTTCGCGTAGTAACCCTGATTTTTATGCCGTTCAGGTTATGAATGCTATCTTAGGCGGCAGCGGCTCAGCTCGTTTGTATATGAATCTGCGTGAAGACAAAGGCTACACTTACGGCGCATACAGCGGATTTTCATTTCGTCGCGGACCGGGACCGTTTTCTGCCGGAGGTGAAATCCAAACCGGTTCGACAAAAGAAGCCCTTCAGGAATTCATTAAGGAAATTAATGGCATTCGTGGCGCAATTCCCGTAACTGAACAGGAACTTGAGGTCAATAAGCAGTCATTTATCCGCAGCTATCCAAGCGACTTTGAAACTGTTCAGCAAATTTCGGGACAGCTTTCGAGTTTAGTTGTTTACGGTTTGCCGGATAGTTATTTCAACGAATATATTCCTAAAATCAACGCCGTTACTTTAGCAGATGTTAACCGTGTTGCCAATAAATATCTTGACCCGTCAAAAATGGCAATTATTGTTGTTGGCGATAGAAAAGTGATCGAACCGAAACTGAAAGAACTTGGAATGTCTATCAATGTTCTGGATGCTGATGGAAAAGCTTTGGCTGAATAAATTGGGAACAGATAAATGAATAAAGAGACTGTCTGAAAAGTCTTTAAATTCGCTGAAAGCGATAAATTTAATAGATACTGTCTTGAGAATCAACCAGAAAAAGCCAGGTTTGGATTAAATGGCTGACGATGTTTCAAAACTCCAAAAGCGAGATGTAAAATTTTTCGCAT
>JAIBCC010000004.1 GCA_019694395.1 Pyrinomonadaceae bacterium | reverse complement strand
TGCAGGATATTTACAAAGCAGTTCAGGAATTTTCTAAACAAAAAGGTTATATGATGATTCTTGATATTGGTAAAATGGCTGATGCTGATATTGTTATGGCTTTGGATGAAAAGGCAGACGTGACCAAGGATTTTATTACTTTTTACAATGCGCGTCCGGCAACTACTGCAACTACATCAACACCTAAATAAAAGTAATTACTAGAGTTAAATGTTAAGGTCAGAAAAAATAGTTTCTTCTGACCTTTAAGATATTTTTGTCAGGAGAAAATTTTTATAATGAATAGAAGAAGTCTTTTTATTGCCGTAGTTTTTATTGCAACTTTTTATGCAATTTCGGCATTAGCTCAGGTTCCGGCAGCTCCGCCTAAAATCGCTTTCATCAACACTGAGGCTTTTTATGATGATAAGGCAGGAATCACAAAACTGGTTACTGCGACCAAACAATTAGATGCCGAATTTGCTACTCAAATAAAAGCATTAGAGGATGGTAATACTAAACTTCAAGGCATTGCGAAAGAACTTGAAACCATGCAAAAACTTCCTCAAGCCCAATTCAATCAGGTTGCTTATACTCAAAAACAAGATGAAGGCGAAAGGCTTCAACGGGAATTAACTTATAAGAAAACCGAACTTGAAAGTGCGTATGGTAAAAGACGGGATGCCTTAATTGGTCCGATTAGTCAGGATATTGGCAAAGGCATTGACGAATTTGCTAAGAAAAACGGATACGGAGTAGTTTTGGATATTAGCAAATTAGCCCAAGCCTTGCTTTATTTTGGTGATACGGCGGAAGTTACTAAAGAATTTATTACTTTTTACAATGCACGTCCGGCTGGGGCTGCAACTCCTAAATAAACTTGTATAAAAACCTTTAATCAGAAGCTGGTCAAAGCGTCTTGGCTAGCTTCTGATTTCTTTATTTTGTATCCTATTTGCTTATGAGCATATATGACATTGGGCAAATCCAAGAGATTTTGCCGCATCGCTACCCTTTTCTTTTAGTTGATAAAATCATTGAACTTGAACCGAGAGTCCGAATTGTTGGTATCAAACAAGTTACGTTCAATGAACAATTCTTTCAAGGGCATTTTCCGGGTGCGCCGGTAATGCCCGGAGTTTTGCAAATTGAAGCCTTGGCACAAGTCGGAGCAATTCTTGCATTACGGGAATTTGAGAACCGGGACAGCAAAATTCCGTTTTTCAGTGGCATCGAATACGCTAAATTCCGTCGTCCGGTTGTTCCCGGTGACACTTTAACTCTTGAAGTAACTGCGCTTAGAATCGGTAGTAAAGTGCAAAAAATGCGCGGGGAAGCCAAAGTTGATGGACAATTAACTTGTGAAGCCGAAATTATGTGCATTATCGGGGATAGAAAATAATGTCATTTATTCACGAAACTGCCATTGTCAGTCCCAAAGCTAAAATAGGTGAAGATTGTTATATTGGTGCTTTTTCAACGATTGGCGATGAAGTTGAACTTGCCAAAGGTGTTCGGCTGGAATCACACGTTGTAATTGACGGAAAAACTTTTATTGATGAAGCTACACAAGTTTTTCCTTTTGTTTCTATCGGTTTAGCTCCGCAGGATTTGAAATACGGCGGAGAAATTACCGAAACGCGAATTGGTAAAAGAAATCAAATTCGGGAGTTTGTCACGATTCATCGCGGAACAATTAATGGCGGCGGTTTAACCCAAATCGGTGACGATAATTTGTTGATGGCGCAGGCGCACGTTGCCCACGATTGCCATCTCGGAAGCGAAATTATTATGGCGAATGCCGCCACTCTCGCCGGTCACGTTACGATTTATGACAAAGCCAGTGTCGGAGCCTATTCAGGAGTTCATCAATTCTGTCGGGTTGGGCGCGAAGCATTTGTCGGAGGCTACTCGGTTGTTGTTAAAGATGCTCTGCCTTTTGCCATTTCCCAAGGCAATCACGCCAAATGTTACGGCTTAAACAAAGTCGGATTAAAACGCAAAGGCTATCCGAAAGAAACAATCGAAAAGCTGCACCATTCTTATCATCTTTTATTAAATTCAAAGTTAAACACTTCACAGGCGATTGAAAAAATACGCGAAGACATCTCTGATTGTGCCGAAGTTGATTATTTGGTTGAGTTCATTGAATCTTCAAAACGAGGTGTCGTTAAATGACCTTTGGCTTAATTGCGGGAAACGGAAACTTTCCTTTTTTAGTTCTCGAAGGAGCAAAAAAAGCAGGACAGAGACTGGTTGTTGCCGCCATTAAAGAAGAGACAGATAAACGCATTGAGCAGGTCGCGGATAAAGTTTTGTGGGTTGGGATCGGACAGCTTGGCAAAATGATAAAATTCTTTAAATCCGAAGGCGTGGAAAAAGCAATAATGGCAGGGCAAGTCAAGCACGTTCAAATCTTTAGCGGAGCTTTACCTGATTTGCGAATGCTCAAAATGCTTTATAATTTACCTCGCCGCAATACCGATTCTCTCATTGGCGGAGTTGCCAATGAACTTGCCAAGGATGGTATCGAACTAATTGACTCTACTTATTTTATCCAAGATCAACTTGCACAGGAAGGTGTTTTATCCAAACGCAAACCCGATTCAAACGAACAGGGAAATATTGAATACGGTTTGCGGATTGCTAACGAAATTGCCCGACTTGATTTAGGGCAAACAATCGTCGTGCGGGCAAAAGCTTGTGTAGCAATTGAAGCAATGGAGGGAACTGACGCAACCATCAAACGCGCTGGTGAACTTGCCAAAGGTAAACTAACTGTGGTCAAAGTTGCTAAACCTAATCAAGATATGCGCTTCGATGTTCCTGTCGTTGGTGTTCCCACAATTCAAACAATGATTGAGGCAGGCGCAACCTGTCTTTGTCTTACTCCAAATAAAACTCTAATATTTGACCGCGAAAAAATGCTAAACCTAGCCAATCAGCATAAAATTTGCGTCATCGGTCAAAAATAATAATAAAAAAATTATAAAGTGTCTTTTTCCGCAAAATGCTGCACTGTTTCATTGAGGACAGTTAAGGGGAGAGAACTTTATGAAATACGGAAATTCTTTTTTTTCAATTACAATTTTGACTTTAATTCTATCGGTTTTTGCCTTTGGACAAACCGCAAAAAAGACGGTAACGGCAAGCAAAACAAGCAGTTCTACGCAAAAAGACTGGTCAAAACTATTTTCTTTTGATGCGTTTGCCTCAGGTTTTTACGATACGAATATTGACCATGATGATGTTGAAACAGGCGCAACAGGAACTTCATATGGAGCGGTTGTCCGTTTCAAGACAAGTGAAAAATTACCTGTTTTCAAGGTTCGTTATGAGATTGCCAATAACTATTTCAATAACTCAAACAGTCGTTGGAACAGAATCACACACGATTTAACGGCATCTTTTGAAGCAGGAACAAAGCGTGTAGCTTTTGAAACCGTTGCCAATATGAATCTGAAAGGCTCAATCGAGGAACGTGAAATTACCGATTACTATTCAGTTAAACAGTTGGTTAAATTCCGCTTGGATAAGCGTAACAGAATCATCGGATTCGGAACTTATCGAATTAAACGCTATCAAGATAATCCGTTAAAAAACTCTAAGAATCCGATTGGCGGAGTAAATTTTGAACATAGTTTTGGAAGAGGCAGAATTTTAGAAGTTGGCTATCGTTTTGAGCGCAATAAAGCTGAACAAAACCAGCATTCCTACAATCGGGCAACCTACAAAGTGGAATATAAAATGCCGTTAGTTGGTAAGAGTATTTTGTCTTTGGATGCTCAATACCGGCAATACAAATACGACACAATAAATTCGATTATTCGGCGTGATAAAAAATGGATTGCCAATGCACAATTAGATATTCCTATTTCCAAAAGGTTTGTATTAAGTCCGAGTTATCGCTTTGAAAATCGCCGTTCAAATGTGACGGGAAAAGATTATAATGCAAATCTTTTTGGAGTAACTCTGCGCTTCAAATGGAGAGCGGATGATTAATTAAAATTTATTAGATTCTTTTACAAAGAGAGAGTGATGTTATCTGTTGATGGCATCACTCTTTTCATTTAATAAACATTTTTATGTTTGTTTGTCTTTTTTGATTTCTAATTTGCACTGTGTAAGCAAAAGACAATTTTAGTCTTGAAAAATATAACGAAAACGGGGGTAGATTATGACTGACGCAAGATTACAAACAGTAAGCAACTTTGAAAACTCATTTCCGCCGGGGGCAATGCGGAAAGATTTTCAAAAGATTCGGATGAAATTTTTGGAAGGGGAGCGCGAATTATCCAAATCCGAATTGGCTGATAATGAGATTACCCGCTATCAGGTCACTCAATTTTATCAAAACCAAATTCGCAATAGTGGTTATTATGAACAACTTAAATATATTGTCGAGCCATCGCTAAAAGAGTTTTACAGTCCGGGCGAGCTTGATACCAGCGGCGAGGGTGATAATACGGTTGTTACCGGACTACAGCACAAATACGCGCAAACCGGACTTTTGTTGACAACTGACCGTTGCGCTTCATATTGCCGCTATTGTTTTCGCAAACGGATTGTCGGTAAAGACTCGGAAGAAGTTGCGCCAAATTTTTACAACATTGCCGAATATATTAAACAACATCCCGAAATGAATAATGTGTTGCTTTCAGGCGGCGATCCGTTTGTGCTTCGCACCGAACAGCTCAACAGAATGATGGATCATCTTTTACCGATTCCGCATTTAACCTCAATTCGTTTCGGCACGAAAACTATTGCTTTTTATCCGCCAAGATTTGCCGATCCTGAACTTCCGGCTCTTTTTCAGCGCATTATCAACGCCGGAAAAACTCCGGTAATTGTGACGCATTTTGACCATTTGGGCGAAATTTCAGCCGAATCGGAAAGAAACATCCGAAAACTGAGGGCTATCGGCGTTCAATTCTTAAATCAAAGTGTTCTGCTTGGCAAAGTAAATGACAATGCTGAAATTTTGGCTAAAACTTTTGCCAAACTCCACGAGCTCGGCGTTCGTCCCTATTATCTTTTCCAGGGCAGACCGGTTAAAGGTGCTTCGCATTTTCAGGTTCCGCTGCATCGCGGCATCAAAATCGTTCGTGATATCAACGCCCGTTTAAGCGGAATTCAAAAAACTTTCAAATTTATAATGTCGCATTACACAGGCAAAATTGAAATTCTCGATATTGACGACAACAACAGCATTTATTTTCGCTATCACCAAAACAAGGATGCCGAAAAAATTGGCAAAATCTTTTCGCGTCAATATGTTGCTGATTCATATTGGTTAGATGATTTACTGGAGGATTAACGAAATTCAATGCTCAACACCGTAGTTAAAACTAAATTTAAGCCGATGAAAGTCGGAGCAGTCGCTACCGCTTTTCCGTCTGCAACCGAAAGCGCAGTTGAAATACTGAGACAAGGGGGTAATGCGTTTGATGCAGCAATGGCGGCGGCTTGGTCGTTGTCTGTCTGTGAACCGAGCGGGTCAGGGCTTGGTGGACAGACAACGGCTTTAATTCATTTTGCTAACGGAGAAAATTTGGTTGTTGACGGTAATTCATACGCTCCGGCGCGAGTTTCGCTCCAAACGGTCAGCAAAACTTCGCAAAAGATCGGATTTCGGGCTTGCGTCATTCCTTCAACGCCAAAGGTTTTAGGTTTTATTCAGGAGAACTGGGGCAAATTTTCGCTGGCGCAGGTAATGAACCCTGCGATTCGTCTGGCTGAAGAAGGTTATCAAATAACCAGACTTCAGCATCGTCAAATGGAATGGACACACGGATTTCTCAGCACTTCAGCTTCAATTAGTAAGTTATTCTTAAACAATGGCTTAACACCCAAAGTTGGTGAAGTTTTCAAACAAAAAGAGCTGGCGCAAACTTTACGGATTTTAGCAAAAAACGGAACCGAGGATTTTTATCAAGGTGAAATCGCTGAAAAAATTGATCGTGATATGCGTCGGAACGGCGGATTGCTTTGTCGAAAAGATTTGCGGAATTTTGCGCTTTCGCCTGTAACTGAGCCGCTTTCGGTTAATTACAAGAATTATCGGATTGTCTCAGCTCCGATGTTTTCGGGGGGCGGATTGCAGCTTTTGCTTTCATTAAAATTACTCGAGAAACTTAATGACCGCAAAAATCTGACCTTGGTGAAATGGTATCGAAACTTAGCCGACTCAATTTATCTGGCTTTGCGTGAGCGGCATAATTTGTCTTTCAGCAATGAAACCAAATCGCTGGCAGAAATGATCTTAAGCGAGACTTATACGGAATCAATGCTCGAAAACGGAATCGGCAAAAGTGAATTTGACCGTTGGCTTTCGCAAGAATTAAGTGAGGTTGAAGTCGGTGAAACTGATGGTGAGACGACGCATCTCTGTGTTGCCGATGCAGAGGGAAATATTGTTTCACTAACGCAGTCAATCCAATCGCTTTTCGGGGCAAAAGTTGCTAATGAAGAATTGGGATTTATTTATAACAATTATCTGATGACCTGTCCGCGTTATGAACATCCAAATCAACTCGGAAGCAACTGCTCACCATGTTCAAATGTAGCACCGACCATTATTTTTAATCCGAATAATTTTCCGGTGTTAACCCTCGGCGCGGCGGGAAGTCGGCGGATTACTTCATCAATTTTGCAAACAATCAGCAGCGTGATTGATTGGAAATTACCGCTCGATGAAGCCTTGAACACTCCACGCATTCACGCTCTTTTGAATCGAAAAGTCTGGCTGGAACAACCGATCTTTTCAGAAGAATTACGAAAATTATTAAAAAAGAAGTTTCGTAGAATCATTGTCAAATCAAAAAAACATTACAAAATGGCGGCAGTTCAAGCTTTGCAGTTTGACGAAAAGAAAAATTGTTCAGGAGCCGCTGATCCGCGACGCGAAGGAAATTGGGTTGTGATTTAAAAGGAATTGATTATATGGGGAAAAGAATTGTTGCCAAAAAAGAAATTACCGAACCTAAACAGCTTAGTTTGACTGTTTTCTTGCTGATTATGTTTCCCATTGCGATTGCTCTTTCCCGCTTTAGCGATACAAAGTTCAGTCATTTATTAAACGAAGAATTTTCTTTGTTCAGTCTTTCTCATCACTGGCAGCAGCCGCTCGAATATATAGTTTTTGTCGCTTTCGGGGCAATGATCGTAACTTTTTCCAAATTTACTTTGGGAATTAATGTCTGGGGAGTTTTTCGTCCGGTTTTACTAGCTATTGCGTTCAAATCTATTGGCGTTTTACCGGGCATTATTTTTCTGGCATTTGTTTTATCGGTCAATGCTTTTATCGTCAGACCAATGTTAAAGGCTAATAAAACTCCTTATTTTGCCAGAGTTTCGGCTTTGCTGAGCTCAGCCGTGATCTTGATACTGGTTTCGGTCTTTATCGGTAAATGGACAGGTTCGGAAACTCTTTTGCATTTTGCCTTTTTCCCGATAATTCCTTTGTGTCTGGTTACAGAAAGTTTTGCCGTGAAAACCCGTAAAGAGGGATTGCGAACGGCATTTTATCGAATTTCTTCAACTGTTTTTGTAGCAGTGTTAATTACAATTTTAGCCAAAATACGCTTTTTAATGAATTTACTGATGCAGTCACCCGAACTTTTAATTAGTCAAATTGGATTGATCTTATTGATGGCTCAACATTTGAATCTGCGTCTTTCAACAAAATTACGGCAAAAATTTCAGGATTTAAATAACAAAAAGAAGTCATTGGAAATCATAAAAATTTAGGAGAAAATTATGAAAGTTGCAGTTGTTTGGAACCGAAGCAAAAAAGGCGTGATTAATCAATTCGGACAGCCTTGTCCCGAAAAATATGGTAAAAAAACGGTTAATTTGATTCTCGAAGCATTGCGCGAAGGCGGACATGAGGTCGAATTGTTCGAAGCAGACCGCCGACTTTTTTCCAAACTTCTGGTCTATATGCCGCCCGATGAAAACGGTCAGCCAACCGGAATTGTTTTCAATCTGGCATACGGAATTCAAGGTGAATGTCGCTATACACATCTGCCTGCAATGCTCGAAATGGCAGGAGTTCCATACACCGGCTCCAGTCCGATGGGACACGCCCTTGCCTTGGATAAAGTGGTTACTAAAATTCTCTTACAACACGCCGGAGTGCCGACCCCGAATTTTCGGGTAATGTCTAAAACGGATAAGAACGCAGATGGTTTAAAGTTTCCGCTCATCGTCAAACCTCGTCACGAATCAACCAGTTATGGACTAAAATTGGTTTCTAACGAGGCGGAACTAAACGAAGCGGTTACCAATATCGTTGAACAATATCAACAGGAAGCCTTAGTCGAAGAATATATTGACGGACGTGAATTTTGTGTAGGAATTTTAGGTAATGAGAACGCCGAAACTTTACCAATTGTCGAAACTGATTTCGGAACACGCGAAGTTAAATTAAATACCTGGGACGACAAATATCATAAATCCGAAGCCGAACCGCAAAAAGTATGTCCCGCACCAATCGAAGAATCTTTAGCCGAAAAACTGCGTGAAATCTCAATGAGAACCTTTAATGCCTGTCATTGCAAAGATTATTCGCGGATTGACATTCGGGTTGATAAAGACGGTAATCCGTTTGTGTTGGAAATCAATTCAATGGCTTCACTCGGAGCAGGCGGTTCGTATGTTTACTCAGCCAAAATTGCCGGATATGATTTTAACTCATTGATCAATCGAATCTTAACCGTTACCTATCAAAGATATTTTGGTGACAATTCGATAAAAGTAACAGCTATTGCAGCATAAAAAAAACGGCAGACGAAAAAATCTGCCGTTTGCAAGAAAATAAGTCTTTTTTATTATCCACCGCAGCCGCCCAAACTGGGAATCATTGTTACTGCGTTATAGGCATCTACCCTTAATTTAGTCGTTTTGGCATCAATCCTCACCGCAGAACATTTTATGTGATCTCTAATCATTAGCGGGGTTATACCAGGAAATCTTTTATTTACTAAAGCAACAATTCCTGAAACTATTGGTGCAGCCATCGAAGTCCCGCTCCAAGACCCATATCTACCGTCGGGAGTTGAGCTGATAATTCTATCGCCGGGAGCGGCAACTTTTATCCATGAACCATAGTTTGAATACGGAGCGAGATGGTTGGTTGAATCTGAGGCGGCAACAGTAATTAAACCATCAATGGAGGTCTCTGCACCCGGATAAATTTTCAAATCTGTTCCGTTATTACCGCCTGCCGCAACTACGATCATTTTTGGCTTTCCGGTTTGTGGAAAATCAATATCAGTTGGCTGTGACAAATCACTGGTTGAACTTTGCAGGAAATCGTGTAAAAGTCTGGTGGGCACCGGGCTTCCCATACTCAAATTAACAACGTCTGCACCATCATCAGTCGCCGGATTTCCGTCAGGATTAGCTGCAAAAGCTAATGCCTCGGCTAACACCCAGGCATTGGTGCTGCCTGAGCCGTCTAAAACTCGAATCGGTATTATTTTAGCCTCCGGCGCAACCCGTGCAATGATGCCTGAAACGTGTGTGCCGTGTCCGTAAGCACTTCCCGGCATCTCCATTGGATCAGGATCATTATCAACAAAATCCCATCCGGGTAATAATCTTCCGGCAAAGAGCGGATGATTGTAATTGATTCCGGTGTCTAAAACAGCAATTTTGATGCCTGCACCAGTCGAGATTTGATTAGCTTGTGAAAGCCGAATCATATCGGGAAACCATTGACCAACGTAATCAGCAACACTATTTCCGATACTCCAGGAATGTCCAATACTCCAGGAATGCCCGCTCGCTTCAGGTGACGCAACTACACTATTGGCATCAGCATAAACTACCCGCGCATCTTTTGAAATTCTTTTAACGACATCACCAACCTGTGCTCCATTAACAATTCTGGCTCGATAAATCGGACGCGAGCCAAATTGATCAATCGGAGAAATCCCGTATTGTGTGCTAATTGCCGGCAAATCAGCGGCTGAATTCAACTTAACTAAAATTTCATTTGGGAGAATTGAGTCCTGAGCAAAGGTTTGTGTTGCAAATCCCAGCAAAGACAAAAAAAGCAATAAAGTCAAAAATCCATTGACTAAGAATTTGTCATTCATAAAATATCCTCAACTTTTTCAGACTATATTCTAGACATTTTGGGGGATTTTTATGAAAAGCCGAAATCTCCAATCCAAAATCGGGGATAGTCCTACGCTCACAGTGCTGCCAAAAGCGTATAAAAGACACAATATAGAAAATTTTTTTATTTGCCAACCAGAAAAAAAGGAGACCAATAATAAGGATGCACATTTTGCCTGATTAAGTTGCCTTGCGCTATCCTTAAAGCTGTCGAAGTTTTTTTCCCTGCTTGTAGCTGCGAATAAAAATCAACCATCAGATCACGCGCCGTTTTATCATCAACTGTCCACAAAGTTAAAACCAGTGACGAAACTCCGGCAGAAAGAAAACCACGGGTTAATCCAAGTAATTCTTCCCCTGGCAGAATCTTATTAATTCCTGTTTCACAGGCACTAAGCACAACTAATTCAGCATTTAGATTTAATTCGGAAATATCCCGCACGGTCAGTAAACCATCAGCTAAATGCAGTGAAGAGAACATCGGATTATCACTGCGAAATTGTCCGTGACAGGCAAGATGCACCAAATCAAACTGCCCTACATTCTTTTTAAAATTACTAAAACCCGCGTTTTTCCCTATTAAAGATAAATTTTCGGGAAAAACTTTTTGCAATTCTTCAACTTCTTTGACGGCAAAAGGAATTTTTTCATCAGAAAATCCAACTAAAAGTGCATTTTTAAACGGGCGCGATTCTTTTTCCAGACAAAATTGAAATACGGTTGCACTCGGAGAAAATAAAACTTCGCGTTCTTCGATCAAATATTTTTCGCCATTGTGAAGTGCGTGAAAAGGTAAATAATGAAGTCTGCCGACCGGAATAAAAACTAAATGACGATTTCCAATTAAACTTTCCAACGGACGCAATAGTTTTTCGTAGAGTTTTTGTAAATAACTATCAGTCCGTTTTTTCAATTCGTTGACAAAAAATCCAATGTTACTGCTGCCGTAGCGCATTGTTTCAAATTGAAAATGCAAACTTTCGAGTAGTTCGCTGATCTCATTTTCCTGCACCAGATTTTCAACATATTCGAGTTTTTTGTCGGTAATAACAAAAGCCGAAATTTGGTCTTCAAAAATTACAAACTCAATTAAAGCGTAAGTTTTACCTAAAGATTTCTGCAATTCTTTGAAATTCAATACCTTACCGCCAATATTTGTTTCGCCTTTGAGGTTTTTGATCTGGCGCATCAACTCGTTGATTTTCTTTTCTCTGAATTTGGTTTCGTTTAAAAGAGATTTACTTTCTTTGTTGGTCGCACGATTGATCCGATTGTAATACCAGTTCAATTCTTCGCGTAAATCCGCTAATTGCCGATAGATTTTGGCTGTATTTTCATCCGAAGATTCTTTGCTGATCTGCTGTCCGCTGAGCTTTTCTGCCAATGCTCGTGAACGTGACTGTTCGACTAAAAGAAAGGCTTCTTTAATATTGTTTTGGAGAAGATATATTTTAGCTAATTCTTGATAAGGCAATAATTTATCGCCTAAAAAAGCAATTTTGAAATCTTCTGCCGGAAGCGGTTCGCGTAAAGTTTCAATAAAATTAATTGCTTTTTTGAAGTGAGATTCAGCCTCTTTGAAATTTTTCTTTTTAAGAGCAATTCGTCCCAAGGTTGTTTGAATAGTTTGCGCCAGATACGGATTTTCTTGTTTTAAGGCATCTTCAAAAGTTTTTGTTAAAATTTCCCTTGCTTCGTTAAATCTTTCGAGATTAAGTAAGACTTCACCTTCTAACCATTTGGCAAGCAACGAATAGCGGATATTCCCGCTTTTAAGAAGCATTTGATTGGCTTCTTTAATTAATCCAAAAGCCTTTTTGTTTTCATTAGCAAGTAAAGCAAATTGGATTTCGATAAGTTTAACAAACGCTTCTCCAACAATATTTTTCTCTGCCTGATATAAGTGGGCTGATTTTTCGAGTTCTTGTTTTGCTAGTTCTTTTTTACCAATGGCAATTGCCGCCCGTGCGTAATTGACTCTGGCTCGTGCCTCTTCCCCCTGCATTTTTAATCCGGCAAGTGTTCCAACAGTTTTTTCGTATAGCTCAAAGGCTTCATCCACTAAATTTAGTTCAAGATATGCATCGGCTATTTCGAGTTCGGCAACCGCTGTTTGATGAGGCATTTCAAGTTTTTCATATTTCTGGCGAGACAGTTCTAAAAACTTTAAGGCTTGGTCAAACTGGGCACGGAAAAGTAATAAATTGCCAATGCTCGCCTCAATTTCAGCTTCAGTAACGAACATCCCAACTTTTTTAGCTTTTTGTAGTGCCTTAAAGTAAAAATTTTCCGCTTTACGAAAATTATTTAATGAGGTATAGGTCATCGCTAATCCGTTTTCACACATCGTTAATTCCATTTCATCTTTTAGGTCGGAAAATCGTGCGTGAGCTGAAAGATAGTATTTTTCTGCTTCAAAATGATTTTCTTGTCGGGAAACAATGTTGCCCAAATTTTTTTCAATCTTTCCAGCCGCTAATTCATCTTTGTATTTTTCAAATATTTCGAGTGCATTTTTTCCGCATTGAACCGCCTCTTCATAACGTCCTAATAAAGCGAGTGCATAGAGTTTACTAACTTGAGTTTGTGCTGCCAGATGCTCCTCATTAATAGACAGAAAAATTTGATTGGCAGTTTCCAGGTTTTTTACGGTATCTTCAATTTTTCCTTCCGTCAGACAGGCAATACCGGAAATCCAAGCGGATATTGCTATTATTTTTTCATTTGGATTAAAATTAGCTAGATTTTCTAAGGCAAGAGCAGCGTTTTGAGCTTTGGTCGGCTCCTTGGTCCAGGCACTATAACAAATTTCTTTGAGCGCAAAGGCAAGTTTTTCGTCAGCTTGTTCGTTAAAATCTTTAAGCAAGGACGTTCTTTCCAAATTATTTTTAGCAAAAACCAATTTTTCGGCTAATTTATCAACTTGCATTTTAATTGATAATAGCACAAAAAAGAGGCGAAATAGTCTCCCAATTATCCCGCCTCTTACCACCTTGTTCCCCCGAGAACAAGGATCTCCTGATTTTGAATAATTTGATTTAGTTTAGTTCCAGATTTTCGATAATTACTTCTTTTTCGTCATTAGAAAGCGTTAAATCGTAAATACCATTCGGAATTTCCTGAAGATTAAATTCGCTTGCCTCATTAGCTGTTGCAAAAAATGAATTCTTTTCGCTTTTTAGAACTATTTCGCAGTTACCGAATTTTTCACCTAAAACCTGCCCGCGAAGAGAAATGTTTTCATTTTCATTGGAAATTCTGAGACTAATTCCAAGGTCTTCAGCCCGATAAAGCATTTGTTTGACCGGCGCAGCAGATCGTTCGCCGAAAACGGGCTGTTTGGAAAAATCTATTTCTAAAACTGCCAACACCTTTTGCAGCAGTGATTTTTTCGGCTCGACCAGTCTGGTTGCAAACAAATTCTTTGCCCAAACAATAGAATCTTGCGGTGCATCGGTAGAAGTGTCTCTTTGCATCAAACCGACGATTTCACTAAATTTATTTGCTTCGGCAGAGCATTTCGGACAATCTTTCAAATGATCGTTAGCAGATTTTAATTCATCGTTCGACAAAGTTTTGTCTGCTAAATTGATGAGTATTTCGGCTGATAAATGTTTTTTGATTAGACTCATTGTTTTAAGCGTTTCCTCAAATCACTGATACAGTGTGCGGCGGAAATAAAAAAAGACAATTTTTTCGGTCAAAATGACAGAAATTTTGATAATTTTTGCAAACACCTTGCGCGTAAAGGACTTATGCTGGTTTCGCCGACACCGATTTCTTTGGCAACTTCGGCATAAGAGGCAGAAGGCTCTCGCAAATAGATCATTGACAGAATTTTCTGGCAACGATCTTCCAACTTTTTAATGGCAGTGCGAATCTGATGCTGCTTTTCCATTTCGATTAAAACTTCATCTGCCAAGGGATTTTTATCGGGTAAAATTTGAGATGCGTCGTATTCTTCATCATCCAGAGACTGAGAATTACTCTGTTGACGAACTGCGCCCCAAGTTTTGAATTTAGCTGTTGTCACCAGCCACGAACGTAATTTGTCGGGTTGTTCGATCTCGTCGAGTTTTTCAAAAAGTGTGAGAAAAACTTCCTGAAAAATATCGGCGGATTGCTCCTCACTCAAGCCTGCGCGGCGCGGGATAGTGATAATTAAACGTTGGAATCTTTCGACTAATTCGTTCCAGGCAGTCTCATCACCTTTTTGGCAGGCAGTTAAAAGTTGTGCATCAGTTCTTTCTAAACTTGTCATTAAAATTAGGGGCTTTAGGTTTATGACTTCCAATCTTTAATATTTTTTACCACAAATTAGCATAATCTACTAAAATGTATTGGAAAATATTGCTCGAATACGATACAGTTAATTCAAATTTGATTTTCCCCAAAATCGGCTAAAATTATTAGTTATCGGAACTAATTCGGAGTGACTATAAACCGCAACATTTATTCAAATATAAATTCAAAATTTAAAGGAAACCTATGAGCAAAAAATTATTTGTTTTGTTTTTAACGCTGACGTTTGTTTGGACAGCTTTTGGACAAACTCCTGTCAAAATTACCCCCCAAGAACAAAAAATGGCGGAGGCAATTACGGCTGAACAATTAAAAGATTATCTTTATTTTATTGCTGACGATGCAATGCAGGGGCGTGATACCCCTTCGCCGGGATTGGATGCAACGGCAAACTTTATCGCTTTTAACTTGAAGAAATGGGGTTATAAACCTGCAGGTGATAATGGCACTTTCTTTCAGAAAATCTCGTTACGCCGTGAGGTTGTTGATCCTGCTACGACAAAATTAAATGTCAACGGTAAGGATTTAACTTATGGCGAAGACTTTTTCCGTTGGTCCGGCAGTGGAAACGGAAATGCACCTTTGGTTTATGTCAAAGACGCTTGGATGGTTAAATCAAAAGGGATTGACGGACTAAATGGAGTTGATGTCAACGGGAAAATCGTTGTTTTGTATAATCAAGGTTTTAACCAAAGATTTTTAACTCCGATTCCTGCCGGATTAACTCAACGCGATTTAACTGCTGCGACTCGTGGGACAGATTGGGCTGATCCGGTAACAAACGCTAAAGCAAAAGGTGCGGTTGGTATCATTTTAGTGGCTCCGCCAAATCTGCAAGCTAATTGGGCGCAAGTTCGTAACTTTTTCCGTCAAGGCGGAATGTTTCCTGAAAAACTTCGTGAAGGCGCTCCGCAAGCACCTGCTTTACCGGTTCTTCTAGTGTCTAGTAAAGTTGCCGAAATGATTTTCCAAGGTGCTGAAAAAAATCCGTTGACTTCAGCCGACGCACCAAATGCCGCTTTGAAAACAACCGGTAATTTTGCTGCCACGACCAAAGCTGAAACCGCCTGGACACAAAACGTAGTTGCTCTGTGGGAGGGAAGTGATCCGGTTCTGAAAAGCGAAATGGTTGCTGTCGGTGCACACTACGACCACGTTGGGACTAATCCGAATGCCCCCGGCGAAGATAAAATCTGGAATGGCGCAGACGATGACGGTTCTGGAACGACCGGAGTTTTGGGAATTGCCGAAGCACTTGCCAAAGCCAAGGTTCGCCCGAAACGCTCAATCCTTTTTGTCTGGCACTGCGGCGAGGAAAAAGGTTTGTGGGGCAGCGAATATTTCAACAAATTCCCAACTGTTGACATCAAAAAAGTCATTGCTCAACTCAACATTGATATGATCGGGCGGAGCAAAAAAGCCGGAGATACCGAGCCGAAAAATAAAGACCTTTCAGGTGAAAATCAAATTTATGTGATTGGTTCCGAAATGATGAGCTCCACACTCGGTGCAATTGCCAAAGGCACCAATAATGCTTATCTGAAAATGGATTATGATACTCGATATGATGATCCGAAAGATCCGAATCGTTTCTTTTTCCGTTCCGACCACTTCAATTATGCTTTGAATGGAATTCCGATTGTTTTCTGGTTTGACGGAGTTCACGTTGATTATCATCAGGCAAGTGATACTCCTGACAAAATTGACTATGTCAAAATGGAAAAAATTTCGCGGACGATCTTTTTGACCATGTGGAAGCTCAGCGAATTAAAAGAGCGTCCGAAGATTGACAAACAACTTCCGCCGGAATTAAGTCAACGAAATTAGTTTGATATTTGTTAAGCAAAAGAAAAACGGGAGGCTTTTAAACTTCCCGTTTTTTCGATTTAAAATCAGGTTTAAAATCTTATTTGATCACTAAACCAATTCCGAAACGAACATTGTCTTGTCTGGCTCCGCTCAGCCAAACCGGATTGTAATCAACCTGAACGGCACGAATATCAACTTTATCGCTAACTTTGACATCTAAACCGCCGCCGAAAGCACCTGAAAATCCGGTATCCGAACCACTGACAAAACTAGACGGGCAAACAGTCACCGCGCCTGAACATGTAGTGTTTCTCAGATTAATGCGTTGATGTCCGACCCCGACCAAGCCATGTGCAAACGGTTTGATTCTGGCATCCGAAGAGTTATCTTTAATCTGAACGCCGCCTAAAACGTTGTAAGCTGAGCGGTTAGATTCAGAATTAAAAGTAGCTGTTCCGGTTCCCGTGTTAAAGGTCGAATTGACTGATTGTCTTCGGTAAGTGCCGGAAAAATCAGCTTTTGCGCCGACATAACGGCTAAAGTTATAAACTCCGGCGGCTTCAAAACCGTTGAAAGACCGGCGATCATTAAAGAAACTTTGGATACTGTTTCCGCTGTCAACTCCGGTGTCTATTTGATTGTTTGAGAAACCGATATAGGTTTCATACTTTTTATAATCGGTTTGAGCAAAAGTAAAAATGCTCGAAATCATCAATAAGCAAAATGCCAAGATTAATTTATTCATAAACCCTTTTGCAATTTATGTTTTTTAATAAAGTGTCTTGAGTATTTTAAAGAAATACCGTCAAACCCTCTGAAGAACATAAATTGCGATACTCCTTGTAAATTTATTGGTTAGTTGCCGGAGCAACAAAAAAAACCTCGCAGATTCTAAACTGCAGAATTCTGAAAGGTTTTAATTGTTGGATTAGATGTTCTTAGTTAATTGGTAGTTGCTCAGTAAGCTCTTTAGTTTTCAAGATTAGTAAAATAAAGTGATAAAGAATATAAAGAGTTAGAACAAATGCGCCGGATATTTATATTTTTGGCTTAAATCTAATTTTCGGGATGTTTTTATTTACAAGTTTGGAATAAATTACACTTCTTTTGACATCAAATAGAAAGTTGAATTTTCTTTGCGAAGGCAGAATCTAAAAATGTTTGGTTTTGGTAAACAGATAAAAAAAGAAAATTGGGAAAACTTTGAGCGCGAGGCGTTGCCGTTTTCCGATGATCTTTATCGGGTGGCAATGTGGATGGTGCGGGACGTTGAGGAAGCGCAGGATTTGACTCAGGAAACTCTAATGCAGGCTCTGAGATCATTTCATCGTTACGAGATGGGCACAAATTGCAAAGCGTGGCTGATGACGATCATGTCGCATCTGAACAGTAAGCGGCGAATGAAACTCGGACGATTGCAATTAGTTGAAGACACAGAAGAAAAGATTGCCGAAACGATTGCCTTTGAACCTTCGATTCCACAAAATATTACCGATGAAGATGTGTTGGAAGCATTAAACCGAGTGCCGCAGCAGTTTTCGCAAGTTGTTGTGTTGGCTGATGTTGAAGAATTTGCTTACAAAGAAATTTCAAATATTTTAGATGTGCCGATTGGGACGGTGATGTCGCGTCTGCACCGTGGACGAAAGCTTTTGCGGGTGGAGCTGGCAAATTATGCGAGGAATTTTGGAATTGGAACAGAGAACAAGGAGGTGGCGCAATGAATTGTCGAGATTTTCGTGAAATTGCCGATTCCTATTTGAGTGATGAATTGATCGTTGAAACAAACCACGAGGTTTTTCAGCATTTGGAAAATTGTCCGAATTGCCGGCAGGAACTTTCCACACGCCGCGAAATCCGTGAAAAATTGCGTGTTTCTTTGAAAACCGCCCCCGAATTTCAAATGAATCCGGTGTTTGCCAAGCGAGTAAAAGCAGATTTACAGGACGCAGCTTTTCAGAAAAAATCGTGGTTTAATTGGAAAGTTCTACTGCCTGCTTTTGCAAGTTTATTGATTGTGATAGGAATCCCGTTTTTCTTGTTTTTCCAGAAAAATGCTCCACCGAATTTGTTTGCTGAAATTTCGGAAAAAGCCGTTGAAAGACACGAAGATTGCGGTTTAAAACATTACAAGGATTGGGAAAAAAATATTGGTAAACTTTCGGCGGAAAAAATTTCTTTTGTCAAATCGTTGGAAAGTGAGGGAACCCAAATTTTGGAGGTTCATAATTGTAAATTTGAAGGTAAATCCTTCATTCATTTTGTTTTACGGCATAATGGAAAAATAATTTCAGTGCTAAAAACTGCATCCGAAAACGCTGCCGTGACGAATTCAAACACAGAGGATTCAATCATTTGCAAACGCGAAAAAGGCTTGCAGGTTTCGAGTTTTAAGATTGGAGAAGATTTGGTTTTTGTAATTTCGGATATGTCCGAAGCAGAAAATTTGAGCGTTGCCCGTCAACTTTTTGACGCAGCTAAAATATAAATGGCAGAAAATAAAATAAAATCAAGCGAAATTACACCCGAAAATGTTTATCTGAATCGGCGCAATTTTATGAAAGCGGGTTTGATTGCCGGAACGACTTTTGCGACAGGTTTGGCGTATCGTTTTTTCAATCAGCCGCCGCCGCCGGAAGTCGAAACCGCTAAAATAGAAACTGTAAAGCCAGCAGAGACTCCTTTACCTGAAACCGATAAGCCGAATAGTGTCAAAGAAATAACCAATTACAATAATTTTTACGAATTTTCCACTAATAAATCTTCGGTTGCCGAATATGCCAAAGATTTTGTGACGCGTCCGTGGACGGTTGAAGTCGGCGGATTAGTCCAAAAGCCGAAAACTTTTGATATTGAAGAACTTTTGAAAATCGAACAGGAAGAAAGAATTTATCGTTTTCGCTGCGTTGAAGGCTGGTCAATGGTCATTCCGTGGGTCGGTTTTCCCTTAAAAAAATTGCTTGATAAAGTTGAACCACTCGGAACGGCAAAATATGTGGCTTTTGAAACTTATTACAACAAAAAGCAGATGCCGTATGCGAGTTATGCCGGAATTGATTTTCCGTATGTTGAGGGCTTACGTTTGGACGAAGCAAACCATAATCTAACTATTTTGGCAACAGGACTTTACGGCAAACAAATGCCGAATCAGAACGGTGCGCCAATTCGTTTAGTTGTGCCTTGGAAATACGGTTTCAAAAGCATTAAATCAGTCGTCAAAATTACTTTGACCGATTCCGAACCGCCGACTACCTGGAATATTGCTATTCCAAATGAATACGGTTTTTATTCAAATGTTAATCCGAATGTTTCGCACCCGCGCTGGTCGCAGGCAACCGAACAAAGAATCGGAGAATACACGCGCCGTAAAACGTTACTTTTCAACGGTTATGCCGATGAAGTTGCCAGCCTTTACGAAGGAATGGATTTGAGGAAATATTTTTAATGCAAGATATTAAATTCAATAAAATTCTGATTTCGCTCAACGCTTTCGTTCCATTGATTTTATTTACTTGGGATGGATTTCGCGGAAATCTCGGCACAAATCCAATTGAGTTTTTTCTTCGCACGACGGGAGTTTTGACGCTTATTTTTTTGCTGATTACTCTTTCGGTTACGCCACTTCGCAAAATCTTCGGTTGGAATAGTTTAGTTAAATATCGTCGGATGTTGGGGCTTTATGCTTTCTTTTACGGAACTTTGCATTTAATTACTTATAGCATTTTTGATAAGAGTTTGAGTCTTTCGGCAATTGTTTCAGATACTTTTCAGCGTCCATTTATTTTAGTTGGAATGTTGGCTTTCATTCTGATGATTCCGTTGGCTGCTACTTCAACCAATGCAATGATTAAACGGCTTGGTAAAGGTTGGGGAAAATTGCATAAATTAACTTATCTTGTAGCAATCGGCGGTGTTCTGCATTTTTATTTGATTGTTAAATCCGACACTTTTTATCCGTTGATATTTGGACTGATCTTGGCGGTTTTGCTTGGTTACAGATATTACCACCCCAATAATCAAAAAAGCATTAAAAGTGTGGAGACAAATTAAAAAGGCGGATTTGATCTCCGCCTTTGTTTTTAGTTCTTTTTCATTGCCTCAAGTTCTTTTTGCGTTTTATCGATCAGGTCTTTAAGACTTCGTTTTAAATCTTCATCTTTCGCTTTTTCCAAAGATTTATTCAAAGCGGCAAGCTGCGCCGTTTTTAATGCTAACTCTTTTGAAACTTTAATATCAGGTTCAACGCCCGTGCCTTCCCAATTTGTTTTAGTGACAGGATTAATGGCACGTCCCAAGGGAATAAAAGCCCCGAAATGTTCGGCAATCCTAAATGATCCGCCCGGATTTGCGCCGCCGCCGGTAGTTTCGCCGACAATCGTGGCTCGCTTCAAAACTTTCAGGTTATTGGTAAATTCTTCCGCACCGGAAAAACTGCGGTTGGATGTCAAAATATAAACGTCTTTATCCAAATATTTTTTGCCTAAAACGGTCGGTTTGGTCCAGAATTCATCGGTCCGATTACCTTCGCGCCAATATAGATCATTCAAATGAACAGGTTTATCGCCGAAAAGATAAGAACAGATAACCTGCACCATTTCAGGATCGCCGCCGCCGTTTTCGCGCAGATCGAAAATTAGAGAATCGGTATTAGCCACAAAATTCATCGCCGCCGCAACCGTTTCTGCGCCTAATACCGGAGCAAAAAAATTGTTAAATTTGATGTATCCGATATTTCCCGGCAAACGCTCGACTCTTTCAAATGCGAAATTTATCCGTTTCATGTCGTTGACAAACTGTTGACGATCTTCGGCTGTCGGTTCACCTCTTTCCTGTCTGACCGGAATCGAATTTGCCGAATAGCGGACGCGCAAATGCTTGTCGTGGCTGACCGATTGCAGATCTTCGGTTAATTTTTTGGCAAATTCTGTCGCGCTGGTAATTGAATCGTATTCTTTGTTGGACATGCGTCCGCGAATGTTGGTTTCCATTTGCTTGGCGACTTCGGGAAAGACATAGCGGTCGTTTACTTCTTTCAAAAGCGAATCAATTACTTGAGTTTTGGTGGCAGCATCAATCGTCATATCAGGTTGCTGACCATTTCCACTCTTGGCTAAAACAATTACAAATAATGCCGTTAATAACCCGGCTAAAAATTTTTTCATATAATACCTCTCTAAAATTTATGAATGTAAAATTCCCTGAACCAGCAGATTTGCCAATCGCTTGGTTTTCTTTTCTATTTCATTGCGTTCGCCTAATTCTTTGGTGCTTAAACTATACGGAAGCAAAGAGTTAGTGGCTAAAAGAAAAGTCTCGGCAATTTCCAGAGCATTTTCGTTCCTAAAAACTTTTTCTTTTTGCCCCTGTTCAATGACTGCCGCGAAAATGTTTGCTTCTTCGTTAAAATAGCTTTTTCGTCTGGCTAAGAATTTCGGTCGAAGCGCAGCCAGCAAATCATTAAGACTTTGGGTGTAATGCTGAACACTGTCAAAACGAAACATAACCCGCATCAAAATCATCCGTTTCAGCTTTTCTTCCAACGAAATATTTTTTCTGACTATCTTTTCCAATTCGATTTTTAATCTTTCGACAATGCGGTCAATATGCGAAAGAACAATTTCCTCTTTACTCGAAAAATGCAGATAAATACTGCCTTTTCCGATGCCGACTTCCTGTGCCAGATCATCAATCGTCATCTTTTTATAGCCATAACGGGCTAATAAATTATCGGTGGCATCAAGGATCGCTTCACGAACTTCTTTAGTCTGAACGGCAATTTTCATATATTGACTATTGACCAGATTTGCCTTTTAGTCAAATTAAATTACGGAAATTTAATGGATTTTGTTTCAATTTTTATATCCGGTAACTTAAATTTTCAGCTTAATGATTTCCGAACCAGCCAAAAGAAATGCGCCTGCGCCGTAAACTTCCCAACTTTCAGCATCGAAATTTTTGCGCGGATCTGCGCCGATTGGTTGTGTCCAACCGACCTTTCCGTCATCATGAACCAGGGAATTTAAGCCGGTCCAACCGTTTTTGACGGCAGGAAGGAATTTGCCTTTATCCAGCAATTTGTTGTTAATTCCCCAAGCCATTCCATAAAGATAAAATCCAGAACCGCTCGCCTCGCCGCCCGGATATGAAGCGGGATCAAGCAAACTTGACCGCCAGAGTCCATCAGCCTGTTGCAAGGTCAAAACTCTTTCCATCATTTCCTTGTAAAGATTTTCGTAAAATGAGCGTTTCGGATGATCTTTCGGCAATTCTTTCAACAGTCTGACCAATCCGCCGACAACCCAACCGTTTCCGCGACTCCAGAAGATTTTTTTGCCGTTGGCTTCGCGTTTTCCTTCACCTTTTTCATTGATTAAATATGAAGCGTCGCGGGCAAAAAGATGCTCTTCTTTGTTAAAAAGACGGTCGTAGGTTTCCATAAAGAACTTATCATTTAGATCGTAATAAGTTTTGTCATTGAGAGTTTTGCCGAGTTTTGCCAGCGTTGGCGGAGCCATAAAAAGTGCATCGCACCACCACCAGATGATTCCGTTCTTTTTGACTTCGTTGCTTGGTTCGGTCTGAATTTTACGAATCGCATCAATTGTCGGCTGAATCATCTTTTTATCTTTTTTGATTCGATAAATATCAATGTAAGTTTGCGAAATCGCAATATCGTCTGCGTGGTCAAAGCGTTTGCCGATCTGCCAATTATTTTTCTCGCCCATATCCATCAGAGCCGACCAAATGACAGGGGATTTAGTTGTTTCGTAAGCCGCAAAAACTCCAGCGTAGAATGCTCCGTTCGTCCAATCGTAAAGCTCGTGTTTTGGATTTTTGAGCTGCCAATCTGTAACTTTAAGCATTCGGGCTTTGATATTATTTTTTTGAAAAATATCAACGTTTTGCGCGGAGACACTAATGGTTAAAAACAATGAAACTAACACTAAAAAGATGATTGACTTTTTCATAATTTTCTAAATTTCGCTCTATTCTAACGTATTTTGCTTATTTACTAATAATTTCAAACTCTCCATTCAAACGAATATCTTCGGATGATGAACCGATCATAACTTTGAACATTCCTGGCTCGACGATCCATTTCATATTAATGTCGAGCATTTCCAAATCTTCCGGTTTGAGCGTAAATGTTACGGTTTTAGTTTCGTTCGGTTTAAGCTGAACGCGTTCAAATCCGCGCAAGTTTTTTTCATAAGTAATGACGCTCGAAACAACGTCGCGGGTGTAAAGCTGAACGATTTCTGTTCCTTCGCGCGAACCGGTGTTTTTGACATCGAATGAAACTGTAATATTACCATTCGGAGTTTGTTTTTCCGGCGTAATTTTTAGGTTTGAATAAGCAAAAGTCGTGTAACTCAACCCGTGACCGAAATAGTAAAGCGCACCGTTGACGCGGGATTTTTCCTTTTCCCACTGGGCGTTGGGTTTTGATGGGAAATTAAACGGAATTTGTCCGGCGGATTTTGGAAAAGTGCTGGTCAATTTTCCGCTCGGATTGTAATCCCCAAAAAGAACATCGGCGATTGCTGTTCCGCCGTGACCGCCCGGAAACCACGTTTCGATAATGCCCGGAACATATTTATCTACCCAATTGATACTCATCGGGCGACCGTTGATTAGAACAACAATCGTCGGTTTGCCGACTGCGTAAACGGCTTTGATTAGATCGAGTTGGCGACCGGGTAAATCGAGGTTCGTGCGAGAAGCACTTTCGCCGACGGTCAAAGGTTCGGGACGCTGAAAAGCATCAGTTTGATCACCGAGAAAAACAACGGCAACATCAGATTTTCGGGCGGCTTCAACTGCCTTTTCGATTTCCGATTTTTCCGTTTCGGTCAGAGGTGTCGGCAAAATTTCCTCGTTTGCCCAATTTTCGCTGGTGACATTACAGCCTTTGGCGTAATTGATCGTAACTTTTTCGCCAAGTTTATTTTTGATGCCCTGCAAAGCCGTAATGCCATTTTCAGGACGCGAAATTCCGTAACGATAGGTCAAATTCGATTTATTGTCTGCATTTGGTCCGATGACGGCGATGGATTTGATGTTTTTATCGAGCGGCAGAATATTTTTGTCATTTTTGAGCAGAACAATGCTTTCGTGTGCAGCTTGGTCGGCGATTTTTTGATGTTCGGCTGAATTGACGATTTTTTCGGTTTCGTTCGCATCTTTAATGTATGGATGGTCAAATAAACCGAGCAAGAATTTGACGCGCAAAACATCCCGCACGCGGTCGTCGAGTGTTTTCATTGAAACTTTGCCCTCTTTGACCAGTTCGCGGAGAGGGAGAATAAAAGTTTCGGGAATGCGAAAATGTGTTTTGACGTTTAAGCCGCCTTCAATTGATTGATAAACCGCATCTTTGGCATCCAAAGCGGTTTTATGCTTTTCACTTAAATCTTCAACTGCGCCGCTATCTGAGACCACGTAGCCTTTGAAATTAAATTCCTTTCGCAGACGGTCAATCAGCCAATATTTACTGCTGATAATAGGAACGCCGTCGTAGTCGTTGTAAGAAGCCATCACGCCGAGCAAGCCGCCTTCTTTGACAACCTTTCCGAACGGTCTGACGAAAATATATTCGGCTTCACGCGGTGAAATTTGGGGATCAACCCGCGCATCACCTTCACGCGCGCCTTTGTTGACACCGTGAATCGCAAAATGTTTGGCAGTCGCGGCAACCTGATACTTTTCCTGTAAACCTTTGACCATTTCCACCCCGAGAGTTCCGGCTAAATAAGGGTCTTCGCCGTAAGTATCTTCGTAACGTCCCCAACGCTGGTCTCGCCCCATATCCATGATCGGCGCGTAGATATTGGTGTAGCCCAACGCTCTGGCTTCGGCTCCGGTAATTCGCCCGACTTCACGAATTAAGTTTTTGTTCCAGGTATTAGCTAAGGCAAGCTGTGAAGGAAAACTTGTTCCGGTCGTAAAAGCTACACCGCGAATTCCTTCGTTGGTAAAATCTACGGGAATTCCAAGTCTTGTTTCTTCAATAAAAAAACGCTGGACTTCATTCATCGCCCAAACGTGTTTTTTAACATCAATGGCGTAAGGATTATTCAGATCTTTACTGTCCCAACCGTTGTTTTGCTCGTCAATGTTGGCAATTCCGTCTTTCCAGATAGCATTTTTCCATTCGGGTGTTGGCAAAGCGTCTTTCAGAACCCGATTGTAACCGTAAAGCGTCGCCGTCTGATTCGTTTTTTCCTCAAGCGTCATTTGCGCCAGAAGATTTTCGATGCGGGCGTTGATGTCGGCTTTGGAATCTTCGTAAACATCCTTTTTGCCGTTTTTATTCAAATCGTTCCAACCGTCAAAATATATTTTTTTGCCCGGCGAATCTTTTGTGGTTTGAGCAGTCGTATCCAACGCCAAACTGTTAAAAAGAATGGCAAAAATCAGCAAAAAGGATGTTTTCATAATTTTCTAGCGAAGCTGGCAAATATCCAGCACGTTCATATCGGTGTAATCCAGATTTTCTCCGCCCATTGCCCAGATAAAACTGTAATTGGAAGTTCCCGAACCCATATGGATTGACCAAGGCGGCGAAATAACCGCTTCTTCATTGGCAAGAACCAGGTGTCGCATATCTTCCGGTTGTCCCATAAAATGCATAATCCGCGCCTTTTCATCCAATCCGAAATACAAATAAGCCTCCGAACGCCGTTCGTGAATGTGGGGCGGACAAGTATTCCAAACACTGCCGACTTCCATTGAAGTTAAGCCCAAAAGCAACTGCGATGATTGACAAATGCCGGGAATGATAAATTGATAAACTGTTCGGACATTTGAAGTTTCGACCGTTCCGAGATGAAGTTTATTAGCAGCTTCGGCAGTAATCAATTTTGTTTCAAAACGGGCGTGTGCCGGAGTCGAAACGAGATAAAATTTCGCCGGATCATCGGCAGAAGCCGATTCAAAGGTGACTTCAGCACTTCCCATCGGAATATACAGACAGTCTTTGTGTCCTAGCCCAAAAGTTTCGCCATCAACCGTGATCTTTCCTGTGCCGCTACCGACATTGACCGCACCAAGTTCCCGTCGTTCGAGAAACGGTTTATCTTTGGCAGACGCGGGTTCGGTCTGCAAAGGAAGTGAAACTGTTTTAGTTGACGGAAAGGCTCCGCCAACGACCATTCGTTCAAAATGTGTGTAATTTAAGACAACTTCGTCAGCCGCAAATAAATTATCGAACAGATAAAGTTCGCGCAGTTCATCGTTGCTCGCCCCGTAAATCGAATCGGGATGTGTTGCGTAATAAGTTTTTTGATACATAATTTTTCAATTCTTAAGCCGTTCAATGGCTTGTCTGCAATCCTTTTTCTTCAAGTTTATCGGCTAATCCTGACAATTCGGGATTTTTATATTTTTGTGCCGCTAAACGAAGGAGTTGGACGGTCAGGTTAAATGACCTCGGTTTAATTTGCTGATAAGTCCAATTCTTTTCATTTTTAACGAAAGGAATGAGCCAGTCAAAACCTTTTTTGATACTTTTTCCGTCTTCGGTTTCAAAATTCCACAAATCAATCTTGAGATTTTCCGCCAATCGCGCCAGTGTGAAAAAGCCGAACAAGTTCATATTTGTATAATTCCAGCTCAAGGTGCGGGCTAATTCCAAAGGCTGACTGCCGTCTTTTTCAAATTGGTCTTTAATACGTTGTTTAGTGATTTCGATCTGTTTACGGGCAATGTCAGGTTTATCAGCAAAAATTGCATAAGAAATGATCTGCACATCATAATAAGTTCCGTGATTATTCTTTTCGTCCGATTCGTCTTTGCCGATGTCGCTTTCCAACATCCATTTTAGGTAATCACCGAACCATTTTTTGAGAGCCTGATGATCGGCATTTGTCCAAGATTTACTGTTTTGGAGCAAAATCGCCGCATCAATAATTCGATATAACTCACGGGTTTCGATCAGACCGATGCCCCGTCCGGTATTGATACCGGGGATTCCTTGTCCAAAATTTAGATTTGGATTTTGGCGAGTTTTTTCGTCAATGAACCAGGTGCGAATCAGTTTTGCCGAATGCCCGGCATATTTTTCGTCTCCGCTGAAATAATATGCCAGGGTAGTAGTTTCCGCATCTTCAATGAGTGAGTCCATTTCATTGGTATCACTGATTTTGTTCAGCTCAGGATTACGCTCTCCATCACGTCGAATATACGGCAAACCATTCGGCTTAGTGGGGTCAGCCCACCAATACGGAGCCTGACTCATATAATCGTGCTTATCGCCGCTCGGCGGAACCTGCTCTTTGTTCATCACCGAATAAACTTTATCAGCTTTAACCAATTTATCAGCTTTTGAAATTAAATCATTAAGTTTTGATTTTTCTTTCTGCAAGGTTCCGCTATCCCAAAACAAGGTCTGAGGAATTTGTTTTTGAGCGGAAACATTTGCGCTGAAAATCAGACAAATTATTAAAAATAAAGAAATGCGAATCATCAATTTAACCTCATTAAAGCTAACAATTGTTATTTTTTCGTTGACGGCAGCATCCCGATTTCATTCAGCCAAAGCTCGCAAACATTGGTCCAGGATGAGCTTGAACCGGGACCGTTTTTTATTGGAATCGAATGCCCGCCCTGCGGAAAGACATGCAGACTTGCCGAAACTTTATTTTCCAAAAGCCCTGTGTAAAACATCAAACTATTTTTCGGATTAACGGATTGGTCATCCGAAGCAAGTATCAAAAACGTCGGCGGAGTTTTTGCGGTAATATGTTTTTCGGTTGAATATTTATCAATTAATTCATTGCTCGGATTTTCGCCCAAAAGATATTTTTTGCTTCCGCCGTGAGCAAATTCGCCCATTGTAATGACCGGTGAAACCAAAAGCATAAAATTCGGGGTGAAAGAAAAATTATCTGTTTCATTACCGATTTTTACGAGGTCGTCAGTAGTTGTTCCAATAAATGAAGCGGCGTGTCCGCCTGCTGAAGTGCCCATCACGCCAACTTTTTCGGGATCAATATTCCATTTCTTCGCATTGGCGCGAATTACCCGCATTGCCTGTTCTGCATCTTGCAAAGGAGCCAGTTCTTTTTGCATTAAATCGGGTGAGGTCGGCAAACGATAATCTAAAGCAAACGCCGCAATTCCCAATGAATTCAGCCATTTTGCAACCTCTTTGCGAGCATTTTGATAAGCGATCCGCACATAACCGCCGCCGGGAATTATCAAAACGGCAACGCCTGTATTTGCTTGCGGAGACGGAAAAAAAGCATGTATTCCCGGTGTTCCAACCTGATAAATTCGCTCTTCCCGAATTTCTTCCTGGAGTTTCATTCCTTTTGAATTCGGCATTTTTCCTTCAGGATAAAGCGGTATGAATTCCTGCGCTTGCAGGCTTAGAACACTAAATAAAATAGTGGTCAGTGTTAAAAAACTTTTCAGTTTCATTTGTTTAAGAAGTCCTCTCTAATCGGTGAAAAAATATCAATCAGAATAACTTCTTCTTCAAGCATTGTCGCGCCGTGCCAAAAGTTTGACGGGAAATGCAGCACATCGCCGGGCTGACAGATTTTCTCTTTGGTTTCCAGAATAAATTTTACTTTACCTTTTATTACCAACGAAATTTGTTCGTGGGGATGAGAGTGTTCAGGGGTGACTAAAAACGGTGCGAAACGAAAACGGCAAATCATAATGTCCTTTCCAACGACCATTTGACGCTCAATTCCTTCAGCCGGATAATCAATCGGAATTTGACTCCAATCACTGGCTAATGCTTGTATTTGTTGTATTTCAGCTATCATATTTTTTATTTTGATTTTAGATCTTTGACCTTTGATCTTGGAAAATTCTTATTTGATAAAGTTTGATATTTGTTTTGTTCAAGTTTGAATACTAAACAGAATCAAAGATCAAAAATCAAAGATCAAAGACCATTTCTTTATTTCAATAATTCCAGACTAATTTCCCAACTTAACTTTTGTCCTTTTTTCAACTGCAAATCTTTCGCTTCAAAAATCAGATGAATCGGAATTGCGCCTAAGACGCCTTTTCCCAAACGGCTGTCACCTGTGGCAAAAGTTTCGGAAGAAGTTTTCCAATCGGTCTTGACATTGACGGCAAGCGTTCCTTCTCTGCCGTTCAAAATGTAAGTCCCGTTTTCATTTTTCACTTTGTCAGCGGTTGTTGGAACGGTAAATTTCCAGTTTTTGATGTTTACATCTTTATCAGCGGTCAGTGTTTCGCGGCGAATCAGTTTGTTGTTTTCCCATCTGAATTCAACTACACTTATCAGTCCATTTTCAAAAGTTTCGCCTGATTTACTGCCGATGTTTGCCCATTTTTTCCAGATGATCTTTAAAGATTTTGCGTCTGCCGCAGGCTCAACAGAATCTGCACCTTCACTGGTTGCATAAGTTTTTCCGTCTCCCAATTCTAAAAAAGGAACGAGAGACGGATAAACTTCTTCGACGGGGGCAGCGAAGCCTGGTAAACCGAACGGGGCAGGCAAATAATCGGCAATCGCCGGTTTGGTTCCGGTTGTGATCGGTAAAGCGAATTGGAATTTGCCTTGCCGCACTAACCAAACGCCGAATTGTCTGTCCGCTTTTTTCTCAAAAAATTCAAAACGCGCGACATTCGGAAGATTCAATTCTGAAGGAAATTGCGTAACATTTTCCTTTTCCAACGATTTCATAAACGTATCGTTGGCAAGGATGATTTTGCCAAAGCTCGTTCCGGCTTGCTGCCATTCGCGTTCGGGATTGATGTAGCTGTAATTTCCGCGTCCGAAGGCAAAAACAGTGAACATATGCGTTTTATCGCTGTAATCTTTGCGAATCCAACGCCATGCCAGATTAAATATGGTTGCCAGATTTTCCAGTTTTGTCGGACGGAATTCAGGATGTGCGCCCAAAAACGCGGCGATTTCGAGCGTGTCCAGATAACTGACCAATCCCTGACTTCTGCCCCAGTTATATCCGTAACCGGCGGGTGAAACTATGTCCCACCACAGCTCCATTTGTTTTTTTAAGGTCGGCTTTAACTTTTCCAAAATGTCTTTACGTCCGGCAATTTCTGCTGCGTCCCAGCAAAAACGGGCGTATTCGTTTGAGTAACGGTCGTAACGCCCGGTTGGGGGGCTGTCGTCTGAATAAATTGCGCCTTTCAAGAATTGTTCGGCAGCACGTTCGACAACTGAATCAAGCAGTGAGCGATCTTTCAATACGCCCATTTGCCAGCTCATTGCTGCCACTCTTGCCGCTACTCCGAGATAATTTTCGGGAAGATTGATAACCTGTCGTTTTTTCGCATCGTAGAATCTTGCCGGATCAAGCAGTTCCGCCCATTCTTTCTTTTCCGATTCACTCAAACTCTGCCAAACCGCATTTTTTGATAAATCCGTTCCGTAATGACGCAGAGCCAAGGTCGAATAAAGCTGCGAAAAAGCCTTTCCGCCTTTGCGGGCTTCGATCAAACCGATTTCGGCAATCGCACGGGCAGTATCTTTTCCGGCAATTTTTTGACTACCGCCGATGTCTGCCTGTGCCGCTAATGCCCGCGCAAAGCTTCCCCACGAAAATTCACCGATGGTCAAAGCGTTGAAAACTTTGTCCGGCGGCGGATTCAGGGTTTTAATATCGGCAAAGTGTGCCGCAATTTCCTTCGCCGTAAACTCTTTGATCTCTGATTTCAAAGCACTGGTCGAAACTGTGTTGGTTGAATTTGTTTGGGCAAAAATCTGAACAGATAAAGCCGAAATAATTATAAAAGTATAAACCCAAACGAACTTTTTTTTGGTTGACATAATTGGTAAAACGATGATTTTACTAAATTTTAAGAAAAATTTGCCCGCGAATTACTTAATCTAGCACGAATAAAAGCTAATGAAGAAAAGATATTCGTGCTTTTTCGCGTTTTTCACGGGCAAAACTGACTAACTAAAATCCAAACTTGATTCCAAGTTGGATGCTTCTTCCGGGACCGGAAACCGTTAAAGTCCCAAAACTGGCGTTGGTCACAACGGTTTGCATATTACTGAAATTATTACGGTTAAAAGCATTGAACACATCAGCTTGCAAGCGTAAATCTTTCTTTTCTCCCAAACGGAATCGTTTGCGAACTGAAAAATCATTAACCGCTAAAATCGGACCGGTAACGATTCCGACTCCGCTGGTTCCCAAACGGCTTCCGGGAGCAGCGGCAAAGGCAGCCGGATTTAACCACTGACGATTGTCTCTGATGTAAAGATCAATCGAATCATTAACAATATCAGCCCGACGAGTTCCGCCAATTGAGGCAGCTCCTGTAATCGTATAGGGTTTGCCGGCTTGGATACGGGTAATTCCGCTGATTTCATAACCATCCAAAACGGCTTTAACCCATCCGGTCGTTTTTCTGAAAAGCGGCAAAGAATAGGTATAAGTTGCGACAAAAACGTGCCGACGGTCAAAAGTTGCCGGACCGAAATTGAAGGCACGGTTATACAAACCTTCTTCTGCCTGTTCGGTCAAAACATTGGCATCGCTCAGCACTTTTGACCAGGTATAACTAACGGTTGCCAGCACATTACCTTTGCGTTTTCCACCGTAAAACTGCATTGCGTAATAATGCGAACTGGCATCACTCACACGCTGCAAAATTCCGGTGAAGCCTTTATACGGGCGCAATAGTGCAGTGTTAACTCCGGGATTGGCTAATTGCAGAGCCAACGGAGCCGCATTGAGATCAATTTGTCTGGTTAGATTGCGACCGAGATTTCCAACTCCGTTAGCTTCAACAAAAAGCCCCCATGGCAGCTCGCGTTGAACGCCGAGACTGAAATTCATCGTGTAAGATGTTTTCATATCGGGGCTGATGGTCGTGATATTGGCAAATGGAGTTAAAGCCGAAGCAGATCCGCCCGAAATATTGGAAAGATTTCCGTTCTCGTAACTGGCGGAATTAACATAAGGCGGATTATTTTCTAACGGGAAGATGATATTTCCCTCGATTCGGTCGTAATACATTCCGAAACCGCCGCGAATAGATGTTTTGCTGTCATCAAAAGGCGAATAGGCAAATCCCACGCGTGGCATAAAGTAGTTTTTAGGCTTATAAAATCCGCGCGGCGCAGTTGCCGGAACTGATAAAACATTGGCGTTATTTTGATAAATATCCAAAGTCGTTCCGTCAGGACGAACTAACCCGTTAAATCTGTTTTGTCCGGCGTTGACGACGACGTTTGCGCCATTATTAGTTAAAGTAACGGCTTTACTCGGGTCATAAAGTTTCGGATCAAAATTGGTGATCGTATTTTCTGCCGCATAAAAAGGCGTTCCGTATTGCCAGCGAACCCCCAATTCCAAACTGAGTTTTCGGCTAACTCTCCAACTGTCCAGCCCAAAGGCTTCGTATTGTTGAAAACGGAAACGCGATGCAGGGTCAAGCGATGCTTCCGAGTATGTTCGGAAATTTCCGAGCAGCGCATCAGCTAAAGAATTACCGGTCGTGTTGGTATTTTGGCTGTTATTAAAAGCTACGTTACCGGCATAAAGCGAACGACCATTTTGATAAATTTGGCTGAAATTGAATAATCCGCCGAATTTGAAAGTGTGATTACCCGAAACCCAGGTAATGTTGTCCATCAACATATAATCGCGGGCAAGTGCGGTTAAACTTGCAGCCACGCCTGAAAAACTGGCAAATCCATTAACACTGACGTTTGGAATTGAGTTCTCATACTGTCCGCCATTTGCAAAAAGTTGATTAAAATTAAATCCGTAAGTTGAACGTTCTGAATAAGGGGTGTTTGGAACAATTCTTTGATCGGTCCACGAAGCATTAAACTTAAATTCGTTGATAAGTGTCGGTTTGATGTTCCAAATATAACCAAACTGAAATCCGTTACCCGGACGATTTCGCAATTGTTGAGAAGTAGGTAAAGGAGAATTAATAAAAGTTCCGTAAGGTTCAACTACCACATTTGTATCATGCACATAACGTCCGTAAATGCTGTGATTCGGATTGAAAATATAATCCAGACGTAAAAACTCCTGACGAAAATCGCTGGCAATCGGCGGTTGAAACGTTGCGTTTTGTCCGGTTGGAGTATCTGAGTAACCTGATGCCAGACTGATCATTGTCCGGTAAACATTGGCAATTGCCAAACCATCTGCGGTAATCCGGTTAAGCGGAATTTTGTTGCGTAAATTAACATCATTACCGCCAAAACAGGCTGTGCGGTTGGCAGCAGTGCAAGTTCCTGCCACTAACGGATCTTTAATAACTCCGTCATCAGCCGTTCCGACAATTCCGTCCGCACCTCTTAAACGAAACGAAAAGTCGCCGTTCAATTCAGCCGTTGTGGGTAAAGTTTGGCGGTTTGAAGCACCGAAACGGTGAATTGATTTCCATTCCTGTCCAGCAAAGAAAAAGAATTTGTCTTTTCCTGATTTGAACATCGGACCGCCTTCGCCAAAATTGAAAAAGGGAAGCGGACCGCCAAATGTCCAGCCGTAGTTGTGATAGCGCAAAAAAGGCTTGGTTGCGGCGAAAGCGTCTCTCGCATCGAATCTGTCATTTCGTAAGAATTCAAATAAAGAACCGTGATATTTATTGGTTCCGCGTTTAGTAATAACGTTGATCTGTGCGCCTGAATTGCGTCCGTATTCAGCTGAAAAATTTGAAGTTTGCAGTTTTACTTCTTGAATGAAATCAAGTCCGACGTTGTTGATCTGGCTGGCGTTACTACCAGCATTGTTATTGTTCCCGCCATCAATTGTTAAATTATTAGAAACGCCGCGATTACCGCTGATGTTAATGGTATTGGTAGCAAGGTTTGTGTCCAAAGAGTCATCCGCCGTGGTAACTGCACCCGGAATAACCGACATTAATTGGTAATAGTTGCGACCATTTAACGCCAAATTATCAATTTGCTGATTATCAATTACTTTGGCAACTTCGCCCGAAGTTGTGTTGACCGTTTCACCGCTTTCCTGTGTAACTTCAACAGTCTCTGTGATTTGTCCCGTTTCCATAGCAAAATCTATAGTTAAACGGGCATCGGCATTTACTACATTACGTTGTCTGATAGATTTTTTGAAATCTTTTCTTTCAACTAACACATCATATGTCCCAACCGGGAGATTCGTGACTGTATAGAAACCGCTTTCATCCGAGGTTGCGGTGCGGGAAAAATTTGTCGCAGAATCAGTGACAGTGACAGTTGCATTGGCTATAGCCGCCCCGTTAGCATCGGTGACAGTTCCTGAAATCCGACCAAAAGTTGTTTGTGCCTGAACAGCCGTAAAACCAGCCGCAACCATAAAGACGATTGCCAGTATATTAGTTAAGCAAATCGTTTTGGTAATTTTGTAAAATAAGCTAACTTCTTTCATTTCTTCCATTTCTCCTTATAAAACTGCAATCTTATTTTTGAGCAAACTTCACCCGGGCAAAGAATTGGTCTGTTCCCAACTTTGTCTGGTTATTTTTTATTTTTTGACGTAACTCTAAGCTACCTTGGGAGCGGCAAAAGCCGGAGCCGTAACTAATGCAACTGCACCTCGAAGGCGCGGATGCTCAATCGCCGGAACGATCCGAATCGGAGTAGTTCCTAAATCCTTGGTTAATGTTCTTTCTTTAATCGCACTACTGACTTCGTGATTTATCAAGTCCCAAGCCTCGGTAATTTCGCCGCCAATATAAATGTAATTCGGATCAACTGCATTAATTATCGAAGCCAGTCCCAGTCCTAAATAACGGGCAGTTGTGTGCAAGGTCGTCAAAGCTTTGCTGTCGCCTCCCCGCGCCCGCATAATCAAATCTTCAATCGTAAAATTCTGTTCTTCTAAAGTTCGCGGTTGTCGTTGACGCTGATCTTTTCCGAAATAACGCGATAGAGTCGAAAGGTTTGAAATATAGGCTTCCCAACAACCACTTGCACCACAGGAACATGGAGGTCCGTCAATACTGAGCGGAACGTGACCGAATTCTCCGGCAGTGTTATGTCTGCCGCGAATTAACTCACCGTTAATAACTACTCCGACTCCAACCCCGTCTGAAACACTGACAAAAACTATATCGCTCAAATCGGCATTATCAGTGCGAGTCGCCCAAATTTGCGAAAGTGCACAGGCTTTGCCGGAGTTTTCCAAATAAACGTCAACTTCATCGAATTCTTTTCTTAAGGGAGCAAGAATATTAACGTTTTTCCAACCCAAAGTCGGGGCATTGATAACTAAACCTGATTTTTGGTCGAGCATCCCCGGAACAATAATTCCTATTCCCTGACAATCGGACATCCGAAAATCTTTTTCCAGAATATTTCTCAGACGAATATTTAACTGATGCGCGAATCTATTTGGATCAAGCTCGGTTGGAAAACTGATGATGTCGCCGATTTGTTTGCCGATTGAATCGGTAATCATCATATAAGTTCTGGAAACACGGACATCAACGGCGATAGCATAGCTTTTTTGCGAATTGAGATATAAAAAGGTCGGCTTTCGTCCGCGAACTTTTTCATTTCCTTGCGCGCCTTCACGCACCAAATCTTCTTCTAAAAGCTCATTAACCAAAAAAGTGACATTTGCCCGGTTCGTTTCCATCAAACGGGCAAGATCAGCACGCGAAACCGGCTGATGTGTCCGAATCAAAGTTAAAATTATCTGACGATTAATTTCACGCGAAGTGCCGCGTGTTGCTAAAGTGAAATTTTTAGGATTTATTTTTCTCATTTCTTTTTGTTAAAACAATTAACAAATTAATGAAAGTAACACACTGGATGAAAAAAAGAGCCTGTAAATTAGACAAAATTAGCAAATTGTTGCTGATTTAGAAAACTTGATTCCCGAATATGTTAATTCTTTTAACATATTACACATTAATTTTTATTGGTCAAGTAGTTTTTTTAATCTATTCAATATATTTTTTTGATGTTCAGTGAGTCTTAAAAGTCAAAATATTGAAAACAGGAAGCTTATAGAAAACCAGTATTGAACTGAAGATTTAACCGGATTTTTTAGAAGAAGTTTTATCAAAGGTTTTGCGGAAATCCTGCCCTTCGATCTTGAGGGTTTTGCACATTTCGTAAAGGCGTGAGCGCAGACGAACACCGATTCGGTCTTCTAAAGATTCGTCTTTTTCAGATTTTTTTTCATCCAGATAATTGGTCGTGAAAATAGTTAATTTTCTATCGTTATAGCGGGTATTGATGATATGCGCCATCGTGTCGCGCACCCAATCGGTGGGTTTTGATGCGCCGATTTCGTCTAACACTAAAATCTCAGCATCGAAAATGTTAGACAGGATTTTCAATTCGGAACTGTTGGTATTCGGATTGTAGGAGTCCTGAATTTGTTTCAAAAGTGAACCGAATTCATAGAACAGACAACTAAAACCGCGTTCGGTCAAAGCTTTGAGAATTGAAACCGCCAAATGCGTTTTTCCGACTCCGCAAGTTCCCATCAAGAGCAAACCACGGTCAATTGCCGGATATTCCATTGCTAATTTTGAAGCAAATCCAAAAGCCTGTTGCTGCGAAGGATTCTGCACCCGATAACTTTGAAAATGACAGTTTTCGTAACGGCGCGGAATTTTAACTTTTTCGATTAAATTAGAATGGGATTTTTGTTTACGGCATTCACATAATCGTGCACCTTTACCGGGAATTACTTCCATTCCCGCCCCGTAACAGCGCGGACAAACCTGCGGCTCATCGCGCCAATCAAACGGATCTTCAAAAGATTCTTCGTTTGGATTTGGAACAACGTAAAGCTGATGAATTGTAGCTTTTTCTGCTGACATCAATTCTTGAAGGAGTTTTCTGATTTCGCTTTATAAAATACTGTGCGGGCAATCAGCCAAAATGGATTATAGCATTGATGGAACGGATTACAAGTTTTATTTTACTTGCAAAAAATCAATAAAAATCGGTATATTGAGAAAAAAGAAATTTACCCGAAAAGAGAAGTTTTTGAAAACACACGACTTAACATTTTCAAAAAAAAACTTTACCAAGAAAAAAAATAACAACCATTTTAGTCTGCAAGCCAATATGTTATTATCTTACCGTTGAAAATAATATGGGAATTATTCAGAGCATCTTGATACGACTAGGTTTAGCCGATTTGAGTGCCAAACGAAATCCGATTACGATTTTTTTGTTGGACGATGACACCCGCCGTCATCGCTGGTTCAGGAAAAGGTTCAATGGTGATGAAGTTGAGGTTGCCGAAACCGTCGAAGAGGCTAAAAAACTCTTACAATCCAGACCGTATGACGCAATTTTTCTTGATCATGATCTGTTGCCTGACCATTATGATTCTGAAAAATGGGATGATGAAAATACAGGTTATGCGATTGCAAAATGGCTGAGCGATAATAAAAACATTCAAACCGCTGCGACCGTAATTGTCCACACCCGCAATTCCGAAGGCGGAATGCGAATGGTTGAAATAATGCGTCAAGGTCAAAGATCGGTTGAATATGTTCCGTATCCATTGCTTGATATGAAAATCAGACATTACTGGAAACGCTGACGTTGGTGCAAAGACAAATCCAAAAAATAAAACAATCTCGCTGAAAATAAACAATTTATTTCTTCAATTAACAATTAACAATTAACAATTAGTATTTTACTCACAAAAGTTTGTTTTCTTTTGCAACAAAGTGAGCTATAATCAAAAAACCAAATTGATTTCATCAAAAAAACTTAAAGTAATATGAGAAAACAAGGCGTAAAGATTCTGGTTTTTGTGTGTTTTTTAGTCTTAGGCGGTGTGTTTTACGGACTTCAGGTTGTGAAAAGCGAACGAATGTCGGTTGAGGAATACAATCAATGGATTTCGGAAACTTACGACTATCGTTTTGGTAAAGAAAAACCGTTTTCACCGAGTAATGCCAACAGTTTTAATGGCAGATTCATTAATCGGGAAGACTTTATCTCAGCCGACCGATGTGCCAAATGTCACACGGATGCTCATCCGCAATGGAAACAATCTGCTCACGCCAACAGTTTTCGTGAGCCGTTTTACCAAAAAAATGTTAAGGATTTGATTGCACAAAAAAATATTGCTTTTACCCGCCACTGTGAAAGCTGTCATAATCCGGCAGCACTTTTTTCAGGCGTTTTGACCGATAAACCACAGTTCAAGAATCGCCCCTTTGATAACGAAGGCGTTTCTTGTATTGCCTGTCATTCGATCGAATCTGTGACCGGGCGCGGAATCGGCGGCTATGTAATGGGACAACCGGCTTTGTTGCAAAAGGAAGACGGCACAAAAATTATTGAAGCAACCGACCAGCAAATTCTGGATGATGTGCCTTCGCATAAACGGGCAATGATGCGCGATGTTTTGAAGAAGCCCGAATTTTGCGGCGCGTGTCATAAATCACAAGTTCCCAAAGAGTTAAATGATTACAAATTTATGCGCGCTTTTGCCGTAGCAGATGAATTGCAGATGTCTTCTTTTTCCAAAGAATCGCCGCATCCTTTCTATGTTCGGAACAAAGAAACCTGTAATTCCTGCCATATGAAACAGGAACCGGCTAAATATTTCGATGCTTCGGCAAAGTCTAAAGGCACGATTGCCTCTCATCGTTGGGCTTCGGCGAATACTGCAATTCCGACTTTTTACAAATATCAGGAGCAGTTAGATGAAGTCGTTAAGTTCCTGCAAGACGACAAGATGGGAATTGATATTTTTGCGATTCGCAAACAATCAGACGGATCGAAAAAAGAACAACTTATTGCACCCATCAATCGAAAGAATTTTTCGCTCAAAGCGGGTGATACTTTAACGGCGGATGTCGTGATTACCAATAAAAATATCGGACATAGTTTTCCGCCTGAATTACGCGATTTTTATGAGGCTTATGTTGAATTTTGTGTTGATGACGCAAGCGGCAAAACAATTTATAAATCAGGTTTTATCAAGCCGGACGGTTATCTGGATGAAAACGCACATTCCTATAAAACTTATTTAGTCAAACCCGACGGAAGCTTTAACGACCTGCACCACATTTGGAAAACCAGAGTTGTTGCTCAAAATTTGCAAATTCAGTCAGGACGTTCGGATTTGTCACGCTATAAATTTACAATTCCAAAGGATTTAAGCGGACAAATTAAACTGACTGCCAAATTAAAATACCGCAGATTTACTCGTGTTTTCAGCGATTACTCACTTGGAAAATCACTGGACTATCCGATTGTTACAATGGCGACCAGTGAGCGGATGCTGAATCTCGGCGATAACCAGCCGCAACCAGTTGATCCAAAAGCGATGCCGGATTGGAGACGTTGGAATAATTATGGAATTGCTCTTTTTGACAATCGTCAATTTCCTCAATCTGCGGACGCTTTTGATGAAGTAATTGATATGAAACCTGCTGATTACCAAGCCTTTGCCAATACGAATAAAGCAATGGCGTTAATTGAAATGGCAGGTTGGCAGGAAGCGGAAAAGTTTGTTAATAAAGCACTGGAACTTGACCCGAATAATCTGCGTGCCGTCTTTCAACGCGGACGCATTAATCGCGCACGTGGTCGTTTAGACAAAGCCGAAGCAGATTTTAAACGGGTTCTGGAAGGTTATCCGCGTGATCGTCTGACTCTCCAACAGCTTGGCGAATTAGCAAAGATTAAAAGTGATGTTGTGCCGAAAACCGAAAGAGAGAATCAATTGAAAGTTGCTCAAAATTATTATGAACAGGTTTTGGCAATTGATCCTGAAGACACTGGTGCAACCTATAACTTAATGATTCTTTACCAAAAATTGGGAATGCGGGCAGAAGCACAAAAGATGTCAAAAATCTTTCAGGATTTGAAAGATGATCCGCAGGTGACATCACTTGCCAGCAATTTCTTGCAAAATAACGCTTATATCGGTAAAGAAAGTTTGCCGTTTCATACCCATGACTTAAAAGTTTTCCAACCTGTTTTGGAAAAAACAAGTTATTTGGGGTTATTGAAATAGGCTCTAGATATTTAAGAAAGAACGAACCAGGGTGGTTGAAAATTTGTATGAATTTTTTATCTATCCCCCTTGACGATGAAAAGAATTTATCTTCAGAAGGCTAAGAATCAAATTGCTCGTCCGAATACGATTCGTGACATTAATAAACAAATTGTTTTGAATTATGTGCGGGAACGTGCGCCAATTTCGCGGGCGGAGATTGCCCGTGAAACGGAATTACAGCGTTCAACCGTTTCCGCAATTGTTGATGAACTGCAAACTACAGGATTAATCGAAGAAATTGGGATAGGCGATTCGACCGGCGGAAGAAAGCCGACTTTACTAAGATTAAAAACCGGAAATCCGGTTGCCATCGGAGTTGATTTAGACCCGCGTAAAACTACTATTGCTGTAGCTGATCTAGCCGGAAAGGTATTGGAAAAAGAAGATTTCCCGACTTCGCACAATGCTGAATTTATGTCCAATCAAATTTTGGAAAAAATCGGGAAAATTATCAGCAAATATAAAGATAGCGAGCTTGAAGTTGGGATCAGCGTTCCGGGAATTGCGGACCAGGTTAATGGCAAAACCCTTTATATCCCGTATTTTCAGTGGCACGATTGGGACATTTGTCAGCAAATAAACGAAAAACTTGGGATTTATGCCACGATTGATAATGATGCTAATGCTATCGCTGTTGCAGAATTATGGTTTGGACGCGAAAGTATCCGCAAAGTCAGCAACTTTATTACGGTTTTAGTCAGTCAGGGAATCGGAACGGGAATTGTTTTTGAAGGACAAGTTTATCGAGGTGAAAAAGGTGCGGCAGGTGAATTCGGACATATGATCGTTGGAGTTGAAGCTCCAGTCCCTTGTTCGTGCGGCGGGAATTTCTGTTGGGAGTCAAATGCTTCTGAGAGTGCAATCATTGGACGCTACGAAAAATCTTTTATGAACAACGGTCATCCGTTAGGTTCCAGCGTTGTAACTTTGCCAATGATCATCTCACTGGCTGAACAGGGCGAAAAACAAGCAATTGATGCACTTCGGGAATCAGCTAAATTTTTAGGGATCGGAATTGCAAATTTAATTGTCGGATTAAGTCCCCAAGCCGTAATTATCAGCGGAAACATTACAAAAGCGTGGCACATTATTAAAGATGAAATTTTATCGGTAGCTGAACGCGGAATTATTCGTGATTTGCCGCATCCCTCGATTATGGCTTCAACGCTTGGGGATCAGCCAACTCTGATCGGAGCATTAAGTTTGGTTTTAGCCAGAAAATTTGCATCTGCCACAATGAGTTAAAAGTAAAATTTAAGTGGAGCATAATTTACACTATTGACCATTTATTGGGAATTAGGGAGTATTTTTGTTTCTTCTAATCTCTAAATAAACTTATATTCAGAAATTTTATGTCATTCAAAAGAGCTTCGGGAATTTTATTACATCCAACTTCGCTGCCGTCAAAATTCGGCATCGGGGATTTTGGCGATAACGCCTATAAATTTGTAGATTTTTTAGTCTCAGCCAAACAGACTTTGTGGCAGGTTTTACCGCTTGGACAAACAGGATACGGCGATTCCCCTTATCAATGTTTTTCGGCATTTGCGGGAAATATTTATCTGATTTCGCTCGAAAAATTGGTTGAGGATGGATTTTTAGACCAAAAAGACATTGCCAATCCGCCGAAATTTTCCGATCAAAAAGTTGAATTCGGTAGAGTCATCGAATACAAACTGCCGCTGCTTAAAAAGGCTTTTGAAAATTTTCGCCACACGGATGATGAAGAAATTGCCGCAGAATTTCGTGCTTTTTGTCACGAAAATCAGTTTTGGCTGGATGATTACGCGCTTTTCCGTGCCATCAAATTTTCTCAAGATCAAAAATCCTGGCAGGATTGGGACGAAGATTTAAAACTCCGTGAGCCGAAAGCCTTGGAAAAAACCAAACAAGAGCTTGATTTAGATGACTTTGCCGAAAAATTTTATCAGTTCGCCTTTTTCCGACAATGGAATCAGTTAAAACAATACGCCAACGAAAAAAATATCAAAATCATTGGAGATATTCCGATCTTTATTGCGCTAGATTCGGCTGATGTATGGTGTAATCCTTCGCAATTCAAACTCAACGAAGACGGTTCGCCAAAAGTTGTTGCCGGAGTTCCGCCCGATTATTTTTCCAAAACCGGACAGCTCTGGGGAAATCCGATCTACAACTGGGATGTTCAGCGAAATGAAGGTTTTAAATGGTGGGTTGACCGCGTTCGTCACACTTTGAAAACTGTTGATATTGTTAGAGTTGATCATTTTCGAGGGTTTGCCGCCAGCTGGGAAGTTCCGGGCGGTGACAAAACCGCTGAACGCGGACAATGGGTCAATGTTCCGGGCAAAGATTTGTTCAACACGCTGAAATGGGTTTTCGGAGATTTACCGATTTTAGCTGAAGATTTGGGCGTTATTACACCTGATGTAGAAGAACTGCGTGATGGTTTCGGCTTTCCCGGAATGCGGATTTTGCAATTTGCGTGGGGCGGAGACAGCAAAAATATTGATCTTCCACACAATTACATTCCAAATTCCTGCGTTTACACCGGCACACACGACAACGATACGACCGTCGGCTGGTTTAACTCAAAGGCAGGAAAAGGTTCGGGGCGCGATACCAAGCAAATCAAAAAGGAAACAGACTTTTGTAAGAAATATTTGCGGTCGGACGGCAAAGAGATTCATTGGGATTTTATCCGAGCGGTTCTGGGAAGTGTAGCAAATACAGCAATTATTCCAATGCAGGATTTACTTGGATTAGGAACGGAAGCGCGAATGAATCTGCCGGGCTCAACCAAAGGGAATTGGTATTGGCGTTGCTCGTCGAAAGATTTTGATAAAAAACTTGCCTTGAGATTGGCGGATTTGGTTGAGTTATATGGACGGGCAAGCGAAAAATAACGGAAAACCTGAAATAGTAAGATGGTATGGAAGAGTTTTTCTGACTGTTGGAACTATTATTGGAATTTTAGGTTTTTTGGCTTCGATTCTTAATTACTTTGTTGAAAATAATTTTTTAGTCAATTTTTTTGTGGGGTTGGAAGGGCTTTGGACTTTTGGAGTTTTTCTGGTTTCTTATGGAATAGCAGTAATAAATGGTAAAAGATGGCATATTTTCGGACTTCTTATTCTGGTATTTTTTGGTAGTTTCGTAATTGGTTTATTTTCGATGGTCGGAAAAGAAACTAACGTTGGTTTTTACATTTGGGCGATAGGCGGACTGATTTCATTATCTCTTATTTTGATTCTTTACATTTATTGGGACGATCTGTTAGATGGCTGAAATTATGAGTAAATGGACTGAAAAGATACCTTCCGTTTTATGGATTCCGATGATTATCGGCGGAATTGCACTTTTTATTGGCGTAATTTGGGTGATTTTTTACGGATTTGGTTTTGTCGAAGGTTTCGGTTCTTTGATTTTGCTGATTTTGGGTTGGATTGGTTTTCGCATCGGTAATAATTCTGATGATTTGAAAGGCGGATTCGCAGTTGGCTTAGGGATTACGTTTTTCGCCTTGATGGGAATGGCACTCGACCAAACGGGGAATTTTATTTACAACCAACCTTTGGAATGGATTTATTGTCCCTCAAATAGTGATTTAATGCGGGAGACGGTTCAGAGCGGAGTGCGTGGCGGCGGCGTGAAAATCAGTCAAAATTTTACTTGCGTAGCACAAAACGGAGAAATTATCCGCAAGATCACTTTTTTTGAACATTTGGCAGTTCGGTTTGTCGAGTATGTTTTGCTTGGATATGTTCTGCTTTATTTGAGCAGGTTTTATACCGGAATTTTCAAGAAAAAGATTTGATTGAGAAATTCAAGGTGGTTTAGTTGATGAAAAATAATTTACGTTTGTTATTGATATTATTGATATTACCGATTTCGATTTACGCCCAGCCAAGCGTTGAAAAAGCCGAGCCGCCGAGTTGGTGGACAGGCTCGACAGTAAATCCGGTGCGAATTTTATTGACCGGAAAAGATTTGAATGTGGCAAAAATGGTAATTAATACAGGTTCGCCCAATTTGGTTGCTACAAACCTCAAACCGAGCGAAAATGGGCATTATCTGTTTTTTGATTTGCGAATTGCGCCAAATACTAAACCCGGCAAATACAAAATTCGAGTTTATAATATTCAGCCGCAAGGCTCATCTTTTGATTTTGAAGTTCTACCGAAATCTACATCAATAACTCAGCATCGCGGTTACACGCCCGACGACGTAATTTATTTTCTAATGCCTGATCGGTTTGCTGACGGAGATACTTCCAACAATGATCCCGAAAAATCAAAAGGACTTTATGATCGTTCCAAAGGTCGTCGTTATCACGGCGGAGATTTGCAGGGAATTATCAATAAACTTTCGTATCTTAAAAGTTTAGGCGTGACGGCAATTTGGACGACTCCGATTTACGATAATAACGACAAGCTTGATTACAAAGAGGTTTATAACGGCGAGCCTTCGACTGGTTATCACGGTTACGGCGCGACTGATATGTATGCGGTTGATGAACACCTTGGGGATTTAGCAAAACTGAAAGAGTTTGTGCAAATTGCTCAAAAGATGGGGTTTAAAGTGATTCAAGACCAGGTTGCCAATCACACCGGACCTTATCATCGTTGGGCGGATGATCCGCCGACTCCGACCTGGTGGAACGGAACGGTTCAAAATCATCCGAACAATAACTGGCAAAAATGGACGGCGATGAATCCGCGAGCGACCTATCAAACTCAATCGCGCAACATTGATGGCTGGTTCATTGACATTCTGCCCGATTTTAATCAGAACGATCCCGAAGTTGAAAAATATCTGATTCAAAACAGTTTATGGTGGATGGAAGTTGCCGGATTTGATGCGATTCGGATGGATACTCTCCCGCACGTTCCGCGCTCGTTTTGGCAAAAATGGGGCGGCGCAATTCACAAGGAATATCCGAAAGTAAATATTTTGGGCGAATTGTTTGACGGTGATCCGGCTTTGGTGGCGTATTTTCAAGCTGGAAGAAAAGGTCATGACGGGATTGATACCCAGATTGACACGCTTTACGATTACGCGCTTTTTTATCCCATACGCAATGCTTTTGCCAAAGGGGAATCAATTCGCGGCGTGTCGCAAATGCTCGCACACGATTGGCTTTACCCGAATCCGAATGTGCTGACAACGTTCATCGGACTTCACGATATGGAACGCTTTATGAATGAAAAAGGCGCGACTATCGAAGGCTTGAAATTGGCGCAGACTTTTATAATGACGACTCGCGGCACGCCTTTGCTCTATTACGGGGACGAAATTGCGATGCCCGGCGGCGGCGATCCTGACAATCGAAAAGATTTTCCAGGCGGATTTGCGGGCGATAAGAAAAATGCTTTTGAACCATCAGGGCGCACCAAAGAAGAAAATGAGGTTTGGAATCATCTGGCAAAACTTGGTGCATTACGGCAAAAATATGAAGCATTGAGAAACGGTAAATCGTTGGATTTATTAGATGAAGAACAGCAATCAGCCTATGCCAGAGTTTTAAATAATCAAGCAGTTTTGATGATTTTTAATAACGATACAAAACCTGCTCAAGTTTCTTTTGAAGTTTCGATGATTAAGCAAATTCCGGCAAATTCGTTGATGAAAGACGAACTAGGAAAAATTTCCGATATAAAAATTGAAAATGGTAAAGTAAAATTTACAATGCCAGCCCGAACTGCGGGAGTTTTTACCGTGAAATAAAATGGATTTAGTCGAGTAATTATTGAAAAAGATGCAGGCATTAGACTTTTGTTAATCGGACTGTAAAACTGGCTTATTATGGGATTCAAAATTAAGAAAAAGAAAAGTATTTTCAATCGTTTAGGTTCACTTAACAAAATTGATATGCTGTCGGAAGCAATTGATTTGTATAATGCTGAGCGATGGAGTGAAGCCTTTGAAGCGGCTGAAAAAGGGGTTAAAGATTATCCAAATGAGCGTCGTTTTTGGGAAATAATTGCCGTTGCGGGCGCACATCTAGGGAAAACCATTTCATTACAAAGGGCTTATGGGAAATTGATTGCGCTCGATGCCAATGATGACGATGCGTGGTTTGGTTTAGCCCAAGCCTACGCCATTGATAGCAGAATTGCTTTGGCAGTTAAAACTTTTAGACAGTTTTTGGAAAAATTCCCATTTGATTCTAAGGTTGAAACTGCTGCTACCATCCTTAAATCTTGTGAAAAAGACCTTGCCAGAATTTTGCAGGATTTTGACTTACCGAATACCGAAGAAGGGTTGGAGTTGGCTTGTCTGCACGAAAAAGCACAGGTTTTGATGCACCAGCATAATTTTGAACGGGCAATCAAAACCAGTGAAGAATTGATTGGCAAAAAGCCTGATTTTGCACCAGTTTACAACAACTTAAGTTTGATTTATTCGTTGGATGACCAATATGAAAAAGCCGTTGAAATTGCTCAAATAGTTTTGCAGTTGCAGCCGGATAATTTTCACGCTTTGGCTAATTTAGCTAAATTCAATTTCTTTTTGGGAAAGCGTGACGAAGCCGAAAAATACGCCAATCAATTGCTGGAAATCGAAAGCGACAATCCAATGATCTTTGCTAAAAAAGCGGAAACATTTGCTTATTTAGGGAATGATGAGGCAGTTGTTGAAAGTTTCAAAAAATTTCAACAACTCAAAATCGAATTACCTGAATCCGTTGGCTTTTTTAAGCATTTGGCGGCTTTTTCCTTTTATCAGCTTGGCAATGAGAAAGAGGCAAAAAAACTCTGGAAAGAGGCGGCGGAAGAAGAAACAGGAGAGTTTGCCAAATTGAATCTGGAAGAGATGATTTATCCAAAGTTTGAACGTAATCTGTTCGCCTTTCCGTTGAATTATTGGATTTCGGGAAAAACTTTTCAGGAACTGGTGACTTCAACTGCCAAAATCGTTGACGGGAAAAACTTTGACAAAAATTTACAAGCCAAAGTTCAACAATTTTTCAACAAGCACCCAAACGTATTAGCCCTATTTTCCAATATTTTAGAACGCTCGGATGCACGAGGCAAAGAATTTATTATCAAGTTGATTGAATGGTCAAAAGTGCCTGAAGCCTTAGAAATGCTGAAAAATTTTGCGCTCGGTAAAAATGGAGCAGATTCAATCCGACACCAAGCCGCAATGTCTTTGGGTCAAGCGGATTATCTGCCTAATAAAGTCAAATTATGGAAGAATGACAAACAAACTGAAATTACATTGCTTTGTTTTGAAGTAACTTACGAAGCAACCGAAGTTGAAGGCTATCCGATGAAGCCGAAAACCGTCCAGTTTTTACAAAAAGGCGTTCGTGCTACGCACGAAGGTAATTTTGACCTTGCTCAACAATACTACGAAATGGCTTTGAATATACAGCCGAATCACCCGTCATTGCTCTACAATATGATGGCAACCAAATTGAATAGAGGTGAAAAACTTGATTTGAGGTCAGAATTAGAGTCCTTGGTTGAGCGTTTTCCGAATTATACTTTTGCTGTGCTTTCGTTAGCTTTGCAATATATCCGCGATAAAAAACTTAAAGAAGCTGACAAATTAGTTTCCAGATTTCACGATAAAAAGAAGTGGCACGTTACTGAAATTGTGATGTGGTGCAAGTTCAATATGGATTTTTTGATTGCTAAAGAGAGTTATGAAGAAGCCAAACAATGGTTTGGGATGCTCAAACAATTTGATGACCAACACGACCATTCGGGTATGGAAGATTTTTTTGAAAAGGCGGAATTATACGGGGCAGTTAGTAAGATAATGAAAAAGGCGGAAGAAAGTAAGGCGAGGAGTAAAAAGAAAAATGTTGTAGGAAGTAAAAAGTAAAAAGGCAAAAAAATATTTTGAATTTGTTTTTATCTCTAATTTGCTGAAACATATATGGATTTTGTCGAGCGGTGGAAAAAGAGTTCAAAAGAAGCGTCCGAAGCGCATTATGCTTTGCGTTTTGACGAACGCGAATTAAATGATATTCGGCGCGGTTTTTTGAACGATTCTGCCAAACAAAAGATTTTAGCCCGCTACAATTCTTTGAAAAAGCGCAACACTTTTCTTTGGATTGGATGCGGGATTCCTTTTTTATTGGTTGGTTTGATCGGAATTTCACTTCTCGGCTTTGTGTTTATTCGTGCCTTGTGGCAAAACTCAAGTAATCCTATCGCCTGGATTTTTGTCGGCTTTTTTGTTTTGGTCGTAACTTTAATGCTTGGCTTGGGAATTTATGTTTTGGTGATTTGGCTGCGCCGCCGAAATTCGACTGCAAACGATTTTCTAACCAATAAAGTCGGAATTAGTCGCGGAAAAGTTTTCATCAAAATTTCCCGAACTGAAAACAGTTTTAACATCTCATATTGGATGAACGGCGTTGAATATATTTTGTTTGACGATGCCATCGGTTGGGAAATTCACACCCATTTTTTCGGCGGTCCGAACATCACCGGACAAACCGACCGCGAAACCAAAGAAGATTATATTTTCTATTTTTTGCCCGAATCCAAAAGACTTTTACATTTTGAACTCGCCTGAAACAGAATTTTCTTGTAATTCTGCAAGCAAATCATTTATCATCGTTCTAAATTTTGACAGAGGAGTTTGCGTTATGAATCAAAATGTTTTTGGAGTGATACTTTTCAGCCTGATCGTCGGCACTGCAATTTTTGTCAGCGAATATTTTGCCCCGATTCCGCCGCCGCCAAGCGTTTATAAATATCCCGTTACCGTGACCGAAAAATATTCGTGCAGTCATCGTAGCCGGGAAACCTTTATTCAAAATGATTCGAGCAATTTTGAGGTTAAAATACAACAAGCCGTTTTGAATCCAAGAAGTAATCTGTTTAGTGCAAATTTTCTGTTAAAACGGGAAAATTCTGAAGCGGAAGTCAACAGAGTTTCAATTCATTTTTTTGTCAAAGACAATGCCAAAACAGAATATTTGGCGACTGAAACGATGCCGTTGAGAGCAAATTTTACTGACCAAAATAATGCTGTAGTGATTTACAGGGCTTCTTTTAAATGGCTAAACGCCTTGAAAGGCGAAGAAAATGTTTACGTCATCGCAGAACCTGCGGCAAATTTCAATAACAGCAAAAGTCCCGAACCGAAGTTTGACGAAACAAAAGCCATCCCTGTTTTGTTAGATAAAGGGAAATAGAAAGTAAAAAGTAAAAAGTAAAAAGTTCGGATTTTTTGATTTCTCGAAGCGATGAAAATTGTGAAACAACATCTGATTGGAATAGTTTTATTCAGCTTAATTGTTGGTTCAGCGATTTTTGTGAATAAGTATTTTTCTGTTTTTCCAAAACTATCAGAAGTTAATTTAGCTAATGAAAATGTAACGGCTTGTCCTTTTGTTGGAGAAGAACCTGATTTTAAGTGGATTAGACAAATTGAAATTAAAAATGTTATTTACAGTGTTAAATCCAACAAATTTAAAGTAGTGCTGGGAAATTACAAAAGTAATAATTTGCCAAAATATGATGACGTTCGATTTGAATTAGTTAGTATTGTTGGGATTCATTACGGATTTCTTGATTTAAACAAATCTAATTTCAATTACAACAAGACTGATGGAACACTAACAATCTCAAAAGTTTTAGATAAAAATATTGATGTAAGATCAAGTTTGTATCTAGTAATACTATTAAATGAGGAAGACTTTGTTAAGTCTTTTGTTAAATCTAAAGAGGTTGTGATAGTTAAATAATTTTCTCTAAAAATCTTGCAAGTTTAGGCTGTCAAATCGTTCTATGGTTCGACAAGTCCCAAACTTGCATCTTTCTTTTTGGAGGAAACCATGAGACAGACAAGAATTATTATTTTTACATCAGCATTTCTGGTGTTCAGTTTATTGTTTTCAGCTTGCGGTGGTGGAGAATTAGCCAGCAAAGCACCTGAGAATGCAAACAAATCCGCTCAACCGCTTCCATACGCGACACCTGCGTATGCGTCAAACACAAGTTCAGCCGCAAATAGAAGCATAGCTGTCAGAGATTCTGAGTATGAAGAAGATACCAAATCTAATGGTGAACGCTATGCCGAAATCAACGAAAATCCATTTTTAGAAACCCGTCAAGCTCCGCTTTCGACCTTTTCGATTGATGTGGACACAGCTTCTTACAGCAATCTGCGCCGTTTTATCAAAGACGGAAGTTTGCCGCCGAAAGATGCCGTCCGCATCGAAGAATTAGTCAATTATTTTGAATACGATTATCCGCAACCGATTGGAAATGTTCCGTTTTCGGTCACAAACGAAGTTGCAACTTGCCCCTGGAATACGAAACACAAAATCGTTTCCATCGGTTTACAGGGCAAAAAAGTTTCGCTTGACAATACTCCGCCTTCAAATTTAGTTTTCCTTTTGGACGTTTCCGGTTCGATGAATTCGCCCGACAAATTACCTTTGCTCAAACAAGGCTTGAGAATTTTAGTCAACCAATTAAAACCGCAAGATCGGGTGGCGATTGTCGTTTATGCGGGCTCGAGCGGTTTGGCTTTGCCTTCGACCAACGACAAAAACGAAATTCTGAATTCGCTTGACCGTTTGGAAGCGGGCGGTTCGACCAATGGCGGACAGGGAATCAAACTCGCTTATAAAATTGCGGAAGAAAATTTTATTTCCAACGGTAATAACCGCGTGATTTTGGCAACGGACGGAGATTTTAATGTTGGAATGACGGGCGATGATGAATTGGTAAAATTGATCGAGCAAAAACGCCAAAGCAACATTTTTCTTTCAGTTTTAGGATTCGGAACGGGCAATTTGAATGATTCGATGATGGAAAAACTTGCGGACAAAGGCAACGGAAATTACGCCTACATTGATTCAAACGAAGAGGCTCGCAAAGCACTCGGTCAACAAGTCGCCGGAACGCTTTACACGATTGCGAAAGATGTCAAAATCCAGGTCGAATTCAATCCCGCCAAAGTTGCCGGGTATCGCTTGATCGGCTACGAAAATCGTCTTTTGGCAAATCGTGATTTTAATGATGACAAAAAAGATGCCGGAGAAATCGGCGCAGGTCATTCGGTAACAGCACTTTACGAAATTGTTCCGGCAGGACAAAAAGTCGAAAATGATGGAATTGAGTTGAAATATTCACAAGTTCAAAAGTCCGATACAAATTTTAATAACGAACTTTTGACTGTTAAACTGCGCTACAAAGAGCCGAAAGAAGACGCTTCAAAACTGCTAACTATCGGATTGATTGACAATGATAAATCAATCGAATCGGCTTCGGAAAATCTGAAATTTGCAACTTCTGTGGCTCAATTCGGATTGCTGATGCGTGATTCACGTTTCAAAGGTTCGGCTAATTTCCAAAATGTAGTAAGTCTGGCAAATTCTGCTAAAGGCAATGATCTGAAAGGTTACAGAGGTGAGTTTGTGGATTTAGTGAATAAAGCAAGCCGTTTAAGAGATTAGAATTTTTTAACGCAAAGACGCAAAGATGCAGAGGCGCGAAGATTTTTAAAGTGCTTTTTTATAATTGCTTTTTACTTTATTTTCCTTTGCGCCTTTCACCCTTTGCTTCTTTGCGTTGAGAAAATGTTTTCAAACTCGTTCCAAACTTTCTTTCGGTTCAACTAAAATCGTTTTAAAACTCGAAAGGCTGACCAATCCGGCAACTGCGCCTTTCGGTTTGTTGACGAATTTTTTTTGCGTGTAGTTGACTGCGGCTTTCGGTTGTTGTTTTCCCTGGCTGAACTGGGCGGCAAGCTGCGCGGCTTCGAGCAACGTTTTCGGCGGCATTTGTTCGGCACGATTTGGATTTTTGACCACCACGTGCGAACCACCGTAATCCGCCGCGTGAAGCCAAAAATCCAGCGATTTGGCAATGCGGAAAGTTAAATGATCATTGTCTTTAGATGCTTTGCCGACTAAAATTTCCCAACCGTCGCTTGAAATGTAACGTCTTGCGCCTTTGAAAAAATCGTCCTTCTTTTCTTTTTGTTTATTTGGTTTTTCTTCTGATTTTTCAGGCAAAAATCCGTCAAGATTTTGTTCGGCAACAGCTTTTTCAAGCTCTGATTTTTTTGTCTCAAACTCTGCAATTTCGGTTCTTAATTGTTCAATCCTTTGCTCTAAAGCCAATCTTGCATTTCGCGCTTTGGTGTAGCGTTTGAAGAATTTTTCGGCGGCTTCGGTTAGTGACAAATGTTCGGCTGCTTCGATTTCGACGGTTGGCGCATTTTCGTCAAAATAATCCGTCACTAAAACTGTATCATCAATTCTGACAGCGTTTGCGAGGTTTGCCAATAATAAATCGCCAAGCCGTTTCCAATGCTCTGCTTTGCCGTGATTTTCCAAATCCTGTTGTAATTTTTTTTGCAGTTTTTCACGTTTGGAAATTTCCTGACGCAGTTTGGCTTCGGCGGATTTGATTTGATTTTGCCGTTCTTTTTCGGCTTCAATTTGTTGATAATAATGACTTAACGCCTCAGAAAAAGTTGCAAAATCGCCTTTTGGAAAAACTTCATCTTTATTTTGCGTTTTATTGTCCTGCACAGGCGGCGCGTAACGGGTAGCAATAATTTGCCCGTCGCCTTGGTTTTCGCGCAGGGAATCAAGAATAAAATCTCGTTCATCCAACAGAAAAAGATTTGATGAACGTCCGGTTAATTGAATGACCAAAGTGAAATTTTTCAAACCTTCAAATTCATCATTGGAGAGCAGTTTTAATCGCACGATGCGTTCATTTTCGTCTTTGGAAACATTTTGGACAATTGCGTTTGATAGCCGTTTGCGAAGCATTTGAATAAACGGATTCGGATTTAAAGATTGCTTTTCCAAATCGCGCAACCTCTCTTTAATCAGATAAATACGTGGCGCAAAAGGTTCAAGGCTGAGGAATAAATAATTGCCTTCATTCAATCTAAAATCTATGACGAACCGAAGATTTCCCAGCGGAAAGATTTTGCCGAATTTGGTATCCCGCAAAATTGGTGAGATTTCATTGATGATTATTTGTAGAGTTGGTTCGTTCATATAAAAAAGTCTAAGGCTAAATAATAACAAACCTTAGACTTTAATTTCTAAATTAGCTTTCGCTTAATATTCTTTTACAACGATAGTTTTTGACAACAGATCGTGGGCGGCGCGTTTTTCACTGCTGAGAAGCATCGGCAAAAATCCTAATCCGCCAAGTGCCAATGAAATCAGATAGACGGACGAACTAACCGCAGCTTGGTGAAGCGTTGGATAGTCATTTTCCTCGATGTCAATGATTTCAAGCGCAAATAAACGCATTCCGAAAGTTCTGCCTAAAAAGCCGATAGTGGTCGTCATATAAATAAACATCACGATCGCACAGGTAGCTAAAAAAGCAAAGAAACCTTCGAGCGAAAAGAATTTTCCGTTCAAAAGCATAAACGGTGATAATAAAACCAAACTCAAAAACGAACCAATAAGCAAATCAAAGATCGCGGCATTAAATCGCAATGAGATCGGAGCGTAATCTTCGGTTTCCTCGGTCTCCTCGATATGTTCAATAATTTCAGGCTCCGGCTGTTTTTTTCCTTCAGGTGCGGTTCGATGAATGTCCTCGATATAATCCAAAGAATCCAAATTAAGTTCAATCTTTTTCGGCTCAGGCTTTTTATCAAAACTTGACGAAATTTTTGCCGGTAAAGGAAGCGGCGGAAGCTTTGCCGTATCGTATTTTTCAACTTTTTCAAACTTTTGCTCGGTTTTTGTTTCAAGCGAGAACTTAACCACATTTGGTTTTGCCGGAGGTTGAGTTAGTTGCTCCTGATCTTGTTTTGGTAAAAAACTCAAAGACCTATTCGGCAAAACGGTCGGGAATTGTTTAACCGTCGGCGGAGTTTCGATTGTTTCAACCTCAATAGGATTTTCAGGAGCCAGATATTTTTTGCGTGATTCTTCTATCCGGCGCAAAGCATTGGCAATTGCCGGATTTTCCGTCTGAACAGGTTGATTTTCTTCAACTATTTCAGCCTTTAGCGCAGTCGCTCCATTCGTTACCGGAACGATTCGACGCGGAGCGGCAGGCTGCACAATTTGTGCTTCCGAAATGTCGCCTGACTTTTGTTCATCTAAACGTTTTCTGACAGAATTTTGCAGCTGCAAACGCCAATCAGGAAGGGTTGCATTTTTATTCTGAAACCCAACCAAAGTTTGACTGGTCGGTTTAGCAAAAATTTCTGCTGTATGCGAACGATTGACGACCGGCGTTGGGGGAGTGTTATTTTCAATCATTTCAACCGGCGGAGCTGACATTTTTACCGGTTCGTTTTTTACAGCGGGAATAAATATTTGTTTAGGCAGTTCAAGTTGAACTTCTTCCGATTGCTCCGTTCTGCTACGGGGAGTTATTTTTAAGGCAAGCTCTTCACGGACGGAATCGTTTAACATTGTGCCGCAGCTAAAACAAACAGACAGGGTTGATGCTAAATTTCGATTACAAGACGGGCAGTTCATAATTTTGAAAGATTAAAAAGAAATGCTGAATAGCGAGACTTCGGAATTGTTTCTGAATAGTTTCAAGAACAAACGGATAATATCAGAAATTACTTTAAGTCGTCAATAGCAAATTCAACAAAAATTAAGGGTTAGCGAAATTGAAACCAAATCTGGTTCCTGCCAGAATTAGCCCTAACATCGTTTTTGCGTCTTCAAACTCTCCTTGTTTAATCATTTGGTAAATCTCCGGGAACGAAAATCTTTCGACCGAAAGCATTTCGTCATCGTCCAAATTTTGTCCTACTTCGGTTAATTCGGTTGCCAAAAAAACAAACATTTTCTCATTCAAAAATCCTGGGGAAACATAAAATTCAGTCAGAAGCTCAATCTTTTCAGCGCGATAGCCGATTTCTTCCTGAATCTCGCGCGCCGCACAGTTTTCCGGTGTTTCACCTTTTTCGAGCGAACCTGCCGGTAATTCGAGCAAGTATTTTTGTGCAGCGTGACGGTATTGTCGAACTAACGCCACAGTTTTATCATCGAAAACAGGAATGATGACCGCACTGCCGGAATGCAGAATCAGGTCGCGTTGATAAGTTATCTCGCCCTCACGCAGAGTGGAGCGGGAAACATTGAAAAGTTTGGTCGTCAGAATCTGCTCGGACGAAATTAATTCGGGCAACATAATTAATTGAATTGTGACAATCTCAAATAAAATGCTAACTTATTACGGAACTTTTTTCCAAAACGGCGGTCTAATATTTTGAGGAAATTATATGGAATTTTTACAGCAACCCGAAAAAAAGAAAGGAATCAACTCTACAATGTTGGCGGCTTTGGCGATCGGAACGATTTTAGTGGTTACTTTGATTTGGGTTTTTTCATTTAAAACTTCGGATAAACAAATCCAAGAAAAAACATTAGAAGGCGCATTTTTAGAGGGAAGTCCTGAATTTGCACTCTACACAAAAAAGATCATTATTCAGACCAATGAAGATAAAACCACTGAATCTCCAACCGCTTTTGGAACAATCGTAATGTCAATCACCGGAGACATTCGGAATATTACCGGAAAAACGCTCACCGGACTGGAAATCAGAGTTTCAGTTATTGATCTAGCCGGAAAAACCGTCAAAGACAAAACGGTTTTGGTAATACCGAAACAAGCCGAAAAATTGGAGACAGGACAAACTTTGCCGGTTCAGGTCAGGATTGAGGGATTTAATAAAGACGATGACCGCGCCAATATTCGTTGGAAGGTAACAGCCATAAAAGTTGAATAATTGATAAAATGAAGCTAAACAAGTCAATTCTACTGGTAATCTGCTTTGGATTAATCTCAATCTCACTTATTTTTTTCAAGGGAATGCCGGTTGGAGGAGACTTTGGCAATCATTTTGGATTCGTTCTGCCTTTTTTTGATGAATTGAAACAGGGAAATTATTTTCCCGGCTGGCTAGGCGATTCAAATTTCGGTTTTGGCGATCCGCGATTCAGATTTTATCCCCCTTTTCTTTATTATGTCTTTTGTTTAGTGCAGTTTATAATTAATGACTGGTATTTTACCGCCTTAATAGTTTTCGCAATTTTTTCAGTAATCGGAACTTTAGGAGTTTATTTTTGGACAAAAGAAATAGCTTCCAACAAAGTTGCGGTTCTGGCTTCCTTAATTTTTGCTTTTATTCCCTATCATTTAACGCAGTTTTTCCAAGCCTCATTGTTTGCCGAATATGCTGCTACAACGTTTTTACCGTTTGCTTTTCTGTTCGTGCAGCGGCTTTCGACCAAAAAATATCCAACTTCTTCCGGCTTAATTTTCGAAATTGGCGGACTTTCAGCAGTTTATTCGTTAATTGTCACAACTCATTTGCCGACAGCAGTAATTGGTTCTTTGAGTTTAGGCATTTTTGCTCTATTGCTTACGGACTGGAAAAATAACAGGAAATCACTGGTTTTTTGTTCAGTTGGAATTTTATTGGGTTTATGGGCAAGCTCTTGGTTTTGGTTCAGAATGCTTTCCGAATTAAGTTGGATACAGGCGGGGGCAGGAGTCAGTTCGGAATATTATGATTACCGCAATAATTTTCTACTTTCGCCGTATGCACTGGTCAATGTAAATACCTGGTATGGCAATCTTTTGTTAGTTTTGACAAGCGGATTTTTTCTGCCGACCTTAAACTTATTTGGGAAATTATTTAATCGAAAACCATTAAATGAAGAAATTGCGCTCCTTTCCAATCAATCTAATGAATCTCAAGTCACAAAAAAAATATTTCTGGTTATTTTGGTAATTTCGATCATCTCGCTCATCATGACAACGGAATTAAGCCGTCCGTTGTGGATGATAATTCCAAAGTTAAAAGACATTCAATTTCCTTATCGTTGGTTGTCAATTACTTCAGTCGTAATTTGTCCGGTTTTAGCTTTATCGTTGAGCATTTGGAGAAAAAGATTCAAGGAAAAAGGCTTGGAAACTTTGACTTTTACCGTGTTTTTGCTGTTTTTCCTGACGATTGGTTATTCGATAAAAGAACTGGTAATAGATGCCGGATTTATTGATCGAAACGAGTTTTATGAGAAAATCCAACAAACTCACGGTGCCAGAAGTTTTAAGGATTGGCTGCCGCGAGATGCCAAAGAATTAAAAGATTTATTGCCGTTAAAGGGAAATGTTGATGCCGGAAAGAGGGAAGTCACAATAGAAAATTGGGGATCAATGAACCGGATTTTCACCGTTAGCGAAGGAACAGAAACTCAGGCACGAATCAGGGCTTATAATTATCCGCATTGGCAGGCTTTTATTCTGAAAGACGGACAGAAAACCCAAACAGCTACGGGCAGTGAAGCTGATGGAACACTTTTGATTTCGATTCCGCCGGAAAAATCCGAGATCGAAGTTGATTTTGTTGAGCCTCTGCGAACTAAAATTGCCATTTGGATTGCTTTTGCCGGATGGTTGGTAATTTTAGCCTTTTTGCTCCAAAAATTGAGAAAAAGTCAGTAAAAAGACTTGGCTTGATTTTAAATCTGCTTGCGTTAATACGAAAAAACGGGCAAACTACTTAATGACAAACAGCATTTGTCGCTCTTGCAAAATTTTTACCGCATTTATTCCATTCAAACATTTTCGATCTGAAAACAACGGTAGTTTTTTTACCAAATTAATTAAATTATGGAAAAAGAGAATTCGGCTTTTACCCTTGATGACAAAAAGGTTTATTTCTTCTTAATTTTGGCGTGCTTTTTAGTTTACGCAAATTCTTTGAGCGGAGATTTTGTGTTTGACGACACTGCTCAAATCGTTACTAATCAAACGCTTGAATCATGGAAAAATGTCATCAACGGATTTACTAAAGATGTTTGGTATTTTGAACGTGAAGCCGGCTCGACCAATATTCCTCCACCCTATTATCGTCCGCTTTTTACTCTTTATTTGACGGTCGGCTATCAATTTTTCGGGCTTTGGGCGCAAGGCTGGCATTTGCTTAATTTAGCCATTCATATCGGCGCAACGGTTTTGGTTTATCGCCTTTTCTTACGGCTAAGTTCAGAGAATAGAACGCTTTCCTTTATCGGCAGCTTGTTTTTTGCTTTAATTCCGGTTCACGTTGAATCAATTTCGTGGATTTCAGGAATTCCCGATCCGTTAGCTGCACTTTTTTATATTCCTTCAATGCTTTTTTATATTAATTGGCGGGAAAGCGGTAATAAAAAATCCTTGATCTTTTCGCTGTTAGCATTTTTCGGTGCGCTCTTATGCAAAGAAACGCCAATTGTCTTGCCTGCAATTTTATTTGTTTGGGAATTGACCTTAAATCGTCAAAAAGAATCGGAAAAGGGGTTAATTTCAGCCGTAAAACAGGTAGTGATCTTTGTTGTTCCGGTATTGGTTTATTTGGCAATGCGCTTTTCAGTTTTAGGCAAAGTCAGTTGGAGACATCCTTTTATTTCGCAAACCCCGACGGAATATATTTATGCCACAATTCCTTACGCCTTTGTTTATTACCTGAAAAATATCATCTTCCCGTTTGATCTGAGTTTGATCTATGACACGCATTTTGTGAAAGGCGGAGACGATCCGAATTTGTGGATTCCGGTTGTTATTCTTTTGGTCTTAGGCGGTTTAATTTTTTATTTTCGTAAAAATATTACTCCTTTAATGTGGCTTTCATTAGGAATGTTTGTAATTCCGCTGCTGCCCGTTTTAAATCTGCAAGTCTTTCATTACGAATATATTGTGCAGGACAGATACTTGTATTTGCCTTCTATCGGATTTGTTTTATTGCTGGCAGTTCTGCTGGAAAAACTTTGGAAAGCGGAAAATGCAATGCTCCATAAAATCGCCATTGCCGCTACGGTAATTCTTTGTCTTGGCTATACTTTGGGCACGATCAAACAAAATCGGATGTGGAATTCAGCCATTAATTTGTGGTCGAGAGCGATTGAAATGAAACCGACAAGCTGGTCTGCTTATTACAATTTAGGGTTGGCGCATCAGCAAAATAAAGAATATGAAAAAGCGATTGAAGATTTGGACACCTCGTTGAAGTATCAATCGTTTAATCGTCAGGACAGTTTGATTTATAACAATCGCGGCTTGGCAAAAAAGGAATTAGGGAAAACAGAAGAAGCCAAAAAAGATTTTCTCAAAGCCTTGGAAACTGATCCGAAATCCATTCAGGCATTAACCAATTTGGGCGTTATTTATTTTGATCAGGGAAATTTTGTCGAAGCGGAAAATCAGTTCAAAAAAGGACTTCAGGAAAATGCTTCCGATCCGTTCGTTAATTATAATCTGGCAAGAACTTGGGCAAAAATGAATCGTCACAAAGAAGCCTTGAGCATTTACGAAAAATTGCTTCAAACCACCAGAAATAATCCTGAGCTGATGATTGATGCGGCAATTTCCTATTCGGCAGCCGGACAAAAGGATAAGGCGCAAGCCCTTTTGAATGATGCCAGCAGATTCACTAAGGATGAGAAATTAAAGCAGCAAATTTCAGAAGAATTGCAAAAGTTAAAGTGAAGCAAGTAAAAAGGTAAAAGTAAAAAGGAAAAAAGCCTTTTCGCAATCTTCCTTTTATGCTCTTACCTCGAAATTGTTCTAAAATAGTGCATCAACAAAAATAAATTAAAGTATTTTCAAACAACGGAACGCCGTGCTTCCAGCCGGCAAACATCGTGCATACGATGTCATTTTCTCTGAACGATTCGAGTTTTTGAGATAAACATTCGCGCCGTGCGCTCAATGCCGCCAAGATGGACGGCGTTCCGTTACTTCAAAATATTTTTGTCCCACTACTATTTATTTTTCTTTTTCAACAAATAATTCTTCCAGAGATTGTTTGACAGGTTGGATGGAAACAAGTTTTCCGCCAGCCTTTTTTACTGTCTGAAGAACTTTATCCACATCATTTTCATCAATGATCTGAATGGTTGCGCCGCTTGGTTTAGCGGTAAGGCTTGAACCTGCTATTTTTGAAACAGCATTTTGTAAGTTTTCTGCCGAAACGCCTTTGACATTTATTTCAAAAGATTGATTTTCACCCTGTGAAGTCAACAGATCATCCAGTTTTCCGGCAGCCGCAAGTTTTCCTTTTCGCAGGATTGCTACGTTGTCACATAAGGCTTCAATATCAGACAAAATATGTGTGGACATAAAGATCGTAGTTCCGTTTTTGCGTAAATCTGCAATTAACTCACGAATTTCGCGCCGTCCGATTGGGTCAAGCCCGCTCATCGGCTCATCTAAAAAAACGATTTCAGGATCATTGATCAATGATTGAGCTAAACCTGTTCTTTGCAGCATTCCCTTAGAAAATTTACGAAGCTGCTTATTCCAACTTGCTTCTTCTAATCCGACTTTGGTTAAAAGTTCTTCGGTTTTTTGCTTGCTTTTGGCTTTGTCCAAACCAAAAAGTTCACCGAAATACATCATCAGCTCACGGGCGGTCAGGTAATCGTAAAAGTATGGGTTTTCAGGACAATAGCCGATTCGCTGCCGCATTTTGACATCCGAAATATCATAACCGAGAATCCTGGCATTGCCTGCACTAGGAAAAATCAAAGACATTAAAATCTTGATGGTTGTAGTTTTCCCGGCACCATTTCCACCTAAAAAACCGAAAATCTGTCCGCCTTCGACATTAAGGGTTAAATTATCCAATGCACGGACTTTTTTCTTTTTCCAAAAACCAATTTCGTAATCTTTTGTTAAATTTTCGATTTCAATTATGCTATTCATTTTTATTTGTGAACTTTAGACGATTTGTTTGTTTAAATAGACCAAAAGTTAAGACTAACAAAAATATTATCCACGCAAAACCGGAAATGTAAAAGGCTGTAATGATGTGCAGAGGCTCTTGAAAATAAAGGCGAACATCTGCTTTCTCAGCCGGAATCGGTATATTTATCAGTCCGGTTTCACCCGGTGTGACTTCAACGGATTGTCCGTTGACCGTTGCTTTCCAATGAGGGTAATACAGAGTTGCAACTACTGCCTTTTCCGCTTCTCCTTCATTGATGACAAAATTTCTTTCAATAGCTGACCAGTTTTTAATTTCAAAAGTTCGGTTGTCGGCAGCTATATTATCAAGAATATAAGCCGTTCTTTCGTAGGAGTTTTGGTCGTTTTGATTCGAAGCCCCTTTTGCCCATATCGTCCACCAGCATTTGTAACTGGGCATTGTTTTAAATCTACTGACTATCCCGTTAAAATAGGTTCTTGGATAAGTTAATTCCGAATTCATCATTTTGAAATAATCAAAAACAAAGCAGAAAAGGAGCAAGCCAAAGATCAAAAATGAGACATATCGTTTTGGTGTTTTGAAACATTCTATAGCCCACTTAAATCCTTCGGCAGCAAAAATTGCTGTTCCCAGAGTAAAAATGGTCAGCCAGCGAAACGGAAACTGAATTTTTTGCAAGGTTGGCAATAACTCCCAAATGAATATGCCGAGAGGAGTTGCCATTATAAAACTGAAAATAGTAACCGCTGCAACATTTGTGAGCGAATTTGTTTTGTCTTTCTTTTTTCTGCGGAAATAAAAAATTATCCCCGGAATTAAAACTGCAATCGAAACGACAGCCGTCAAGTTCATTAAACTGGACACAGAAGTAGTTCTGATTTCGGCAAAAGGAAATAAATATGAAAGTATAAAATGCCCCTTGTATGAATAAGTTCCTGTCGAATAAGCCTCCGTCGCGTGCTGCACATAATTCATTTCGGTAATTATTTTTACCAAATAAAAACTGCTCATCAAAAAACTGAAAAATACTGAGACAGCAAGTTTTAGAATATTCTCAAGATAATTTTTCCAATTGATGGTAAAAAGTGAGTAAATCAAAAGAGTCATTGAAGCAATAATTGAGGTAGGAAGATGTGAGATCAGAATAAGCCCGAAAGAAACAGCTAAACCGCATATGTCAATTAATCTTCCATTTCGGCAAACGCGGTTAATGAACAATAAACAAAATGGCAAAATTGCCATGGCGGTTGATTCGGCGAATAATGAACCGATATAGATCTCTAAAATATGATAAGGCAGCCAAATATAGGTGATGGCGGCAAATAATGAGGCACCCGGTGAAGAATTTTCTCTGGCAAAAAAATAAACTCCAATTCCGCTGATGAAATATAAACTTATGAAAAACAAACAGCTTGCGTCAAACCAATTTCCCGAAAGAAAGCGAAAAAAAGATAAAATGTAATAGGCTAAGAGCGGATAAAATCTAACACTCAAATCGCCATATCCATAGTTAGGCTGGTCTGCCCAACCCGGATAAAATTGACCGTTCAAAATTGAATCATAAAAGGATTGAGCCAGTTGATATTGCTGCGGAATATCCATAGAACTGGGAATTCCATTAAGTAAAATCGGTAAACAAGCCAGAATTGAAAAGAGCAAAATAATACTCAGGTCAAAGGCAGTCCTTTTTTGTGAAATGAATTTGGAGATTGTATTGAGCATATAGATTAGATATTTGTCGGATTTTTGACCCTTTTAATCATCTGAAAGAATAGGATTGCGATAAAAAGAATCCAAGCAGCCCCTGAGACGTAATATGAAATAATGACCCTTGGCGGTTCTTGAAAATAGATTTTAACCTTGCTTTCCTCAGCCGGAACGGGGAATGACATCATTCCGCCTTCATTTGGAGTCATCTCAACCGATTTTTCATTTACCTGCACTTTCCAATAGGGGTAATACATGGTCGCTACTGCGGCTTGTCCGCCTTCACCGGCTTTGATCGTAAAATCTCTTTCGGTTGCCTCCCATTTTTGGATTTCAAATGCTCTGTCATTGAGGACAACCCTATCTGACAATTGAGCAGGAAGTTTTCGCGGATTAATATCAAAAGGCTTATCCTTTAGGTTTGCTGCCCAGGTAGTCCACCAGCAATCGTTGCTCGGACCGGATTTAAACCTTTCTATCACAGTGTTGAAGTAATCTTTGGGGTAGTAAAAAGGATGCTGAATTGATGCGCCTAAAAAATAAATAGGTAAAATGCAAAATAAACCGATGGCTAAAATAGCGAGCGGTCGTTTAGGAGTTCTCAAAAATGCGAGAATGTCGTCAAAGACCGAAGAGACAATAACGGCAGAGCCAAAGCAGAAAAAGATAAGCCAACGCCACGGGAATTGAATCTTTTGAAATAATGGGATGTATTCCCAAAAGATTGAACTCAGGGAAGTTGCCATAAATAAACTAAGGAAAGTGATTACTAAAACATTATTTAATCGGGGCGCAGTCTTGTTTTTTAGTTTGATGAAATAAATGATGAGGCAAGGAGTTAAAACCACCAAAGTCAATAGAATACGTAAATCTATCGGGAGAAATGATAAATCACCAACTTTCTCAATAAAATCTAAAAAGATAAAATGTGATTTATATGAGAAATAATTCGTGCTGTATGCTTCACTGTTATGCTGAACAAAGTTCAATTCAGTTATCATTCTAACCCAATAAAAACTGCTTAAAAGCAAACTTACCGAAACTGAAGCCGAAAGTTTGAGAAGGCTTTGAATCAACGAATCCCGCTTTAGCGAAAGAAGTGAATAGATCACAAGGATGAAAGCACTCATTATCGTTGTCGGGAGGTGAGTCAGAAGTAATAGGCTAAAGGCTAGCGACAACCCGCAACAATCTGCAAATTTTCCTCGCCGGCAAATACGATTCACAAATAAAAAACAAAAAGGCAGAATCGAAGCAGCAGTAAATTCGGCAATGAAAGAGGCTTGGTAGATCTGATTTGTATGATGCGGAATAATGGCGTAAATCAAGGCTCCGGCTAATGACGCATTTTCCGAAAACCATTCACGAGACCAGAAATAAACTCCTACCGAACCAATAAAAAATAAGAAAACGATCAACAGGCAAGTGCCGTCGAACCAATTTCCGGCAAGAGAGCGAAACAATACAAAAAGATAATAAGTCAACGGCGGATAAAAACGCACACTCACATCTCCGTAACCGTTATTTGGATTTGCTGCCCAGCTTGGGAAGAATTCTCCGCTTTTGAACGATTCATAGAAAGTTTGAGCAAATTGGAGGTGCTGATACATATCCGGTCCGCCCGGAATTCCATACAAATAGATTGGAACCACTATCAGGATCGCAAACAAAAAAATAATGCTTAGATCCAGGATCAGACGGTTTCCGGGGCTTAGACTGGTTATTCGATTTAGTATCATATTTTCTCTGGATAAATGTCTTTCTAAAACTTAGAACTTAGAGAGGTTGATTTTAAAATTTTGAAAGGAAAAGCCGTGGTTTACCAAATAGTTTTTTGAGAATGTAGCCCAGCATTAGTAAAGCCAATAATCCCCAGCTCAGACCTGAAATAATCCGGGCAAAAACAAGTTTTGAGGGCTCTTTGAATTCTAATGATACTTTGGCGTTTTCAGCCGGCAATGGAATTAATATTGTCCCGTCGGAGTTTTTTTGAGTTTCAACCGATCGATCATTAACTTTAGCTTCCCACAGAGGATAGTAAAATGTTGCAATTCGCGCGTTTATCGTGTTGCCTTTTTCGACCTCAAATTCTCGTAACTCAGGCTCCCATTTAGAAATATTTATTCGACGGGAATCAGCAACAACTTTCTCCTTAATCTCAAACGCCTCTCTTTTTGACCAAATCGTCCACCAACAATCAAAACTTTCTTGTTCTAACAATCCATTCAAAGTTTCTGCAAAAACAGTCTGCGGCAATGGTGCGGAAGGAAGAATAATTTCTCCGAAATTAAACATAGAAAGACAAATAAAGTAAATCAGTATCAAATATTTAGAGATTTTTTGAGTAAATGGTTTTTGGAGTGAAATTTGATTAAGTGCTAAAACAAAAGTTAAGGAACCGAAGATGTTAGCTATTAAAAACCATCGAAAAGGGAACTGGATCTTTTGAAGAAACGGCAGATTATCCCAAATAAAAAAGCTGAAGACCGTGGTCATCACAAAAGCAAAAAATCCGGTTAGACTCATTGCTAAAAAAGACTTTGTATTTTGATCCATTGAGAAAGTATTGATGATTTTTCGGACTATGAAAATTAAAAACGGAAGGATTAAAACAAGCGAAAAAATACCCATCAGATCATTGCGAATGAAACCCCCGCGAAGATTTACATCAAGCTCAAATAAGTTTTGGAGATATAGGATATGCGGAGAAAATCCATACAAAAAGTTGTTTACTCCCGAGGTATATTTAGAATCAGTATGGTTAACCAGATTCATTTCAGAAATTAGTCTGATCAAATAAAAGAAAGATAAACAGAAACTGATTATTCCGCTCAGGAAAAGTTTTGGAGCAATTTGTTTAATTTTTTTCCAGTCTAAAATACAAATTCCATAAAAACTCATTGAGATAAATCCAACGATCGTTGCCGGAAGATGAGTCAGGATCAGAATGGCTGAGAAAAATCCTAAAAGGATCGCATTTTTCAGATCATAACCGCGACAAACTCTGGTTAAAAAAAGAAAACAAAACGGCAAGATAGCCGCCGCTGCAAATTGGGAATAAAAAAATGATTGATAAATTTGCCAAAGATGAAAAGGTGAAGTGAGATAGATAATTCCGGCTAGAAGCGAATTTTGCGGTGACAGCCATTCTCTGGCGAACAAATATATTCCCACGCCGCCTAATGACATCCAAAACCCAAAAACTATCCAGGTAGTGTGATACCAATCATTGGTCAAAAATTGAGTAAGAGCCAACAAATAATCTGCTAACGGGGGATAAATGCGAATTCCGATTCCGCCATAACCGTAATTTTCAAACGCCGACCAACTTGGAAAAAAGTTTCCCGATTTTATTGACTCAAAATAAGTCATTGCAAATTGGTAGTGTTGAGGCATATCCGAACCTTTTGGAATTCCGAAATAAATAATGGGTGAAATCAGGGCGAAGGCAAACAAAATTAACAAGATCAAACAAACTGAGTCTTTGGCTAAATACTTTTCAGTTGGATACTGATGAATTTTGCTCATATTTAGGACGGAAAAAGTAAAGAAAAGACGTTTAGAAGAGTTAAAAGAGGACTAACAACTCAACTATATTGTAAAATTTCTTTGAATTGTTTGGCAAGCAAAATAATGCTTTAAAACCAGCTAATATGAGGCTTTTACCATTTATTGAATAGGAATTTTAGATGATTTTTCGTCAATTGTGACATTGCATCGATTATTGGTTTGGATCAGCAAATACAAAGCTCCGCTCGGGTCAATCGGAGCTAAAGATTTTTCTTCAAAATTCAGGTTTTTCCCTTCTTTTGTTTTAGCAGTTCGCAACAGTGGGAAAACTTCCTTCCAATTAGCTGCACAACGGGAATTTTTTTCTTGAAATGTCTGTAAAACTGATTTGATCACATCTCTTTCTTCAAATGAATCAAGTTCTAAAAGCCGGATAGCTGCACTTTCCTTAGTCTGCGTATCCTGAGCTTCATCAAACATTTGCTGATACATTGCTCGCGCGGTTTCGCGGCTTCCGCCTTTGGTTTTCATTTGCGCCGCCATTATTCGCATAAAAGGAGGTGCGCCCTGAATTTGAGAACCTTTTTCATAAGTTTCTGAGGCTTTATCAAAATCCTTCAATCGCCAGTAAATATAGCCAAGATGTTGATATAAACGCCATTGCTCGGGATTATTTTCTATTCCTTTTTCTGCAATCTTTATTGCTTGTTGTGGATCAATGGCAGGTAAAACCACTGCCCCATACGAATAGGCTGCCAAAAAATGGGGATCAAGTGAAGTTGCATTATCTAAAAGCGGATAAAGAAGTCTCGGATTCAGCGACTTTAAATTTTCTATATTAATTGCCTGATTTTCCGGTGCTTTGGCAACTTTATTACCAATGTATTGAAGCGATTGCATCCAATACCAATCTGCGATCAACCCGTTGAACCCAAGACTATAATTTTTCAGTTTTGCCCCATGGAGAGCTAAATCTCTATCCTCAAAACCTTCAGGCAGCGGCGGATGAGTTTTTTCCAAAAAATTACTTAAACCGAAAATTGCCGTAAATCCAATAATAATTATCAGAACTAAAATAATTGTTTGTAGGTTTTTGGCAGACATCTATTGAATCCTAAAGGTTATTTAAAGTTTCGGCGGCTGAAGATTAAAATTGTAATAGCCAATAAAATTGCCACATAAACAATTGCATATCCGATTGCCCCAATAATCATTGAGACTGGAGGTGTTTCTCCATAAGCCGAATTAGCAATAAAACTGAAATTTGCCAGATTAGGCAATAAATAATAAATCGCACCAAAAAAATATTTAGCAAAAGTTGAACCAAGTCCTTTGGCTAAATCGTTTAGCGAGGCACTGAAATGACCGATAATAAAAACAAAAAATGATAACAGGGCTGAAAGTGCAGGTGATGAGAAGGAGGAAAAGAGCACAGCAGTAGCGGTTAAAATCGTCAATTCAAGATAAATCAAAAAGATCGCTCCCCAAATCGAAAGTGCCAATCCATTTCCCCCAACATATAAAAGGGCAAGGCTTACGCCAATGCCCATGACTAATGTATTGACCAAAAGAGTTAAGCACAAGCCTATATATTTACCGACAATGAATTCGCCGCGTCCGATCGGCTTTGAGAAAATCGCGTAAACTGTTCTTTTTTCTATCTCTTTACTGACTAAGCCAACTCCGACGAAGATCGAAATAAAAGCTCCAAAAAGAAGCATCGCACTTAGTCCGAGATTTACAATTGTCCGCGCCTCTTGCCCGGCTGTAAGTTCGCCCAGAAAAATTGCACAAGCCGTTAAGAGCAGCACAAAAAAAATCAGGTTATATAAAACACGATCACGAACAGCTTCGCGGAAAGTGTTCGTAATTATTGAAAGAAGTCGTTTTATTAAATTCGATTGATCGGTATTTTGGTTGTTCACTTTTCTTGCGGGAATTGTTTTCTGAATTTTGCAATTAAAATGATAATTTATTTTGGAAAAAAGTAAAAGATTGGTTGTAATATTGAAGACGGTCTAAAAACAGGTGGTTTTTTAATTAAGACCATAAGTAGTGGCATTTCTGCAGCCGCTTTCATCAAAGGCAGTGTTAATACTATTCCAGTCAAACCTAAGACTGCCTTCCTGACTTATGCAAAAGCGTTTGGTTCCTGATTGCGTAATTCCTGAAGTCGAGATTGGGTTGGCTGAGAAAAAGAATGATGCCGGAGTCAAACTGTCAGACAAAGTTCTCGCTCCGACAAAGTTGTATCCGCTTTTAGTGCCCAAACCCAGACTTTCGTCAATCAGTTTTACTGAATGTAGTTCAGATAAGGCAAGAGAATCTCCGGTTGAACCGATAGTTCCTGCATAGTCTCCTCCTCCGATAGAGGTTAGGTAGAGGCTTTGTGCACTATGAAGCGTGCGAAGAGAAGAAATAGCCGAACCCTCATTGGCAGAACGACGGGCAGCAAGTAGATTAGGGACGGCAATTGCAGCAATAAGACTAATAGTCAGCACAACTATTAAAAGCTCAACCAGTGAAAACCCTTTTTGACCCTTTTTTATTTTCGCCGGCATATATTATTGGAAAAAAAGGAGAGAAAAAACTTCTCCCCCTTTCATTAATTTATCAAATTAGATAATTAGTTTTGCAGAGCAGACAAACCTGATCTGGTTGATAATAATCCTGAGCCGCTGGTTACATCAGCTGCTGAATCAGCACTTCCTGAATACAAAACACCTTCGGTCAGAATAGCGAAGTCTCTGGTTCCGGTCATGGTAACTCCAGATTGAGTAACAGGTGTAGCTGTTCCGCCAAATTGAGCCGGACTAGAGGTGCTGCCGTCTATTCTGATACCTTGAAATTCATAACCGCTCTTGATTGCGCTTGCGGCTGAACCAGATTGACGACCACCTAAAATGCTGTCAACCAAGTTAGAAGCACCTAAGATATTGAAAGAAGCACTGTCAAGCGAAGTGTTACCGGCATAGTTACCGGCACCGCTGGTAGCTTGATAGGTCATTTGAGCACCATGATAAGTGCGGAGTGACGAAATGGCTGAACCTTCATTAGCAGAACGACGGGCAGCAAGTAAATTAGGGATAGCAATCGCGGCAATGATACCGATGATTACAACAACGATTAAAAGTTCGATAAGCGAGAAACCTTTTTGATTTTTCATTTTGTTAATTAAGTCTCCTTGGAAAGTCCTTTATGTCTTTTTAGTTTTTAGTTCTTCTGGGTTTTTCTACCTTGTCGTAGGTAATGTTACTTATAACAAAAGACGTGCCATAGTTCGCAGGTTTTAGCATTGATGGCTAAAAGGTGGAGAAATAATAGGTTAGCGGTTTAGTTTTAAAACGGATTTTGAAATAAATGCCTTTCTAAAGAAACAAACTCACAATTTTTGTAATAGGTCAACTAACAATATTTGTCAATTTATTTAATTAAACCGGAATAAGATCAATTGAAAAAGAACGTTTTTTACAAAAAACCTAAATCAAATCTTAAAATTAGGAAAAGAAAAATAAGGGTGTAAAGCTAAACCATTAATTTATGTTTACAATCAGCCTGATGAAAACTAAAAAGGGGAAATAATTTTTATCTCCCCCTTTCATTAATTTATCAAATTAGATAATTAGTTTTGCAGAGCAGACAAACCTGATCTGGTTGATAATAATCCTGAGCCGCTGGTTACATCAGCTGCTGAATCAGCACTTCCTGAATACAAAACACCTTCGGTCAGAATAGCGAAGTCTCTGGTTCCGGTCATGGTAACTCCAGATTGAGTAACAGGTGTAGCTGTTCCGCCAAATTGAGCCGGACTAGAGGTGCTGCCGTCTATTCTGATACCTTGAAATTCATAACCGCTCTTGATTGCGCTTGCGGCTGAACCAGATTGACGACCACCTAAAATGCTGTCAACCAAGTTAGAAGCACCTAAGATATTGAAAGAAGCACTGTCAAGCGAAGTGTTACCGGCATAGTTACCGGCACCGCTGGTAGCTTGATAGGTCATTTGAGCACCATGATAAGTGCGGAGTGACGAAATGGCTGAACCTTCATTAGCAGAACGACGGGCAGCAAGTAAATTAGGGATAGCAATCGCGGCAATGATACCGATGATTACAACAACGATTAAAAGTTCGATAAGCGAGAAACCTTTTTGATTTTTCATTTTGTTAATTAAGTCTCCTTGGAAAGTCCTTTATGTCTTTTTAGTTTTTCTGAATTTTTATTTTCTAAGTTTTCTACCTTGTCTCAGGTCGGTTAAGTTAATTACAAAAGACGTGCCACAAATTTTCAAGCTGGTAAAAAATAGTTTTTCGCCCTGTAAAAATAAGGCTTTCAGACAAAATCAACACTTTTATCTTTAATAGTTTTATCTCGCGCTACAATAAGGATTTAACAGATTTCGTCACTTTAGAGATGACGTAAATTGTCAGTATTGGCAGTAATGTAAGATTCCTGCTGACAGAGTTATAGGAAAAAAATAAGAATGTTGTGAGAAGGAAAAAGTGGGAAGCGGGTTTGTAGTAGTTTATCTCTTTCGTTGTTTTGGGTCTAAATATTCACGCAATCCGTCCCCGATAAAATTAAAGGCAAGAACCGTCAAGGCAATAGCTAAAGCCGGAAAGAAAAAAACGTGCGGTGCAGCGGCGAGTGTGTCGAATCCCCTTGATTCTTCGAGCATCGTTCCCCAGGATGGAGCCGGCGGCGGAATTCCCAAGCCGAGAAAAGATAAAGAGGCTTCCGAAAGCACTGCTCCTGCCATTCCTAAGGAGGCTTGGACAATCAAAGGCTGAATCGCATTGGGCAAAATATGAATGAATAAAATCCGTAAATTGCTTGCACCAAGGGCGCGGGCGGCTTGGACAAAATCGAATTCCCGAACTTTTAAAACTTGTCCGCGCATCACACGCGCATAGCCAACCCAACCGATAATGCACAAAGCCAGCATTAATTTTCCGAGTCCCGCACCTAAAAAAGCGACCAAAGCAATTGCCAAAAGCAGCCCCGGAAACGCCATAAAGACATTAAATAAATAGCCGGACAGGATTTTATCAACCCAACCGCCGTAAAATCCGGCAATTGCCCCGATAATTGTGCCGATAATGACTGAAACTACTGTCACGACAATTCCAACCTGCAAAGAAATTCTTGCCCCGTAAACGAGCCGTGAAAAAACATCGCGTCCAAGTGCATCAGTTCCAAACCAATGTTCAGCTGATTGCGGTGCGTATCTGGTTAATAAATTTTGCACCACCGGATCGTGTGTCGCAATAAACGGGGCAAAAACTGCAACGAGAATTAAAACGGCTGCAATAAAAATTCCAATATAGGTTAAACGATTCATTAATTACGAAAGTCTGATGCGCGGATCAAGCCAACTGTAAACCAGATCCGTCAGGGTATTTGCCAAAATATAGGTCACGCTGATAACTAAAACGCAACCCTGCACAATTCGATAGTCGCGTTTGGCAATTCCGTCATCCAGCAGTAAAAGCCCCAATCCCTGCCACATAAAAATCTTTTCGGTGATAATTGCGCCAGCCATTAAAACGCCAAGCTGCAAACCTAAAATCGTGACCACGGGAATCAAACCATTTTTCAAAACGTGTTTATAAACGACTACTTTTTCGCTTAAACCTTTGGCGCGGGCGGTTCGCACATAATCTTCGCCAAGCTCTTCGATAACGGACGAGCGCACCATTCTGGTTAAAATTGCTGAAAGTGCCGCCCCGAGCGTAAACGCGGGTAAAACAATATCTTCTGGATTATAACTGCCGGTGGGCGCAAACCAACCAAGTTTGACCGCGAAAATATAAACCAAAAACGGTCCGACCACGAAACTTGGCAATGAAATTCCCAACAACGCAACAAAGGAAGAAAAATTATCAATCAATGAGCCTTTATTGGTTCCTGCCAGAACTCCCAGCGGAACGGCGATCAGAATTGCAATAAACATCGAAGCCAACGCGAGCTTGATAGTATTTGGATAGCGTTCGATGATCATATCCGCCACCGGACGGTCGGTGCGAAAAGATTTTCCCAGATCTCCGGTCAAAAGACCTTTCCAATAATCAACATAGCGATTATCCGCGCCGTGCCACTGAAATCCCGTTTCACTTTTATAAGAAAAGAAAAAGGCGGGTTTGTTGAGTCCGTGTTTTTGATTAAAATTGGCGACTTGTTCCGGCGTAGCATTTTCACCCAAAATTGCCGTTGCCGGATCACCCGGCACGATTTCAATTAAAAGAGTTACTAAAGACACAACCGTCCAGACCACTAATAAAAGTAATCCGAGCTGTTTGGCAAAATTGACTAGTTTATATTTCATTTTAGAAATTCAATTTAGTTCCGTCTTCAAACACGATTTTCTTAATAATCACTTCTTTGCCAATCTTTGACATTGCCGCGTAATTATTGGTTGAACCCTCCGCAAATACAAAATTACTGACAGAGGTGATATTTATTTTAATTTTTCGGGCTTCATCGGGATTTAAATTTACTTTTTCGGAAACATTTCGTTTGTAAATAATTTTGTTTTCGCGCGATAAATTAACCAAAAATGAAACCGACTTTATTTTTTTGTCCGATATGTTTTTAACCTCAAATCCGATGGTTCCATACGGTTGAAGATTACTGTCTCTTTGCTGCGCCAAATCTTTTTGTTGGGCATCCTGAAGTAAACCGTTTGAAGTGGGAACGCTGCCAATTTTTGCGCCTGAGGAGTTAAAGTTTGAACTTGATAGAAAAATATTAAAAACTTCAACATACTTTTGGTTCTGTGCGCTAATGGAAATTGAACAAAATGCCATCAATAGAAAAACCAAATATTTCATACCTTTTCCTCCTCAGCCGTTTTCTTATTTGAAACCAATAGTTTAGCAAAAAGCGGAATTAACGGAAAACCGATAAACGAAAAGAAATTCGGCAAAAACATTGCCAAACTGAGGCAAAGCACACAGCCAATAGGAACCGCTAAAGACCGGCGGGTGATGCTTGAAGCCAAAGATTTATCAAAATTATCATCCAAGAGGTTATTTTTAACGACATAATTCCAAACCCAAAGTTTTGCTAACGCCGCTAACGCAAAAATCAGGGAGTAAAGGATAAATGCAGTTTTACTCCAAAAATATTCGCTGAAAAGTGCAGTCGGAAACGGAATAAAGGAAATGCAAAGCAAAAATATGAGATTTCGCCAAAGCAGTCCCATATCGTAACCCTTAATAAATTGGAAAATCCGATGATGCTCAACCCACATTATTCCGATGATAAAGAAACTAAAAATAAAACCGAGAAATTTCGGGAGCAGTTCAAAAAGCCCTTTTCGCACTTCTTCATCAGCAATTTCTTCGATATGCGGCACTTTGATCTCTAAAACCAGCAAAGTTATGACAATCGCAAAAACAGCGTCGCTAAAAAACACAATCCGCTCAAAAGAAAGCGCATTTTGTTCCGAATGATTCATTTAGCTATTCCTTCGTTCCAAGATGAATGGCAGCAATTCCACCCGTCAAATTTTGATATGAAACTTCTTTAAAACCGATTTCGCTCATCATTTTAGCTAAATTCTTCTGGTTTGGGAAACGTGAAACCGAATCGGGTAAATATTCATACGCGCCGCGTGAACCGCTGACCGCTCCGCCGATGCGCGGTAAAACCTGAGTAAAATAAAGATTGAAGATTTGTTTGAAACCCGGAACAACCGGTTCGGAGAATTCGAGAATGACAAGTTTTCCGTCTTTTTTGATAACCCGGCTTAATTCTTTTAATCCGTCCAGCCAATTGGAAAAGTTCCGCAGACCAAAAGCAATCGTTACCGCATCAAAAGTTTCATCAGGAAAAGCCAGATTCATTCCGTCGCCTTCGAGGTAGGGAATTGACAGATCATTTTTTGTGTTTTTTTCGGCGGCGATGGTCAGCATCGGACGGCAAAAATCCGTGCCGATAACTTTTGCCTTGCCGTTTTGCTGTAATTCCACTGACAAATCTCCGGTTCCGCAGGCAACATCCAAAATCAAAGCATCTGAATCGTTTAACTCTTTTTCAAGTTTCTGACGCACCAGTTTTCGCCATCTTTTGTCAATATTGACGGATAAAAAATGGTTGAGGAAATCGTATTTAGTTGCAATTCCGGCAAACATCTCGCGCACTGCTCGCGCATGAGCCTGTTCGTTGGCAGTTCTTTCTGACATAGAGTAATAGTTTAGGAAGTTTCGGAAGTTTTGGGAAGTTTCGGAAGTTATTTTTACAGTTTAGAAGGCTTAAAAATTTTCGGAAGTTTAGAACGGAGATACTTCCTTCCGAAACTTCCTAAACTTCCCCAAATTCCTAAACTTCTCAAGATTTTGTGTTTAATGAAACTGTGACAAACGGCTGTTTTGCCAATTTATCTGCAACTCTCTGTAAATCTGCCTGAGTCACAGAATTTATTTTCAGCATTTCATCTTTGACCGAAACGAGTTTGAAAGTCTCAATATCTAACATTTTATCAACCAAAGGTTTTTGGTCAATTTCAGCAAAAATCTTTGCCTGTGTTTTTTCAAATTCGGCGGCGGTGATCGGTTCTTTGAGCCATTCAATCGGATTTACTGACGAATTTTCATTGTTTTTGTAAGAGAATTTGAAATGAAGCAAACCCGGCAGCAAAGTCCGGTCGTGAGTTACAAACACACCATTTTTTAAGTCCTCACTAACTTTACTGCGAAATCTTTCCTGTAAAAGCGAAACCAAAAACCGAATCGCCCAATAATCCTTGTCATTTCTGGCAAGTCCGCGAGTCGTAAAACGAACTTCACTTCCAACTGAATTTTGCTCGCCTTTATTAAACGCAATCATTTGCGGAGTTGCATCAGGCTGAATCGGCATTGCAAAAGTAGGAGGAACTTTTTTATCGGATTTTACCCAGCTTCCGAAAAGCTGGCGGCAAATCCGATAAGCGTTTTCAAATTTAATATTTCCAATGATTGCGAGGGTTGCATTATCAGAAGTTAAAAATCTGCTTTTGGCAAATATCAAGTCGGCATAATCCATTTTTGCCAAAGTTTCAGGCGTTCCGTCCAAAGTTCTGCCGTAGGGAAATTCGCCGTAAAAACGTTTGGCGGCGGCTTGGTCGGCTACATAAGCCGGATTTTTTTCCATTTCCTGAAGTTTTTTCAAATGATTATCACGAACTATTTTGAAATTATCAGGCGTGATTTGCGGGTTTGTAACAGCGTTGGCGATGGTTTGAATCATTGCCAGAGCTTCATCCGATTTTCCGGTTGCAGTGATCTGAATATAATCGTAACCGGTTGTAATATCTAAACTTCCGCCTAATTCTTCAGTAAAAAACGCTTTTGCCTGATCATTGGGAAAAAGGATCTCGCCAAGTAGTTCCATTACGCCCATTTTGTCTTTCGGATCAAAGATCGCTCCGCTGTGAATGCGGAGTTTGAGGGTTAATTTTGGATTGGTCGGTTCATTCCAAACCATCAATTTTAACCCGTTCAGTAATTTTTCCTGACGCGGTTCGCCGCTTTGCGCCAAAGCAAAATTTACCGAAAAACATACAAAAATAAAGAAAAAAGCTGTTCTTTTGAAAAATTTCAGATGATTCATTGTTTTATATTTTAGAGTTAATTGCCCAAACTTAAAAGTCTGGGCAATTGAATAGATGTTAAAAGTCAGAAAATTGATGTCTGGCAGGCATCGCAGTGAAACTTTAACGCATCTATAAATCTGTTGAGCCTGTAATTAATCAAAAAAAATGACTCAGCAAACTTAACATTGGGAAAAATCGTATTTATAATGTAGTGTTATTGCGGTTTTGGAAACACAAAAGTTTGAGAGGCTGTAAAAAAAGATGGGAAAGATAGTTAAATATTGTGCCAAGTGTGAAGAAAGTTTTTCTGAAAAATTTTCATTCTGCCCTAATTGCGCTTCGGCAATGACGGCATACGAAATGAGTCCGGTGATGGCGGAAACCAAAGAACCTGAGCCGGTGAAAATTTTTGAACCTGCCGAAGAAGTGGTCGCAGAAACACAACCTGTTGAAACCGTAGTAGCGGAAATCCATCCTGAACCGACGGTTCCTGCTTTTTTACAAAACACGGATGACGATATTTTAGAGTTTGCCGACGATGAAGCTGAAGAAGAAATAACTCAACCCGCAGTTGTTTCTGCTCCGGTTGAATCAGTTCCGGTCGTTGCTGCACCGATTGTCGCCGCTCCGATTCAGGAAGAAGAAGAGCAAGTAACAATGTCGACCGAACCATCAGTTCCGGTTGCTCCGATTCCGGTGGTTCCTGCTCCGACTGTTCAATCAGTTGCTCCGACCAATGTTGAAGATTATCAACGCACCTATCAATCATCTGCATCAAGTTTTGCTTCGCAGGTTTCCGGCGGAAATAATTACGAATCAAAAGCGTCTAACAAAAAATTAGGCGACGATGGCTTTTATCAGGTTACTTTAGTTCAGCCCAAAGACAATGGAACCCGCAGTATGCTGCTTTTAGGCGCAGCCGTTCTGGTCTTTTCAATTAGTTTCGGCTCGTTAATGTATTCGCTTTTTTATAATGATGCTTATGTTAGTTCACTTGATGATAATTTAAGCAATATTGTATATGTCGGCGAAGACATTCCGACGGAGATAGATGAACCGGAAAAACCAAAAGCTGATAAAGATAAAGAAGCCGGCGGCGGCGGCGGCGGAAAGGAAGAACAGACACCTGTTTCAAAAGGAAAAATAGCAGATTTAGTTAAAAATCCGAATGTTCCTCCTTCGGCACATCTTGATCCGGTTACAAAGCCGGATATTCCGTTAGTAGTTGGTGTCAAAAGCGACAAAGAAGTAAGAAATCCACCGTCGAATGAAAAATACGGAGATCCGAATTCCAAATATGATGTAGAATCTGACGGACCCGGCACCGGCGGAGGTCAAGGGCGAGGAGATGGGCGAGGTCAAGGCGATGGAAAAGGCGATGGACTTCGTTATGGAAGCGGCGGCGGAACTGGAGGGAATAATCCGGGCGGCGGAACTGGTTCAAGTAGAGATGATGGTGATGAACCACCTCCAATTAAAACAGGTCCAACCACTGCTTTGAGCATTACCTATAAACCAAAGCCGCCTTATACGGATGCGGCACGTCAGAATCAAGTTACCGGAACTGTTACGTTGCGTGTAACCTTCAATGCTAACGGCACTATCGGCGGAATTTCGGCAGTCAGCGGTTTACCATACGGTTTGACTGAAAACGCAATTGCCGCAGCGAGAAACATCAAATTTACGCCGGCTATGAAAAACGGACAACCATATTCGGTGACAAAAACCTTAGCCTTTACGTTTACGATGTATTAAAAAATTCCCACGGCGAAAAATTTACAAGGTTGGCAATTTGGGATAGTTGCCAGCCTTATTTTTTTAAGTTGGTAAGTAACCAATTAATCTAATAAAGGAACGCCGTGCTTCCAGCCGGCAAACATCGTGCAAACGATGTAATTTACTTTCATCAGTTGAGCTCTTGAAATAATTATTCGCGCTCTTGCGCTCAATGCCGCCAAGATGGACGGCGTTCCTTTCTGTCCGATTGCTTAAAAGATTTGGAATTCTTTTTATTTTATCGCTTTATGATATAAAGTGCTTGACAAGTAAAATGACTTAATATATCTTTGCAGACGGTATGATGAAATCAAACGCGATCAGAAAAGAAGAAACTCAAGACAGCGAGCCGATAAATATTGGCGACAGGGCATTGGATAATTTGCAGTTTATCCGCGAAACGATGGAGCGTTCGGCTTCATTTACAGCAATTCCGGGTTACGGCGGCGCATTGATGGGCGTAACGGCGATTGGTGCGGCAATCATCGCGCACAATCAGCCGAACATTAAAGGTTGGATCATAACCTGGCTGTTAGAAGCGGTTTTAGCTTTTTGTATCGGAATGTTTGCAATATGGCAAAAAGCCAAAAATTCAGGAGATTCTTTGAACTCTGCACCCGCCCGTAAATTTGCCTTCGGTTTTGCTCCACCGCTTATAGCAGGAGTTATCCTCACCTCACTTTTCTATGTCAAAGGTTTATTTGCTTTTATGCCAACCATTTGGCTGACACTTTACGGGACGGCAGTGGTCACGGGCGGAGCATATTCGGTGCGGATCGTGCCGATTGTCGGTTGGATATTTGTCGGACTTGGATTAATTTCCGTTTTTGTTGATTCGAGTTACGGCAATTTATTGATGGGAATCGGTTTTGGCGGATTGCAAGTGATTTTCGGATTAGTTGTAGCAAGGAGGTATGGCGGTTAAAAAGTAAAAAGGTGAAAGGTAAAAGGCAAAAATAAATCAAATTTTAGGGAGTGCCATCCGGTCTTTTAACTTTTATATTTTACTACCCCCCAAATTTTTATGAGAACAAAGGGAAATTTAGCATTAATAAACAATGACGAGGAAGAGAAGAAACCAACCGCAGTCGAAAAGGCAGCGGAAACGGTTTCTAATGATCTCGACAAACTGATTCACGAGCGAATGCGGCTAGGTATTATTTCGGCGTTGGCGGCTAATAAAAGTCTGACTTTTAACGATTTGAAAAGCCTTTTGAACACAACCGATGGAAACATTAGTGTTCACGCCCGCAAGCTCGAAGAAGCAGGCTATTTGGTCTGCGAAAAGTCTTTTAACGGGCGAATTCCGCTGACCGAATATCGAATCACTGATACCGGACGTGAGGCTTTGAGCCGTTATTTAAACCATATGGAAGCGTTAATTAAGGCAATGAAAGGGAGGTAAGTAACAGTAGCAGTGGCACTTGGCAGTAGAGACTAGCTGCCGATTGTAACTGCCTCTGCCAACTGTATTATGGGCGTTCTTTTAATGTTAATGACAATCGGCGGTTTGATCGCGGCGGCAATTTTGATGACCGTGGCGATTTGGAAAAAATTAAATTGGCTCAAAAAGTTTGTGATTGGCGGAGTTGCAGTCTGGTTTGCTTTTTATGCAATCGCCTTGGTCGGTTTTTCGCTGACGAGTCAGGAAAAAGTTTTAGCTTTGAACGAACCGAAAGAATATTGCGGATTTTACCTTGACTGCCACCTGCATACGGAAATAACGGATGTCAGAACCGCAAAAAATATCGGTGATAAAACGGCAAACGGCACATTTGTCATTGCTAAAGTCAAAGTTTTCAGCGATGCCAAAAATCCGGCAATTAACTTTCGCTTGCTCGAACCGAACGCCGAATTAAAAGACGGTAACGGACACGCTTACACACGAAACGCGGAAGCCGAAAAATTATTGCCGACCGCACAAATCCAACTTAATCAAGATATTAAAGGTCGTGAAACGATTGAAAAAGAAATCGTTTTCGATGTTGCCGAACCGACTAAAGATTTAAAACTTTTAATCACCGAAGGTTACGGCATTGATAAAGTTATCGAAGCGGTTTTGATCTGCGACGAAGATAGCGTTTTGCATCAAAAAACCGTTTTCAAAATCGAGCCGCAATCACAAATAGCAAGCATAAATTAGCGAGGTCGTTATGGTTTTTGTTCTACTTGCATTCGCCGCTTTTTTTGTTGTCCCGATTATGTTTGTTCTGCTCTGTATCAGTCCTGAAAAAAATATGCCTTTCTTAGTCAGGTCAAAAGATGAAAAACAGATTGGCTTTTGGCAACGACAATTCCAGTCTGAATCAACCCTCAAACAACAAATATTTGATTGGATGTTTGGAATAGTTTTTCCTGTCGTTTGTTTCGCCTTTGATCCGATAGTTTTTAATGGAAACAAACCTACAATTCTGAGCGAATACAAGCCTTTTGCGTATTTGTTGAGTTTTGCTTCGATCATCGCGCTTTTGGGATTCCTGCTTTTAAATAAAAGACTGAAATGGCTCAACGGTTTTCTCAGCGGATTTTTTGCTCTCGGCGGAACGATTTCGCTCATAGTCGGAATCAGAATTTTTCCATACAGTCTGGTCGGTTTGATAATTTTGATCGGTGCGCTCGGCTTTACGCCTTTGTTTTCAGCCTTTGTTTACTGGCGAAATGCGGTTCGCGCCTACAAATACGCGCAATCCGTTTTAGGAAAACAGACTTTGATTTACTCGGCAATTTTGAGCGTTTTGTTTGGTTTTGTAACGCCTTATCTGGTCAATGTCAAGATTCAGCAGGATTTGAAAGAAATCGAAAACGGCAATATTCCGACCATCCAAAAGAAAACGGATGAGCTTTCAATATTTTCACCGATACTAAACCCCGTCAATATTTGGGAAGCCAGTTTTCATGAAGAAATGTATTCACCACGCAAAAAAGCCCTTCGTGATTCATACAAAGCACTGAGCGGCGACAAACCGGAAGGCTGGGATTAATCATTATGGTTGAAGAAAATACGCTACCAATAATTCCGCAAACTGATTTGAAAAATCCGTCACTGACCAGAGCCAGTTTGATTTTTTCATCTTTGGGATTAGCTACTCCTGTTTTCTTTTATATTTGTTCCAGATTAATTATGGGGTTGCCATGCTGTGGGGAAACTTCAAGTCCGGCTGATGGTATTGGTTGGCTTTTAGTCACGGCGGGTGGAATTGCCTGGTGGACGTTAATGGAGATTCTGAGCATCGGTTTTTTGATCGCAGGCTCCGGTCGTGGGGAAAAGGGGGAAATACGAGTTTTTGCCACGATGTTTTCAATTTTGTCTCTGTGCCTGATTTCAGCGATTTATATTTTTGTCTTTTGGTTTATATATCATTTAGGGCAACGTAAGTTTTAAGAATATGAAAACGTTTGATGTAATAATTATCGGGTCAGGATTAGCCGGACTTCAATGCGCTAAGTTGCTTTCGCAGCAAGGCGCAAAAATTTTGCTCGTTGACCGCAAAAGCGATTTGAAAAAGGGAATCCATACGACCGGAATTTTTGTGCGGAAAACCTTTGAAGATTTTGAGTTTCCGCCCGAAACTCTGGGAAAAGCTGTTCGTCGCGTGACACTTTATTCGCCAAAGCTCAAATCAATGGATTTAGCCAGCGAACACGATGAATTTCGAGTCGGAAAAATGGGCGTTTTGTATGAAAGTTTTCTGCAAGATTGCCTTGCCAACGGCGTTCAGTTTTCAGATTCGACAAAATATGTCCGGCTTCAATTAACCCGCAGTTTTACCATCGTCAAATTGGAGCGAAACGGCGAAGAATTTGAAGTTAGAACCAAAGTTTTAGTCGGTGCGGACGGAGCGAATTCAAAAGTCGCCAGAGATTTGCAGCTTGATGAAAACACAGAGTTTATCGTCGGTGTCGAAGAGATTTATCAGGGAGTGCCCTTGACTGATGAACCTCGTCTGCACTGTTTTCTGGATGCCGAAACTGCCCCCGGTTATCTGGCGTGGGTGACGAATGACGGTGAGGATGTCCACATTGGCGTTGGTGGCGATTACGCTGGCGAAAATCCGCGAGAAGCGTTAGAAATATTCAAGCAAAAAGTTATTGGAAAAATTGTGAATCTGAAAGGAGCAAAATTGGTTGAAAAACGCGGCGGAAAAATTCCGGTCGGCGGAGTTCTGCGGAAAATTGCCAATGAACGCGGGCTTTTGGTCGGAGATGCGGCGGGCGCGGTTTCGCCTCTGACCGCAGGCGGACTCGATCCGGCGATGCGGCTTTCCAAATACGCGGCGGAAGTAATTTGGGAAAGATTAAAAACGAATGATCCGCAAGTTTTATTGAATTATTCCGGCGAAGCATTTCGCGCCAGATTCGTTTCGCGGCTGTGGATGCGCCGAATTATCGCAACTTTTACCAATCAAATAATTTTGGAAATTGGCTGTGCCTTTTTGCGTTTGCCATTAATTAGAAGTTTTGCGAAGCACGTCTTTTTCGGACGCGGTTCGTTCCCGGATATAGAAAATGTTTATCCACGAAGTGACACAAAGGAAGCACGAAGTTTAGCGGAAGTTTGATAATGGGTAATTTGAAAGAAAAAATGAAGAAATGCGTAGTCTCAATAATTTCAATTTTGGTTTTGGGATTTGCCGTTTTTTCACAAAATACCAAACCAATAAATATCTATTCAAAGGCTGGAACTGTTGATTCCAAAGGACAAGAAAGCATTTGTTTGCAAACGAAAAATGCAAATCTGGTAAAGAACACACCCGTTTCAATTGTAATCAGGCTGGACAAAAAGCAGCAAAAAGTTTTATCTGCAATTATCGAGAAAAGGTTAAAGGAAAGTTGTTTACGCGATCACGCCGAAGGCGGTGACGATCATCAAGGCAAAGATTATTATTATTCGTTGAAGTTAAAGAAGAAACTTGCAAATGAACACGAAATGATTTTTGGAATTGGCGTTATTCAACCGGCAAAGACGATTCAGGTTAAAAATAACCTTGCCACTGTTGATTTGAATAAGGACGGAAAACTTGAATATTTTCGTTCCTGCACCAGTAATGAAGGATATAACTTTACTATTTGGACGGGTAAACCGCTTCAAGGAAAAAGAATTTGGCTCAGCTATTATTATGTGGATTTTGGAACGGAGGCTGATTGCAAAAAGAAAGATCTTGAGGGTAGAAAATGAGAGGAAATTATGAGCGAAGAAACTATAAAACCATTAATGAGCGAACGAACAAAATTTGGCTTAGAAGTCTTGGAAGCCGCAGTATTGTTGGGAATTTTGGGCGATGTAATGCTCAGGGCGACACCTTGGGGATTGAATGTTTTGCTCTTCATTGCTGCACTTGTGGCAGCAATGATTGCGCTTGTTTACCGTAGAAAAAAGGAGTTTTGGAATTTTCAAACTCTTTCGCTTCACGGTGCGCTTATCTTCTTTGGTGCAATGTTCATCTGGCGCGACGCAATTCAACTAAAAGTCTTCGATACTTTGGCAATTCTGTCGATTTTGGCTATTTTGACTTTGCCTGCTTTGAAAATTCCGACACAAACTGCAGGCGTGATGCACTACGGTTTTGGTTGGATTTGGTCGGGAATTAGTGCGGCTTTTGCACCGTTCGCGCTTTTTTTCGAGGATATTAAATGGAAAACGATTCCGCAGACCGGATGGACCAGAAATTTGACTGCCGTTTTTCGCGGATTAGCGATTGCAACTCCGATCTTATTGATTTTCGGCGCGCTTTTTATGGCGGCAGACGCGGTTTTTCAGGGGATCATCGAGAAAACTTTTAACATTGATCCTGCCATTTTATTCACACATATTTTACTCATCGGGGTTCTTTCGTGGGGAATATCCGGCTATTTTCGTGCTTCGATGATGGGATTTGCCGAAAAGTCGGAAGATAAAGCCGAAATCAAACCGCAAACCCTGAGTATTACTGAAAGCGTGACAGAAGAAAAAACAGATGAGCCGCAAACTAAGACAGAGCCGAAAAAAGAGGAAAATATTTGGGATTGGCGCAAGCTGGATAGTTCGCTTTTGCCGCAATCATTGACACTTGGCGCAATTGAAACTTCGATTATTTTAGGCTTAATGGATTTACTTTTCCTGAGTTTTGTCATCGTGCAAATTCCATATTTGTTTGGCGGATTTGAATTAGTTCAAAATACGCCTGATTTCAAACTTGCTGATTATGCTCGTCGCGGTTTTGGCGAATTAGTGGTGGTTTCTGCCCTTGTTTTACCGATTTTGTTGTTTTCACATTGGCTGCTCCGTAAAGATAATTCAATTAACGAAAAGATTTACCGCTTTTTAGCCGGATTTCAGATTATCCTGTTGTTTGTGATTATGCTTTCTGCAACACAAAGATTATTTGTTCTAACAGGCAATCTCGGTTACGGTTTGACCACGCAAAGATTTTACCCAATGGCGTTTATGGCTTGGCTGGCAATCGTTTTTGTCTGGTTCGGATTGACCGTTTTGCGCGGAACCCGTGAACAATTTGCCTGGGGAGCGTTGTGGTCAGCGTTATTTGTTTTAGGAACTTTGCACGTTTTGAGTCCTGATGATTTTATTGCGCGGACAAATATTCGTCTGATGCACGAAGGCAGAAGTTTTGATGCGTATTATCACAATAGTTTAAGTGATGATGCTGCGCCAGTGCTTTTGGAAAATCTTGACACAATGAGTTTTGACAGCCAGTGCCGAATCAAAGCTAAATTCAAACGGCGTTTGGATGAAGTGAAAACTGAAAGTGATTTTCGTTCATTCAATTTTTCACGTTGGAAGGCTAAAAACTGGTTGGAGCAGAGTCAGGAAAGTTTTAATACGACGGGCTGTCCGCCTTATACACAATACCGGAATTACAATGATTTTTCGGATTAAATTGAAAAAGGTCAGAGTCGTTTCTGACCTTTTTTACCTTTAAATTTCAAATAACTCGTCTAATTTAGTTGAGCCATGTCGAACTCGAACAATTTCCAGAATCTCATTAGTAGGTTGATAAATGATGATGTATTTGCCAACCGGAAAAGAACGAGTTCCGATAGCAAGATTGTATTGCTCTCTTCCAAGATGGGGAAACTCGCGTAACAATTCAAACTTATCTTTAAATGAATTCATCAATTTGGCTGCTGCCTTGGAATTATCAGCCGCAATGTATTCCCAAATTTCAATTAAGTCCTCTTTGGCAGGATCAGAGATAATTAATCTGAGTTGTGACGGATTGTTTAACGCTTCGCTAATCGTTTTTTACCTTCTTTAATAATGTCGCTTATTAAATCTTCAGCAGAACTATATTCCGAAGATTTTCCTGCTTGTAATGCTTTCAGCCCAATTTGAACATCTTCGCGTAATTTTTCCAAATAAGTGCGTTCCATCTCTTCTTGCTCTTTTCGTTTTTGGTCTTGGCGCACAAGTTCGCGCACATATTCGCTGACATTACCATAACCACCGGTTGAGACACGCGTATCAATAAAAGATTTTAGATTATCAGGTAATGAAATATTCATCGTTGCCATAGTTTGGGACCCTCTTCACTCGAAAGTATAGCATTAGATGACAAACTTTGCCATTATTTTGATGAAAAATAAAAAGGTCAGAATCGCTCCTGACCTTTTTTCAATTTAATTGGAAGACTTATTTATTTTTCGCCTCTGATATTTTCCGTTTCGGTTTCCAGATCCACGACCAATTTTTTGACTACCGGTTGATCCAGAGTTTCGATCCAGCGGATTGATTCATCTAGAACGCGAAACTGATACTCTTTCCAATTTGGTTTTCCTGCTACACAACCATATTCGCCGTTGTAAAAAGCGGTGCGTGGCGGACGAACTTTGTCAGGAATTTGTCTTTCAACCGCGATCATCATAGTTGGAATCCCTGTTTGCTCAATGGCGCGGGCAACAATTCCCAGAGTTTGATGACATAAACGCGAAGCTGGAATCAGTAGTGCCGCATGACATTCGTAACGATTGATTCTTTCAGCAATTTTCGGCGCAAGTTCCTCCGCTGCACGGGCTGCATTTGGAATAAATCCGTTCATTGTCCACCAGACATTGTTCAATTTTCCGATGACACCGTTTGCCTGGTAACCGAGCAATCTTTCAACCGGAATTTGTGCGTTCATATCTTCCTGAACATATTTTGCATCATAACCGCGAGCCGCGTAACGCAAATCTTCGGCTTCAACTTCAATCGGAATTTCCCGAAAACTCAAATCCCCGTCACGCGAGATCGTGTCAAATGGATTTGTCCCGTCAATGTAAGCTCCTGCCGATGAAATTAACGCTAAATTAGTCAACGGTAAAGAACGTTTTAACGGCGAAAAAGGGGCATCCACATTTTCAACAAACGGATAAGTCGCTAGATTTTCATTTCCGCTCCAACGCGAAAAACGACTCTCAAATTCACGAGATTTTTCAATCAATTCCATAGCCATCTTAGCAATCATAACATTTATAAAATGAAAGAATTAGTTTGAATATTTAAGCTCAAACTTTTTGGTCATTTCATTTTTCAACTTTTAATCTTTAAAACTTAAAATCGGGTAAATCTTTGCTTAAAGTTTTAACTTCTTTAATATCAGCATTTCTCGAGCGATATGCAAGCAGAAAATAACTTAAAGCAGCCGCAATCATAGCACCGCTTAACACATAGACCGAGTATTCGTGAAGCTGATTAAACTGAATACGCAATGCATCGTCCTCGGCTAATTCTTCAATCGGTTTGCCGATACTGGTGCGAATTTGGCTCATCCACAGAGCAATTACAAATTGTCCTACCACACACGCAACCGTTAAAATAAACAACAAAAATCTTTCGATCCAGACCGCAAAAGGTTTCGCATTTCGGCTTGGCAAAAACGAGGTCAGCAACAGAAAAGCACCTATTACAATACCGCTCAAATTAATAATCAAAAGCGTTCGTGAAACAACGGAACCCGCTAAATCTCTTGCAGGTAAAACGCCAAAGGCACTGGGAGCAACCGCGAAACTAAAAAAACACGCGGCTCCTAACCATAAAGCCAACAAAAGACTGCGTAAATCTCCGACGAACTTCAACATAATTTTACAGTTACATTATGATGTTTTTTAGAGAAAAGGGCAAAAGAGAAAAGGTAAAAGGCAAAAGTAAAAAATAAAAAAAAGAAGTTATCTCAAAAAAAAGATTGTGTTCGGGCGTTGAAAATTCTTTTAATAACGTGGAATTGTTGGATCAACTTCTTTTGACCATAAATCAATACCGCCGTCCAAATTAAAGACTTTTTCAAAGCCGTTCCGCACCAGAAACATACATAAATTCGCACTTCTGATGCCGTGATGACACATTACCACGATCTCTTTTTCAGGCTCTAAATCGTTGATCCATTCATTAAATTGACTCAGTGGAAAAAGTTTTGCGCCTTCAACTGAAGCAATTTCAAATTCCAACGGTTCACGCACATCAATCAGGTTTACTTCTTCGCCATTTTTAATTCTTTCGGCAATCTCGGTTGGTGAAACTGTCTGATAAAACATATTTAGAGATTACGAAGTCTTTCCGGAAGTTGCAAATCTTAAAATTAGCTTGATTTTATCGGTTTTTTTGTGACATAATTAGATTGCCCAACAGTGTTTAACTGTTGCCAACACTAAAATACACCATAAAAGATTCCCAACTTACTCCATAAATTACAAAATTGATTATGAAACAATCCCAAACCAAAGATATTTGGCTTTCATCAGCTTTGTCTTTAGCTGTTACAGCTGTTGTCTTTTTAGTCTGGAATTACGGCAATGATACTATCAGTCTTGCTCATTCGTTTTTCAATACCAAAACCTATCCCTCAATTTCTTGGCAAATTGTATTGTTTTTAACCCTTTCAATGGCGGTCTCGTATTTAGCCGAAAAACAACTTCTGAGAAAATTGCGGTGGTATTTAATCACTATTACGTCCCTCTGGATTTTGTTGTTACTTTGCTTTGCCAAATTTTATAACTTCGGAGTTTTATTTATTCCGGGGATGGCAGTTGCGATTCTTACTGTTTTGGTTGTTCATATCAAAAGGCTTTGGCAGATTGATTCGTCACTGACGGAAAAACTTGCAGAGATTGTTTCATCAAACAGAAATGTTGGCGGGAAGTCGGCGGATTTGAGGCTTGAAAGCGGACTTAGGCTCTTGGAAACACTTTTGCCTTCATCAGAAGTCATCGTTTTTGAGTTCAATAACGATGGTAATTTGACTCCGGTCGCACGACTGAGAAAAGAAAGATCTAATGATTCAGCAGTTTCGAGACAATCTGCCTGGCGCGAAGGAGTTCAGCTTTGTGAACAGGCATTAGAAACCAGAGATTCGGTAGTGCAAATTGATTCAAACGATACAAAAGCAGCAAAAATTGCTCTTCCTTTGGTTCACGATGGAGTTTTAGTTGGAGCTTTGCTGGTCAATATTAAACGGAATTTCGATTTTTCGGATAGATATTTGCTCGAAAGTTTCAGCGAACAAATTGCACGGAATTTCCGTCGCCGGGAATTTGTTGATACAGATATTTCACACAGCTGGCACGGATTTTTATCTTCGGATTTAGCCAGAACGCGTTTGGAATTAATCAGTTTGAATCACAGTCTGACCAAAGAACAACGCTTTGGCGCATTGGCAAGTTCATATTTGAAAGAAGCGCACGCAATTGCCTTTTTGGATGGAACAATTGCCTATATGAACCGCCAAATGAGAAAAATGGCAGGTTTGGAATTTGAAGCGGCAAACGAAATTGATCTTTTTCACTTACTCAATCGTTTCAAATCGGAAGTTTTTAATGAGCCGACAATTGCCATCCGAAAAGTTCTGCAAACTGGTGAGAACTTTAAATGCGACATTGATTTTCCTGAAAAGAAGCAAACGCTTGATTTACAAATTACTTTGGTTAAAATTCCGCGCGAAGAGGAATCCATTCATGATTCAACCGTATTAACCAAACCAATTTGCTTCCTGATTACGATTCGTGATATTTCGCACGTCAAGGAAAATGAAAAACTCCGCAGTGATATGGTTTCGCTGATGTCGCACGAGCTTCGCACACCGATTACAAGTATTAAAGGTTTTAGCGAATTACTTTTAATGGATGAGCAAATTTCTGAGGAATCACGCGAATTTTTACAGATCATTTCCAACGAATCACAACGGCTTTCCAAAATGCTGACGACATTTTTATCCGTTTCAAATCTGGAACAGTCGGATAAAAAGGAAATGCTTAAAACTCCGGTTAAACTCGACACGGTGGTTCACGAAGTTGTGGAAGATTTGCAGGATAAAGCCAAGACCAAAAGAATCCGTTTGGTTGAACAAGCCAATTCTCATCTGCCACCAATCGCTGCCGATAAAGGTTTGATTAGCCGGGCGGTCTCGCATCTCGTTGACAATGCGATAAAATACAGTCCTGAAAGAACTTCCGTGATAATTTCGACCATTATGGAAGCTGATTTTCTGCGCGTTGTGGTAGAAGACCGAGGTTATGGAATTCCAACCGGCGAATTTGATAAGATCTGGCAAAAATTCTACCGCGTAGCGCGTGACGGGCACGATAAAGAAGAGGAATCAACCGGATTGGGGCTTTCTTTTGTCAAAGAAGCGATTGAGCAGCACGGCGGAGAAGTTGCCGTTGAATCAGAAGTCGGGCAAGGTTCAAAATTCAGCTTTACGATTCCGCGTTTGTAAAATTCTAACTCAAATATTAAGGTTTAAGGTTTGGAACTTATTGTTTCAAACCTTTTTTGATGGAATGCGATTTTACACAAATCTATAATGAGCTTTTTTCCTGGTGCGAAAAAGAAAATTTTGCCGGATATGACCCTTTTGATGGATTGAACAGCAGGATTTTTCAAGCGACTCCATTAAAATATTTTACTTTGCCTCGATTGGCGTGGCTGCAAATGGTCAAGCGTTCCGGCAAAAATCTGCGTCCGTTTTTGAAGGTTGAAAAAGGTGTCAATGCGAAGGGTATTGCACTGTTTGCTCTGGCTGAAATCTCTCGTTTTCGTGCGACAAAGAACGAACAACACGCTCAAAACGCAAAAACCTTAATCGAAATATTACTGACGTTAAAAATCGAAAATCAAAGGTCAAAGGTCAAAGGTCAAAGGTCAGCTTGGGGTTACAATTTTGATTGGCAATCCCGCGCTTTTTATGCACCGAAAGGAACTCCAACGATTATTCCAACTGCATTTGCGGCTCAAGCGTTAATTGAAGTTTACGAGATTTTTAAGGACGAAAAATATCTTGAAACTGCAACGGATATTTGCGAATTTATTACAACGGATTTAAATCGAATCGGTGAAACAAGAGAAGAAGTTTGCTTTAGCTATACTCCGCTTGATAGAAGCATAATTTTCAACGCCTCGTTGCTGGCGGGCGAGTGTTTAGCCAATGTTGGTGCGATTACCAAGGAAATTTTGCAATTAAATCTGGCGCAAAAAACGGCAAATTTTGTTATCAAACGTCAACGTGAAGATGGGGCTTGGATTTATGGTGCGGATTCTTTTCAAGGTTGGGTAGATAATTTTCATACGGCTTTTATTTTATTGTCGCTCACTCGTTTACAAAAATTAATTCCAAATTTGGAATGTCAACAAACGATTCAAAAAGGCTTGAATTATTGGCTCGAAAATCTTTTTTTAGCAGACGGAACGCCCAAATATTTTGATAAAGAAACTTTTCCGGTGGACATTCATTCAGCGGCAGCGGCGGTTGTCGGACTTTGCGAATTAAAAGATTTGGACAAAAGATGTTTGCCTTTGGCGGAAAAAGTTGCAAATTGGACAATTCAAAATATGCGTGATGCAGACGGTTTTTTTTATTATCAAAAACGCCAAAATGGATTGGTCAAAACTCCTTTTATCCGTTGGGGCGAAGCGTGGATGTCATACGCTCTGGCAAAATTACTCGAAAGCAAAAGTAACTGATGGACATTTTAAAATATAATAGTGCCGCTTGGGACGGATATGTTGAGAGGAGCATCGAATGGAGTATTCCCGTCAGTAGCGAAGAAATTGAACGAGCGCGAAAGGGCGATTGGGAAGTAGTTTTGACACCAATCAAAGTTGTTCCGCACGATTGGTTCGGTGATATTGGCGGTAAAGATATTTTGTGTTTGGCTTCCGGCGGCGGTCAGCAAGCACCCATTTTTGTGGCGGCAGGGGCAAATGTTATTTCTTTTGATAATTCGGCTAAACAACTGGAAAAAGATAGATTAGTTGCCGAAAGGGAAGGATTGAACCTTCGTTTGGAAAAAGGTGATGCAGCAGATTTATCACGCTTTGCCGATAAATCGTTTGATTTGATTTTTCATCCTTGTTCAAATTGTTTTATGGAAGAAATTCTTCCCGTCTGGCGTGAATGTTTTCGTGTTTTGCGGCACGGCGGATCACTTTTATCAGGTTTCAATAATCCCTTTGTTTATATTTTCGACCGCTTTGCCGAGGAGCGTGGGATTTTGGAATTGCGCCATAAATTACCTTATTCTGATTCGAAAGATTTAACCGAAGCTGAAAAGAATGAATTAATTAAGAACAAAGATGCTTTTGAATTCAGCCACACGCTCGATACCCAAATCGGCGGACAAATCGGAGCAGGATTTTTAATCGCGGGCTTTTATGAAGATTGGTGGAATGATGAATCACGCCCTTTAAATAAATTTGCTCCTTCATTTATCGCTACGAAAGCCGTTAGACCATAATGCTGAAGATTTCCGAAGTCTTAAAAGATACAACCGACATTTTGCAGCAAAGCGGAATTGTCGAGCCTCGCCGCGAAGCTGTTTCTTTACTGGCTTTTTATTTGGGAAAAGATAAAACCTTTCTCATTGCTCATCCTGAATATGAATTAACTGAAGAAGACGAGTTTTCCTTTTATCAGCTTGTTTCGGATCGTGCTAACCGCACACCTTTTCAATATATTACGGGCACTCAAGAGTTTTATGGACTGGATTTTGAAGTTAATGAAGATGTTCTAATTCCGCGCCCCGAAACCGAAATCATTGTCGAAAATGCGATTGAAATTTTGCAGAAAATTGAAAACCCGAACTTTTGCGAAGTCGGAACCGGTTCCGGTTGTATTTCTGTTTCTATTCTGCACAATGTTCCAAAAGCAAATGCAATCGGATTGGACATTTCCTCAAATGCCTTAGGCATTACTCGAAAAAATGCCGGAAATTATAATCTTCTCAATAGATTAGAATTGAGAAAATCCGATGTTTTTTCGGCTTTATCTCAAACAAAATTTGATCTGATAGTTTCCAATCCCCCGTATATTCCGAGCGAAGATATTGCTCATTTACAGGCGGAAGTGCGAGATTTTGAACCGCTTAACGCTCTGACTGACGGCAAAAACGGTCTGACCATTATCGAAAAAATTATCAATCAATCACCTGAATTCTTGCATCCAAACGGTTTTCTGTTAATGGAGATCGGTTTTAATCAATCTGAAGATGTCCAAAAAATGTTTTCAGATGAAATCTGGCAATCAGTGGAAATTTTACCTGATTTGCAGGGAATTCCACGAACCGTTAAGGCAAAAGTAAAAGGTAAAAGGTAAAGCCAAGGAAACGTGTTTCACGTTCAAAATTCTTTTAACTTTTTATTTTTCATAATGTCGAAATTTTGTTATATTCAATGTATTGTTAAAAATAAGGGGACGAACGAAATGAGATACGAAAAAGAAGAAACCAGCGCAACCACAAAATTGACCTATCTTTTGATCGGCGGCGGAATCGGCGCAATTTTAGCATTACTTTTTGCACCGAAATCAGGTCAGGAACTCCGCGAAGATATTGCTGATGCAACCCGCAAAGGTTTGGAAAAAGGTAAAGAAGTTGCCGGTCAATTGCAGGAAAGAGCAGGTGAATATTATGAAGTTTCCCGCGATAAAGCGAGCGAATTTTATCAAAATGCTCAGGACAAAGCTGCTGAATTTGCCGAAAAAGCGAAAGACAAAGCCGGAGAAATCAGCGAAAAAGCCAAAGGCGTAGCAGCCCGCACGACCAATCCGATTTCTGCCGCTTTAGAAGCAGGAAAAGAAGCTTATTTGGAAGAAAAACGCCGCACCGAAAGTTCAGTTATTACCGAAGGGCGTCCGACTTATCCGAAAGACGGAGTTTTAGAGCTTCCAAAAGAAACTAAAGAATAACTTTTTATGAATCCTAGTGAACCTTTGTTTTGGATAATGATTGCTTCAATCGTTATCGCAATTTGTTTTATCGTGATGGCAATTGCTTTGATTGCCATTGCGAATATCGTCCGCAAAGTTGTCGGAACGGTTAATCGTCTCGAAGACAAAGTAAACCCTTTAATCACAAAAGTTGACCTGATCGGCGCACAAGGTAAGGAAATTGCGGTGCAGTTTAACGAGGTCTCAGGGCACCTTTCGACTGCGACCAAATATCTTTCGGAATCCGTTGGATTGGTTAAAGAAGAAGTAGTTGAACTCAAGGCTTTGGTAGGTCAAACGGCAATTGTGGCGAAAGATAAAGTCGAGCTTGTTAGCCGCACGATTGACCGCACTAATCACCAAGTCATTACAACTACAGATTTTATCCAAACCAAAGTCGTCGAACCCGCCCGCGAGATTGCGGCGGTGATGGCTGGAATTAGAAAAGGTTTAGAAGTTCTATTCGCACCTGCGCCGAAAAATCAAATTGACCGTGTTTACAACGATGACGAAATGTTTATCGGATGATGATTTTTGAAATTTAATTTAATCGGGCGATTTTTAGTCGCCCTTTTTTATTTCCATAGCTAAAAATAATCTTATCCATTTAGAATTTTCATAATAAAAATCTTGTCGAAAATGTTATAAATACGCTATATTGTTGGACATCTTAATTTAATGGAAAAAGACTACGGCGACATAACCAGCGTTATTTACGATGAAATGTATGGAAAATCGGATGAGCCGCTCGCTCATTACCGCGCCGTCTCTGAAACCATCAGCAATATGCCGCACGAAGAATTGCTTCAACGCCAACAGGCGGCAGACCTTTCTTTTCTTCATCAAGGCATCACTTTTACAGTTTACGGGCGCGAAGAAGGAACGGAAAAAATCTTTCCTTACGATTTAATTCCGCGAATTATTACGGGCGATGAATGGAATACGATTGAACGCGGATTAAAGCAGCGCATTACGGCTCTCAATCATTTTCTCCACGATATTTACCACGAAGGGAAAATTCTAAATGATGGAATTGTTCCGCATGAATTGGTTTTTACCTGCAAATATTATCGCCGTGAAATGCGCGGAGTTGATGTGCCGAAAGGTATCTATATTTCGGTGGTCGGAACAGATTTAGTGCGGATTTCTGACGGAAGTTTTGCCGTTTTGGAAGATAATTTGCGCGTTCCGAGCGGCGTTTCGTATATGTTGGCGAATCGCCAAGTGATGAAGCGGGTTTTTCCGCGTCTGTTTGGAAATTATGGCGTGCGTCCGATTGAAAATTACGGACAGCAGCTTTTAACGACCTTGCGGGCGTTAGCCCCGCGCGAAGACCGCGAACCGAACATAGTGTTATTGACTCCGGGCGTTTTTAATTCCGCTTATTTTGAACATACGTTTTTGGCGCGGCAAATGGGCATTGAACTGGTCGAAGGGCGTGATTTACTCGTCCACGACAACGTGGTTTATATGCGGACGACTGCCGGATTGCGCCGCGTTGATGTGATTTATCGCCGTTTGGACGATGATTTTATTGATCCGTTGGCGTTTCGTCCCGATTCACAGCTTGGAGTTCCCGGACTTTTCAATGCTTATCGAAGCGGAAATGTGGCGTTGGCAAACGCGATTGGAACCGGAATTGCCGATGATAAAGCACTTTATGCCTACGTTCCGAAAATCATCAAATATTATCTGGACGAAGAACCGATTTTGCAGAACATCCAAACTTATTTGCTCGATGATGACAGCAATCGCAAATATGTGTTGGAAAATTTGGATAAGTTGGTGGTCAAAGCAGTTGGCGAATCGGGCGGCTATGGAATGCTGATCGGTCCGCACAGCACACGCGAAGAACAAGCCAAGTTTAAAGATTTAATCAACGAAAATCCGCGAAATTATATCGCACAGCCGACTTTGGCACTTTCGACTGCACCGTGTTTGATTGAGAACGAAATCACTTCGCGCCACGTTGATTTGCGTCCGTATATTTTGTATGGTGACGAAATTTCAATTGTCGCAGGCGGATTGACACGGGTGGCATTGAAAAAAGGTTCATTGGTCGTAAATTCATCGCAAGGAGGCGGAAGTAAAGACACTTGGGTTTTGTGATTTTGGATTTTAGATTTTGGATTTTGGATTGTTTGTTTAATTCAAAATCTATTAGTTTTTAATGTATTTAGTAATCAAGAAAGAGACTTTTCAAAATACACAGCAAATCAAAAATCAAAAATCAAAAATCAAAAATCAAAAATGTTATCGCGGGTTGCTGACAATTTATACTGGTTGAGCCGTTATCTGGAACGTGCCGAACATACGGCGCGGGTGCTTGATTTGACGCTGAATTTGCTGTTGGAACAGCATTCTGACGAGCAAATGCGGGCGCGGATGAATCGCGTTTTAGAAGGACTTTTTGCCGAAGATTTGCCGGAAAATTCTTCGCTTTACGATATGACCAACGCGCTGGCATTTGACCAGAAAAACTTTGCTTCGATTAATTTTTGTTTAGCCAAAGCACGCGAAAATGCCCGCCAAATCCGTGAACAGATCAGTTCGGAAATGTGGGAGCATTTGAACGCCTTGTATTTGGATGTGACGAAAATTTCGATTGATGACGTTTGGCAAAATCAAACGACACATCAATATTTTCGGAAAGTAAAAGAAGGCGCACAGCTTTTTCAAGGACTGGCGGCTTCGACGATGAGCCGCAACGAATGCTGGCAATTTTTACAGCTTGGACGCTACATCGAACGCGCTACTTACAATGCGCATTTTTTAGATGTTCAAGTCGCCGAACTGCAAAAAAGTGAACATTATCCTGTTGTTGCTAAAGACTTTATGAGTTGGGTCGGATTGCTCAAATGCTTTACGGCGTTTGAAGCCTACTGCAAAGTTTACACTGCCGATTTGAAATCCGACCGCATCATCGAATTTTTGTTGCTTAATGCCGAATTTCCTCATTCGATCCGTTTTTCGGTTGATAAAATGGAGCAATCTTTGAACGCAATCGAAGAAATGACAGAAGTAAAACGGAGTGCTAAACTCAAACGAATGGTTGGAAAACTGCGTTCAGATTTGAAATTCAGCCAGATCGAAGAAGTTCTGGAAGCAGGTTTAGCGAATTTTTTGGAAGGGATTCAAAAACAAAACGACCGCATTCATCAGGGAATTTACGACGTTTATATCAGTTACCCGATTGACCAGGCGATAGCTCAATAAAAAGAAACTGTCCACGAAGTTGCACGAAGGTTACACGAAGATAAAAAGATTGCAAAGATTAAAAGGTTCGCTAACAAAAGAATTAAATTGGCAAAAAGCAGAGTAAACCTTCGTGCTTTCTTCGTGAACCTTCGTGGATAATTATTTCAAAAAATGCACTTCGAGATTTTTCACTTAACCCGATTTGAATACAGCAATTCTGTAACTGAAAGCGTAATGGAATTGCGGATGCAGCCTTTGACCAATGAAAATCAACATTGCACTTCCTTTTCACTGCAACTTTCACCATCAGCCCGCATTTTTGAATTTGTGGATCAGTTCGGAAATATAGTTCAGCATTTTGATATTCCTGAAAAACATTCCAAACTCGAAATCACGACCAAATCTTTTGTCGAAGTCAACGAACCGCAAAAATTGCCTGAATCTTTGCCATTAGAATCGTGGAAACAGCTTGACGAAGAAATTGAAAAAGGTGATTTTTGGGAATTTTTGCTGCCCAGCCAATTTGCTCATCCGACTCAACCCCTGACCGATTTACAAAAAGAACTTAACGCCACGCGGGAAAAAGACCCGTTGACGCTTTTGCGGGAAATCAATTCTTTTTTCAAAGCAAATTTTGAATATGCGCCTGAAACAACCGAAGTTGATTCGCCAATTGACGTTGCCATCAAACAACGCAGCGGAGTTTGCCAGGATTTTGCAAATATAATGATTGCTTTAGTTAGAGGTCTAAAAATCCCTTGTCGTTATGTCAGCGGCTATCTTTTTCATCGCACCAATGACCGCAGCCACATCGCGCAGGATGCAACACACGCTTGGGTTGAAGCATATTTGCCAACGCTCGGTTGGGTTGGATTTGATCCGACCAATGATTTGATTGTCGGCGACAGGCATATTTCCGTTGCCGTCGGACGCGATTACACGGATGTTCCGCCAACTCGCGGAGTTTTCAAAGGCAATGTCGAAAGTCAACTAAGTGTTGCTGTTCGCGTCCGCCAAGCCGAAACCGACGAAATCGAATCAAGCGAGCTTCACGCCATCAGACGCAAAGGTTTTACGGTTACAATGAAACCGAAAATTCAGGAAGCTGCGCAGCAACAATAAGAAAGTAAAAAGGCAAAAGTAGAAAGTAAAAAAGAGGATGATGAAATGATAAAAACTTTTATTTTTGACCTTGGAAAAGTTATCGTCCGGTTTGACCATTCACGTATCGTTGAGCGAATTGAGCAATTTTGCGATTACAAAAGTGACGAAATATATCAAATAATTTTCTCATCAACCGTTATTCACGATTACGATTTGGGCAAAACTTCTTCACTGCAATTTTATGAGTCGGTTAAGAATTTACTTGATTTACGAATGAATTTTGCGGAATTTGCAGATGCGTGGAATTGCACTTTTGATTTAGAGTCGATTATTTCAGAAGGGTTTATCAAAAATCTTTCGCGAAAATACCGCTTGTTGATTTTGTCTGATACGAACGAGTTGCATTTTGAATTTATCAAACAAAGTTTTTCGATTATGCAATATTTTGATGATTTTGTGTTGTCCTACGAAGTTGGTGCATTAAAACCTTTTCCCGAAATTTTTCTCAAAGCAATTGAAAAAGCGAATTGTCCTGCCGAAGAGTGTTTTTTCACTGATGACCGTGAATCGAATGTTTTGGGAGCGCAAAAAGTCGGCATTCAAGCAGTGCAGTTCCTTTCAGCAGAACAGATTGAGAAAGTGATTTTGGAACTTTGACCTTTGATCTTTGAGTTGATCGTTGAGGTTTTCCATTAAGTCTAAAAGAAATAAAAGGTCACTCAAAAAGTTTGACAAATACCTCAAAGATCAAAGATCAAAAATCAAAGATCAATTCAAAACATAATCGGTTAAAACGTGAGCATCGCCGTTGGAAGTTGTGGTTAAAAATAAACCGATTCCTTTGGCGTAAAAATATTCCGAACTATATAACATTGGTAAAACATTTCCGTTCATACTGAATTTTGAATCGCCTTTGACGACCGTCACATTTTGATAAACTTTGCCTTCGACTTCTTTGGAAATACCGACTTCGGTGACTGTCATAACCGTATCGGTCACAATTCCATTGGCTGTGTATTGAACTGCCCAATTCATTCCGATGGTAAAATCATCTTTCAAATACGGATGAAAAACATTTGCATCAAAAGCGTTGGTGTAATAAATATCGCCGTCTTTTCGCATAAATGAGTTGGCATTGGTCGTAGTGTTATGAAGCGTAAAAAGATTTGGATTTGCACTATCAACCGCCACCACGGAATTAGTATAATTTCCGCCGGTTGACATTTTATAAGTCCATCTGTTGCCGACTGCCAAAGGATAGAGAACGGATTCTCCGGTTAAAGCCATAAATTTTTGTAATCTCCTTAGAAAAAATAATTTTGCTGAGATTTGACGGGAAAATTGAAGAATTTTGCTCAATTTCCTCATTTTATTGGACAAATTGGCGCGGTTTGAATTTACGAAAGTCTTTGAAAGCGGTATCATTAACGATTGATTTTCTAAAACAGAACAAGGGGCTTTTTTAGATGAGGTTTTTATCTGAAATCAATTCACCCGCAGATTTACGGCAATTAAAAGTAGAAGATTTGCAAGAAGTTGCGGACGAGGTTCGGCAGTTTATTATTGATACTTGTTCGCGTGTTGGCGGACATACAGGCGCAAGTCTGGGCGCGGTTGAATTAGCTGTGGCAATGCACTACGTTTTTGACACGCCGAGCGATAAATTGGTGTGGGACGTTGGGCATCAGGCTTACGCGCACAAAATTTTGACCGGCAGACGCGACCAACTTCACACCATTAAACAATACGGCGGACTTTCTCCTTTTTTGAAACGCGATGAATCAATTTACGATTCTTTCGGTGCAGGGCATTCTTCGACTTCGCTTTCGGCGGCTCTCGGAATGGCTATCGCCCGCGACAAAAAAGGCGAGGATTTCCATGTTTGCGCGATGATTGGAGATTCTTCGTTGGCAAACGGAATGGCAATGGAGGCAGTCAACCAAGCCGGACATCTTAAATCGCGTTTGATCGTGCTTTTGAATGATAACGAAATGTCAATCGCTCCGGCAGTTGGTGCATTGAGCCGTTATTTGAATCGTATCAAAGGGGCACAAAGCTATCAGCATTTGAAAGAAGAAATCGGTGATGCTCTGGAATCCGTGCCGGGAGTCGGACACAGCTTACGAAGCATTGCGAAATCTTTCAAAGATGCGATTGCCGCCGCTGTTTTGCCTGGAGCTTTGGTCAATGAATTAGGTTTCAAATATATCGGATACGTTGATGGTCATAATGTTCCGATGCTGGTCAAAGCTCTCGAAGAAGCGAAAAAGATTGATGACGGTCCCGTCATTGTTCACGCACTGACAACCAAAGGAAAAGGTTTTCCGAATCCCGAAAAAAATTATTACGCCTATCACGCCACCGGACCTTTTGATCCGAAAACGGGACTTCCATATAAATCAAACAAAGTTTCACCGCCAACTTACACGGAAACTTTCGGCAGAACGATGTGCGAGTTGATGGGAAATGACCAAAAGATTGTTGCGCTGACCGCTGCGATGCCTGACGGAACAGGAATGGATTTTGTTCTGAAAGAATTTCCCGACAGGTCTTTTGACGTTGGTATTGCCGAGGAACACGCCGTAACTTTTTGTGCAGGAATGGCTTGCGAAGGTTTAAAACCTGTTGCTGCAATTTATTCGACCTTTTTACAGCGCGGATTTGACCAAATCGTTCATGATGTTTGTCTGCAAAATCTGAATGTTACTTTTGCGATGGACAGAGCCGGAATTGTCGGCGCAGACGGTCCGACGCATCACGGTTTGCTTGATATTGCTTATCTGCGCGGTTATCCGAACATTGTTTTGGGCGCGCCGAAGGACGAAGCCGAAATGCGCGATATGATGTTGACTGCCATTGAACATCCTGCACCCGCTGCCATTCGTTATCCGCGCGGAAACGGAATCGGAGTTGATATTTCCCAAAAACCGAAATTGATGGAAATCGGTAAATCCGAAACTTTGCGCGAAGGTGGAGATATTGCAATTATTGCTTACGGTGCAATGGTTTATCCGTCATTGGAAGCCGCCGAAAATTTAAGCAAAGCAGGAATTCAGGCAACCGTTGTCAATGCTCGTTGGGTTAAACCGTTGGATGAAGAAAAGATTTTGGAATTAGCCAAATCAAACAGATTGATCGTGACGGTTGAAGAAGCATATTTAGCAGGCGGATTCGGTTCAGCCGTGATGGAGTGTTTGGAATCAAACGGCTTGCTTGATACCGTCAAATTGGTGCGAATGGGTGTGCCTGACCAAATCGTGACCCACGGCGATCCGAAATTGCTTTTAGCCCAATACGGTTTGGACGCAGACGGAATCTATAATAAAGTTAAAGAAACAATTGAAATCTTAGACGCGAGCCGTCTTGGTAATAAGCGGCTGAAAATAGTTAGTTAGGAGTTTGTTGAGTTTAGGAAGTTTAGAAAGTTAGGAAAGTTGGGAAAGACATAATCTCTTTTTAAAATTTCTCAAACTTACTAAAGGTTAGAAAAATGGAGAACAAATCCATTCTTCCTAAACTTCCTGAACTTCCCCAACTGCCCAAACTTATAAAATATGGAAAATACAAATAAATCTGGTCTCCCGGTAGCAATTATTGGGGTGGTTTTACTTGCCGCGATTGGAATTGGCGGATGGTTTTTACTTAAAGGAAAACCCGGTTCAGAACCGGGAACTCCAACTCCAACTCCAAAGAATACAGTTCCTGCCAATGCACCTCCGGGAGGAAATCCGACTTGGTCTTTAGGTCCGTCCAATGCGGCGGTAACAGTTGAAGAATTTGCTGATTTTCAATGTCCTACTTGTGCTCAAATGCACCCAAAAGTTAAGGAACTGAGAGCCGCACTTGGTGATCGGGTGAGAATTGTTTTCCGTCAATTTCCGCTAACCCAAGTTCACCAATGGGGATACGATGCCGCTTGCGCTGCCGAAGCCGCCGGATTACAAGGAAAGTTTTGGGAAATGCAAAATATGCTCTTTACCAATCAGCAATCTTGGTCAAATTCGCCAGATGCCAGAAAATTGTTTGCTGAATATGCTAAAACGCTTGGCTTAGACGTTAATAAATTTAGTGACGATATGATCGGTTTGCAGGTCAAAAACAAAGTTGATGCCGATATGCAGCGCGGACGTGCCTTTAATGTAAACTCGACTCCTTCGTTCTATATTAACAACAAACCGTTGGGGCAAAATCTGGATCAGCTTCGGGCAATGGTTGAAGCCGAACTCAAAAAACTCGAAGAGGCAAATCAGCCGCAATCGAATTCAAATACTGCCAATGCCAACACAGCAAACGCAAACTCAAATAAATGAACGAAATTGAAAACGTAACAAATTCCAACGCAGTCGCCAAGCTTCCGCTTTTGGCGGCTGTCGTTGCCTTGATCGGACTCAGTGACGCAATTTATCTGACCATTCATCATTTAAATGGCGAAATGGTTCCGTGTAATGTGACAGGCGGATGCGAAACCGTTTTGACCAGCAGTTATGCGGAAATTGGTGGAATTCCGTTGGCAGCTTTTGGCGCAGTCGCTTATTTTATTGCTTTTAGTCTCGCAATTTTAGCGGCTTTCGGCAATCGTAAAATGTGGCTGTTTTTTGGTATGCAAGTTACCTTAATGACTTTAGCTTCGTCATATTTTGTTTATCTGCAACTTTTTGTGATTAAGGCAATTTGTCAATATTGTATGCTCTCGGCGGGAGTTTGCTTGACGCTTTTTATCATTGCCGTCATTTCAAAATTCTGGAAATCCCGGTAGTTTTTTTATGACTAACTTTTTGTTTTTGTTCAACTTATTGCTATAATATTTTTACCCCCAAAGTGAAGATTTCTGTAATAGCTCCTACCTTCGGAAACTAATTAAAATTTAAAAAATCGTGTTTTTGATTTGGAAATGAAAAGTTTCAACGGCTTTTCACTCTTAAATGCTACCCCCATTTGTTGTTTATGACGGCAAAATTTACGAAAAAAAAGGGTAATTTTATGAGTTACGGAAAAAGATTAATTTATTTTTATTCTATTATTCTGATTTTATTTTTATCAATTATTTGTCAGGCTAAACCGGCACCGCTTAGCTTAACTAATATTTTGGTCGGTTTAAGATCGAAAAAAGTAACTTTGACCGAAAGAAACAGACTATTGACGGATGCAGTTATCGAACGTGGAATTACTTTTTCGCTGAATCCTGCAATTGAGAAAAAGTTAAAAACAACCGGAGCAAGCAACAAATTAATTGAAGCTATTAAAAGAAAAAGCGTAACTTTTAAAAAAGAAAATAATTCTCAAACCAAAACAAAATCTAAACAGCCGAAAAATAAAACGAATTCTATTCAAACTAATTCCAAACAACAGCCGGAAAATAGAATTTCCAAAGAAAAACCTGAATCTAAAAGTGAAAACACGGACGCTCTGCAAAAAACTACGGAAAGCGAAATTTCTTTGGAATTGAATAAAGAAGATAATTCTCAGTCAACATTGCCTGAACCATTTACCAGAAACCGTGTTATTTTACCGCCAACAAATCTGGGGCAAATGAATGATTTGGCTATTGATTTGGTTAAGCCTAATTATCCGGCAGTTGCCAAAAAGATGAATGTTCAGGGAAAAGTTATCGTGCAAATAATTATTGACCAGAACGGAAAAGTTATTTCTGCCAAAGCAGTTGACGGACACACACTCCTGCGCGAAGAAAGCGAAAAAGCTGCACAAAAAACGATCTTTAAGTCAGGACTGACCAAGCAACCGAAAGATAAAGCCACCGGATATTTGATCTATAATTTCCAAATAAATTAAAGAGAAAAAAACAATAAACAGAAAAATAAAACATTTGGCTAATATTTTCGGTTTCGTGATAATATGCCAATCGTGGACGAAAAAGGCGAACTTACTAAACTTTTGCTGAAAGGGGACAGAGACTCTTTGGATGCCATTTTTCCGCTTGTTTATGATGAATTACGCCGACTCGCGGCGAGCTATTTGCGTCGTGAACGAAGCGACCATACCTTGCAACCGACAGCACTTGTTAACGAAGCTTACTTGAAATTGATTGACCAACGCGAAGTTGATTGGCAAAATCGGGCTCAATTTTTCGGTATTGCTGCCCAAATGATGCGACGAATTCTGCTTAAACACGCTGAAAAACATAATGCCGATAAACGTGGCGGAAATTTGCAAAAAATTGAATTAGATGAAGCAGTCGGATTTTTTGAAAAGCAAAATTTAGATATTTTAGCCTTGGATATTGCTCTCAAAAACTTAGCAAAACTCGATGAAAGGCAAGCAAATATCGTGGAGTTAAGATTTTTCGGCGGATTAAAAAACGAAGAGGTCGCCAGTGTAATCGGTATTTCTTTGGCGACGGTCAAACGAGAATGGACAATCGCCAAGGCATGGCTGTTGCGGGAGCTTTCACAGTCCTGATTATTTGATACTGGAAATCTTTCTGAATCGCCAGTTGGCAGACAAAAGAATTTCTACTGCCTGCCAACCGGCTGAATTTATTGCTTACATTTTTACAAACTCAGTGTTTCTTTATCTGGTTATTTACAAGTTTAGCGATAATTTGTTTTGGTAAAGATTTCTGTTCATTTTATTTCATCGCTTAACGCTTTCGGATTTTGTTGGCTGGAAAGTTTCCCGAACTTCTGTTTTCACCCTGGCAGGTAAAATAAACAGTATAAGTTACAGTATTAGTATAGTCCCGATAAATCTTATATATTTCACCGCTGCATTGTTCACCGCCCGGAACTGTAACATAGACGGCATCGCCTTCAGCGAATTGAACTTTATTCCAGACAGGCTCGCCTTTGTTAGCACCTATTCGCTCGCCGTCAAAATTGCCGAGGTGTGAAAAGATCTTGATGGATTCTTTGCCGTTCTGTCTTCCCATATAGCTGACTTGCCAATCTGAATTGTCAAATCCATTAAGTAAAACCAGACCATTCTTTCCGCCGGTTATATAATCTTCTTTGGAATTTAATTTGCGTCATTTTCCTTTTATGGTGCTGCCGTCACGCACTGTCCATAAATAGGTTCCGTTACTGTTAATTGTGATCGGTTCGGCTTTAGCGACATACATTAAGGTTTCGCGGTAAATCTTGCCATTACGTTCGACCTCCGAACCGCCGCCGTATCTGGACAATTTCCATTTGCCGAAAAACCACTCAAGATCGTCGTTGGATACTTTAGAGACTGAATCTTCCTCCTCGTCATTATTTGTATTTACAGGTTTGCGAACAGGTTTTTGAGCGGCTGAATCTGTTGGGGTATTTGGCTTTTGGGCGGCATTGCGTGGGCGCAATCTATTAGCCGGAACAGTCCCGCTATTACCGGCACCATAACCATTACCGCAATCCCATTTAACGGAATAAGATGTCCCGCTCGAAAATTGATAAACTTCCGACACCACTCCGGGGCAAATTTCTCTGCCGTCGCCATAGATGTCAACAATTACTTCATCGCCCTTTTTATATTTGTTTTGTGCGATAGTCGGACTTACCAAACATCCCGACAAAAATAATCCAAATGTCCAAATTAAAATAAAATTTCGTGCAAACTGTTTCGTCATCTTTTAAAAATCTCCTTAATATTTCTGGTTTGTCGGATCAACTTCACTTTATGAACAGCCTGGCTTTTTAGCGGATGATAACTGTTGCTCCGTTTTTAAGTTTGATTACTTTTTTAGCCCCGGCAGACTGCACATTATAAACAGTGCTGGGAACAATGGTGCTGCCGTTTCCGTTAATGACGTTGCCGCCTCCGGGAGCGATTATATTGTTTGGATTGTTTATCAGATTAAACTTGGCTCCGTTGGTAGAAATGAGTCCTGCCCCGTCTTTACTGATCAAAGCCCCGGCATTTGAACCGACTATCCCGAGTTTGATAGTTTGGTCAAAGTCTTTAAAAACAAGAATATAATTTGAGTCATTTTTAATGAGTTTCAGTTTTCCGGTGTAATCGCCGTGAATCTTTACAATATCATCACGTAATTCTTTGTAATTACTCCATTTTCCGTCCCGGTAAAGTGTTGGAGCACATTCGCCGCTGTTGCCTTCACCAACAGGCAGACGATTGAACTCTACGGCATAGACAAAATTGATCCACGGATCTAAACAGGGTTTATTCCGGAACATTTCGGTTTGGGCTGTTGTTGGTTGAGTTTGTGCTTGTGTTTCTAACCCAAAATATCCAAAGATTAAAATTCCCAACATTAAACTTTTCAAAATCATTTTTGACATTAAATTTTTTTCTCCTTTCATTTTTTTTGAAGCGATTTTTTGGCTTTCAATTCGTAACGCCGAAAAATTATCAAAAAAGGCTCATTTGTAATAAGATTTTCATAAAATTTATTTTGAGCTGATTTGGGTATTCTTTCGGCGTTATCAAGCAGAGGTTAATTAATGACATCTGAAGATTGGCAAAAAGTTAAAGAAATTTTTGAACAAATTGCAGAAACTTCACCCGAAAAACGTGCGGAGTTTTTGCAAGATCAAAGCGAAGAAATTCGTGAAGAAGTTAAATCTCTGCTCAAATTCCACGATGAGGCTGAGGATTTTATCGAAGAATCAGCCTTTGACGCTGCGGCACGCGTTCTGGTCAGTAGTGAATCTCTCATCGGTCAACGGATTGGCGGGTATCAAATAGTCAGTGAACTCGGACATGGCGGCATGGGCGTGGTTTATTTGGCTGAACGCGCTGACCAAATGTTTGAGCAAACAGTTGCGCTTAAAATCATCAAACGCGGAATGGATTCAGAGGCGATTATCAGGCGTTTTAACACCGAACGACAAATTCTTGCATCGTTAGAGCATTCGAATATTGCGAGACTGATTGATGGCGGAATTTCGGACGAAGGTTTGCCGTATTTTGTAATGGAATATGTGGACGGAAAACGAATTGATGATTTTTGCAATGACCAAAATTTATCAGTCGAATCGCGTCTCAAACTATTCCAAAAAGTTTGCGAAGCGGTCCAATATGCACATCAAAACTTGATTGTTCATCGTGACTTGAAACCTTCAAATATATTGGTTACCAAGGATGGAATACCGAAGCTGCTGGACTTTGGAATTGCCAAATTGCTGCAATCACAAAGTGAAAGCGAGACCGAAACACAGTTCCAAATTTTTACACCTGAATACGCTTCGCCTGAACAGGTGCGCGGAGAAAGGATTACCACCCTGAGCGATGTTTATTCTCTCGGAATTCTCCTCTACGAACTGTTGACGGATGATTTTCCCTATCATTTCAAAAATAAAACGCCTTTTGAAATTGCTTCGGTTGTTTGTAATTCCGAGCCGCTTCGACCTTCTGCTGCTATCACCAACGAAAATCAAAGACCAAAAACCAAGGATCAAGGATCAAAAAGTAATCCGAAATCTAAAGTCCGAAACTTAAAATCTGATATTGATAACATTGTCTTGATGGCTTTGCAAAAAGAATCCGAAGCGCGTTATCAATCTGTCGCTGATTTTTCCGAAGACATTGAAAATTATTTAAATGGTTTGCCGGTTAAAGCCCAGACGAATACCTTTTTTTATCTGGCTGAAAAGTTTATCAAGCGAAATGCGATTTCAGTAACTCTTGCTGCAACTGCACTTATTGCCGTTTTGTTAGGTTTGACAACAACTTTTTGGCAAATGCGAATCGCCCAAATGGAAGGTGCCAAAGCCGAAAAACGATTTAACGATGTGCGCCGTTTGGCAAATTCGGTGGTTTTTGACTATCACGATTCGATTGCTAAATTCGCCGGAACAACGGCAGTGCGCGAAAGATTAGTGAAAGATATGCTTGAATATCTTGATAATTTGAACCATGAATCTGAAAACAACACAAATTTACAACGCGAATTAGCATCGGTTTACTTAAAAATCGGCGATGTGCAGGGTAATCCGGGCAATGCAAATCTCGGCAAAATAAAAGATGCTTTAGAGAGTTATCAAAAAGCCTTTGCGATTCGGGAAAGATTACTGTCGGAAAACCCAAAAGACGAAAACCTGCAAGCTGAAATGGCAGAGATTTACGAAAAACTTGCTGAAATTTTACGAATCAGTGATGACATCAAAACAGCTTTTTCAAATCTCAAAGCGGCTCAAAGTTTGCGCGAAAATCTCCCGCCTTCACGGCAGCTTGCTCTCAATTATTTGAAGATCGGAAGCTTGTTGGGTGATGAAACCGCTTCAAATTTAGGCGAAACCAAAAGCAGTTTGGAATTTATCGAAAAAGCCGTTTTGACCTTGAGAAATCTCCCGGCAACCGAAGAAAACCAAAGCGCCTTAGTTGAATGTTATTTAACCCAATCCAATTTACTTTTTTCAACCGGAAGGATCAAAGAAGCTTTAGCTAGTAGCCGTGAAGCAATGACTTTACAAGAAACTTTAGCTTTTGCAGATCAAAACAATTCAAGTAAACAAAAGACCTTGGCAAATACTTACAATCGCGTTGCGGATATGCTTTTTGAGTTTGATAAGTTTGATGAATCATTAATTTTAGTCAAAAAAGCAATTGAAATTTCCGAAAAACTTGTTCAATCGGATGCAAACAATTTTGAAGCACGACACGATTTAGCGATTTTTAATCAACGATATGGAAAATGGCTTTATTTTGCCGGTAGATCTTCTGAAGCCTTTGGGTATTATCAAAAAGCTTTGCCCATTTTTGAAAATCTACTTATATCTGAAAAATCAAATAAACTTTTTCGTTTTGATTTAGCCGCTTTACAAGCAGATATTGGTGATATTCTGGACGACAGCAACAAACCGAATGAAGCTCTCGAATATTATGAAAAAAGTGTAACCGAACTGGAAAAACTGTTGGACGAAAACCCGGAAAACAAACAATATCAGTCCTGGCTTGGTGAAAAATACAACAGCATCGGTAATCTATTTATGAAAAAAGAACAGGCGGAAACTGCTCTTAATTTTTACACTAAATCCCTCAAAATTTACGAAGATCTTTCTGCAAATGCGCCGGAAAATACTTTTCAGCAACGTTCTTTAGCTGTTCTGCAAATGAAGGTGGGAAATGCAAATCTTGCAATTGGCGAAAAGACGAAGGACAAATTAACCATACGATCTGCTCAAAATTTTTACCAAAGAAGTCTCAATAATTTTCTGGAATTACAACCTAAAAATGCTCTGACAGGTGATTACTTTACTAAAAAGCCCGATGAAATAAGGGTTTTAATCAAAAAATGCGACTCCCTTTTGGCTAAATAATTTTTTTTACTCTTTTGAAACTGTTTCTTTAAAACTGTCGAATTCACATTCAAAGCCTTTAACAAGGCTGCAGTATAAAAAAATAAAAAACGAACAAAGGGAGATTTTAAAATGAAAAAATTAGTATTAGGTTTAGTGTGTGTTTTAGCTTTAGGTTCTTTGACAGTTTTTGCTCAAACAGCGAATCATTCAAATGCAAAAACAACTGTAAAAGTTTCAACTGAAACCAAAGATATTGTTGACACCGCAGTTTCTGCCGGAATGTTCAATACTTTGGTTGCCGCTGTTAAAGCAGCCGGATTGGTTGACACCTTAAAAGGTAACGGTCCTTTCACGGTTTTTGCACCGACTGACGAAGCCTTTGCCAAATTGCCGGGCGGAACAATCGAAAATCTTTTGAAACCGGAAAATAAAGAGTTATTAACCAAAATTTTGACCTATCACGTTGTTGCCGGAAAAGTAACTGCTGCTGATGTAGTCAAATTGAAATCAGCCAAAACCGTTCAAGGTCAAACTGTTAAAGTTAAGGCTAAAGGCGGAAAAGTAATGATTGATAAGTCAAACGTTGTCAAAACCGACATTATGACTTCTAATGGTGTCATTCACGTTATTGACACTGTTCTGATGCCGAAATAAATTATATAAAAGCAAATTATATAAACGGGCTTTGGTTTTGAAATTTAAGAATTAAAAATAAAGCCAAAGCCCCAAAACCAACTCAAAGGATTTAAATTGACCAAAGCTATTCTTCAACGTATTGCCGAAGGAGACAAGACCGCTGTTCAAGATTGTTTGGACACATACGGCGGTCTTGTCTGGTCATTGGCGCGTCGAATGCTGCCTAATGTGGATGAAGCAGAGGACGCAGTGCAAGAGACCTTTATTGATATTTGGAAAAATGCGGAGCGTTTTGATGAAAAACAGGCTTCGGAAACGACTTTTGTGGCAATGATTGCCCGTCGGCGTTTGATTGACCGTGTGCGAAAATATCAGCGGCAGGTCAGTGCCGATTCACTGGACGATATTTTGGTCGAGCCGAGCGTTAATTTTCATCAAAATTTGCAGGTTGGCGTAGAGGCGAAAGAAGCAGCGAAAGAATTGACCAAGCTTCGTCCCGAACAACGTCAGGTTTTACAGCTTTCGATTTATCAAGGCTTATCGCATCAGGAAATTTCGAGTTTGACCGGAATGCCGATTGGGACGGTTAAAACTCACGCCCGACGCGGGCTTTTGCAGATAAGGGAAAATTTAGGTTTAAAGGAGGCAATCGCATCATGAGTAGTAATGGCAGAGAAAGAATGCTTGACCTTCTGACCGACCAAATTTTGTTCGGCTTGAACGCGGAAGAGTCAGCCGAATTAAAAGAATTGGAAAAGTTTTACCCGGAATTAAAAAAGGATAATTCGCTTGAATTAACGGCAAGCGCAATCGGTTTGACCAATTTGGATGAAATCGAACCGATGCCGGAGCATCTGCGAAGCAAAATTTTAGCGGATGCCAGCGCATTTTTTGCTAAAAAATCCTCTGAAACTCAATTAAATGAAGAACTTCAACCGACATTTTCTTTTGAACCGAAACGTCCGTTCATTCAATGGCTCGGCTGGGCATTTGCCGGAATTGCCTGTCTCGCTTTAGGTTTCAGCATTTGGATAAACCTGCAAAAACCAAAAGAACTAATTGTCGAAGTTCCGAAAAAAGTTTTAACAACTAACGAACAATACAATGAATTACTTGCCTCAGCCAAAGATTTGAAAAAAACGAATTGGGTTAATCCTGCCAATGACAAAGAAGTTTTGGGCGAAGTCGTTTGGAGCGAAGCCGAACAAAAAGGCTTTATGAAGTTCAAAGGTTTAGCCGTGAATGATGTGACCAAAGAGGAATATCAGCTTTGGATTTTTGACGAAACTCAGGACGAAAAAACTCCGATTGACGGTGGCGTATTTGATATTAAAGAAAACGGGGAAGTTTTAGTTCCGATCAAAGCCAATCTGAAATTCAAAAATCCAAAACTCTTTGCCATTACCAAGGAAAAACCGGGCGGCGTGATGGTTTCTGACCGTAAGAGAATCGCCGCAATTGCGAAGGTAACGATTTAGAATTGTAAAGATTTGTAAAATATCCAAAAATAACGGGAAACTCATCAAGGCAAATTTGCGAAAAACAAGTTTGCCTTTTAACTTATAAAATAACTATTTTGAATATAATTATAAGGAGTTTTTGCAATGCTGAGGAAATTAGCCCTTTTTTTCCTGACGGTCGCTTTGTTTGTGCCGATGACTGCTTTTGGACAAAGCAAAACCGTTTTACCGAAATTAAACATTAAGGAATACACATTAAAAAATGGTTTGCGGGTGGTCTTGCATCAAGACGATTCTACGCCGATTGTTTCCGTCAACGTTTTTTACCACGTCGGTTCAAAAAACGAAACGCCGGGAAAAACAGGTTTCGCACACCTTTTTGAACATATGATGTTCCAGGGCTCAAAGAATTATGAAAATGATTATTTGAGTTCATTGAGTGAAGCAGGTGCGAGCGTCAACGGGACGACAAACGAAGACCGCACTTATTATTACGAAACAGTTCCTTCAAACTTTTTGGAACTGGCTTTGTATCTGGAAGCCGACCGGATGGGCGGACTGTTGGAAGCAATGTCGCAGGAAAAACTCGACAATCAGCGCGATGTGGTCAAAAATGAACGCCGTCAGCGGGTTGATAATGTCCCGGGCGGAACTGCTTCGGAAAGAATTTTAGAAGTAATGTATCCGAAAGAACATCCTTATAGCTGGGATGTGATTGGCTCAATGTCTGACCTTTCCGCCGCTTCGATGGATGATGTCAAAGGCTTTTTCCGCACCTACTATGTGCCGAACAATGCTGTTTTGGCGATTGCCGGAAAATTTGACGAAAAACAAGCCCGCGCCTGGGTTGAAAAATATTTTGGTCCGATTGCCAAAGGTGCAGACGTTAAGCGTCCAACTCCTACGCAACCGGCTTTAAGCGGCGAAGTTCGCAAGAGTTACGAAGATACTGTGCCCTTGCCGCGTCTTTATATGGTTTGGCACGGTGTTCCGCAGGATTCGCCCGATGATGCTGCGCTCAGAATTCTGGGCAGTGTTCTCTCAGGCGGCAGAAGCTCGCGTTTACAAAGCAATTTGAATTTTGGCAAAGAATTGGTTCAACAAATCGGAGCTTTCAACGGTTCAAACGAAATTGCGGGAATGTTCCAAATTTCTGCTACTGCTCGTCCGGGCAAAGATTTGGCGGAAATTGAAAAAGAAATCAATAACGAAATTGAACGAATCAAAAAAGAGCCGCCGACGGCTGAAGAAATCAATCGTGTCGTCAATGGCATGGAAGCCCAATCAATTTTCCGTCTCCAAACCGTTTTGGGTAAAGGCGGACAGCTTGCCAGCAACGTCGGATTCAAAGGAAAAGCAGATACTTTACAATCCGATCTGGATGAAGTTCGCAAGGTTACTCCGGCGGATGTGCAGCGCGTAGCCAACAAATATTTGAACGGAAATCGTTTGGTAATGACCTATTTACCAAGCAAAAATCCGGCTCCGCGCACCAACCCGAACGACAACAAACCGACCACAGCCAGCGGCGGAAAGAAAATGGATCCGGCTAAACTTGCCGCCCAAAAAGCAATGCTGCCGAAACCGGGACCAAATCCGAGTTTGGTTTTACCGAAAATCGAAAAAACAAAACTTTCCAACGGTTTGAATGTTTGGTTGGTCAATCAAAATGAGTTGCCGATCGTTTCGATGAATTTGGTTTTGAATGCAGGTGCAACGCTTGATTCGGCTGACAAAACAGGTGTCGCTTCAATGACGGCAAGTTTGTTGAGCCAAGGCACGAAAACCCGTTCAGTTACCGACATTTCCAACCAATTGCAGGAAATCGGTTCCAGCGTCAACGCTAATGCCGGATGGGATGGCTCAACTGTTTCAATGCAGACTTTGACCAAAAATCTTGATCAAACTTTGGATATTTTTGCTGATGTAATTGTAAATCCGTCATTTCCGGCTGATGAACTGGAACGAACTCGTCGCCGTGCAGTCGGACAATTCTTGCAGCAAAAATCAAGTCCGACCTTTGTTTCAAACGTAGTTTATAACAAAGTTCTTTACGGAAATCAGCCATATGGTCGTCAGATCAATGGTGATGAAAAGAGCCTTCGGGCAATGAGCCGCGACGATTTGGTTAAATTCTACGATTCATATTATCGTCCGAATAATGCAACTTTGATCGTGGTTGGCGACGTTGACCAAAAAACATTAGTGGCGAAATTGGAAAAAGCCTTTGCCGGTTGGAAAGCGGGCGGGGTTACTCCTCCGTCAACTGCGGTTCCTTCGGAATATATGGCTCAGCCGGGAATTTACATTGTTGATAAACCGGGTGCAGCTCAATCTTCCGTTTCTATCGGTCAAGTCGGAATTTCGCGTGATAATCCTGATTACTATGCCGTTCAAGTGATGAATTCGGTTCTTGGCGGCGGAAGTTCAGGCAGATTGTTTATGAATCTCCGCGAAGACAAAGGCTACACTTACGGCGCATACAGCAGTTTTTCATATCGTCGCGGTGCTGGACCATTTTCGGCTTCGGGTGAAATCCAAACAGGTTCAACCAAAGAAGCGGTCGTTGAATTTTTGAAAGAAATTAACGGAATGCGCGGTTCAATTCCAGTAACGGCGGCTGATCTGGAATCAAACAAACAATCAATCATTCGCCGTTATCCGGCTGGATTTGAAACAGTTCAGCAAATTTCGGGACAGCTTTCAAACCTCGTTACTTACGGTTTACCTGATACTTATTTCAACGATTACATTGGCAAAGTCAATGCAGTAACTCTGGCTGATGTCAATCGCGTTGCCAATAAGTATTTAACCCCGGACAAAATGGCAATTGTTATTGTCGGCGACAGAAAAGTGATTGAACCCAAACTCAAAGAATTGGGATGGGCAATCAATATTCTGGATGCCGAAGGCAATAAAGCTGAGTAGTTTCAGTCAAACTCAAAAAGAGTTAAAGAGGCAAGGTTGCAAAATCTTGTCTCTTTTTTATTGAGCGTTTGAATCGTTTTTGTAATTTTGGATAGAAGAACTTGTTCGATAGCTCCGCAAAATAGCTAAGAAAAGAAACTCAATGCTGCTAAATAAAGCTATTGATGCCGCAACGTGCTGATTAATTTGGTAACGGTGCAAAACTTTTGAAGTTTCATACAACATCCATCCAGCCGCCAAAGCTACCAAAATTAGTGCCACAACATTCTGAATTGAAAATCTGAAAATTATCCCTGTAATAAAGAATCCAATTGTCAAAAAGCAACTTATGACTAAAATCGGAAGCAAAAATGAAAAATCTTTGTGCGTCAGGAAAGCGACTGCCGTAATTCCCAAAGATAAACCAATTGTAATAATTCCCGCTTCCAAAATTAGTTCGATTCCATAGTTTTTTTCATATAGAGATAGTAGGGGTGCAAAAATAAATGAAGATACAAAAACACGCATTCCAAACCCGATATACTGCTCTTTAGAAGATTCAGATTCTATTAACAGTTTGACAAATGAGAAGAAAAGCCAAAGCAAAATTATCAGTGCCAAAAAGACAAAAATAAATCCGCGTCCAACCGCAATAAATCCATCAATTACCATTTGAGCAACTCCAAACTTTAACAGAAAAACTTCGAGGGCGATAAACCAACCGATTGCAGTTGCTAAATGTAAGTAGGTATTGCAGATAAAGACAGCCTTCTCTTCAGAAGTTGATTCTGATACGGAAATTATTGAGGGAGAAATTTCGTCTTTTTTTATCCGGTTTCGGAAATGTTTCCATCGTTTTTTAGGATAATAATTGGATGTTTGCGGAGCGTTCATTTTATCTCGTTTAAATAAAACGAAATCATGGCTGAAAAAGTTTTAATTTAAAAATTTAGTGCATTGACTCTTTCCCATGAGCGCATCTGTGAGGAAGTTTTTATTTCCCCCGTTGATAATCCAGGTTTCAATCCCTTCTTTTTGGCAAATAATAGCGGCTTCTAATTTTGAATTCATTCCGCCCGTTCCCAATCCCGAATCACGTTCTTCGACCAAACTTTTTGCTTCATCAATATTCGTAATTTCGGTAATTAATTTTGCGTCCTCGTGCAAGTGCGGATTTTTGTCAAAAAGCCCGTCAATATCGCTCGCAAGCACTAATAAATCGGCTTGAATCAAGGTTGCGACCAACGCTGAAAGTTTGTCATTATCGCCCAAAATAATTTCTTCGACGGCGGTGGTATCGTTTTCGTTGATGATTGGAATAAAGCCATGTTTAATGAGTTCGTTGATTGTGTTGAGCGTATTTTCCCGCGAAGTTTCATTTTCAAAATCGCGGTAAGTCATCAAACATTGCGCTGTGCGGATGCCGAAATCGCTGAAAATTTCGTGATAGATCCGCATCAAAAGTGGTTGCCCGATTGCCGCCATCGCTTGTTTTGAACCGACCAAACTATCCCAACCCGAAACTTTGATATATTGTCTGGCGGTTGCAATCGCGCCGGACGAAACCAAGACGATGTCAAAATCATCGCTCAATTCTAAAATTTGCCGCCCAATATCTTCGATTTTGCCACGCGAAATAAGTTTTGTTCCAGCGGTAAGGGTTGATGTTCCTATTTTTAAGACGAGTTTCTTTTTCATTAAAAACAATAAATTAAACGCAAAGTCGCAGAGAGACAAAGACGCAAAGGTTTTAAATATTTTTTTATCTTTTCTTTGAAAATCTTTGCGCCTTCCACCCTTTGCGCCCTTGCGTTAAAAAATAATCTATTTCCTAATCTGTCCGTTGCCAAATCCAAACCATTTATTGGTCAGCAAATGCTGCACGCCAAGCGGACCGCGAAAATGCAGTTTTTGAGTTGAAATAGCGATCTCCGCACCCAAACCGAATTCGCCGCCATCGGTAAATCTGGTCGAAGCATTGTGAAAAACCGCCGCGCAATCAACTTCGTTCAAGAATTTTTCCGCAGTCTCCGAATTTTTAGTGATGATTGTCGCAGAATGTCCGCCCGAATATTTATTGATTTTTTCGATTGCTTCATCAATGTTTGAAACAACCGCCACTACCATTTTGGCTGATAAAAATTCTTCAAACCAAATTGCCTCATCACCAAATAATCTGACCGAGGGATTAACATAATGAACCGACGCATCTCCAAGCACCTCAATACTTTGGCTATGCAGGGCATTTACAATTTGGTTGATTTTTTGCTCTAAATCGGGAAGTTTTTCATCAATCAAAACTTTGTCGAGCGCATTGCAGACGCTTAAACGCGATTTGCCGTTCAAAATGATTTCCAAAGCCATTTCAAAATCTGCTTCACGGTCAATGTAAGCAAAATTATTGCCGCGCCCGCTGACAATGACCGGAGCTTTTGAGTTTTTGAGAACAAAATCAATCAAAGTTTCGCCGCCGCGTGGAATCACAACATCAAATTTTTCACGATTTCCGGCAATCAATTCACGGGCTTCTTCGCGTGAAATATCGAGATATTTGACGAAATTTATATCCTCTCCGTTTTGTTCAAGGGCTTTTTGCCACAATACGCACAGATAAAGATTGGTGTTTTTGGCTTCTTTGCCGCCTTTCAGCAAAATTCTATTTCCGGCTTTGAGTGCGATAATGGCGGCTTCGACAGCAACATCGGGGCGGGCTTCGTAAATAATCAGAATTGTGCCGAACGGAACGGTGCGATTTTCAATTTTTAAACCATCTTCACGGAGGTGTGTGTAAAGGATTTTGCCGACCGGATTTTCAAGTTCAATGACTTTTTCAACTGCCGAAATCATTTTTTCGACCTTGTTTTCGTCAACTTTTAATCTGTCTAAAATTACCGCATCATCGCCTGAGCAAGCCTTGACATCTTTTTGATTGGCTTCAATAATTTGCTGTTTATTTTCGGCGAGCAGTCGGGCTAAGGTTTCTAAAACTGCGTTTTTCGTTTCCAAATTCATTATTGATAATATATTCTATTCAAACAGTTACCCGCAATTTGTTAAGTTATGAAAGTTATTTTGTTCAGTTTGCTCCTTTTTGCATTTGCCAACATTAATTTTGCCCAGGATAAAATCTTTATTTTGATGCGCCACGCCGAAAAAGACGTTTCGCCGACTGCGGATAAAGCAAATCCGAATTTGACCGAAGCAGGAAAAAAACGGGCGGAAAAATTGTTGGAAGTAGTCAAAAAATATCGCCCTGATGAAATTTTTTCAACCAATTTCATTCGCACGCGTGATACCGTAACTCCTTCTGCAATAAATCTTTATGACAAGTATCGGTTGCAAATTCAAATCTATGATCACACCGAATTGGATGAATTAGCCAAAAACTTGTTGGCTTCTAAATCGAAAACTTTTGTCATAGTCGGTCATAATACAACCACTCCGATGCTGGCGAATATTTTGGCAAAAGAAGACAAATTTAATGCTTTGGATGAAAGCGAATATGATAAAATTTTTATAATAAAGATTAAGAAAAAACAGATTACGAGTGAAAAAATCGTTTACTAAAAATTAAGCAAAAATCCCCAATAGCAATTTGACGCGAAACGATTCAGACATTAACCTTATTTTTTTGCAAAAATAATGCAGCACGAACTTATTTTAATTCTTGATTTTGGCTCGCAATATACCCAACTCATTGCACGGCGGGTGCGCGAACTTGGCGTTTATTGCGAAATCGTTCCATTCCACTATTCCGTTGAAAAAATTATTGAACGTCAGCCGAAAGGGTTGATCTTATCAGGTGGTCCGTCAAGCGTTACTGATAAAGATGCACCACGGGTTTCCAAAGATTTTTACGATAAAATCACCGTGCCGATCTTGGGGATTTGCTATGGAATGCAGCTGATGGCGGTTGATTTGGGCGGAGCTTCGCAGCCTGCGATGCGCCGCGAATATGGACACGCGCAACTCAAACGTTTAAGCGGTAAAACCCTGATTTTTACGGATTTACCGGAAAAAATGGATGTTTGGATGAGTCACGGCGATCACGTTACCAAATTGCCGGAAGGCTTTAACACCACCGCAACCACCGGCGATGTAATAACCGCGATTGAAAACCACGAGAGAAATCTTTTTGCGGTGCAGTTTCATCCCGAAGTTGCCCATACACCGAAAGGCAAAGACATTCTTAAGAACTTCATTTTCAACATTTGTCAGTGTTCGAGTGATTGGTCAGCCAAAAGTTTTATTGCCGAGGAAGTAGCCAAAATTAAAGAAATAGTTGGTGAAACCGGTAATGTGATTTGCGGTTTATCGGGCGGAGTTGATTCAACCGTAGCCGCAGTTTTGGTTCACGAAGCTATCGGCAACCGTCAAACCTGTGTTTTTGTCAATAACGGTTTGTTGCGGGCGGATGAGTTTGAAAATACTCTGAAAATGTATCGCAACAATCTGCATTTGAATGTGGTTGGGGTAGATGCTTCCAAAGAGTTTTACAAAGAATTAAAAAGTGTGACCGATCCTGAAGAAAAACGCAAAATAATCGGACGTGTTTTTATACAGGTTTTTGAACGCGAAGCCAAAAAGGTCGGCAAAGCAAAGTTTTTAGTGCAGGGAACTCTTTATCCCGATGTGATCGAATCGGTTTCGCTTCGAGGTGCGTCAGTGACCATCAAATCTCATCATAACGTTGGCGGCTTACCCGAAAAAATGAAGCTCAAATTGATCGAGCCCCTGCGCGAACTTTTCAAAGATGAGGTGCGTCTGTTTGGCAAAGAATTGGGTATTCCAAACGAAATTTTACAGCGGCATCCTTTCCCCGGTCCCGGTTTGGCGGTGCGGATCTTAGGCGACATCACGCCCGAAAAAGTCGAATTATTACAGCAAGCCGACAGAATTTTTATCGAAGAGCTGCACAATTTCAGACTTTATAACGAAGTTTGGCAAGCCTTTGCCGTCTTGCTTCCGATTCAATCCGTCGGCGTAATGGGCGATTTTCGCACTTACGAAAAGACCGTTGCTCTTCGTGCCGTGACCTCGACCGATGGAATGACGGCTGATTGGGCGCGTCTGCCGCACGAATTTTTACAAAAAGCATCTTCGCGCATTACTTCCGAGGTTCGCGGCGTGAATCGTGTGGTTTACGATATTTCTTCAAAACCGCCGAGCACTATTGAATGGGAGTAAAAAAGGCAAAAGTAAAAAGGTAAAGGGCAAAAATCATTATTAATTGCGGAAATTCATTTGATTAAAAATTGATTACACCCTCTCTCATTCTAATTTCAAAACAGATTCCGAGAAGCAAAAACATATTCATCATGATTCCAATCGTAGCAAAAATAATGGTTGGAATCTTTTTATTTGGAAGCCCGGTTGTAATCATTCCGATCAAGATCCCTATTCCGAAATACAATATTGAGGCAACATCTTGTAAAGTAATCGTATTTACGCTGATTGGATCGCTTCCCAGTATAAAAGTTTCTATTGTTTTCAGCGGAACGAATATTTGAGGAAGAAATAGCCAAATCAGTGGCATTAGCAATGAAATAAATGAGCTTAAATAATTGCGTTTAATTGGTTTTGTCCCAAGATCCTCAAAAACTGTTTGCATCGTTTTGCATTTTAACTTATGACCAATCAAAAATCCAAGATCAGAATGTTTGAGCAAATCTAAAATGCAATTGGGTGCGACGTGGCTGGAAAATCGCGTTTGGACCAACATTTTGCGGCACAATAAATTTGGGGGGATTGACCAAATAACCGTAATCAATCGCCGCTGCGCCGCCGAAAGGAGTTTTGATTCTCAGTCCCAAGCCAACCGTGTTTGTCCAGGTGGCGCGTAAATTATCTTTCAGCACGTCTCCGGTTGCGCTTTGCAATGGTTTGAAAATGTCTCCAACCCGATTAAATACGTTTCCACCATCGTAAAAGGGAACGGCTTGAACCGTTTCGTTCAGAGGAACCCGTGCCTCCAGATTAACAATTGCCAGACCGTTTCCGCCGAATGGAACAGTGAACGGATTGAGCGTGACGATTTCGCCTTTACTGTTGCGGAAAGTCCCTTGCGGAGTAACGACTACCCGGGGTCCGGCGGATTCATAATCAAATCCGCGAAGCGTGGTTGAACCTCCGGCAAAATAGCGTTCGCTGATTGGCAGGGAATTGTTAAAAATCGCCAAATTACCCGTAAAACGATTGCTTTTTGATAGAACATTGCCCAAACCCAAAATGACACGTCCGGCTAGAACTGTATTATTTGCTTTCGGAATTTGATAGTAGCCCTGATAATTTGCCGAAAATTTTTGGAAACTGATATTGGCTCCCAACGGACGCGCCGAAACATTATATTCAAGTGTGACATAGCTTCCGCGAGTCGGATCGGAGGGATTGTAACGGCACGGATCGCCCACTTCGCCCTTGGTTATTAGTTCAATTAAGGTAGATTTTCGGGAACAATTGGCGCGTGTATCACGAACAAAAGTTGCGCCGAAACCTGAAACCCGAACTTTTTGGTCGGGACGCAAAAGATCGGCGATCAAAAGACTGTCAATGTCGTAGAGCCGCACATCTTCAAATCGGTAGCGCAAAAACAAAAGGCTTCGATTCTGCTGACTGATGGTGCGATTGGTCTCTGCCGTAAAGGTCAGACGGTGCAAGGTCGGATTCGTAACTCTCGCCCCAAACTCATTGATCGGATTGCCTTTATCATCAATTCTCTGAACAATCCCAAAAGTTCCCTGGTCAAAAGCCGAACGGAAAAATCTGGTAACGGTTGAATCGCGCTGATATTGCAAAGTTAGACTTAAGGGAGCGAAACGGTTTTTTCCGTCAGGCAGAAATCTCGGATTCAAAAAATCAAATTGAACCATTTGCTGTAATCTTGACCAACTAAGCCGTGCACCGCCCTGCTGCAATTTGCCAAACAAATTATAATGACGAATCGAGAAAAATCCGCTGACCCCAAATTCGGTTGAGTAGCCTCCGCCGTAGTTTAAGAGTCGTGGTTTTTGCTCTTCCAAATTGATAATGACATCCCGTTGAGCGTCACCGTTCGGAGTTTCTCCGGCAGGTTCGGGTTTAATTTCAACCCGCCGAAACGCATCAGTCGCATAAAGATTCTGTTCACTGGAAAATATATCTTTTGCTAATAGAATATTGTCTTGACGCACATCAATTGTCCGTAAAATGGATTCGCGGCGGGTGCGCTCGTTACCGTTGATCAAAATCCGATTGACAAAAACTTTCTTACCTTCTTTTTCAATCGTATAGATAATCTTTACTTTTTCTTCGGTTGCGGTTGCTTCTTTCGGCAGATCAACTATCGAAAAATTTATGTCAGCATCAAAATATCCTTCGCGGGCATAAAATTGAGCAATTTTTTGCGCTCCGTTGCGGGCACGGGCACGTGAATAATTTTTACCGACAATAACCGGAAGCTCTTTTCGTAAAGTTTCGTCCTTAAAAACTTTATTGCCGACAATTTCAACATTATCAATGGTCGTTAAAATGCCTTCGTTGACGACAAAAGTAATAATTAAATTATCCCCGTTGACAGAAGCCCCCTGTTTGACGCGAACCGAGGCACGACGATAGCCCAGCTCGCGCATGATAGATTCAATCCGATTCTTGTCGTCATTTAAAATTTCGTTGCTGGTATAGCCGCGACCATAACCAAGACGCGGAATTAGCCCTATAATACTGGCGCGCTGAGTATCTATTACTGAAATTATTTCGGGAACAGTTATCTTTTTTGTGCCTTCGATACGAATTTCTTTGAGCACCAAACGACGGTTGAGATTTACGACATAATTCACATTGACCTGACGACTGTCCAAATCTGCTCCACCCAAAACTTCACAGAGCTGGGCAGAATTATTTTGCAGCGGATTTGCTTCATCTTTAGGAAATTCGGGAGTAACGGAACAAACCTCTTCAACCTCGGCAAAAAAATAACCTTTTTCCTGAAAGTAGTTTTTAAGTCTCCGCTCCCCTTCTTTAATAGCTGAAAAATCCAGAGTTCCTTCCCGTTTGATCGGCAGCAAAGTTTCCTGAGTTTGTTCACTTATTTTTTCATTCGGAACTTCAACTTTGACATTGACCTTTGCCCCGACTTCACCTTTCAACTCTATTGAAATTGCGTTTTTATCATTGTCGTAAACAATTTGGGGTTCTTCCAACTGCGGAGCTAAAAAGCCTTCTTTGAGGATTGTTTTACGGATTTTATCCTCATCCGCGACCAATGATTCACGGGAATAAAAAGCACCGTTTTGCAGTTTGAGCAGTTTACGCACTTTTGAATCGTCAAACCCTTTAACATTGATCGAAAAATTTTCTATCCGCGATTGGGCATTGGGCGTGATCTGAAAAGTTACCGGCACTTTGGGAGCATTTCCCAAAGATTGGGGCGAATAATTGACATCGGCTTTATAATAACCGCGTTCCCGCAGATAAACCTGAATTGCCTCGGCATTATCATCCAGATTTTGTTTGGTAATCATCTCCCCCGAATTAATTAAATTGAGTTTGAGGATCAATTCATCTTCGGTTATTGGCTCACCGACCGGAGTTCCGATTTTAAAATCTACCCGCTCGACCTGAGTTTTTCTTTTAATGATAAAACGTAAATTGACATTATCATTACCAACCGCAGTCGCTTCAACCTGTGCCGTGACGATTTTCTTGGACTGATAAAGTGCGTCAATTGCCTCACGAACTTTGACTGTTGAATATGTTTCACCAAGCGCAGTTTTTGCAATCAAGCGGAATTGTTCGGCAGCAGAAACATCCTTGTCTGCGCCTTCAAAAGTAATTGCAACATCATTTATTTTGCGGTCTTCGTATTTATTTTGAGCGAAAGTCAAAAAACTGAAACTCAGAATCAAAACGCAGAGACGCAAAGACGCAAAGAAAAATAGGTAACCCCTATTTCTTTTGATTTCTCTTAAAAAACTTTGTGTCTTAGAGTCTCTGCGTTTCATAACTCCTTAAAATCTTTTGCGTAGCCGAATTTCAAAACTGAAATTATTATTGCTGCGAGTGACATTGCTCAATGAACCCTGTTCATATTGGGCAACAAACGACAAGCGATTTGAAATACGGTATTCAAACGCCAGCACCTGATTTTGGTCTTCCGAAAGATTGGTCGAATAAGTGATCGCCAAATTTTTATTGATCTGTCGTCCAACGGTTAAACGCGCAGTCGGATTCAATCGTCTGCCGGATAAAATCGGGTCAATCTCAAATTTATTGAGTCCAAAAAGTTTGTCAGTTGCTTTTCGCACCGGATTATTGATTAACGAATCAGTAATGACTTCGGCGGCGGTATTCAATCCGCTTTGTGCATAGGTCGGAATGCCGGAGTCACTGTTTGAAAGATTTCCGGTCGTAATCAGCGAAATTACATCGGCTTGCGGTAATGCCGGATTAGAGCGCACATTAGCTGTTAAAGCATCAAAATTGTTTAATTCTCCAACTAAATTTACGAAAACCTGATAGCCTTTGATGTCAGCTTCGGCTTGCAGATTAATATATGGTTCACTATCGGCTTGCGGCGGAAATTCAAGCGTTCCGCGTTGAACTTCATAACGGTCACTACGGAAAAATACGGTTCCGCTGTTTGCCGTCACGCGTCCCGACAAAACGGGATAATCAACATCGCCTGTGACGCGCAAATCAACCGAAGCGGTTAGATCTGCCAAATTATTGCGAACAACTAGAGCATCACGCCCCTGCAAACGTAAGTCCAGACGAGGAATTCCAAAAACCGGCGGAGAAGTTCCTTCGGAAATCGAAGCGTCGCGCCGACTGCTGATAAAATCCGCCAGATCAATATCTTTAGTATAACTGCTACGTTTGGCAAAAATCGTTCCGGCAATTAAAGTATTGAAATTTTCGCCTTCGCGTTTAGTGGTAATTTCAACTTCCGCATCGCCGGTAGTTAAGAAGTTTTTAGGCAGCGGAGTGGTGATATTTTGTCCGTGTAATTCAAGCCGGGCTTGTTGCAGTTTCAAACCTTCAACCAGCGCACCACCGGTTCCGATGACTTTTCCGCCGCCGAGATAACCGACGCATTGCTCCATTTGCGCCTGGTTTATAGTAAACAAAAGCTGACATTTGATTCGTTCAAAATTCAATCGTTCACTGCCGACAAAAGTTGAAATTGAAGCATTTTCAACTTTCGCCGAACCGCTCAGTCTTGATTCCTTGTTAACACCCGTCAATCGCATCGAAACTTCTGCCACGCCTGAATAAAAAGTGTTTTTAGAAGCCAAATTTAAGAGCCGTAAATTAATGCTTCCGTTAACTGACAGATTATTGACACCGCTGTTGTTCAGGGCTTTGGTTCCGTTGACAACCAAATTTGATCCGGCACCGGCAAATTGTGCATTTTCAACTATTACTTCGCGTGAGTTGAATGAAATAGATATAGGCTTGGTCGCCATAATCGGAGTTTCATCAAATTGCAGACCAAATTCGCTGAATTGGGCAAGCCCTTTAATATCGTCAAAGGTAAAATAGCCGTTTCCGTTCGCATCCTTAGCATAAAGATTTCCTTCAGCAAAAACTTTGCCGGTTGCTTTGCCCGAAACCGCAACACTTCCGGGAGTTTGTAAAAGTGCAATAAATGGTGCCAGTTCGGTTTGATTAAAGTTGGTTTCAGCACGGAAAGGTAAATTTTCGTTGGCAAAATTAACGGTGGTGGAAATTACTTGTTGTTGTCCTTCGAGATTGGCAGTCAGGTCGGCTTTGAATAATTGATTTTCGGTTTTACCCACAAAATCAACTCTGCCAAGCGCATTTTCATTAACTTTGATATTGTTGCCGACACCCTGAAAATTAACATCAAAAGTTTTGAAATCGTTGGATTTGCCGGTCGCTTTAGCGGTTAGATCAATCGTGCCGCTGAAATCGGGAAAATCTTTGCTGTCAGTTACAAACGGACGAAAACGCGAGGCTTGGAGATTCTTGCCTTCCAAATTGAAATTAAAATCGGTTGTGTCCCGTTGATAAGTTCCTGTCGCTCTTAAAAATCCGTCAGCAAATTGAGCATCGAATTTTTCGACATTAATGGTTGTTCCCTGAAAAGTAAGGTTGGCTTCAAATCCGTCAAAAGGCTGTCCGGCAACTGTTCCTGAGCCTGATTTAAGATTTGCTGTGCCGTTTACTTCATTTGGCAATCCGGTTAAATTGATCGTTCCTGAAGTTTCGGCGTTGAAATCGCGTAATTTTTCGGGCAAATATTTAACCGGCAATGCCGCTAATAAATTTCCCGTATTTACTCGGTTTAATTTTGCATCAACGCTAATGTTGTTGGAGCCTGTTTGAGGAATATTTAAATTGAAAGCTAAGTTACCGCCGTTTGTTTCCTGTAAAATGCCATCACGCAATTCGATGGATTGAGGCGAAACCAGAATATTTGTTGCTAACGAACCAAGCCCTTTTCCGCGCATGACAACTGAATCAACACTGGCTCGTCCATCCACATTCGGATTTTGCAGATTGCCCGTCAGTGTTCCGTTGAATTTCAAATTTCCGGCGAAGGTCAATTCATTTTCATTAAGTTGCTGCTCTAATTCAGGCGAAAGATTCAGAACTCTGACAAGTCTTTCAATTTCGGTCGCATCGGTAGAATCAAGAGCGAGATTAAGATTTGAATTACTGTCGTTCAAATCAAAACGTCCGGTGGCATTGAGTGAACTTTTTTCGGTATTAAGTTTGGCGTAATCAATATCAAAAAGCCCATTGGTTGCGTTCAAACCAAGATTACCGTTGATCGGAACTAACCCGCGATCTTCCGAACCGGCATTTGCTTTGAAATCAGCAACAACGGTTCCGCTGGCATTTTTAAAGTTTGTGCCGGGGAAAGTCAGGTCAGCTTTTCCGGTTGTTTCGCCGGCAATCGGAATAACTTTTCCACCTTGTAAAGCTAAAAGTTTGGCTAGGTCAAGATTGGAAAATTCGGCATCAACCTTAGAATTTGTGCGTTGATTCATCGCAATGACCGCATTGCCATTGATTTTGCCGTCCATCACATCGGCAGTTAAATTGTTGAGTGCAACTTTGTCATTGTCTGCCACCACCGAAGCCCGTGCTGCACCGAGCGTAACGCTGCCGAGAACGCCTCCGCCCAAACTCATATCCATACTGGCGCGATAACGCCCCGATGGTTCAAGCACGAAAACGGGTTTATAAAATTTAGCATTTTCAAGTTTGCCGTTCTTTTTGAGGTCAACAGTTCCAGCATCAATATCACCCGATGTTCCTTCCACCCTGCCCTGAACAATTTTGAGGCGAACTCCTGCAATATTGAGACTGCCGAAACTTGCATCTGCAGTGTCTATTTTGGCGACTCTCAGATTATCCGAAACGACATCGGTCTGATTTCCGCGAATTTTGACGTTGACGCTGCCAGCCTGAATATTGCCGACTTTTGCACTTTCGGCATCAACACCTTCGGCTTGAACGTTTTTGGCTTGAATATCGGTTGCACCGTTTTGAGTGGTTAAACTAACCCCGTTGGCGGTTACATTTCGCAACTTTGCGTCTTTCGTCCGCAGATTTTCGGCGCGTAAATTATTGATTTCAGCATCGGTTTTATCACCGCGACTGGTAACTTTTATGCCGTTTGCATCAACTCCGTTTAATTCGGTTCCTTTAGCTTTGACCGTGCCCGCTTTGATATTTGGAGCATTGATTGTCGTGGTTCCGTTATTTGAATTAACTTTAATGCTGGTCACCCGCAGATTTTGTGCGATCAAATCTTCTGAATTCAACGAATTAGCCCGAAGATTACTGAAACTTGCAGTAAATTGTTTGTCCTTGTATTCAGCAACTGCGTCAGAAATAAAAAGTCCGGCGAGTGTGCCGTCAGGAGATTTGGCGGCGGCGGCTTGGAGCTCGCCGAACCATTTGAAATCCGTTCCGTTTCCTCGCACATTGCCGATCAACTGCGGGAAATCAATCCGAAAATCTTCAAAAGTCAGCATTTCCGCAATTGCTTTGCCATTACCTTCGTAAATTGCATTTTCCCCCGCGACCTTACCATTAATTTGCAATCCTTTCAGATAAATATTGTCGGCTGCCAGTGAATCGGAATTAATTTCGCCGTTGACCTGATATTTTGCGCCTTCTCCGGTAACTGTCCCCTCAAAATTACCGATGCCGCGCAAAGTTGCTCCGGTCGGCAAAATTCCGGCGGTTTGTTGCAGATCAACCGTTGAGTTGATTTTTAAGTTATATTGCAGACGTTCCCAATCGGTCAGAGTTCCCGACAAATTTGATTCTCCGAGCGGTGTTTTTAGCGTCAGATTTTGGATTTCCGCACCTTTATTATCGGCAATTCCTTTGGTTAAAAGATCAATCGGCTCAAGTGGCTTATCGTCATAAATGAATTTTGAATTAGTCGAAGTCAGATCAAAATTGTAGCGTTTTTGTTCATCGGGAACTACGCTATTGGTTGGAGATAAAACAAAAATAACATTTTTGGCATCGGCGGAAATTTTATGCTGAACATCGCCGAAATGAACCAAACCTTCATGCAGAGAAAAATTTACCGAGTCGTATTTGAAGTTGACGAGAGAACCGGATTTATCTTCGATAAAATTTAGATTAGAAAAGTTTGATTTACCGTTCTCATCGAATTTTACCCAGGCTTCCGCTCCATTTATTTCGGTAGAATTAAGCTGAATGTCGCGCGAAAGCTGCCACGCATACAAATTTTGAACAGTTAAGCCAAGATCAGCATCACGAATAAAAAATAGTTTGTCGCCGGAAACTTTGTCATTAAAAGTTGCGTTTTTTAACTGGAGACGAAGCGGATTGATAGTGACACGAAAAACGTCTGCCTCAAAGACAATTCCTATATCCGCCATTTTTGAGACAAATTGAGCTTTGATGTAATTGTCCGCATAACCTGTTTTATACCAGGTAAATAAACCGATAAAGACAAACACAAGCAGGAGTAATAGTCCGCCTAAAACGATCAGCAACCAACGTCGAATGGTTTTGCGTGAACCCGGGGGATTTGTAGTTTCATCGGTCATAAACTTCAACTTATAGAAATAAAGGATATAAAACGAGAGTATCTTTTTCAAAAATAAAATGTAACTTAGGAAAAGTTAAAATTTTGAAAAGAAAACTCACGACTTATTTCCATATTTTGATTTATTAAAAACTTTAAACCGGAACGATTTCTGTAATCTCCAATTCAAATGCCTCAATAGCTGTAATTTTTGGCGGATGATTGGTCAATAAACTGATTTTCCGCACACCGAGATCATTTAAAATCTGTGCGCCGATCCCATAATCGCGATTTCGTCCGTAGCCTGTTTCTTTTCTTGCCTCGGAAAAGGTTAAGCCATTTTCCTGCATCAGTTTATAGGTTTTTAGCTGATGGATTAAATCCAAATTATGCTCCTTTTGACGCAAATAGAGAATTACTCCACAACCTATTTTAGCAATTTTTTTAAGTGAAGATTGTATTGCAGCGGACGCTTCGCCGATTTTTGAGCCAAACATCGCAAAAGTAACATTCTCGGTTTGGACGCGCACGGGAACACTTTCGGTTGTCTGCGAAATTTCGCCTAGAGTAATTGCTAAATGAGTTTCGCCATTGATGATATTTTCGTAAGCAATCACACGAAAAGTTCCGAATTCTGTCGGTAAATCAGTTTCGACCACTTTTTTAATGAGTTTTTCCTTTTGGATGCGGTAGCGCACTAAATCCGCCACGCTGATAATTTTCAAATTATGCTTTTCGGCAAAAATCTCAAGCTCCGGTAATCTCGCCATTGTTCCGTCATCGTTCATAATTTCGCAAATGACAGCAGACGGATCCAAACCTGCGATTCGCGCCATGTCCACGCTGGCTTCGGTTTGACCGACACGCACCAGAACTCCGCCGTTTTTTGCCCGCAAAGGGAAGACGTGACCGGGACGCGCCAAATCGTTCGGGTTGGTCATCGGAGAAACTGCGGTCAGAATAGTTTTAGCCCGGTCTGCCGCTGAAATTCCGGTCGTGACACCGGACTTTGCTTCGATGGACACGGTAAAAGCCGTGCCGAAACCGGAAGTGTTATTTGCCGTTTGCGGCGGAAGATGAAGAAAATCACAACGTTCTTCGGTGAGCGGCAAACAGATCAGTCCCCGCCCGTGAACCGCCATAAAACTGATGATCTCAGGCGTAACTTTTTCCGCCGCGCAAACCAGATCTCCTTCGTTTTCGCGGTCTTCATCGTCAACAATAATTATCATTTTGCCGTTACGAATGTCTTCGACGGCTTCTTCAATTGTAGCTAGTGGCATTTTTCTTTTTAGGAAGGATTAAGTCTCGCAAATCTTTGCAAGCGGTAATATTCAAATTTGGCGGATACCAAATTGTTTTATCATCAAAAACAATGCAGGTTATTTGTGTTTTTTCAAGGTATTGATTCTGAGATTCTTTTCCGTAATCTTCAAATCTAACCAAGTTTGACGGAGGCTTTTGCGACATAATTTTAACCGTCGTTTTTTTATTTTTTTTTATTTTTGCTGAATAAAAAAACTGATGCCGCTTTAATTCAGCCTTAGTATTTGAATCATAAAAAATGTAATCCCAGACGAAACCTTTAACAACTTTTCCCGTTTGGTTAAGAACCGTAGTTTCATACAAAAAATATTTGGCAACCACATAATTGGGAGAGGCATTAGACGATGAGATCTTGTCGCGGTCTTGTTCGCTGATCGCGGATTTATTCGGGATTATCGAAACGGAAGTTTCCTTCTTCCATTTTTGTCCTAAAATCATTAATTTGGGAGTTTCGGCAAATTCTTGTGAAAAAGAAGTTGCAGCACAGAGGAAAATAATAATTAGCAATAATGTAAGTTTTGGCATATTCAAGCGATATTATACTAAATTCCTTAATCAAAACCCGAAAAATTATCTCTTGTAATCGGATTTTCCGCCTGTTTTTGCTTCAAGCCGGATTTCGATAATTTGCATATCTTTCTGCACCGCTTTACACATATCGTAAATTGTTAAGGCGGCGACACTGACAGCGATTAAGGCTTCCATTTCGACACCGGTGTTTGAATTGGTAACAACTTCGGCTTCAAGATAAACTCCGTAATCTTTTAATTCTACACTGACCTCAACTTTTGAAAGCGGTAATTGGTGACACAGCGGAATTAAATTGGCGGTTTGCTTGGCTGCCATAATTCCGGCGATGCGCGCGATTTCAAACGGATTTCCTTTGGGATTTGTTTGATTTTGCAATATTTTGATTGTTCCAGCACTCATCAAAACTTTTCCCGAAGCAGTTGCCTGACGCTTCGTGATTTGCTTGTCCGAAACATCAACCATTTTTATTTTTCCCTGTTCGTCAAAATGTGAAAGTTTATTCATTTTTTTCTCGCCTTAAAAATCAAAGTGTTTCCACCCAGCAAAACTTCATTGGAATTCAGCTCGTTTGTCCAACGGCTTTCACGTTTTTTTGGTGAAGTAAAGTGGTTTGCAAGTCGAATCATTGCAATAATTGGCAAATAAGCCCAAGAATTTTTCTTTTTCTTATCAAATGTTGTTTCGATCAGTTCAAAACCGCTTTTTTCAAGCAAATAGCGCACTTCCGAATAACCAATCGGATTAACGTGCAGAGCAATTTCTTCCATTCCGCCGAATTCGCGTGAAATGTCGTCAAGCGATTGTTTTGACAACGGTTTAAAGTGCGAAGTGTAGCCGTTGAAAAGCCATTTCAGACGCTCTTCGATGTTCATAATGTTGGGAACGGAAACAATCAAAGTTCCACCCGTTTTGAGTAGGCGGAAAAATTCCCGAATGGCGTTGGCGGGATTTTCAATATGTTCTAATCCCTCGACGCAAACAATGTAATCAAAAGAATTACTGGAAAATGGAAGTTCAGCGTCTAAATTTCCCTGACGGTTTTCAACCTCTTCGAGTTTAAAGATTTGCGGATAAAGGTCGGCGCAGGAAACCGAAAATCCAAGGTTTTTCAGGCGTAAAGCTAATGCTCCTTCGCCTGATGGAACATCCAGAATTGTGCCGCGCGGTTCATTTTGCAAAATCTTTTCAACCGTTTCATGGATTGCTTCGTGCGCGAGCGCAACTGGTTTTTCGTTCATAAAAAAGATATTTTAACAATACTTTCGGCTTCCAACAAAGCAACTTTCAAATCCGATCATCGCCAGAGATGCAAAATCTCAATCTTTGACTATAATGTTTTCGATATGAACAAAATCAGCAAACTTCTTCAACTAATCGGCTTCGGCGTTTTTTGTTTTCTTATTCTGGGAAATTCAGCAGTTTTCGGGCAATTGAAACTAGCCCGCCTTTTTTCCGATCACGTTGTTTTGCAAAGGCAAAAGCCAATTCCGGTTTGGGGCTGGGCAAAACCGAATGAAACGGTCAATGTTGGGTTGAATCCAGAAGGTGGAGTATATGCCTCACAAAATGGGCTGTTTAAAATGACCAAAGCCGATTCAACTGGAAAATGGTCAGTTGAATTTGGTCCAACAGAGTGGATTGGTCCATATGAATTAAAAGTTTCGACTAATTCAGAGAATTTAACTGTTAAAGATGTGCTGATTGGCGAAGTTTGGCTCTGTTCCGGTCAGTCAAACATGGAATGGACAGTCAAACAGGCTGATAATTTCAAGGCAGAACGAAAAGATTCAAACTATCCGATGATTCGGCATTTTTTTGTCACCCATAATGTTGAAATCGAACCGCAAACCGATTTGAATGCGGGCGAATGGAAATTAAGTTCGCCTGAAACAGTCGGAGATTTCACTGCCATCGGCTTTTTCTTTGCGCGTCAAATTTATCAAAAAACAAAAATTCCAGTTGGTCTGGTTCATTCGTCCTGGGGCGGTTCGCAAGTTGAAGGCTGGATAAGCAAAGAAGGAATGCTTTCTTCGGATGAACTCAAAACTTACGGACAAAATCTGCCGAAAAACTGGACGGAAGCGGATGCGATGCTGGAAAAAAGAGTCAAAAAAGCCGCGCTCGGCGATGAAAATGCAAATCCGACTTTGGCTGATGAGAAAAAATACCTTGACCCGAATTACGATTTTACGAAATGGATTGCCAATAATCCGATGGGAGCGTGGGATTGGAAGGGAATTTGGCAATTTCGCGGAAACGGTTACATGGCGCGAAAAATCGAAATTCCGGCTGATTTTGTCGAACAGGAAACAACGCTCGGACTTGCCGAAAGCTACAGCTACAACGAAGTTTATATCAACGGTTTGCAGATTTTTAAGGGCATTTTGAAAGGAAAACGTGAGATCGTAATTCCCAAAAATACTTGGAAAGCGGGTGAAAATCGTATCGTTATCAAAATGAATCGGGCGATTGAACCGGAATGGTTCGGGTTAGGTTTGCAAGGCTCGGCGGACGATGTTTTCTTAGCTTCTAAAAACGATAAAATTCCGCTTGGAAAAGATAATTGGTATCTGATGCCGTCATTTGCCGAAAAACACGAATACGGGCATTCGAGCAACAACATCGGCACGACAATTTATAACGGAATGATTGCGCCGATTCTGCCGTTTGCGATGCGAGGCGTGCTTTGGTATCAAGGCGAAACCAACGCCGGACGTTCATATCAATACCGTAAGACTTTTCCTTTATTAATCGAAGATTGGCGCAAAAAATGGAACGATGACTTCTATTTTTATTTTGTTCAGCTTTCAAGTTACGGCAGAAATCAGAGCAGTAATGAAGGCAGCGGTTGGGCGGAATTGCGTGAGGCGCAAACAATGACCTTGAGTTTACCGAAAACCGGAATGGCGGTCACGACCGATATTGGCAATCCGACAGACATTCATCCGACCAATAAACAAGATGTCGGCTGGCGTTTGGTGGCAAATGCTCTCAAAGATATTTATGGGCAAAATATCCCGTTTAGTAGTCCGCTGTATGATTCGGTCAAATTTGAGAATGGACAGGCAATTGTTTCATTTAAATACGCTTACAACGGTTTAACTGCCAAAGATAAATTTGGCTACGTTCGCGGGTTTGAAATTGCCGGTGATGATAAAGTTTTTTACTATGCTCAAGCACGAATTGAAGGCGATAAAGTTATTGTTTCCAATTCAAAAGTGACCAAGCCTGTGGCGGTCAGATACGCTTGGTCAGACGCGCCGATTGATGCAAATCTTTATAATTCGGCAGGATTTCCGGTTTCACCTTTTCGCACGGATGATTGGAAGGGCGTAACGGTTGGGAATAAATTTCAATGAAGATATAGCCACGAATTAACACAAATCTACACGAATTTTTATTGGTTATCTTAAATCAAAATAATTCGTGCGAATTCGTGTTAATTCGTGGCTAAAACTCTAAATAAAAACGATTTGAGCCACGCTTTCCGCTTCTAAAATTTCGCCTTTCGGCACGAAAATTAGACAATCAGCTTTAGCAAATCCGACAAAATCCGATGAACCGCTAAAGCGTAAAGGTGTAGCAATAAGTTGTGCTTTTTCGTCAATTTCAAGCGTCGCGGGTAAATAGGAATCACGTTCTTTTGCTCCCTTCATTGAGTTTGAAAGAATCGCAAAACCTCGTTTTAATTGGTTTTCTTTTGCGCTTTGCATCTGCAAAATCGCCGTCCGCACAAACAAACTAAAAGTCGTAATGACCGAAACAGGATTTCCCGGCAATCCAAAAATTAATTGCTCGCCAAGTTTAGCGAAAACGCAAGGTTTACCCGGTTTCAAACAAACTTTTTCAAAGAAAATCTCTGCCCCGAGTTCGCGCAAAGCAGGTTTGGTAAAATCATAATCGCCCATCGAAACGCCACCAGTGAGAATTGTGATTTTTGATTTTTGATTTTTGATTTTTGATTTCAGAGTTTCCAAATCGTCTTTTATCAATTCGACATTTTCGATTTTTGCAAACTTTTCAGCAAAGGCTTTGATCGTGGCGGAATTTGAATCGCGGATTCCGTCTTCATTTGGAATTTCGTTGATAGAAACTAATTCGCTTCCGGTAGCTAAAATCGAAATTGTCGGACGTTGAGAGACTTTTATTTTTGCATAACCGAACGAGGCTAAAGTCGCAATCATTTTTTTAGTAATGACTTCGCCTTTTTCAAAAACTTTAGTTCCTTTAGTGATTTCAGTTGCTTTTTTGACGAAAAATTGTCCGGCTTTAGTTGGTTCAAGGATTTTGATAAATCCATCGGATTCTTTAGTTACCTCGACTTTCTGCACCGAATCCGCCCCAATCGGCAAAGCTGCGCCGGTCATAATTCGCACGGCTTCGCCAGATTTTAGCTCGCCTTGCCAACGCTTTCCGGCGACAGATTCGCCAACAATTTTCAGTTTAGTGGGAACATTCTGCACATCTTCGCTTTTAACCGCAAAACCGTCCATTTGCGAACGGTCAAACGGCGGTAAATCTGAATCGGCAAAAATATCTTCGGCTAAAATGCGTCCGATTGAATTTGTTAAATCAACCGTTTCGGGAGCAAGCAAAGGAGTTTCGCGGATAATAATTGAAATGGCTTCGGAAATTGGAATCATTCTGCTCAAATTATATGAATTTACACAGAACATTAAAAGTTTCCAATCCCGAAAGCCTTGATTAGAAAAGATTTTCTTAACGCAAAGCCGCTAAGTCCGCAAAGACGCAAAGGATTTCAAGTAAAAAGGCAAAAGTAAAAAGTAAAAATAACTTTACAAAAACTTGCGTCTTTGCCTCTCTGCGTCTTTGCGTTAAAAATCTTTTTAGAGAAATTATTTCTCAGCCTTTTCCTTTTCCTCGGACGGCTCTTCCTCTTTTTTTCCGTCTTTCTTTTTCACCCGAAACCATTCTTCGATGCTCTCGCGGATAAATTCGCCGAGTTCTTCAAATTCGTGCGCGGAATTTTTCCAAAATTCTTTGAAAGCGTCGGCATTGTAGGTAAAACCCTGTGCTTTAGGTCCGCCCCATCCCCAAAAATGTCTGCCGAATTCGTCTTCGTAATAAGCCGAAAGCTGGCGGCAAGCCATTGCAGTCACAGTTAGCGAACTTCCTTCAGGCAAAGGCGAAAAAACTGTGCCGACGGTTTCGTCCAATTCGGTCAGTCTGGCTAAAACCCGATTGTATTGTTCGGCACAATACGGCGCAGAGTCCTGTTGTCCGCCCGTCCATTCCGACTGCATCGCCATTCGTGCCGTCCGGCGTAAAACATTGATTAGTTTTCTCAATTCTTTTTCTTTTTCCATAATTCAAAACCTCGAATTTTTTTTACCATTCGCAGCGTTTATCAAATCCCGGCGCAAAACCGACAAAAACCCGTCCTTTTCGCCAACGACCGAAATGGTGATGTTTTTTAGGATGAATATCTTCTTCAAAATATTCCGCAAGCTCCCTTGCTGCCATCCGAATAACTTTCGATGAAACTCCTTCGTGGAGTTCGGCAAACAAATTTTCGATTGACGGTTCAAGTTCTTTCAGACGAGCCAAAATTCGATTGTATTGCTGCTGATTAAATTCGGATAGATCCTCTTTTTTACTGATGATCAGCGAAAACTTTTCGGCAAAAGCTATTTGACGGAGGACTCTGACGAGCCGGCTGATTTCTTTTTCTTTTTCCATATAACCTCTTTATTGTTTATGATTTCAAGCTGTTCGCGTAAATATTCTTTGCCTTTGTGAACACGCCATTTGACGGTTGAAACCGGAACGCCGAGAAAAGCGGCAATATGTTTATGCGGCATTTCATCCAGAAAGTGCATTCGCAAAGCCAATGCGTATTCGGACGGAATTTTTTCCAAAGCCAGTTTTACTTCATCAGTTTCCCGTTCGTTTTCAAACGGCATCGTCAATGAACCGACTTGTTCCAGTAAAACCTCATCCAATCCGACCCGATTCTGCCGATGATTTTTTTCTTCACGCAGAAAACGCATCGCCCGATTGCGTGTAATGGCGTGCAGCCACGCGGCAAATTTTGACGGCATATCTATTGAAGGCAGAGCTTTAAAGGCAAGTAAAAAAGCATCTTGAGCAATATCTTCGGCATCGTCGCGTCCAAGAATTGACTGAGCCAAACGGACAACCGCCGCCCGATAACGCAATACCAATTCATCAAACGCATTCAAATCCCCAATAATTGCCGAGACTACCAAAATTTCGTCAGGTGTCTCACGGTCTGCTTCATTCGCCATTCAAACTCCGCTTTTCAGCCTTCACTAACATAGAGTCATTTTTCAAATGAAAAGTTAGTTCGTCCGAAAATAAAAACGATAAAAATTGAGTTTTGTTGCCGAATGTTTTGGAAATTTACCTTGTAGTTGAATCTCTCAATAAAAGCGGTAAAATATTTTCGAGGTAAAGAAAATGACGGCAATCCCGAAAACAAAAATGTCTTTGGAAGAATATTTTGAATTCGATAAAAATGCGGAGGGGAATTTTGAGTATTTTGACGGGGAAATATTTGAGATGAGTGGTGTTTCACCAAATCACGCACGAATTGAAAGAAATTTATTGGTTAAAACTTCGCTTCGAGCAACAGAAAGAAGTTGCGAAGTTTTTCCGGCAAATCTTCGGCTCAGAGTTCCGGCGTTGCCAACTTATCGTTATCCAGATTTATCTCTAGTTTGCGGAAAAGCCGAATTTGTTGAAATCGGCGGTCTGCAATGTTTGGCAAATCCTGTTTTAATTGTCGAGGTTCTATCCGATTCCACCGAAAAATATGACCAAGGGGACAAGTTTCGGGAATATAAATCAATCGAAAGTTTCAGCGAATATTTGCTCATTTCTTCAACCGAAAAAGTCGTGGTTCTCTATCAAAAACACAACGATCGTTTTTGGTTCAGAAGCGATTACCTTAGCGGAGAAGTTTTTCATCTCAACACTTTAGATTTTGATATAAATGTTGATGAGATTTATCAAGGGGTGGAGTTTGAGAGAGGTAATTGAAATGAAAGTAATAATCTCCGTTTTGTTTTTAATCTTAATCAAAGTAACAACAAGCAACGCCCAATCGGTTAATTTCACAAAGGAAGAAAAATCAAAAATAGTTCAGATTCTTCTGAAGACCTTTGAGCCGAAATTTAGAAAACAAAAGAAGATTCTAATATTAACTGAACTTACGCCAAAAGAAATTATTGGTTTATTCCCAAAAAAATTCAATAACCGAAAAGTCGCTTTTATTTCGGACAAACAAGCGTTTCGTCTCAGGGAATTAAACTTATTTTATTATTACATTTACCCTTTTAACTACAAAGAAGGAACAATCTCTGCTTCAATTACTCGTAGTAGTGCGTGTTTTGGTCAATATTATTCCTACAGATTCATTAAACAAAACGGAAAAATTAAAAAGGAGAATATAGAAGCAGGAATTTCCAGATGCGGATCTGATAAGGGACCAGAACAAGATGATGATCCACCACCAAAATTTAAAATTATCAAACCACAATGAAACAAATCATCCTAGACGGCGAAAATCTAACCTTTGAACAAGTTGTCGAAGTTGCCTACGGCTCGCCAAACAATCCCAAAATTATTTTAGCCGACAGTGCCAAAGATAAAGTTAATCGTGCTTCCAATGCGGTTGATAAATTGTTGGAAAAAGGCGAGATTGCCTACGGAATTACCACCGGATTCGGAGCATTAAAAGATAAAATCATCCCGCGGGATCAGGTTGAAAAACTACAGCGAAACATTCTGATTTCGCACGCGGTCGGAGTCGGCAAACCGTTTGATGTGCCGACCACACGGGCGATTATGTTGATTCGGGCAAACACTTTGGCACGCGGATTTTCGGGAATTCGGCTCGAAACTTTGGAATTGCTGATCGAATTCCTTAATCTTGGAATTCATTCTGTTATCCCTGAAAAAGGCTCGCTTGGAGCGTCGGGTGACCTCGCCCCACTCGCACATATGGCGTTGCCGTTGATTGGCGAAGGCGAAGTGATTATTGACAGCGAAAGACTTTCGAGTGCAGATGCGTTGTCAAAATTCAATCTAAAACCGATTTCGTTAAAAGCCAAAGAAGGTTTAGCCCTGACCAACGGGACAACCATAATGGCGGCGGTTGGCGTTGTTCAAACCCATCGCGCGCAACATTTAGCTGATCTTGCGGAAACTGCGGGCTGTCTTTCATTGGAAGCATTACACGGCACAACAGCCGCTTTTGACGAGCGAATTCACGCCCTGCGTCCGCATCCGCGCCAAATCCGATGCGCCGAAAACTTGCGCCGAATTCTGGAAGGAAGCGAATTTGTCCGCCAACACGATCCCAAAAATATTCAGGACGCTTACACTCTGCGCTGTATGCCGCAGGTTTATGGCGCGGTGCGGGACGCGATTGATTATGTCGAATGGGTGATGTCGAATGAGTTAAATGCCGTGACCGATAATCCTTTGATCTTTTTTAATGATGCAGGCGAACCCGAAATCATTTCCGGCGGAAACTTTCACGGTGAGCCACTGGCGCTTTCGATGGATTATCTGGCATTGGCTCTGACCGAGATCGGCAATATGTCCGAAAGACGAATTATGCGGCTGGTTGATGCGGATTCTAACGGGCATATCCTGCCTGCGTTTTTGACCGAAAACGGCGGTCTGAATTCAGGATTTATGATCGTCCAATATACTGCGGCGGCACTTGCCAGCGAAAATAAGGTTCTCGCACATCCCGCGAGCGCGGACACGATTCCAAGCTCAGCCAATGTCGAAGACCACGTTTCAATGGGCGTGACCTCAGCGTTAAAGCTGCGGGACGTTGCAGAAAATCTCGAAAATATTTTAGCCCTCGAATTTTTCTGTGCAGCGCAGGGCGTTGATTTTCGGCGGAAAGTATTAGGCGCAGATAAAAAACTTGGAGCAGGAACTCAACCCATTTATGATGCAATTCGCGCCGAAGTGCCTTTTATCGAAGAAGATACGGCGATGAAGCCTTTGATGGATAAAGTTTTAGCGATCATGAAAAAGTAGGAGTTTGTAAGAAATGTCACCTCAGGAAAACCTATCCTTATCTATTGTTTTTCTTTTGATTTTGGCAGTTTATGGTTGCGCTGCGTGGGGATTGTTTCGCGGAATTGTTGAAAAACTCGGCATTATCGAAAAAGAAACCCTCCCGCTTTTTATTTGGCTCAGACGTTCGATGTATGCACTGGCTTTGATCGGTTTTGGTTGTTTCGCCTATGCCTATTTTATTGAGCCGTATTGGTTGGAAGTGCGAAAAATCGAAATTAGGAGCGCAAAAATTCCGTCAAACTCTCAGCCGATTCGGATTGTTCATATTTCCGATATTCACAGTGACGGATTTGCCCGACTCGAAGAAGATTTGCCAAATAAAATTGCCGAGCAAAAGCCTGATTTGATAGTTTTTTCCGGCGATTCGTTAAATTCTCCCGATGGATTGCCTGTTTTTCGAGAATGCTTGACGAAAATCTCAAACATTGCGCCAACCTTTGTCGTGCGCGGGAATTGGGACGTTTGGTATTGGTCTAAACAGGATTTGTTTGGCGGAATCAATGTCAGGCAATTAAACGGAAATGTTGAAAGAGTTGAAGTTCGCGGCGTTCCGATCTGGTTGACCGGCGTTTTTGTTCAATCCGAAGATAAATTGCAGGAAGCTTTAAATTCGATTCCCAAAAACGAATTTTCAATTTTTGTGACGCATTATCCCGACCTTATCGAAGATGTTCAGAAAAACGAAATTGATTTATATTGCGCGGGACACACTCACGGCGGACAAGTCGCAATGCCTTTTTATGGCGCATTGGTCACATTTTCAAAATTCGGCAAAAAATATGAGGGCGGAACGTATCAAGTTGAAAAGACAACGCTCAACGTCAATCGCGGAATCGGAATGGAAGGCGGAGACACGCCACGAGTTCGTTTTTTAGCCAGACCAGAAATTACGGTGATTGATGTGTTGCCAAATTGAATGAGCTCAGCCTTTTACCTTTTTTTCATAATTTAATGCGGTGCTTCGTTGGGCGGAAAAGACCTTTCATCAACCGTTTCAATTTCTTTTGACAGCAACTCTCTGTATTTATCAGGTAAAGTCCGCACCTTTTTTTCTTTGTCGGTAAAGATGTGCATACTTGAACCTTCAACCAGAAAAGTATTGTCTGACGGGCGAAAAATTTCATAAATAAAACGAACGGTGCGGCTGCGAACTTCTTCGATTTTAGTGCGGACGATCAAATGGTCATCGTAGAAAGCAGGAGATTTATAGCGGCAATAGATTTCGGCAACTACCATTAAGGCATTTTCCTGTTCTTCCATTTCACGATACGAAAAACCTTTTGCCTTGCAGATATTGGTGCGTCCCAATTCAAACCAGACCAGATAATTAGCGTGATGAACGATTCCCATTTGATCGGTTTCTGCGTATCGGACGTGGATTTCGGTTTCGTGCCAGGACATATTAGTTGGCAGTAGCAGATACAATTGTCAGTGAAAGCAATTTAACTGCCTCTGCAAACTGCAATTGCTACTGAAACTGGGAGACAGGGACTCGAACCCCGATAGGCAGATCCAGATTCTGCAGTCCTACCATTAGACGATCTCCCAAAAGCTAATTAATAATTTATCGTTTATTTGCTTAAAGCGCAACATTTAGGCAAAATATGTTTTATGTCTGCATTAGAAAAAGACATCATTAATAATCGTCAAGCCTATCACGAATATTTTATCGAGGATAAATACGAGGCAGGGATAGTATTGCAGGGAACTGAGGTCAAGTCCGTAATGACCGGACGGATTCAGTTAAAGGATTCGTATGTCTCGGTAAAAGATAATGAAGTTTGGCTGTTTAACGCTCATATTTCGCCTTACACTCACGGAAACCGGAACAATCACGAACCGCTTCGCACCCGCAAATTGCTCCTTCATCGCCGTGAAATTGAAAGGCTTGAAAAAGAAACGAGCATTAAAGGAATGACGCTGGTCATTACCCGGATTTACTGGAAAAACGGGCGGATCAAATTTGAAATCGGTGTGGCAAAAGGTAAAAAACTTTTTGATAAGCGCGAAACGCTGAAAAGCAAAACTATTGAACGTGAAACCCGTGCTCAATTGAAAGAAAGTCACAGATAAGGTATAAGTTATAAAGGAAAATTGTAAGAACACAATATTTAAAGTCTTCTTAAGAACTTGTTTTCACATTTTTTCCTACCTAAATTTACAATAACTATTCCAGTTGTAATAAAAATCTTTTTAAACGAGGAAATTATAAATGAAGTCCCAAGCCATTACAGGCAATTTTCAAGAGGCAAATGTTGATGCTATTGCGGTTGCTGTATTTAAAGATGAAAAGACAACTGCCCCCTTTTTGAAAGAATTAGACAAAACGACGGGCGGATTAATTGCCGGAATCTTTAAAGATGAAGATTTCAAAGGTGATGCAGGCGAAACTGCGCTCGTGCGTTTCGCAGCCGGAAAAGGCAAACCAAGCCGTGTGTTATTGATCGGAGTCGGCAAAAAAGAAGATTACAAAGTTCCTGCGGTTGGAGTTTTAGCCGGAACTGCGGTTCGCTTTTTGCTTAAACGCAACATCACAAGTTTTGTTCTAGTGCCGCGTTCCGAAGCCGATGCGGGAGAAGTTGCTCAGGTAGCAATGCAATCCGTGATTACCAGCCAATACGGAGTTGACAAATACAAAACCAAAGATAAGAACGAAAAGGTTGTCGAAAATTTTGTTTTGTGTGTTGACGGAGCAGATGCGGGTGCATTGAAATCCGGTTTGAATCGCGGCGAAATCGTTGGTGAATCAATGAATTTCACCCGCGATATGTGTAACGAACCTGCTAATATTCTGCATCCGACCGAAATGGCAAAACGTGCCGAGAAGATGGCGAAAGAAACCGGTTTGAAATGCGAAATTCTGGACGAAGCCAAGATGAAAAAACTAGGAATGGGTTCACTTCTTAGCGTTTCAATTGGTTCGGAACAACCGCCGAAAATGATCGTTCTCAAATACGAGCCGAAAAAATCAACCGGTAAAAAAGGCGAGCTTCTGGCAATCGTCGGCAAAGGCGTTTGTTTTGACACCGGCGGCATTTCGCTCAAACCTGCCGAAGGAATGGACGCAATGAAGCACGATATGACCGGCGGCGGAACCGTCATCGGCACTATGCGGGCAATTGCTTTGTTAAAACCGAGCATCCCTGTCATTGGCGTGGTCGCAGCGGTTGAAAATATGCCAAGCGGAAAAGCCACCCGTCCGGGCGATGTGGTGACCGCAATGAACGGCAAAACCATTGAAGTTCTGAACACCGATGCCGAAGGTCGTCTGATCTTAGCTGATGCAGTTGCTTATGCTGAAAAAGAAGGTGCAACCACTATTGTTGATATGGCAACTTTGACCGGTGCGGTTATCATTGCGCTTGGTGATCTAAACACCGCTGTTTTGGGGAATGATCAGGACTTGATCAATACCATCATTGAATGCGGCAAAGAAGTTGGCGAAGATTATTGGCAGCTTCCTGTCGGTCCGGGATACAGCCGACAAATCAAATCCGACATTGCCGACATCAAAAATATCGGTGCACCGCGCAAAGCCGGAACCATTGCCGGAGCGGTCTTTATTCAGGAATTTGTGGACAAAGCAAAATGGGCACACCTTGATATTGCGGGAACTGCCTGGGCGGATGACATTAAACCGCATCAGGGAAAAGGTCCAACCGGTGTTTGTATCCGCACGCTTTTGCGGATGATCGAAAAATCACAATAGCTTTTTAATTTAACGTATCCTTGCGTTTGGTCTTTTATTATTGAGGTTAAAATAAGTTCAATAATAATTGACCGAACGCTTTTATTTTTTAAATTATGAAAACATTTTCCCTAATAATTATCAGCCTATTGGTCTGTATCGGTTTTTTCATTGGAAATTTAAACGGTCAAACTACTGATGTCCGCGCCGCTTTTGAAAAAGCCAAAGCCGCAGGTTTCAGCGGTGTTCTGTTAGTTGCCAAGGACGGCAAAATTCAGTTTCACGAAGCAGCGGGCAAGCGAAGATTTGAAACTAATGAGACGTTGAAGAAAGATGATATTTTTGAACTGGCTTCGATAACTAAACAATTTACCGCAATGATAATTATGATGCTCAAAGAGCGCGGAAAATTAAATTTTGACGATCCCATCAGCAAATATATTCAGGTTCCGTATCCGAACATTACGATTCGTCATCTGCTGACACACACGAGCGGATTGCCTGATTACCAGGCGATAATGGACAAATATTGGGATAAATCCAAGGTCGCAGGCAACAAGGATATTTTGGAATATCTTAATCGCTACGCGCCTCCGGCTTTGTTCCAACCGGGAGAAAAATATAGTTACAGTAATACCGGATATGTTTTATTAGCCAGCGTTGCCGAACAAGCCGCCGGAAAAGATTATGTTGAAATGTGTCGGGAGTGGATCTTTAAACCGCTGAAAATGCGTGACACAGACATTCGCACTTTAGAAGAAAAGGCGAAATTAAAGAACTTTGCGCCCGGACATCTGAAAGATGAAAAGGGAAATTATGTCAACGCTAATAAATTTCACGAATCGGATTATACGGTTTGGCTTGGTAATCGCAAAGGTCCCGGTAGAATCAGCAGCACCGTCCGCGATTTGTTGAAGTGGGACGCAGCTTTATACACCGAAAAATTGATCAAGCAACAAACTTTAGCCGAAGCCTTTACGGGCGCGGCTCTCAATAACGGCACGAAAATAAATTACGGATTCGGTTGGGAAGTTCAAACGGACAAAGCGGGTAAAAAATATGTTCAGCACACCGGAGGCAACCCGGGAATCAGTAATTTGATTGTGCGGTATCTTGATGAAAAAAAAACGATAATTATTTTGTGTAATAACGCTCACGAAAGTATGCAAACTTTGGTTGCGGAATTAAAGGGATAAATGTCTATAGATTCAGCAAAATCCGATGTGAATTTACGTCTAATTGTTTGTTAAAAAGAAAATTTTTTATCCAAAATAATTGACAAAAAACTATAAAATCTTGTTAAATCCAAGCAATAATATGTCAGATAAATTTGCTGCCCCAATTTTTCGTCCAAATACGATAAATTTATTTTTGGTCTTAGTTATTATCTTTTTTGTTTTCGGCTGTTTCTGCCGTTCGGACAGAGATGTTTTACCTGCTTCAAATTCATCTGAACCGGTTTCTAATCAATCCGGTAATACAAAAACTGAAACTACTAAAAATAATTCTGCCGATAAATCCGGCGGTGGGCAAAAAGACGACAAAGGAGATTTCATAGTCGAACACGGAACGGTTCAAAATGCACGTTATAAAGAAATTGACCAGCAAATTAAAGACGAAAAAGTATTGGAAGATGCCGCAGCTCAACTAAATAAAAATCTTAAATTGCCAACCGATGTTTATTTGCGAACCAAAGACTGCGGTGAAGTTAATGCGCTTTATGATCCGAATGATACTTCGATCACGGTTTGTTATGAATTGATGGAGCATTTTTATACTCTGTTCAAAGCCAGCGGAAAAACCGACCAGCAGGCGTATGACAAAATGTTTGATGCGGTGCGTTTTGTCTTTCTTCACGAGCTTGGTCACGCGATGATTGATCTTTACAATTTACCGATCACTGCCAACGAAGAAGACGCAGCAGATCGGGTTTCGGCTTATATTTGTCTGGAAGAAATCGAAGGCGGTGTCACTTCGGTTTTAGCGGCTGCAGATGCTTTTTCCCTTGAGTCAAAGTCACGCAGCACAGGGAAGCGGGATATGGCTGATGAGCATCTTTTGCAGGAACAAAGATTTTATAACAGTTTATGTATGATTTACGGTTCAAATACGGTAAAATACGAAAACATTGTCAGGCAGGGCTATTTACCCAAAGAAAGAGCCGTTCGTTGCCAAACCGAATATGAACGCACAATGCAAAGCTGGCAGGAATTATTAAAGCCCTGGCGTAAAAAGTAATAATTAAAAGATTCAAAACTTAATAAGGAAAAACTATGAAAAACAAAATGAGTGAGATTTTATTTGGCAAGGGCAAAGGCTTTAACGGATTGATTGCTCTAATCGTTGTTGGATTATTTGTTTTAGGATGTAATTGTAATAAATTGACTAATCAAGGACAAGACAATCCTCCTCCGACTAATCCTTCAAACACTACAAACCCAACAAATACAGGAACTCCGTCGCAGAAACAAACAGGGCAAGTTCCCAAAAATTCAACCGGTGAAACTCCGAGCGAAGCCGATATGACAGCTTTGGTGCAGGATACATTGCAGGAATTTACCGATGCAGTTGATGCTGCAGACTTTACCAATTTCCGTGAATCTGTTTCCAGACCATTTAAGCAACAGTTCTCGGCAGATCAGTTCAAAAGCTCTTTCCAAGGGTTTATTGACAAAAAAGCGGCAGTTGTTCCGATCTTACGTTCGACCGGTTCGATGACTCCAAGTTATTCGCCTGCTTTTAGCGCCGGACGCGAAAAAGGTTACAAAGTTTTGACCGCCAACGGCAAATACAGCACTTCTCCGCTTCCGACCAATTTCGATCTAAAATATGTTTTGGAAGGAAAAGAGTGGAAGCTGATCGAGATCAAACTTAGAATTCAAAACTAAAATTTATCAAAACTTTAGTAAAGGGCAGTTAGCAATGACTGCCTTTTTGCTTTTTTAATTGCAGAAAGCTAAACTTATACCGATTTCAGATTTTAGGCTTTAGATTTTGGATTTGTCTCAGAACAATGACAACATTCACCAATCGAAGTTCAAAAATCAAAGTTCAAAATTCAAAAAAATATGAAAATTCACGAATATCAAGGAAAAGAGATTTTGAAAAATTATGGTGTGCCTGTTCCGCGCGGAATTGTAGCCCGCACACCCGAAGAATCCGAACAAGCGGCGACAGAATTGGGAACCGATGTGGTTGTTGTCAAAGCACAGATCCACGCGGGCGGACGTGGCAAGGGCGGCGGAGTTAAACTTGCCAAATCACCTGCCGAGGCTAAAGAAATCGCCGAAAAAATGCTGGGAATGATGCTGGTCACGCATCAAACCGGTCCCGAAGGACGCGAAGTCAAAACTCTTTTAATTGAAGAAGGCTTGCCGATTGATAAGGAATTTTATCTTGGAATTACGCTTGACCGTTTGACCGGACGCAATGTTTTTATGGCATCAAGCGCGGGCGGAATGGACATCGAAAAAGTTGCCGAAGAAACTCCTGAATTGATTTTGAAAGAAACAATTGATCCATCTGTCGGATTACGTCCGTTCCAGGCACGCAAATTAGCCTTTGGACTCGGAATTCCGGCTGAATTGGTTGGGCAAGCTACAAAGTTTATGCTTGCGCTCTATGATGCTTACGAAAAGATTGACGCGTCATTAGTGGAAATAAATCCGTTTTTGCTGACCAAAGACAATCGTTTAATTGCCTTAGATGCGAAAGTTAATTTTGATGACAACGCAATGTATCGGCACAAAGATTATGTGGCTTTACGTGATCTGGATGAAGAAGAACCGCTTGAAATCGAAGCCTCAAAATTTGATCTGAACTACATCAAATTGGACGGAAATATCGGTTGTATGGTCAACGGCGCAGGTTTGGCGATGGCAACGATGGACATCATCAAACTTGCCGGCGGAGAACCCGCAAACTTTTTGGATGTTGGCGGCGGTGCATCACAGGAACGTGTTGAAAATGCGTTTAGAATTCTTTTGGCTGATCCAAACGTCAAAGCCGTTTTAATCAATATTTTCGGTGGCATTGTCCGTTGCGATATGGTTGCCAACGGCGTAGTTGCAGCCGCCAAAAATCTTGGCGTTTCAATTCCGATCGTTGCCCGTTTAGAAGGAACAAATGTTGAAGAAGGCAAACGTGTTTTGAATTCGTCCGGTATCGGAATTATTTCGGCTGACGGAATGGCTGATGCGGCGGCGAAAGTTGTTGCGGCGGCTGGATAGTTTATTTTTAGAGCAAAAAAAGGAGAAGGTTCAAAGATGGCAGTTTCTTTGAACCTTTTTTGTTGAGGAAAATATGCGAATTTTGTTGTTTTCTTTTCGCCAAACTTAAAATAAATTCGGCTCAATTCCGGAGTTCAATTGCTTCTCCGATTAGTTACGCAACATTTTTAGCGAAAAGGGCTCAAATTTTTGTGAATATAAAAAGAACGCGTTGACGGTGGATGTCATTGCGTTCTTTTTTCTTTGGGGGCTGGTTGGAGGAACAGGTAAAAAGTAAAGGGGAAAAGGTAAAACTTAATTGGAGAAATTATGGTTGTTTTTTTATCAACTCGCTTGCCCTTTTACCCTTGCCCTTCTACCTTTTTAACTTTGATTTTCAGGATCGTTGACGATCTTTTCAATCGTTACTTTCAAATCTTTTTTCTTTGGAGTTTCTTTTGGAGTCGGAGTTGGAATTGCAACTGCTCCCATCGTATGCTGAGGAGGCGTAGCTTTCGGAGTTGGGGTCGGAGTCGGCGTTGTTTCGTAAGCGACATCGCCCATTATGTGTCTGTCTTTTTCAACTTTATTGAAAAAAGCATTAACTCCTAATCCACCCAGAACGCCGAAAATTAATGAAGCAAAAGCCGCCGCAGTTTTTGAAACACGCCGTTTGAATGCTGCCCAGCCAACCGGACAATCCTGAGTTAAAATTGTGCCGTCCGCCCGTTTGTAAAATCTGACGCATAAACGACCTTCGGCATTCATTAAAAGCTGTTCGGCTTCGCCTTTGCTCATTCCCGAAAGATTGTAAACATTGAGGTTGCATTCGCCGCAGAATCTTTTGCGGTTGTCGCCGATCATCGAATTCCAATCCTGTGAACAAGGGCTGGCGATTTTGATATTTTCGAGCGGGTTAGTAAATTTGTTCATAATTCCTCCAACTTTTAACGCCAAACTGGGCGTGATGTTTTTTTGAACGGAGTAATTTTCCTTTCTTGCACGATTGGCAAAGATTTTTTTTCGAGATTGGATTAAAATGAAATGGTCTTTGGTCTTCGGTCTTGGGTTTTGGCTTAAGAGAATTGTTTAGCTTTCAACCTAAAAAAGAATTCAGACCATAATCAAAAAGAACAAAGACCAAAATCCTAAAACCAAAGACCACAATATTTTATGAGCGATAAACCATTAAAAAAATCCGATCCGTGTGTAATGGTAATTTTCGGAGCGACCGGAGATTTAACCAAACGTAAACTTTTTCCCGCACTTTACAATCTGGCGCACGAAGGGTTTTTGCCGGAAAAATTTGCGATTGTCGGTGTCGGAAGGCAGGAAATGTTGTCAGAAGATTTTCGCAGCCAAATAATTGCGAATCTGAAAGAGTTTGTCGGAAAAGATTGCGACAAATCTCTTTTAAAATGGTTTGAAGACAGGACTTATTACACCGGCGGCGATTTTGATGACGATAAAAAACTTTTTGCCGACATCAAAGATATGCTCCGCGACGTTTGTGCGAAACACGAAATTCCCGAAAATTATTTTTATTATATGGCGATTCCGCCTTCGCTTTTTGCCAACGTGACGCACAAAATCGTCAAGAACGGAATGGGCAAAGAAGAAGACGGAAAATGGCGCAGATTCATTTTTGAAAAGCCTTTCGGGACGAGTTATGAATCCGCCAAAGCCTTAAACGCCGATTTGCTGAAAACAATTAAAGAACCGCAAATTTACCGCATTGACCATTATCTCGGCAAAGAAACGGTGCAGAATATTTTGGTTTTCCGCTTCGGCAACAGCATTTTTGAACCGATCTGGAATCGAAATTTTGTTGACCACGTTCAAATCACGGTGGCGGAAAAGCTCGGGGTAGAGCTGCGGGGAAATTATTACGATTCTGCCGGAGCATTGCGCGATATGATTCCGAATCATATTTTTCAACTTGTCACGCTGACTGCGATGGAACCGCCCGTTTCATTTGAAGCGAATGCCGTCCGCGATGAACAAGCCAAAATTTTACAGGCAATTCAGCCTTTTACTGACGAAGAGGTTTTACGAAAAGCCGTTCGCGGTCAATATGATGCGGGTGAAATCGGCGGAACTGCCGTTCCTGCCTATCGCAGTGAATCAAATGTTTCGACCACCTCGAACACGGAGACTTTCGCCGCGCTTAAACTTTCGATTGATAACTGGCGTTGGGCGGGAGTGCCGTTCTATGTGCGGACAGGAAAACGTTTGGCGGCTAAACATTCGGAAATCGTTATTCAATTCAAAAAAGCTCCGTTCGTGCTTTTCCGCGACACTCCGGTTGAAAAACTGACTACCAATCGCCTTGTCATTCATATTCAGCCCGACGAAGGTTTGACGCTCCATTTCGGCGCGAAAATTCCCGGTCCAATCGTCAATATGGGCGCGGTTGATATGGATTTTAATTACGTTGACCATTTCGGCGAACAGCTTTCAACGGGTTATGAACGCCTTTTGTTTGATTGTATGATCGGCGATGCCACGCTTTTCCAACGCGCCGATATGGTCGAAGCAAGCTGGAAAATCGTTAATCCGATTTTGGACGTTTGGCACGCAATTCCCGCGAGAAGTTTCCCAAATTACAAAGCGGGAAGCTGGGGACCGAAAGAAGCCGATGATTTGATGGAAGCAGACGGCAGACGCTGGATCAATGAAGTAACTTAATTTTTGATTTTTGATTTGCGATTTTCGATTGGAAGATGAAAGAAATTAAAACTTTTGAAAATGTCGAAAAAATAAATAAATTTGCCGCCGAAAAGTTTGTCGAAATTGCCAAAGATTCGATTGAAAAACGCGGACGATTTACTGTTGCGTTGTCGGGTGGTTCGACTCCGAAAAAACTTTACGCACTTTTGGCGACTGAACCTTTTCGCTCACAAATCGAATGGCAAAAAGTCCAATTCTTTTTTGGCGATGAGCGTTTTGTGCCGAAAGATTCGGACGAAAGCAATTTTCGGATGGCGAACGAGGCTTTGTTTTCCAAAGTTGAGATTCCTGCCGAAAATATTCATCGTTTCTTAACCGAAAATGGCGACGCTAAAACGGTTGCCGAATTGATGGAAAGAGAAATCAGAGACGTTTTCAAATTAAAAGAAAATGAATTTCCAAACTTTGACCTGGTTTTCTTAGGAATGGGCGCGGATGGACACACGGCTTCGCTTTTCCCCGAAACTGCGGCTTTGAAAGAAAATCAGCGAATTGTAACTGAAAACTACGTTCCCAAATTTGAAACTTTTCGCCTAACTTTTACTTTTCCGACCATCAACCACGCCCGAAACATCATTTTTCTGATTGCGGGAGCCGACAAAACCGAGACTTTGCACGAAGTTTTACACGGAGAATTTCAGCCCGAAAAATTGCCTTCGCAAGCCGTTAAACCTATAAATGGAAATTTATTGATTTTGACTGACATAAAATAATTGTAAGTTTATCATCCAAACATCGTTCTTAAATTAGCTAAAAACTCTTCCCGAAAAATAAAGAAAAGTTTGAGGTAATTATGAAAAAGAAAATAGCAATTTTAATTTCAATAGTTTTGGTTTTGTCGGTTTCGGTAATTGCTCAAAGTAAATTAGCCGGAAGCTGGCTGCTCGTTTCGATGACTGATGAGCAAGGAAAAGAAATATCTCTGCCTAAAACTCCAGAGATAACGATGACTTTTGATAAGGGGAAAATTGGTGCAAGGGTCTGCAATAATATTTCGGGTAAATATTCGGCAGGTAAAAAATCAATAAAAATTGATTTTACCATGAGCACCTTGATGGCTTGTTTGGAAATTACTGTCGAAAGGGATTTTGAGAGACTAGCTGAATTGGCAACTACTTATTCAATTATCAATAATGAACTGATCTTGTCAGGTAAAAAGAATAAACCGATTTTGAAGTTCAAGAAAAAGATTGATGAAGAAGCAAAAATTTTGAGCGGAAAATGGAAGCTGATTTCGATGGTTTTGGAAAAAGATATGGCAATTCCGTTGTCCGAAAAACCGATTACACTTAATATTAGCAAAAATAAAATCGGCGGTAACGGTGGTTGTAACTCTTACGGCGGAGACTTTTTGCAGAAAGGAAAAACTGTAAAATTCTCCAGAATCCTTTCAACTAAAATGTGGTGTGATAATGGAGTAATTGAAAGTCAATATTTGAATGCTTTGGGAAAATCAGTTAGTTACAGATTTATAAACGAACAGTTGATTTTGACCGATGAAAAGAAAGAAAACACACTTGTTTTTGAGGAAATCAAATAAGCAGAAAAATTAAACCCTGCTGAGTTTGAAGCTAAACACTTGATAAACTCACCTAATTTTCCAAAATTGCCGGAAGCAAATATCTCTCCATTATCTTGTCAATTTGCTTGTGCATATAAGGCTTGTTATATGCAGTTGCGGTTATCACGATAACTAATGGCAAATCTTTGAAAACAAAAATCTTGTTGCCGCCGTTTCCGCTGCCATAATAGACTTCGTGATCTTTTCCATTCACTTTGTAAACTCCATTCCACCACAGATAACCGTAATTTGAACGTTCATCAACCGCAAACTGTTTTGTGAGCGATTCTTTGCCCCAATTTTCGGGAATGATTTGTTTGCCTTTCCACTTGCCGCCATTTTTATAAAGCTGACCGAATTTGGCGAAGTCCAAGGTTGACATTTGCAAACCGCCGGCAGTATTGGCGACTTTTTGCGGCGTGTATTGCCATTTGTAATTCTTGATTTCCAACGGCTTAAACAGTTTTTTAGCAGCGTAATCCTCCAAACCGTTCGGGACTTTCTTTTGCAAAATATCGCCTAAAACAACCACTCCGGCGGTAAAATATGCCCATTGTTCGCCGACTTTTCGTTTTGCCATCGGCAGATTGAGCGTCCATTTTACCCAATTAGCTTGCGGATACATATTTTCTTCGTTACCGATTGACTTTTCGTCAAAATCGAATCCTTCAAACCCGGAACTCATTGTCAACAAATTTTTTATTGTCACGGTTTCTTTTTCGGGGCTGTAATTTTGGTAATCTTTCAGATTGTAAAATTCGCCCAAAGTCTGGTTAATACTTTTCAGATAACCATCCCTGATTGCGATTCCGGTCATTGCCGAAGCAAACGTCTTGCCAACGGAGCGTGTATCGTGTAGAGTGTTTCTATCCGCGCCGTTAAAATATTCTTCAATCAGCAGGTTACCGTTTTTAATAACGACGATGCTTTTAATTTCTTTGAAAGAATTTTCAGCAATTTTGCGATTAAGTTCTTCAATTTTGCTCTGATTAAATTTGTCTTTTGAAATCTTCCAACCGCTGTTTGGTTTGATTGGTTGAATTTTAACGCGACTCTCATTAATGATTGGCTTGAAAACGGAGAGTTCTATCTGTCCTTGTGCGATGATTTCACCGGTCTTAATAGATTCTACTTTGAGATACGGACGAATTTCGATTTTCAAATTGTGATTGCCATTTTCCAAAGCGTCTTCTCCGCCGTTAATCATAAATCTGGTCCACATAAATCTGCCCCAATGATCTTCGTCATTTGAAGTAATCAGCGGAACACGATAAACGGTTCGCAGCTTTTTATTTTCGGAACTTCCTGCACCAGTTGGCAGATTTTCCTGATAAATTAAACTTCCATCCACATAAAAATTAAAATTAAAATTGCCGTTTTTATTAAGCTCCTCGGCATTCATTTCGGGAGCTAATTGATGCAGATAATTGGTCAGTGATTTCCCAAGAAAAATCCGCAAATTGAAATCCGTGTTTTCCTTCAGTAGAAAATTCCGTAAAAAATCCTGCTCCCGATAATTTTCCGACGGAATCGAACTTGCCATAAACGTAATTTTGCCGATATTGGACTGATGCAGAGAATTGATAATGCCGTCATCCTTAATAAATTCAGTAGTTTGAGCAAAAGAAATCAGCGTTGAAAAACAAATTAATAAGATTGCAAACGGAAATAATTTCATACTTTTATAATGAACAAATCTGTTGAGAAAAAATAGAACCAAACTAACTATTTCAAACTAAGTTGCCAATTGTTTTATTTAACCGCGAAACACGCTAAAAACGCTAAAAAGTAAGACTGAATTCTTTCCATAATTCCTAATTTTCGTGTCTTTCGCGTGTTTCGCGGGCAATAAAATCAAAGGTTTGATAACTGGCAACTTGGATTATTTCAGGATAAATCTACGATATTCTTTGGGACTGATTTTCATTAGAGATTTGAAACAGCGAGTAAAATGACTTTGGTCGGCAAATCCGCAAATAAAAGAAATCTCGGTCAAAGAAAGGTCTTTTTTTCCGATCAAAGACAAAGATTTTTCAATTTTGATTCTTCTGACGTATTCGCCAAAATTGCATTGAAAAAATTTTGGAAAAGTTCGGCTCAGATAAATCGGGTGAAGATTTAACTCACTCGATAAGTCTTTTACGGTTAAATTTTCCGCATAATTTTCGCGCAAAATTTCATCAATCTTTTTTACCCAGGCGGGCGATTTCTTTTCTTCAAATCTCCGCAGATTGTTTAATTCCTGCAAGACATTGAGCAAAAGCCCTTCCACCGATAACTCAAATTCATTGCCGAAAAATTTGGTTTCTTTGTAGATGTTGTAGAAAAGGAGTTTTATTTGCGGATTTTTGATGTTGGTGTAATTTGGAAAATCATTAAGTTTAAGGTCAAAATCCGCGAACCAGTCCGCTTTGGTTTCCAATTGAAAACCTCGTGTGTAACCTTGGGGTTTGACGTTGTAATGAGCCTCCTGCCAGTTGTGAAAAAGAAGCGTTCCCGCCGAACAATTATGAGTTTCTTTTTTGTTTCCTTCGATAACATTTCCGTCAACGATAAAGGTGAAATACGGGTTTTCGTGATAATGCCAATCAACTTTTTCCACCGTGTATTCAGTATCGGTCAGAGTTATTCCGTTCAGAAGAAAGGTTTTATTGGTTTCTCCAAAAAATTGTCCGGTTTTCAGATATTTCACAATTTTCTAAACGAAATTATGCACAAATTGGTTTAATAAAAAAACTCCGCTTCAATCACTGAAACGGAGTTTTACTTCTTTTTTGGATTAAAAATTACGGCTTGATAGTTACATTCAGAACTTCGCCGCCGAATTGCTGAACTTGGATTGTATCCGTATTCGGCTGTGCGCTGGCATCAACTTCAAATGTAATTTCGCTCTTATCTTCTGTAAATTTCAAGAAACTGTTTTCTTTGGCAATCGGGAAAATAATTGGGTTTCCGGTCGCAGATTTGTAAACAATATTTTGCGAACAACGGGAATCACCGGCTACTCTTTTGACTGTAACTGCGTTTTTGCCGTTTGAAGCCGGAGTAATTGTTGCCTCAAAAGTTCCGCCATTAGCAAACGGAATTTGGAAAGTCGGACTTTCGATCAAGGTAAATCCGCGTTTTCCGGTGATTTTGGCATCAATTACATTATTTTTCGGTAATGTCGCCAAATCTTCTTTGGTAATATCGGCTTCCCAAGCATTTAAGCCCATATTTTTCCGCAAAACAAATTCTTTTTTCCAACCGTTGTTGTCATTCAAGATCAATTTGAAATCGCGGGTAAAAGTATCCGAAAGCCATTCGATCCGCAAATCCATATTCCGCAGAATATTTTTGCCGGTATGAAAACACGGTTCGGACATTTGCGGTGCATAAAGATTGGTTAATTTCGGTTCAGGTTCAGGCTGCCATTTATGCGGCACATACGCATAAACCGTCACAAATTGTTTATCGCTCGGTTGATAGTTGGCAAGCAGCGAAACTTTGTTGGCTTCGCCCGAATTCCCTTGAGCAAAACTATTTCCGGCTACATAACTGCCTTGCTGATAATAGTTTGCCGCCCCGCCTTGTTGATAATATCCTTGATTAACTGCTCCGCCTTGATAATAGCCTCCACCCTGATAGTAACCTCCGCCGTAAAAACCACCTTGCGGATAAATCGGATTATCAGGTGTAGAAATAATTGCAGGAATAATACGGATTGCAGTTTTGCGAGTGAGTTTCATAATAAAATCAATCGCAATTGCGGCTAATGCAACATATTTTGAGATTTCGGGGTGCATCTGCTTGATTTGTGCCAAAGCTACTAAACCGCCCTGTTCCAACATTCTGCCAACACTGTAGTTCAAATCATCTATGCGAACATTACGCGAAAGACACTGGGCACGGCTCGCCAATTCGTTGTAGCCGGGATAGTTGTTATAACTGCTATTGTAGCCACTGTAACCGCCGCCATAATAACCGCCGCCATAACCGAAAGACTGCCAACATGAAGGCATTTGAATATTAAAACTGCGTGCTGCACCTTCGATTGCTTGTTCCAATAATCCGTTGTTGTAGTATGGATTAGTCAGCATATATTGGGCTTGACTCAAAAATGAACTGATATGCCCATACGCGCTGGAAATTTCAAGCACCTTTTCACCCATTTGACGAACATCGTCAGGTCTTTGGGTAACCAAATCAAGAATCTTTTTACGATAATTTGATTTCGGGTAAAGAAAAATGATCGGCTGGCTGTCAAAGGGAACAGTAAAGAAATTGTCGTTATACCAACCTTTTTCACGCAAACGAACCTCTTGGGTAACAGCATCTTCGCTCGTAGTATTGCGGCTTGGGTTGATAAAAGCGACTAACAAAGTCCAATCCCAATTGCTCTGATGCGGCATAATTCCATTAACCGCTTCGTTGGCAATTTTGACTTTTAAAACATCTCCCTGATTAAGACGTGGAACTTGTGACAAAGGCAACGGTTCTTCGCCAGGGCGGTAAACACTGGCTTCGATTTTGGCAATCTCAAGTTTATATGGCGTTTTTGCCGTATAATTCTCATCCTGTTGACCATATGGATCATTAGGATTGTAATACGGTTGCTGTTGCTGATAAACCTGAGCCTTTATCGAAGTGGCAGCAAATGCCGCAATTGTAATCAAAACAAAAAAGCAGATTACTTTTATTTGGCTATGTAAATTTCGTTGAAACATTACTTTTTCCTATTCCTTTTGAATTTCCAGGAGATACTTCTTTTTTACAGTATCTTTAAACTATTAAAAAAGACAATTAATTTTCTTTTATTTATTTACGCGACAATTTTTAAGAAATCGGCTCAATAAATTTTAGGTAAAAAGGGTAATAGGTTTTAATCCTACTACCCTTTGAAGAATGAAAAAAGAATTAGTTATGAGTTGCATCAACCATACAGAAATCAGATGCACCATTTAATAAGTTGCGTTGAATCAGCCAATTACGTCCGCCAAAGCTAATGTTTGCCCAAGAACCGTTTGCAGTTTGGAATTGGAAATGTCCAAACGTCCAAGCACATTTGTCTGCATTTTCAGCTCCGCTTGAATCATACCAAGCATTCAAATCAGGATCGGAATGTGTTTCTTCCAACTCATGTGTTAAAACTGATACGGTTCCATCAATCCCCGGATTACCATTTGGGCTAACGGTTGATTGTGCGGCACAACTTGTGACACATCTTTTTGCATTACCAACAAATGAATATCGGAGTCTGCCAAAGGTTTGGGTTGAAGCAGAGTGCCATCCGCAATACTGGGTGCAGAAGCCTGATCTTGCCGTTACATCAGAAGAAGTGACGAGAAAATAAACACCATTTGGGTCAAAATTTGGCGAAGTTGGAGTCCTTCTTATTTGTCCGGCATTGATGGTGCTAACGATAGTTGACAAAATTTGAGCATCAGTCAATCGAGTGCTGTATGAACCAGTTAAAGTGGTTGATCCGCCAAAAACAGCAGTTCCATTGGTCGGATAACCTGCCTTAGCGTATGATGCGTTTAGCGAATAATGTGCAGTTGAACCAATTCCGGCTGCCCAATCTAAAACGATTTGTTTTCCGGCGGCTGTGTCAGAACCATTTGTTTGATTCCAGTTGCCATAGAAAATAACATAGATAACGGGTTGATTCATTACCGGACCACCGTGGTCAATAATTGAACTGACAGCGGTCGTTCCGCCAGTAGTTGCGGCAAAACCGGGACGAGCAAAAAATGGGTTTAATTCACCCGAACTGTTCCTTGAACGGTCTTGATGTTTTCCTTCGCGCAAGTCCGAAGCATCGCGTTCTTCTTGTCTGGAACGAAAACGGTCTCCGCCCCAATTATCATCATCATCACGTTCGCCGCGTTGGGCTGACAGGTTTAAAGTGGTCAACGCCATCAAAAGCGTCAATAACAAAATGCTAAACGAGAATTTTCTCATTCTTCCTCCGATGTTTTAAGTTAGTTGTCGGACAAGCCGAACTTTATTAATACAAATAAAGCCCTGAAAAGTATGAATCTCTCTAACGGGGGGTAGGAGTTTTAGGTAACAAAATTACTAAGATAGACTAAATTAGCACTATCTTTAATTAATTTATTACCAATAAAGAATAGGAAATTTTTATATATGTAAACCGCTTGATTTTTTGTATGAATTAAACGAATACCTGCTTGTTCTGATAGTCTTAATGAACGTAAGCATTACTACTTACTTTTTATAAATTAATAAAAATTTTTACATTTAATTAAAACGTGTGTCAATAGTTTTTTTTGGATTTTTTCGAATTTTATCCGAAATATTGAATTTATCATATTACATTGTTTTTCATAATAAATATTTATCCAGGGGAAAAATAGACTTTATCAGCGCAGTTATGGCAAACTCAATTTTAAATTCAATCTGCAAACAAAATTTATGAAAAAATATCCGATTTATTTAAGTTTACTGCTTGTTTTAGTCCTTTTTCCAAGCTTCATTTTTCCGCAGGATTTACAGGGTAAGCTGGCTGAAATTGATGCTTATGCACAAAAGGTTTTAATTGATTGGAACGTGCCCGGATTTGCCATGGCAATTGTTAAGGACGATAAAGTTGTTTTTGCCAAAGGCTATGGAGTCCGAAAATTAGGTTCGCCCGAAAAAGTTGATGAGAATACGCTTTTTGCGATCGCTTCCAACTCTAAAGCTTTTACTACGGCGAGTTTGGCAATTTTGGTTGACGAAGGGAAATTAAAATGGGATGACAAAGTAACCAAATTTCTTCCTGATTTTCAGATGTATGATCCGTATGTCACGCACGAATTAACGGTGAGGGATTTGGTTTCACATCATAGCGGATTGGACACTTTCAGCGGCGATTTGCTTTGGTATGATACGACCTATTCTTCGGATGAAATTCTTAAGCGGGTTCGGTATTTGAAACCGACTTCAAGTTTTCGCTCACAATTCGGCTATCAAAATCTGATGTTTATTACCGCCGGCAAGGTTTTGGAAAAAGTGTCGGGGAAAACCTGGGCGCAATTTGTCAAAGAACGAATTTTAACGCCGTTGGGAATGAATCGAACAACCACCAGCGTTAAGGACATTAAAGATAATTTTGCCTCGCCGCATAACGAATCAGGCGGAAAACTTCGTCCACTTCCATTAGGAAATGTGGACAATTCGTGGGGTGCGTGCGGATTAAATGCTTCGGTCGCGGAACTTGGAAGCTGGATGCGGTTGCAGCTTGGGCGTGGAACTTTTGAAGGTAAAAAGATTTTCAGCCGTGAGCGATCTGCAGAAATGTGGGCGCAAAACACGGTTCTCGGCGTTAATCCTTTTCCGGCAAAAAATGCTCCGACACAAATGTTCGGCGGTTATGGTTTGGGTTGGTTTATGACCGATTATCGCGGTCACAAAATGCTTTATCACAGCGGCGGGCTTGATGGAATGATTTCCGAAACGGGTTTGATTCCTGATGAAAATTTGGGCGTAGTAGTTTTGACCAATTCCGAAACCAGCGTCAATACAATTATGCAGAATAAGGTTTTGGATGTTTTCTTAAATGTTGAGCCAAAACGCGATTGGTCCGGTGAAAGATTGGAAAGAGCCAAACAGAATGCCGCCGCAGAAGTCGAGGAAAATAAGAAAATTGATGCCGCCCGCGTTCCAAATACCAAACCAAGTCTGGATTTAAAGAATTACGCCGGAACTTATTCGGGGCAATTGTATGGCGACGTTACAGTGACGGAAGAAAACGGCAAATTGGTTTTAAGAATGATTCCTGCGCCAAATTTTGTCGCGGATCTGGAGCATTGGAATTATGATACTTTTCAAATTAAATGGCGAAGTTCAGTAAATTACAATTTTCCGCGTGGTTGGGTGACTTTTACGATAGACAAAAATGGTAAAACCGACCAATTAAAAATCGATCAGCCAAATAATGATTTTTGGTTTTATGAATTAGAGTTAAAACGCAGTAAATAAGGTGAGATTTTTAACGCAAAGGCGCAAAGGGTGAAAGACGCAAAGGATTTTTAAAATAATTTTTACTTTTTACTTTTGCCTTTTTACTTGAAATTCTTTGCGCCTTTGCGTTAAATCAAAAAAGTGATTTAATCCAGCCGCCATCAACCGCAATCGAGCTTCCGGTGATATAACTCGCCCTTTCTGAAACTAAAAAAGCGGCTAAAGCGGCAAATTCGTGCGGTTCTCCAAGGCGTTTCATTGGAATTTCCGAAGTCCAGCGCGAAGTAGCTTCTTCGGGCGTAATTCCTTCTTTTTGGGCGATTGTTTCGGCTAATTGAATAACTCTTTCCGTGCGTGTATAACCCGGCAAAATATTGTTGACCGTGATTCCGAATGGCGCGATCTCATTCGCCAGAGTTTTGGCAAAACCTGTCACAGCCGCCCGTAAACTATTGGATAAAATTAAATTATCAACAGGCTGTTTAGAGGCAATTGAAGTAATATTTAAAATCCTACCCCAACCGCGTTCTTTCATTTGCGGCAAAACAAGCCGGGTTAAATCCAAAACGCTGGTCAGCAAAAGATTTGTCGAATTTTCCCAATTCTGGCGAGAAAGGTTCTCAAAAATTCCGGCTGGCGGACCGCCAACATTGGTGACTAAAATATCAATCTGTCCAAATTCATCCATTCCCGATTGATATAGTTTTTCAATTTCTTCGGATTTTCCTAAATCGGTTGTTATTCCAAGCACCGGAACTTTGGATTTTTCCCGAATTTCATCACAAGTCTTTTGCAGTTCAACCGAATCACGGGCGCATAAGATCAGCGAAACTCCTTCGTTTGCCAATTCTTCCGCAACCGCTTTTCCGAGTCCTTTGCTTGCTGCCGCAACCAGTGCAACTTTTCCTTTTAGTCCTAAATCCATATTTTGCGTAGTTTAGGGAGTTCGGGAAGTTTGGGAAGTTTGGGAAGTAAAAATCACTTGTTACTCCCAACTCCCAACTCCCGACTTATTTTTGCCTTAAATAATCATCCGTTTTATCAATCCAATCCTGACGCGGCGGGCTGAAAATATCCACGTCCAATGTGTCTTCCAAGGCTTCGGCTTTGTGCGGAACGTTGGACGGAATGACTAAAACTTCTCCGGCGCGGACTATGACTTCTTCCTTTTCGTCTTCGCCGATCCAAAAGTGCAAAGCACCTTCCAAAATATAAGTAATTTGCTCGTTTTCGTGCGAATGTTTCGGCACAATGCAGCCTTTTTCCAAATAAACATGCGCCAGCATCATTCTTTCACTGGTGACTAAACGGCGTGTCAAAAGGTCTGAAACACGCTCTTTCGGCATATCTTCCCAACGATACGAAGTAGTTTTTCTTTGTTCCATAATTTATTTTTGCAGTAGTTTTTTCGGAGTATAACATTTTTGCCAGAGAAATAATATTTGACGTAACAGCTAATTTTCTTTAGCCTTTTGATAACGAAAAATTATGGCAGATTCGGAGAAAGTTGAATTCGATTTGGACGGAATGTGGCTTAAACAGCCGCAAATAATCAAACAATTTATCGAAAAACGTTCGGATTACGAAAAACTTTGCGCCGAAGTCGCTTATATTCTCGCTCGTCATCTGAAAAATGCTCAAATCGAATTTTCGACTATTACACATCGCGCCAAAAACTTGGACAGTTTTTTGGAGAAAATCCGCCGCAAAAACTATCAAAACCCGATTTCCGAAATGACGGATTTTGCCGGAGTTCGCGTGGTTTGTTTGTATCTGGATGATTTATCGAAAGTTGAAAAAATAATTGCCGAACATTTTGAAATCATTGAAAAGATTGACAAATTGACCGACAAAAGAACCGATGATTTTGGCTATGGAGCAATTCATTTTGTCGTGAAATTAGGCGAAACTTCTTCAGGCGCACGTTACGATGATTTGAAAAATTTGGTTTGTGAAATCCAAACCCGCACCGTTTTACAAGATGCCTGGGCAATAATTGACCATCATTTGGTTTACAAAAACGAATCGAACATTCCCTCGTTTTTACGCAAAAAATTAAATCTTTTAGCCGGAAATTTCGCTTCGGCGGATGAAGAATTTAAGTTGATTCGTAGTGAACGCGAAGCCTATTTGGTTGATATTGAAGAATCTAAAATCACTTCCGAGCAATTTTTGGAAAATGAATTAAATCTGGATAGTTTTGTCCGTTACGCGCAATGGAAATTTCCCGATTTACCCAGCGGAACACGCGTCATTGATGCGCCGTTTTTCTTTAATCCGCTGATCGAAAACAAATTAAAGAATCTGGCGGAATTAGATTCGGTTGTTAATCAAGGTTTGCAAATTTATGAAAAATATTTAGCCGAGAACGGGCGCGATTTTTTTAATTCAAATGCAATAACCAGCGTGGTTGCCTCTTTGTTTTTTGTGAATGAAAAATTTACTCCTGCCGAACATATCAAAAATCTCTTTCCCAAATATGCTGAATTCTCAAATTAAAAAAAGATTTTTCCTTCTTCGCTTTTCTGTTTAATAACTTTCATTTATCCTTTCATTAAGTTATTCAATCATCTTTTGAGGTCAAATTTAAGTGAAAGCAATAGTTAAAAGTAAAGCCGAAGTCGGTTTATGGCTCGAAGACGTTCCCGAACCGAAAATTGGAATTAATGACGTTTTGATCAAAATGCTCAAAACAGGCATTTGCGGAACGGATGTTCATATCTGGAATTGGGACGCGTGGGCGCAAAGCACCATCAAAGTTCCGACCATTTTGGGACACGAATTAGTCGGCGAAATCGTCGAAATTGGCTCAAATGTCAGCGATTTTCACGTTGGCGATATTGTTTCGGTCGAAGGTCATCTGGTTTGCGGACGCTGCCGTAATTGTTTGGCAGGACGCAGGTTTAAGTGCGCTCATACGCTTGGTTACGGAGTCAATACCGATGGCGGTTTTGCCGAATATATGGCGGTTCCTTACACCAATATCTGGAAACATAATCCGGGCGTTGATCTGGAAGTTGCGGCGATTTTTGATCCGTTCGGAAATGCTGTTCATACCGCACTTGCTTTTGAAGTTTTCGGCGAAGATGTTTTGATTACGGGCGCAGGACCGATCGGCATCATGGCGGCAGCGGTTGCCAAACACGCCGGAGCACGACACATCGTCATCACCGACGTTAATCCGAAACGACTCGAACTAGCCAAAGCCAATGGCATCGAACACGCCATTAACGTTACCGAAATTTCGATTGCCGATTATCAAAAACAACTTGGAATGAAAGAAGGGTTTGACGTTGGAATGGAAATGTCGGGCAATGCACAGGCTTTCCGCGATATGCTTGTGAATATGACGCACGGAGGAAACATTGCTTTCTTGGGAATCCCACCCGAAGAATTTTCTATCAACTGGAAAACCGTAATCTTCAATATGCTCACAATAAAAGGCATTTACGGACGCGAAATGTATGAAACCTGGTATCAAATGAACGTCCTCGTCGAAGGCGGCTTGGACATTTCGCCCGTCATCACGCATCGTTTTTCATACAAAGATTTTGCCGAAGGATTTGAAGTAATGCGGACGGGAAATTCAGGGAAAGTTGTGTTGGATTGGACTGAAATTTAGAAGATTTGAGATTCAAATTTCATAGTTCCCAAAGGGAACATATTTGATAGCCGTTGGTCGTTTCGACCTGCGGGAATTTAATAATGTCCCACCCGATGCCAAAGGTATCGTATTTAAAAATAAGTATGGCTCAAACGTTAGTCAAAATTTACGTTCACGTTGTTTTTTCCACCAAAAATCGAAATGAATTGATATTGACTGAAATTGAAAAAGAATTATTCGCTTATATTGGCGGTGTATTACGAAAATACCAATCGCCTTTGTTATCAGCAAACGGAACGGCAAATCATATTCATTTATTAATTTCGCTCTCAACAAATCACGCTTTGAGCGATTTGTTGCGTGAATTGAAAAAAGCGAGTTCGCATTGGATTAAAAGCAAAGAAGAACGATTCAAAAATTTCCAATGGCAATCAGGTTTCGGAGCATTTTCAATTGGACAATCGCAAATTGAAACGGTTAAAAATTACATTGCCAAACAAAAGAGCATCATAAAACCGAATTGTTTGAGGATGAGTATCGAAAGTTTTTGGAGAAATACGAAATTGATTTCGATAAAGATTATTTTTTAGATTGATAATTTAAAAGAATGTTATTAAAAACATTCGGCATTATCAGGTTGTTCATTGATATTTTTCATAAGGGGTAAGCATATTATAATCCCAAATATTTCGTTCTCAATCGGAACAAATTTAATAGCCGTTGGTCGTTTCGACCTGCGGAACGAAACGACAAAAATGTCGCAATGCCGAAGATGTTGAATTAATTTTTGGATTGGATTGTTTTTTTTAGAAAGTTACAATGAATTTATTAAAAATAATTCGATACCTTCGGCATCGTAACATCATTACATTGCATTTTCCAGAGGTCGAGGCGACCACTGGCTATTAAATTTGTTCCCATTGGGAACGTTATTTTAAGAAAATTTATATGTATTCAAAAATTCAAAATCAATTAGAAAACACACTAACCGAAATCAAGGAAGCGGGGCTTTATAAAAACGAAAGAGTAATCGAAAGTCCGCAGGAAGCGCATATTAAAGTTGCAAATGGCGAAGTTTTGAATATGTGCGCCAATAATTATCTCGGTTTGAGCGATCATCCGGCAATTGTCGAGGCGGCGCATAAAGCCTTGGATGAATGGGGTTACGGTTTATCAAGCGTCAGATTTATTTGCGGAACACAGACGATTCATAAAGAGCTTGAGCAGAAAATCAGCGAGTTTCTGGGAACCGAAGACACCATTCTTTACACTTCTTGTTTCGATGCTAACGGCGGTTTATTTGAAACCGTTTTGTCGGAAGAAGATGCGATTATTTCCGATGAGCTGAATCACGCCAGTATCATTGACGGAATCCGTTTGTGCAAAGCGCAGCGTTTTCGCTACAAAAACGGCGATATGAACGACCTCGAAGAAAAACTCAAGGAAGCCTCGAATGCAAGAAATAAAATGATTGCAACGGACGGAGTTTTTTCAATGGACGGTTATATTGCCAAACTTGGAGAAATCTGCGATCTGGCGGAAAAATATGACGCAATGGTGATGGTTGATGATTCTCACGCCGTGGGTTTTATGGGCGAAAAAGGTCGTGGCACTCACGAACATTGCGGCGTGATGGACAGAATTGATGTTATTACCGGCACGCTCGGCAAAGCACTAGGCGGCGCATCAGGCGGTTATACTTCGGGGAAAAAGGAAATTATCCAGCTTTTGCGTCAACGCTCGCGCCCGTATCTTTTTTCAAATTCGGTTGCGCCTTCAATCGTTGGAGCTTCGATCAAAGCGATTGATCTTTTGACCGAATCAACCGAACTCCGCGATAAATTAGCCCAAAACACCAAATATTTCCGCGAAAATATCGCCAAAATCGGTCTGACGGTTTTACCCGGCGAACATCCGATTGTTCCGGTAATGTTCGGCGAAGCGATTCCCGCTGTCAAAATGGCTGAAAAACTTTTAGAAAAAGGCATTTATGTGATTCCTTTCTCTTTCCCCGTTGTGCCGAAAGGCAAAGCGCGTATCAGAACCCAAGTCTCGGCGGCACATTCAATTGAAGATTTACAATTTGCAGTTGAAAAGTTTGCTGAGGCGAAAGCTGAATTAGGGATTTAGCATTATTCCGACTGGAATCGAATAAATTCTGATCAGAATAGAAAAGATTCTAGCCGGAATAAAAGATATTTCGGTCAGAATTAACTAAATTCCAAGCGGAATCAGACCAAATTCGATTAGAATCAGACAAAATTCGGTCAGAATCAGAAAGATTCTAACTAGAATTAGTTCAAAGTTGAACGAATTTGGTCTAAATGCGGTCAACTTTAGAGTAAATGTGATCGAATTTTGTTCAAAAGTGATTAACTTTAAAGACAAATAGTCAGACATTTTAAGAAATATGAAAACTTCTCCAAAGATAAAATTATTTTTCTTTTGTCTGGCTTTTTTCTTTTCTTCTAATTCTATTTGTTTTGCACAACACGAGACAGATTCAACTTTGATTCCTTTTGAAGTAAATGAAAAATGGGGTTACATCAATAATAAAGGAAAAATCGTAATTAAACCTCAATTTGATGAAGCAGATAAATTCTCAGAAGGGTTAGCCCGCGCTCAAATTGAATTAAAAAGCGGATTTATAGATTCAAAAGGAAAATTTGTGATTGAGCCGATTTATACCTTTGCCTTTAGTTTTTCTGAAGGATTAGCTGTAGTAGGGAAAGATATGGATAGCCGTTGGTTTTATATTGACCATAACGGTAAAACGGCAATTGAACCTAATCCAAAATTTATTTGGCTTGGTTCATTTAATGATGGTTTAGCACAATTTTCAATGAATATTGGTGGTAATTCAACCGACAGTTATGACGCAAGAAGCGGGTTTATTGATAAAACGGGGAAAATTGTGATCCAGCCTAAATTTGCTGATGCTGAAGCCTTTTCGGACGCTTTAGCCGTTGTCTCAGACGATAAACCAAATAAAAATACGCAAGCTTATTTCAACAAAAAGACTTTTATAGATACAAAAGGAAATATTCTCACACCGTTTTTTGATAGTGCCGAAAATTTTAGTGAAGGTTTAGCGGCTGTTGAAATCAATAATTATTGGGGATTTATTGATAAAACCGGAAAAATTGTAATTGATCCACAGTTTGACTTTATTTTACGAGAGTTTTCCGAAGGAATTGCCTTTGTTCATTGTAAGAATGATAAAGTTGGAGCAATTGATAAAACCGGAAAAATGATTACAGGTTGTATTTTTGACGAATCTTGGGGATTTTCGGAAGGATTAGCTCCTGTTCAAGTTGAAAATAAAAAATGGGGATTCATCAATTCAAAAGGTAAATTTGTTTTAAAACCTCAGTTTGACTACGCTCAATCTTTTTTTAACGGATTAGCACAGGTTGGTATTAAAAAAGGTAAATGGGGTTGGTCTGGTTTTATAAATCACAACGGTAATTTTGTATTCAAACGAAAAGTTTCAATGAAAAAAGAAAAATCCGATAACAAAATTGAGGATATTGAATAGCATTTTGAAACATAAGAAGCACAAAATGTTCAAATGTTTTTTTAGTTTTATTTGCTTTTTGTGGCTAATCCTTTTTCAAAGAAAACTTTCTTCACCGCCCGAATGGTATTAGCGTGAATTTCAACTGTGTCATTTATATCCAGAGCATAGCCGCCCGACATTGTAGTTACGATCGGAACATTTCTGTCTTTGGCACATTCCAGAACCATTTCGTCGCGTTTCATTAGACCGTTTTTGGTTAAACTGAGCCGTCCGAGCTTGTCCTTTTCAAAAGGATCAGCCCCGCCCAGATAAAAAATAATGTCTGGGTGGTGCAAAATGACACGCGGCAGGGCTTGTTCGAGCGTTTCGAGGAATTCGTCATCGCCCGTTTTGTCGGGCAATTCTATATCCAGCGTAGATTTTTCCTTGTGCAGAGGATAATTTTTGGCTCCGTGCATCGAAAAAGTAAAAACCGAATCGTCATCCTTGAAAATAAAAGCCGTTCCGTTGCCCTGATGAACATCGCAATCAATAATTAAAAATCTTTCGGCTAACTTTTCACGCTGTAAAACTCTAATTGCAACCGCAACATCATTTAACACACAAAAGCCTTCGCCTCTGTCGGGGAATGCGTGATGCGTTCCCCCCGCGAGATTTGAGGCAATCCCGCTTTTGACTGCATATTTTGCCGCCTCGATTGTCCCTGAAATGGCGTGAAACGAACGTCTTACTAAACTTTGTGACCACGGCAATCCGAGTTTACGAATTTCTTTTGTGGTTAATGTCCCATCAACCAAACGGGAAATATAATCTTCGGTGTGAACGAGATGTAAATCTTCAGCCTTCGCAGGCGCAGGCTCGAAAATCTCTTGTAATTCAAGCGTGCCTTCTTTTAATAAAATATCCTTGACCAGTTCAAATTTGCGAATCGGAAAAACGTGACCTTCGCCAATATCGGCATAGTAATAAGGCGAATAATATAGACGGTAACTCATTTGAATTTTAGATTATTATTTATTTGAAATTCTAAACGAAACAATTTGAAATTTAAAAGGAAAAGTGGCTTATGTTCGGGAAACATAAGCCACAATTTTAGGCGGAAGGGAAGCTGAAGGCAATGCGGAGCAGACAGGCAAAAGGCGGTATTTTTCAAAGGACAGGTTAGTGTGCTAACAAAAAACTTCTCCGCAAGTTTAGTTTGCCGGCACTAAGTTCTTTTCGTTCGGGACGAAAACTTTTTCATCAGGACGACCCATTCCAAGCTTTCTGGCTTCGCGTTCAATCACTTTCGGGTCGCTTTTCAAATTATGAATATCTTCCTGGATTGACAAATTTTGATTGGCTAATTGTTCAACCTCAGTATTTAACTTTTGATGTTGCTCCATTTCCGAGTTCAATTCGGCAAAGGCGCGAAAATTAACGGTTAAGCAGAGCATAAAAGTTATAAAAACTACTACTGCAAAAACAAACCATTGTGGAGTTGTGCTTTCACGATTTGACTTCATCCGTGTTCTGCTTCTTGGGCGTGATTTCAAGCCCGGGGAAGTAACTGAGTTACTATTCTCCCAATAAATACTTGCGACCTTGCTCAAGTAGCACCTCCAAAACTTCTTTGTCTTCGGCTTCGGCGTAAATTCTGACCATCGGTTCTGTTCCTGACGGACGCATTAGCATCCAGCTTCCGTCCTCGAACATAAATTTAACGCCATCCATCCGATTAATATTTTCAATTTTCTTTCCGCCGATTTCTGTCGGCTCTTGCGCTAGCTTTTCTTTCAAACTGGTGGCAACTTCTTGTGTCAATTTGACACCAATTCTGCCTGATTCGAGATTTCCAACCTTTTCAATTAAATCGCTTAACTGCTCGGTCAAACTTTTTCCGCGTGCGGCAACTGCTTCGGCGGCTAAAAGACAAGCTAAAATACCGTCTTTTTCAGGATAATGACCTCTAATCGAAAGTCCGGCAGATTCTTCTCCGCCTAAAATGATTTCGTCTTTATTTATCAATTCGCCGATGAACTTGAACCCCACCGGAGTTTCGTAAAGTTTCAATCCGCGTAACTTAGCAACTCTGTCAACCAGATGCGAAGTTGCTATTGATCTAGCTACTCCAAGTGTCCAACCGCGACTTTCTGCTAAATAATCAACTAAAATTGGAATCAGTTGATTAGGCTGGATAAAAGTTCCGTTACTGTCAATTACGCCGAATCTGTCGGCATCTCCATCGGTTGCCAATCCTAACAGGCACCCATTTTTCAAAACTGCTTCGCGTAATTCCCCTGTTTGCTTTTCGCTCGGTTCAGGTGAACGTCCGCCAAAATTTACATCGCGCCAATCGTGAAGGGTTTCAACCTCTAAACCATTATCACGCAATATTTTATCTAAATATCCGCGACCTGTTCCCCAGACTGCATCGTAAATAAACTTACCGCCGTTTTTGGCAATCAGATCAAGGCGAACTTTAGTTTTCAAATCTTCCAGATACGCCGGACGCGCATCAAAACTTTCAATCGAACCGCCGTCTTTATCTGCGACATTCGGACCGGCTAAAATGATTTCTTCAATCCGCTTGGTAATTTCCGGTAAAGCAGGCGCACCATCCGAAGTGGAGAACTTGATCCCCTGATATTCCGGCGGGTTATGCGAAGCGGTAAAATTCAATGCTCCGGCGGCTTTTTCGGTGCGAATCGCATGCGAAATTGTTGGAGTCGGTGTCGGATGGTTGCAAAGTAAAACCCGAAAACCCTTTCTTTTAGCAATTTCAGCGGCAACTTCGGAAAACTTTTCACCCATAAAACGGGAATCGTGTCCGACAATTAAAGTTTGCTGCACGCCGCTAGTATTTATTTCTGTCAAATAGCTGCAAACTGCTTCAGTCACAAGTTGAACATTCTTAAAAGTAAACTCATCAGCAATTATTGCTCTCCAACCTGATGTGCCAAAACGAATGTTCATATAAAAAGAAGTGGGGTTATTACTTAATTCCTTAACAAAATGAAAATCTGTAAAACTAAAATTTAGAATTATAAAATTTAAGAAAATAAATCAAGTTTTTCTTAAATTGTGAAACAGACTTTAGCATAAGAAAATTTTGATGTAAAGATGTTTTTTATTGTCATAATAGTAGTGTTTGCAACAGGTTCAAGAGAATTGCTAAAGTAAATGTTAAAGTAAGTGCTTAAACGTGAACGAATGGTGAACTAAAATCCACTAAAGTTACAATTGGTTAGCATCAATAATGAATACAACACTTAGAGACTGAGGTGTTTTTCCACATCTGTGAAAAATATTAAGCAGTAGCTTAATCATTACATCCGACAATGTTTAAGTGTTCCTGTTAAAAACACGATTTTGGAAATGTCTTTGTGTGTCACTTTGTGATTTATGGAATACTTTATCTTATTTTGTGTCATTTTGCAACAAGAGAGGGGGATTTTATGAAAAAATAGAAAGTTTGTATCTATCTGAAAAACAAGGGGTTTAGTTATTAGATTAAATGGCACGAATTTTGCTCTAGTAATTTCGACTATAATCGGAGTTGTTCATACAATAAATTCAAACATCAGAAATAATGCAATTCATTAAAGTTAGTAAACGTGCGATTAACGTTTTTGGAACAACTCTTAATTACTAAGAATAAAAGGTTTTTGGAGAACAAAATAAATTTATGAGACCAGTTAAGCATTTTGAGAAAGGTTTAACATATATTGCCAGCGGATTATTCAACGCAGTTAGAAGCGTCAACCAATTCAAACCAAACCCGTCATTTACCCCAAAATGGGCAGACAAACCAATTCAAAAGTCTTGGGAAAAATCAAAACCGACTCTCGGTTTTCCGCGAAAGACCGATTCGCTTTGTCCGCAGTGCGTAATCGAAGCCCGCGAAGAAATTTTAGCCGGAAAGCGTGATGTATCAACACTTATCAATGAAAAAGTTGGTGAAATCAAAGCTGAGATCATTGAGCGTGACGGACAGATTTGGATGATCAAAGAATGTCCGAATCACGGAAAAATCGAAGATTTGATGGCGATTGATTCAAAATTCTTGCAGCACATCGAATCGCTTTTCCCCGGACGCGATATGCAATCGCACAATGACGAAAAATTACACAATCACGGTTCTTCGACTATTAAATACGGACGCGGCGCGGTTTTAACCGTTGACTTGACCAACCGCTGCAATATGATGTGCGACCCGTGCTTTATGGACGCTAACCAGGTCGGATTCGTTCACGAACTTTCAATGGAAGATGTGAAAGAAATTCTCGACAACGCAATTTCGATCAAACCGCGTCGCCAAATGTCGGTTCAATACTCAGGCGGTGAACCAACTTTGTCACCGTATTTTATTGATGCAATCAAATACGCCCGTAAAGTTGGTTACAACTCAGTTCAAGCCGCAACCAACGGGATCGAATTTGCTAAATCAAAAGAATTTTGCCGTCAAGCTGCTGAAGCCGGTCTTCGTTTCGTTTACCTGCAATTTGACGGAATCGGAAACGATGCCAACTCGCACCGTCAAATCGGTAACTTGTTCGATGTTAAATTAAGAGCTATCAATAACTTACACGAAGCAGGTGTTGACATTATTCTGGTTACAACTTTGGTTAATGGCGTTAATAATGACCAGGTTGGTTCGATTATTCGTTTCGCTCTGGAAAATCCGAAGAAAATTTCATTCATCGCTTTCCAACCGGTTTCATTCACCGGACGCGATGAGCATATTACCGAACAACGTCGTCTGCAACAACGCTATACTTTGTCGCACTTAGCACAAGACGTGCAAAAACAAGTTGGTATTACCGAACCGACCCGTGACTGGTTTCCGCTTTCATTGATGGGCGCATTCGCCGATTTTGCTGACGTGGTTCACGGTCCTGATTATGAATGGGGACAAGTTTCCTGCGGCTGCCACCCGAACTGCGGTGTCGGAACTGCTGTTATGGTCAACAAAGAAACCAAGGAAATGGCTCCAGTGCCGCAATTTTTGAACATTCAAGGATTGGTTAAAGATATGCAGCATATCACCGACACCAATCGCGGAAAATGGTTTTCAAATATTATGATGGGCTTGGCGTTGTTGAAAAACTACAACCCTTACGGCGCACCAGAAAGCTTGACACTCGGCGGAATCTTAAAGAAATTCGATAAATCATTCGGTTTGTCGGGTAAAGATTACGGTAAAGTCGGACCGGACAGAACGATGGAAGACATCGAAAAACGCCGTCAAGACCCTTGGAACTTCCTGTTCATCGCCGGAATGTGGTTCCAGGATTTGTTCAACTATGATTTCCGCCGCACCGAAATGTGCATCATTCCTTATGGAACTCAAGAAGGCGAAATTTCTTTCTGTGCCTATAACACAGGTATCGGCTGGAGAAATATCATTGAACATATGCACCAAAATGCAACTGTGGCTCAATGGTATAAAGACCACGGTCGTCACGAAGTTTTCGCACGCGGCAAACACGTTGAACTCGAAGACGCTTCGCACGGTTTGGTTCTGAACGCGGTTGACTTAACCCGTCCTAATAAACCTTCGATGGAAGGACCGAAAACCGCTGCCGAAGAAATGCAAATGATGCGTAAACTCTATCAACAAATGGTGTTAGAGAAAAATCAGATCAAAGGCGATAACCTCGTTCAGATCGGCGGCATCAAACGCGAAAAGAAAGCAAAATCATTAGAATCTGAAGCATAAGATTTGGCTAAAAAATGAATAAATCGTGAGCTATGATCTGGTTCACGATTTATTTATTTTGCGTCCAAACTTGACCGAAAACCGAAAAAAAGATTTAATAATAGTTTGTCCTTTGGGCAATATTTTACGCCTAAGAGGAGGTGAGAAAGAAAATGGCATTTATTACAGTTAATAACAACGAAGGGATTGAAAGCGCATTACGTCGTTTTAAGCGCAAAGTAATGACCGAGGAAATCATCAAAGATTTGAAAAAACACGCTCACTTTATTCCACCCGGACAAAAAGCGAAATTAAAATCGGCGATGGCTCGCAAACGCAACAAAAAGCGTAATCGTATGATGCGAAGCCAAAATACAACCACGGCTCCGACCAATGTGCCGAAAGACTAAGCGATTTTTTGCTTGAATTTTGAAAGCGTAATGCGTGTTACTAAACTTTAACGCATTGCGCTTTTTGATTTTATTTATTATGAAACCGAAAAAGCCGCGCATTCTGATAACCAATGATGATGGAATTCATTCGGAAGGAATTGCGGAACTTGAAAAATCTTTAAGTGAAATCGGCGAAGTCTATGTGGTTGCACCAGCTTCGGAAATGAGCGGCGCATCACACAGTTTGACTTTAGCCAGACCGTTACGAATCCGCCAAATTGATGAGCGGCACTGGACGGTTGACGGAACTCCGACCGATTGCGTTTTATTGGCGTTAAATCGAATTTTAACTCCTGAGCAACTGCCCCATATTTGCGCTTCGGGCATTAATCACGGTCCGAATTTGGGCGATGATGCGACTTATTCGGGAACCGTGGCAGGTGCGCTGGAAGCGACAATTTTAGGTGTTCCGGGACTTGCGTTCAGTTTAACCGCCAGCCGCAGTCACGATTTTACCGAATCGGCAAAAGTTGCTAAACTCCTAACTCAAAAGGCATTGGATGAAGGCGTCCCAAAGGGAAGTTTGCTTAATATTAATATCCCGAAAGGTGTTCCGAAAGGAATCAGGCTAACTTCGCAAGGTTTTAAAGATTCGCGTCCGGTGGTCAGCGAACATATTGATCCCCGTGGAAAGCCTTATTATTGGATCGGTGAACAGCGCGATGGCTTTCACGCGCATGGAAACACAGATTTTGAGGCAATTGCTGACGGTTTCGTTTCTGTAACACCAATGCGGGCGGATTTGACAAATTATAAAGCCCTTGAGGAAATGAAACATTGGATAGTTGATTAAGTTAAATGTTGGACGAATATGAAATCCCGCGCCAGCGAATGATTCAGCGATTGCGGGAACATTACAAAATCAAAGATGAACAGGTTTTAAGCGTGATGAACGCCATTCCACGCCATCTTTTTCTTCCGACTGCCCTCAAATCACAGGCTTACGCCGATAATGCACTTCCGATTGCAGGAAATCAGACCATTTCACAACCTTATATTGTAGCTAAAATGACGGAGCTTTTGGAACTTTCACATGGTTCCAGAATTTTAGAAATTGGTGCAGGTTCAGGCTATCAAACCGCGATTCTTTCCCAGATTGCACGTTCGGTTTATGCAATTGAAAGAGTTCCGCAGCTTGCTGCCGAAGCGCAGGAACGATTCCAAAAATTCGGAATTCATAATGTTGTTCTCCGTTGCGGCGACGGAACATTGGGTTGGAATATTTATGCGCCGTTTGACGGAATTTTGGTGGCAGCCGGCGGTCCGATAATTCCTGAACCGCTTTTGGCTCAATTAAAATTATACGGAAAACTTGTTATCCCAATCGGTCAAGACACTCAATCACAAAGACTTATTCGTGTGACGCGAACTGAAAAAGGCTTTATGACCGAAGATTTCGGCGGTTGTGCTTTTGTGCCTTTGATTGGCGAACACGGTTGGAAATAGAAGGAAAAAAAAGGCAAAAGCAATATGTCATTTTAGTTTTTGATAGAATTTGATACGATAAAACACTTGGCTATTTGGTCAAGTGTTTTTTTATGGAAACAATAAAAGAGTTTTTGCATTATCTCAATCCAAAGGTTTTGATCGAAACCTTATTGAACATTCTCGGTGTTTACGTCTATTTTGGACTGTTTTTCGTAATCTTTGCCGAAACAGGCTTAGCCGTTGGTTTTTTTCTTCCCGGCGATTCGCTGCTGGTGGTTTCAGGACTGATGGCAAAAACTTTGCCTGATAAACTCAATGTAATCTATATTTTAATTGCTTTTTTTGCGGGTTCAGTATTGGGTGATAATACAGGATACTGGACGGGACGTTTTATGGGCAAACGGCTCTTTAATCGTGAAGATTCCTGGATTTTTAAACCGAGTAGAGTCGAAAAAGCAAAACATTTTTTCGAGAAATATGGTGCAAAGACGATTATCCTCGCTCGTTTTGTGCCGATTGTCCGCACTTTTGCTCCGATCGTGATTGGTGCATCAGAATTTCCATATAATAAATTCCTGCCTTACAGTATTTTAGGCGGATTTTTATGGATATTTTCAATGGTGCTGGCAGGATATTTTTTAGGAACCGCTGTTGAAAATGCGCTTGGCATTAAACTCGAAGATCATATCGAAAAAGTTGTGATCGTGGTTGTCTTTTTATCTCTTTTGCCGCCGATCATCGAATTTTTAAAGCATAAATTTGGAAAGAAACAAGCTGAAAGTTTGACTAATGAAGCGCAGTAACATAAACTCTTAATTTGCCTGACGGGGCGTGGCTCAGCCTGGTAGAGCGCACGGTTCGGGACCGTGAGGTCGCAAGTTCGAATCTTGCCGCCCCGATCAATAAATTAGCGACTTTTTTAAGTCGCTTTTTTGTTTTTTTGAGGTCTCATAGAAAGTGAAAATCTGTAAATATTGTAATTTAGAAAAGCCTGTTGAGTCTTTTGAAGTTTGTCGGGTAATAGGTGAAAAAAAATACTATCGCCAAAAATGTAAAGATTGTAAGCGAATTGTTAGGGTTAATAGACGTAAAAATATTCGGAAATGGCTGGACGGATATAAAGAAAGTTTAAGTTGTGAACGGTGTGGTTTTTCAGATTTTAGGGCTTTAGAATTTCATCATTCAAATCATAGTGAGAAAGATTTTAATGTGGCTGATATGATTCGTAGCGGTTCATCAATTCAGACAATTTTACGCGAAATAGAAAAATGTGAAGTTTTATGCTCGAACTGTCACCAGATTGAACATTACGAAAAAAGGAATTAACTCCGATGTTCGAATCATCTCGCCCCGACCAATTTATTCCTGATAAAAAAAGGACTTACGGATTTTATTCGGTAAGTCTTTTTTCTTTTTCTCAAAGCGGCGTAAAAACTGATAAATAAAGGTTTTGATTGAATTTGTTTGGAAGAATTCTCTAAAAAACGTTCCGATGTATTTGTATCTGTGCAAATTTGTGTTAAAAATTCTTCAAGCTTCATTCCAAAAAACAATGCCGATTTTAGAATTAAATTCAATCAAGAAAAAATTCGGAGCCACCATTGCGCTTGATGAGGTTGATCTTTCCTTGAACAAAGGTGAGATTCATGCGCTGATCGGAGAAAACGGCGCAGGAAAATCAACCCTGATGAATGTTTTATCCGGTGTTTTTCGGGCTGATTCGGGTTCGATGGAGTTAAAAGGAAAACCTTATTTTCCTCTTAACACACTGGATGCGCGAAAGAATGGAATCGCCTTGATTCATCAGGAACTTTCGCTGGCTCCGCATTTGTCGGTTACTGAAAATATTTTGATGGGTTTGGAAAGTTCGCGTTTCGGCTGGCTTGACCGCAAATCCCTGAATCAACAGGCACTGGAAGTGCTTAAAAATTTTCAACATTCCGATATTCATCCTGAAACGATCGTTGGAAATCTTCCGATTGCCGCGCAGCAAGTCGTCGAAATTTGCCGCGCCATTGCTGCCAGAGCCGAAATTATTTTGATGGACGAACCGACCAGCAGCTTACAGCGTAATGATGTTCAGCACCTTTTCACATTGATTCGCAAACTAAGTAATGACGGAATCAGTATCATTTACATCAGCCATTTTCTTGAGGAAATCAGAGAAATTGCCGATAGTTTTACGGTTTTGCGCGATGGAAAAAGCATTGTGACCGGAAACCTTGATGAGGTTACGGACGACTTTTTAATTTCAAAAATGGTCGGACGCTCAGTCGAAAATCTATTTCCGCACCGCACCAATAAAAAAATCGGAGATACAATTTTAGAGGTCAAAAATTTATCTGTTCCGCCAATCTTAAAATCGGCAAATTTTGAGTTGAAACGCGGTGAGATTTTAGGCATCGCCGGATTAATGGGATCGGGGCGAAGTGAAATGGTGCGAGCGATCTATGGCTTGAACAAGGCGGATTCGGGCAAAATTCTGGTCAGCGGAACAGCGGTTTCAGCTCACGGAGGGACTCCGGCGAAACGGCTTTTGCAGGGCTTAGGCTATTTGAGCGAAGACCGTAAAGGTGAAGGATTGGCACTAACGCTTTCGATTGCGGATAATCTGACAGTGACCAGGTTCTCGTCCTGTGCGCAATTCGGATGGCTCAACTTATCCGATCAAAAATTGCAATCTGAAGCCTTAATTAAAGAAATTGGGATTAGGACTCCAACTGTAACTAACTCTGTTTCAAGACTTTCCGGCGGCAATCAGCAAAAAGTTGCCATTGGACGAATCATTCATCAAAATGCGGATATTTTGCTTTTAGATGAACCAACGCGCGGAATTGATATTGGCAGTAAAGTTCAGGTTTATGAAATGATTGCCAAACTTGCCGAAGAAGGAAAAGCAATTTTAATGATCAGTTCCTATTTACCTGAACTTTTTGGAATGTGTGACCGCCTTGCAGTGATGAGTCGCGGACAGCTTTCCGAAGCTCTGCCGATTACTGATTGGACAGCCGAAAAAATTATGCAAACGGCTATTGGAAAGTAAAAAGCAAAAAAAGTCTTAGACCTTTGATATTTTATATTTTCTAAACAAAAATGACGACTGAAACTTCAAAAAATTCTGACGAATTGCGTCCTAATTTCTTCAAAAAATGGTTGACGATTTTGGGACCTTTTTTGGGCTTGGCATTGGTTATTTTATTTTTTGCAGTTTTGACCGGAAGCCCCGAAAAATACCTTTCGCCGTTTAATATCCGAATTGTTTTGTCCCAAACGGTAATTGTGGCTATCGGTGCAATCGGAATGACAATGATTATTATCGGTGGCGGAATTGATTTGTCAGTCGGTTCGACCATTGCTCTTTCCGGTGTAGTTACCGCCCTCTGCATCAATACCGGAATAAATCCGATCTTTGCAGTTTTAATCGGAATTTTAGTTGGTGCAGTTGTTGGGTTTATTAACGGTTTAGCAATTACAGGATTACGAGTAGTTCCATTTATTGCCACACTTGGAATGCTCGGAGTTGCTCGCGGCGTGGCTAAATGGTTTGCCAATCAACAGCCTGTCAATGTTGAATCAACCTGGGTCAATGAATTGGTGGTGACTGTTCCGAATCCCTCATGGATTTTGGTTGCGCCGGGTGTTTGGATTACGGTTATCTTAGCGATTTTGATGGCAATTGTCCTGCGAAACACTGTTTTCGGACGAAGGGTTTTTGTCATCGGTTCAAATGAAGCAGCAGCTCGTGCCTGCGGAATTTCAACCGATAAATTAAAAGTTTGGATCTATAGCTTAGCCGGTTTATTTTTCGGGCTGGCAGGCGTGATGCAGATGTCCCGTTTGCGTCAGGGCGATCCAACCGTTGCAGTCGGAACTGAGCTGGACATCATTGCCGCAGTTGTCATCGGCGGCGGAAGTCTTAACGGTGGTCAAGGCACGATTTTAGGTGCAATGATCGGCGCATTGATTATGGCTTTTCTGAGAAATGGCTGTCAGCAAATGGGTTGGGCAAATTATGTGCAGGAAATTATTATCGGGACAATTATTGTAGCGGCAGTAGCGGTTGATCAATTAAGAAGCAGAAAATTGTAATTAAAGCCCTTTAACGGCAATTTTTAAACAAATCTGCAATTTGTAGTAGAAAATAACTCTGTTTATAATCGAAATTATAGTTTTTCCGTAATCCATTCAGCTTAGTTTTCTAAAAATATGAAAAAACTTACTTTATGTTTGCTGTTGTTTTCAATGTTTCTCGGTCTGATTGGCTGTGGTTCTAACAACACCAACGCTAAAAAATACACAATTGCCGTTATTCCGAAGGGCACAACGCATTCATTCTGGAAAAGTATTAATGCCGGAGCAGTTAAGGCGGCAAATGATTACAAATCGCAGGGAATTGAGGTCGAAATTATTTGGAAAGGACCTCTGAAAGAAGATGATCGCGAACAGCAAGTTCAGGTAGTTGAAGGTTTTGTCAGCCAAAATGTTAGTGGAATGGTGCTTGCCCCGTTGGATGATAAAGCATTAGTGCGTCCTGTGGAAGAAGCCAAACGCGCCGGAATTCCGACCGTCATCATGGATTCGGGATTACAATCCGAACAAATTACCAGCTTTGTCGCCACCGATAATAAAAAAGGCGGTGCAATGGCGGCAGACCGTTTGGGCGAAGTTCTAGGCGGCAAAGGTAAAGTAATTATGCTCCGCTATGCCGAAGGTTCAGCCAGCACCACCGACCGCGAAGAAGGTTTTTTACAAGAAATGAAGACGAAATTCCCAAACATCGAAATCATTTCTGCCGACCAATATGCCGGAGCCACGCGCGATACGGCAAAACGCGCTTCGGAAAACCTATTGCAGCGTTTCGGAAATGATGTCAACGGTATTTTTACTTCCAATGAATCGGCTTCAACCGGAATGCTTCTGGCTTTACAGGATATGGGAAAAGCCGGAAAAGTATCCTTTGTCGGATTTGATGCTACGCCGCAATTCATTGAAGCAATGAAAAATAATCAAATGCAGGGAGTTGTTCTACAAAATCCTTTTAAGATCGGTGAACTCGGTGTCAAAGCGATGGTTGACAGTATCTTAGGAAAACAGATCGAAAAACGGGTTGACACCGGAGCAATGATGGTCACGCCGGAAAATATGAACACGCCGGAAGCTCAAAAATTATTGAATCCGCCTGTTTAGAAGTTTCAAATGAAAGCAATTGATTTTATTGAGAAATTTAGGAAAGAAGGCTTTGTTTTATCTGAAGATTTAAAGTCTCAACTTAAAAATGACAAATTTCGCAATGAATTATACAAAGTAATTCTGTTGAAGGATGTATTCTCATTTCATAGTCTTTTGCAAATTCTTTTCGACTTTGAACTGAGTTATAGACTTAATGAAGCTCACGATGGAGAATTCTTTGAAAATATTTATCATTGTGCTTTCTTATTATTTAAAATCGGTGATTTACAAGATGTAATCCCAATGTGGAAAGCTAAAAGGTCTGATTTTGACTTGGGATGGGGTTTTGATATTCAGTTTTTAGTTGGTGCCGGAGTCCAAAAAACTATTGATTTTCTAGAAAACATTAAAAATCCAGACGCTGAAAAGGCTTTAGAATATATTCAATTGTGTCAAACTGCGGGTGATTTTGACAATTTACCTAAATGGGAAAGTTTTAGAAAAGACTATTTTGCAATAAATTAAAACTAATGAATTACAAAAATAAAGTTGTAATTATCACCGGCGGAACAAAAGGCATCGGCGAAGGCTGTGCTCGAGTTTTTGTTGATGCAGGTGCAAAAGTCGTTTTTTGTGCGCGAAATCAGGACGAAGGCGATAAATTGGCAGCGGAATTAAATTCTCTAGGCAAAGGCGAAGCATTTTTCGTTAAATGTGACGTTTCCGAAATTAATGAAATTGAAAATCTGATTTCGCAAACCGTTGAAAAATATGGAAAAATTGATTGTCTGATTAACAATGCGGGTTGGCATCCGCCGCATAAACCGATTGACGATTTTTCCGTGCAGGAATTTCAGGATTTATTGAATTTGAATTTAGTCAGCATTTTTGCGGCTTGCAAATTCGCTCTACCTTATTTGCGGAAAACCAAAGGAAGCATCATCAATATGTCGAGTCTGGTCGGCTCAATGGGGCAAATTCACGCCGTTACATACGTAGCGACCAAAGGCGCAATAACGGCTTTTACCAAAGCCCTGGCGATTGACGAAGCTAAATTCGGCGTGCGGGTGAATTCCGTTTCACCGGGAAATATTTACACTCCGCTCTGGCAAGAGGCGATTGATGCCTCCGAAAATCCCGAAAAAACTCGTCAGGAGGGTGACGAAGCCCAACTTTTAGGAAGAATGGGAACGATTGAAGAAGCCGGAAAACTTTGTCTTTTTCTCGCGGCGGAAGCAACTTTTACTACCGGCGTTGACCATATTCTTTCGGGAGGAGCCGAACTTGGATACGGTCGCAAAAGCCGTGTAAATTAGAATTATCCACGAAGACACACGAAGAAATCACGAAGGAAAACTAATCAAAAATCTTCGTGTGAACTTCGTGAAACTTAGTGGATGAGAGAATACTAAAAATGAAACTTATTACATTCAAAAAATCTTCAACCGATAAAAATTATCAAATTGGAAAACTTGCTTCCGATACTGAAATCGTTGACTTAACTTCGCTGACCGGTAAGGAAAATCTGACTGCCAACGAATTGCTTGATTGTTTTGACTTGGAAAATGGGTTCCTTGAAAAAGCAAACAATACCAAAGATTTACCAAAAATAAATCGTTCGGAAGTAAAAGTTTTCGCCACCGTTCCGCGTCCGGGAAAGATCATTTGCATTGGTTTGAATTACCGCGATCACGCCGAAGAAAGCGGAATGGCAATTCCCAAAAGTCCGATTATTTTTTCCAAATTCGGAACTTGTGTCATTGGTCCAAATGATTCAATTTTAGTTCCTAAAGACAGCGAACAAACCGATTATGAAGCTGAGTTTGCGGTAGTTATCGGTAAAACCGCAAAATATGTAAAAGCTGAAGACGCAATGGATTACGTTCTCGGCTATACGAATTTTAATGATGTTTCCGCTCGTGATTTCCAATTTGCCGATGGTCAATGGGTGCGCGGAAAGTCCTGCGACACTTTTGCACCAATGGGAGAATTTATCGCCACCAAAGACGAAATTGCCGATCCGCACAATTTACGGATTCAGTTTCGCCTTAATGGAGAAACTTTACAGGATTCAAATACCGACCAATTAATTTTCAAAATTCCCGAATTAATCGAGTTTTTATCCAAATCAATGACGCTTGAGCCCGGCGACATTATTGCGACAGGCACTCCGCCGGGAGTTGGATTTGCCCGCAAACCGCCGATTTATTTAAAGTCCGGTGATATTTGCGAAGTTGAAATTGAAGGATTGGGAATTCTCAAAAATTCTGTTGTTGGAAGCTAAAAGCTGACCACCGACCACTGACCACTAACTACTGAATTATGTTTGATTTAACAGGAAAGATTGCGCTCGTCACAGGAGCAGCTTCGGGTATTGGCGAAGCGATTGCAAAAACTTTGGCTGAGGCAGGAGCTTTTGTTTATGTTGCCGATTTGGATGAAACAAACGGCGAAAGGGTCGTTTCCGAAATTGGTGCGGATAAATCACAATTTCTAAAACTGAATGTCGCCGAAAAAGAAGAATGTCAAAAAACAGCGGAAATGGTTTTAGGTGAAAAAGGCAAACTGGATATTTTGGTCAATAATGCCGGAATCGGTCATGTCGGAACACTTTTGCAAACTAACGAAGAGGATTTAGACAGGCTTTACGCCGTCAATGTGCGCGGAATCTTTTCGCTCACTAAAGCCTTTTTGCCTTCAATGGTTGAGCGAAATTACGGAGTAATTATCAACACGGCTTCAATCGGCGGAATCTTGGCTGTCCGGGACCGCTTGGCTTACTGCACGACCAAATTTGCGGTGGTCGGATTTACTAAAAGCATTGCGCTCGATCACGCTTTGCAGGGAATCCGCTGCAACGCAATTTGTCCGGGCAGAGTCGAAACTCCGTTTGTTAAAGCCCGTTTGGCTGAATATCCCGACCCGAAAAAAGCATATGAAGAAATGGCTTCGACCCAGGCAATCGGACGAATGGGCAAACCGGAAGAAATTGCGGCGGCGGTTCTTTATTTATCCAGTGACGAGGCGGCTTTTGTGACGGGAACTGCCCTCGAAATCGAAGGCGGTTGGGCTGCCGGAAAATAGCTGAAGGATTAATTTATTTTCCAAACAAAATTCTACCTTTGCCGTAAAATGTTTCTACAAACTCATCATTTATCAAAACAGCAAAAAAGCGGGAATTATCTTTCCATAAAACTTTCGCAAACTTTTACACATCAAAACACGTTCTTAAGTAAGGATTTGATAGAATGGTAAAGATGGAAAATATGAACGAAAAAAGCCAGGGGTTGATGGTAAAAGAAAAAGTGATTGAGCCGATTCTGGTTGAAAGCCAAAATGGAAATCACGCCTTAGTGCCGACCAAAGAACTTCCGATTGCCAAGCACGTTTCCAACGAGGAAATGATTGCCGAAGAAAAAATGCTTTTGCAGACGGAATCGGCGGTTGAAAAAAACTACGAAGGTTGGCGCGGATATTGGCGGCTTTTTCAGGTTTCCAACGTTATCGGCAAGCTCGCCCTTTATCTTTATCTTGATAAACTCGACATTCATATTGTCCAGGAAAAAAAACTTGCCGATCATCGTCTGCAAACTGCAAGACGTTTGACGTGGCTTGCCGTTTTAGGCGAAAAATTTCATAAGATCAATCTCTGGTTTTTCTTTCAGTTTCTTTATTTATTGCGTTGGTGGTTTATCGGAACTGAGGTAAATAAAGAGGTTACGCAGGAAAAACAATCTGTTTGGCTCAAAGAAAAACTTATCGAACTCGGTCCGACATTTATCAAAATCGGACAATCTTTGGGAACTCGTGCCGACCTTTTGCCGCTTCCATTCGTTAAAGCCTTGGGCGAATTACAGGATTCCGTTCCGCCGTTTCCGAACGAAATCGCCTTTGCGAGAATCGAAAAAGAACTTGGCAAAAAGATAAATCAGGTTTACAAAGAATTCGATGTTGAGCCAGTTGCGGCGGCTTCACTTGGTCAAGTTTATCGCGCTAAACTCTTTTCGGGAGAAGAAGTTGCAGTCAAAGTTCAACGCCCGAATCTGGAAGGCGTTATCAAAGGCGACATTCAGCTTTTGCAAAAAATCGCCAAGTTTGCCGAAAGATTTCCATCGCTGAATGAAAATGCCGATTGGGGCGGAATGCTGCGTGAGTTTGATGAAACAGTCCACGAAGAAATGGACTACGCAATGGAAGGCAAAAACGCTGAAAGATTCCGCGAAAGTTTTAAGGATTGGTCGAATATTCACGTTCCGACAATCTATTGGAACGCGACGACTTCCAAAGTTTTAACAATGGAGTTTATCAAAGGCGATAAGGTTATCGAACTCGAAAAACTCAACGCTCGTGGAATTTCGCCCGAAAAAGTAAACCGTTTGTTGATAAAGACTTATCTCAAACAACTGCTCGAAGACGGATTTTTCCACGCCGACCCGCATCCCGGCAATTTGCTGGTGATGCCGGATGGTCGCCTCGCCTTTTTTGATTTTGGAATGGTCGGCAGAATAACTCCCAAATTACAGGCGAAAATGATCGACGCATTTTTCCACGTTGTTGCCAAAGACCCCGAAGCGATTGCACAGGATTTGATTGATCTGGAATTTTTGAAACCCGGCGCGGATGAGTCCAAAATCAAAGAAGTCGTCGTCAAAATGTTCAAACTTCATCTTGATTTGAAACTCAAAGACGTTAAATTTACCGAATTGACCTACGATCTAGCCGATGTAATGTATGATTATCCGTTCCGTCTGCCGTCGAATTTTACCTACATTATGCGGGCATTGATGACGCTTGAGGGAATTGGTGTCATCACCGATCCTGAGTTCAATTTCTTTGAAACCGCCAAGCCCTACGCCAAAGAATTTATGCTTCGCCGCGAAGGAAAAGATTTGCGTAAATTGCTGCTCGATAAACTGCTTGGACGCGATACCGAAGACGGAAAATTTGATTTGGACAGAACCTGGAAACTTGCTAAAATGGCGGCGAAAACCATTTTTAATATCGGCGGAAGTAAGTAAAAACTTAATGAAAATAAAAAGCGTAATTTGGCAAATAATATTTTTTATTTTGCTGAGTTGCGCTTTTTTTTCGACTCAAACATTCGCTTTTCAAACCGTATCTGATGAGAAATTCGCGCAGATCGTGCAAAAATTTCAGGCAAAATTGGACGAACTGCACGACAAATTAAAATTTCCGGGTGCAACGGCGGGATTTGTTTTGCCTGACGGTCGTTTTGCTTCGGTGGCATCGGGCGTGGCGGATTTGCAAACGAAAGTTCCGCTAAAACCAACTGATAAAATTCTGGCGGGAAGCATCGGCAAAACTTTTGTTGCGGCGGAAACGCTTTTGCTGGTGCAGGAAGGAAATTTGAGTTTAGATGAAAAGATCGAAAAATATCTTGGCAATGAAAAATGGTTTGACCAATTGCCGAATGCGAAAGACATTACGCTGCGAATGCTTTTGAATCATTCCGGCGGGATTCCGAATCACGTTGAAGATAAAAGCTTTCTGAAAGATGAGTTCAAAAATGCCGCCAAAGACATCAAATATGAAGATTTACTCGTTTATATTTTGAACAAAAAAACGCTTTTCGTGGCGGGCAAAGGATATTATTACACCGATACTGCTTACATTTTGATTGGTTTGATCGTTGAAAAAGTGACAGGCAAAACTCTGTATGATGAAATTACCCGCAGATTTTTGAATCCGCTTAAATTGAGCCGCACAATTCCTTCCAACGATGCCGCGCTTTTGCTGGCGGTCAACGGTTATTTTCAAAAACAACCAATAATTAACAAAGGAAAGTTTATGATGAATCCGCAATCGGAATGGGCTGGCGGCGGTTTTGCTTCAACCTCGGAAGACCTTGCACGTTGGGCGCAGGCATTGTATACGGACGAAGTTTTGCCGAAAAATTTGTTGGACGAAATGCTCAACAGCACCACTGTCGGCGAAGGCAAAAATTACGGATTAGGCGTGGAAATTTTGCGGACAAAATTCGGCACAGCCTACGGACACGATGGCGAATTTCCTGGCTTTCTTTCGGAAATGCGCTATTTCCCCAATTACAAATTTGCTGTTGCCGTTCAAGTAAATTCGGATGAAAGCCGTGATGCCGCAGGATTTATCGAAACAGCACCGGACGATTTTGCTCAAATAATTATCACTGAATTATTTCCCGACAAAGTTTCTGATTCAGAAAAATTGAAATTCCAAAAAATCGCCGAAGATTGGCTGAACCTGATTGATACCGGAAAATTTGAGGAAAGTTGGGAATTTATTTCAGACGAATTAAAAGCCAAATACACCAAGGAAAAATGGCGCGATGCTCTGAAACCGATTGGCGATAAAGGCGGAAAATTCAAATCCCGAAAACTCAAAACTATTACTTTTCCCGATTCTCAAACCGTTTTTGTTGATTTTGAAAGCTCATTTACCAAATTTCCGAAGGGAATCGAAACCGTAATTTTAAAACTCGAAAACGGAAAATGGAACGTGTCAAGCTATTCGATCAAATAACTTTTAAAACTTTCAAAATAATTCGTATAATCTTTCACGCGGCTATGAAGATTCTTCCTTCTAAAGTTCGAATCTTGGTAATAGAGTTTTCAGTTTCCGCAAAAGTTTGGCTATGGCGGTGCTTCCTTCTAAAATTTCCAAAACTAGCGTCGCCAATTTCCAAACTTCTCAATGTCCTATGAATAACGTCATTTACCTCCGTCGTCGCGGGAAAGTTTTCATCGAAAAAGGCACTTCAGAATTACCAATCAACTATGTTTCAGCGATGTCCAAAAACATCGAAAGTTTGGGCTACACCTTTTCGGCTGAAGTTATTGAAAGACTGCAAACGCGCTCGTTAGAGCAAGTTACAACATTCTATAATGAGCTGGTCGAAGGCTTAAAACAGCTTGTCGGCGCACATCGGGAATTCAAACCGATGTATCCGAATTTTCCCAAACAAGTGATGGAAATGTCGGAATCGCGCCTTTATATCAACGCGCTGATACATTATTTGACCAATCAACTGCCGAATTATGTCAAAGAACCGCGTCTGACTTTGCAGGATAAAACCGAATTAAAAGTTATCAATCTCGGCACACCGGAAGAATTTGAGCAGATTTTTACAAAAATTGTTTCCTCAAACACCTCGACTTCCGAACAGGATAAAACCGATATTTCGTGGTATGTCAACAATTACAAGGAAGACATTTTCCGCCTAATTCCCGCTGAAATTCCAAACAAAGAAAATCTTGCTTTTCTTGGAGCAAAATTGTCTAAAATTGGCAACGCAACCGAATTCTTACAAAAATATTTCAAAACCGCGACTGATGTTCTGCGGTTGGCTTGTGCCTTGAGCAATGGCGATGTTTCGTTGGCAACAGCAACCAAATTTACCAAAATAAATCGTCCGCAACGAAAAGTTTTGCTTGGACTTTTGGAAAGTTGCAGCAATCTGACCGAAGATATGCTGCGTTGGAAAAAACGTTGGATTCGGCTTGGCGAAAGATTGCACGTCGGCGAATTTAAAGACAAATTTCCGCGCTCGTTTGAAGCGTTTGATATTCTGCGTAACAACAAGCCTTTTCAAACATTTAACCGAACAATCGAAAGCGCATTATTATCGAAAAACTCCGCACAAGTTGTCGAATTATTAAAGCCTCGCGCCGGAGATTTTGCCCGCCGATTGGATCATCTTTTGCGTTTGAGCGAAGCTGATTCGCCTCTTGTTTTAGAAACTTTTGCCGAAATTGCGCCGCAAGTTTCAACACCTGTTTTGCTTCAGGTAATGACGCATTTTGAGCATCGGAATTCGCCAAATGATTTGCGCGTTTTCTTTCCCAAAGGTCAGGTTGCCAAAGTTCAAGCCATTAAAAACACAATGCCGCCGTTTTCTTTTGCAATTCCCAGAGCGATAACTGCGATTTGCCAAGAAACGCTGACTGAAAGATTTGCCAAACTTCCGCCATTAGGAAAATGTTATTTGGATGAAAATCTGAAAGATTATCTCGTTCCGTTTTCGCAACGCTCCGCCGCCAAAGCCTTAAAAACCATCGTTCGTGGCAGCAAAATTCCTTTGCCTGATTGCAAAGTTTTACGATTTTTTATTTGGTGGAAAAACGGGAAATTCCGCACAGATATAGATTTATCGGCGGCGATGTTTGATGGAAATTACAATTATGTTGATGTGCTTTCGTATTACAATCTGAAAGGTTTTGGCGGATGTCACAGCGGCGATATTGTGGATGCTCCCGAAGGCGCGGCAGAGTTTATAGATGTTGAAATACTTAAACTTATCGAAAATAATGTGCGCTTTGTAGTGATGTCAATCAATTCATTTACTCAACAGCCGTTTTGCGATTTGCCGGAATGTTTTGCGGGTTGGATGGCGCGAACTGATGCAGGATCGGGCGAAATTTTTGAACCGCGAACCGTCCAAAATAAAATTGATGTCGCCTCCGATACGAAAATTTGTTTGCCGTTGGTGATTGATTTGCAAGAAAATCAAGTAATTTGGACTGATATTGCTCTCAAAACATATCCGAGTTGGAACAATGTCGCCAACAATCTTTCGGGTGTTTCGCTAATGTTGCGGGCAATGACAAGTTTAAGAAAAACAACAGTTTACGATTTATTTTCGATGCACATCAAAGCGCGTGGCGAGTTAATTAAAAACAAAGTGCAAGCAGATAAAATCTTTTCGGTTGAAGAAGGAATTACGCCGTTCCAATTAGAAATTATCGCTTCTGAGTTTATGCAATAAGCAGTTAATATTTTTTACAAATGAATGTTCAACAAGCCTATAACAGTTGGGCTGAAAACTACGATACAGTTATCAATAAAACCCGTGACGTTGAAGGAAAAGCGTTGCGGAAAATTTTATCGGAAATTGATTTTAAAACGGTGTTGGAAATCGGCTGCGGAACCGGAAAAAATACCGAATGGCTTTTGGGTAGAGCTAAAAAATTGATCGGCGTAGATTTTTCGAGCGAAATGCTGGAAAGGGCAAAAGAGAAAATCAAGAATAAAAAGGCGGAACTTATCCAAGCCGATATTACAAAACCTTGGAACTTTGCTAAAGGAGAATTTGATCTTGTCACTTGCTGTCTAATTTTGGAACATATTGAAAATATTGATTTTGTTTTTGAACAAGCAAATTCTGTCTTGAAAAGTGGCGGATATTTTTACGTTGGCGAGTTGCATCCTTTCAAACAATTTCAGGGAAGCAAAGCAAAATTTGAAACAGGCAGCGGAATTTTTGAACTTGATTGCTTTGTTCATCAAGTTTCCGATTTTTTCCAAGCGAGTAAGGTAAATGGATTTAGCTGTGTTGAACTAAAAGAATGGTTTGACGAAGGTGACCAAACTTCGACGCCACGAATTCTGACGATGCTTTTTCGTAAAAATTAATGATGAACAAAATTGAAATCAAAAAAGTTTTAACCGATTTTCCGATTGAAAAATTAGACAGTGAATCGTGGAATTTGGCTCAGGAATATTTGGTAACAAAATATTGGTCAGGCGAATCTGCGCCTGTCGGAAGACATTTCAAAGCCCGGCTTTTATGGTCGGAATCTGCGCTTTATGTTCGTTTTGAAGCCAACCAAGATGAACCGTTGATCGTTTCCGATGCACCGAATTTATCAAGTAAAACCAATGGACTTTGGGACAGAGACGTTTGCGAAATCTTCCTCGCGCCGAATCCAAAAGAATTCCGTAAATATTTTGAGTTTGAGGTTGCGCCGACAGGCGAATGGATTGATCTCGCAATTTATCAAATGCCTGATGCCCGCGAGACAAATTTTGAATATCATTCAGGAATGCAAACTGCTGCTAAACTTGAAGATAATAAAGTCTGGATGGCTTTTAAGGTTGAATGGCAAGCCTTTGACAAAATTCCCAAAACCGGCGAAATCTGGAAAGGAAATATTTTGCGTTGCGTTGGCGCAATTAAATCTCGCGGTTATCTGACCTGGCAGCCGACTTTAACCCCAAAACCGAATTTTCACGTTCCCGAAAAGTTCGGCGAATTTGAATTCGTCAGCTAAATTACAAATTTTTTATTTTCCCAAAGCCTAAATTTATGTTATAGTCACAGACATTATGAGAATCATAGTCCGCTAAGTATCTGCAACTTTAGTATTCGCCCAAATGCTCTCAAATTTGTTGAGGCGAATTTTCCTATTTACCTTTTGCCATAAACGGAAATTTATAAATATATGTCTGAACTTAATATAAATGCGCCTAAAAAGGCGTTAGATAACTCTTTTTGGTCAATTTTAAAGGAGGCTTTTTGGGGTTCGAATCGTGATTTTACCGAGGGTTCTACCGTCATTGCAATTTTTATCCTCGCCGTGCCGATGATTATCGAAATGCTTGCCGAAAGCCTTTTTATCATCGTCGATATTTTTTATGTCGCCAAGCTCGGGGCAAATGCGGTGGCGGTCGTCGCCATGACCGAATCAATGATGTATATCATTTTTTCGGTAGCGATTGGAATCAGTATTGCCGCGACTGCTTCGGTTGCCCGCCGAATCGGGGAGAAAGATGAGGATGGCGCGGCGAGGGCGGCGACTCATTCGATTTACCTTGGGTTAGTTGCGTCTGTTATTTTAGGAATTATCGGAATAGTTTTTGCCTCCAATTTTCTCAGAATGTTGGGCGCAAATGACGATGTAATTGCTGAAGGCGTGAACTTTACGCGAATTTATCTCGGGTCAAATGTGGTTGTGATGTTTCTCTTTCTGCTCAATGCGATTTTTCGCGGAGCAGGGGACGCGGCAATTGCGATGCGCGTAGTGTGGCTCGCCAATCTTTTGAACATTATCCTTTGTCCGATCTTTATTTTTGGGTTGGGTTTTGGCGTAACGGGGGCGGCAATCGGAACGGCAATCGGGCGCGGATTTGGAGTTTTTCTGGCGGCTTACGCTCTGTTTTACAGCGAAAGACGGTTTGAAATCCGGCGCGAACATTGGAAAATTGACTATTCGAGAATTGAACAACTTATCAAAGTTGCTGCACCCGGAATTCTGCAATTTATCATTCAATCGGCAAGTTTTATCGGCTTGATTCGTGTCATTTCGGGATTTGGCAGCGAGGCAATCGCGGGCTACAGCATCGGTTGGCGGGTGGTCATTTTCGGAATTTTGCCGTCGGTTGGAATTGCCAATGCCGCCGCGACTTTGGTTGGTCAAAATCTTGGGGCAGGTAATGCGGATCGAGCCGAAAAAGCCGTTTGGCGAACCGCACTTTGCAACGGATTTATTCAACTTTCGTTTGGAATTGTTTTTGTCATTTTTGCTGAACCGATCGTCCGGTTTTTCACGGTTGATCCACAAATTATTCCCTACGGAGTTGATTGTCTAAAGGTTGTCAGCTATGGATTTTTCTTTTACGGAGTCGGGATGGTGCTGGAAACCTCGTTCAACGGCGCGGGCGACACCTGGACACCGACTTTTATGAACTTGTTTGTCTTTTGGCTCTTTGAAATTCCGTTGGCTTACATTCTGGCTTACAAATTCGGAATGGGTCCCGATGGTATCTTCTGGGCAATTTTTCTGGCTTTTTCGATGCTCACGATTGTCAGCGCGATTATGTTCAAGCGTGGAAAATGGAAGTTAAAACAAGTGTAAGGGAAAAAGGGAAATGGAAATGGAAAGCCTGTTTGATGGATTCAGACAGGCTTTTTTGCAATTATTTTTCTTCTGCTTGTGATTTTTTTATTACGAAAGGTTGTTTTGGTTTGACTTCAATCTTAAATTTTTTGTCCTCTTCGTTCTTAAAAATACTCATTTCATCTTTCAGATATTCAGAAGTTTTATCCCAACGATTTCGGTCAAATCTCATTATTTTTCTAATTTTTTCTTGCCAAGCGTAAGTTTCATCTGCCATTACTTCTTCCAAAGGAACAAATTCGTAACCTCTATCTTTAAGCATTTGAAAGATTTGGTCGGCGGATTCATCAACTAACCTGCTTGATGAAAGATAAAGAACTTGTGGAACTTCGCGCCCGATAACTTCTTGAGAATATCTTTCCATTGCTTCAAACTGTTCGGTCATAAAGTTCAAATATTTTTGACGGATGGTATCAACGGCTTGACGGACTTCCTCACAATTATACGTATTCTTTTCGATGATACATTTTCTTTCATACAAAAGTGTAAAAAGCGAATCGTAATAAGGCGCGGAAGTTGGAATATTTTTCAAACCTTGCCGAAGCAATGACTTTTCAACATTTTGTGCTGATTCGGAACGATAAACATTTGAACCATCAACAAAATAAAAATAATCAACTTTTCCACCTTCGGTAGCCAATACTTCATTGAGATAATCCAAGTTTTTCTGAGTAAATCCTTCAAAACTATCTTCAGAAATTAGTGTTCTTGATGTTGAATCCATTGCATTTATCGCAAATTTAATATTGTTTCGATAGCGATTACGAAGAAGCAATTTTGTTGAATCATCTTTCATTTGTGAAATTGAAAATTGATTAACAACCCAAACTGTCGGAACTTTGTGTTTTTCCACCGCGTTAAAAAACTCTTGATTCGTCAAATCTAGGCGTAGATTAATAAAACCGTCATAGACTACAGCAACTTTTCGCCCTTGTTTTTTAACCGATTTTGTTTCAGCCGTTTTCAGCCAATAAATTCCAACACTCAACCCAATTACAAAGGTCACCGCAAAAACTGCCGACCAAATTGAGACATTTTTTGAATTGATTTTTCGACTTCCGTTCAATATTTTTTCGATGCGTTTCATTAAATTTCCTCCGTTTGCCGCCATTGCTAAAATCGGCGTGGTTGTGCGGGATTCTTCTAAATTTGCTAATGCCTTAGCATAGACAAATCGTTCCGTTTCAAATAATTGCGAGACAAATTCATCAACCGCAAATTCCCTTTCTGCGCGAATTTTTGCCGAAATCCACCAGATACAGGGATGGAAAAAAAATAGAATTTCGACCATACTTTGCACAAAATTAACCAAATAATCACGGCGTTTGATATGTGTTAATTCGTGAATCAGAATCGTTTCTAATTCCTTTGCCGGAATTTGTAAAAATGCACTCGCCGGAACTAAAACAACGGGTTTCAGCCAGCCAATTACAACCGGCATTTCAACCATTTTGGATTGTAAGAATCTGACTTTTTGGCTGATTTGCAGATTTTTACAAATCTCATCAAATTTTTCCTGCCAATGTTTTTCAACCTTTGAAACTTTACGGGTTTTATAGAGGTGAATCGTCCAAATCCCCCCTGCTAACCGGATTGAGAAAAATAAAACGCCGATTAGCCAAACTCCAACCAAGATCGGTAGAAAATCGATTTTTGGCGAGGGTGAGGTCATAGCTATATTTTCAGAAATAATCGGTGAAATTTGAGATGTGTTTTGGAAATTTTCAGTTTTAAGATTTGGAATTGATTGTTCTATACGGACATTTGGCGAAGTTTGTGTAACTGCTGTGATTGCACTATTTGATGTATTACCAGAAAGATATAAAAAAGTCGCAATCGGCAAAATCAATGAAAGACACAAAGCCGAAACCGAAGCAAAATATCTGAAATTTGCCGAAGACTCGCGCAAAACGCGTAATGCTGCAATCAAAATAACTGCGACAAAAGCGATTTGCCAAAGTGAGTGAAGCAAGGTCAACCCAAGATTTTCGATAACCCAACTATTCATTTTTTGCCTCCTTTTCCGCCTTTTGAATCATTTTGCGGATTTCTTTCATTTCTTGGGGGGAAGTTTTTTTAGTTTCTAAAAGATGCTGCACCAATTGCATTGCCGAGCCTCGAAAAACTTTTTCCAACAACTCGCTGACCAACCCTTTTTGAGTCTCGGTCTGAGCGATTTTAGCGCGATAAAGATGAGCTTTTCCCTGTTCTTCGCGCTCAACTAAATCCTTTTCTGTCATTATTTGCATCAATTTCAAGACGGTTGTGTAAGTGATAGACTTAGTCTCACTGATAATTTCAAAAACCTCGCGGACAGTTGCGCACTCTTTTTCCCAAAGAATATTGAGAATTTCTAATTCAGAAGTAGTTGGTTGTTTTGCCATATTTTTATCTACGAAGTAGTTCGTAGGTTTGGATGATATACGAACTGCTTCGTAGATGTCAAGCAGAATTTTAGTCAGGAAAAACACTCAAAGGTTTTTTTATGGGTGGTTTTAGTTCAAGATATTTTGCGTGAGCAAGTTCAATGATATGAGCTAGGCAAACCCAATAGAATGAATTGATTACAGCAAGGATTGGAGTGGAAATAATGTTGTGAGTTTCAAGACACCACAGCGGAAAAGTCTTTTTTAAAATTTCTAAAGTGGTTTCAGTAATTATGATGGAGGGAAGAGTGAGTATGCAAAAAATTGCTCCAACCAAGATAATTATCAAATCAAAAATTGATGCACCTCCGTAACAAAAATCTATGTGTCCACCACTACTTGGCGGGGGAAGATGACAATTTATCCGCGCCGGAGTTTCTAAATATTTAAAAAACTTATCCCAATCAAAAATTACTGCACAAATAACGTAATTGGCGACAAAAAAGATTTTTGCGAGAGAAACTTTAAAAATGGAGCGCAATCGTTTCATATTTTTGCTTTTTCGGTTTTAATATTTGTTTAGACAACCAAGATTAAAAAAAGTTCCCGACTATGTTTTTGATTGATTTTCCAAATCCTCGATTTTGCCAAAACTCAGACGGTGTAGTGTGCGTGAGCGAGATTGATTTCCTCAATCCTTCCAATCTTTTACACGCCTACAAGCAGGGAATTTTCCCGTGGATGATCGAGGGCTACGATCTGGTTCCGTGGTTCTGTCCACCGGAAAGAGCAATCATTGAATTTGCCGAATTGCACATTCCAAAGAGTTTAGCCAAAACCCGCAAACGCACGGAATTTTCTTTTACGATTGATAAAGCCTTTGACGATGTGGTTTATGCCTGTGCCAAAGTCAGCCGCAACGGTCAGCGCGGAACCTGGATAACTCAGGACATTTACGACAGTTACAACGAACTGCATCGGCTCGGATTCGCACACAGCGTTGAGGTTTGGGAAAATGATTCTCTGGTTGGCGGACTCTATGGAGTTGATGCCGGCGGAGTTTTCTGTGGAGAAAGTATGTTTCATCTGCGTTCGGATGCTTCAAAACTTGCTTTTTTGCATTTGGCTGATCATCTCAAAACTCGCGGGGCAGACTGGCTCGATATTCAGGTAATGACCCCGCATTTTCAAATTCTCGGTGCGAAAGAGATTCCGCGTGATGATTTTTTGCAAAAATTGGAGCATACTTTAGCTTCAGGACTGAAACTTTTTTAATTCAAATAAAACAACAATATTTATCAATAAATAATGAAAACTATCTTTCGGTTGGACTGATGCAGTAAAAGATTTACTGTCAGCAATTTAGATAATCTAGTTTTTTCTAGGAGGTTCCAATGAAATCATTTTGGGAAAAAATTAGTGAAGATTTACGCGGAGAATTGAGGAAATTCGGACATCTTCGCACGTTTTATTCTGATGAAATAATTTTTGATTTTGGTGGTAAAGCGAATAATCTACCGATAATTATTGAGGGAAAAGTGAAAATGGTGCGCTATCCCGAGCTTGGGAAAGAAGTGATCATCGGGCTTTTTCAGAGTGGAGATATGTTTGCGATGCCGCCGGTAATTGACGGCGGGGTTTATCCGGCGACTGCAGTTTCATTGGAAGAAAGCAAAATTCTGATGATTTATCGGGATGATTTTTTGAAATTGATGCAAAATGATGCAGAGCTTTCGGGTAATGTCACGCTTTTGATGTGCGGATTATTACGGGATACAGCGGCAACCATTCAGAACCTTGCTACATCTTCTCCTGAGCAACGAATTGCTAATGTTTTGTTGCAATTATCAGAAAAACAAACAGATGGGAAAATCAGTTTAAGGCGGCAAGATATTGCAGAAATGGCGGGCTTGACCACTGAAACTACAATTCGGGTAATTCGTAAACTTGCCGATAAAAATTTGGTAAAAATCGTGCGCGGAAAGATTTTTATCGAGCAATTGGAACGCCTACGGGATTTTGTGAACCAAATTTAATCAGCATTGTATTAGCGATTGAAACTGCCCTCATTTTAGCTAATTCAGCTTTCTCTCCGGCAAAAATCTGATCAACAGTTTCGCTAAAAATTTTTAACCAGCGGGTAAAATGCTCTTTTTGCAAAGAGATTTTCTCGTTTAGTTTCAAATGAGTAAAAAGCGGACTGCGCCCATATTTTTCCTGAAAATTAATAGTTTGAAACAGAACCATTTCCCAAAAATCCGAAATTATCGGCAAATGATGAGCCAAATCAAGTTTGGCAATGTCAGTAAAAATGAAACCGATTAAATCATCGCAAAGCGCTTTGGAATAAAAGGCTTCCATTAGAATTTCGATATCTTTTCGGTTTTGGATGTCTTTCATAAACTTTACTGCTCTGCCGTTTTGTTTTCCCGAATAATCAGCACTGAACAAGGAGCGTGATGCGTAACCGAATCCGAAACTGAACCGAGCAAAGTTCGATGCCAAAATCCATAGCCGTGTGAACCGACAATAATTAAATCAGCTTTCCATTTTTCGGCTTCTTCGACAATGATTTGACTGGGATTCCCCATAAAAACCTGAGTTGAAATTTCAGGTTTTTCAGTAGCTAACAAATCTTTCAATTTGTTGGAGGCATTATTTAGAGTTTCTTTTGCCTTTTCTTTTTCACTGGCTTCTGCTTCGGCAAAAATTTCAGATGAAAATATAAAGGGTTCTCCGGCAACCGCATAACGCGGCTCAACTACTGAAATGATTTTGAGATGCGTGACAGTTTTTACATACTTTGCGGTTGCTTCGATAGCTGCTTCCGCTTGTGTTGAGCCATCTGTGGCGACTAAAATTTTCATTTTTGACCTCCATTTTTTTAGCAGTGGCAGTCGGCAGCAGCAGTGACAGGTTTTAGTTTGATCTTAACGAATGCAGTAAAACTAATACTTTTATTTTTAGCTGCAACTGTCACTGCTGCTGCCACTGAATACATTATACTTCAGCCAAGTCGCCTGTGGGCACAATTTCTTTTTTCGGACGTTTTATCATCAGTTCAAGAGCAAACCAAACAAAAGCGATTGCGCCAATACCGAAAACGGAATCTCCCAAAACGCGCATCCAACGGAAGAACTGCATTGTATCGCCTTGCATAAATTCCGCGCTGCGGGCTGACCAATAGCCATTGGAAATTGATTCGGCGGTTTGCATCAACCCAATCGGCAACAGGCTTGTCACCATCATTAGCAACATTCCGGCATTGATTGCCCAGAATGCAAATTTGATGAGCTTTTCGTTCCAGATTCTTTCCGGTTGCATTGCGCGTAAGCAGAACAGCAGCAAACCTAAACCGAGCGTTCCATAAACTCCGTATAATGCACCATGTCCATGAACTGCGGTTGTATTCAGCCCTTGCATATAATAGAGCGCAATCGGCGGATTGATCATAAATCCGAAGATTCCTGCGCCAACCAAATTCCAGAATGCAACAGCAATAAAGAAATTAATCACCCATTTATATTGACTAAGCCAAGGTCTGACATTTTTGCGGTGGATATTTTCCCACGCTTCAAAACCAACTAATGCCAACGGAACGATTTCCAAAGCGGAAAAAACTGAACCGAATGCCAATGAAACTGTCGGGGTTCCCGAAAAATAAAGGTGGTGACAAGTTCCGATAATACCGCCGGTCAAATAGGTCGCACCTGAAAGCAAAGAGGCTTGAGCGGCAGTTTTCGGATTAATGACATTCAATTTAGCAAATAAAAACGCAATCACAACGGTTGCAAAGACTTCAAAAAATCCTTCGACCCAGAGGTGAACAACCCACCAACGCCAATATTCGACTACAGCAATATTTGATTTCATTCCCCAGAAAAGTCCGGGAGCATAGAACAAAGCGATTCCAGCGGTTGAGAACAAATACAGATAAAGCAATGATTTACTTTCACCTGCGTTTTTCAAAGCCGGAACTGCGGTGCGGGCGATCAGGAACAGCCACAGCAGTAAACCGACAAACAACGCGATCTGCCAAATCCTGCCAAGGTCAACATATTCATAACCTTGATGCCCAAACCAGAACCACATATCGCCATTCAATTTGTGCATGACAGACAACCATTGTCCGCCCATTGAGCCGAGAACTACGACCAGCAATGCTCCGAAAAGTGCATCCACACCGAGTTTTTGATGTTTCGGCTCATAGCCGCAAATAAACGGTCCGACGAATAATCCGGCAGCCAGCCAAGCCGTTGCAATCCAGAAAATTCCAAGCTGCGTGTGCCAGGTGCGGGTGACGACATACGGCAAATATTCAGCCAGAGGAATTCCGTAAAGTCCGTGTCCCTCAACGCCGTAATGCGCCGTGATTATTCCCATAATTATTTGTAAAAGAAAGAGTAATGTCACAATGAGAAAATATTTGACCGTAGCTTTTTGGGAAGGAGTTAAATCTGCACCAATTAACGGATCGGAATTTGGTGCGTCGTCGGTCGGGGCTTCTTGCCGAAGTCCGACATAATACCAGACCATCCCGCCGATTCCTGCCAAAAGTGCAATAACGCTGACACCTGTCCAAACTATGGTCGAGCTGGTCGGAACATTACCAACCAACGGTTCTGACGGAAAGTTACTGGTATAAGAAATCGTTTGGTTCGGGCGATTGGTAGCTGAACCCCACGCCGTCCAAAAGAAAAATGAGGTCATTTGTCTCAGTTTGACGGGATCGGATTGCGCGTCTCTTTGAATCGCAAATTCCTTTTTACCGTTGCTGAAAATATCGGTATAATACTTTAGATTTTCTTCAAATGCTTTGGCTCGAACCGGATCAACCGTAATTTTTCCGGTTGCCGGATCGTAAGTGTTTTTTCGTAGTAAATCCTGTAAACGCTGACGCATAGTTGCCTGCTGTTCAGAGTTCAAAGATTTGTAGTCTTTGGAATAAGTTGTTTTAGAAAATTCATCTAAAATAAAAACGGATTCGCGGTGCAGATAATCGGCAGTCCAATCGGGAGCCACGTAACTTCCGTGTCCCCAGACCGAACCGACCTGCATTCCGCCCATCGCTTGCCAAACATTTTGACCTTTAGAAACTTCGTCTGCATCAATTAAAACTTTGCCGTCGGTTGTCACAACCTGATTAGGAATTGGCGGTGCTTCGCGGAAAATCTCTGTTCCAATCCAGAGCAGAATCGCAAATGAGCAAACAAAAATCGCAATAAATATCGTCCACAGTTTTTTCATAATCGTATCCTTTTTCAAATTTGCTTAAATCGTTTGAGAAATTTGGGAAATTTCAAACTAACTCTGCACTCAAATTAATTGAATATTTATTTGGAAAAAATGATTTCAATCATAAAAAGTAAAAATTTTATTGATTAGACTAAAAATTGTTGAGGAGCTTTTGAAAAGTTCCGATCAAATGTGACTGCAATCATATTTGTTGAAAAAATATTTACTGATAATGATTTGGCGGAGAATTTTTTATGATGAATTTAACAACTAAAACCGTGAGAGAGATCGCACTCGAAATGCCGTTGACAACAAAAGTTTTTGAAGAATTCAAGATTGACTATTGCTGCGGCGGCAAAAAATTATTTTTAGAAGCCTGCCGAAATGCCGGGGCAAATCCTGAAAGCGTTCTGCAAAAAATTGATAATGTTTTGGAAATAGAAAACCAAAATGAACTGGAATGGTTAAATGATGCGCCTCTTTCTAAATTGATCGAGCATATTATCGAAACCCATCACACCTTTACTCGGGATGAAATTGCGAATTTATCTCCTTTGATGGCAAAAGTTGCGAGTCGTCACGGCGAACGCCATTTGGAATTATTGGTTTTAGAAAAAACATTTGCCGAACTCTGCAACGATTTGATTCCGCATCTTTTGAAAGAAGAAGAAATTCTTTTTCCGTATGTTGAAAAACTAGAAAAGGCTTTGAAAGATACGGGCGTGGTTCCTCTTTCTTGCTTTGGAACTGTCAACAATCCGGTCAGGATGATGATGACGGAGCACGATACAGCCGGAGATCTGCTCAAAAAAATGCGTGAAATAACTAACGATTACGCCTTGCCCGAAGGAGCATGCTTGAGTTACGCGGCTCTTTTTAACCGTTTAGAGGCTTTTGAAAAAGATTTGCATCAACATATTCATTTGGAAAATAACCTATTGTTTCCCAAAGCAATTGCATTGGAAGAAAAAGTCTTTAACTAAATTTATAAAATTATGGTCATCAACACTTTAACGCTTGAAAATAAAAGAGCGATCAGCCTCAAAAGAATTGCTTTGCCGGTAGAACACGGCTCCTGGGGATTTTTGTTCGAGCCTTTAGTCGCAAGTTTGGCAGTGGCTTTTTCTTTAACCGGAATGTGGATTGCGTTAATGATTATCGGCGCATTTTTGACTCGTCAGCCGCTCAAAGTTTTATGGAGCGACTGGCTGGCAAAACGCAATTTACCGCAAACCGAAGCCGCATTAAAATTTACACTCGTTTTCGGAACAATTTCCTTGCTTGGATTAGTCGGCAGTTTATATTTTGGCTCATTCGCTAATTTTTATCCGTTCTTATTTATTATCCCTTTGGCGATTTACCAAATCTACTGCGATGCTTCCAAAAAATCACGGCAGTTGCTTCCCGAATTAACCGGCGCAATTGCAATTTCGTCTTCTGCCGCCGTTATTGCTTTAGCCGGAGGTTGGAATTTATTAAATGCTTATCTTTTGTGGGCGATTTTTGTGGCGCGTCTAATTCCGTCAATTCTTTATGTGCGAAGCCGTTTGCGCCTCGAAAAGGGTAAAGATTTTCTGCTTGTTTCGGTGATTGCGGCGCATTTTATCGCTCTCGGTGCAATTGGAATGTTTGCGGCGAACGGTTACGCTTCAAAACTTACTTTCGTAATGTTCGGAGTTCTCTTAATCAGAGCTTTTTGGGGATTGTCGCCGCTCCGCAAAAAAGTTAAAGCAATGAAAATCGGCGTTTGGGAAGTGATTTACGGCACGATGACTGCATTATCCGTAATTATCGGTTATTATTTGGGAATATGACAAAACATTTTCCGTCAAGCATTTACGGTCCGGTCAAATCTTGGCGTTTAGGTTGGTCGTTAGGCGTAGATGTTTTATGCGTTGATTCGATTTGTTCTTTTGAATGTGTCTATTGCCAGCTCGGAAAAATCAATCGTGTAACTGCCGAAAGGGAGGTTTTTGTTTCGACCGAAAAAGTTTTGACCGATTTGAAAAAATCCGACTGGCAAAAGGCGGATGTGATAACTTTTTCCGGCAGCGGCGAACCGACTTTGGCAAAAAATCTTGGCGAAATTATTGAAAAGATCAAAGAATTGACGCACAAACCTGTTATTGTTTTAACCAATTCAACACTTTTGCATCACCCCGAAGTGCGAAAAGAACTGCATCACGCCGATAAAATTTTCTGCAAGTTAGATGCGTGGTCGGATGAAACTTTAAGGCGTTTTGATCATCCCGAACCAAGCGTTTCCTTAGAGAAAATTATCACCGGAATTCATCATTTACGTCACGAATTTGATGGATTTTTAGCAATTCAAACGATGATCTTGCGTCAACCGAATGATTTTGAAATCGAAGAGCTGGCTGAAATTTTTCATCTCATCAAACCCGACGAAGTCCAATTAAATTTACCGACTCGACCGATTCCAAAAAAATATTTTGTCGAAACTCGCGGCAATGAAGTCGAGTTTGATGAATCATTTACACAGCTAAAAACAATTTCTAAAGCTGAATTGGAAAAGATTCGCGCGAAACTTTCAAATTTAACAAAATTACCGATAAAAACACGATAAAAACATTCATCCACGAAGCAACACCAAGAAAATACGAAGATGGAAGAAAGAAAAATGTTAAATAATTTACTCAAATAACAAATTCCAAAATTCTAAAATCCTTCGTGTAAACTTCGTGAAACTTCGTGGAAAATTAAAATTGATATGCACAATATTGACCTTGATTTAATTGAAATGACGCTGGATGTGATGAAATACGCAATCGGCAGAATTACCGACAAAAATCCTGAACTCGGTTTTCCCAAAAAAGCGGAGGAATTACAGGAATTAGTTGGCGAAACTATTACTCCAAAGGGAATTGGAGGTGAAAATGCCTTCAAACTTTTTCGTGATGTTTTGATGAAAGCCAGCGTTTCGATTGATCATCCCCGACATTTGGCGTTCGTTCCGGCTTCGCCAACCCGGGCAGCAGTGATGTTTGATCTTGTGACTTCGGCTTCGAGCGTTCACGGAGCATTTTGGCTCGAAGGTGCAGGCTGTATTTTTGCCGAAAATCAGGCAATGAAATGGTTGGTTTCGTTGACCGGATTACCTAATGGCGCGTTTGGGGTTTTTACCAGCGGCGGAACGGAAGCAAATCTTTCGGCAATGGTTACAGCCCGCGAAAATTGGCGCAGTCAGGACGAGAGCCGAAAACATACGCGTGGAATAATTATTTCGGCAATTTCCGCACATTCGTCAGTCAGAGCAATGGCAAAAGTGATTGATGCGGATGTGCTTTCCGTTCCGACCGAAGATCGTTTTGAGGCGTGGCAATTGCAACAAAAACTTGACAGTTTAACGCCCGAAGATCGCAAAAGGGTTTTTGCCGTGATTGCCACAGGCGGAACGACCAATGCCGGAATCATTGACGATTTGGATGGAATCGCCGAGATTTGCAAGCGTCAAAATCTTTGGTTTCATGTTGATGCGGCGTATGGCGGCGGGGCATTGGCGGCTCGTTCAGTGCGCCATCTTTTCAAAGGAATCGAAAATGCCGACAGCGTCACGATTGATCCCCACAAATGGCTTTTTTCGCCGTATGATTGCGGGGCGGTCATTTACAAAAATCCCGATTTGGCAAAGGCGGCGCATTCTCAGGAAGGTTCGTATTTGGATATTTTTTCCGACGAAGGCGCACAAGGGTTTAATCCGTCCGATTATCAAATACAGCTAACCCGTCGTGTGCGCGGACTCCCGCTCTGGTTTTCGCTGGCGATGCACGGAACAGAACGCTATGAACAGGCAATTGAACGCGGAATTGAATTAGCCAAACACGCCGGAAAAATGATTCAGGTCAGCAAGCACACGCAATTAGTCCGTGAACCGAGTCTTTCGTGTGTATTATTTAGACGTTTAGGCTGGTCAGCCGAAGATTATCGAAACTGGACTTATAAAAATCATAAAGCCGGTTATGCGTTGGTTGCGCCGACCAAAGTGCGGCAGGGAAATGAGTTTGAAACGGTTGCTCGTTTTTGTTTTATCAATCCCGACACGACCGAAAAAGATATTCGCGGAATTTTAGATACGATGATTTAGAGCAAATTCAGCATTGATTTATGGTAAAAAAGCTAATTTTAACACAGATGGACACAGATCTAATTGATAAAAACAGATGATTTATCAGGTTTTATCTTGCTTTTTTTATCTGGGTGTATCTGTGTTAAAAGTGTCTTTCTAACAGAATTTCTCACTTTTTGGATGCGGAAAAGCGTCTGTATCTTCTTCAGGATTTCTGGGGGCTAAACAGGCAAAGTCTTTCTCTATCAGAAGTTTAAGTTCGCCTTGCTCTGCTGAAATTCCGACCTCTTCGCTTTCCGCCCAACTTCTTGCCGTTTGAATTGGAAGGTAAATTTCAATTCGTCCGTTTTGAAACTCTGCTGTAACTTTATCTGCTTTGTCAGTTGGAACGACTGAATAAACCAAAAAGTTTTCGTTGCCGAAATCGGTTTTTTCTTCAACGGCAATTTGTTTGCCAAGATTGGTAACTTCGGTTTGATTTAATCTCAAGCGGATGGAATTTCCGCGAATTCTAAGTTTCATACGGTTTTGGCAGTTGAAAATTGACAGGTGACGCGGCTTAATAATTCCAATTTTTCTTCGTCCGAAGTGATTCGGTCAAGCTCAGGATAAAGAAAATTTGTCTCGCGGATGTCGTGGTGGTCAGCAAGTTTTTTGAAAAAAGCCTCTCTTTCCAAAATCCAGATGAGCCTTTTTTCGAGTTCCGGTTCATTTGGCAGATTAGCAATCTCTTCTTTAAAAAGTTCAATATGATTGATTAGTTTTTCGTGGTCGTCCAAAAACATCTGCACTGCGCCGCCTTTGGCAATCGTTCCGCGCTCAGCATAGATCGGAATTAAATGTTCATTTTCGTCTTTAATGTGCGTCAAAAGAGCTTTTTCGTATTGTTCTAATAATGCCAGTGCCTCATCAAATTCAAATTGAAGCAGTTTGCATTGATGGGCAAAAAATATGTCCTCAAGATCGTGATGCAAATCTAAAAGTTCGCTTAATTTTCGCATAACCATTAAATATTTTTTAGCGCAAAGCCGCAAAGTTCGCAAAGACAAGAAGCAAAAAAACTAATGATAATTTCAAGTTACCTCAAAATCTTTGCGCCTTTGCAACTTTGCGTCTTTGCGTTAAATTATCTTTCTTAAACCCTAATTCGCCTCGCTGATCAATTTTTCGCCTTTGACATCAATTTTGATTTCTGCGCCGGACTTTGCGCCGAAATTTTCAAAGGCGGCGGATTCGACTGCGCCGACAACTTCCGTTTGCAAACCGCGTGCGCCTGTTCCGCGTTTTTCGCAGCGTTTGACGATAAAATCAATGGCGGAATCACTGACGCTGAGTTTCAAGCCTTCGCCGTCAAATTCGTTTTGAAACTGCGGCAAAACATTTTCCTGTAAAATTTGGCGTAAAACTTCGTGCGAAAGTTTTGGAAAGCTGACGATGCGCGAAAATCTGCCGATCAATTCGGGCAAAAATCCGAAGCGTTGGAAAGATTGCGCCTCTTGTTCAGTCAAAATCTCGGCATCGGTCTGATTCTTTTGCTGAAAGCCGATATTTGAACGGTTTTCTTTCAAAATTTCTTCAAAACCGGAAAACGCACCGCAAACGATGAACGGAATGTCTTGCGTTGAAATTTCGGCGCGGTAGCCGTATTCGGAAAAACCGTAATCCATTGGAACGGTGACGGTTGTGCCTTGGAGCATTGCAAGTAGTTCGCGTTGAACGCCGTAACCCGAAACGTCTTTGGTCGTGCCTTGTCCGGCGAATCGTGCTGAGCTTCCCGAAGATGCGAGTTTGTCAAATTCATCCAAACAAATTACGCCGCATTGCGCTAAATGAGGATTTCCGTCCGAATGCAGAACGAGACGGGTTAAAATCGTATTTACGCTGTCACCAACGTAGCCGCTTTCGGTAAAACTCGTAATATCAACAATTACTGTCGGAATTTTGAAGATGCTCTGGAACAAAAGTTCGACCATATAAGTTTTTCCGCAACCCGTCGGACCGATCATCAGCACATTTTGCTTGGTCGGTAATTTTTTGCGGTCAACTTCTTGGACATAAATTCTTTTGAGACGGCTGACGTGACGATAAGCCATCAGCGAAAGGGCGCGGCGTTGTTCGTCTTGCCCTTTGTAGCCGAGCTTGTCGAGTTCATCAAAAATTTCGCGTGGTGTCAAAACAGGCAATTCGGCAACAAAACTTTTTACTTTTTGAGTTTCGGTAGGGGGTTCTTCAAAGCTGATCTCTTCGCTAAAATCGTCTTCAAAGTTAAATGGATTATCGTCAATATCATCAAAATTCTTGTTCATAATTGCTGAAATAGTTTAGTTTAAATTCGCTAAGATTTCCAATAATTCTTTTTCCTCGCTTTCGGAAACTGTTCGCAAATCAATCAGAATTTTATCTTCGATAATGCGCGTCACTACCGGAGGTTTGGAAAAACGCAAAGCCTGTTCAAAACGGCTGGTCGAAAGTTTTTCGTGTTTGAGAGCCAAAAGCGCAGTTTCGGGTTGAACCGAAGGCGCAGAACCTCCGCCGATAACCGAATTTCCGTCAATGACTTCAAATTTCAAGTCTTTATTTTCGCCAAGTTTGCCGCGCAAATTTTGGGCAAAATTCCAAGTCCGCTGTTTAATTTCGGCTTTGGTCATTGCCAGCATTTTCAAAACCGGAATTTCTTCGGTCACGGTTTCGCGGCGAAAGGCTTCAAACGTGGCTTCCAACGCGGCATAAATCAATTTGTCCACCCGCAACGCCCGATAGAGGGGATGTCGGCGCAAAGTTTCGATCACATCACGCCGTCCGACGATCAATCCGGCTTGTGTTCCGCCCAAAAGTTTATCACCGCTGAAAGTTACCACATCCACACCCGCCACGATTGATTGCGAAATGATCGGTTCATCATCCAAACCGTATTTGCTCAAATCGAACATTGCACCCGAACCCGCGTCTTCGTAAAGCAAAACATTGTTTCGATGCGCGACTTCGGCAAGTTCGGCAACTGTCGGACGCGAAGTAAATCCAATGATTCGGTAGTTTGAAGGATGCACGCGCAAAATCAGACGGGTTTTTTCAGTAATTGCCCGTTCATAATCCAAAGCGCGGGTGCGGTTGGTTGTGCCGACTTCGACCAAATCCGCGCCGGATTGAATCATCACATCGGGAACGCGAAAATCTCCGCCGATCTCGACCATTTCTCCGCGTGAAATTATCGCTTCGCCGCCATTTGCCAGAACCGTCAGCACCAAAACACAAGCCGCCGCGCAATTATTGACGATCAAGGCACTTTCCGCGCCCGTCAACTCAGCCAAAAGATGTTCGGCTCGTGCGCCGCGCTTCCCGCGTTTGCCCGTTTCCACGCTGTATTCAAGCGCACAATAACGGGTTGCCTGTTCAAAAACGGCTTTTCGGGCGGCTTCGGAAAGCGGAGCGCGTCCCAAATTGGTATGAATGATAACGCCCGTTGCATTGATAACCCGCTGCAAACACGTATTTTGCTCACTGCGCCACGTCTGCGCCAAACGCTTTTCGGATTCGACCAATAAATCTTCGCGTGAATAATCAAGCGTTTCATTTTTGGCGATTTTTTCCTGAATTTCCTGCCGTAGTGAATCCGTTACGGCTCGCGCCAGAATCGTTAAATGTTTTGCGCCGGTTTCGGTGACAAGTTTTTGCGCCGTTTCGGTTTGCAATAAAGCATTAACTGATGGCAAAAGCCGCAAAATTTCGGTGTTATTTTCCATAAAGTAAAGTTTATCAATTAATTGGTCTTTGGTTTTGGTTTTTGCAAGAAAATACCTGATTTTATACCCTTCAACAACAAATCAAGCAACAAAGACCAAAAGCCAAAAGCCCAAGACCATAGTTTTCATTGTAAATAAAAACTTAAAAACAAGGAATATTTTCAGCTTTAGATATGTCTTTTAAAGTAGGGAGATTTTCTCCGAAAGGAAAACGAAATGGCAAATCTTTATAACGACTTTCAAAAAAACGACTCAAAAAAAGAAAAAGCAGTTGAAATTGACAAAACCCTCGTGCGTCTCGAAGAAGATATTCGTAAACTCAAAATAGATTTCGGAATATTTTTTAACGGTGGATTGAAACGTGCTCCGCACGAGGCTCGCGGGCGGGTTGAGGCAATTATTAAAAGATTACAAGATGATAGAAATATGAATTATGCGCAACGCTACCAATTTAATTCGCTGATGGCAGGTTACATTTCTTACCGCGAACTCTGGCGCCGACAGCTTAAGAAAAAAGGTGAAGAATTAATCTAAATTTTTTCCGATCTCCAAAACTTTTTCAATCAACAAATCAAAATCTTCAGAACGGCTGCGATGATTAGTGATGGCACAACGCAGCCCGAATTTTCCTTTGATAGTAGTGTAAGACGGAACGGCAATTCCACTTTCGTGAACTCTCATCAAAATCTCGCGGTTCAATTCGTTGAGTTGCTCGTCATTCAAATTTTTTTTCACCAATCGAAAGCAAACAATATTCATCGGAACAGGCGCAAGTAATTCCAAATTATTCGATTTTTCAACCAAATTAGCTAAATATTTAGCTTGTTCGATGTTCTGCTCGATCAAACGGCAATATTTCTCGATTCCGTGTTCGCGCAAAGACATCCAGATTTTTAAGGCTTTGAAGCTCCGTGAAAGCTGCAAACCGTATTCGCTAAGCCACGTTCCCGAGGCTAAACCTCGTGGCAGATGCGCTAAATAACCGCCCGAAGGAGAAAACGTTCGATGATGTTTTTCTTTATCACGAATCAGAACGCAGCCCGCTTCGTAAGGCATATACATCCATTTGTGCAAATCAAAAGCCAGTGAGTCGGCACATTCCATCCCTTTTAATTTCGGGCGAAAATTTTCGGATAAATAAGCCAATGCTCCGAATGCTCCGTCAACGTGAAACCAAAGATTTTCTGCTTTACAAATGTCGGCAAGTTGTTCCAAATCGTCAGTTGCGCCGGTGTTGACCGTTCCGGCATTGCCGATAATGCAAAAAGGTTTTAGACCGTCGGCTTTATCTTTGGCGATTGCTTTGCGTAATTCTTCAATATTAATCTCAAAATTTTCATCAACCGGAATCCGCCGAAACGATTCGTTGCCGAGTCCGAGTAATTCAATCGCCTTTTGCACCGAATTATGAGTTTCGCTTGAGCCATACAAAACCATTTTCGATTCAACCGATTGCAAGCCTTTTTCCTGAATATCAAAATCGGCTTTGGCATTTCGGGCAACGGCTAATCCTGTTAGGTTCGCCATTGAGCCGCCGCTGACCAGAATTCCACTTGCCGCTTTGGGAAAACCAAGCATTTCTTTGCACCAGTCAATCACCTGTAATTCGATGTAAACAGAAGATTGTTCGCCAAAATTAGCGTTTGAATTCATTCCTGCCGAAAGCATTTCTGCCAAAACGCTGAATGGTGTTCCCGTTCCTTCCACCCAACCCCAGTAACGCGGATGAATATTTCCTCGCGGATGGGGGCGAATATTTTGCAAAAAATCCTGATAAATTATTTCAATATTTTGTCCTTCGCTCGGTAAAGGCTGATTTTGCAATTGATTTTTAACTTCATCAGGAATCGGCTGCCAAGCGGGTTGTTTGCGCAAATTCTCCAAATGATTGAACATATCGTCAATCATCCGATGTCCGATTTGACGAATTTCGCTCCAATCCTGCGGGTCTAAAGTTTCTTCGTTCTTCATTTATAAATCCTTAATCATCCAAATATTTGTGCTGTGATGACCGCTGTTGGCGAGAGGTTTTTCAAGATACGCAAAGCCCAATTTTTCGTATAAAGGAACCGCCATTTTCATCTTCTCTCTGGTTTCGAGATAAATTTTTTCATAACCCATTTCTTTGGCGGTTTCAAAGCATTTTTGGATCAGACGAATGCCTAAACCGATACCGCGAGCTTCGGGCGAGAGATAAAGTTTAACCAATTCACAAACCTTCGGCGGCAATCCGTCTGTCGGAAAAATTCCGCTTCCGCCGACCAACTTTTCATCAACAAACGCTACAAAATAAACACTTCTGTCGTGCTGAAAAAGTTCAAAAAGATGATCGGTCGAAGCGTCAAAATAAACTGTCCCGGGGACTGCTGAGTCAAACTCTTCCAAAGTATTGCGAATAATTTTGGCAATTGCCTGATTGTCCTCTTTTTCAATATTTCTGATCGAAATATTCATTGCCTTTTATTTCGGAAACGCTTTTTTATCAATGCCGGGAATAACTTTCAAGGCGTTTTTGTAATAAAGTTTTTTGAGCACCTCATCAGGCAAGTTCAAACCATACATTTTCCAAAAAGCGTGGCGTTTGCGGAAATAATCAAAATATTCGTCGTCCGTCTCAAAAATTCTGAAATAGGTGTAATACTCTTCGGGAGCCCAGGTGTCTTTGCCAAACATTATGCGGTCTTGGTATTTAATGAAAAACTCGCGGGCAAAACGCGGCTGACGACCAAGTTCGGCAACCACCGCTGCAATTTCCGTATAAACATTTGGTAATCGGTCTAACAATTTGCCTAAACTCGTCAAATCTCCACCCAACCAGCCGAGATGCGCGGCAATGAATTTGGTTTTCGGATGTTTTTCAAAAAGGTGATGCTGTTCGCCCATCACGGTTTCCCACGAAGGATATTTGTCAGCCGGACGCGCCCGGTCGGGAAACTGTTTGAGTTCCAGCCAGCGTTCGTTAAAACGGTCTTGCGGATCAAAAAATGAACGCGGTTCGCCCGTGTGGATCAAAACGGGGATTCCTAATTCGGCACATTTTTCAAAAACCGGATCAAGACGCGGATCGTCAGTCGGAATCCGTTTTCCGTTTTTATCCGTCACGGTCAAGCCCCAATTTTTGAAAAACTTCAGCCCTTGCGCCCCGTTTTTGACATCCTGCTCCAGTTGTTTGGCAGCACGTTCGCCGTAACCGGGGTCGTCAATGCCCGTAAAATCAAGATTGGCAAAAGTAATAAAACGAGTCGGATAATTGCCTTTATAATTTTTTACTGCTCCTGCCAATTTATCACCCGAAGTTCCGCTGAGATTAACCATCACCGCCATATTTAGGGCATCCATATCACCGACCATTTTGGCAAGGTCTTCGGGTTTCGGATTCAAAGGCTGATGATTGTGAACATCAATAAACGGATATTTCGCTTTTTTAACGATATGTTCGGGAACTTTCAGGGTTGATTTCGGCTCATATTCCTCAATCGTCATTGTTTGACTGCCGACGGGAATCGGGTGCAGAAAAATGACGGTCAAAAGCAAAGATGTTGCACAAAGATTTAATAAAGAATTCTTCTCAAAGATTTTCATAGGTTTTCCTGTTTAATTGGTATCTGGGATAATTAAGGCTTAAATTTTTCGGATTTATTCCTCAATTGCTCCACCGATTTTCCGCAAATGTTCACGGAAACTGTAATTTGTATTTTTTTGACGTTTGGTCAGATATTCTTTAAAACGCAATTGGCGGTAAAGAGTTTCGCCCTCTCCAATCATTTTGGCTTGTTTTTTTTCGGTTTGCTGAATTTTTTTAGCTGGATTGAGAATTTCAGCGGCTTTTTCGAGCGGCGCAAACAAAACTCCGTCCGCATCTGCAAAGACAAAATCTTCATTTGTGACGCTGAAATCGCCGAATTGAGCAATTTGTATTGCATTTCCGGTTCGAGAATCAAGTCTTTGCGGACCGGTCGGACAAGTTCCGTAACTGAAAACAGGAAAACCGATTTCCAGCAAATCCTCCGTGTCACGATGTAATCCCCAGACAATAATTCCGGCAATTTGGTTGGCTTTTGCTTCCAAAACGGTCAAATCACCGATGCAGCTTTCATCAGTTCTGCCCTGATTATCAATGACCAAAATATCGCCAGCCGAGGCGTTGTGCATCACTTCGATAAAAATATCAACGCTCCCGAAATGCTGAACGGGCAAAGCGCGTCCGACAATCTTTTGTCCGCTAATAATCGAACTGATTCCGTTTTTGGCGATCCGTAAAGGAATTTTCAAACGTAAACACGCATCAGCAATTAAAGGAGTTGTCAGTTCGTAAAAGTCCGTAAAATTTGTTCTCATAAATCAATTCTTTAAAGTTAGAAGTTACGCAGTTGATAGCAAAGGGTAATATTCACAGGGATTAAGGGGATAAAAGGGATAATTAAAATTCACATAAAAAACTAGAAAATCCCTTTCCATCCTGTCTATCCCTGTGAATATATTTTTTCAACTGCGTAACTCATAAAAGTAGGAAATTACAGGGAATTGAGAAAAAAACAGGTGAAAAATTTTAGAAAAACCTGTTTGGAGCCATTTCTCTATCCCTGTAAACTTTTTTCTATCCCTCGGGATAAAAAACGAAAAGTGTGCAGCCGTTTACCGATTGCGGCAGATGCGAAGCGCCTTTCGGATTATGGATAAAAGTTCCGGCAGGATAATCACGGACACCATCGTTAAAAATTCCTTCAACTACATAAACCTCTTCCGAACCGGGCTCGTGAACGTCAATATCGGCAAATTTTCCGCCTGCTTCGATTTTGACGATCAATGCTTTTGCTCCATTTTCTCCTTGCCACAGATCCCAGATTTTTGTTCCGTTTGCACGCGGACGCATCGGAGCATCTTTTTGTTCTATCCAGGTAATTTCCTTCATTTTTTATTTCCTTTGATAATTTCGAGTTGTTGCCTATGATTCAAATCGTGTCCGGCTAAAACTTCGAGCAATTCACCGACTTTCAATTCTCCAAGCTCAGGATGATTTAAAGTGCGAGATTTTTCTTCATTGGTAAGGGTTTGAAATAGTTTAAGATTGAAATTTCTCAATGAAATCAGGAGACTAATGTTTTCAGTTCCGATTGATGAAGATTCGCGTTTTAACCAATTGTCTTGTTCAAACGGCTGAACCGTGTAATCTTCTTCGGTTAAGGCATAACGAATTCGGTTGCCGAAAATTGTTTCAACGTGAATGAGGTGCAAAATAATTTCGTTTCCCGTCCATTTCCCGTCCGCCCAAACCTTTTTCAATTTCTCATCCTCAACTTTTTCTGCAAATGCTTGTAAATAAAGCGGAGTTTCGCTGAGGATTTCCAGCGCATTTCGATTTTCCAAATATTTTGAATATGGATTCATAAAATTTTTTCCTTGCTTTTTCAGTATCACTTTTTTACTATCAATTAGTCCAACTCATTGTTTTCATCAAAATAATGAACAAATTTCATTAAAAATGAATTTAGAAATCAGACATTTAAGGTTAATTACCGCAATCAGTGAAGAACAGAGTGTGACCCGGGCAAGCGAACGGCTTTTTTTAACGCAATCGGCTCTGAGTCATCAGCTTTTAGACATTGAATCTTCACTTGGGACTGCTCTTTTTCATCGTTTGAATAAAAAAATGATTTTGACGCAAGCGGGCGAAAGAGTTTTGCAGTCAGCTAAAAGAATTTTGGCGGATCTGGAAGCCACTGAAGCTGATCTGGCTCTGATTGCAAACAATAAACAGGGCACTTTGCGGATCAGCACCGCCTGTTATACTTGCTACACCTGGCTTCCGGCAATTCTCAAAGATTTTCGGAAGCATTATCCCGAAGTTGAGGTTAATGTTGTAGTAGAAGCTACGCATAATCCGATTTCGATTTTGCTCGAAGGAAAACTTGATATTGCAATTACAAATGTTTACGAAGAAGATAAACGGCTCTGTTACGAACAAATATTTGAAGACGAAATTTTGGTAGTTATGAGTCCCAAAAATCCTTTGGCAAAGCGTGATTATATTCGTCCCGAAGATTTTGACGGACAGGATTTTTTAGCTCATACCGAAATGAATGAAAGCACGGTTTATCAGCAACTGTTGAAACCGAATGGCGTGAAATTTGCCAGATTTTCAAAAATTCAATTGACCGAAGCCATTATCGAAATGGTTAAGGCGGATTTGGGTATTGCAACCCTCGCCAAGTGGGCTGTTGCCAGAAAGTTCTTGGAGGGCGGAGTTGTCGCAAAGCCGTTGACGAAGAACAAATTTTTCTTTAGGTGGTATGCAGTTTATCTAAAAAGCAAATTCTTTCCTCATTACTTTCGGGAATTCATCAATCAAATTGCGGCGAATGTCTGCGTTAATGACTAACCTTTGGTTTACTACTGAAAAAAGAATTCGATTGGTGTTTTTCTTTTCCTGTAAATAATTGAATTTGTTCGCTAATATCAGCGATTGTTTTTAGCGCGATGAAAGGTATCACAAACCATTTGTCGGCGTAGGCAGCCAGAAAGATTCCGATAAAAACGGCAAGGAATAACAGAAAAACTCTGCCTAAACTGCGTGTCAGAAAAAATTCCGCTTTTTTGAGCGAAAACGGACGAAGCATCAAAATATCGCCAAAAAATTCAATAACCTGAAATCCTAAGATCCAAATCATTGCTGTTTGAATCGCATAAAATTCGATATTTACTTTTAAGATCAGAAGAAGAAAACACGCAATAAAAATACCGCTGACGACCGATAATCCAACTGCTATTACCAAATAAATTTGTAAAATTTCCCAACGCGTGCGGAGCTTCTCGGATCGTTCACTCTTCGGTGCAAATAAAAGCACAAAAATTACCGCAAAGATAATAGCAAATACATTTTCCAATGCATAAATAATCATGGCATAGCCGCCGGAAAAATTGCGATTGAGCCACATTTCAAGCGGGATAAAATTAATGCCGAAAACCGCGATGAGCGAAAAAATAAAACCGATGATTGATTTGATCTTCATAACTTTGCTTTCATTTCAAATAAAAATGAAAAGGGCAAAAGGTTATCTTTCGCCCGATTATTAATCAGATTATTGCCAAATTATTTTCCGAATCTGCCGTCCTTAAACAATTTGTTAATTTGTTTTCTCCATTTTTCCAGATGCGCCGCTTCCGCTTCGCGCGCCAGTCGTGCTTCCTTTAACTTGAAATTAGCAGCTTTGTTATAAACTTTCCATTCCATCAGATCAAGAGTGCTTAAATCCACAACTCCTGTCGTCGGATAATCCCAGAAAGCCTGAAGCGCAATAACCATTTCCAGGGTTACAGTATCAAAATAAGCTTTTTTTTCAATTTGTTTATACATACGTCTTTTACAAAATCCGTATTCGTCATTCAGCTCTTCAAGCACAAATTGCATATCCTCAACGTCTCTGCCGCTCATCCCAAAACGCAAAGGCGTTCTAATTTTAAGCCGGTTCATTAAAGGAACTCTGGCTGACTCAGAAATATTACCCATAAAATAATTTCTCCTTTTTATAAATAGTAATTTTGAAAACAAACAATTGTTTGTCTCAACAATTTAGAAGATAGGTTCTTTTCTAAAATCAATCCCCACCCGCACGGGTAGGAATAGAAAAGAGCGTAAATGCTGTAATTATTATGGTTACTACGATTTATAAAAGTGCTTAGGCATGAATTTGAAGTTTACCGAGAGCCAAAATACCATACGGGTAGCGTTTATTTTTTTCCTGACCGACTCTATAATCATTGCAAGGGAGATTTTGTAATGAAAACAGTTTTAGCAATTTTTTTATTGATTTTGGCAGGAGTTATGGCAGGTAAATCACAACCGGACGGGCGCGGGGGGATGGCAATAAGAATGGCAGATGATGTGCACTCTTACGCGAATCCTCAGCAGGCAAAAGTAACGCACGTTGATCTTGATTGGACGGTTTTATTTGACCAAAAAATCATTAAAGGTTCAGCTACTTTGAGTTTTCAACGTCCGCCGGATCAGGTAAATGCGCCGTTGATTTTGGACACGCGCGAATTGACCATCGAAAAAGTTGAAACTTCGGTCAACGGAACTGTTTTCAAACCGACGACTTTTCAAATGGGAGCGGTAGATAAATTTCTCGGCGCACCGCTGACGATTCAATTGCCGCCGAATGCTAAAAAAGTTCGGGTTTTTTATTCCACCAGTCCGAATGCTTCGGGTTTGCAATGGCTTTCGCCTGAACAAACAGCGGGGAAAAAACAGCCGTTTATGTTTTCACAGGCACAGGCAATTCATGCCAGAAGTTTTATTCCTTTACAAGATTCTCCGCAAATCCGCATCACTTATTCCGCCAGAGTTCGCACGCCGAAAGGTTTGTTAGCCGTGATGAGTGCGGCAGGGAATTCACAAACCTCCGCCAGAAACGGCGATTATCGTTTCTCAATGACACATCCGATTCCTCCGTATTTGATCGCGATTGCGGTTGGCGATTTGAAATTCCAAAGTTTAGGCAAACGAACCGGAGTTTATACCGAACCTTCGATGTTGGCAAAATCTGCCTATGAGCTGGCTGACACCGAAAAAATGGTTGAGGCAACGGAAAAGATTTACGGTCCATATCGTTGGGGACGTTATGATTTACTGGTTCTGCCCCCAAGTTTTCCGTTCGGCGGAATGGAAAATCCGATGCTGACTTTTGCCACGCCGACCATTTTGGCGGGTGATAGGAGTTTGGTTTCGCTCGTTGCGCACGAACTCGCTCATTCATGGTCGGGCAATTTAGTAACTAATGCGACCTGGCGCGATTTTTGGCTCAACGAAGGTTTTACGACCTATATTGAACGGCGAATTATCGAAGCGGTTTACGGAACTAATCGGCGTGAAATGGAGGCAATGTTGGGCAAACAAGGTCTTTTGGAAGAGCTTGCGGGGACGCCCGAATCTGACCAAATTTTGCACATCAATCTGGACGGACGTGATCCTGATGACGGCGCAACCGGAATTCCATACGAAAAAGGCGCATTGTTTTTACGCTATCTGGAAGAAAAATTCGGACGCGCCAAATTTGATGTTTTTTTGAAGAACTATTTTAATTCTCACGCTTTTCAATCAATCACGACCGAAACTTTTGTTGATTATCTTGACCAAAATCTTTTGCAAAAATATCCGAATATCGTTTCGCTTGACGAAGTAAACGAGTGGACGGAAAAGCCGGGATTGCCAAAAACTGCGCCTTCGCCAAAATCTGATGCTTTTGAAAAAGTTGCAGCTCAAGCCAAAAACTTTATGGACGGTAAAGCTCTTTCAATTCAGCGGATGCAAAAAGACTGGTCAACTCAGGAATGGCTGCATTTTCTAAAATCTATGCCCGAAAATCTCGGTGCAGCCAAGATGGCGGAATTGGACAAAATGTTCAATTTCACCAATTCAGGCAATTCCGAAATCGCTTTTCAATGGCTGATGATGTCCATTAAAAATAATTACAAAGCGGCTGATGCGCGTCTGGAAAATTTCCTGATCAGCATCGGACGGCGCAAATTTGTGCGTCCGCTTTACACCGAGTTAGCCAAAACACCAGAAGGAATGAAACGTGCGCAGGAAATCTACGCTAAAGCACGTCCAGGTTATCATCCGATTACGCAGAGTAGTATTGATGCAGTTTTGAAGAAGTAAAATTATTGCAAATTGTTTATGGTTTTTCGTCTATAAAATATGAACACTAAAACATTTACATCATTCATTTTTATTGCAATTTTAGTTTCGGTTGTCGGGATTTCAACCGCTTTTGCCCAAAGTTCTACGCCTGACGGTTTGATCAAAGATTTATACAAGGTTCACGATCAGGATTTAAAGGGCGATACGGACAATATTTTGAATGGCAAAACCCGTAAGCCGTTGGATAAATACTTTGACAAGATTTTAGCGGATTTAATGTGGAAAGATTTGACTTCAAACTCCGAAGAAGTTGGCGTTTTGGATTTTGATCCGTTCTACAACGCTCAGGATTTTGACATCAAAAACTTTTCCATCGGTGCGCCGAAAGTTGTCGGGACAAAGGCAACCGTGGTCGTCAAATTTACTAATTCGGGACGCAAAGATACTTTGAGTTATCAATTAGTTAAACGAGGCACAGCCTGGAAAATTGCCGACATCAAATACACTGATGGTTCAAGTCTTTTAGGATATTTTAAGGACGCGAACAAATAAAATAGTTGAAGCCTGTGCATAATTCGCCGACTCACCGACTGGAACGCAGACAGCTTGTCTGCCGGTGCGAGCGGAGCAACGCACGGTGTTGCAGTTAAAACTGTAGTTATAATTCAAGTTCAGAGTAACTAAACTTGGAAGTTCGGACGAGCGAAACGCCGCCCGAACCGGCAAGCAAGCTGCTTGCGCTCCAGTCAAATAACTGATTTTATTATAGTTTGATTTTGCACATCCTTCAAATAGTTTAGAAAAATGTAAAACGTAAAATTCGCCGTGAACGCAAAGAATTTTCAAATTAACTTTGCGTTCTTTGCATTTTAAAATTATTTTATAGCTGTGAACAAACAGGAAATTATTAACAAATTACTAACCAATCATCAAAACTTTGTCGAATTCGCCACGAATTTAAGCGATGACGATTTTACAATTTCCAATAATGGCAAGTGGACGGCTGGACAGCAATTAGACCATATTTATCGGGGGGTTAAGCCTTTGACGCAAGGCTTTATGTTGCCGAAGTTTGTGTTTGGGCTATTGTTTGGAAAGGCTGAAAAAGATTCGTTGAATTATGATGATTTGGTCAAAAAATACCAAACTATTTTAGCCAATGGTGGCAAAGCCTCGGGCAAATTTATTCCGAAAACGATTGAGATAAGTGAAATGGAAAAACTGAAAAACAACCTTTTGAAATCGGTTGAATCTTTAACCAAAAGACTTGAAAAATTCAGCGAGAATGAACTGGATAAATACCGTTTGCCTCATCCGTTATTGGGAAAATTGACGGTGCGCGAGATGCTTTACTTTACGATTTACCACGTCGAACATCATCACAAAGCCGCTTTGAAAAATTTAGAAGTGAACTAAATTTGGAAAAAATCGTATAATTGGCTGAGTTTTACCAGAGAAAAAGACGAGGAGTTTTATCCAAAATGTTTTGTCCCAGTTGCGGTTCGGAAGAAAAAAGTGTCACTCAATTTTGTCGGGCGTGCGGTTCAAATTTAAGTATTGTCCGAAATTTGTTGGAAAAACCTGACAATATCACGCAATCGGCAGCCGCTGCGCGGGACGAAATCGGACGTGCCTTTGCCCAGAAAATCCGCCAGACAAATGACGCGGTTGAGATGAAAATTGTGGCGGAAGATGTTTTGCCGCAGATCGAAAAATTTCTCGAATCACCCGAAGAAAAACGCCTTCGCCGTATTCGCACCGGAAGTATCATTTCTTTTGTCGGTTTAGGAGCCGCTATTGCTTTTTCGTTGATTGGAACATTTGTTGACAAAGAATTATTTATTATGGCGGGAATGGGATTGGTTTGTTTATGTATCGGTCTGAGTTTTGTGGTCAATGGATTGATTTTTACTCTTCCGAAAAAGATTCTCGCTGATAAATCTGATGAAGGCAAAACACAGCGTCAGCTTGAGTTTGAACAGGTCAAAACCAACGAATTGATCTTGCCCGCATCAAATCAGGTTTTTACCTCCGTGGTTGAAAATACCACTCAGCATTTACACGAAAAACAGCCTGTTTTACGGAAGTGAAAAAAGGTCAAAAGTCTGAAAGTCGAAGGTCAAAAGTCAAAATTTAGCCATCAAAGATGGTGAGAGCATAAAGTCTGAGCTAAAGTGAAATGAGAGTTCAAGTATAATCAAATCAACATTTGAGGGTTATATTAGGCAGAGAAAAAAACTTAAACATTTCTGTAGTCTGCAACACGGGCTTGAATCGGAATATGTTTGTCGTATTAAGTGTTCAAAGTCAATATTTCGACCAAATGACTTTCGACTTTGAACCTTATGACATTCGACCTTTCTCTTGATTTGCTTCAACCAAAGCCTTTATCTCATCAAGTTTTTCGAGTGCGGCTTCTTCGCCAAGTTTGACAAATTCGTCAATTTTACCGATTTCATCAGGTCTAAGATGTCCGATTTTGGGAATAATGACGACATCGGCGCGGTAATGCTGCATTTTGGATGCCGCACGAAGCATTAACATTGCCGATTGGATAAAAACACCAAGCAACGTGGTCGGAGTTCCCCAAAATTTAGGCTGGTCGGCAATTACGTCAACGGCAATGATAATTTCCGCGCCCATTTTGCGGACGGCTCTGGTTGGAACTGGAGCAACTACACCTCCATCAACCAAAACTCTGCCGTTTTCGTCCTCAAGCGGCGTGAAAACTCCGGGAATGGCGCAACTCGCGCAAATAGCAAATGAAACATCGCCTTTGTCTTTGAAAATAACTTCTTCGCCGGTTTCCAAATCGCAAGCTACTGCGGCAAAAGGAATCGGCATTTCTTCAAATTTTTTAGTGGGAAAAGTTTGATTGATGATCTCGCGCATTGGCGCATTAGAAATCAATCCTTTGGCGGAAAACGCAAATTTACTGAGTCTGAACCAGCTTGCCTGCCGTCCGATCTCGATCATTTGTTCAACGGTCAACCCGCTGGCAAAGCCTCCACCCGCATACGAACCCGCCGAAGTTCCGGTAATAAAATCAATCGGAATATTATTTTCGACTAAAACTTTCAAAACTCCGAGATGAGCAAATCCCTTTGCCGCACCGCCTGAAAGTGCTAAACCTACTTTTTTACGCATATTTTTGAGCCACGAAAAGACACGAAAGGACACAAAAATCAGCAAAAAAACTTTCGTGCTATTTTGTGTTTGTTAGTGGCTAACCTCAAATTGATTTTAACCGCTGTTTATGAAAAACTTAAGTCACAAAATGTCTCTGCACGAAACTCTTTATTTTCAACGCGAACATACTTCAGCCGACCTTGCGGCAGGAGAAAATGTTTGTCCGGTCTGTGCGCGTGAAGCACGCGATGAATACGTGCCGCTTTTGGTTCTGGAAGAAGATTTGCAAAGATTGATTCGTGCTAATGCGCCGGATACCAATTATTTTGAAGCAGTTTGCGCCCGTTGTGTGCGTCTGTTTGAGCGTGCCAAAGAACAGATTCTGGCAGATGCGGCGATGAATAAAGACGGTTCATATGTGCTTTCTACACCGTTGCGACTTGATTCGGACGAAAGATTTACGGGCAAAGGTGTCACGATTGCGTTTCTCGATTCGGGGTTTTATCCGCACGAAGATTTAACCAAACCGACTAACCGCATCATCGGCTACCGCAGTTTGATTAATCCTGAAGGCGATTTGTCATCGCTTTTTACTTCGGATGTTGCCAGTTGGCACGGAATGATGACCAGCGTGGTTGCCGCCGGAAACGGCAGACTTTCCAACGGCTTTTATCGAGGGATTGCCCCTGATGCAAATGTGGTTTTGGTCAAGCTTGCCCGAACCGGACGCATTACCGAGCAAAATATTCAGGACGGTTTGGAATGGATCTTACGAAATCGGACAAAATATGGAATAAAAATCATCAACATTTCGGCAGGCGGAGATTTTGAACAAAGTTATTTGCACGATTCACTTTCGCAGACGGTCGAAGAATGTGTGGCGCAGGGATTAACGATTGTTTGTGCGGTCGGCAACGCCGGACATCTTCCCAATCATCCTGTTTTCCCGCCTGCTTCTGCACCTTCGGCAATTGCCGTCGGCGGTTTGGATGATAATAATTCAATTAATCGAGCCAAGCGCGGAATGTATCGCTCAAGTTACGGACCGACTTTAGACGGACTGCAAAAACCTGAAATTATCGCGCCTTCGATCTGGATTCCTGCTCCGATATTGCCTAATACTCCAACGGCTCAGCAAGCCGAATTGCTGGAAACTCTCGATAAAGCTGACGACGAGGATTTACACCAAATAATCCGCCAAAATTCTGGTATTGACGGCGAGCTGGATGCCGCGCTTGACCGTCCGGTTCACTCTATAAGACAGATAATTGCTTTGAAAAGACGTGGTGAAGCACTGATTACGCGTCATTATAAATACGTTGACGGCACTTCCTTTGCTGCGCCGATTGTTTCCTCCGTCATTGCTCAAATGCTCGAAGCCAATCCGAAACTGACACCGCAAAAAATTAAACGAATTCTGATTTCAACGGCTGAACGTCTGCCTCATTACGAAGTTGATCGTCAAGGTTGGGGCGTAATTGACCCGCGTCGGGCAATTGAAATGGCTTTAAGTTTGATTTAATTGATTTAGAGAAAGGGTTGGAGTTGTTGAGAGTAGTTTTCGTTATTGATTGATGAAGTTATAAACTAGAGTTCCGTTTGCTTTAACGGGCTTATCGCCAACCTTTATCGGATTGAAATGAGATTGACGTGCCGCCGCCTCCGCCGGAGCGCGCAAAAGCGGATGCCCGCTGACCGCTTTTGCTGATAAAACATTTCCGCTTTCATCTACCGAAACCTGCACCATAACTTGTCCCGACGCACCCATTTGCTTGGCAATCGGTGGATACGCCGGTTTTGGTAAATCAGTTGCACGACTATTGATTACTCCGACATTTACATTTTTAGGAGCAGTATTTGTCGGAGAAGCGGACGGTTTCGGAGTCGGGGTTGGAGTCGGCGTGGTTGATGGTTTTACCTCACCTTGATTGCTGGAATTCGATGGTTGAATATTAACACTTGGCGTATTGATATTGAGGTCTATATTTGTGTTCGTATTTGGCGAAGGCTTCGGAGTCGGAGTTTTGCTGGGCGAAGGCTTCAGGTTGGCATTAGCATTGACGTTTGTATTCGCATTAGCATTAATGTTGGAGTTATTCAGATTATTAAAATTATTTCCGAGGTCGGTAGGCACAGCATTATAATTGACACCCATATTAGTATTTGTGTTGCGATTGGTATTATTGGCGTTTGCTGCGTTTCCGCCGGAACCTCTCAAAAACCACCAGACACCAAATGCGCCTCCCAAAACTATGATAGTTCCGAAAATGGTCAGCAAAACGACTAATGCGGTATTTGATTTTTGCGGCGGCGGTTGTTGATACGGCGGTTTTTCCAACGGGCGAACTGCCTGTTTTTTCTCGTCATTGATCGAAATGACAACGCGCGGAGCAGGGTCTTCAAAGTCATCATCCATTGCGGGCGGAGGCGAAGGGACATTACTTGGCGGAACCGGGCGTTTGATCGAGATCAATGTTTCCTCGCCAATGTCATCAATCGAGCTTTGACTTGGCATTGCGGTAAATGTTGGGTTTTCTTCTACTAAAGGCGTGCCGTCTTTAGTGCAAAATCGGATAATTTCTTCGTCGTATTTGGTCTGGCATTTCGGGCAGAATTTCATATTTTCAAATTGTTTATGGTGTAAACAGGGGTTTTTAGATCAATTTTGTAAACCAGCTAAAGACATCTTAGCATTATTTTACTAAAATCTGCGAGTTTATCGGGTTTGATTAACGGTTGGAAAAATTATAGACGATAACTCCGTTCATTTTTACCGGATGACCGTTGATAAGTGCCGGATAAAATTTAGAGGAGCGAGCCGCCCCTTCTGCCGAACTTTTCAAAAGAGGATGTCCGCTAACCGCTCTTGCCATCACTACATTTCCGTTCTCATCAACCAAAACGTGAACCCGAACCTCTCCTGACGCTCCCATTGCGCGAGCCGCAGGCGGATAAGGAGGTGTGACTAAATTACTTGCTCTGCTATTTAACACTCCCCGATTAACAACCTGTTTATCATTAGGATCAGGAGTTTCAACCGGAGTTGGAGTTGGTGTTGCCGGTGTCGGCGTGGCAGTCGGTTTAGGTGTTGGGATTTCTTCTTTTTCTTCACTCGGTTTAGGCGTTGGTTTATTTGAGTTGGATTGATTTGTTGAAACCGTCGGACTTGGTTTGAGATTAGTATTTGAAGGTAAAGCCGTATTAGCATTTACATTAACAGACACACTGGAAGTATTTACGTTGAAATCATTTGAATTATTGCCGGAAGATTTTGAGTTTCCTTCCGCAATATCATTGGTTTTTGAATTTTGCAGAAAAATAAAACCCCCGATGCCGATTCCTAAAAGGGCTAAAACGCCAAGGATTGTTGCCATCAAAAAGCCTGATTTCGATTTAGTTTGAGTGTTTGAGATTTCCAAGTTTGGTTCGGCAGTTGGCGGAGTCCGCTTTAGATTCTGAGTTTCAAGTTGAGTTTCTTCGGTATTGGCAAAATTCATTTTTTCCGTTGGAGCAGAATTTGAATCTTTAAGAATAAGTGTGGTTTCACTCATTTGAACGGTCTTATCTTCTGATAAACCGGAATCCGGAACTATCAAAGGTGTTCCGTCATTCAAACAGAAACTCATTTCATAATCGTATTTTGTTTTACAATTTGGACAAATCTTCATCTTTCTACTTTCAATCCGTGACTTTTTTCTGGTTTTTGTTAAACTAATTTGCTTATGCTATCCATTAGCAAAACTTTTAGTAATAAATATTTAATTAATGACAAATACACAATTACAGACGAATTATCAAGATTTTATTGCAGAACGCATTCATAAAGTTCCATTTTCAGGCATTCGTAAATTTTTCGGGATTGCGGCAAAAATGCCGAATGTAATTTCTTTGGGAATCGGCGAGCCGGATTTTCCGACTCCGAACCCAATTACACAAGCAGGATTTGACGCGGTTTTTCAAAAAAATATCGGTTACACAGCTAATTCGGGATTGATCGAACTGCGTGAAAAACTTTCCGAACATCTCAATAATCTTTACGGAGTTAATTATGATGTAAATAGCGAAATGATTATCACGGTTGGAGTTAGCGAAGCGATGAAGTGCGTTTTTTCGGCGATCTGCAACGAAGGCGATGAAATCATTGTGCCGACTCCGTGTTTTGTGGCATACGAACCGGAAATTATTTTTGCCGGAGGAGTTCCCGTCACGGTTGAATGCAAATTGGAAAATAATTTTGAACTTACCGCCGAAGACATCGAGCCATACATTACCCCCAAAACTAAAGCTATATTTTTCGGCTTTCCCTGCAATCCGACTGGCGCAGTTCTCTCGCGGGAAAATGCGCTGAAAATTGTTCAGTTGGCAGAAAAACACAATCTTTTGATAATTTCGGACGAAATTTATGATCGTCTGGTTTACGGCACTGACCACGTTTGTATCCCGTCATTGCCAAACGCCAGAGAACGAACGGTTTTGCTTGGCGGATTTTCCAAAGATTATTCGATGACCGGATGGCGCGTTGGTTATATTTGTGCGAACCCCGATTTGATGGAAGCCTTTTCTAAAATCCATCAATATTGCGTAATGTCTGCACCGACAATTTCCCAATATGCTGCGCTTGCCGCGCTCCAAATCGGGGAGCCGTTCGTCAAACAAATGCACGACGAATATGACCGCCGTCGTAAATTAGTGGTTTCAAGCTGCAACGAAATGGGCTTAGATTGTTTTGAGCCGAAAGGAGCTTTTTATGCTTTTCCATCCGTCGCAAAGACGGGGATGAACGGCGATGATTTTGCCGAAAAACTTCTGTTAGATCAGGAAGTTGCAGTCATTCCCGGAAGCGCATTCGGCAAAGGCGGCGAAAATCACGTCAGAATCGCATATTGTAAATCCTACGAGCAGATTGAAATTGCTTTGGAAAGAATGCGAAAGTTTGTCGAAAAAGGTAACTATTAATTTGGTTTGTAAATACAAAAAATGAGAGTTTTATAAGAACTAAATCTTTTAAGTTAATTTTATAGTAGAAATATTTATCATTCTTTTAACCGGAATTTTTTTTACAATCTTCAATTCTCATCAAATTGAGTAAGAGAGTATTTATGCAATAAATTTTTCGTCGGGAATAATTATGTTAAATCCGTTACAAGATAAATTAGGCGATATTAATTCTGGTTCGGCTAGTTTTTTTTCGCCAACAGTATTACCAACAAAATATAAAGAAAGCTATTTGGAAAGGCTTCTGGTTTCTGCAAATTATCTAAAGTCAAGGTTTACAGAAATTCCAAATACTCTAATTGTAACAGGAAGCGGATTGAGTGGAGTAATAAATTCGATACAAAACCCGGAGATTATTCCCTATGATGAAATTCCGAATTTTACCAGAACAAAAAACGATGGTCATCCGGGGCTATTAATAAAAGGATCATTAAATGAAACAGATGTTCTAGTGTTTAATGGACGTTGGCATTACCACGACGGACTAATCCCACAGGAGGTTACGTTTCCTATTCGTTTGATGATATGTCTTGGTGTAAAGAACATCATACAGACGAATGCCGCCGGTCGATTATCTCAAAAAGTGGAAATCGGTGATTTAATGGTTCTTGAGGATCATGTTTTTTTTGATATTGATCCAAACCTCGGAATTGCAGATATTTTCCGAACTGATAAATTCTATTCTCCTGATCTTGCCTACGATAAAGATTTAAATGACAGGTTTCTTGAGATTGCTCAAACAAAAAATATAAGAGCAACATCGGGAGTCTATAGATTCTTGTCGGGTCCGGGCTATCAAACCAGAGCTGAAGAAAAAATACTATTGAATTCAGGTTGTGATGCTGTTGGTATGTCAACAATTCCCGATATTCTTGCGGCAAAATGTATGGATGAGGAAAATGAACTGCGACTGTTAGCAATTTCTGCCATTGTTAGCGATGCAGCTATGTTCAGCTCAACCATTTTGACAAGCAATGAGGTAATAGAGACTGCAAATCAGTGCACAGAAAATCTTGCAAAGGTATTATTCGAACTCGTCGGTGAACTTAATTGATTTATAAAATCCGAACAGGACTACCTAAATAGTAATAGAAAAAGTCTAAATCAACGATTTGACCATTAAATAACCGTCTTCGCCGTTGTTGTAGTATTTTTTGAGTCTTTGCATTACGGCATAATCCATTTTGCGGTAGAGATTTTGCGCCGAAAGATTGCCAACCCTGACTTCCAGACAAATCATACTAATTTCACGGCGGCGAAGCGCATCTTCGATGTGAAGCAACATTTGTTGAGCCAATCCGCGTTGACGATGTTCGGGAGCAACTCCGATTGTCGTCAGATGTGCAGTTCCGTCCTCCATCAGCGTGACAAAGATAAAACCAACCATCACATTATCTAGAGTAATAATTCGATAGCTTAAAGTCGTGGGCAGGGAAATCAGATAATTGAAAGTTCCGCGTGTGTAATTTTCTCCGACCCGAAAGCAACGCTGATTTAATTTCCAAACTTCGTCAATATGTTTGTCATTGAGAATTTTGATTTCGTAAACCGTATCGGCAGGCGCAGGAATAATTATTTCCGGCTCAATTGCAGGCGGGACAAAAAAATTACGAATTCTTTGCAAAACAGCCATTTTAAATTAAAGAAATTCTCCGACTCGTCCGGTTTTTATAAAGGTTCCGGCTAAATCTGTAAAAGTATGACTTGCCGCGCCGAGCCACAAACCGCCGAAAAGCGAAGGCAACGCATAACTGCCGACATTTGTTTGGACAAATTCCCCAATTGCTCCCCAGGTTTTGGTCATTCGCATTAAATTCGGCAAATCACCGCCGGTATAGGTTGCGTAAATATATGAAAGCAGAAAAGCAAGCAGAGTTAAAGCACCCATAAAATAAACAACGCGGATAAAAGTTCCGAAAATTAGCCCGTGCGACCAGCGCGAACGGTGCGAAAAAAAAGCCTGATACGGATACCACAAGGATTTAAGAATTCCCCAACGCACATATTGTTTTGAATGCGTGTCCAAATCAGGTCCGAACATCAATCCGCCAAATAACATTCCGGCAGTTATGACGGTTGAAATCGGAATTTCTCTGGTAACGTAATAAGTCGCGGCAAATGTTGGAGCAACCAGAAAAAATGTAATTGCGTCGTGTGTCTTTCCACTTGGCATAAATCGTAATTTTATAAGGTAAATGGCAAAAGGTAAAAGTAAAATTGTTAGTTCAGAGGAATTATTTTTATAGTTTTGCTAAAATTTGGACAATGAACGGCTTTTGGCAGAAATTAAAAACGACACTTGAAATGATAAAGTTCGAGCATACTTTGTTTGCTCTTCCTTTTGCATTTCTTGGTGCAGTTCTCGCGGCAAACGGTTTGCCGACCTGGTGGCAGATTTTGTGGATCACATTAGCGATGATTGGCGCAAGAAGCTCCGCAATGACTTTTAACCGCATCATTGACCGCAAATTTGATGCGGAAAATCCGCGCACTGCCAACCGAGAATTGCCAAGCGGAAAACTTAGTCTGAATTTTGCGATAACCTTTTTAGTTATATCAATTATCTTGTTTGAACTTGCTTCTTACGAACTAAATTGGCTGACACTTATTTTATCTCCTGTTGCACTTTTGAGTGTGTTGGGTTACAGCTACGCCAAAAGATTTACGAGTTTTGCCCATTTGATTTTGGGCTGGGCGTTGGCAATTTCGCCGACGGCGGCGTGGATTGCGGTGCGCGGCGCGATTGACGATGTGACTCCGATTTTCCTTTCACTTCTGGTGATGATGTGGACGGCAGGTTTTGACATTATGTATGCCTGTCAGGATTACGAATTTGATAGAAAAAACGGATTACGTTCGATTCCGGCGCGTTTCGGCATCAAAAATTCGCTCTGGATTGCGCGGATGTTCCATTTTCAAGCCTTTGTTGTTCTGCTCCTTCTTTACGCCGTCACGGATTTAGGCTGGCTTGCTCTGGCGGGTGTGATTGCGGTCGGGATTTTACTTGTTTATCAACACACTTTGGTTAAACCGAACGATTTATCAAAGATGAACGCAGCATTTTTTACTACAAATGCGTTTGTCAGCGTGATTTTATTTGCAACTTTCGGCGGCGCGGTTTTTCTGGCTAAATATCAATGAATAATTTTTTGTTAGCTTTTTTGGTTGGCGAAAGTTTTTTGCTTTGCTTTTTATTATACTTTCATCCGCTGAAACAAAATGCAAAAGCTAATAAATGGCTGAGTTTATTTGCTTTTATTCTAGGAACTGCGTTTATTGGAAACTATCTTGATGATTTAGCATTAAGTGCAAATTATTCGTTTATCGTCAAATGGCTCAATAGTTTACAGTTTTTATTAGCACCGAGCATTTACATCAGCATTCTTTATTTTGTAAATCCTACAGCGAAAATCAAAATACGTTATTGGCTTCACTTTCTGTCTTTTTTTATCTTTGCACTGATAGAAAATTTTGTGTTTTATTCAGAGGAAAGTATTAGCACCAAAACGATTTTTGAATTTGGCGAAACTGCTTTTTATGTGCGTGATCTATTGCCATTCCAACTTTTAGCGTATCTCATTGTTTCGTCTTTGACCTTAAAAAAGCATAATCGAAATTTAGAATTGATTACTTCCTCAACACAAAATATCAACTTGAATTGGCTCAAATTGCTCTTGCTGATTTCGTTTTTTCCTGTTCTTTTTTGGATAAACGATGCGCTTGGTATTTTCCCGTTCTTGGTTAATTTCAATCGTTTGATTTATGCAATTTCGATTTGTCTTCTGGCTTATTCGGCAATGAAACAAGCCGCAGTTTTTCCCTATAAAAATGAAGATTTAGACGAAATTTCAGAAGTTTTGAGCGAACCTACAAAGGCGAAAAGATTGAGTGATGAGCAAATTGTTGAATTATCCGCACGTTTGAATAATTTGATGCAGAACGAAAAGATTTTCCTTGATAATGAAATAAATTTAGCGGCTGTGGCTGAGAAACTAAAGATCAGTATTCACGATGCTTCGTATTTAATTAACGAAGTTACAGGCGACAATTTTTACAATTTCATCAACAAATTCCGGGTTGAAGAAGCCAAAAAATTATTGACCTCAGCAAAAGCGGATAAGCTGAATATGTTGGGAATTGCCTTTGAATCCGGCTTCAATTCTAAAACTACTTTTAACACAGCCTTCAAAAAACAAGTAGGAATTTCGCCATCAGAATACGCTAAACAAAACAAAAAGATTGATAATTATGTTCGCTTGGATAAACCCGAACGACTTTGAGATTTATTTTTAATAAGGTTGGCGTATGAAAAAATACACTTTTTATGCAGCCTTCGTTTTTTTGTTCGTATCAATTCAAATTATAAACGCTCAAAATAAAAGCACGGTCAAAGTTGATACTTTAGTTTCCGAATCTTTAGCCAAAAATATAATTGGCGTTGAGGCAAAACGACCAATTACGATTTATCTTCCGCCAAGTTATTCAACTTCAAATAAACGCTACCCGGTGATGTATTTACTGCACGGAACAGGCGATGACCATCTGAATTTTGTAGATGATTCGGATAATTATGCCACCATTCAAGGGTTAATGGACGCGGGAATTTTATCGCATCGCTTTGGAGAAATGATTGTGGTTACTCCAAATGAAAACACGCAGTGGGGCGGAAGTTTTTATGTAAATTCTTCGGTGACAGGGAATTGGGAAGATTTTACGGTAACGGAATTAGTAAATTACGTTGACAAAAATTATCGAACCATTGCCAAAGCAGAATCAAGAGCCATTGTCGGACATTCGATGGGAGGTTTTGGAGCAATTACTTTGGCAATGAAACACCCCGACGTTTTCAGCGTTGCTTACGGAATGAATAGCGGTTTTTTGAGTTTCAACGCCGAACTTGACCCAAAAAATCCTGAGGTGAAAAAGTTTATCCAAGCCAAAACTATTGACGAACTTTTAGCAACCAAAAGCCAAAATGTGATAGGTATGTTGATGGTTTCGCAAGCCTTTTCACCGAACCCGACTAACCCGCCTTTTTATGCTGATAAACCTTACAAAATAATGGGTAATAAATTAATTCCAAATCTTAAAGCATATAATAAATGGTTGGAGTTTGATGTTGTCAAAATGGCTGAAAAATACAAAGAAAATCTGCTGAAACTGCGAGCTATAAAATTCGATTGCGGAGATGAGGAAAATATTAAGTTGATTGAAATTAACAGCCGTTTATTTTCAAGAAAATTAACTCTTTTGGGAATTCCGCATCAATTTGAACAATACAATGGCGACCATCGAAACAGACTTTGGGGCAGAAAAGGCAGAATTTATAATGAAGTGCTTCCTTTTGTGTTTGATAATCTGGAGAAATAATAATCAGGTTTTTGAAAACTCGATCAAATCCCAAAGATTACCGTATAAATCTTTAAAACACACTTTGGTTAAACCAAATGATTTAAGTCAAATGAATGCGGCATTTTTCACGACAAATGGGTTTGTCAGTGTGATCTTATTTGCAACTTTCGGCGGTGCGGTTTTTATAGCTAAATATTTTTAGGATTTTTTGCAGTCGTGATAAAATCAAATTTATGGAAGTTACGATTAATTTGCCTGACAAAATTTTTGCCAATATCTCTAGTATCGCAAGTAAATCAAAACGGCGGGTTGATGAAATTATTGCGGAAAAAATCGAAAATGAATTTTCAGTTAATATTGAAGAATTAGAAAAACAAATCGCCTTTTGTTCGGATAAAGAACTACTTGAACTAACTAAATTGCAAATGCCGACCAAACAAGATAATCATTTAAGCAATTTACTTCACAAACAAAATGAGGAAGATTTAACTAAGTCAGAGCAAAAAGAACTGTGGAAATTGATGGAGTTAAACCGACTCACAACTTTGAAAAAGGCTTTTGCTTTACGCGAAGCCTCACGACGCGGTTTGAATGGCAAAGATTAAGAAAGAATTAGATCAAAAGATTCGGCAAAAAGCCAAAAATCGCTGCGGATATTGTCTAAATCCGCAAGAATTAATGCCCTTCAAACTCGAAGTTGAACATATTTATCCAAAAGCGTTAGGTGGTGAAACTGTTGAAGAAAATTTATGGTTAGCCTGTCGTGAATGTAATGGTCACAAATCCAAAAAAGTCAAAGCAACTGATTCTTTGAGCGGAAAAACTTTCAAACTTTTTAATCCGCGCACTCAAATCTGGAAAGAACATTTTGAATTTAGCCAGGACAAAACCGAAATTATCGGGAAAACGCCCTGCGGACGCGCAACCGTTGATGCTTTGCAAATGAACAATATTTATCAAACGACGGCTCGGTTAGCTTGGGTTGAAACAGGCAAATTTCCGCCAAAAGATATTTAAGGTTTCGTTGAAAACTCGATCAAATCCCAAAGATTGCCGTATAAATCTTTAAAAACGGCAACTGTTCCATATTCTTCGACTTTCGGAGGACGCGCAAACTCAATTCCTTTTTCGACAAAATCATTATAATCGCGCCAAAAATCATCAGTTTGCAGAAACAAAAAAACTCGCCCCCCCGTTTGATTGCCAATTCTGCTCCGCTGCTCGTCGCCAACGCCTTTAGCCAGTAAAAGCTGACAGCCGTCACTATTTTTCGGCGCGACCAAAACCCATCGTTTGGTTTCTGATTGCGGTGTATCTTCAATTAAATCAAAGTCTAATTTTTCCGTATAAAATTTAATGGCTTCGTCGTAATCGTCCACGACCAAAGCCAAATGCACAATTTTTTGTTTCATAATTGAATAGTCTCAAGTCTCATAGTCTCAAGTCCCAAGTCGGATTTGTTTTTGACTTGAGACCTGAGACTATGAGACTTGAGACTTAAAACCACTTTATAGTTAAATCAATCAATCTTTCTTTGAAATTATCATACGGCGGCAAGAGCAATTCGAGCGCGCCCGGAAGATGCTGGCGATAGATGCCGCGTGCGTTGGAAAAGGCTTCAAAACCGAATTTGCCGTGACCTTTGCCGATGCCGCTGTTATTGACTCCGCCGAACGGTAAATTATTGTTGAAAAAATGGATTTCATTGTGATTGATGCAGGTTCCTCCGGCGCGTGTGTTTTTGAGAATATAATCAATGTTTTGTGCGTTGGAGCTGAAAATATACAACGCCAAAGGCTTTTCGTTTTCACGAATATATTGCAAAACCTCGTCAATATTTTTATAAGAAAAAATCGGCAGAATCGGACCGAAAATTTCGTTTTTCATCAGTTCGGAATCAAATGAAGCATTTTCGACCAAAGTTGGTTCAAGGAAATTTTCTTCCTGAATGATTTTTCCCCCGTGAAGAATTTTTGCGCCCTTGGCAATTGCATCGTCCAAATAGCCTTTCAAACGGTTCAAATGACGATTGTTGACAATATGCGTAAAAGATTCGGATTTTTCCGCGTTTTCGCCGAATGCGTTTAAGACGTTTTGTTTCATCAGCTTAACAAACTCATCTTTTTTGCTTTCGTGAACAAAAATATAATCCGGCGCGATGCAAACCTGTCCCGAATTGGAAAATTTGCCCCACGCAATTCGTTTGGCTGACGTTTTCAAATTTGCAGTTTCATCAATAATTGTCGGAGATTTTCCGCCTAATTCGAGCGTGACCGAAGTTAGATTTTTCGCCGCCGCTTCCATCACGACTTTGCCGATTTCGGGGGCACCCGTAAAGAAAATATGATTGAAAGGAAGTTTGAGCAATGCGGTCGAGGTTTCGATTCCGCCTTCGATAACCGCAACTTCGGATTCGTCAAAAATGGATTCAATGATTTTGCGAATAACGGCAGAAGCATTCGGTGTGTGTTCCGAAGGTTTGATAATCGCCGTATTTCCGGCGGCAATCGCGGAAACTAACGGTCCAAAAGTCAGATTTATCGGAAAATTCCACGGCGAAATTATCAGACAAACGCCTTTCGGCTCATACTGAACCCACGAAGAACCTCCGGCAAAAGCTAACGGTGTCGCAACTCTTTTCGGACTCATCCAACTGCGGAGATGCCGTTTGGCGTGTTTGATCTCGCTCGTGACGGGAAAAATTTCCGCCAGATCCACTTCGGCTTTGTGTTTATGAAAATCGCTTTTCAGCGCATTGCGAATCTCATCCCGAAAATCAATTTCAACGGCTTTTCGCAACTTCTCCAGCTTTGCCTTACGCTCTTTGACAGTTGTGTTTCCGACTGCGTATTGATTGGCTTTTTGCGCCTCAAAAATTCGCTCAATGTTGTTAGTTGGTGCTAATTCCCGAACTGCTTTCATACAAAAATCCCCCGTGCCTCAGATTTTACACAAAATTATTCGATTAGCATATAGAAATGGATTCTTTTTGATTAGTTGAGAGTTTCTGAGTTCATCGAAGATGTTTGATAAGAAAGTTTCTACCCGCGCTCGCGTCCATTAATTTGTTTGGCATTGCGTTAATAAATAATTCGTGTTGGGAATTGTTTCTCTGATTGTTATTATTTTCCTTTCTTTTGAAAATCACGAATCGCCTTAACCTCTTTTTCCATATAAATCAAATTACCAGTATATGAACAAACACTTACTGCAAACGGAGGCAAATACTTGTTAAATTCGTCTGCTTCTGCATTTAACTGCATCTCCAATGTCCAGTTTTCTTTTGGTTGTTCAGATTCTTCTTTTGAGAGCAATGGTTGTGTTTTGTATGCAAAAATAAGATAAGTTTCGTCTTTTTTGAATCGAATGCCACAACTTCCGCCCCCGGTATAGTATGAAGATAATAACGTAAAAGTTTTCTCGGTCGTGCCTTTGAATGATTCGCTGACTTCAAATGTTACACTTCGGATTTTTTCAATAGTCTTTTCCCATTTAGGATTCTTGACCATTTCCAATGTGCCTGACTCTTTCAAAGTCATACTGACTTCTGCATATTTAATTGTCTTATTTTTGATGACCTTGCCAATAAAAACAACATCTGTGGACGAAAAGTCATCTTTCAGACTTTGGAAAGAACAAGAACAAGCGTTTGCTGTATTTGACGAAAATACTAAAACTAATAATGTGCCGATTGCGATGAGAATGTTCTTAATCATAGCCTTACAACAATTCGTTATTCAAAGGAAGATGCCCAACTATTGATTGACAAGAATGATTCGCGTCAATCATCAAAATTTGTGTTATTTGCGTGAATGATTCTCATCAATACAGCTAAAATCGTGTATTATCTGGAATGATTCACGTCAATAACCTTATTTACGGTTTCAATTTAACCGATTTGTTACTCTGGAATCAAGAAAAAACAGCCTAACAAATTTTAGTCAGGCTGAATGTTTTCTTACAATAATCTAGTTTCTTTAGCCGTTAAAATCTAATTCGGTTTCAATCAACTGTCGGTAATTTTTTCTTGGATATTCAAAGCATAATTTTTTAGCCCTTTGTAATTTTTCTGAGCGAAAATAAATCATTTTCCAGTTTTTTTCAGGCTTCCAAATCTCTTTTGAACCCATCCCATTTCCTTTATTTAATTGGTTGACGAACCTGCGCCAGGCTCGACCTCTTTCTATTGCCATAAATGTTTCCTTTTATATTTATCTGGTTTAGCAGCCGCGATAATACAAAAGAAATCACTCTAACTCGTTGCGATTATTAAGGCTATGAGTTTTCTAATCGCAAAACGTGCAGGGAATAATTTAACCCATTTGCCGTTGCATCAAGACTTTCGATTTTGATTTATACACCCAGTATAACTGATAAGAAATTCATCCCGTAAAGTTTGCCATTCTTCAATGCGCTGAAATCTCTTATTTTTTGGATTCTGATTGATGAAATAGATAGTTGTGATTGTATGTTCAGCATCAGAGAAAAGCACATATACTCCAAGAATATTTCCTGTCAATGTTTGCCGGTTTATTTTATAACCTTCATATCCATTAAAATTTACTTTGATAGGATCTTGGCTTTCCATTCCTTTCTCATTTGAAGTCGTCCATTTAAGATTCTCAATGACATTTTCTTTATCCTGTTCATAATCTGCAGCAAATGACTTTTCAGCTTTTATATTTGCAAACCAATCACTACTATTTTTATAGGAAACCATAATACGGTATCCATCTGCGAGTGAAACTTTTTTATTACCTTTAGCAGTTTTGATGGGGCGGGACTTTACATTCTTCGGCAAACTGTCAATTTGAATAATTCTCAATCCGTTATCAAAATGACAAGATGTATAAGGCTTTAAGGTATCATCTCTTTCAGTATCCTGACCAAATGAAATCACAGGAAAGACGAGCAAACTGCAAATTAGAAAAAACAATAAAATGATACAAGCGGAATTTTGAGATTTCATCAATATTTGTCTCCGATTTTGCGGATTCAATTTAACTTATTTGCTGTTGCAAAGGCAAGAAAATTATAAAGTAAAAACCCCTTCACGAAGACAAATTGTCTTTTAACGATTGAGATAACGTGGGGCGAAATAAATTCCGTTGATAAGAATTACGGCAAATTCTCCGACGCGATTATCGGATTATTTTTTATTCTTTCTAATACTTCTCTGTGCGGGGTTATGACGCTCGCATATTCTCTCGCGTGAGGCAAATAAAAATCCAGATACAAGCCATTCTGCCTTAAAATCTTATATTTTGATCCGTCCTTTAAATACTGCGGCTCTAACGTATCCGGCAATTTTCGTTCAAACTGCATCAATCTTAAACCGGAATCTGCAAACTCGGACAGTAATTCCAAAAATCGTTTGGTCGGCATTTGTAGATCAAGCGTCATTGTTCGTGCCTCAACACTAAAAGATTCGCCGTCTTTGCGAAGCTGAACATTTGTTTCATACCATTGCAGATAACGATTTGGGCGATGATTCATCAGGAACACAAAGGGAATTTGTTCATCCAGAATATGCGGCAAAACAAAAGCCGAACAGGGCTCCAGCATTAAACTGAACATCCCCGGCTCAAATTCCCTGATTTCACCTGTTACCATCATAAATTTAAGGAGAAATGCACAATAGCGACATTGCCGTGGCGCATTTCACGCGCTCCTGTCAATAACTTATTAGATTCTGTGGTTCTTTTAAGAAATAACCCAAAAAATCGGTAACGCTTCGTCATCTAAGAGATTGGCAGTAAAAGAGTCTGTTTTAACCTGTCCTTTTTTATAAGTTGCAAAAGGCGAATCTTTGGATTGTGCGATAACTGCATCTTTTAACTCTTGTTCTAATCCGCTCTGCTTAATTTCGCGCAGATTTTTTCCGTCTTTGATTTCGCTTAAATTAGGAGTCGAAAAATAAGCACGAAAATAGGATACATTTAGAACTTTAAATTTGACGTTGCCATTCTTCCAAGAATATTCAACTAGAAATGAAGCTTGTTTTACGCCAAGCTTTTGCATTTTGTCCATCCAAGTTTGATGAATGCAATCTCCCCTTTCACCTTCTTCAATTGAGGTGCGAAGAATATTGTTCGGCTCAAGAGTTTTTGCCACTTGTTTGGCACGTTTGTCGCACAATTGTTTTGTTTCATCTGGCTGTTGTCCATTCGCAACAATCACAAAACATAAAACTAAAAAGATTATCTTCATATTCATTCCCCTAAAAAATGAGCCTAACTATTGATTGAAGCGAACGAATTGGCATTTTATCCTTATATACGGAATCAATTTAACCCATTTGCCATTGCCGAAGCAAGAAATATTTATACAAGTAAACGCTTCTTCACCAAAAGAATTTTTGAAGCTAAAATATAAAAAAAATCTCAAACAGTCATAATTTGAGTTAATTTGCTTCCTCTTCAAATATAAGTTATGTTAATATTATAAGCAAGTTGATTTTACAAAGCTAAGTGAAAAATTCAGCAAGTTAAAATCAATCAAATCCCCCCAAACTTACCCCCCCTGAAGCAAATTTTATGTTTCTGAAATGTTGGTCGCAGTTTTTCTGCCCAAATTAGAAAAGCTACATAAAATTTGCCTTTCAACTTTAGGAAAAGCTGTTTTGTGAGAGAAGATTATTGGACAAAAACATCACGGTCAATGCTGCGAATGGTCAAGGAAATCGGTGCCATGCCATTCGTTCTGTTCCAATATTATCTGACCTATCAATCTTCTTCGGACGGAATCAGACCTTCGCTGCAAACTACTGCCGACGATCTCGGTCTGACTAAAAGCGCCGTTTGTAATCTCAAAAAAATTCTGCTCGAAAAAGAATGGATAAATGAATCGCGCGGCGAAATTTTTATTCTCAAATCGTTCAGAAAAAATGAATATTCAGAAAAAATGAACAACTCTCATTCAGAAAAAATGAACAATTATTCAGAAAAAATGAATGATTCGTTCAGAAAAAATGAATCTCCATATATAAGGAATGAGAAAGAATATTCTAAAAGAAATAAGAATCCTCTTTCGGTTGAAAGAGAGGAGTTTTTCAACTCCTATCCGCCCCAGCTCAGCGAGAGTTCATCGCCATTACCTGATTCACGCAACGTAGGAACACAGACGAACAAGGTTGCGGAATCAAAAAAAGGTTTTCTCGGTGAAACCGCAGCTAAAAACAAAAAAATAAAGCCTTTTGACGAACGCAGAAATCATCCGGCGATAAAAATGATCGTCGCAATAACGTGCCGTTATCCGCTCAAAGATACGTGGAACCGCATCATCCGGGAAATTGGAGATAACCCGGACAGTGAGTTTTTTACCCGCACTTACGAGATCTGGCGTTCAGTCAACGGAAATCCTAACAATCTGGAAAAATGGTTATTTGAACCAAATAAAACCGGCAAGCCGCCTGAAATTTTCGGCAGGGAAAATCAAAATGAAACGAATCAAAAATTTATTACAGCCAGAGAAAAATCTGTCCAAAACACAAGAAACACAAATCTCCTCACCCAACAACTGCTTGAAATCGGACGGCTTCAGCAAGAGGAATGCGGAATACACGGCACACGTCGTTGAGCTTATCAGAAAAACTAAATCGCTGGCTAATCAAACGCCGCTGGAATATGAAGAGATCTTTGTTCAGGCGTGTGACTGGCAGGATGTTTTGGAAGAACTAATTCCGGTCGAACGTTTGACCGAAGCATTTAAAAAAGCGTTTAAGCTGCACGAAACTTCGTATCCGATCACGGCTCTTGATATTAAGCACGGCTATCAACAAATTCTGATCGAGGAAAATGCCCAACGCGTAGAGGAAGCTCGTCAGGAAAAAGAACAAAATCGGATCTTATTTTGTATTTCCCGTAAAAATCACATTAATGACGAAGGCAAGACGAAAACTCGTAATCCGTTCAATCATAACGAAGACATAACCATGCCGTGCCCTTTTTGCCGTCCAAAAGATTATGATAGGGAATGGAAGCTTCTATATGCCAAATACCATAAAAAAACTTCGTTGAAGATAGTTTCCCGCACCGAAAATAAATAAACTCGTGCGCCTGAATAGTTCTTTGAAAATTTGTCTAAAATAAGAGTAATTTTTTACCGGAAACCGCGAAAAGATTAGCGTTGACTCTGAGAGCCTGTTTGGAAATTAGAAAGTTCCGTTAGGAACGCCATATTTATAGCTTAGAATTTAAAAAAAATAGGAGAGTTCCGTAGGAACGACATAAATAAAATGCCGTTGCTCTGCAACTCAATTGTTTTTTTAACGATTTTTCTATAAACATTACGCTCCGTTGGAGCTGATTTTAAATTTCACAGTAGGTTTTGAGGATGATTCGCATCATTAACCTTCTGGGCGGAAACAATTTAACCGATTTGTTACTCTGGAATCAAGAAAAATATAAAAATCATTAAACCTCAATCCGCAAACCATCTCTAGCTTCGATTACTTCGCACAGCGGCGAAAATTTGATGACTTCTTTGGCAAAATCAACGTCGTCCCATTCGGGATAGAGATGCGTCAGAATCATTTTTTTCGGTTGGGCGTATCGCGCTAAGTGCATTGTTTCGGCAAGCTCGAGATGCGATTCGACAGGTTTGTTTTGGAAAAAAGAACATTCACAAACAAATAGATCAACGCTTTTTGCCAGATCGCCCAGAATCATTGTAAAACCTGTGTCAGCCGTATAAACCAGAACTTTTTCGCCTGTTTGCAAGCGTATCGCGTGGCTTTCGGGCGTGTGCGGAGTCGAAACGGCAACGGCTTCTAAATCTTCCAGAATCTGAAACTTTTCCAGCGTTTCGATTTCGATAATTTCTACCGGAAACGGCTGATTAAAAAGTTTGTAATCCCGTGCATCATTAAAATCTTCCAATAATTTTCGTAAACCTTCTGCACCGAATATTTTCAAAGTTTTAGTGCGGTTCTGAGTTTGCGGAGCATATTTTGTGGCAAATAAAAACGGTGCAAGTCCTCCAATATGGTCAAGATGAAAATGCGAGATCCAAATCGCATCCAGATTTGCCCAATCCAAATTTTCCTGTGCCATTCTTTGAATTACTGATGCCGAGCAATCAAGCAATAACGTGCCTTTTTCCGTTTCTATCCAATAACCTGAACTGCTCCGTTTCGGATGCGGAACTGATGAGCCTGAGCCTAAAACAATGAATTTCATCCAACTATTCTAACCCAATTTGTCAGTTATTAAAGAAAGTTTTATTTAACCGCGAAACACGCCAAAAACGCTAAAAAGAGAGGCAAAGTTCTTTCAATAATTCCTAATTTTCGTGTTTTTCGCGTGTTTCGCGGGCAAAAAAAATAAAAAGTTTGATGACTGGCAACTTGGATTATTCTAATTTAATTTTATCCGCAGATGCACACGGATAGAAAAAGATATTTCAGAAACATCTATGTCCATTTGTGTTAATCTGTGGATAACTAAACTTTTGATAAATGGTGAATGACGAATGAAAAATGTAGATGTTTTAGCAATTTTCGCCCATCCCGACGATATGGAATTATGCGTGGCGGGAACTCTTTTGAAGATGAAATCTATCGGTTATCAAACCGGTGCATTGGACATTACGCGCGGTGAAATGGGGACACGCGGAACTCCCGAAGGTCGCGCGCAGGAAGCCGAAGACGCGGCGCAAATTATCCGGCTTGACGTGCGCGAAAACCTTGAATTATCGGATTGTCATGTTGCCGTTAGTGATGAATCAAAAACTAAATTGGTTCGCGCTTTGCGAAGTCTGAAACCGAAAGTGATTTTGACGCACCAGATTGACGATCCGCATCCTGACCATCATCACATTGGACAATTAGTGCGTGAATCGGCGCGTTTGGCTTCGATGCGAAAATATGACGGCGATTACGGGCTGGATAGAATTCCGGTTCCTATCGTCGCGCATAATATTTTTTCGCAACGGATTCTGCCGTCGTTCATCGTTGATATTTCCGAATTTTTAGAGCAAAAAATGGAAGCGATTCGCGCTCATAAATCGCAATTTTATAACCCGAATTCCAACGAGCTGGAAACCCGTTTGACGAGTTCTAAATTTTTAGATGAAATGGAAAATCGTTCGCGTTATTTCGGTTCTTTGATCGGAGTTGATGCCGGAGAACCGTTTTTTGTCCGCGAAATGCTTAATGTGGATGATCCGGTAGCCTTGTTGACTCGTTCGATGAATTTATATTCTTAAAAGATTGGTCTTTGGTCTTGGGCTTTTGGTCTTTGGGTTTGTTGGCAAAAAATACAGTTTTTGGTTAAGGTTTCTGATAATTAGCGATTGATTTTTACTAAAGTCCTCTATTTGAGAAAAAAACAAAGACCAATGACCAAAAACCAAAGACCATAAAATTGTAAAGAGATTGTAAAACTTTCGGTAAATGCTTGATTCAGCGAAACGGAAGTTTTATTTTGGACGTATGTTCAAACACAACGAAAATTAGTTTGAAAACATCGAAAAGAAATAGGATTTTTTGACAGGAAGTAAAAAATATGGCAAACAAAGCAGTTTATCAATTATCGGCACGGCAGATTTTGGTGATTGCCTTTTTATCCGCCCTTTTTGCGGCTGGAATTGCAATTTTAATTAATAATTACGGCGGCTTTTTGAAAAATAGCGGCTCCCCGACCGCTTCGGCAGAAGAAACTCCGCAATTGAATTTATCCAATCCTGCCGAGATCAGTGACGAGCAAAATAGTATTGAGGTTTATAAAACGCTTTCACCGGGTGTGGCTTTTATCAATACGACTTCTTACACGCAGGATTTTTGGGGCGATGTTGAGGAAGGAAAAGGTTCAGGTTCGGGTTCGGTAATCGATAATCAGGGTCACATTGTGACGAATTATCACGTTATCGAAGGCGCACAAAAAATCACGGTCAGCCTTGGCGGTGAAAAGGTCTATCCGGCTAAATTAGTTGGCGGCGATCCTGATACGGATTTGGCGGTCATTAAAATTGATCCGCCCCAAACGGGTTTAACCATTATTCAGTTTGGCGATTCGGAAAAATTAGTGGTCGGACAAAAAGTTTTGGCAATTGGTAATCCGTTTGGTTTAGACAGAACTTTGACAACCGGAATTATTTCGGGATTACAGCGTCCGATTCGTGCCCGAAATGACCGTTTGATCGAAGGCGCAATTCAAACGGATGCTTCAATTAACCCGGGTAATTCTGGTGGTCCGTTATTAGATAAATTCGGCAAAATGATTGGAATCAATTCGCAGATTCTGTCCCCTGCGGGAGGTTCAGTTGGAGTTGGTTTTGCAATTCCGATCAGCATTGCCAAACGTGTTATTCCGCAATTAATTCAATTTGGTGAAGTCAAACGTCCAAAACCGGGTGCAAATCTTTTAAGCGTTGAACAACTCGCGGAACAAGGTGTGCGGCTTCCAGTTGAAAGCGGTTTGTTAGTGCGAAATGTTTTGGCAGGTGGTTCTTTTGAACGTGCAGGAATCAAAGGGCTTTCTCGCAACGGTTACGGCGAAATCGTTTTAGGCGATATTGTTCTTTCGATTGACGGCGAAAAAATGACCGATACCGATGCGCTGGATAAGTTTTTAGATAATAAGAAAATCGGCGACACCGTTCAGGTCGAAGTCCTTCGCGGTAATTCAAAATTGACCGTTCCTGTCAAACTTTTGACCTCTCCGCAATCAACCCAAACTCGTCCGGCAAGACGTTTTTAAGGGAAAAAGTAAAAAGTAAAGCAAAAAAGCAGTTGACTATCTGGTTGACTGCTTTTTTAATTTGCCCGTCAATTTAATATAGAGTTCTTGCAAAGTTGTAACGCCAGCGTCCTCGCCGGCTGTCCCGCCATCCGTCCCGGTGGCGTAAATTTAATTTCTCAAACGCAATTCCAATTTTTTTGCCTAAATTGAATTTTCGCCATTTTACGCGAGGGCGAGACGCACCTCACGGACAGCCGCCGTGGACGGCGGCGTTACAATTTTCTGACTTTGCAAGAACCCTACAATTTAATAAAAGAATTCCAAATCGCAAAACTAAAATTGAATGTGATAATCTATTTTGGTTATGCCAATGATTGAATATAACGATTTTTACAACGATGGTTTTGGCTTTGTTTGTAAACATTGCGAGCGTGAGATGAAGGAAAAAGAGGCTTCATCAACGCATCGCCACGCCCGTTTTATGCGCGAAGGCGAAGCGGAAAATAAACAAACCACACTTTCAAATTCAGCTTTGGCAAAATGGCTGGACAAAGCGCAAACTACTTTGATTTGTCCGAATTGCGGAATTACGGAAAAGATTGATTAGTTTTTTTTAGCCACAGAGGACACAGAGTTCACTGAGGGAAAAATAAAAGAATAAAAATTGCACTTATAAATTTGTCAATTATTTTTTACTTTTTACTTTTGCCTTTCTTTCTCCGTGTTCTCTGTGCGCTCTGTGGCAAAATTATATGAAAATTCTTGATGTCGGATGCGGAGTAAATAAAACGCCGAATGCGATTGGTTTGGACAATAATCCTCGCACCGGAGCGGACGTAATTCACGATTTGGGCAAAGTTCCGTATCCTTTTGTAGATAATGAATTTGATTTGGTCGTTTCCAATCATGTCATCGAACATATTCCCGATGTAATGGCGTTTGTTTCCGAACTGCACCGCATTACCAAACCCGGCGGAAAGATAAAAATTCTAACGCCGCATTACACCAACGGCGATTGGGCAAGCGATCCGACGCACCGCAATCATTTCAATTCTTTTTCGTTCAATACTTTTATGCCTGACCGTCAGGTATTTGATTTTTATACGGATATTGTCCTCAAACCAATCAGCATTTACGTTTCGTTAGCAAATTTATGGCGCAGTTTAGGAATTGAATTTATTGTCAATCTAGACCAAAAAAGTAATAAATTTCGTTGGACGCGCAGATTCTGGGAATATTATTTGAGCTATATTTTTCGCGGAAAGGAATTGCGGTTTGAGTTTGAAGTTGTGAAAAAAGACCTTTGATCTTGGAACTTTGATCTTTGATTGGTTGAATCTCGGCTCTGACTCAAAACTCAACCCAAAGACTTCAAAGGTCAAAAATCAAAGGTCAAAGATCAAAAAAATCAAACTCTCTGTCAACGTTTACCTGTTTTTTTACATCTTTATAAACTGAGTTCTTTTGCTCAAAATTTAACCCTTGAGGATTTTAATGAATAAAAAGTTTTTCATCATTTTTTCAGCCATTATTTTGTCGGTTAATCTAACTTTTGCACAGGTCAAGAAAACGGTTGCAGTCAGCAAAAAGACTGTTCCGGTTAAAAAATCTGTTCGGCAAACAAATCAGCTTGCCGCGCTTTTGCCAAACTCGGATGCGGTTATCAATGTCGAAATGTCGCGTCTGATGAACGAAGCCTTGCCGCAGATGTTGGCGACAAAACCTGAATATTTACAAGAGATTAACGGCAAAATTGACGAGGTTAAAAATCAAATTGGAATTGATTTACGGCAGTTTGACCAGCTTGCGGTCGGAATCTCTTATAAAACTATTTCGCCCAAAGAAACCGATTATGAACCGGTTATTTTGGCTCGCGGAAAATTTAATTCAGCCGCGTTTCTCGGGTTGGCAAAAGTTGCCGCCAAGGGCAAATACCGCGAAGAAAAAATTGGTGAAAAAACGGTGTATATTTTCTCACCAAAAGAAATTTTGGAACAAAACAAGCCAAATACCAAAGATTCTTTCATTACTAAAATGATTGATAAAGCGATGAAAGGTTTTACCAAAGAAGTTGCCGTAACTGCCTACGATGATAATACTTTGGCATTAGGCTCGCTCAATCGTGTGCGCGAAACACTGGAAAGCAAATCACACGTTAGCCAAAATGTGTTGGATCTAGCCGGAAAAAATCCGAATGCAATGCTCGGTTTTGGCGCAAATATGCCGAATGGTGCTTCGCAATTTTTGCCGATTGATAATGACGAGCTTGGAAAAAACATCGAATCAATCAAACAAATGTATGGCGCGCTTGATTTTAACGATGGCAAAGCCACACTTTCAGCTACGGCAAAAACTTTAAAAGCGGATGATGCCCAAAGTCTGGAAGAAACTCTGTTAGGGCTGCAAATGGTTGGAAAAGCCTTACTTGGCGGTTCTAAAAAGCCTGACCAGCAACTTTATTCGCGGCTTTTGGATAATGCAGTTATTTCTCGCAAAACAACCGAAGTTTCCTTGAATCTGGCAATTCCGAAAAATGATGTGGATGCGTTGATGGCAATTTTGTTGAAATAGATTCAGGATTACAAAATCTCAGACTGGCTGTTGGTAAATTCTATCGGCAGCCTTTTTGTTTCGCTAATTTCTGATAAACAAAAACTTGAGTTAAAATACAAAAAATCAAAGGTCAAAGATAAAAGATCAAAAAATCAATGAACAAAGCAGTCAAAAGAATTCAAATCGTTGCAATTATTATTTTTGTTTTATCAATTGTTGTTTCCAATTACAGCATTTTTGTTTCTGCTCAAAACGACAACCGCGACCGTTTAATTTCACAACAAGGTTTTTATTCGGTTGAAATTAAATCTAAAACAGATGCCCAGATTGAAATCAGCGTTGATGGAAAACCAAGTTCAAAGTTTCCGATCTCTAAGAATAATTCTCTCCAGCTACTTCGGGTCGAAAAGAAATTGAAATTAAAATTCGACAAAAAATTAATCGGTAATTTTCAGGTTTTTATCAATGGAAAAGAAGCCGTTTTACCAAATAATAATGAGATTGAATTTGATGAATACCAACTCAAACCGTTTCAAATAACTGCGCCGACTCCGACACCGAAACCGACTGTTACAACAACTCCAACTGCTACACCAACTCCGGTTCCCACTCCCGTTGTGATTCAAACTTTGCCGGAACTGCAATCAAAAATCCGTTTAAGTCTTTCGCGCCCCGAATTGAAACGGGGAATGGTTGGGGTAAAAATCGTTTCGCTCGACACAGGCAAAGTGATTTTTGAGGAAAATGCGGAAAAATATTTGATGCCGGCATCGAATATGAAAAGCTACACGATTTCAACCGCAATGGAAAAACTGACACCGAATTTTAAGATCGCAACCAGTGTCTATGCAGGCGCGATGCCGGATGCAAGCGGCGTAGTTAAAGGAGATCTGACAGTTTACGGACGCGGTGATGTTTCAATGGCTTTTGCTTTTGCGCGACCTGATTTGGCTCCGAACCCGGTTTTGACCAATGCCGATTATTTAAAAGTTTTAGAGCCGTTGGCAAATAAAATCGTGCAAGCCGGAGTAAAACGAATCGAAGGAAATTTAGTTGGCGACGAAAGTTATTTTAACGGTGATGCACTGCCTCCGGGTTGGGAATGGGACGATTTGCAATGGTATTACGGTGCAGAAGTTTCTGCCCTGCCGGTGCTTGATAATGCGGTTGATCTATCGGTCAAACCGGGTTCGCTCAATTCTCCGTGCGCGGTTCAGATTTTGCCGTTAAATACGATTTTTACGATTGTCAATCGTTGTGTTACTTCAAATTCATCAGTTAAACGCGATTTGCAGGTAGTTAAAAAACTTGACCGCAATATTCTTGAAATTATCGGCACAATGCCCGTCAATGACAGAGGTTTTAACGGCTCGGTGGCGGTAACTCGTCCGGCGCAGCTTTTTATTGATATGCTGCGTCAATTATTACAGCAAAAAGGTGTGACCATTACCGGACAAAATCGTGTAGTTGATGCTAAAGAAAAAGCGCAAATGGCAGTTGCTTCGACAGTTCCGCCCGTCGAAATTACCAAACTCGAATCGCCGCCTTTCAGTTTAATTGCCGCTAAAACGATGAAACCCAGCCAAAATATGTATACCGAAACGATTCTGCGAATTTTGGGCGAACAAGTTGGCGATAAGACCGATCCGAAATTAACGAGCGATGCACGCGGTTTGGCAGTTGTCAAAAACTTTTTGGCGCAAGTCGGAATCGCGCCGGATGCGGTAATTCAACACGATGGTTCTGGATTATCGCGTCATGATTTAATCACGGTTGCCTCAAACATTCAGATCTATAATTTTATGGCGCATAGTCCGAACGCTCAGGCGTGGCGCGATTCGTTGACGATTGGCGCAGTTGACGGAACTTTGCAGCGTCGTTTTGTCGGAACCGCCGCCGCCAATAACGCTCGCGGAAAAACGGGAACTATTGACCAAGTTTCTGCTTTGACGGGTTATGTCACAACTGCCGCCGGCGAACAACTTATTTTTTCGGTCATCGTCAATGGTGTCAATACAGGTTCGATCCGCACTGCTACAATGGATGAAATTGTAGTCGCGTTGGCAAATTTTAACGGAAAAATTAATTAACCGCAGAGACGCAAAGACGCAGAGAAGAATAAGATAATTTATTAAGAAAAAAATTTAATACTTTGTTGAAATTCTGGTTTTGTTTTTCAAATTGTTCCTAAAAAACTCTGCGTCTCTGCGTCTTTGCGGTGGAAGAAAACTATGATTAAATTCTCAAAATTTCAAGGTTTCGGAAATGATTATGTCGTTATTGAAGCCGAACAACTAAAAGAAGTTACAAACGTTTCTGATTTTACCAAACGCTTTTGTCATCGGACTTTGGGAGTCGGCTCGGATGGAATTGCGATTCTGGAAAAACTAAACGATGCGGACGCAGATTTTTCCTGCCGAATTATTAACCCTGACGGGAGCGAAGCGGGATTTTCCGGCAATGGAACTCGTTGCGCTGTGGCTTATGCTTATTACAAAGATTTGTGGAACGCCGAAAATCTACGCTTGCGAATGAATACAGGCGTTAAAAATTATCGCTTGGTCGAAGAACTCAGTAAAGGTCATTATTGGTTTAACGCCGAGATCGGCAAACCGAAATTCTCATCGGAAGAAGTTCCTTTTGCGTCTGCGGAAAAACTCGAATCGGTCATTGATCAGCCTGTAATTATAGATAAACAAGAATTTTTAGTTTCCTGCGTCAATGTCGGAAATCCCGTCGCTTGCGTTTTTGTCAACAATTTCGATTTTGATTGGCGCGAAGTCGGACGCAAAATGGAAGTCCACGAAAAATTTCCCGCACGGGCAAACATCGTTTTTGTTAAGGTTTTAGACCGTGAAAATATCGAACTCAAAATCTGGGAACGCGGCGCAGGCGAAACTTCCGCTTCGGGGACTTGTTCAAGCGGTGCGGCAATTCTTTCAGCCTTTCGCGGCGAAACAGGTCGCCAAGTTTCAGTCCACACCGAAGGCGGAATTACTGAAATCACCTGGCGCGATGATGACGAAATGTTGATTCTGGGACGTGCGGATTTTGTGTTTAGTGGGGAGTGGGTTGATTAAGCAAGTTTATTTGGCTTTGATAAGCGCAACAATAAAAAATTACAGAATACGGCAACGAACAAGCCAATTAATGATAATGAAAGTGTGTATAAGACAAATTCTTGCGTAACGCTTTCAGGTGTTTTTCCATCAAAACCGCGAAAATTACTTAAATCATTCCCAAAAAACGAAAATATTTTGAAAATAGAAGCAAATGTTAGGGGACACAAAACAACAGGTGCAACTACAGTAAGCCAAAATCTTTTCAATCCGAGCAATAACCCCCCAATTATGGCAACTATTGGGGCAGCATAAACGCCGATTTCTGAAATGAATCTGTAAAAATGCGGGTTGGTTATTTTGTAAGGATAGCAGTCAACAAGTTTATGATGAAGCAGATAAGCCTGTCCGCAGGCTCCAATGCTTCCAATTATCATTGTTGCAAAGAAAATAAGGCGAGATTTGTTTTTTTGTTCCAACATACAAATTAATCTAACTCATTTACAGCATTATCAGCAACAAGAATTTCTTTCAAACAAAAAAGACACGCCCAAACTTGAACGTGCCTTTCATTCTTAACCCCAAAAACAACTACTTTTTAATTACATAATCCATCCAACAGGAATCTGGATTCTGCATCATTTCGAGAAATTCTAAAGCGAAACGATTCGATGCGCCGCTTGAGCCACCGCCGTTTTCAGGATTTAGGATTTTACCGATTTGATCGCGGATTCCTTCGAGGTGAATTTTTGTCGCCTTGTCAGCCGCTTTGGGAATTGCCGCCGAAATCGCCGCACTCAATGTGCGAAGCTCGGAACGGTAATAGGCTTTTTCGTCACCGCTGGAAATAAATTGCGCTGCAAAACCTGCCGGAAGTCCTTGCGGAACTGTTTGCGGAACATTGAGTTTATTATTTGCAATATCCAGATACGCACGATGCAAGTTGCGGCGATAGGCATCAACCGACACTTTCGGCGCATTCAATTCGCTGAAAACGGCATTGCGGACATCACCCAAAAATTCATCCGGTGCGTAAGCCGCATTTCCATCAATCGCTTGCTGTTCGACGAGTCGGGCAAAACGTGCGCTCGACAAAAGATTGTTGAGAACGCTGTTCTGTGCATTGCGAATACGGTTCAATTCACCAATCGGTTCGATTTTTCGCAAAATTTCTTTGTCAATCATCCAGGTCGGTGTCGCAAAAGCATTTTCGGAAAGGAATTTAACGGCTTCAGTTTGACGCGCTTTCGGTATCAAATTAAAGCGGACTCCATCCTGTCCGATGTGTTTTTGCTGTGAATTGTATCCGCCGACGATTTGGGCAACGTGGTTCATTTCGAGCGTCCATTGTCCGAGCATTCGTTGATAAACTTCTGCCAAATCATCATACGGCATTCCTTTTTCGTTGGTGCTGGCTGGAACAAGCAATTTTGCCACACGTTTCAGATTCATTAATCCGTAACCACTTGATTTAACTGCGTCTGCGTCACCAACTGCTTCAGTTAATTCACCCGGATCACTTCCGGCTGAATCTGCGGTCGAGAATCTATACCAGGGTGTGGTGTCCTGTTCACGTGCCCACGAATCAAGCGTAGGTCTTTCCTGTTCCGAAGTTTTCGCACTTGGAATTGGTGCGTAGCCCCATTTTGTTGCCCAAATGTCATACGGTCCGATGCCGGGAATTAAGTCTGCAACATCAATATTATCTTCGGGTTGCGCGACATAATTGTAACGTGAATAATCCATTAAAGTTGGGGTGTGTCCCATCTTTTTAACCCATTCGCGGTCACGAACTTTTTCAGCCGGATACATCGAACTGGCTTTCATATTGTGTTGGAATCCGAGCGTATGACCAACTTCGTGAGCGCAGACATATTCAATCAGCCGTCCCATCAGATCATCCGGGAAAGGGAACTTTTGCGCCCGTTTATCAAGCGGGCTGGCTTGCACGAAATACCACATTTTCGCCAGATTCATAACGTTGTGATAAAACTGAATGTCAGATTCCAGAATTTCTCCTGTGCGCGGATCGTGAATGTGCGGACCCGAGGCGTTTTCAGTAGTTGACGGCAGCCAGCGAATAACCGAATAACGTGCGTCTTCGGGACTAAAATCAGGGTCTTGCGCTTTGGTCGGCGCAGGTTTGGCAATAATCGCATTTTTAAATCCTGCGGCTTCAAAAGCCTTTTGCCAGCTTTCGACACCTTTGATCATATACGGAACCCATTTGGTCGGAGTTGCCGAATCAATGTAATAAACGATTTGTTTAACCGGTTCAGAAACGGCAGCGTTCGGGTCTTTTTTCTCCAATCTCCAACGGGTGATGAACGTTCGTTCCGAAGCTTTTTGTGTATCAAGTCCGTAATTCATATTGCTGGTCGAAAAATATCCAACGCGCTCATCGAAAAGTCGCGGCATCATTGGATTTTCGGGCAATTTGACCATACTGAAATGCAGCACAACCGTGGCACTTCCGGGATTCATTTGACCTTGACCGAATCCGCCGCCCGGAGCATTTCCGCCGCCAGCTCCTGCCGGAGGTGCTGTTCGGGTATAAGTTTGGGTTGCTTCAGCTTCAATATTGGTCGGATACGGCGAAATTCTTTCGATGAAAGAACGTGTTGTATCCATTGTCGTTGCGCCTAAACGCTGACGTGCGCTGAATTCCTGAATGTCAGTGGTAAATAACCGACTAACATCAATAACCAGCGACTCATTATTCGGTCCAAAGGCGGCAACCGGAAATGACATTAAGATCGTATCGTTATTGGCATTTCTGACAGCTTCCGAAATTGGTGTTTTGGAATCGGCAACAACCGAATAATTGATATTACGGAGAAAAACTTTATTTTCGTTTTGCTCCCAACGAACTACACGGTTTCCGAGAGCTTGTCCGCCGTATCCAACTCCAACGGTTGTTTTGGCAATTTGTGTTACCCAGAGAAATTCTTTGCCTAATTCGCTTTTCGGAATTTCGTAATAGAACTTATCCTTAACCTGATGAACTTTGAAAACACCGCTTTTAGTTTTGGCATCTTTGGTTATTACTTTGTCATACGGTTGCGGGTCTTGGGATGCGCCTGCTCCAAATCCACCCGGACGTGCTCCGCCACCCGCAGGTGGAGTTTCCGGGTCTTGTGCGATTGCAGCTAGGGACAATATTGCTAAAAGTAAACTTGTTGTAAATGCCTTAAACAAGGTCATTTTCATATCTGATTTTCCTCCTAAAATTTTGCAGACGAATTATTGCTAATGGAAAATTACAGAAAGATAGAACCCAAATCTGTCTTATACAATTTTGTGAATAATTTCTAATTATATGGATATTAACAAAACATTTATAACATTGATTGGTTGATTAAGTAAAATAGTGTGGTGAAAAGTTGATTTCAGAAGAAAGTGAGGCGTTTATTATTACTCACTGCATAGGTTTTTTATTGCCAATCAATAAACTGATGACAGAACTCATTCCTGCTATTAAGGTTAGCGCAATAATTAGGGATAAACTTGATCCTTGTGAAAATGCTGCAAATATAGCCAAAAGTATTACTGCCAGAATTCCTGCCAAAAAGCCGCGCCATTTTACTAACTCAACTTTATCAATCAGATTAACAGTTATTAACGAAAAACTTGCAGTCAACAGGAATAATTCAAAGAAAAATATCCACCAATTGATTTGCCTGAAAATCTCAATTCCTCTGTTTGAAAAAATAAGCGGAAGAACTACTGCAATCGTTGTCATAAACAAAAAAGCACTAATTGTAAAAGTTTTTAGAGAAAATTGCAGCACTTTATAAATATTTTTTCGTTCCATTTTTAACCTCATTTTTTAGACAAGAACGTTACGCAGCTTGACCCTGACGCGCTTTTTCTAATTTTTTAATTTGGGTGACAAATTTTTGCGCGGTTTCCGATTGAAACATTTCCCGTGTTTCGGTTTCATCATCTTTAACCGGCTCCAACCCCAAATCCATATATTCAAAGCGTTTGGGATCTTTTCGGACTTTACGGTAAATCAGACGCAAATGTAAATAAAGCGAAATCCATTGAAATTGCTTCCAAAGAGTTGAAAGGAAATTTTTTGGATAGAACAGCAAAGGATTTTCGAGCGGCATTTCGAGACGGCGGCTGCGGCGGAATTTGAGGCGCAAAAATCCGCCTTCCAAGGGATGAATTTTTTCGATACCGATACAGCCTTTGAACCAGGTAATAAAAAACATCGTTTTTCCCGGACTTGTTCCGGTAGCAATGGCGCGGCGCAAAACTGTTTCGATATGTTCATCGGTGTAATAGGTTTCCCAAGCCAACCGGTAGGCGCGTTCCCAATCTTCTTTGGACATAACTGGATGACCTGTTACCGCGTGATTGAGGTCATATTTGTTCAAATCAGCATCCATTTCGATTCCGGCTTCGTGCAATTTTTTATGGTCTTCGGAACCCGGCAAAGGTGTCAGATAAAAGAATTCGAGCAAATCAATCGGCAATTCTTTTTTGATAATTTCAATGTCGTGAACAATAGATTCGGGCGTGTCGTTCGGAAATCCCAGAATATAACCGCAATAAGTAACGATTCCGACTTTTTTCCAGGCGAGCAGCATTTGGCGGTAATCAGTGATTTTGTTCTGGCGTTTGCTGGCGGTCAATAAACTGGATGGATTGATGTTTTCCAATCCGATGAAAACTCGCTTGACTCCCGCACGTTTCGATTTCTCAATAAAATTGGGTAGTTTATGGCAGAGTGTATCAACCTGAATAATAAAACTAATGTTCATTTTTTCACCTTCGCGGAGTTCGATCAGTTTATCCAAAATCATTTCCCAATCTTTGTTGCGGGCAAAATTATCATCGGTGATGAAAAAAGAATGTAACCCTTGAGCTACATTCATACGAACAATTTTTTCAATATCTTCGGGCGAGCGGCGGCGGGATTTGCGTCCCTGAACATTGATGATTGTGCAAAAAGAACAGGTAAACGGACATCCGCGTCCGGCATCAAAACTCGTGGTAGCACCGGCGGTTAAATGGATTCTTTCAGCCGGAAGCAAAGGCGGCGCAACTCCTTGGATATTCGGCAAATCATCCATAAAGTTGTAAATCGGCTGCAATTTATTTTCAAAAGCGTCTTTTAAAACTTGTCCTAAACGACCTTCGGCTTCACCCGCAAAAACAGTTACTCCCAGATCCAAAGCTTTTTGCACCAATGAATCACGTTCTTTTAACATTGCCATCGTGCCCGAAACATGAAAACCACCGATTGCCACACGGATTTTTTCTTTTCGCAAAACGGTTGACAGATCTAAAGAACGCGGGAATTGATTTGACTGAACGCCGACCAGCATTACCATTCCGTCATCGGCTTTTTTGATCAAAGATACAATTTTATCGGGGCGAATGTGAGTGTTTGTTTCATCAAAAGCGTGAATTTCCAATTCGACATCATCGCCTAAAACTTTTTGTTCTTTGCATTCCAGAGCTAATCCGTAAAGACACGCCAGAGAATTTGACGGAATTGCCGAGCGAAACCATTGGATAACATAACCGTCATCATCATAATGCGACGGTTTGATTAAAACCAAACAGAATTTCTTTGATTGTTTTGCCATTTTTTTTAGGATAGTTCTAAAGAGGTTTAACACGAATGAACTGAAACTTCAAATTTATTGGGGAAAAGTTGCCAATATAAAAATAAAAAGCACGCCTTTTTTTAGCGTGCCGAAGTGAACATTCATTAATATTTATCGCAGATTCGCGCCGTCACAATTTAATTCGATATGAACGTGGTTATCATGGTCGCCTTGCGTGCGCGGGAAAACCTGTCCTCCATTCATTTCGCTATACCATTGCCTTCGACCAAAAATCACGCCTTGAATTTTGTAAATATGACAATTGGCAACACAGTAATCAAACAGCCAATCACCCATTCTACGTTCGTCGGGATTGTGATAATTGTAATAAACATCGGCGGCTCTGCCTTCTAAATGAACGTCTGCATGATGCCGACCGGGATGGGTGTCAATCCGTTTGTAATAAAAATCAACGGGTCTTGGCGGAATGTTGTATTTAGGTTGATTTTCGACTATTTCGCGGATAAAACGCAAAATTCCGGGTGATGCGCCTTGAGCATTATGATTTTCGATAATCTGCTGAATGTGTTGCTGATGCGCTCTGCTGGTTTTAAATGCGTCAATTAGTTGCCGGAAAAGACTTGGATTAGCGCGTCTTTGAAGCAGGGCAGCCTGACGCTCTGTTTCGCTCATCAATTGCAAAATTTCATTGGTAACACTAACATCATCTTGCCGGACTCTGCCGCCACTTGCTCGTCCCGCTCTGCAAACATTTCTATAAGTCATTTGATTTTATTCCAAAATATTAATCAAGGGAAACAACAGTGACGGATTTAGGACTGAGTTTCATCATCAGTTTTCCATCTTGAATTTTAGCTGAAATCGGTTTCGGCACAACTACCTTTGGTGCTTCAAAGCTGTTAATACTATCAACTTTCGGAGCTGTCAGTGTTTCTCCAACTGCTGATTTAGCTTTGATCCCTGACAGATCTATTTCAACTTCTGCCTCCTGATTCGGATCAACATTGGTGATCTCTATCCATAGTTTTCCGTCTTTTCCTCTGGCTGCTATCGCATCTATTCGAGGTAAAGTAATCTCGCCATTTTTATAACTTCCGGACTGGTAATTGATCGGAACAAATGTCGCATCCTGAAACGGAACATACATTTTGAAAACGTAATAGGTCGGAGTCAATACCATTTTTTCTTTGTCCGTCATGATCATCGCCTGCAGAACATTGATCATCTGTGCAATGTTTGCCATTCGCACCCGATCAGCGTGACGGGCAAATATATTGATGTTCAAAGCTGCCAGAATCGCATCCCGCTGACTGTTTTGCTGCACCAGAAATCCCGGATTACTGCCCGGCAATGGCGCATACCACGCTCCCCATTCATCCACCACCAAGGCAATCTTTTTCTCAGGATCGTATTTGTCCATGATGGCGGAATGCTGCTTTATTAAGTCATCCATTTTCAAGGTTTCTTTGAGAATCTCAGCGTATTCTTTTTCACCGAAATTGATCGAACTGTGTTTATTTCCCCAATTGATGACTGTGTAATTATGGAGCGAAAGTCCTTGCATATCCCAGCTCCAGGTGTGATTTTTCCAACCTTTCATCATCACTTCCGTCCAATCTAAATAACGCTCACCGCCGCCGCCCGGACCAACCCCAATCGAGAGCATTTTGTCGTTTTTTTGCTGTGCGGGATTAAAATTTCTGACGAAACGATTGTATTTTTTGTATTCGGTCAGATACGCTTCCGCCGTGAAGTTTCCACCACAATCCCAACTTTCATTACCGATTCCAAGAAATGGAATTTTATAAGGAGCGGGATGACCATTAGCGGCACGTTCTTTGGCAAAGTCGGTCGGTTGATCGGTGGTTAAATATTCCAGCCATTCAGCGGCTTCCTGCGGAGTTCCCGAACCAACATTGATCGAAAGATATGCTTCTGCGCCTGTTTGTTCCAGTAAATCGAAATATTCGTGAGTGCCGAAAGTGTTGGGTTCGATGACGCCGCCCCAATTCGGATTAAGAGTTGCCGCCCGTTTAGCTCCGATGCCTTTGCGCCAGTGATATTCATCGGCAAAACAGCCGCCGGGATAACGGATATTAGGCACTTTGATGGCTTTGAGGGCATTAACCACATCGTTGCGAATTCCTCGGGTATTAGGAATTTTAGAATCTTTTCCGACCCAGATCCCTTCATAAACGCCATAGCCGAGATGTTCGGCAAACTGACCGAAAATATTACGGTCAATTTTAGCTCCCGACTTGGAAGCATCAACGGTTAATTCAACTTTTTGGGCAGCAGCAAAGGTGACCAAGACAAGACAAATTACTAAAATACTTAGTGAAATTTTATGCATAGCGAATGGAATTTTCGAACAAAAGTTTATGGATAGAGCAGATTATTTATAACATTGGTTAAGCGATTAAACAACTGAAATATTTTGCTTCCTGCAATCCACTGAGGTCTGTTTTTAGGATTTGCCGCGCCTGACGACTGTCTCTTTCTCAGACCTCAGAAGGTGAGTTTCCATTACGGTAGACTGAGTTTGTTCACTGATTAGTTCGGTATTTGCTGACACAAGTGAATTGTGCTCCACGACTTGTCGCCCTTTGACCTGTAACCGTTCGCGGCGAAGCGCCTCACGGTCATAGATCATCATATAACTATAAGATACCAAATAAAGCAGGAAAGAGATTCCGGTTAGACTGCAAAGAAATATTCCAGCCCAGGTCGGAACTTGGAGAAATAAGCCAATCACGGTAGCCCAGACCAGGACACCGGTCATCCAAATAGCGGGGCGAATTGGTGTCGCACGCGACTGTTCCATTACCGCGAACTTTGCATTTTGATTGATTTCTTCGTTTTCTGACATCTTTTAGTTAAGATTGACGGGAATTTTATGCGGATTCAATTTAACTTATTTGATGCGCTCAAATCAAGAAGATTTTTCGGCAAAAAATCTTCTTGATTTTTAGGAAAGTTATTTATTGAATCACGGTGCAAAAACACAAATTACGGCAAAACTAAGTAAAAATTTACGCATAGCGAATGGACACTTTTTAATAAATTTTTATGGATAGAGCAGATTATTTATAACATTAGTTAAGCCATAAAAAATGGATGAGGTTTTATGATGAATTGAAAAAAAATGAAACGGTCGAGATGACGTGGTGCGAAACTGCCACACACGCCCGAATTTAGCAGACAACCTAAATAGGAAAGTTGCTGCCAACTTCTTTACATTTGTTAAATCATTCGACTGATTTTAACCTAACCGCTTATTACATTATTCAGCGGGTTTTAAGAAATTCATTCATAAACTGCTCGGCTGCGCCGTAGTTCTTAATGCCATACCTTAACGCTAAAAAAATAGTATCCCCGCGAACAAAATAGACTTTTTCGTATTCTTCTTTTTGACCTTTATTGCACAGCGATTTCGGATCTTTGTGCATCACGATTATTTCACCGCCTGCTCTGGATTCACGCTTGACGATTTTGTAATGTGAATCTTGTTCCTGCGTTGATTTAAGGTCTTCGGCATTCATGTCTTTACAATCTTCGGTTGCGTGGGTAACCATCTTCTCAATCCAATTTTTAACCGATTTGTCATCAGAAAGTTTGACATATTTAAAGCTCAATTTATCCTTATCATTTGGAACGGTGTAAAGTGCCGCCAAATTTTCTCTATTTATATCCGGCACATCGTAGTTATTATTAAAACCGCTTTCAGGTGTATTAACTCTAGTAAAATCACCGACTTTCGGTGGAATATAATTATCATTGATGTTGGCTGGCGCGGCATCCAACGGTTTTGTATTGCCGGATTGAGACTGCTTTAAGCTGCAGCTTGAAAGAAAAATCAGCGATGCGATTAAAAAAAATGACAAATGTTTCATTGTTTTATTCCTCTTTCAATTAAATGCGATAATTTTTGGAAAAACGGCTCAAAAAATCTTCAAATTTGAAAATTTGATTAGTCTCGCCTATCAGTGCAGCAGCCGAACTATGTATTATGCGGAATTATTCCGCCCAATCATTGTTTTTCTTAAATTGGCAAGAACGATTCCTGCCAATTCGCTAATTTGTTGTATTATAAGTATGATATTCGCAACATTCAGGAATTGCTCAAATACAAAGACGTCCGAACTAGGCAAATTTTCACTCAGTTTTTACAAAACAAATCGTTCGTTAAAAGTCATCTTGACGCTTAATATTTACTACAAAACACCACGAAAACTTTTGCGGTGAATCTCGCATGCACCGTGTTCGCGCAAGGCTTCAAAATGGGCTTTTGTGCCGTAGCCGACGTGTTTGGCAAAGCCATATTCGGGATAAATTTTGTCCAATTCCTGCATTAAATTGTCGCGGTAATTTTTGGCGATAATACTCGCGGCGGCGATTGAGGCGGAAATTGCGTCGCCATGAATGATGGCTTTTTGGGGAATGAAAAGAGTTTTGAGCTGAACTGCATCAATCAAAAGAAAGTCGGCTGACGGATCGAGTTTTTCAATCGCCAGCCGCATTGCTTTCTTAGTTGCTTCGAGGATATTTATTTTATCAATTTCATCTGCTTCAACTTGTGCAATCGCATAAGATAAAGCATTTTCTTTAATTTCCGAATCAAGTCTTTGACGCTTTTTAGCCGAAAGTTTTTTTGAATCGTTTAAATCTGAGGGAATCGGTTTGGAAAAGTCTAAAATGACGGCGGCGGCGACCACACAACCGGCTAAACAACCGCGACCGACTTCATCAACTCCGGCGATGAATTTGTAGCCTTCGGAAAGAGCCTGATTCTCAAATTCCAGTCCGACTCCAGACACAGAAACGCGGGGAGACGATTTTTCAAACTGAAATAATGATCTCTCCGCGTCGCTCATTTTGATTCTTTATTAATTATTTAGCGGCTTTTTTAGCAGCATCTTTGTTGCGTGTATCAAGCTCTTTAATACGAGCGGCTTTACCACGTAATTCACGCAAATAATAGAGTTTAGCACGACGAACGCGACCACGGCGAATCAAATCAATATGGTCAATGATCGTGGCGTGGAGCGGGAAAATTCTTTCTACGCCAACGCCGAAACTGATCTTGCGAACAGTAACGGTTTCACGGATTCCACCGTGTTTGCGGGCGATGCAAAGACCTTCAAAGGCTTGCAGACGTTCTTTGTTTCCTTCTTTGATGCGAACGTGAACGCGAACCGTATCACCTGCTTTGAAATCAGGAATGTTATCTTTTATTTGCAGTTTTTCAACACTATCTAATGTATTCATTGTATTTATCGGCAAGAGGCGAACGCTTTAAGGCAAAAGTAAAAAGGTAAAAGGCAAAATCTTGTCTGTTTCCTAAATAGTTTTTCTTATTGCTGACGTAAAAGCATTTTCGTTCGGTTTGGCTCGTTTGAATCAGGCATTTTGCCTTTTTACCTTTGCCTTTTACCTTGCGAAAAAGCCTTTAATTTTTCGCTTTAACCATTCTCCTTATTTAATAATTCGGGTCTGATTTTTTGCGTTTTTTCCAACGCTTTTTGTTTACGCCATTTTTCAATTTCGGCGTGATTTCCACTTAACAAAACATCCGGCACCAGCATTCCGCGAAAGTCGCGCGGTTGCGTATAATGCGGACAATCCAATAAATTTTCGGTAAACGAATCGTTGACGGCTGACGTTTCGCTGCCTAACGCATTTGGCAACAGTCGCACAATTGCATCAGTTACAACAATTGCGGCAGGTTCTCCGCCGGATAAAACATAATCGCCGATGGAAAATTCGTCTGTCACGAGCATTTCATTAACTCTTTCGTCAACACCTTCGTAACGTCCGCAGATCATCACGATATGCCTTGTTTCGTCGGCAAATTCTTTCGCCATCGCTTGTTTGAAAACGCGACCTTGCGGAGTTAACAGAACAACTTTTGTTCCGTCTGCGTATTTTTCACGCTCGCAGGTTCCCAAAATTTGCTCAATGGCGCGAAAGATCGGTTCGGCTTTGAGAACCATTCCGTCGCCGCCGCCAAACGGTCGGTCGTCCGTCATTCGATGTTTATCGGTTGTAAAAGAACGAATATCGTAAATGTTTATCTCAACAATTCCGGCAAGTTTGGCGCGGCGGATGATTCCAAAATCGAAAACTTCCGTAAAAAACTCTGGGAAAATTGTTAAAATATCTATCTTCAAAATCGTAAATCTAATCATCAACACAATTTTGATTTTGTCTTGATTATATTTTATTTTCAACTTGAACTTTGTGTATCTAACAAAAGTTCTTGAGAGTGTTTGGTAGCAGAGGTTTTTACGCTACTATATTTATATTTCATTGATAAAAACCACTTCTCAAAATATTGATATGAAATATATGCAACAAAAATTGTGGTGACTAGGATTACCAAATAAACTAATAAATATTTAAATACCAATGGCAATTTTAAGTCAGGCAAAACCTTTATATAAGTAAAAACAATTACTGGATGGATAACATATATCCCATACGAAATTTTGCCGATAAAGTCAAAAGCCTCAAAGTCAAGATTGATAATTCTGTTAGTCTTAGTTATCTGTCCCATTATTATAAATAATGTAATAATTGAGATTATTTCTTGATCTAAGACTGAAAACAAATGAAAACTATTCAATAAAAGTAATAGAACGCAAAACCAAGAAAATAACTGAACAAAAATATTCGTCGAATATTTTAGGAACCATTTGGATTGCTCATAATAATATATCGCGCCAACTGCACCAATTAACATACATTGAAATCTGGTGACCTGTAAGGCTAAATAAATTGATGGAATGCCATATTTAATGTCAATTACTCTAGCTATTAGTTTAACGATAATAAGAAATACCGTAGCTAAAATAAGAAATGTTGAAAGGCTTTTAATTTTCTTGACTATCCAAGGGTAAAAAATATAAAACTGCTCCTCCACTCCCAACGACCAGTAATGAGCCAAAAGCGGCAAAGGGATTCCTATAATAAATGAAATATTAGCAGCGAAAAAAACATAATAAACTAAAGAAATTGCCGAAAATTGCAAATTAAAGAAAAATATAATAGCCAGACAGATTGCCAAATAAGAAAAATACAATGGATGAATCCTTAAAATACGTCGTATGTAAAAATTTTTGACATTAATTTCTTGACTTTCTTTTTCCAATAACAGTAGATAGGTGATTAAAAAACCGCTTAGGGAAAAGAACATGCTTACCCCAAAACCTGCCAAATCTAGTCCTTTTGGAAATCCATCTTGGTTTGTGCCAAAAATAAACGGATTCAAATTAAACTCACTCAGCGACTGAGTTGTATGAGAAATCACAACCGCTAGTGCCGCAATCGCTCTTATTCCGTTTAATCCGCTCAGATGCAAGACCTTGTTTGGGTTGGTTAAAGACATAAACTTTAAATTATGGCTGATTCAACTTAAGGACTAAAAAAAATTGCAAAAGTTAATTGCGGTTTTATTCTGTCCAAAACAGAAATCTAGATTACTATTAGAAATCCAAAAGCCCCTCCGGCGGATCAATCCGAATTAATTTATTTTCAATATCAACTTCGACGCAAATCGTTTCGGCAAAGGGAATTAGGTAATCTTTTGTTTCGCCTTGAACGACCAAAATTTCCGTTCCGCCTGTCCGCATCAACTCTTTGACTTGTCCAAGTTTTTCACCTTCA
>JAIBCC010000083.1 GCA_019694395.1 Pyrinomonadaceae bacterium | reverse complement strand
AGCGTATTTATTTCGTGCTTGAAAAACAATTCCGCAATTATTTCGAGAAAGCATCCCGCCAAAAAGGTATTACGGGTGAAAACTTGCTCTTTATGTTGGAACGACGTTTGGATAATGTTGTTTATCGGGCTGGTTTTTCAACTTCTCGCCGTCAAGCTCGTCAGCTTGTTAATCACGGACACGTTTTAGTAAACGGAAACAAAGTTGATATTCCATCATTCCAAGTAAAAGCTGGTGATGTCGTCAGTATCAAAGGTAAAACACAAAAGAATGTTCACGTCGAAGGTGCCTGGCAAACTTCAGGCGGACGAGGTCGTCCTACCTGGATTTCTGCCGGACTTGCCGATTTGACTGTTACGATTTCAGCTTTGCCGAAACGTGAAGACATTGACGCAAACATTAACGAACAACTTATCGTTGAACTTTACAGCAAATAATAATTAGTCCAAAGTCCGGTGTTTAAAGTCCAAAGTCGGGAAAACGATTTGAGACATTAGACATTGGACGTTGGACATTGGACTTTAAAATAAAGATTATGACTACAAACAACCTTTGGACAGATTTTCAAATGCCGAGTCGCTTACAGGTCGAGTCAGAAACTTTGACCGACCAATACGGAAAATTCTATGCTCAACCTTTTGAGCGTGGATTTGGAACAACAATCGGTAATTCATTGCGCCGCGCCCTTTTGTCATCGGTTGAAGGTGCGGCAATTACAGCAGTTAAAATTGAAGGTGTTGAGCACGAGTTTTCTTCCATTAAAGGTGTGGTTGAAGATGCAACTGATGTTATTTTGAACCTCAAGCAAGTTCCATTTAAATTGCACGGAGCAGGTCCGAAAACCTTAACCATCAATAAGAGCGGAGCAGGGGAAGTTACCAGTGCAGACATTGAACACGACGGTGATGTTGAAATCCTCGACGAAACTCTTCATATTGCAACCATTAGTGCCGGCGGAGATCTCAATGTTGAAATGAGACTCAAGCGAGGTCGCGGTTATGTTTCGGCAGAATTAAATAATGATGAAGACCTTTCATTAGGTTATATTCCGATTGATTCGGTTCACACTCCGATCAAAAAAGTAAATTATCAGGTCGAAGCAACACGTCAAGGTTCAAACACCGAATTTGATAAATTAACAATTGAAGTTTGGACCGATGGCTCGGTAAAACCTGATGACTCAATTGGCTTGGCGGCAAAGATCGTCAAAGACCATATGAGTATTTTCATTAATTTTGAAGAGGAAGAGGACGAATATAAATATGAAGATATTGCACGTCCGCCGCTTCTTCGCAACGATTTACTTGACCGTTCGGTTGATGAATTGGAACTTTCGGTTCGTTCCTATAACTGCTTGAAAAATGCTGATATTCGCACCATTCGTGATTTGATCAAACGCAGTGAGCGCGATATGTTACACACCAAAAACTTTGGTAAAAAATCTTTAACCGAAATCAAAGATATGCTCCATGGAATGGGCTTGGATTTCGGAATGGATTTTGACGAGCAAGGCAATCCGATACCGGGTTCAGGCGGAAGAGATTTGATTGATTAGATGAGTCCAGAGTTTAGGGTAGAGAGTTAAATTTCCACTCTCCACTTTTTACTCTCCACTCTCCACTTATTGATATGAGACATTTAAAAGCACATCGTAAATTGGGCAGAACAACTGAGCACAGAATTTCCATGCTCAGAAATATGGCGACATCATTGATTAATTCGCCGAACGACTACATTGTAACAACAGTTCCAAAAGCTAAAGAACTTCGTTCGTTTGTTGAAAAAGTTATTACTCTTGCCAGAAAAGCACAAAATGGGGGTGACAATGTTCATCTTCGCCGGGAGGCTTCAAAGTATTTTCACGCCGGAAATACAACTTACAAACAAGAAATGAGCCGTTTTCGCGGTAAAAAAGGGGAACCCAAAGAGAGACCCGAAAGAACCGCCGGAGTTAAAGCCGTTCAACGTTTGTTTGATGAGCTTGGAACTCGCTATAAAGACCGAAATGGCGGATACACCAGAATCATTAAACTTGGTCGCCGCAAAGGTGATAATGCTGAAATGGCGGTTATCGAATTAGTTGATAATGTTCGTGAATTAGCGGCAAAAGGATAACAATTAGAGGCAGTAGCATTGGCAGAAACGGGTTTTTCCTGTAAATTGTTGATAGTTACTGCTTAATAATTTTGAGGTGTGAAAGATGAGTGAATCCGGCACAGCCGCAAAAAAAGAATCAGCGCGTAAAACAGTAAAAAAAGTTACAACCAAAGGAAGTGATGAAGCTTCGTTGAATATGTCAGAGCTTCGGGAGCTTGCCGAATTGGTTGATAAACATGGGTTTACTGATTTTGAATTTGAAAACGAAAAAATTCGGATTCGTTTGAGCAAACAAACAACTGCCCCGCAAATTGTTCAAGCAGTTGCCCCGGTTGCAAACCATCCAGTTGCGCCTGTTGTTCATACGGCTCCACCTAAAGTTGAAACCCCGCATCCCGGTGCAAAAGCGGAGACTGAAGCCTCGCATGATGAAGATTTGTTCAAAATTACATCACCAATAGTCGGGACTTTTTATTCTTCTCCGGCACCTGATAAACCTGCTTATGTTTCAGTTGGGGACAAAGTTAATGAAGCCACTGTGGTCTGTATCGTTGAAGCAATGAAATTGATGAACGAAATTCAGGCGGAAGTAGCAGGGGAAGTGATAAAGGTTTACGTTGAAAATGGTCAGCCGGTTGAATATGGTCAGCCGCTTTTTGGAATCAAGAAATAAATGTCCAATGTCCAACGTCCAATGTCTAAGGTCTCTGGGTGAAAAAGACTTTGGACTTTGGACGTTTGACTTTTGACTAAAATGAAACGCGAAATAAAAAAAATTCTTATTGCCAATCGAGGGGAAATTGCTTGTCGAATTATTTGGACTTGCAAGGAAATGGGCATTAAAACGGTTGCCGTTCATTCCGAGGCTGATCGGGAAGCACTTCACGTCCGTTTTGCTGATGAGGCTGTTTGTATTGGTCCTGCTCCCTCAGTTCAAAGCTATTTAAACATTCCTGCCATCATTTCAGCGGCGGAAATTACCAATGCCGATGCAATACATCCGGGTTACGGATTTTTGGCTGAATCTGAAACTTTTGCTAAAGTTTGCGAGGACTGCAACATCAAATTTATTGGACCAAGACCAAATGTGATTAGAATGATGGGGGATAAGGTCGAAGCCCGTAAAACAATGATTGATTCCGGTGTGCCGATTTTACCCGGTAGTCCGGATCCAATTGCAACCCCGGAAGAAGCCTTTGCTTTGGTTGAAAAAATCGGTTTTCCCGTCATCATCAAAGCTGCGGCAGGCGGGGGCGGTCGTGGAATGCGAATCGTTCGCCAAAAAGAAGATTTGGCTTCAAACCTCGAACTTGCTCAAACTGAGGCTTTGGCAGCCTTTAAAAACGGAACGGTTTATATCGAAAGGTATATTGAACGTCCACGGCACATTGAAATTCAGGTTTTAGCCGATGAACACGGAAATGTTGTTCATTTGGGAGAACGCGAATGTTCGATTCAACGCCGCCATCAAAAATTATTGGAAGAAGCTCCATCAGCAGTTTTAACTAAGGAACAGCGCGAAAAAATGGGAGCGGTTGCCGTTGATGCCTGTAAAAAAATCGGTTATTCGAGCGCCGGAACTTTTGAATTTTTGTTAGACGAAGACGGTTCATTTTACTTTATGGAAATGAACACGCGGGTTCAGGTTGAGCATCCGGTAACCGAAATGGTCACTGTCATTGACATCGTTCGTCAGCAAATCCGTATTGCTCAAGGTGAGGAACTCGGATTTAAACAGGAAGATGTCGGAATGTTCGGACATTCAATCGAATGCCGCATCAATGCCGAAGACCCTGAAAAATTTACCCCGAGTCCAGGGAAAATAACTGCCTTGAACCTTCCCGGCGGTCCCGGAGTTCGGCTTGATACTGCGGTTTATCCCGGTTACACAGTTCCGCCTTATTATGATTCGATGATCGCAAAATTAATTGTTCATGCACGAACTCGAGAGATTGCGATCGCTCGAATGAGACGGGCACTAGAAGTAATGGTTGTTGAGGGAATTAAAACGACAATTCCGCTTCATTTGAAGATTATGAACGACGAAAAATTTCAAAAAGGGGATTTTTCGACCAAGTTTATGGAAGAGTTTGGAAAATAGAAGATTGACTTTTCCCATTTACAAATTAAAATAAAGAGATAAAATTTTCGCGGTTACGACTGCGTAAAAGGAGAGGCTAACTTAAATATGGCAACAGCTAAAGAAGTTAAAGAAAAATTAGTTACAGATTTTCAATTACATAAAAATGATACGGGTTCTTCGCAAGTTCAAATTGCGTTGTTGACGCAGCGTATCACTGAATTAACCGAACATTTTAAAGTTCACAAAAAAGATAATCACTCGCGCAGAGGCTTATTAAAATTAGTCTCACAACGCAGAAAACACCTCGATTATTTGAAAAAGACTGATATTGAGCAATATCACGAAATGGTTAAACGTCTCGGCTTACGTCGCTAACCTTTAACAAAACCACAATCTAAATGACATCTACGAGTCATTCTCATCAGATGTTTCCTTCGTCAGATTTATGAATAGTTGCTGAACGTGACAGCGTAAAGCTATTGGTAAAAGGAAACAGTCGTTAATAGAAAAAGTTAAACGACGGCAGAAGCTATCACGGCAAGGCTTCTGCCGTTTTTGTATTGAAAAATGAATATAATGGAGAAAAAATGCCACAAAAAAAATACTTAAAAGAAT
>JAIBCC010000082.1 GCA_019694395.1 Pyrinomonadaceae bacterium | reverse complement strand
TTCGTGATTTAGGTAGATTGACGTAGCGGAAATGCTGACCATCGGACAGTTTGAAGCAATAAGCCTTTTCAGTTTCTTGGCTCAAATTTGCCTCGGGAATTACTAAATGTGTTGGGTTTTGCATAATTTATATATGTTTTGCCACCAAAGGCAGTAATTCGCTCAAGTATTCAGTTTTGACTTGAACACTATTGCGCGGTTGCTTCCAATATCCCCAATCGGGAAAGATTTCGCGTAAATGATGGCGACTGATTGAAGTATTTAACAAAATCAACTCATTCATTTCAGCAAACCAAGTGTTAAAAAATTCGCTATTTATGTTTTCTTCAAGATAAGGAATATCGGCAATAATCGCAGTTGCTACGATTGCAGATTTTGGAGCGCAGACGTAAAGCAAAACTACATCGCCGGGTTTAGCATTTTTATTGATTGACCAAACGGTTTCACCTTCGACGGCATCATCTACAAGCGATTGGTAATATTCAATATTTGTGATTGTGGTAAAAACGCTCATTAAATTTTACTTCTCCGATTAATTTCATCTTCATTAACCACAAACAAACCGTCTTTAATTTCGGCTAGCCCTTCGTCCATCAAACGGTGCATTACAAAGCCGCTCCCCATTCCATAATTAAGAAATGGTGCAATTTGAAGAAACAAATAAGGTAAAACGATTGCTCCGTATTTCTTTGCCCAAAGCATATTCAAATCTGTTGAATTCTTATCACAGGCAATCGGCAAATATTTAATAAATTCGGGAAAATCTTCTTCCGTCATTGCCTCGAAAACTGGCTTGGCATCTGACAAAATTAACGAATATTTTTCCTGCATAGCTTTCAAATCAGCAAAGGTTTTAACTTTTCTCAGGTCTTTGCTGTAATCTTCAAGCGGTGTGTCAAATCTACCTATTTTCACTTTTTATCTCCTATTTGCCTTATAAATCGGCTCTCTTTTCAATTAATTTCAGCCATTCTTTATGACTTTTACCGTTTCCGTTTCGGGCTTCTTTGCCAAGACGTTCGATTTCAGCATCAAGCTTTTGAATCTCTGATCTTGGCGGGTTTAGAATTTTGTCCACAATTTCCGCCGCTATTGGTTTGGTTTTTCTCCGTTCCAAAAACTGAGCGTAAGCAGCAGGGCGGCATTTTTCGCACGGCATTACTTGCTCCGGCTCATTGAATCCAAGCGCAATGACGAGCGAGCCATCAGCTTTTGTAAATTTTTCGCCGTTGAATTCACCTTCAAAATGACTTTCAACTTTTTCGCAAATCAAAATCGGATTAACTTCGCGTTCTCTGATTTCGGCTTTTAATTTTTCGGCGGCTTCCGTTTCGCAGACCAATTCCCACGTTTTTTTTAAACCAACTGCGGTAATCGGAAAATCGGATTTGTGGTTATCAAAAGTACTTTGCCAAATTTCCATCAACCGATTTTCGGGAATAGTCCCACAAAGTAATTCTGACCAAGTTTTTGCTGTGTCAAGTTGCTCACTTGCTGACACTTGGAATTGACTGAAGGCGTGAACATTCCGGCGCACGACCACCGCCATTTTTTTTCGATAAGTCTCATTCGCTTTCAAATGCTCCGCGCTCAATCTCTGCGAAATATTGGGCTTCAAGTAGTTTTTGTTCTTCTCGGCGTTCTCGCTCCGACTTAAATCCGTTTGTTTTTGTGTTACTGCTTCCATGTGTTTCTTCCTCAAGTTGTGCTACTTCGTTTCTAAGCGATTCTATTTTTCCGAAATTCTTCTCAACAGTCTCAAAGGTGACGGTCCAAGCCGCCTTTTTCTTTTTGCGGATTTTTTCTAACAAATCGTAGGTTTCGAGAAAGTTCTCGGGCGTGGATTCGTTCAATTCCCAAAGTTCGAATCTTTTGAGCCAATCAAATTGTTTGGGTAAAGTGTGCGGTGCATTGAGGCGGATTTTCATTCCCGCTAAACAGGTTTGAACGAAAGGTGAGAAAGTGGAATTTACAGCAATCCCGGTTTGCTTTGAATTGATCTGTTCGCGGACGGGCGCACGTTCTTCTTCTTCGGTGGTTATATCTACGGTGGTAAACGGTGGTAATAAATCCTTATTCGCGCGCGCGGGAGAATGTCCACCTTTTTGTTCTAAAATGTCCACCTTTTCCGTCTCAAAATGTCCACCTTTATTTTCTGCCTGTTCAAAAATGTCCACCTTTATTTCTTCGTTTTCGTCCAAAATGTCCACCTTTTTTTGAGTCGGTCTTTCAGAAATGTCCACCTTTTTTTGAGCGAATTTGAAAGTGATTTTTGATAGTTTTCCGCGACCGTCACCCGACACATAATCTATGTAATTTTCTGATTTAAGATAATCCAAAAGGCGTTTGATCTGCTTGGCAGATTTGAGATTCATGAGCCACGCCAGTTTGTCAAAACCGATTTCAAGCGTATTTGTGGAGTCGTGGCATTTGTCCGCCAATGTAATCATTAAATATCGCGGAGAGCCGGTTAAAACTCTGTCGTTATAAATTGTATTTTGCCAATTTAATCCCATCTTTACTCACCTTTCACCCAATTCTGAATTCCCCAAACAGTCACGCCGATAAAGCGCACGATTTGATAAACCACTCCGCCGAGGGTGACAGCGCACAGTAAATCAGTTAGAAAGTTAAATATTTGGTTCATTTTTTTTATGCGAACATCGCCATCAAATCACCTTGTTTGATTTGCATTTCTGCGGCTTCGATATTTTTAACCGCTTCGTTGAAGTAAGATTCTTTTAATTCAAACCCTATGCCTTTGCGGTGCATTCTCACGGCTTGGTAAACTTCCGAACCGATACCTAAGAATGGAGTTAAAACTGTGTCACCTTGATTTGACCATAAATGAATCGCTCTTTTTATTGTGTCAAGTTGTAATGGGCAGATGTGTTTTTCATCATTTTCACCACGTCCGTTCCGAGCATTCAAAGTGTTGGAATAGTCAATATCCATCCAGACAGGAGAGGCATATTGCTGCCAGGTGTCAACCGAAATATCACAAGTTACAGGATGCGCTCTTTCGCCGTCTTTGCGGAAGATCATTAAATAGTCAGGAATGCCAACCCTTGACATCGTAGCGTCTTTTTTAACTTGTTTATGGAGCAATCCAAGTGCTTTTGTCCGCTGCATCTCGGTAACAGGATTTTTCCAAATTGTGATGCGGGAATGATAAATAAATCCGGCATCTTCAAAAGCATTTTTAATCATCCCACTAAAATCCCTTAGTCCGATAAATCCCTCTTTGCCTTTTTGGATTGGTAAGTCCATACAATGCACCGCGACATTTCGCCCACTCCACAAAACGCGGTAGAGTTCTTTGACTAAACAATTAAAAGCAAATAAAAATTCGTTGTAATCTTTAGAATTACCCATATCCTCAAGTTCGTCAGAATATGTGTAAAGTTCTGCAAAAGGCGGCGAAAAGATTGAAAATCCCACGCTTTCACTTGGCACATTTTGAATTAACTGAACCGCATCACCTAGCTGAATGGTGGTATTTAGTGTTTTTACTTCCCGAAACTGACGAGCCTCTTTTGCTTTCGCAGGTAGAGAAAGATTTCGATTAACTGAATCCGTCATTTGTTTTTGCATCTCCTCGAATTGTTTTTGTTTTTGTTTGATAGACTGAACGACATTTTGCATTGTGTCGGTAGTGATAATAAAAATATTGACATCGTTTGTTTGCCCAAAACGATAGCTTCGACGAATGGCTTGATATAACCCCTCAAAGGAAAAATCCAATGAAGCAAAGATTTGATTACTGCAGTTTTGGTAGTTGAGTCCAAATTGTGCGATTTTGGTTTTGGTGATTAATACCCGAAAATCATTGTTTGCAAACCCTAAGAGCATTTTTTCTTTATACTCAGGTGAATCACATCCTTTGACCTCTACGGCATCAGGAATGAGCTTTTTCAAGTATTCGCCTTCTTCGTTTTGTTTAATCCAAATAATAAAATTTTCAGCCGAATTATTAACTAATTGAACCACTTCGGACATTCTTTCAATCTTGGTCAATCTTAATTCTTGGTTAAAATCGGTTGCCGAAACTGCAAAATCATTAAAAAGTTTTCCATTATCTTTTAATTCGGTTTCGATTTGTTTTTCGATTAAATTCAATTCCGGCAAGTCGTATCCATCTGCCTTAAATCCAATATCAGACGGTTTGGAAAGCATTACCGACCATTGAGAAACCCAATCATAGAACGGCTGAATAGCAGGTTTTTTAAGTCGCCATTTCTGCGTTTCTCCGGCATCGTGAACAAAATACATTGAAAGCATTTCGTTCCGGCTCATTACGTTCAAAAATTCGCTGTGGTTACCAAGTTCCATCGGATCGTTGGGTGATGGAGTCGCGGTGCAAGCTAATTTGAATGGAGTATCGGCAAATCCGTCAATAATTTTATTTCTGATTTTGCCCTCGAAGTTTTTCAAAATAGATGATTCGTCGAGAACGATTCCTGAAAATAAACTGCAATCAATATTTTCTAATTGTTCGTAGTTGGTGATATAGATACCTTTGGCGGTTTGGTTGGTATATCGCTCAACTTTAATATTTAACCGTTTTGCTTCGGATATGGTTTGCCCTGCAACTGCTAATGGCGCAAGAATTAGCACTAAACCATTTGTGTAGATTTGAACGTGCTTTGACCATTCGCATTGAATAAAAGTTTTACCAAGTCCGCAATCGGCAAAAACAGCATAGCGTCCTTTTTTAAGTGCTGATTGAACAATGAATTTCTGAAAATCAAACAATGTCAGATTTAGTTTTGAACTATCAACATCAAAACCACTTGATTGGATTGTGTGTTTTTTTGTTTCCAAAAATTGTAAATAATTTTGCAATTCAAACATATAATT
>JAIBCC010000081.1 GCA_019694395.1 Pyrinomonadaceae bacterium | reverse complement strand
GGAAACAGTCGTTAATAGAAAAAGTTAAACGACGGCAGAAGCTATCACGGCAAGGCTTCTGCCGTTTTTGTATTGAAAAATGAATATAATGGAGAAAAAATGCCACAAAAAAAATACTTAAAAGAATCAATTAAATTAGGCGAAAATGAATTGACAATCGAAACCGGGAAAGTCGCAAAACAAGCAGATGGCGCCGTGGTGATTAGATTTGGAGACACAATGCTTTTGGTGTCAGCCGTAAGTTCACATACCCCCCGTGAAGGAATTGATTTTTTCCCTCTGACAGTTGAATACAGAGAAGCTACTTATGCGGCGGGACGGATTCCGGGAAATTATTTTAGACGCGAAGGTAAACCGAATGAAAAAGAAACTTTGACCTCTCGATTGATTGACCGACCTTGCCGACCGCTTTTCCCTGATGGATTCAAAAACGAAACTCAAATCATTGCAACCGTAATTTCTGCCGATGACCAAAATGATCCTGATGTAATTGCGATCACAGGTGCTTCTTGCGCTTTGTATTTGAGCGATATTCCTTTCTTAAATCCAATTGCGGGTGTCCGGGTTGGAATTGTTGACGGAAAATATGTCATCAATCCAAGTTACGAAGAGCGAAGAAACTCCACCCTGAATTTGATTGTTGCGGGAACCGAAGAAGCTATTGTAATGGTAGAAGCCGAAGCCAGCGAAATTGGCGAGAATGTGATGGTTGAAGCCTTGATGTTGGCTCATAAAGAAATCAAACGCCTTTGTTTATGGCAGCGTGAATTAGGTAAAGCCCTCGAAATTACCAAACGTGAATTTGTTACTCCGGCACTGGACGAAAATCTAGTTAACGAAATCGATAAGAATTTTGGTGATAAATTGCGGGATGCACTTGATACCACCGGAAAAGATAAATTGACTTCATATGCCGCAGTTGATGCTCTGAAAAAAGAAGTAGTTGAAAGTTATCCCGAAGATGATTCGGAAAAACGCTCGAATGCCGGAAAAGTTTTTGGCTATTTGAAAGAAAAAATCTTTCGTGAAGATATGCTTGGCAAACGTCGTCGCCCGGATGGTCGTAAATTTGGGGAAATACGTCCAATCTCTTGCGAAGTTGGTTGGCTTCCTCGTGTTCATGGCTCTGCTTTGTTTACACGCGGCGAAACACAGGCGATTGTTACTTCCACCCTTGGAACCAAAATGGATGAACAATTTACTGATGATCTGGAAAAAGGTGAAGTTAAAAAACGCTTTATGCTGCATTACAATTTCCCTCCGTTTTCAGTTGGTGAAGTTGGTCGAATGGGTGCAACCAGCCGCCGTGAAATCGGTCACGGAAATCTTGCACGCCGCGCTTTGGAATCTGTTTTACCCGATGAAGCCGATTTTCCATATACGATCCGCATTGTTTCAGACATTACCGAATCAAACGGTTCAAGTTCAATGGCTTCAGTTTGCGGCGGATGTTTGTCTTTGATGGATGCGGGCGTTCCGATCAAAAAGGCTGTTGCAGGCGTTGCAATGGGATTGGTGATGGAAGGAAATCGTTATGCGATTTTAACCGATATTGCTGGTGCCGAAGATCATTACGGCGATATGGATTTCAAAGTTACCGGAACGGCTGACGGGATTACCGCTCTGCAAATGGATATTAAGGTTAGCGGAATTAATGCGATGATCCTTTCCGAAGCTCTTGAACAAGCTAAAAAAGGTCGCCTGCATATTCTGGGAATTATGGAAAAAGCTATCGCCGAACCCCGCCAAGAGCTTTCCGTTTATGCTCCTCGAATTATTACCATCAACATTCATCCTGATAAAATTCGTGAAGTTATCGGTAAAGGCGGCGCAACGATTCGTTCAATTACCGAAGAAACAGGCGCTAAGATTGATATTTCCGATGATGGAACGATCAATATTGCAACCAATGACGGGGAAGCCGCCCAAAAAGCTATTGACCGTATTCGTTCAATTACTGCCGAAGCTGAAATCGGAGAAACCTACCTTGGAACTGTTACCCGAATCGTGGATTTCGGCGCATTTGTCGAAATTTTCCCCGGCACCGAAGGTTTGCTGCATATTTCTGAAATTTCAGACCGCCGGATCAAAGATGTCCGTGACGAATTAAAAGAAGGTCAGCAAGTAATGGTTAAATGTATCGGACGTGAAGGCAATAAAATCAAACTTTCGCGTAAGGTTGTGTTGAAAGAAGAAAAAACAAAATCCGCCGATAACTAAAGAACATTAAAAAATTAAGAGAAAAGGGCAAAAGTTAAAATGGTGTTACGTTTAAGTTTTGCCTTTATTTTTTTATAAAATTATTTTCAGTTAGGAAAAACAAAATTTAATCGAAAAATGTTTAACATTTTCTGGAAATAATTTGCAATAACACTTTATATTTGATGAACGACCACCCCAATTTAGTAGTCAGAAGGGGTAAAAGGCAACAAAAGCTTTGAAAAGCGAAAAATAAAGTGCAAAAAAAGCAATTATTTGCTAAACTTTTCAACAAATTGCCCCAACTGAATAGATTTCATAAGTTTGTCAAAAACTTGTGGTCGTAGATTTTTTAGAAACTTTAAGTTTTAGGTATAGAAAGATGAAAAACACAAAACTTAGAATTGCTCTCTCTTCGCTTAGCATATTTACAATCCTTTTTACCACGACCATTGCCAATGGCGCGCCGGTTCGTTTTAATCAGGTAACCCAAATCGTCAACGCTAAGCCGGGAAAAGCAAAAACGGGTGGTTTTACGCAATTACAATTGACTGATGATCCGGTTGTCGCAAAAACTGATGATCCGCCGGCAAAACAAGATGAACGCGTAATTGTTACCAAAACCAGCGAAATTGTTGAAGATGATGCTTGTGGTTGTATTCAACCAGAACCAGGAGGAGGCTTTCCAAAATTAGCTTTGTTGGGGTTAGCCGCGATTCCGGTTGGGTTGATTCTTATTAATCGTAAAGATACACCAACGCCGACTCCAACAACCACAACTACGCCGACAACTACGCCGACGACCACACCGACAACTACGCCAACTACGACTCCAACAACTACGCCGACGACAACGCCGACACCAACGGTTACTCCGACACCGGAGCCTGTGCCGGAGCCAATGACAATTCTATTATTTGGAACAGGATTGGCAGGAATTGGAGTGGTTGCAAGAAGACGAATCCGCCGTAAAGAAGAAAAAGAAAAATCGGTTGAATAAAGAAATTTTGATTTAGGGGCAAAGGGAAATTATGTCTTTTGCCTTTTGAGGTAAAAAAAATGCGAAAAGTTTATTACAATTTTCTACTCATTGCGGGGTTAATGGTAATTTTCAGTTTGACTACATCGGTTTTGGCTGATGACAAGAAAGATACCAAAAGACCGAAAAATACAGGAATTTTAACGGTTAAAACTACTCCGGCTTCATATCCTGTTTTAGTTGACGGGGTTCAAGTCGGGATGTCGGGAGTCGGACAAGAAGCCGAATTCTATCTGACACCCGGAACCCACAAAATCGAAGTTCTGGGACCAGACGGCAAAATTTGGTCAAAAGAAATCGTTACCGAAAAAGACAGAAAAACCTGCGTTTGCCTGAAAATGGTTGAAACGGAAATCCGGAAAAATTGTCCTTATAACATTTCGGTAAGCGGACCGGATAGAGTAGAGGACGGAGCGGTTGCTACATTTATCGCCATGAATACGCCGCCGAACAATGCCGCACCGAGTTATCCGTTGAATTATGTTTGGACTGTAACTCCATCAACTGCCAGAATTACAAGCGGTTTGGGAACAAACACCATTACCGTTGATTCGACCGGACTTGGAAATCAAAGAATCACGGCATCGGTTGAGGTAACAGACGGATATTACGATGCGCAATGTCGCCAAAGAAATTCGGTTCCAACTGATATTACCCCATTGCCACCAAAGGAAAGAGAATATGAGTTAATGGATTATTTTACTTTCAAGGTTTTTGACGATACAAAGGCAAGATTAGATAATTATGTAAGTTCAATTCAAGCCAAACCGAATGGATCAGGTTACATTATCTTCTATCAAGGAACTGAAAAGAAAGCTCCTGATGCCAACAAGATTTCCAGACGAGTGCTTGATTATTTAGTCAAAGTAAGAGGAATGGATCCAAGCAGATTACAAATAATTCAGGGTGGAACACGTCCCCAAACGAGGATTGAATTGTATGTGATTTACCCGGGCGGAAAAATTCCGATTCCAAGTCAGGAATAACAAATTCGACAATCACCCCTTCAAGGACGGCTTCGGTCGTCCTTTTTTATTTGGCAAATTGTTAATTTGGAGTTCTTAATTGTAAAATACTCCTTTTGAAGTTATGGCAACAATTGAAACAATCGTATCACTGGCAAAACGTCGAGGTTTTGTTTTTCCTGCCTCAGATATTTACGGCGGACTTGGAAGCTCCTGGGATTACGGCTCGCTCGGAGTCGAATTGGCAAATAACATCAAACAATCGTGGTGGCGCTGGTTCGTTCACGGACGCGATGACGTTGAAGGATTAGATTCCTCCATTATCCAAAACCGTTTGGTTTGGAAATATAGCGGACACGAAACCACTTTCAGCGATCCATTGGTTGACTGCCGCGCCTGCAAAGGCAGATTTCGTCAGGATAAATTACAGGACGTAAATTGCCCGAAAGATGCAAATTCCTGCGCCGGAAGCGGAAACGATTGTGATTTGACCGAACCCAGGCAATTCAATTTGATGTTCAAAACCACGGTTGGGGCAATTTCGGCAGAGGATGATCCGGCTGCGTTGGCTTACCTGCGCCCGGAAACTGCACAGGGAATTTTTATCAATTTCAAAAATGTGCTTGATACTTCACGCCGCAAATTGCCGTTTGGAATCGCCCAAATCGGTAAAGCGTTTCGTAATGA
>JAIBCC010000080.1 GCA_019694395.1 Pyrinomonadaceae bacterium | reverse complement strand
TTCGTTGGAAATTCGCCAAAAACTCGTGGATGCCGAGCCTAAAAATCTTGAATTACAGCACGAGTTAGCCGACAGTTACGAAGGCGTAGGCGATATGCTTTACACCGTCAATGATTTACCGAATGGGCTAAAATCTTACGAAAAAGCCGTCGAAATTCGTGAGAAAATCGTCGCTGCCGAGCCGAAAAATTTAGAATATCGCTATTATCTTGCCAATGTTTTAGGAAAACGCGGCGATATTAGCGGAATGGAAGGATTTCCGAATCTGGGGGATTTGCCCCGCGCCCTTGAAAGCTATCAGCGGGATGTTGCGCTATATGAAGAGATTGTCAAAGCCGCACCGGAAAACGAAAAATATAAATTAGGCTATGCTACTAATCTTCATTTTCAGGGAATGCTCTTTTCATCAGCCGGTGATGCCAAAAGTGCAATCGCCAACGGACGTAAAGCTGTTTCAATTTTTGACTCGCTAATTGCTGCTAATCCGAATAATGCTAAGTATGAAACTCATCTGATGTCTGCCCTTGTTTTTATGCGTTATCCATTAGTTGACGACGGACAAATGACCGAAGCGGTGGAAAACGCCAATCGCGTTATCAAAACGATGGAAAAACAGCTTGCCGAAGACCCGAAAAACGCTTTTACTAAACGCAGTCTTGGCGTTTCCTATAATGCTCTGGGCAGAATTCAAACTGAAATGGATGATGGTAAAGCCGCTTTGGAAAATCATCAAAAAGCTTTGAAGATAGCGCAGGAATTACTTGGAGCGGACGCATCAAACGAAGAAGGTAAGCGTGATTTGGCGTTGACACTCGAATTTATTGGAAATGCTCAAACTAAAACGGGCGATTGTCACTCGGCTTTAATTAATTATCGAAAGGCTCTGGAAACTTACGAGAAACAAGGCAGTAATTCAGAGGATCTAGCCGGAGTTTACAGCGGGATCGGAAAATGTTTGGGAGAGACAGGCAATTTGGAAGAAGCTGCCAAAACTTTTCGTCAGGCGATTCTTTCTGCCGAAAAAGCGTCGCAAAAATCTCTACTTAACGTTAAGAAACAGAGCTATTTGGCAATTTACTACTTAGACGGCGGAAAAGTTTTATCCCGTCTAGCTGCAACTCTTTCAGGCGAAGAGAAAACAAAAACGCTGCAAGAGTCTAAAGATTGGATGGAAAAAAGTAAGAAAATATTTGATGAATTGCAAACCAATGGAAAGTTCGCCAAAATTAACGAAAAATACAAGGCGGAAGTAGAATCAGAGTTAAAGAAACTTTGATAAACACAGCCGCTTTAATCTATTACAATTTTCTAAATGCCTCATTTTCTTCAAAAAAAATATTTAATATTTTTCTTTCGCTCAGGGAACTTTTTCCTGACTTATAGTCTCTAAGTATTTGGAATACCCCATTCAAATATCACTTACGGAGAAAATTATGAAGAAATCTCTTTTGTTACTCAGTCTCTTTCTTTTTTTATTCACAACAATTTACGCACAAACTCAAGGCGAACTGGAAGCAGTTGGCAAGGACGGAAAAAGTCTCGGGTTATGTCCTCTGAAACATACGGACGTGAAAGCCGAAATCAGCGGATTTCTTTCGCGGGTGCGCGTCACGCAGGAATTTGAAAATAAGTTTGAAAAGCCGATTGAAGCCGTTTATGTTTTTCCTTTGCCGCAGGATTCGGCGGTTGACGATATGACGATGAAAATCGGTTCACGGACGATTCGCGGCAAAATTATGAAGCGCGAAGAAGCCCGCAAGATTTACGAAACGGCGAAAAATGCGGGACAAACGGCGAGCTTGCTCGACCAAGAACGCCCGAATATTTTTACTCAAGCCGTAGCAAACATAATGCCGAATGAAAAAATTATCATCGAAATCAGCTATGTCGAAACACTCAAATATGAGGACGGAAGCTATGAATTTATGTTTCCGATGGTTGTCGGACCTCGTTATAAACCTGCTTCGATGACGGCGGAACAAAAACAAGCGATTTCTCCGCCGGTTGCGGTTGATACCCGCGCCGGACACGATATTTCATTGGAAATCAATCTCAATGCCGGAGTTCCGATTGAAGGAATTCGTTCGACTTCGCACGAGATTGAAACAACTAATCAAAATTCAAATACAGCAACCATCAAACTAAAAGATTCTCAAACCATTCCAAACAAAGATTTTATTTTGCGTTATGATGTTGCCGGAAAGAAAATAAATGATGCAGTTCTGACTCATCATAATGGCAAAGGCGGATATTTTACTTTGATTTTACAGCCACCTGATAAAGTGGAAATAAAAGATGTTTCGCCGAAAGAAATTGTTTTTGTGCTAGACACAAGTGGTTCAATGGAAGGTTTCCCGATTGAAAAAGCTAAGGAATCAATGAAAATGGCTCTCGAAGGACTTTACCCGAATGACACTTTTAATTTGATAACTTTCGCGGGAGACACGGCAATTTTGTTTGATAAACCTGTTCCTGCTACCAAAGCAAATCTTAAAAAAGCACAGGCGTTTTTAGATTCAAGACAAGGCGGAGGCGGAACGGAAATGATGAAAGCCATTAAAGCCGCACTTGCGCCGAGCGATTCACAAAAACATCTCCGCATTGTTTGTTTTATGACCGATGGTTATATCGGCAACGAAGGCGAAATTTTGTCAGAAATCCAAAAACATCCCAACGCCAGAGTTTTTAGCTTCGGCATCGGCAGTTCCGTCAATCGTTTTCTGCTCGACAAAATGGCAAGCGAAGGACGCGGCGAAGTCGAATATGTTTCGCTCAAAGACGATGGCACAAAAGCCGCCAAACGATTTCACGAACGCATCCGAAATCCTTTGTTGACTGACATTTCGATTGACTGGAACGGTTTGCAGGTTGCTGATGTTTATCCAAAGAAAATCAACGATCTGTTTTCCGCTAAACCTCTAATTATTCACGGACGTTACACAAAATCGGGAAGCGGCACGATCAAACTCAAAGGAAAATTTGCGGGAAAAGAAGTCATTCGGGAAATTCCGGTTAATTTTGCAGAAAATCAAGCGGGAAATGATGTTTTAGCCACACTTTGGGCGCGAACGCGGATTGATGATTTAACCTCGAAAGACTACAACAGCGTCGCTCAGAACGACAAAACTCAACCCGAAATTGAGCAAACAATTACGCAAATCGGTTTGGAATATCGCCTGATGACGCAATTTACTTCGTTTGTGGCAGTCGAAGAAAAAGTAGTCAATCAAGGCGGCAAACCTGTTCGCGTTGATGTGCCTGTCGAATTGCCGGAAGGTGTCAGTAAATTAGCAATTCAGCCAGGTGGATCGGATGGGCTTGAATTATTCCTGCGAACCAGGGCTGGGAGCGCAGTTGGTCCTGATGGTTCAAACATTACAATTGACGGTTTTTCAGGCGGACAGATGCCGCCATCTAGAACGATTCAGAAAACAGATGAAATTGGTGATGCTAAATCGGATGACATCAAGAGCAGAATTCAAAATTTGAACTTGACTGTCCAAGGCGAACCTAATTCAAGTGGGATCATTAGAGTTTCGGGTCCGGCTAAGAATCGGGCAAAACAAATCATTGCTGTAAAAAAAGCACTTGAATTTTTAGCAAGACAAGGACTTGACAAGACTCGTTACAGAGTTGTTGATGGCGGAGACGCACCCCAAGTTTCGATTGAATTTATCTTCATACCGGCAGGATCAGCCTCTCCATTCTAAAATCAATTTATATCTTGCTTGAGATATAAACGTTTCCAAAGCAGATTAGGTTATTATTTGTCTAATTTGCTTTGCATTTTTTTATAAGACTATTAGTTAAACGATTAAACAAAGGCGAATCTAGTCGAACTGAAAATGAGGCGAAAATTGGTAAGGATGGCAAATCAAAGATTTCGATAAATTTAACGGTGAAGATGCCCGAAGTTCTGGAGAAATTAAAACTACTCGGATTTGAACTTTTGAGCGAAAATGAAACAACTTTAACCGGACGAATTACGATTGAAAAAATCGTGCAACTGGTTGAAATTGAACAGGTAGCACTGGTTTTTCCTGATCTGGAGTGAAAGTGCTGCGGATAAAATTTGATTTACTTCCTAATTAGCCGTATAATAAAGGATTGCACTTATCTACGGTGCAAAGAGGAGATACAATGAAACAAGGGATACATCCAAATTATAACGAAATTACAGTCACCTGCGCGTGCGGAAACAAATTCCAAACCAAATCAACAGGTAAAGATTTAAGTATAGAAATTTGTTCGGAATGTCATCCGTTCTTTACGGGTAAACAAAAACTCGTTGATACGGCTGGACGCGTTGACCGATTTAACAAACGTTATTCACGCGGCAGATAAATGCAATTTTTCGCCAAAAATTATTAGCTTTTAACAGTTCTAACGCCGAAAGTTCTTCGGGCGATCAATCTTGGTGTAATATATCTCCAGAAAGATTTAGCTGAAAAACTCTCGGCGTTATTCTTTTATTGGTCTTAGGTCTTTGGCTTTTGGTCTTTGATTTTTTGAAATATTTACAATCAAAGATTATCCAAGCCATAATTTCCGGCATCTAAACTAATTCAAAGGTCAAAGGTTAGAGATAAATCAAAAACCTAAGACCCAAAACCAAAAACCAAATATATGAAAAGATTTTTATCATTATTTTTAGCGATTGAAAGAGATTTGATTGTCGGCGGACAAGCCGTTGTCGAAGGCGTGATGATGCGAACCCCGTCTGCATATGCGATTGCCTGCCGCAAAGCCGACGGCTCGATTGTGACGACAGCCGAATCATTGCCGAAATGGAGCGACAAATACAAATGGATGAATTTGCCTGTTCTGCGCGGCGGCGCAACTCTGATTCAATCAATGGCTTTGGGCGTTAAGGCGTTAAATTTTTCCGCTAACGTTTACGAAGAAAGTTTGAAAGAAAAAGAAGAAAAAGCTAAAGAAACCGAATTGGTGAT
>JAIBCC010000046.1 GCA_019694395.1 Pyrinomonadaceae bacterium | reverse complement strand
GATGGAACATTTACTCTTAAAGTATCGGAGGGACTGCGTTATATAATTCGTGCAGTTGTCAGCGACAAGGCAACTTATAAACAGAGTCACGCCGAACCAATTGAAATTCCGGCAAGGGGAAATGTAAATAACTTAAAACTTGTCATTACCGAACCAAATGGAACTTGCAGCAAGTGTAATCCCTGGAAAAGGCAGCCGAAATAGAAAACCTTTGGTTTACTATTTCTTAGAAGATTGTATTTATAACTTATCCGTTAAATACGTTACTCACATCTTTTAGTTCCGTTGTAATTCGCGTTCTCGGCAAACTATTCAAAAAATCTTTTCCGTAACCTTTGGTTCGCAAACGTGGGTCTAAAATAGCAATAACCCCTTTATCTGTCGCACTTCGGATTAACCGTCCGACTCCTTGTTTGAGGGTAATGACGGCATTTGGGACGCTGTATTCAAAGAAAGACATTCCGCCCTGTTGGTCAATGTAGCGGGTGCGAGCAGCAACAATCGGATCGGTTGGAACCGCAAAAGGTAATTTGTCAATGATGACGCACGAAAGCTGGTCGCCGCGCACATCAACGCCTTGCCAGAACGAAGAAGTTGCAAACAAAACGGCGTTTCGGGTATGTTTGAAACGGTCAATTAATCCGGTTTTTGACATTGTTCCCTGAACAAAACAGGGAAAATTGACGCGTAGGGAAACGAGTTCGTAAAGCGCATTCATCGAACTGTTTGAAGTCGAAAGAACAAACGCCCTTCCATTAGTAATGTTTAAAATCTTAACAATTTCATTAGAGGCGTGATGCAAATAATCATCGCTTCGCGGGTCAGGCATTGCTTTTGGCAAATACAGAATTGACTGTTTTTGATAATCGTAACTGCTTGGTGCAACAAGGCTTAAAGTTTTCTCGTTATCTAATCCCAAACGATCTTTGATAAAATTAAATTTGCCGTTGCTCGAAAGTGTAGCGGAAGTCAAAACGGCGGTTTCGATCTTTTCAAAGAGTTTGTCCTGCAAAAGTCCCGAAACATCAATCGGGGAAGCCCGCAAAAACATTCCGCGCCCGCGACGTTCGAGCCAATAGACAAAATTGCTTTCCGATTGCGAAGAGATAAATTCAAGGTCAAAGCGGATTTGACGGGTTCGCCGCACCACGGATTCAATTTCGGTATCATCTTCGGCAAATTTCGCCAGTGTGGTTTCTAGTCTTTGCAGTGCGTTATCAAGTTGAAAATAGGCTTCGCCAAGCGGTGTCGGTTGAATTTCGCCGGTTTTGGCTTGAGTTGAAAAGCTGCTCGGCTGCAATGGAAAACGTCCGTCTTGTCCGCGTCCGGTGGAAAATCTCGCCCAGAATTGGTCGGCAAATCCGACGATTCTTCCGGCTTGTTTGGTTAAATCTTTATCCAATGCAACGTCTGTAATCGGCAAACGCCCGACATCGCCAATCAGTTCATCTAATTGAAAAGACGAGACTTGGTTGCCGAAATATTCCGCTGCGATGTCTTCGATTAGATGCGCTTCGTCAAAAATTACGGCGGCATAATCAGGCAGAACTTTACCGAATTCATTACCGCGAATGTTCAAATCGGCAAAGAAAAGATGATGATTGACGATGACAATATCTGCTTCGGTCGCTCGTTGGCGCATCCTATTAATGAAACATAAATCAAAATCGTTGCATTTTTGACCGATACATGTTTCCCCTTTGGCGTTGATGTCGCGCCAATACGATAAATTTTCGGGTAAATCTACCAGTTCGGCTTTGTCGCCAGTTTCACTTTCACGCGACCAACGCGAAACTTGTTGAAAAGAATCAAACTCATCCAAACTTTCCAAAATCGGCTGTGTTTCGGCTTTTTTGATCCGTTGCAAACAGGCGTAATTTGAACGCCCTTTCATATACGCCGCCTTAAATTTTTTAGGCATTATCTTTTGCAAAAACGGAATGTCTTTTTCCATCAATTGTTCTTGCAAGGCTTTGGTTCCGGTTGAAATGATTACTTTCTGTCCTTTTTTCAAAGCGTAGGCAATTGCCGGAACTAAATAAGCCAAAGTTTTTCCCGTTCCCGTTCCGGCTTCGACTATTAAATGCTTTTTTTCTTCAAACGCCCGCAAAACCGCTTCAGACATTTTTATTTGTCCTTCGCGGAATTCGTATTCATCGTGAAATTTGGCGATGAGTCCTGATTTACCAAAAATTTCTTCCATAATTTGAGTAATTTGATATTACAAGGTGTGAGAAATTGAATCAACTGTGAAATATCTTTGACCTGATAAAACAAATTTTGGTAAATTTTATATTGGAGTGAATCTCCGTCTCAAAAAATTTAACATCGTTTCTCTTGCATTCCGCAAATCATTACAACTACAATTACTACGCCATTTATGAGTCAAGCTGCACAAGAATTTGTTCTCAACGAACAAATTGAATTACCTGAATCGCTTTTACACGACCAAAGATTTTTGTTTAACCGCGAATTAAGCTGGTTGGAGTTCAATCGCCGTGTTTTGGAAGAAGCTCTTGACCAAACCAATCCTTTGCTTGAACGCCTCAAATTTTTGTCCATTTTTTCGACCAATTTAGACGAATTTTTTATGATTCGGGTTTCGGGATTAAAAGAACAAATAGCCGAAAATGTAAGTGAACTTTCACCGGATGGTTTGAGTGCGGGTGAGCAAATGCGCGAGATTCGTGCGAAACTGCGTCCGATGTTGGGAGCACAAATGCAGTGTTTAGAGGACGAGGTTTTTCCTCAACTAACCGAAAATGGTGTCGAAATTGTTGAATATGCTGCACTTAATGAAGTTGAAAAACAGAAAATAAATCAATATTTTCTTAAAAATGTTTTTCCGATTTTAACTCCGCAAGCCGTTGATTCCAGTCATCCTTTTCCGTATATTTCCAACCTTAGTTTGAATATAGGACTAATGGTCGAGCCGGATAAAACCAAGAGCGAAGGAAAGCTCAAGCGGCTTTTTACCGAGCCCCGTTTTGCCCGCATAAAACTTCCGCCAAACGTGCCGCGTTTAATTCCTATTGATGAAAATGGTGTTCGTTTTACCCTTTTAGAAGAAATAATTTCTGCCAATATTCAGTATCTTTTTCCGAATATGATTACGGGAAAATGCTTTTTGTTCCGTGTGACCAGAGATGCTGATATTGAACTTCGTGAAGACGAGGCGGGTGATCTTTTGCGAACAATGGAGGAGGAATTACACCGCCGCCGTTTCAGTTTTGCCGTTCGTTTAGAAGTTGCTGATTCGATGCCTGATGAAATGGCACACTCACTGGCAGGTTCAATCGGATTAACCGAACAGGATGTTTATCGGATCAACGGTTTTCTGAATATTCCCGATTTGATGCGGTTATACAGTTTAGATCGTTCCGAATTAAAAGATAAACCAATTTCATATCTTGTTCCCCAGGATTTGCGCCGTTCAAAAAATATTTTTGACGTGCTGAAAAATCAGGATATTTTACTTCATCATCCATACACCGCTTATAGCACAGTAACGGATTTCATAAATGCTGCAGCTGATGATGATGATGTCGTGGCGATTAAAATTTGTCTCTATCGGACGGGAAAAGATTCGCCGATTGTAAAGGCACTAATGCAGGCAAGTGAAAACGGTAAACAAGTTGCGGCATTGGTTGAATTGAAAGCCCGTTTTGACGAAGAAAATAATATTGAATGGGCGCGGCGTTTAGAAAATGAGGGCGTTCACGTCATTTACGGAATTCGCGGTTTGAAAACTCATTCAAAAGTTACGCTGGTTGTCAGACGCGAAGGTGAAAGTCTAAAAAGATACGTCCATTTAGCAACGGGAAACTATAATCCCACTACTTCCCGTATTTACACGGATATTGGATTTCTGACCACAGATGAAGAAATCGGCGCGGATGCCACGGATTTGTTTAACTTTTTAACGGGTTATTCGCAGCAAATGAATTACCGTAAACTTTTGGTTGCGCCGGTCAATTTACGGGAAAAGATGATTTACCTCATCAAACGTGAGACCGAAAATGCAAAACAGGGAAAATTCGCCCACATTATCGCCAAAATCAACAGTTTAACTGACGTTGAAACAATTCACGAACTTTATAAAGCATCTCAAGCCGGAGTCAAAATTGATCTGATTATTCGCGGAATTTGTGTTTTACGCCCCGAAATTCCGGGACTTTCCGAGAATATTCGGGTGATTAGTATTGTTGGGAGATTCCTCGAACATAGCCGGATTTTTTATTTTGGCAACGGTGGAGATGAAGAAGTTTATTTCGGAAGCGCAGACTGGATGCAAAGAAATCTTAATCGCCGAGTGGAAGTTATTGCGCCAGTAAAAGATAAAAAATTCAAACAATTAATTAAAGAAAACATTTTAGCTGCCTACTTAAAGGACAATATAAATTCCCAAATTCTTCACGCCGACGGAACTTATGAAAAAATCCAACCAACTTCAGAAGACGAAAAATTTGACTCCCAAGTGTATTTTGTTGGAATGGAGTTTGAAAAGGGATGAAGGATGAGGGGTGAAAATCTAAAGTTAAATTTGATGAAGTAAAAAGAAGGACTTATTTTCAAACTGTAATTAACTCAAGGCGTTCCAGGATTTCAATCTTGAACGTCTTTTCTTTTTCATCCCTCATCCTTCATCCCTCCACTGTGGCTTTCCACAGTATTATCCCGTGTTCGCCTACCTTATTTGTTTGACCCAAAATGGCATTTAATTTGCGTAAAGCATTTTGAGGAGAGTGCTTTTTAAATGAGGTGAATTTTATGAATGGCGAGAAACACAACAATTTATTTAATGCGGCTTTAATTTTAGCCGTTGGATTAGTAATTGCTTCGGCAATTTTTGGTTGGTCATATTCAAAAAGTAAAAAAGGTGATGAGTCAATTACTGTTACAGGTTCAGCGAAAAAGCGGATTAAATCGGATTTGATCGTTTGGAGCGCGAGCGTCACCGCCCAATCGGGACAGCTCTCGGAAGCATACAAACAATTGGCGGACAACATGCCGAAAGTTAAAAAATATTTGATTGAAAAGGGAATTCCTGAAAATCAAATTACAATTTCTTCGATTAATTCGGTTCAGGAACGCGAAAAAGATTCGGAAGGGAATCAAACAGGTAAAATAACCGGATATTCTTTGAAACAGGATATTCAGGTTAAATCAAACGATGTCGAAAAAGTTTCACAGATTGCTCGTGAAGCAACCGAACTTATCAATCAGGGAATCTTTATCGAATCAAGCGCACCGCAATTTATTTACACCAAATTGGGTGATCTGAAAATCGAGATGTTAGCCGAAGCCGCGAAAGATGCCAAAGCGCGAGCTGAACAAATTGCCAACAGCACCGGAAATAGTATCGGCACCGTTCGTTCGGCTAAAATGGGTGTTATGCAAATTACTGCGGCGGATTCAAACGAAGTTTCGGACTACGGTGTTAATGATACAGCCGCCCTCGAAAAAGACATTACCGCAGTGGTAAATGTAAGTTTTGCAATAAATTAAAATAGTCAAAAGTTTTAAGGTCAAAAGTCCAAAGTCAAAACAAATTGACCTTGGACTTTTGATATTGAACCTTTGATTTTTGAATGCTAAACGGCAGAATCTCTTTTGAGAATATATAAAATACGGGTGCAGCTTTCACAAGTAATAATTTGATCGGACATTTTGATTTCGACCAACACTTGCGGACGTATTGCCATAAAACAAGCACTGCATGAACCATTTTTAACCTCAGCTACAGCAATACCGTCACGACTTCTTTGTGCCAACCGATCATAAACACTGGCTAAATTTTTCGGCAAAGTTTCAAAAACTCCAGCTCGGGCTTTTGTTTCAGTTTCCAATTCAGCCTTGTCTTTGGCAAGTTCAGTTTCAAATTCCGCTATAGCCTTGTCACGATTACCTTCTAAACTAGCGATTTCCTCGGCACGTTCGGCTAGGACAGCTTCAACTTCCTCAATCACCCCCATTTTTTCTAAAACCTGATTTTCCAAAGTGGAAATTTGTTTTTGAAGGGCATCGGCTTCGCGCATGGCGGTTTCATATTCTTTTTGATTATGAGCGTGTTTAAGATTTCGTTCGGCACGTTCAAGATAGGTCTTTTGTTCGGCAATATTCTTCTCTAAAGCAGCGCGCTCAGCTTTTGCGGCTTCACTTCTGCCTTGAATTTCACGAATTTCAAAGGCGTGCTGTTCAAACTCTTGTTCAATACCGGCACGCCTTTCATTTGCTGTTTGGATGGATTTTTTTAGTCTTCGGATATTCGTATCCGTTTTTTGTAAATCAATCAATTTCTCAAGTTCTGACTTCACTTAATAAATTACTCCCTTTGTTAAAAAACAATTCTAAAGAAAAATTTTCACATATTATTAGCGTTGGTGCAAATAGAGGGAAAATTGTTGAGGAATTTTACCCAATAATGCCCTAAAAAAATTTAAAGTGAGTAGTTTTTGTCCAAAGAGCGGTAACCGATCGCCTCTCCGATATGATTTGACTGAATATTTTCGATTCCATCTAAGTCCGCAATAGTGCGGGCAACCTTCAAAATTCTGTCATGGGCGCGGGCGGAAAGCCCCTGACGTGCCATTGCTCGTTCTAAAAGTTGTTCGCTGATTGCATCCAGTTCACAGAATTTACGGATTTGGCTCGAAGACATCGCGGAATTTGAGAAAATTCTTTCACCGGCAAACCGCTTTAGCTGAATATTTCTGGCTTTGATCACTCGTTCACGAATTTGGTCGGAACTTTCCCCCTGCGGAACATTTTTTCCTCGAAGCTCCTTGAATTCAACGGTTGGCACATCAACGTGAATATCTATTCTATCAAGCAATGGTCCTGAGATTTTGCTGATATATCTTTGAATTTGTTGCCCTGAACATTTGCATTCTCGTTTTGAGCCGAAATATCCGCAGGGACACGGATTCATTGAGGCAACTAAGGTAAAAAGGGCAGGAAAAGTTAAAGTCATTGCCGCACGGCTGATTGTAACTTGTTTATCCTCAAGGGGTTGGCGTAAAACTTCTAAAACGGAACGGTCAAATTCGGGTAGTTCGTCTAAAAATAAAACGCCATTATGTGAAAGCGAAACTTCACCGGGGCGAGGGAAAGAGCCGCCGCCGATTAAACCAGCCTCGGAAATTGTATGATGTGGACTGCGGAAAGGTCTTTCCAATACCAATCCTGTTTTTCCCGTCAGTCCGGCGACCGAGTGAACTTTTGTGATTTCGAGTGCTTCCTCAAATTGCAAAGGGGGTAAAATTGTCGGCAAACGCTTGGCTAACATAGTTTTACCTGAACCAGGCGAGCCGATCATAATGATGTTATGTCCGCCCGCACTGGCAACTTCGAGGGCGCGTTTGGCAGTTTGTTGTCCGCGAACTTCATTAAAATCAAACCGATACTGATTCTCCAAATTTTGGGCAGATGAGCTTTCAATTTTAGCAGGTTGAATTTTTGTGCCTTGTCCGTTTTGCAAATCTTTGATAAGTTCGGCTGCATCCCTCAAATTGTTAATTGGAAAAACGTTAACTTCTTTAACTACTGCTGCTTCGGGTGTATTTTCTTCCGGTAAAAGAAGATTTTTGATTCCGCTTTCACGCGCTCGGATGGCGATTGAAAGTGCTCCGCGAACCGGACGAATTCGACCATCAAGCGATAATTCGCCAATACTCATTGTATCGGCTAACTCCTGAACATTTCCCAGATCGCCATTTGCACCTAAAATCCCAAGTGCAATCGGTAAATCAAAACTTGCACCTTCTTTGCGAACATCAGCCGGAGCCAGGTTAATTGTCGTTTTGTGAAAGGGAAAGAAAAATGAACTGTTTGTGATTGCGGCGCGAATTCTTTCCCGTGATTCGCGGACAGCCAAATCGGGCAAACCAACAATTATGACAGGCGGTGCTGTATCGGCTTCGCCGCGAACCGGAGTTAAATTGACCTCTATTTCGACCAATTCCGCATCAATTCCATAGACTGCGGCTGAGAGCATTTTAAATAGCATTTGGATTTTTTGAGGGGGCGGCTTCTAAAGTAAAAATAAAAAGTAAAAAGGCGAAAAAGGGGGATTTGAAACTTTCGCAAATACTTTCCAATAATCTTAAAACCAAAAAGAAAAAATGCCAAGTTTGAATGATCAGACTTAGCATTTTTGGTTGAAATTTAGTTAAAAACTATTTTGCTTGAACTCTGATTTGTTGTCCAACTGTTAATGGGGAATCAATACTTGGTAAATTATTCAATTGAGCTACCTCAACAGCTGAAACTCCAAAACGAGCCGCAATTTTAGCCACTGTATCACCGGATTTTACCGTTACAACTTGTAAGCCTTTGATTGCGTTTGCCGGGGCGGAATTTGGGGTTGAATAAACTCCTGAAGTTACTTTTTTGGTTGATAAAGCAACAGGTTGGACGTTTGTCCCTTGCTGCATAACTGTTGTTGCTACTAAATTATTAGCACCACCAGATGATCTTCTCAAAACCGCAGCCACATTATTACCTTTTCCGGCTGGAATACGAATTGTATATGGTTCCGGCGGAGTAACAGTTGAACGGAATTCAGGATTCAGCCAACGAATATAGTCGACAGTTGTATCGGATAATTGAGCAATCGTAGCCAAGTTGGTCGAAGGATTGACCCTGATCAATTCGTATTGTAATTGTGGTAATGGGCGAATATGTCCGAATCCATAATAATTCGGGTTATTGGCAATCAATATAACAGCTAAAATGTTTGGAACATAATTGCGGGTTTCTCTGGGTAAATATGGATAAGCCGCCCAAAAATCGTTCGCTCCGGCGCGTCGGATGGCACGGTCAACGTTTCCTTCGCCGCAGTTATAAGCTGCCATTGCTAATTCCCAGTTTCCTGCATAACGATTAGCTAAGAATTTTAAATATTGAGCAGAGGCGCGGGTAGCTTTTTCAAAACTGTTGCGCTCGTCCATATAGCCGTTGACACGCAAGCCGTAGCGTGCACCTGTTCCCGGCATAAATTGCCACAATCCGGCAGCACCGACCTGACTCTTGGCAACCGGTTTCCAGGCACTTTCAACCTGACCTAACCAGATGATATTTTCCGGCAAACCTTCTTCACGGAAAATGTGGCGCGCCATTCGGTTAAACATTCCTGAACGAGCTAATCCTTGCTCCATTGTGACACGACCGCGACCGCGATAATAATTGATATATTGCTGAACCATCGGATTCATATGGAAAAAGAATCCAAATGATTTATTAGAAATTGCAAACTCAATTTTCTGATATTCTTCACGAGCAACCGGAGTTTCAGTAGAAGCGATTTCTTCCTGATTTAATTCAGGGGGCAACATTGCCAATTCATCACCGTTTGATTCAAAAACCTGATCAGAAAATCCAACCTGTTTGAACTCTGCCTGAGCCCCGACAGCATCAGGTTTAATTAAATTTTGATCATTTGAAGCAGTTGTGCTTTGTGCAGGTGCTTGGGTTAATTTAATTACATTGCTGGCAAGCTGATTATCAATATTCCATCCGCAAGTTAAAGTTAATGATTGAATTTGCGGAAGTTGTTGCGAAGGAAACTCAATTCGATAAATTGTATCAAGCATTTGATTGTAACAATTATTGAGTTTTGCATTCGTCGTCACATTAATATTTGACATCAAAAATGCTTCAACTGCTTTGTCAAATTCCTCCCGCGCCATTGGACGGCGACCGTCATTTAATAAAAGAAGACCTTGTTTAAAATGAATTCCGGCATCAGTGGTGACTTGGTTAATTTTGGCTTCACCTGCATTATCAGGTTCAAAACCTCTTGCGCCGGATGATGATGTTGAAATTTGTCCGAAAACAAATGATGCACTCAAAAAGATGATAACTGTGGTTAAATTGAAAACCCTAAAAAGGTTTGTTTTCATCAAGTTCGTCTATACTCCTTATAATAGATTTCTCTCAGGGTTAGGGCGAATCGCTGAAACGACCCGAAACATCAACCACCGAATCTGAAATTTAAACGGTGATTTCTGATAAAAAGTTCCATTTTTGCCATTCAGGGTTGAGCGATATAAGGGAACTTATAGCTTTAATTTACCACTCAGCAAAAACACTGTCAACGTAAAGAGGCGCGTAAACCTCAATATTTATCGGCATTATATAAGCGATTTGTCATTATTATAATCAATGCTTATGCTTTATTTTTAGCCGAATTCGCTTTTCTTCTTTCAATAAACTGCTCTTTTTCAAGTAACGCTGCCTGAAAAACCTGCCGCACGTTGTCAACAAATATAAATGTCAAATCGTCCAAAATTTCCTGAGGTAAATCTTCTAAATCGCGTTTATTTAAATCAGGAATAATAACGGTTTTAATTTTTGCCCGACGCGCCGCCAGAACTTTTTCTTTGAGTCCGCCAATTGGTAAGACGTTGCCTCTTAAAGTAATTTCGCCCGTCATTGCCACATCTTTGCGAACGGGACGCTGTGAAAGGACAGAAACAAGAGCAACGGCCATCGTAATTCCGGCACTTGGACCATCTTTGGGAATTGCGCCTTCGGGAATGTGAACGTGGATGTCGTATTTTTCAAAATCTTCCTCGTCAATACCTAGTTCTTTTGCTCTGGCTTTTGCATAACTGAATGCGGCTTTAGCAGATTCCTGCATTACATCACCAAGTTGTCCGGTTAAAACCAAATGACCTTTACCGCGCAAACGCAATGCTTCGATAAACAAAATATCACCACCAACCGCAGTCCACGCCAGTCCGGTAACGACTCCGATTTGATTTTGTTTCAACGCGGAATCAGGGAAAATTTTCGGTGCACGCAGGAAATCGGCAAGATTTTCGCGGGTGATTTTGATAGGTTTAAATTCTTCAATTGATTCAGCTTTTTTGCGGGCGACTTTGCGGCAGATTTTACCGATTTCACGTTCAAGCTGGCGTAATCCGGCTTCGTGTGTATATTGTCCGATGATTGACTGCATTGCCTTTTTATCAATCGTCAAGTCAGTTTTCTCGATACCGTTTTCTTCAATTTGCTTTGGCACAAGATGACGTTTGGAGATTTCAAGTTTTTCTTCTTCGGTGTAGCCGGAAAGCGAAATAATTTCCATCCGGTCACGCAAAGCAGGTTGAATCGTATCCAAAACATTTGCCGTCGTCATAAACATCACGTTCGACAAGTCAAAAGTTACGCCTAAATAATTATCACGGAAGGCAAAATTTTGTTCAGGGTCTAAAACTTCGAGCAAGGCGGATGATGGATCGCCGCGAAAATCTGCGCCAACTTTGTCAATTTCGTCCAGAATCATCAACGGATTATTGGTTCCGGCTTGCTGAATTCCTTGCAAAATACGTCCCGGCATTGCACCAACATAAGTGCGGCGATGTCCGCGAATTTCGGCTTCATCGTGTAATCCGCCTAAACTTAAACGAATGAATTTTCTGCCCAAAGCACGCGCAATTGAGCGTCCAAGGGAGGTTTTACCGACTCCCGGCGGTCCGACCAAACATAAAATCGAGCCTTTCGGTTTTTCCTTTAATTTGCGAACTGCTAAGGCTTCAATGATGCGCTCTTTGACTCGTTCAAGCCCGTAATGGTCTTCATCCAAAATGCGCTGCGCCTTTTTCAAATCTAAATTGTCTTTGGAGGCTTTTGCCCAAGGCAAATCGGTCATAATGTCCAGCCAATTCCGCAAAGTAGCAGTTTCAGCCGTGTCAGGGTGCATTCTTTCGAGCTTTTTGAGTTGGCGGGTTGCTTCTTCTTTGGCAGTTTCGGGCATATTTGCCTTTTCGATCTTATCCCGATATTGTTCGATTTCTTCGGCTAATTCGTTACCTTCGCCGAGTTCGCCCTGAATTGCTTTAAGTTGCTGACGCAGAAAATATTCACGTTGAGAACGGTCAATGTCAGCGCGGGCTTGGGTGTTTATTTCCTGCTGAACGGTCAAAACATCAATTTCTTTGTTCAAAAGCTCGTTGACGCGGCGCAAACGCGAAACCGGTTCGGAAATATCCAAAATGCTTTGTGCGTGTTCGACTTTTAATTCGAGATTGGAAGCCGATAGATCCGCCAAACGTCCGGCATCTTCGAGGTTTGAAATAATTGCCAAAACTTCCGGTGAAATGTTTTTACCCAAAGTTGCTGCGCGTTCCATTGCGCCGCGCACGTTACGGATCAAGGCTTCGATTTCCAATGATTTTTCTTCAATTACAGGTTCAGGAATTGGCGAAATTGTGGCGCGGGCGTAATCACTGCCGACGACAACTGATTTAACTTCGGCACGGGAAAGTCCCTGAATCAAAATTCGGATTCGTCCGTCAGGCAATTTGAGCATCCGCATAATAACGGCAACCGTTCCAACTTTGTATAGGTCTTCCTGAGTCGGTTCTTCTTTATCCACATCTTTTTGCGAAACCAGCAAAATCATTCGATTTTGGCTCAAGGCTTCGTCAACTGCTTTGATCGAACGGTCACGCGAGACAAAAAGCGGAACGATCATAAAAGGATAGATAACAATGTCGCGTAAAGGTAAAACAGGCAATTCATTTGGAATCTGCATCTCAGATTCGCCGTCGGTTTCAGCCAGTTTGTCTGTAAAATCTTCAATTTCAGTCATAATAAATATGTTACTTGATTTGATGCGAAAACAAAAATGTGTGTTTTGGGTGGAAAATTATAAGAAACGCAATTTCGATAAAACTCGCGCAAACTATTGAAGTTTCTAAAGGTTTGGCATTAGACTGTAAAGCAGGTCGTAAAATCAAAAAAAAATTAAAGAGGATTCTATGCAATACGCTGCAACTACGCTAAATCTGTCTTCCATCATCGAACATCACGCGCGTTTAATTCCTGATAAAGAGGCTGTAATTTGGAACGATACACGATTAACTTATAGTCAGCTAAATAATTATGCCAACAAAATTGCTAACGGTTTAACCGCCATGGGAATTGGTTATGGTGACAAAGTGGCTTTGATTTGTCCAAATTTACCTTATTTTCCGATGGTTTATTACGGGATTTTGAAAGCCGGAGCAGCCGTCGTGCCGTTGAATGTTTTATTCTCGCCGCGTGAAATTGCTTACCATTTGGCTGACTCGGACGCAAAGGCTGTTTTTGTCTTTGAGGGAACGCCGGAACTACCCATTGCACAGACGGTTAAGAAAGGTTTTGATGAAGTGGAAAGCTGCGAACATTTGATAGTAATGACGGCAAATCCCGCAGCTCCAAGTCCATTGGAAGGACATAAAACTCTTGGACAAATTTTGTTTACTCAATCCGACAGTTTCCAAATGTATCCGACCAAACCCGATGATACTTGCGCCATTCTTTACACCAGCGGCACAACCGGACAGCCCAAAGGCGCAGAACTAACTCATTCAAATATTTACTATAACGCGATTGTTGCCTTTAATTTGCACGTTCCGGGCTTGAATTATTCAGATGGACGGCAAAAGGTTTGTTTAATTACATTGCCGCTTTTTCACACCACCGGACAGACGGCGCAGATGAATGCCCAAATGTTTGCGGGGCATAAAATTGTTTTATTGCCGAGATTTGAGGCAAAGGCTGCTTTGGATGCCATTAAAAAAGAAGGAATCAATTTTTGGACCGGCGTTCCGACAATGTATTGGGCGATTTTGAAATACGTTGAGGAAAATAACCTTGATCCGACTCCATACGCGGAAACGATGGCAGTTGTCAGTTCGGGCGGCGCGCCGATGCCAGTCGAATTGATGAAAAAGTTTGAAGAAACCTTTGATGTCAAAATTCTGGAAGGCTACGGACTTTCCGAAACTTCCCCGATTTCTAGTTTTTCGCATTTGAACGCACAGATTAAACCGGGAACCGTCGGACAAGCTATTTTTGGAGTCGAGGTTCGTTGTGTTGACGAAAACGACATAGAAGTTCCGCGTGGTGAACGCGGCGAAGTAGTGATGCGCGGACATAATATAATGAAAGGATATTACAAACGTCCCGAAGCAACCGCTGAAGCGTTCAAAAACGGTTGGTTTCATTCCGGTGACATTGGCATAATGGATGCCGAAGGCTATTTGCAAATCGTTGACCGTAAAAAAGATATGATTCTGCGTGGTGGTTACAATGTCTATCCCCGTGAACTTGAAGAGGTTTTGATGACACACGAAGCAGTTTCTTTAGTGGCAGTTATCGGAGTTCCTTGTAACAAAATGGGTGAAGAGGTCAAAGCTTTTATTGTCAAAAAACAAGGTTTTGAAAATGTCACCGAAGCAGACATTATCGAATGGAGCAAAGAACAATTTGCCGCCTATAAATATCCTCGTTTCGTTGAATTTCGTGAAGGTTTGCCAATCGGCGGAACCGGTAAAATCTTGAAACGTGCTTTGCGGGAAGAATTGGAAAAGTAATCAATCTGCATTTGAGACTTAGGAACTGACACTTTAAACTTAATTTGTGAGAGTTTTATTTTTTGGACAAACTGCCGAAATTGTCGGGGCTCGCGAGTTGGAAATTTTGATTGAAAAATCAACAATTGCCGGCGAAGCCTTTGCCGAAATCTTGGAGCAATATCCCTCTTTGAAAGAACATAAACTGCTTTTTGCAGTTAACCAAGAATATTCCAGCGGCGATGAAGTTATCAACAACAGCGACGAACTAGCAATTTTTACAGCGGTTTCGGGAGGTTAAAATAAATCGAAAATCAAAGATCAAAAATCAAAAATCAGACTGATTTTTTTGAAATCACAACCAAACCTCTCAATGTCGGAGAAATCGCCCGCCGTGTTGTTCCGCCAAATTGCGGTGCAATCGTCACCCTGGACGGATTTGTTCGTCAATGGACTAAAGGTAAAGAAACACTCTATCTTGAATATGAAGCCTACGAACCGATGGCTTTGAAAGAATTGCAAAAACTCATTAATTCAGCAAAAGAACAATTTGAGATAGAAAATGTCGGTATCGTTCATCGGCTTGGACGGATGGAAATCGGCGAAACGAGTGTAGTAATTTCAGTTGCCGCACCACATCGCCGCGCTGCTTTTGAGGCTTGCGAATGGCTTATCAAAGAACTTAAACGAACCGTTCCGATTTGGAAAAAAGAATATTACGTTGGCGGCGAGGTCTGGATTCAGGGCGATTCCGAAGTAAAAAGTAAAAAGTAAAAAGGCAAAAGTGAAGCGAATCCTAGTTATAAAACTTCTCATTTCAATCGGCATTTTTTTGCTAATTCAGGGCTGTCAGTCAAAAAATACTCAATCTTTTGAGACCAAAACCAAACTCGAAATTAAAGATTCAATGATTTTAATTCCTGCGGGAAGTTTTCAGATGGGTTCGGATGAGGGAATGCCTTTTGAAGCCCCGATTCACAATGTCAAAATAAATGCTTTTTGGATAGACGAACATGAGGTGACTGTTGCTGAATTTACCAAATTTATTGAAGCAACCGGTTACAAAACCGATGCGGAAAAGTTTGGCTGGTCGGGAGTTTTTGAGGTCGAAAAAGCCAAATGGATAAAGGTTGACGGAGCTAATTGGCGGCATCCGGAAGGCAAAAACTCGGAAACGAAACCGGACGAGCCTGTTTGTCAGGTTTCCTGGAATGATGCCAACGAATACGCAAAATGGGCGGGAAAGCGTTTACCGACCGAAGCCGAGTTTGAATATGCCGCTCGCGGCGGGCTTTCGCAGAAAAAATATAGTTGGGGCGATGATTTACGTCCAAATGGAAAGCCGGTTGCAAATTGGTGGCAGGGAACTTTTCCTGAAAACAATAACCTTGAAGACGGTTTTCTCCGCTGCGCTTCGGTCAAAAGTTTTGCGCCGAACGGTTACGGTTTATTTGATATGGCGGGAAATGTTTGGGAATGGACGAGTGATTGGTATGACGAAAATTATTACCAAAATTCCCCGACCGAAAACCCGAAAGGCGCGGAAACGGGCACCGAAAAGTCAATGCGGGGCGGTTCGTGGATGTGTTCGGAAAATTATTGCTCAAATTATCGCGTTGCAGGAAGAAGTCACGCTACTCCTGACACAAGTTTGAATAATGTTGGTTTCAGATGTGTTAGGGATCAATAAAGATTACAAACTTTTTATTGAGTCAAATAATGTTTTTGACTAATTGCACAATGTTTTTTGTCAGTTGAGGATTGTTTTTAATAGTATTTACCTTGTTTTTGACCAACTACACGATGTTTTTTCTCATCTACGGGTTGTTTTTCTCAACTGCATAATGTTTTTTCTTGATTGAATAATGTTTTTGGTCAACTGAATATTGTTTTTGGTTAGTTAAGAATTGCTTTAATTCAATTGCAGATTGTTTTGTATCAAATTACGGGATATTTTTAGTGATTCAAGCCATTTTTTCATCAAGTTAACCTATATTTTTAACGCCCAAACCCTTAAATTTACTGAATTCATCAAGTTTTTTTTCACCATTAATCAAAAATTGTAATTTCAATTTGAAAATTTTACCGAATTTATTGTGTCTGAAAAAAAAGAAAGTAAAGAATTAAAGACGTTACGTATTTTTTACAGCAATGTTACAAAAAGTTAAGTCTTTACTGCTTGCTCAATAAATAAAACCGCCTTATTATCTTAATTTTAATGAATCTGTTTTCAATTTCAGAACGAAGACTGATCACATCTAAACCTAAAAAAAGGACTTAACATGAAGAAAATAACCCCTTTTATAGCTATTATTTTATTTTTTACCGGGAGTCTGTTTGCACAATCGCAGGCAACAACCGGTAATATCGAAGGTCGCGTAGTTGACCAAAACGGAGCAGTCGTAACGAGTGCAACCGTAACTGCGACCAATCAGGACACCGGATTTGGCAAAACTACCGCCAGCAATGCGGATGGAACCTTTATCTTTGTTTTGCTTCCGCCCGGAAAATACAAAGTTGAAGCAACTGCCCAAGGTTTTAGCAAAGCCACTTACGAAAATGTCGTCGTAACTGTTGGTGCAAAACTTGCGCTTGAAATCGGTTTGAAGGTGAGCGGACAAACCAACGTGGTTGACGTTCAAGCCGAAGGCGTTGCGGTTGAAACAACCCGGAGCTCCATTGCGACAACGGTTGATGAAAAAGCAATTAAGAATTTACCGGTCAATGGACGCAGCTTTTTGGATTTTGCGACCTTAACGCCGGGCGTTGTTCGTGATCCGAACCGCACCGGTGATTTGTCGGTTGGCGGTCAAAAAGGAACTTTGAACAGTTTGCAGATTGACGGAACGAGCAATGACAATACATTTTTTGGTCAAACGCTCGGCAGAACCGGAACCGGACGCGCTCCTTTCCAGTTTTCAATCGAAACCGTTAAAGAATTTCAGATCAACCAAAACGGTTTTTCCGCTGAATTCGGGCGAGCCGGTGGCGCAATCATCAACGTTGTTACCAAATCGGGTAAGAACGAATTTTTCGGCAGTGCATTCGAGTTTTTCCGTGATGAGGCATTGAACGCCAATACTCCAATTGTTAAAGCTAACCGCGCCAGAGCCGGATTGAGCAACATTCGACCGAAATCGCAGATCAACCAATACGGCGGAACACTTGGCGGACCGTTTAAACGAGACAAAGCATTTTTCTTCTTTGCCTATGACGGTCAACGCTCGGATTTACCGAATATCGTATTGTTACCATCCTTGGCAACCGCGCCAAGCGCAGTTCAGGCAATATTAGCTCCTAAGGTAACCAACTATAATCTGGCTCGCCAACAGGATGTTTTCTTGTTCAAAACAGATTTTAATCTGAATGAAAATAATCAGCTTTCAATTCGGTTTAACCAACAGAACTTTACCGGAACAAACAATGAAAACGGCGGAACTTTAAGCGCACAAGAGCATTCGGGCAACAGCTTGGTTAAAACCACGACTTTAACTGCCGCCTGGACTTCGACTCTTTCCGCCAGATATTTCAATGAATTCCGTTTCCAATTCTCGCGCGACAGAGAACCGGGTGAGGCAAATTCAAGCGCAGTAGAAGCCGTTATTACAACACCTGACGGTGCTTTTAACATTGGTCGTAATAATTTCAGCCCGCGTGAAACAACTGTCAAGCGGGTGCAATTTGTTGATAACCAAACCTACATTCGCAACCAGCATACTTTCAAATATGGTGTGGATTTGTTGTATGACCAAATCTTTAACTTCTTCCCCGGTTTGTTTAGCGGTTCGTATTCCTTCTCAAGTTACGCGAACTTTGCCGCCAACAATCCCACCAGCTACCGACAAAGTTTTGCCGGAACGGGAACCGAAGGCGCAACGACCCATCCGAATAGTTTTGAAAGCGGATTTTTCGTTCAGGATGACTGGCGCGTCAACAAACAATTGACCTTGAATCTTGGACTACGCTACGACTACCAAGCCTTAGCCAAACCGCCGATCCAAAATACAAATGTTGCCTTGTTAGCTGCCGGATTTGATACAAGTTTCCGACCATCGGACAAAAACAATATCGCGCCTCGTTTTGGGATCAGCTATGCCCTTAATGAAAAAACGGTTATTCGCGGTGGTTACGGACTTTTTTATGCCCGCACCCCGTCAATTATTACCGGAACGGCTCATTCACAAAATGGTGTTCAGGTAATTGGTGCCAGCATCACTTGTTCGGTTGCAACTCCGTGTCCGACCTATCCGAATGTGTTGTCAGCCATTCCGTCAGTCGGCTTAGCTCCGGTCAATCTTTTCTTATTCAGCAAAGATTATAAACAACCGTATGTTCATCAGGGACGAGTTTCATTTGAGCGCGAGTTCTTTTCAAACTTAACCCTTTCGGTAGCTTACACGGTTTATAAAGGCGTTGATCTGACCAGAACCCGCGATGCCAACTTAACTGCTCCGGCATCACGTCCGTTCACCGATACCGCTTCGGGTGCTACATTGAATTTTGACCGTTTTGTAAATGCCAGATTGGTTTCAGGATTCAACCGCATCAATCTGTTTGAAAGCACAGCACAATCGCTTTATCACGGTTTTTCAGTCGAAGCTAAACGCCGTTTTGCCAATCATTTCAGTTTCATTGCGGCTTATACCTATTCAAGTGCTAAAGATGATAAACCCGATCAAACCGCAGTTGTGGCAGGAACAGACGATGCGAAAATCATTCAAAATCAATTTGCGGAACAAACCGAATACGGACGAAGCGATCTTGATCTGAAACATCGCTTTGTTTTCAGCCCGGTTTACGAAGTCGGTAAATTGAATTTTGGAAATTCGGTGGCAAATAAAATATTCAGCGATTGGGTTTTGAGCGGAATTATCCAAGCCCAATCAGGATTTGCTTATTCAGCAGCAGTTTCTGGTAATCCAAATGCAGATGACAACACAGCAAATGATAGAGTTACAGGATTTTCACGAAATCAATTCTCGACTCCGAATACTTTGCAGGTTGATATGCGTTTGCAGCGTGTTTTCCCGATCAAAGAAAAATACCGCATCGTTTTGATGGGTGAAGGATTTAATATCTTTAATCATTCAAATGTTTCGGGAGTTAATAACGGATATTATAGTTCAACCTTTAATACCGGAACCCAAACGGGAACTTTAACCAGAACAAATTTGAACGGTGCTTTGGCTTTTGGACAACCGAGAGCTTTCTTAACCGAAAGACAATTCCAACTTGGAATTAAATTTGAATTTTAATTTTTAGTTGAGTTAAAAGGAAAAAGGCGGGGAATTTACCTCGCCTTTTTATTTTGAAGTTGCAATTAGATTATCAAAATAATCTTCTAAATCTTTATTAACACCGCGCAATCCGTCAACGACTTTACCTGCCCAGGCGACATAATCTTCTTTCCTTTCATCCGACCAATCTTCCGGCGGATTATTTAGAACATCGGTTACATTACTGATCTTATCGCATAATTTAACGTGCTTTGCCCCAACGGAAAGATGTGGGGCGTGTTCGATTTGGAGCTGCTTGCGTTCTTTTTTGGGTAAAGATTTATCGTCAGTGACTTCTAAAACCATTTTACAAACATTTTCGCCGAATAATTCGGTTAATTCTTTGGCTGTAGTTTCGGTATCTTCAACCGTATCGTGCAAAACCGCCGCCATTAAAATCTCGTAATCCGTTACTTTTCCAATACTTGAAATTAAATTGGCAACTTCCAATGGATGATTGATATATGGCTCGGCATCTCCACCCTTACGCCGCTGGTAACGATGTTTTTTTGCGGAAAAGCTAATTGCCTGGAGTAATTTGGTTAGATCAGACATAAATTAAGTTGGGGAAGTATGGGAAGTTTAGAAAGCTCAAGAAATAATATCTTCCAAAACTTCCGCAACTTCCCAAACTGATTACTTACTTGATAACTTCTATCGGTAAAACCTGTTGTCCCGTAATAATAAATTCTGCGGGTGGAATTTCTTTTTCAATTAAAGCGGTAATGACCGTTGGGGTAAAACCTCCGGCTGTGCGGTCATTATTCAATGTTGCCAGCACTGACGGCGGTAAATTCGGTAATTCTTTTGCTCCAATAATTGCACCGTTTGTGATTCGGAATGCCTGAACATACAAGCGATCATTTTTCTTAACTTCGTTAATGGTTTTAATTAATTCGGCTAAAGTTTTCGGCACAAATTGATTGGTTTGTGAAACTCTTTGCAGAGAATTTCCGTCACCAATACTGATTAAAAGTGTTCCGGCAGGCGTATCGGCAGGAACAGTGATCGGAATTCTTTGGACGAAAACCTGACCTGTATTGGTTCGGACAAATGCACTTGCTTCAAAGGTTTCCCCAGGTTTTACTTCACCTTTATTGAGAGAAATTCTTTCTAAATTAGCGGTTTTGGTATCGTCAATTGAAGTTATGTCCAAATCAATGTTAGTAATTTCTGTGCCTTCAAAACCACCGCGTAACAAAACATTGATCGGAGCGGCAATTGAACCAGATGCCATTTGAGCAGCCTGCATTCCAGCAAATCTGCGTTCGATTTTAAGCGGTTCCTGACCTTTAATTTTAACTTCGCCTTTGACCTCAACCATTGTTTCACCAAGGGCGCGTTCTGTTGCAGTCAGCGAATTAAAGATCGTTATATTCATCAGTAACGGAGTTAAAAAATCATCCTTTGCCACTTCGTAATTGTAAACCTCTTGTGTATTACGGCTGGTGGTGACGGTTAATTTCACCGGAACCATATTTGGAGATTTCCCAAGATTCCCGAAAACTCCTGTATTTCTGTCCTGCGTCATTGTTCCGACCATGGCATCGGGAACGGCTAACTTAAATGAATTGTTGATGTTGGGAATAACCGTGACAACGTGCGACTCCGACATTGCTAAAGAAGAAACGCCTAACCCCAAAAATGGATGTCCGAAAGCATAAATCTTTTCACCATCACGGAAAGTTACAGTGCCGGAAGCTGCCATTGAGTAATCGCCGCGAGCTAATTCCATTGAAACAGATGTGCCACCTAATAAAGTTTTGTCATCGAATTTTTTCATCGGAGCAATTTTGGCAGCACCGCCGATTGCCGAAACCGGAAGCAATCCGTAATTTGATAATTGGGGAGCAAAATAATTCAAAGTTTCCTGCGAAAAGCCGTTAAAGGAAATCGGGGTTGCAATCGGTTGAAAACTTTGTCCAACTAACGAATTCATTGCCGAATAACTCCCGGCACCGGCTAGAACTGAACTGGAAACTCGCGCACCTCGGGGGAAATTAGGCTGCCAATCTGTTGAAGCCAGCTCGGCAAAAGAAAATGAACGTGGAGATTTTTGAGCCGTAACTGGTTTTTGCTCAAAAATTTGGATCATTTGTTCAATTGGCGTAATTCCGCAAATTGCTTCTTTGGAAAAAGGAAAACTGTATGAGATCGAACCGACTAATTTGCCGTTAATATAAACAGGCGAACCTGACATTCCGGCAAAAACAAATGTTCTGTCTGCACCGCCGCCGCTGATTTTACCCACGATCATATCTTGCTTTGGACCGACTGAGCCCGGAACAATTCCCAAAATCTCGACATTAAATTCTTCCGGCACATTTCCCCGAAAAACGGTTCTGGCGACGCCCCGCATTCCTTCTTTGACCTCAGAAAGCGGTAGGATGTTAAGAGCGGGATTTTTAATTGCCGAATCATCTTTTTCAAATTTAGAAGGGGCTTGCCCAAGGGCGGTGACAATAAAGACAAAAATCAGGGTAAAAAATATCAAAAATTTGTTTATCATTGTTAATAAATGCTTCCTTTCTTCTTTAGAGCTATGCTAACATCTAATTAGCTTACCATAAGTCTGAACTCCAACGGACTTTATTTTTGAATCTGCAAAATACTATTAAGTTGCATCCCCAAAAGCATCTTTTACAAATTATTACGTTTTATTAAGGATAAAAGTTATGGCTTCAACCAAACGTCTGGCAAAAAATTTCATTCGTCTGTTGTTACCGGTTTTCATTTTGTTGGTTTGTGCGTTTATCGGCGCATCAGTTTGGCTTGTTCACAAATCAGCCAACGCCCCAAACCTTAGTTATTTAATGACACCTGAGAAATATGGAATGCTGAGCACTCGCGGAGCAAAAATCACTGATGAAAAATGGACAAATAAAGATGGAACACAGGCTCGCGGTTGGCTATTGCGAGGGAATGAAGGGGCACCAGCCATTCTATTATTACACCGTTACGGATCAGACCGCTCTTGGGTTTTGAATTTGGGAGTTAAACTTAATGAAGCAACTGATGCAACTATTTTGATGCCTGACTTACGCGGACACGGAGAATCGCCTTTGGTTAAAAAATCAACTTTCGGTGGGGCGGAAACTGAGGATGCACTTGCGGCTTTGGAGTTTTTAAAGAGCCTAAAGTCAACAAATAATACCCAATTGATCGGAAAAGAAATCGGTATCTACGGAGTTGAACTTGGGGCATTGGTTAGCTTATCAACTGCCTCAAAAGATACCGATGTTAAAGCAGTAGTAATTGATTCCATTCCAAAGGATTCAGATGATATGATTGCCTCAATCATTGATCGAAAATATCCCTTTGCAAGCTCATTAACAGCTAAAATCGCTCAGTTTGGAACTTATTTTTATTTCTATAACGGAAATTATAATCGTGAAACATCGTGTGACTTTGCAAAAATGGTTTCAGATCGAAAAGTCTTAGTTCTTGCGGGAAATGATAACACTCTTCTTCAAAATTCAACTTCAACAGTTGCTGAATGTTTTTCCAACCCGGCAAATGTTCAGAAAAAGTTGGATCTAATGCCTTCCGGCTACAATATTATTAATGCTTCAATCGAACAATCTGAAATTTATGATCAGCGGGTGATTGATTTTTTTAGAAATTCGTTATTTACTACTAACGAATAAAAAATAAGCCCCCAACAATCTAAATTTCAGGAGGAAAAGTTGTGTCAGCTAAAATCGGCATTCTTTTAGCTGCATTGGCATTACTTTTGTTGTTTATTTTATGTCCTTGGCGGCATTGGCAGGAAATTGCTGCCATCCAAGGCGGGGGGCAAAATATTGCCGCCAATAACAATACAAATGTCAATGCAAATCTTGCTGCACCTACGCTTAAAATTGCGTCTGAGGGCGGCAAATTTCGTTTAACGGGAACTGTTCCTGACGAGGCAACCAAACAACAAATAATTGATAAAGCCAAAGCAGTTTATGGTGAAGGAAACTTCATTGACGAAATAAAAGTTGGCGGAGTTTCCAAACCAAGTTGGTTACAGTCAGTTCTGACTTTGCTTCCATTTACTAAAAATGGGGTAACAAATGGAGGTTTATCAGTTCAGGCAAACAGTATTTCATTGGTCGGTGAAGTGCCGACCCAAGCAGATAAAGACAGAATTTATGCGGAAGCATCCAAATCCTGTCCACCCAATACCACCATTAATAATCTTTTGACTGTAGTAGGACAAAAAGCCTTGTCAGAAGAACAAGTTAAGGTGCAGGTCAAACTTAATGAAGCAATTGCAGGGAAAGTCATTGAGTTTGAAACAGGAAGCAATAATTTGACGGAAAAAGGTAAGGCAGTTCTTGACGAATTTATTCCGATTCTAAAGGATTCTACCGATCATTTAGAGATAGATGGTCATACCGATAACCAGGGAAATCCTGCGTCAAACAAATTGTTAAGTCAACGCCGAGCCGAAACCGTGAAAAATTATCTGGTTGATAAACAAATAGACAAAAATCGTTTAACAACTAAAGGTTTTGGGCAAGAAAAACCGATTGCGGACAATAATACCGAAACAGGAAGACAACGCAATCGTCGGATAGAATTTCAAGTATTGGGAGGAGAGAAATAATTTATGTGGGATTGGAATATTGTTTGGAAAATATGGTTATGTCTGCTGATTGCGGCAATTTTAGGTGGAATTATCGGTTGGCTTTTGAAAACTTTATTTGGCAGGAAATGTCAAAAATGTGAAGAATACGAAGGCACTTTGCGGAATAAAAATAACGAGATCACAAAATTAAAATCATCCTTAGAAAGTATTTCAGCTAGGTCAACATCTGAAAACGAAAAGGATACTGCGGAAATACTTTTGCTGAAAAAGCAAATCAAAACCCTTGAATCGGATCTGAATGTTTGTCACGAGAGACAATTAACAATTGAGGGGGAATTAAAGGAATATTCCACCAAAGCGGTTGGGCTGAGTTCCGCCGGAACAGTAACTGCAGGAATTGGGGATTCAGCCAAATTACAGGCGGAAGTTGATAACCTGAAACTAAAATTAAAGGAAGTGGAGGGCGAAAAAGGGTATTTGTTGGAACGTGTTAAAAAAGCCGAATCAGGTGAAACTTTGAAAGTGATTCCAATGGATCAAAGAGATGATTTGGAACTTGTAAACGGTATTGGACCGGTTTTAGAAAGAATGCTTTACGATTTGGGGGTTTACTTTTTTAAAGATATTGCTTCGTGGGACGCAGCAAAAATTTTGGAAATGAATGAAAAACTGCCAAATTTCAAAGGTCGAATCGAAAGAGAAGGCTGGGTTGAAAGCGCAAAAGATGAGCATTTCAAAAAATATGGTGAGAAACTCTAAACAGTCAATAATCAATTAATTATGGAGAGGCTGTCCGAAAAGCGATTTCCTTAATGTCCCCAACGGGGACAAACATTATAGATACTGTCTTGAGAATCAACCAGAAAAAGCCAGGTTTGGATTAAATGGCTGACGATGTTTCAAAACTCCAAAAGCGAGATGTAAAATTTTTCGCATTGAAGCACAAATGATTTGCATCGCCGT
>JAIBCC010000079.1 GCA_019694395.1 Pyrinomonadaceae bacterium | reverse complement strand
AAAATGTTGGCGATGAAAACAATGGACAGAAAGGCAAAATTGGTAATAATTGAGTTGAAGGCTGCCTGCCAAAACAAATTGGCGGGATGGAGTAAACTTTTTGTTTGACATTCTCTTTCATAGAACAGGTATTTCGTTATCACTCAGAAGATTTGCCAATTGGAGGCGCAGAAATGAAACGGCATAAGAAAAAATGCTACAAAAAATGGAAAAAATGTAAGGCTTGCAAAAAATGTCCGTTGAATAAATAAACTTTGCGACCTTTGCGCCTTGGCGTGAGTTAAATATTTCACGCCAAGTTCGCAAAGACCGCAAAGTTATTTTAGTTCATCGCCTGAGAAACTGCTTCAATTGTTCTATCCAAATCTTCCTTTGAATGTGCAATTGAAACGAAATTCGCCTCAAACTGCGACGGCGGCAGATAAACTCCATTTTCCAGCATTGAATTGAAATATTTCGTAAATTTTGTTGTGTCAGAAGTTTTAGCCGTGTCGAAATCAACAACTTCAGCGTCAGTAAAAAATAACGTAAACATCGAACCAACGCGATTGATTGTATAATTCAAGCCTTTTTCTTTCAAAGCCTTCAAAATTCCGTTTTCGAGATACGCGCTTTTTTCTTCCAACTTCGCATAAAAATCAGGCGTTTCGTCAATGATTCGCAAAGTTTCATAGCCTGCGATCATTGCCAAAGGATTTCCCGAAAGCGTTCCGGCTTGATAAACTGTGCCTGACGGAGCGATCATTTTCATAATTTCCGCGCGCCCGCCGTAAGCACCGACAGGCAAACCGCCGCCGATTACTTTTCCAAAAGTCGTCAAATCAGGTGTGATGCCGTAAATTTCCTGCGCTCCGCCTTTTGCCAGACGAAATCCAGTCATCACCTCATCAAAAATAAGCAGGATTTTTTCCGCATCACATAAATCACGCAAAGCCTGTAAAAATTCCTTTTTCGCGGGAACGCAGCCCATATTTCCGCCGACAGCTTCGATGAAAATCGCGGCAACATTATCTTTATTTGATTCGACTAATTCCTGCACCGATTGGATGTCGTTATAACGTGCGGTCAGCGTATCTTTCGCAGTTGATTGAGTTACGCCGGGGGAATCGGGCAAACCGAGAGTTGCCACGCCCGAACCTGCTTTTATCAAAAACGAATCGCCGTGTCCGTGATAACAGCCTTCAAATTTGATGATCTTGTCGCGTTTGGTGAAACCGCGAGCGAGACGCATCGCACTCATCGTGGCTTCTGTTCCCGAATTGACCATTCTGACGATTTCGATGGACGGCACAAACTTTTTGATTAGTTTGGCAAGTTCGACTTCCTGCACGGAATTTGCCCCGAAGCTCGTTCCGTTGGCGGCTGTATCTTGAATCGCTTTAATGACTTGCGGATGAGCGTGTCCGAGAATCATCGGTCCCCAAGAGCCGATGTAATCAATAAATTCGTTGCCGTCAATGTCAGTCATTTTCGCCCCAAACGCTTTTTCGATATAAAGCGGATCGCGTCCGACTGATTTAAATGCCCGAACAGGCGAATTAACGCCGCCGGGTAAATGCTTTTGGGCTTCTTCAAATAATTTTTCGCTTTTTTCTGTATTCATTTTTTATTTTTTAGCCCGCGAAATACGCGAAACACACGAAAAAAGAAAATTCTTAAAATTTTTCGCGTCCTTTAGCGTTTTTCGCGGGCAAATTCTTATAAAAGTTTTGCCGCTTCTTTCGCAAAATAAGTAATAATCACATCCGTTCCCGCACGTTTCATGGCGGTTAGAGATTCCATCATCACCCGTTCGCCGTCAATCCAACCTTTTTCGGCGGCGGCTTTGACCATCGAATATTCGCCCGAAACGTTGTAAGCGGCAATCGGCAAATCGAAATTTTCTTTTGCTCGGCGGATGATGTCGAGATAAGCAAGTGCAGGTTTGACCATCACAATATCCGCACCTTCCTGAATGTCCAAAACTATTTCGCGGATCGCCTCGTTTCCGTTGGCAAAATCCATCTGATACGATTTGCGGTCGCCGAATTTCGGGGCGGATTCGGCGGCTTCGCGGAAAGGTCCGTAAAAAGCGGACGCGAATTTTGCCGAGTAAGCCATGATCGGCGTTTCGTGAAAACCGTTTTCGTCCAAAATTTTGCGAATCGCTCCGATGCGTCCATCCATCATATCCGACGGGGCAACGATGTCCGCACCCGATTCAGCGTGCGACAAGGCTTGTTTGGCTAAAAGAGCGAGCGTTGCGTCATTTTGCACATATTCGTTTTCGATCACCCCGCAATGTCCGTGCGAAGTGTATTCGCAAAGGCAAACGTCTGTAACGACAAGCATTTCGGGGAAACTTTCTTTAATTGCTTTGGTCGCTTTTTGGACAATTCCGTGCGAAATGTAACCGCTTGAGCCTGTTTCATCCTTAAAATCGGGAATCCCGAACAGCAAAACGGCGTAAATACCAAGACTCAAGAGTTCTTCGCATTCACGCAAAATATTATCAATCGAAAGTTGGAAAATATTCGGCATCGAACCTATTTCGCGTTTGAAATTTTCGCCTTCCGCCACAAAAAGTGGGTAAATAAAATCGTTTTTCGTCAAATGCGTTTCGCGGAACATATCACGCAAAGCGAAATTTTTCCGTAAACGACGCAAACGGGTGATTGGAAAATTAGGATAATTAAAATTGCTCATATTTTTATTTTAGCCACGAACAAACACGAAAGAAACACGAAAAGTTTTAAGAAAAATTAACCACAGATGGACGCAGATAAACGCAGATTTAAGACATTTTTATTCATTTGTTTCGCCATCATCCAAAATTGCTTCAACTGGACAGCATCTTATTGCTTCGCGTATTTGCTCTAATTCTTCTGCCGTTTCAGGTTGCTTTGAGACGAAATGACTGCAATTGTCATCGTTAACATAATCAAAATTATTCGGTGCGATAGACTTGCAGGTATCGAAACAAATACAACTGTTTTGGTCAATATAAAATTTTCCTTTCGCATTCAATGGATGTTTTTTTATTTCCCAAGTCATAAATCCTAAAATTATCTGCGTTTATCTGTGTCTATCTGTGTCTATCTGTGGTTAATTGCCTTCTTCTTTCGTGCCTTTTCGTGTTTGTTCGTGGCTAATCTCCTCTGCTGTGGCGAAGGCATTTTTGACGCAATCGCTCATTGAAATTCCGCGATAGAAATTACTGCAAAAATAGATTCCGGCGTTTTGTTTTTCAAATTCGGCGATTTTTTCGGTGACATTTTCGTAGCCGACGCGGTATTGCGGAATCGCCCGTTTCCAGCGTTTGATATGGACAAAATCAGGTTCGTCCACAAGTCCGAGAATTTCGCCAAGTTGTTCGCGGACAAGAATTTTCAGTTCTTCATCGGTCTGATTATCAAGCTCTTCGCCCCGACGGACTCCGCCGACAAACGTCATCAAAAGCTGAAAACCTTTCGGCGAGCGTTCGGGAAAAACGGCTGAATGAAAAAGCGTTCCCAGAATCGGGCGTTTTTCTTTGCTCGGAATCAGAAAACCGAAACCGTCGAGCGTCTTTTTGATTTTCTCCGATTTCACGCCGAAAACAACGACCGCGACTTGCGGATAATTCACTTCGCTCAGTAGTTTAGTCAGATTTTCGTCACGATCTTTAATCAGTTCGCCCGCAATATACGAAGGCGTAGAAATCACGACCGCATCAAATTCTTCGCCGTTGACACTGAATTTTCCGCCTCGCACATTCTCAATTTTTTCAACGCCGGTCGAAAGTTTGACCGAATCGCCAAGCTCGTTTGCCAATGCGTCAATCAGCGTTTTCAGTCCGCCTTTGAACGAAAAAGTTTTCGGAAAATTCGGGTCGGGCTTTTCAACCTTTCGCAAAAGAGTTCCGGCAATCAGGCTGCCGTGGTCGCGTTCCATCTCATACAATTTCGGAAACGCCGAACGCATACTCAAATTATTCGGATCGCCCGCGTAAACTCCTGAAACAAAAGGGTCAATCGCTTTATCGAGAAATTCGGAACTGATTCTTCTGGTCACAAATTCCGCGACCGATTCATTTTCGGGCGACTTGGAACGGACAAAAGGCTCACGAGCCAAACTTAAAATCGTTTTGAGCGAAAAATAGCCGTTGACGAAGGATTTTACGCCCATCGCTTCGAGCTTTCCGTCGCTTAAAATATAGCGTTTATTGGCGTTTTCATCAGCGGCGATAACTTTATCTTCGATGTTCAGCAATCTCACCAAATCAATCAGACGCAGTGCTTTCAAAAGACTGTTCGGACCTTGTTCGATGGTGTAGCCGTCGCGTGTAATCGTCTGAATATTCCCGCCCAAGTTATCAGATTTTTCAAAAAGCGTCACCGCCAAGCCTTTTCTTTTCAGCAAAAAGCCTGTGGTCAAACCCGAAATCCCGCCGCCGATGATACACACTTTTTTCATTTTTGATTGTAAAGAATTCTAATAGTTTTATCTTTATTCCATTCGCTTTGATATAAACTCAAAATTTGACCATTAGCTGAATAATCAATGTGAAGTGTTGAGTTATTTTCCCACTGTGTTTGAATATCAGTTCCACTACTGGTGCTAAATATATATTCTTTGTCGTCAAAAATCTCAGCACTTTTTCTTATGTTGACTTTTCTGCCACTCCAACCAGCCGCACCACCACCCGAATATGAAAATATTGTAACGATAAATTTCTTATCAGGAGATTCTATTGTAGAGAAAACATAAATCTCATCTTTTGTGTTTCTATCATTAAAGAGAGTAAAACTCAGAGCATAAATAGCCAAAATAAAAACTCCAATCGGAAGTAGAACCGTTAAAACTCCTGCGATGAAATATTTGTAAGGCTTTTTCATATAATTATTGTTTCAAAAAATAGGAAATGTTTACATCGTTGGTTTTGCTTGCAAATTCTTGAGTGGTTCTAACAATTCCATTTTTATTATACGAATAGTTAATTTCTAAATTTCGATTATCTTTCCATTTCAACTCAACTTCGCTCCCACAATCAATATCAAATACATATTCTCTTTCCCAATCAAAAGTTTCATTCTTTTTATGAACATTAGTTCTTTCTTCACACCAACC
>JAIBCC010000027.1 GCA_019694395.1 Pyrinomonadaceae bacterium | reverse complement strand
TAAAAATCTTTTTGTTAATTTCCCTGTTAGTTTTTAGCGTAAATGTTTTCGCGCAAACCGCCCGCAGCCGAACCGAGCCGATAAAAGTCGGAGAAACTGCGCCGGATTTTGCTTTGAAAGACCAAAACGGTAACGAAGTCAAACTTTCCGAAGTCGGGCAAAATGTAATGCTCGTTTTTTATCGCGGTTATTGGTGTCCGTTCTGTTTTCGTCAATTATCGGAATTGCGGACGCTTTTGAATGCTGATGATAAGGTCAAAGTTTTTGCCGTCACGGTTGATAATGCAATGCGAAATAAAGGCGTGATCGAAAGACTTGGCAAAGACGGTAAAGGCGAATTTACTTTTCCGATTTTGACGGACGAAGGGCACAAAATAATTGATGCTTTTGGAGTTTTTGACCCTGCCTACATCGGTCAGGAATTTGAAGGAATTCCGCATCCCGCAATTTATATTTTAGACAAAGACCGCAAAGTTCTATTTGCTAAAGTCGAGCCGGATTATAAAAAACGTCCGACCAATGCTGAATTAAGAGTTGAATTGGATAAGTTGAGATAAACTTAAGATATTAAATCATTTTTTTAACGCAAAGGCGCAAAGAGGCAAAGACGCAAAGTTTTTAAAGTTATTTTTGGGCAAAAATTTCTTTAAGATTTTGTTGAATCTTTTCCGTTCTATTTGCGCCAACATAAATTTCTTTAATTTCGCCGTTGTTTATGATTATTATTTGCGGAATAGCGTCTTTCTTTGACACTTTGAGCAAAGAACCAAATAAATCTTCTTTTACAAAACCCAATGGATAGTTAAATTTGTTTTGTTTTAAAGCTTTCAAAAAATCCTTGTTATCAGCGGTGGCACTACCACTTATTACAGAAGATTTAGGAGCCTTTCTTTTACCTAAAAATCTGTAAATATCATCTTTGTCTTCTGGATCTGCATTTAATCCAATCAGGAAAAGATCATCTTTTTGAAATTCGGTTTTAATTATTTGTAAATCCATTGCTTGTCGCACACAGGGACCACACCAAGAAGCCCAAAATATAGCAATAATCACTTTATTTTTTACATCCTTAAGTTTAAGAGTTTCCTTTTGATTGATTATAGAAATTTCAGTATTTAATAAATCATTGTAGAGGTTTAATTTGGCAGAATTATCAATTTCCTGTGCAGAAGTAAGTGAGCATAAAAGCCAGAGACCCACAAAAAATAAAGTGAATTTGTATTTCATACTTTTTCGGTATTATCGCTTTTTTTCACCATCGTCAGCCGATTCCCGCGTTCGTTGTATTTCACTTCGTCCATAATGTTGTAGATAAAAAGGACTCCGCGACCGGAGGTTTTAAAGAGATTTGTCGGGTCAAGCGGGTCAGGAATGGCGTTGACATCGAATCCTTCGCCTTCGTCTTCGACAGTAAAACGCGCTTCTTTACTGGAAACATCAGCCGTAATGCGGACGAGTTTGTTTGCATCAAATTTATTGCCGTGTTTGACTGCATTAACAAAGGCTTCGTCAAGCGCGATGAAAAGATTTGATTGTTCGGGATTGATAACGCCGAGCTTTTCGACGCGTTTCATCAGATAATTCAAAACGGCGTGCATGGTTGAAACCGTGCTGGGCAATTCAAATTCGATTTTTTCGTGCAGATTCTGGATAAACTCTGTTGTATCAACGAATTGTATTTTGTAGTTGAGAATCGTTTCGACAAAATTTTTCAGTTCATTTTCGTCAAATTCATCACGTCTGAAATTAGTGGCGCAAATCTTAAAGGCTTTGATCGGTTCGTCCAAATTTAAAGAAGCAGAGGAAATATGCGGTAAACAGTCGGCGGAATTTCCGTTTTGATTTGATTCACAAAAGAGATTTTCTCCATCCAAATCCGTAATTACCAAATCAAAATTTTCAATATCATCGAGACAAACCGCTTCGGCACGGGTTTCGAGAGCTTTGACTTGATGACCTGATTTTTCAAAAACATTTTTTAGCGCACTCGCCAAATCATCGTGATCATCAATAATCAAAATTTTTCGCTGCATCTTCAACCTTTATCTCGATTTTACGTTAAAATAAATTTCTTTGTTGCACATAATAGCTCAAATAGGTAGTTTTTTTCTAACAGATGTCAGAGAAATCGAAAAAAAATCAAAAAGTTTATGAATTTGGAGACCTGTCAAATTTCTCATTTAAAGAGCGTTTAATGATTCGGGTTGCCGACATTGCTTTTTATTCATTAATCAGATTAATTGGAAAAACGGTTCGGTTTGAAATTGAAGGCTGGGAAAATTTTGAGCAAATTGAACAAGAAGGCAAAATTCCGATTTATACTTTTTGGCATAACCGGATTTTTATCGGCACTTATTTTTTCCGGCATCGTGGAATTGTGGTAATGACCTCGCAAAGCCTTGATGGTGAATACATTGCGCGATTCATTCAACGACTTGGTTATGGTGCTTCACGCGGTTCTTCGACTCGCGGCGGGATAAAATCTCTGGTTGAATTGATTCGATTGATGAAAGCAGGTTTGCCTGCTGCTTTTACAATTGACGGTCCGAAAGGTCCGAAATATGTTGCTAAAATGGGTGCCTGTCTGTTGGCAAAAAAAACAGGTAATCCGATAATGCCGTTTGTCTTTGAACTCAAAAAAAAATGGGAAGTAGGAAGTTGGGATAACCTCCAGATTCCTAAACCTTTTACCCGCGCTAAACTCTTTATAGATAAACCGATTTACCTTTCTGAAAGTGCAAGTGACGAGGAATTGGAAAATAAACGTCTGGAATTGCAAAGTTCGCTTGACGAATTGGTCAATCGTGGTGTTCAATGGCGTGAAAGCGAAAATTAAAGACGCTTATGTCCCCAAAAAATAAAATTTGCACTAGAGGTTTGCTTATAAACGTCTAGGCATAATTTTGATTAAATCAAGATAAAAAAAGGAGAGGATAAAAAATGTCTCTATTTGATTCGATTATTAACGGAGCAAGTGAAAAATTTGGAATAGGCAATAAAGCCGGAACGGTTTTGTCCGCACTTTTGTCACTGATCACTGACCAAAATCGCGGTGGATTTGCCGGATTTTTAGACCTTTTTAGTAAAGCTGGTTTGGGCGATGTTGCGTCTTCATGGATTAATTCTGGAGTAAATGAAGAACTTACTGATGAACAGGTAGAATCTGCTTTAGGCGAGGACACAATCGCCGATATTGCCAAACAAGCAGATATTAGTAAATCAAAAGCAGCTTCAACCCTAGCCTATATGATTCCCAATGTGGTTGATAAATTAACCCCGGACGGAGTTATTCCTGAAGAAAAAGATTTGTTAACCCAAATCGGTGAATTTCTTTCGGGTATTGGCGGTGCCGTAGCGGGTGCGGCTCTCGCGGGAGCAGGTGCGGTTGGCGCAGTTGCCAGCGGCGCAGCGGATAAAGTTGGTGATGTGGCAAATGCCGCAGTTGATACGGTCGGCGATGCCGCCGGAGCAACCGTTGACGCAGGTAAAAAAGTGGTTGGAGCCGTTGGCGATACAATTGGCGGAGCCTTTAATTCTGTCGGCGGAGCTTTGGACGGTGATGGGGACGGAAACAACGATGGCATTTTGAAATGGTTGTTGCCCTTAATTTTGCTTGTTTTAGCTATTATTTTAGGCTATTGGTTTTGTGGCAAAGGGACTCCGGTCACTCCGCCGCCGGCTAATACAAATGCTAACAAGGCAAGTAATACAACTGCCACCGCAAAAGCGGTCGAATCCAGTTTTAGTCTGACGGCAAAAGACGGTAAATATCTGGCTAGCGGTGTTGTGGCAGATCAAAAAACTCTGGACGAGATCAAAGCTAAACTTGATGCTCAGTTCGGTGCCGGAAATGTTGATTATTCAGGTTTGAAGGTAGATGCCAATGCGAAACCGTTTGCCGCCGGTTGGTGGGATAGTTTCCAAAAACTTTTACCGAGCTTGAAAGATTGGAAAACCGGAACGCTCGCTTTTGTCGGAAGCACAATTACTACTGCAACCGGCTTGCCGCAAGCTGCACTTGACCAAATCAAATCTTTATTTGGAACAGGCTGGACACTTGCCGCCGATACTTTGAGAACTTTGGGTAAAGTGTCTCTCCCGACCGGAGCAGAACTTGATGCCTATCCGGGTGGTATCGAAGACCAATTGGTCAAATTCATCCAATCTGATGAATACAAAAATGCAACCCCTGAAAGTTTGAAAGAAAAATGGTTTAATTTTGACGATTTGACCTTCATTTTCGGTAAAACCGAACTTGATCCGAAATCAAAACGTCAATTGGACAACATTACTGCCATTTTGAAAGCCTTCCCCGACGTTAAAATCAAAATCGGCGGATATACCGATAAAAAAGGTGATGAAGCAGCAAACTTGAAACTCTCTGATGGTAGAGCGAAAGCTGTTAAAGCCGCTTTAGAAAAAGCCGGAGTTGGAGCGCAAGTTCCCGAAGCCGAAGGCTATGGCGAAAAATTTGCAACCGTGGATGAAAATGCCAGCGACGACGAACGTGCAGTTGACAGAAAAACTTCGGTTCGTTTGATCAAAGGCGATGCAGGCGGCAAAGTTTCTGACGCAAGCAATAAACCTGCGGCAAATACCGCCAACACCGCAAAACCTGCTACGGCTAATACCGCAAAACCTGCGGCAAACACAGCCAATGCGAACAAATAACATTTAGCTTTTAGCTGAAACAAAACGGGCGTTTTACGGAGCGTCCGTTTTGTTTTTTAAATAAAATTTTCTTTACTTCATTCTGAGAGGCTCGTATAATTCGATAACATTTTACAAAAAGGAGAATTAAAGCACATGCCAATCTATATGAAATTTGAAGGAATTGAAGGAGAGGCAAAGGATAAATACAAAGGATGGATTGAATTAGACTCTTGTCAAATAGGAACTAGCAATCCCGATCCAACCGCAAGGGGAGGAAGTAGGGAACCCGGTGCGCCGAAAGTTTCAGAAATTGTTATTACCAAGCGGCAGGATAACTCGAGTTCCGGTCTTTTCAGAGAAGCATTTAATGGAACTGGAAAGAAAGTCACGATTGCTTTTGTAAAAGATGGGACTGAGTATCTGACACTTGAATTGGAAAATGTGCTTATTTCCAATTATAGCGTTAGCGGACACGGCGGCGATGCACACGACAGACCAATAGAATCTTTTTCATTTAATTTTTCTAAGATAACTTATACCACTAAGCCAATTTCAAAAGACGAGAAAAAGAATGAGGAAAGAATTCAGTGGGATTTAGCGACACAATAATCAAAAAATTTTATTCTAAGGCTTTTTCATTTGCTAAAAAACTTGCGGACATCAGCACAAAAGAAATCCATACCGCATCAGCTAAAAAAAGATGAATTAACTGCATGACAATTGGAGTCAGCAAAAGAATTAAAACCGCGCCGGAAACGAATTGAATTAAAATGATTCCGGTTAAAATATTTCCCCAGCGCTTCACTCCGGCACTTTCATCAGACTGTTTTTTCAACCAATTTGCCAAAAAGATTAAGAAAAGCCCGGTCATTACTGACAAAATCGGATGAAAAACACGCAGACGCAAAATGTAATGTGACGAAGCGGAAAAGTCTTTGGCAATGCCTTCGCTCAGAGTCGAAGACGGAAATAACATACTACTCAGAGCCGCAATCGAGCCGCTCATTCCAACGATAAAAATTCCAATTGTTCCAATAATTAAAAATAACAAAACTTTGCGGTCAGCTTTGAAAAGACTGAAAGACTTTCCACCGCTCGCAAACCACGCCGTTAAAGCCAGAACTGCGATCAGTGTAAAAGTATTGACCAGATGCGCTGCCATCCAATAAGGTCTGGTCGGTGTCCAATTTGCCGCCGTGTTACCCGTCAAAACCAATAATCCGCCGACAATTCCTTCGATTATGATAAAGATCAGCGAAAGAACGGACATTTTTAACAGTAGTTTGCTTTGAGATGTTTTCTCTTTGACTCGTTTGACGATTGCCGAAATCAGCAAAATGATGACCGTAATTCCGGCTAAACTGCTGGTAATCCGGTGAAAAAACTCGATTTGTGTTTTTAATTGCGGAGCTGATGGAATAAACTCGCCGCCGCACGTGACCCAATGCTCTCCGCACCCGTCACCCGACAGCGAAGCCCGCAGAAAAACGCCCCACAAAATCACGAGCAGATTGTAAGCCAGAACAAACCACGCATATTTTGCAAATTTACCGAGTTTTATTTCCGTTTCCATTTTGCTAAATTCTATCATTAGAAATTTGAAAGACGAAAACGACGGAAAATTAGAAAACCTTAATGGAAATCGAACATTTTTTTACTTGTCCGTATTGCTGGCAGGAAATTTCGATGATTTTGGACGTTTCGGTTGACGAACAAACTTACATCGAAGACTGCGAAGTTTGCTGTCGCCCGATCCAAATCGGCTACACGGCGGAAGATTTTGAATTGCAGGATTTTTGGGCAGAGAGTATTGAACAATGAAAAAAATACTATCAATTATTTGTGTGATATGGATTTTGAGTTTTACCGTATTTGCCCAAAATCCATACATTGTTGTTTTAGGAATCGGGCAAGATGCAGGAGTTCCGCAAATGGGTTGCGATTCGCCGTTTTGTCGGGAGGCTTGGAAAAATCCGAAATTGCGGCAAACGGTTTCTTCGATCGCGTTGGTTGATCCGAAAACAAAAGAACGTTGGATTTTTGATACAACGCCTGATTTGCCGGAACAATTTCAGCTTTTGAAAACAATCACAGGCGATTCTTCCAACAATATTGCGGGAATTTTTCTGACTCACGCGCATATCGGACATTACACGGGGCTGATGTATCTTGGTCGGGAATCAATGAACACCAAAGAAACACGAGTTTACGCAATGCCGCGAATGAAAGAAATGCTCGAAAAAAATGCGCCGTGGTCGCAACTTGTCGGGATTAAAAATATTGCTTTGCAGCCGCTTCAAAATAAAGAGATCACAAAATTAAACGAAAATATTTCAGTGCAGCCTTTTCTGGTTCCGCATCGTGACGAATTTTCCGAAACAGTTGGTTACAGAATTTCGGTTGGGGCAAAATCGCTTGTTTTTATTCCTGACATTGATAAATGGCAAAAGTGGTCGGAAAAGCTGGATGAGATTGTTAAATCAAGCGATTATGTTTTGATTGACGGAACTTTTTATGCGGATGGTGAAATCAGCCGACCAATGAGCGAAGTTCCGCATCCGTTCGTTTCGGAAACGGTTGATTTATTAAAAGATTTGCCGTTGAAAGAAAAAAACAAAGTCTACTTTATTCATTTCAACCACTCGAATCCTTTGGTTCAAGGCAACAAACAAAAAATTACCGAGCTGAAAAAGAAAGGTTTTAATATTACTTTTCAGGGGCAAAAGTTTAATTTTTGAAAGTGAAATCTTATTTATAATTTCGCATCCCAAACAACTTTTCGGCTGAGTATATTTATTTTACAAAGATGCGTTTCATCCGAATTCCAAAGGGTTGTTCCCTTATATGTATAGGTCAGCACTAATTCATCGCCTTTTCCCCAAGCTAATCTCGAATTATAGGGGTCATCGAATAACTCTTTAACATCAATCTTTGAGATTTCACTGCCGTTTTGGAGGTCAAAAACTATCAGATCAAAAATTTGTCTGGTCGGTTCAAACTTAAAACCATTAATCAAAATTGCTAATCTGTTACTGTTTTCAAGAAAAAGCGGATAAGTTCCTACGCCGTTAAACGAAATATCTTCAAAGGTTTTGGAGAAAACTTCACGATTGTTTTCCAAACTCAGCACGCGGATAAATCTGCTTGAGCCGCCTTTTTCCGTTCTTCCGTCAAATATTAAACAAACATATTTTGCAGCTTTATCGGAAACTACATAATCGAAACTTGTTCTTTCGGGAACTTTTGTTTCGCTGAGCAAAGTAGTTAAATCTCCGCTCAAAACATTGAGGCGGTAAATGCTGTAAGCGAGCTTTTGGCTATTAATGACTGCAAAAACTACGTTTCCTGATTCATCGGTTGCGAGAGTATAAAATTTAAGCGAATCCAGAGCGAATCCGCCATTGTTCATTTTCAGTTTATCAAGCGTGAGTATTTGGCTTTTCACTTCTCCGGTATTGAAATCTTCTAAATTATAGACTTGCGGCTGGTCATAAAAGTTATACAAAATGGTTTTCCGGCTGTTCCCTGATCCTTCCGAGCGCGATTTTCTCTGAAATCCGCGAGAACTGCTGAGCACATATTTGTTTTGCACTATTCCATAGTATTTTTCTAAAAACTCATCCCGCTTCAAACGATGCGATTTTGATGAATTTTGCCAAACCGCAGTTCTTTCAGTGACATAATTATTATTTTCTTTAACACTTTCGACTTTTATGGCGACAATCTCATTGTTTTGAACGCACATAACGCCTGAGTATTTATTGTCATCGGTGTTGACGTTTGAACCGTCAAGTAATTTAATGATTTTCAGTTTTTCTCCTGTAAAAACTAAATTTGCGCCATCAGAGGTAGAACAAATCCAACCGGAAACAGGGTCCGGCTGTGAACATCCGATTGAAATAAAGATCAAAATCGGCAGAATCAAAAATAGATTCAAAAAAGATTTAGTTTTTACAAATAGAAGACCATTAACCAATTTCATTTTTACCTTCCACATCAGTTTAGGAAAGGCGCAAAAATCTTTCAACCTTTACGCCTTTTTTCGGGGGCAGAGGGAGAAGCTGTTACGTTCCTTTGATAAATTTCCCGTTTTTCCATAAAAGGTTATACATTCTTTTACCATTTGCCGTTGTGACCTGAATGGTTGTTCCTTTTTGCGGCAATTTGTATTTGTATTTTTTGTTGATCGGAATGGGCATTGCTTGACCTGTGACATCAATCCATCTGCCTCCGTCATAATGCAAAAAATACATCTTGGTCAGTTGATTATTTTCCAGATCGCAATCCTCGTTATATGCAATAAAAACCTCACCGTTGTATTTGAAAAGCGCAACTTCAAACACTTCTCCGGCGGCTCGGGTTTCGTATTTGATGTAACCGTTATTTAGGTCAATGACGGTATCGCTTTCATAACCGAGAATTTCTTCGCGTTCCTCAAAGGTTGCGCCGTCATATTTTTTCGGCATCAGCAAATAATAATCCTTGATGCTTTGCGGATCGGCAGAATTTGAATCAGTAGAACTTTCAGAATTTCCCAAGGTCATTTCCAAAGTAAAACTGGCAGTTCCTTTGGTCGAAGTCACCGAAACACTGTAAAGTCCGTTACTTTCCGCCTTTGGCAAATTGCCGGACCATTCTTCATTTTTATCTTCAACGGCTTTTCCATCAACTTCTATTGGTGAACGGTCAACCCGATATTGTTCATTAACGGAAAAAGCTGCATTACTATTGATCGAAGACAAATTAACGGTCAGTTTTTGCCCGTCTTTGGCTTCAAAAATATAAAGTTCCTCGTTTCCTTCTCCCGAACGGACGGAACCTTTCAAAACTTTCTTTTGTCCTAATGAAAGTTCAACGTTGTGAACTTCGGCAAAGGTTAAAAAGGAAGAAATAAGTATAAATATCGTTGCTAAAATTAATCTGTTCATCGTTTCACCTCGTTTAATTTACTTTTACTTAATACTTACCAAGGTTGTTTTTGATAAGTTGTTACAAAAGCATCGCCATCAACAATCAGCATCGGATCGCCGGTTTTCGGATGATTACGTTTTTCCAATGAATAATTATAGGTTTCGCCGCTATTTGAATAAGCCGTGATGGAATTGGCAGTTGCAGTCCAACGTCCGCTGTCATTGGTTTCCGAACTCGAACCGCCATACGGATTACTGTTACTGGTTTCCGAATGATACTGATAAGTTCCGTTTGCATTCAGGACAAAACATCTTTCCGACATTCTGCCGCCGTCATTGGCTTGGACATTTGCCAGATAGCACCATTTTCCAACTAATTCCTGCGGAACTGAGCCGTTGTTTCTGGGAAGTTGATTTGGCTTACCGGAATCTTGCCTTTGCCTCGACTGCGATTCGCGTTGGTTAAAATTACCAATTGAACAGCCAAAAACGAATATCAGCACCAAGAATAAAATGAAATGTTTTTTTACGAATTTGTTATAGTTCATTATTCCTTTTCCTCAAAAAATAAAATCCGGTTTATTCTTCTAAGTTTTCTTTTCTTCCTGAATTTACCGACAAGCTCCTGCACCGTTGCAAACGCCAGCCAGCCCCACACCTGACGGACATTCATTATCAGGGTCTTGTCCATTTGGAACGGGTGTGCAAGTGCCTACACTTCCGGGAGCATTGCACTTAAAACACAAACCTCCGCACGAAGTGTCGCAACAAACACTGTCCGTGCAAAAATTGAACTTACATTCGCCGTTCGTGGTGCAAAATTGTCCGTTGATTCTCAGGCAAGTTCCTCCGGCTGAACAGCCTAAATTCGTCTGACAATCTGAATCAAATGTGCAGGGACCGCCGAAGCCTGATAATCCGCTTGAGGCTGCCTGGGAAGAGTTTGGTATTACAAGGGATGAAACCAACGGCAAAGCCATCATTGAAACCAATCCCGCCTTTCGTATCATTTCCCGACGTGAAATTTTGTCGCTTGAAAATTTTTCAGCTAAAAGGTATTGCCTTGAAAGCTCGTCCAATGTCAAAAGAATCATTTCCTGACCGACTTTACTGCCGAATTTCCGGCTTAAAATTCTTTCGATCTCATCCACGCTCGTTTCGCCGTTACATAGTTTCCAGATTTCTCCGGCTGTTTGGTTCAGGCAAAAAACGTGATTGTTGGTTAAATCACAAACTAAAGTTTCATCTTTTAATTCCTGCACCACCATATTTTCAAAACGTGCCATTGGGCTTTTCTCCACCTTTCTTTTTCTCCTGTTTTCTTTTTAATTTTCTAAAATCAAATCCTGTTGGGATAACTTTTTGAGCGACTTTTCACAAATAAAAAGAAATCCTTCTTCAGTTTCAAAAAAATGAATTGTTCCTTCTTCGACCAGGCAAAAAATTTGTCGTGAAGTTAATTTACTTAAATAAGTTGCTTGTTCCGCAGAAACAAAAATTTGTTCTGTTTGACATTGGTCACAGAATCGCAAAAAGACATTTGGCAAAACTAACTTTTCTGTTTTTTCCCACCGAATCTTTTGTTTTTGTCTTCCAAACATTTTTCTTCTCCAAAAACTTTTGCTCTGTGATAAAATCGCCTCATCACGGACTAAGTTATCGCACTTGCAATTGCTAAAAGTCCTTTATTAGTTCTGAAAAAGTTCTGAAAATACCCCAAACAATGACTAAAGAGCAAAAATTCTACGAATTTGAAGAATTTCGTCTGGACGTTGAGGATAAAACCCTCTGGCGTGGTCAGGAAAAACTCTCTCTGCCGTTAAAAGCAGTGGAAATGCTAACTCTTTTAGTCGAAAATCGTGGGCGCACGGTAACAAAAGATGAGATTTTGGAAACGCTCTGGCAAGACACTTTTGTTGATGAAAATAATTTAGCCGTCACAGTTTCTTCGCTCCGCAAAGCGTTTGGGGAAAGCAAAAATGACAATCGTTTTATCGAAACCGTTCCTCGTCGCGGCTATCGTTTTGTCGCGGATGTCAGCCAAACCAACGGTAATTTGATTTTGGAAAAACACACTATTACCGAAATCACGCTCGAAAAAGATGAAGTTCTGGAACAATCACCGATCAAGCGCAATCAAATTTTTGCAGTTTTAGGAATCTTAGCAATTATTTTGTTGGTGGGTGCGGTTTATTTATGGCGCACTTCTCCAAATGGAAAAGATTCGTCTAAATCTAATGTGCCTTTGCAAACGATTGCTGTTTTGCCATTCAAATTTATTGGCGAAAAACCAAAGGACGGAGATTATTTATCTGCCAGTATTGTGGACACTTTGACGACCAGACTCGGCAGATTGCGCGACTTGCGCGTGCGCCCCTCAAGCTCGGTTCTGGCTTTTGCTGGAACGGAAAAAACTTTGCCTGAAATCGGTAAAGAATTGCAGGTTGATTCAATTTTGACCGGAAATTTGCAAACTTCGGGCGAACGCACACGGGTAAATTTGCAGATGGTCAAAGTCAGCAACGGCTCAATTATCTGGGCGGATGATTTTGATGAAAAAACGGCGGACATTTTTCTTTTGCAGGATAAGCTAACTGCTAAAGTTGTCAATCGTTTAGCCTTGAATTTGAATGATGAACAAAGAACCACACTTTCTAAAAAATACACTGCTGATTCAGAAGCGGAAAAACTTTATATCCAAGGGCGGGTTTATTGGAATGAAAGAAGTCTGGACGGATTAAAAAAGAGCATCGAATATTTTGAACAGGCTCTGAAGCGCGACCAAAACTATGCCCTCGCCTATGTCGGATTAGCCGATTCATATCAACTATTGGCGGAATACAAAGGTTTATCTACCAACGAAGCCTATTCAAAAGCGCGAATCAATGTGACCAAAGCCCTCGAACTTGATCCCGATTTGGCAGAAGCGCATAACTCTCTCGCTTATATCCAAGCCTTTTTTGATTGGGATTGGGCACGAGGCGAAGCGTCTTTCAAACGTGCTATCGAACTTAATCCAAACTATGCCACCGCGCATCATTGGTATTCTGAACTGTTATATGTTGAGCATCGGTTTGACGAAGCGGAAAAACAATTAAATCTGGCATTAGAACTTGATCCGTCATCAGCCAGTATTCAGAGCGATGTGCCGCATCGTTTTTTTGTCCGGCGGGATTATGAAAAAACTCTTGCCGAAGCAAATAAAATGGTCGAAAAACATCCACAATTCGGTTATTCGTATATGTATCTTTATGGTGCTAATGTGAAGCTCGGACGCGAAAAAGAAGCGGTTGACGCAATCGCTAAAATGCACATTTATTTTGGTGAAGATGAAAAATTAGTGCTCGAAAGAATTAGGGCTTCGGAGAAAGGCGGACTTAAAGGTTATTGGCAAAAATGTCTTGAACAATCACAAACCAAGCAGTTGGTATTACGTCCCGAAGCTATTGATTATGCAATGGCTTACCAAATTCTTGGAGATTTTGATAAATCTTTTAAGTATCTCGAAAAATCCCTGGAAGAACGCAATCGCTGGTTTTTAGAAATCACTTATGATCCTGAATGGGATGCAATTCGTAACGATCCGCGTTATAAAGACTTGATTCGCAAAGCTAATCTGACTTTTTCCGAAAGTTAAATTTCCGAGGTTTTCGCTAGGGACTTTTGTCATTTTGATTAGACCGGATACATAGGATTTAATTTACACTTTCTAAAAATCTGCTATACTTGCCTTAGTTTGAGTTAGTTAACCCGACTTTGAATAAACTCAAATACTAACAAATTAACAACTTAAACAATTTCTGCATCTTTCCCTTTCCACGTATATTCTTTTCAAGATTATGTTTAGCTTAGATGAAAAAGTTATTCAACCAAAAGATAGTTTAATCAACAAAATTCAATTATTGATTATTGGTCGGCTGATGGCTTTGTTTTTGTTGTTGGTTGGCAGTTGGATTTGGAACAGCGGTCATTTAAAACTTTCTTTTGAAGATTTTCCGCAAAAATTGTTTCTGGCTTTTTTGATTTTTGTCGGGTTAACTATTGTTTATTTTTTCGTTCTTCGATTAAGCAAAAATTACGAGTGGCAAATCAGAATCCAGTTTACTTTGGACGCTTTATTGATTACCTGGTTGGTTTGGCAGACAGGCGATATAAGTTCCCCATACATTACGCTTTACACGGTTTTAATTGCTATTTCGGGAATCTTTCTGCGACCACGCGGCACAATTTTATTGGCTATAGGCTGCGTGTCGCTCTTTATAGCTCTTTCAATTACAGCTATTTATTCATTTGTTGATTCGTTCGGAACAGCTCAGACCACATCTAAAACTGTTCAGATCATAGCTTTCCATGCGGTTGCCTGTTTGGTTGTCGGAATGCTTTCAGCCAGACTTTCAGACCGTCACGCATCGGGTGATAAGCTCCGCGAGGCTGAAAAATCGTTGATAAATTTACGGGCTTTGCATGAGAGAATTGTTGAATCCATTCGTTCAGGATTGATCACAACTGATCTGGAAGGGAAAATCTACACTTTTAATCTTGCCGCCGAAGAAATTACAGGTTCCAAATCTGAAGAAATGATCGGTAAATCGGTATTTGATTTATTGGGAGACATCGAAGATACCTTGGCTAATTCAATCGAGCAAACCGAAGCAGGAGATCATCCCCTGCGATTTGAAACTGATATTCTGACACCTGATGGATTTGCTGTTCATATCGGTTATGGTATTTCTCCGTTGTTTGACGAGGATGGAAAAACTACAGGTTTAATTATTACTTTTCAGGATTTGACTGAAATCCGTTCGATGGAAGAAAGCGTCCGGCGCAAAGATCGTCTGGCAGCCGTCGGTCGGGTAGCGGCAGGACTCGCGCATGAAATCCGCAATCCGTTAGGCGCAATGCGTGGAGCAATTCAGGTTTTACAGGCTCAAACTCCGCCCGAATCGGCTCAGGCAAGCTTGATGGAAATTATTTTGCGCGAATCTGACCGTTTAAATAAGATAATCACCAATTTTTTGACTTATGCGCGTCCGCGAGTCAGCAATTTTTCAGAAATCGATCTGCGCGAGGCAATTAACGATTCCGTGACCTTGCTTCAGCATAGTCCCGATATTCAAGCGCATCATATTTTAGAATGTGAAATGCCGGATGAAGAAATCAAAATTTCGGCTGATCCGACACAACTTAAACAAATTTTCTGGAATCTGGCACGAAATTCTATTCAGGCAATGCCAAAGGGCGGAAAATTAAGTGTGTTAGTGCAAAAGCCTTCAATAAATCGGGTGCAAATTATTTTTTCCGATACCGGCTGCGGAATGTCGCCTGAACAGGTTGAACAGCTATTTGAGCCTTTTTCCAACTCAACTACTGGCGGAACAGGTTTGGGCTTGTCCATCGTTTATCAAATTATCCGTGATCATAATGGGACGATCAATGTTCGTAGTTTGGAAGGTGAAGGCACAAAGATTACTATTGAGCTTCCGGCTGACAATCGGGGACAAAATCCGGCACCGGAAACAGGAAAAATCGAAAATAATGGACAATCTTCGCGTTTAGAGAGTTTTTTAACTATTAAAAGTGAGCAAAACAAAATTTCTTCTTGAATAAAATGGTTGTTTTTTGTGAAAATAGATAGTGCGGAATTTTTCTATCGCACTTTTCAAGGTCACCGCTTTTCTACAACTATTTCCCCAATAAATAGTTGAAAAATCAATAATTCCAATGGCAAATATTTTAATCGTTGATGACGAACAAAGTTACAGGCAACTTCTCAGCCTTGTGTTTGAAACTGATGGACACAATGTTGTCACGGCAATGAACGGGCGTGAAGCTCTGGAAATCCTCGACACCGAAGTTACAGATTTAATCATTTCAGATGTCCGAATGCCCGATATGGACGGGATTTCGCTCTTACGCGAAGCCCGAACCTCGTATCCGGACATTGGCATGATTATGATGACCGCATTTGCCACGGTTGATACTGCGCGGGAAGCATTTAAATTGGGTGCAGACGATTTTGTCCAAAAACCTTTTGACGTTGAAGAATTAAAGATAATTGTTCGTAAAACGCTGGATAAACAAGAGTTAGTGGTTGAAAACCGCAACTTCAAAAGAGCTCAGCGTGAAAAGGGAAGCATCAAAAATATCGTTGGACGTTCGCAAAAAATGCAAGCCGTTTATCAAATGATTGAAACGGTAGCCGAAGTTCAATCAACGGTTTTAATCAACGGCGAAAGCGGAACCGGAAAAGAATTGGTGGCGCGTGCGATTCACGATCTTTCACCGCGAGCCGAAAAACCCTTTGTTTCCATCAACTGCGGCGCATTTACCGAAACTCTTTTAGAATCCGAACTTTTCGGTTATGTTAAAGGCGCATTTACAGGCGCGAATGTTAATCGCAAAGGTTTATTTGAAGCTGCCAATAAAGGCACAATCTTTTTGGATGAAATCGGGGAAATGTCCCCCGCGATGCAGGTTAAATTGCTGCGTGTTTTACAGGAACGCCGGGTCCGTCCGGTTGGCGGACACGAAGAACTTGCGATTGATTCACGCGTCATTGCTGCTACAAACAGGGATTTGAAAGCAATGGTCGGTGACGGCACTTTCCGCGAAGACCTTTTTTATCGGATTTCGGTAATTCCGATTGTTTTGCCGCCATTACGAGAACGCAAAGAGGATATTGCCGAATTGGTCAGCCATTTTATCAATAAATTCTGTCAGCAAACAGGCAGAATGCTTACGATTTCTCCTAAAGCTGCACAGATGCTGGAAAATTATGCGTGGCACGGAAATGTGCGTGAGCTAGAACACACGATCGAGCGGGCAGTTGCCCTTGAAAGAACTGATGAGATTCAGCCTGAAAGATTACCCGAACATATTTCAAATTACAATCCTGCCCGGATAAATGCCGAGTTTGATTTTCCGGACGAAGGCATCAATTTCACTGCCCACATCGAAAATCTGGAAAAAACATACGTGGTTGAGGCATTAAGAAGAACCAGCGGTAATCAAACCAAAGCTGCGGATCTATTGAGAATTCCGGTGCGTTCGCTTCGGCATTTACTCGATAAGCACAATATCCGAACGCTTTCGGCACAAATGCGTGGTTCAGATTAGATTTTAATTTTGCGCCAACGGAAGTTTTATTTTAGCTAAAACTCCTTTGTCATAATTATTTTCTAAAATTAGCAATCCCAAATGTCTCTGAATAATGCGGTAACTGATGGCTAATCCAAGCCCGGTTCCGCCTTCTTTATTTGCGGTAAAGAAAGGATTAAAGACGTTTGGTAAATCTTCTTCGGCAATTCCGACTCCGTTGTCACGAATCTTGATAACAATATGCGGACGGTCAAATCTTTCGGTTGGCGAAAATGCCGTATCGGTTTCAATTTCTAAAATTCTATCGCTATCAATTCCCTCCATTGCCTGTCGCGCATTGGTTATCAAATTAAATAAAACCTGCTGAATCTGGGAAACATCGCCGTCAACAGTCGGCAAATATTGCGCTAAATTCAGTTTAACCTGCACATTCGATTTTTGCAGTTGATGATTGAGTAATCCGAGAGTTTTGGTAATTAAATTATTGATGTTGACCGGCGCAAATTCGGGCGAACGGTCACGCGAAAAATCGAGTAATTGATGAACTAATTGAGCAATATTTTTCGTCTGTTCCTGAATTGCCTGAACCTCTTCGTTTGCCTTCAAATCCTGATTGGTGCGGGTTAAAAATTCGACGTTTGCCGAAATAATGTTGAGCGGTGTGCCGACTTCGTGAGCAATTCCTGCGGTAATTTCGCCAATTGCCGAAATTCGTTCCTGTTGGATCAAACGCCGTTCAAAAAGTTTCTCGTCCGTCACGTCGCGCGTCGTGCAGACCACGCCGACAATTCTGCCGCTTGAGGAAATAATCGGATCGGTAATGACACGTAAAACTCTGCCTAAATTTTGGTCTGTCAATTCGACTTTTTGCGCCCGTCTTTCGGTCACGGTTCGCATAATTGTGCAATTCGGACGCGGTTTTTTACTGCCGTGATAAAGTTCACAGCAACGAATTCCGACCAATTCATCCGCATTTTTCCCGAACATTTTTGCCAGCGAATCATTGGCGCGGCGAATTTTGCCTGATGGAGCATGAATCGAAACGCCGTCCGTCATCGAATCAAAAGTCTGTTCCCATTCCTGTCGGGCATTGGTAACTTCGCTTAAAAGTTCGGCGCGTTCCAGTGCAACGCCGACTTGTTTGCCGATTCCGGTCAGCATCGAAACTTCGTGAGCCGTAAATTCCCTCGGAGTTTGATGAAAAAGCGTTAAAACTCCGCGCACATTCCCTTCGCGTCCGATCAAAGGAACAGCCGCCAATGCACCGAAAGTTTCCGCTGCTAATGGTCGGGCAATTCGGCGGTCATTCGTGGTGTTATTGACGATTATAGTTTCCGCAAGAACAGCGGTTTGTCCGATGACACCTTCACCCAATTCAAAACGAGACATTGCCTTGGTAAAATCTTCATCAAAATTTTCCTGCACGATGATTTCTAACGACTCATCTTCCCGGTTTAAAACGTGAACGCAGCCCGAATCAAGCGAGGTTACGCGCAAAACCGCGTCTAAAACTTTTTCGAGCAAATTACGGACTTCAAAAACTGAAGTTGTCGCCTCAGCAACATCAATCAAGGCAAACATTTGTGCATTGCGGCGGGAAATTCTTTGTTCCGTTTCGATAGTTTGCGAAAGGTCTTTAATTACAATTGAGACTCCCAAAAGCTCATTTTTTTCGTTTAAAATCGGAGTTTGTGAAATTCGGACATCGAACAAATTTTCCGAAACGCCGATCATTTGCGTGTCAAAACTTTCGGTCTGATGATTTGACTTAAAATGTTCAAACCGAGCCTGCCAATCAGCATTCGTCTTAAAACCGCTTTTGGGCGGAAAAAGGTCTTGAATGTCCTGATAGGATTCGTTTAATTTGCCAAACATCTTTTCGGCTTGTTCGTTGGCGTAACAGATTTGTTTTTCGGTAGTTATCGCTAAAACCGCGTCCGGTAAATTTTGCAGAATTTGCAGAATTGCTAATGGCTGACCTGCCAAAACAGGTTTTGCTTTAACTTTTTTCGACTCTGTTTTTGCCATAAATTGTTTTATCGGAAATAATCGTTTTTATTCACAAGGATATAGGGGATATTTAGGGATTTTTAAGAGTAAAAAAACTTGGTAAAAAAATATCTCTTTATTAAATCGCTCTTAATTTATAGATTTATTTTATTTATCCCTTTTATCACCTGTATCACTGTGAATTTCTCTTTTGAAAAAATTCAGACCTTTGAGGCATCATTGTAAATATGTCTGTGCAAAATTCCAAACTGCAAGTTAGGGCAAAAGTTTTGGTCGTTGATGACAAGGAGCAAATGCGGGATGTTTTGCGTAAATTTTTGCTTGCCGAGGGTTACGAAGTCGAAACCGCTTCCAACGGCAGCGAAGCTCTCAAAAAATATCAGCAAAACCGTTTTGACTTAATTCTGACCGATATAAAAATGCCGACCATGGAAGGCACGGAGTTGTTGGCGGAAATCCTCAAAATTGATGAAAATGCGATTGTGATTTTGATGACGGCGTTTGGCTCGATTGAGGCGGCTGTCGGGGCGATCAAAGACGGCGCGACCGATTATATTTCCAAGCCTTTTCAGATGGAAGATGTTCTTTTCCGCATCAGCCGGGCTTTGAAAGAAAAGGTTTTGGAAAAGCGTGTCGCTGACCTCGAAGCACAGGTTGAAGAAAAATTCGCCACAAAAAATATCATCGGAAATAGTCCGAAAATTAAACGGCTCAAACAAATTATAGAACGTATTGCGCCACTTGAAGATACAGTTTTAGTCCAAGGCGAAACGGGAACGGGAAAAGAGCTTGTCGCCCGCGCGCTCCATCTTGCCGGAAATCGAAAAGATAAAAAATTCGTGGCAATTGATTGCAGTTCGATTCCCGAAACTCTGATCGAAGCTGAGCTTTTTGGACATGAGAAAGGTTCATTTACCGGAGCAACCGAATCTCGTGCCGGATTTTTTGAAACTGTCGAAGCCGGGACTTTGTTTTTGGATGAAGTTGAAAGTTTGAGTTTAACCGTTCAAGCCAAACTTTTGCGCGTCTTGCAGGAAAAAGCTTTTCGTCGGGTCGGCGGTAGAAACGATATTGAATTTAGAGCGAGGGTAGTTGCCGCAACTAATCAAAATTTGCAGGAGATGATCGAAAAAGATCAATTTAGACGCGACCTTTTTTACCGCTTAAATGTTCTGCCGGTTGAAATTCCGCCGCTTCGTGAACGCCGCGAGGATTTACCCGAAATTGTCGCGCATCTTTTGGCAAAGCGTTCGCAGGAACTAAATAATTATTTTAAAATCTCGCCCGAAGCAATGAAAATGCTGATGAATCACGATTGGAAAGGCAACGTCCGCGAGCTTGAAAATGTTGTTTCGTATATTACCGCACTCGGCGGAGATTTAATTGAAGTTGAGGATTTACCGTTCCAAAATCAAGTTTCCAAAATATCTATTTCAAATGGGGAAATTCTGAAACTTGCCGATCTGGAAAAACAGCATATCTTACAAGTCTTTGAATCTACACAACATAACCGCGTTCAAACGGCAAAATTATTAGGAATTGACCGCCGGACACTTTTCAATAAACTGCGTCAATATGGTTTTGACGAGAAAGACTAAGTTGGGAAAAATTTTCCCAACCCCACCTTACAAAATATTCCCACCTTACAAAATATTCCTACTGTTTCTGCGTCCAAGTTTTCATTAAAATTTTTCATTTAACTCATTCATTTTATAAATCTTTCATTACTTGAGAAAAGTTTCACGTTCTTTTTGGCACAGATTTTGTAATAAATCAGATGACTTTCCAGAAGCCATTTAATAACAAGCGGTTGTCTAATTTAAAAAATTTCGAGGAGAAATCAAAGTGAGAATTTGTTTATATTTCTTTCTTTTTACAATTTTAGTAGTTTCAAACTTAATGGGGCAGACGGTTGCACAGGTAATTGCTCCGAGCGGCGACGACAAGGATAAAAAAACGGAGACGAAAAAAACTGAGGAAGTTTCGACCAGTGATCCATTGATTAAACTTTTAGCGACAAAAGGTTTAATTTCCACGACCGAAGCAAATCTGGTTTCACAGGGAACGCCGACGGAACAACGTGATAAGTTAGCTAAGTTATTATATGGCAAAGGTTTAATTTCGATGGCAGAGTTCGAAGCCGTTAAGGTTGTAGTTCCGGCAAACCCAACGCCGAGTCAGGTTCAAACAGCAGCGGTAAGTGTCCCAAGCACTTCTACTACCTCAAAATCCACTCCGGCGCAAACCGCCGCCGCAGTTATCCCCGCCATTACTCCGCTTCGGGTTTTAACCTTTGAAGGTGCAAAACGTGACGGGTTGATTCCCGACATCAAGCTCGGCAGCGGCGCGAAAATGAAGCTTTACGGTTTTTTCAAAACAAGTGTGGTTTGGGATTCTTCAAATCCTTCGGGCAACGATTTTCCGCTTCCCGGTTTTTTGAGCGATTCAGGTCCGAACGGTGCGCCGACTTTTCACTTGAAAGCCCGCGCCTTCCGCATCGGAGCAAATTTTGAATGGCTTGATCCTGCGCCAAAAACGAGCATTACCGGCAGATTTGAAATGGATTTTGAAGGAGATTTTACCCGCGCCACCAACCGCAATATTTCTTCGATCCGTTCGAGTCAGCCTTCGATTCGACTGGCTTGGGTGAGAATTGACCGTGCTATTAATGAAAAAACGACCGCGCACGTTTTGTTCGGTCAGGATTGGACACCGTTTGGTTCTTCGACGATGCCGAATATCGTTGAAACTACCGGATTTCATTTGGCTTACGGCAATATTTACGAACGCGCTCCGCAGGTTCGGACAGGCTTTTCGTATAATTTCGGCACCAAGAGAAACGTCAAATTTATGCCGGAATTCGCGCTCGTTCTGCCGATTTTCGGAAATACGCCGAGCGATGCCGCTAATCAATTAGGATTTGGCGAACGTCAAGGTCCCGATTCAAATCAACCTGAGCTGGAAGGACGTTTTGTTCTGCAATTTCAGGCTGATAAAGCCGCCGGAGTTGCTCCTGCACAGTTGATTACCAGTTGGATTTACGGAAAGCGCAAAGCTATCGTTCCGCGTGCAAATGTTCCAGCCGCTTTTCTTGCCGCTTTCCCAAATGGTGCAGAAACCGAATCTGAACGTTACGGCTACACGGGAGAGTTCCAATTACCGACCAGATGGTTTACACTTATCGGAAAATATTATCAGGGAGCCGATTTACGGGCATATTTCGGCGGTCAATTATTTTCAACATTCAATGATACGGCTGGTTTGACAGGAACTGCGACAGGCACATCGCTTGACGGTTCTTCATCGGTAATTTTCGGATTCAACGGCGCAACTCCGATTGTCGCAGCTCAAAGACCGGTTCGCGGAAGAGGCGGTTTTATCAACTTAGGATTACCTTTGTCGCGTTGGTTTAATGCCGATCCGAAAGGTCGCAATGCAGGTTGGACAGCTTATTTGCACTATGGTTTTGATGAAGCATACGCCCGCGATGCACGTAGATTCGGCGGACGCGGTAAGAGCGACGTTTTGATGAGCAGCTTAAATTACAAAGTAAATTCGTTTTTGACATTTGCTTACGAGCTTTCATACTTCCGCACTCGGGCGGCTAATAATTCGGGAGTTTTGCCGCTTTTCAGAGGAATTACATCGCGTCAAACGCAAAATATTCGTTCAGAGTTCGCAACGATCTTTACTTTCTAAATTTAAGTAACAACACAAGCAGGGGCGGTCGTATCCGCCTCTCAACAAGCTTTTTGAGTAGAAAAATTCGAGGAGAAAATCAAATAATGGCTACAACGGCAAAGGATTTAGGAGCATTTTACAACGAAGAAATTTCACAAGGTCAGATCTGGCAGGTCATCGGCGCATCGGCTGTCGGCACGATGATCGAATGGTATGACTTTTATATTTTCGGTTCGCTGGCAGCGACAATTTCACCGCTTTTTTATCCGCCGGGAAATGATACTTTTGCTTATATCGCATATTTGGCAACATTTGCGGTCGGCTTTATTGTCCGTCCGTTCGGAGCTTTGTTTTTCGGACGTATCGGCGATCTGGTCGGCAGAAAATATGCCTTTTTGGTCACGCTTTTGATTATGGGCGGCGCGACGGCTTTGATCGGTTTTCTGCCGACCTATTCGCAAATCGGAATGGCGGCACCGATTATTTTATTGCTGATTCGTGTTTTCCAAGGGCTGGCTCTCGGCGGAGAATACGGCGGCGCGGCGGTTTACGTGGCAGAACACGTTCCCGATAATAAACGCGGTTTTTACACTTCGTTTATTCAAATCACTGCAACTTTAGGATTATTTGTTTCGCTGGCAGTCATTTTGATTGTGCAAAATATGATGAGCGCAGACCAATTTGCCGGAAAGGTTGAAGGTCTGGCGGGTTGGCGAATTCCGTTTTTGATCTCGATTTTCCTCGTCGGCATTTCGCTTTACATTCGCCTTAGAATGAAAGAATCGCCGATCTTTCAACACGTTAAATCAACCGGAATGACCTCGGCAAACCCTTTGGTTGAAGCATTTACGCATTGGGATAATTTGAAACGTGTTTTGATTTCACTTTTTGGCGCAACCGCCGGACAAGGCGTAGTTTGGTATACCGGACAATTTTACGCACTCTTTTTCCTGCAAACGATTTTGAACGTCAACAAAACTTCAGCAAATTATATTATCGCCATCGCTTTGCTTCTGGGAATGCCGTTTTTCGTTTTCTTCGGTTGGCTTTCTGATCGAATCGGGCGGAAATGGATCATTATGGCGGGTTTGATTTTAGCGGTTGTCACCTGGATGCCGATTTATAAAGCGATGCAGTCAACTGCCGGTTCAAATGTCGTGACGGCTTCTTCGCAAAAAAATCCGGCAACGGGTGAAATTAAATTAACTGCCCAATCGGCAGATTCATCGGGTAATTTGCAGCCTGCTGCTGTTGCTTTGCCTTATACTACTTTTGGCGATTTTATCGGAAATTCTACCGCCTGGACGCTGATTTTGCTTATTTTTGTTCAAGTAATTTGGGTAACGATGGTTTACGGTCCGATTGCGGCTTATCTGGTTGAAGCTTTCCCCGCTAAGATACGTTATACGGCATTGTCTCTACCGTATCACATCGGAAACGGTGTTTTCGGCGGACTTCTGCCCTTGATTGGTCTGACAGTCGTAGCAGAAACCGGCAATATTTATGCGGGACTCTATTATCCGATGGTGGTTGCCGGAATTACTTTTGTAGTCGGGTCGCTGCTCCTGAAAGAAACACACGGTCATCGGATTTGGGAAGAAGTCAAGGTTGAAGAAGATGAGCTTGAAGCAACTATCGAAGCCGGCGAAGAAGCCGACGATATGATCCCGTGACAATTGCGGATTTGGGAATGCGGATTGCGGAATTCTTATTCGTATTCCCAACTTATCAATTTATTTTCCGAATCGTTTTTTAACGGTTTTTAAGTGAGTAATATGACTGCCATAACCGATAAATTCGACGAAACTATCGAAAAACTTTCGACCGAACAGACCGATTATCCTGCGCCGAAAATCGTAGCCGAAAATGCTTTTTTGAAGGATGCCAAGGCTGAATACGAGTTTTGGAAAGCAAATCCTGATGAGTTTTGGGAGAGACAGGCGGAAAAATTTGTTTGGAAGCAGAAATGGAACAAAGTTTCAAATTTCGACGGTGTTTATCATCAATGGTTTATCGGCGGACAGACTAATATTACGCTCAATGCGCTTGACCGTCATGTTAATTCTGACAGGCGAAATGTGGCGGCATTTATTTGGCTTGGCGAAGACGGAACGGAACGAATTATTACTTACGATCAGCTTTTGCGCTCTGTCAATCGTTTTGCCAACGGCTTAAAATCTTTGGGCGTAAAAAAAGGCGATAGAGTCGTAATTTATATGCCTTTGACGATTGAAGGCGTAATTTCGATGTTGGCTTGCGCGAGAATCGGCGCAATTCATTCAGTCGTTTATGCCGGATTGGGACACGCTGCATTGCGCGACAGAATTGTTGATGCACAGGCGAAAGTCGTCATCACCGGCGATGTCGGATTCAGACGAGGGAAAGCCGTTCCGCTCAAAACAATTACTGACGAAGCCGTTGCCGAACTCGAATTTGTCGAAAAGATCGTCGTCTTTTCGCGCCGCTTACCGAAAATCGAATTCGTTTCGAGCCGCGAAATTGATTTCGACGATTTGATGAATTTTTCCGATAAATGCGAAGCCGAAGTGATGGATTCGGAAGACGAATTATTCATTCTATACACTTCAGGAACAACCGGGAAACCGAAAGGAGTAGTTCACGTTCACGGCGGATTTATGGTTGGAACGACCTATCATCTGCGGACATTTTTCGATGTTAATCAATCCGATGTTTTCCTTTGCACTTCGGACATTGGCTGGATCGTCGGACATTCTTATATCGTTTATGCTCCGCTTTGTGAAGGAGTGACGACCGTCTTCCGTGAAGGCGCGGTTGATTTTCCGCATCAGGGAATCGTTTGGGAAATTGTCGAAAAATATGGAGTGACGAAAATGTTCACGGCTCCAACCGCAATCCGATTTTTTATGCGTTTTGGCGAAGAGCTACCTAAAAAATATGATATTTCTTCACTTCGTGTAATTGCCTGTGCAGGCGAGCCTTTGAATCCTGAAGCGTGGCGTTGGGCGCAAACACATCTCTGCGGTGACGGAAAACACGGTTATTGTGTTGATAATTGGTGGCAGACCGAGCTTGGCGGACCAACTATCGGAACGCCGATCACGATGCCGATGCGAACCGGAAAAGCCGGAATTCCTCTTGCCGGAGTGGTGGCGGATGTAGTTGATGCCGAAGGAACCAGCGTCCCACCAAATGTCGGCGGCAGGCTGGTTTTGCGAAATCCTTTTCCGATGATGATGCGAACTGTTTGGGGCGACAATGCCCGTTACGAAAGGATGTGGAAGCAGATCGAAGGATGTTACGTTTCCGGCGATGTCGCCATCAAGGACGAAGACGGATATATTCAGGTTTTAGGTCGCGCCGATGATGTGATGAACGTTGCCGGACATCGAATCGGAACGGCTGACGTTGAATCCGCACTCGTTTCGCATCCGTCCGTTGCCGAAGCCGCTGTGATTGGAATTCCCGACGAAATCAAGGGCGAATCAATCGTTGGATTTGTGCAACTGCGAAGCGGACACAGCGAAACAGAAAGTTTGAAAGCGAGCCTTGTCGAACACGTCCGCCGCGAGCTTGGTCCAATTGCTACGCCTTCAAAAATTGAAATTATGAAGGCTTTACCGAAAACTCGTTCGGGTAAAATTATGCGGCGATATTTAAAAGCGTTAGAGATGGGAACTGACGCAGGAGATTTATCAACTTTGGAAGAATGAGCAAAAAGTAAAAAGGCTGGAATTACTTTATTTTTGGGTATTATAGTCATAAACTAATACTGCTTTTATATTTATCTGTTTATGAAAGGACGCGAAAATTTGGCAATCTCCAAAGAAAATCCATTTAAATTAGTTTCCGAAAACGCGAATTTGGCATTACATGCTTTAAGTAAACACGCTCAGGATCGTTCCAAAATGGCGATGGTTTACGAAAGCGTTTCGGGCAGCAGACAAGTTTTTTCGTTCTTTGAAATTGAGCAGTTTTCCAACAAAATCGCCAATCTTCTGCAAAATCTTGGTTCGGGCAAAGGCGACAGAATTTTTACGTTGCTGAATCGAACGCCCGAACTTTACGCGACAATTCCCGCTGTTTTGAAACTCGGCGCAGCAATCGCGGTGCTTTTCCCTGATTTTGGAAGTGAAGCAATTCGTCAACGTCTGGAAGATGCCGGAGCGAGAATTTTGATTACCGATTCGGCAAATTTGGAAAAGGTGCGCCCGCTTTGCGGAAGTTTACCGACTTTAGAACATATTCTCGTAATAGGTGAAAACAGAGAAAAAACGGTTGCAGGAGTTCAGTTTCACAATTTCGATAAATTGCTGAAAAATGCTTCAAACCGCTTTGAAAGTGCCATCGTTTCTGAAGACGACACTTGTTTTTTGATTTACACTTCGGGAACAACCGGATTACCAAAAGGCGTAGTTCATCGGCACGCGATTCGTGAACGCCTGACGGAAACGGCACAAAGCGTTTTGCAGCTTGAGAAAAGCGATTTTTACTGGTGCACGGCTGATCCGGGTTGGGTGACGGGTTTGAATTACGGGATTTTCGCACCGTGGCTTTTGGGAATGCCGATTTTGGTTTATGAGGGCGAGTTTGACGCGCATAAATGGCTCGATATTTTGGAAAGAAATCAAGTCACTTGCCTTTATACAACGCCGACTTTACTGCGTCTGATGAGAAACGAAATCGGTGATATTTCTCAGAAACGTGATTTTGCCCTGACCAGAATTTTTTCGGCGGGCGAGCCTTTGAATACGGAAGTAATTTCGTGGGCGGAAAGAGTTTTTGATGCACCGATCTATGATAATTACTGGCAGACTGAAACGGGTTCGCAAATTATCGCCAATCGTCCGAACGTTCCAGTCAGGCGCGGTTCGATGGGCAAAGCGGTTGAAGGTGTTCAGGTTGCCATCATTGACGAAAAAGGGAAAATTGTGCCAAGCGGTGTGGTCGGAGATATTGCAATTCGCCCGACGCTCAATTCCCTTTTCAAAGGTTATTGGAATTTTCCAGAAGCGACGCGGGCGTGTTTCCGAGCAGGTTGGTATATCACCCGCGACCGTGGAAAATTGGACGAAAACGGTTATTTTTGGTTTGTCGCCCGAAACGATGATGTCATTACTTGTGAAGCACAACGCATCGGACCTTTTGAAGTCGAAAATGCTTTACTTTCGCATCCGGCAGTTGCCGAATCCGCCGCCATTGGTGTCGCAGATGTCGTTACAACCGAACACGTTAAAGCATTTATCGTTTTGCGAAAAGGCTATGAAGCGACAGAAAAATTAGCAAAAGAAATTGCCAATCACGTTTTAGCCCAGCTTTCGCCGCTTGCTACGCCAAAAGAAATCGAGTTCGTCAGCGATTTGCCGAAAACGAAATCGGGCAAGATCCAACGCGATCAGCTTCGACGTAAAGGAAGTTTTGATAACGAAAAAGTTTTTATAATTGAATAGTTTAGAGGAATAATTATGTCAGAATCAGCAAAAGCCGAAACCAATAAAGCAATCGAATCTCTTTCAACGGAAACCCGACTTTTTCCGCCGCCTGCCGAATTTTCTGAGCAAGCGCACATCAAGTCTTTCAAAGACTACGAAAAACTTTACAAAGAGGCTGAAAAAGACCCTGCCGCATTTTGGGCAAAACAAGCCGAAGCCCTCGACTGGTTTCACAAGTGGGATAAGGTTTTGGAATGGAACGAGCCGCACGCGAAATGGTTCATCGGTGGAAAGCTAAATATTTCTTACAACTGCATTGATCGTCATCTGAAATCGTGGCGCAAAAATAAAGCCGCGATTATTTGGGAAGGCGAACCGGGCGAAATCCGCACCCTGACCTATTTGCAGCTCTATCGCCAAGTCTGCAAATTCGGTAATGTCATGAAAAAATTGGGCATTAAAAAAGGCGACCGTGTTGCCCTTTATATGCCGCTCGTTCCCGAATTAGCAATTGCGATGCTGGCTTGCGCGAGAATAGGTGCGACTCATACTGTAATTTTCGGCGGTTTTTCGGCGGATGCGATTCGTGACCGCGTGAACGACGGAAAATGCAAAATGATTGTTACGGCGGACGGCGGTTATCGTCGCGGTTCGGAAATTAAACTCAAAGAAGTAGTTGACGAAGCCGTTGCCCAAACTCCTAGCGTGCGAAGTGTTGTCGTTTTCAAACGAACGGGCAACGAAGATGTCAAAATGCGTCCCGGACGCGATCATTGGTGGCACGAAATGATGCAGATTGCAGCCGATGAACTCGAACCCGAAAAGCTCGACAGCGAACATCCGCATTTTATTCTTTACACTTCGGGAACGACCGGCAAACCGAAAGGGATTTTGCACACGACGGGTGGTTATTTAACTCAAGCGGCTTACACAACCAAAATGGTTTTTGACATCAAGGACGAAGACGTTTATTGGTGCACAGCCGACATCGGCTGGATTACGGGACATACTTACGTTGTTTACGGACCGCTTGCTAACGGCGCAACCGTCTTTATGTATGAAGGCGCACCGAATTTTCCCGAACCTGACAGATTTTGGAAGTTGATTGACCGCCATCGCATCTCGATTTTTTACACCGCCCCGACTGCGATTCGCGCCTTTATCAAATGGGGCGAACAATATCCGATGAAGCATAGTCTTTCGAGCTTGCGGCTTTTGGGAACAGTGGGGGAGCCGATCAATCCTGAAGCATGGATGTGGTATCACGAAATCATCGGCAAAGGAAATTGTCCGATTGTTGATACTTGGTGGCAGACAGAAACAGGGGCGATTATGATTTCACCGCTTCCCGGTGCAACGCCGACAGTCCCCGGCACGGCAACCCGTCCGCTGCCTGGAATTATTGTTGATGTCGTTACTAAAGCTGGCAAACCGGTTAAAGCAAATGAAGGCGGTTATCTGGTTATCAAACATCCGTTCCCGTCAATGCTCCGCACAATCTGGGGCGATGATGAGCGTTATAAACAAGCGTATTGGTCGGAAATTCCGGGGATGTATTTTGCCGGAGACGGCGCGAGGCGCGATGAACACGGCTATTTTTGGATCATGGGACGGGTTGACGACGTTATCAACGTCAGCGGGCACCGACTCGGAACGGCAGAAATCGAATCCGCACTTGTTTCACACGAAACGGTTGCCGAAGCCGCCGTTGTTGGTCGCCCTGATGATTTAAAAGGTCAGGCAATCGCTGCATTTGTCACACTCGAAGGCGGACGCACAGGCAACGAAGAACTCAAAGCCGAGCTCCGCGCCCACGTCGCCCACGAAATCGGCGCGTTGGCGAAACCCGACGATATTCGCTTTACCGATATGCTGCCGAAAACCCGCTCGGGCAAAATTATGCGCCGACTGTTGCGTGAAATTGCGGCGGGCGGAACAGTAGCAGGTGACGTTACCACATTGGAAGATTTTTCAGTTTTGGAAAAATTACGGCAGGACGAAGAGTAATAAAAGCAGTAAATAAATTTATAAAAAAGAGTTCACAGGTTGGACTCTTTTTTGTTACTATCACTGCAAATGTCCGGTCAAAAACATTTTTCCGCTTTATTTCTACTTGTCATATTCTACAATTTTATTTTTGCTTTCGATACCGCACCGCATTTCGATTTAACCCGTTTCGTTCTGCACGAACACGGATTTAACAACACAACCATAAAAATCGCACAGGTTGAAAATTGGTTGACGGATTACTATTCGAGCACGCCGACGACATCAAAAGAAAATCGCGCCGATCTGGAAAAACTTCATTTCGATAATCTTTTTACCACCGCAGAAATACAAAATAATTGGGCGTGGCTGATAAATAATCTCAAAATTGCTACACAAAAAGCTGCGAAAGATGATAAACCGCTTGAAATGCTGGCGATAATCGGGATTGGTTTGCACGCTACGCAAGATTTTTATACTCATTCCAATTGGGTAGAAACTCATCCCCGTTTTCCTGACGGTGCGTTTCAAACGGCAACTTTTCTTTCTACTCTTGTTTCGGCGCAAAATCTTTTCACGGGAAAATATCCGGCTGATAGAAAAATCGGATTTGACGGCAAAAACGTTCCGCCAAATGCCGAAATTCACGGCGATTATGTGAACGGACTTAACCACGATTCTCCAGTTCGTCCGAATTGGACGGAGGCTTACGTTTTTGCTTATGTGGCTTCGCACGAACTGTTGGAATTGATGCAAAAATGGGCGAATGAAGTTGATCCTAATTTCTGGCTAAAAGTTCAGCAATTTCAAGTAAATCAGTCAGATGCAAAGGATTTGGAGTATGATCTGAGAGCCTTAAAAAATATGTCAATGTGGATCAAAGGCAAAGGCGCGGACGGACATTGGAAAGGCGATAAAAGCGGATTTGCCAAGTTTTTTGATACTTTTGCGCCCAAATGGATCGCTTCAAAAAGTTCAATCTTCGTCAAACAAATTTCCGAAGGCGATTTGCCGAATCAGCTCAGTCAGAATCTTTACAGTTCAAATTCTGCGCCAAAACTTCCCCAAACAAATCATTTTTCTCTCAAAAAACGGGCGATAATTTTACAAACGACTTTAATTAAGGAAAAAGATGATGTTGCACTTTTAGAACCCAAAATTGATTCCGGCGGTAAAGCGGATTTTTACCCGGTTATTACCATCGGTGGACAAACCTATATTGACCGAGTTTTACAGGATTATTCCGAGTTTGAAAATCCTTGGGTTGAAATTCATTTTGCAGATGATTCGGCAACCGAAATTCCGATAAATTTTGCGATTTTTGATGAAGACGACACGGATGTAGACGGACGTTACAAAGACGATATTTGCGACATCAATCCGAAGTCCGGAAAAACTGATTTGGATTTTCGATTTAATTTGAAAGATGGTTCCGTTTCGGGTGAAATCAACGGAATTTTTCAAAACAAATCAAATGTATTTACTTCCTCCGGCGCAAAACCTGACAAAAATCGGGCTTTGATAAAGGCTTTTGTAACGCAATTTTTGCTTCGATGATTTATACTGATAAACTAAATTAATTTGCAATAATTTTCACCTATTTATGAGTAGAAAATCCATTTTAGTAGTTGATGACGAACGCAGTCAGCGTGAGATTTTGGAAATGATTTTGTCGGGCGAAGGCTACGACGTGACCACCGCGAGTTCAGGCGAAGCGGCGATGAAATTCGTGCAGGATCGGCATTTTGATCTTGTTTTGACCGATTTGCAGATGACGGGAATGAGCGGGATTGATTTGCTCAAGGAATTAGTCGCCTTTGACAAATCAATTATGGTCATACTTTTAACGGCTCACGGCACGGTTGACACGGCGTTTGAATCAAAAGAACTCGGCGCGTTTGCTTATCTGCAAAAGCCTTACGACCGCGAAAAATTGTTGGAAACCGTCTCGCGTGCACTGACCAAACTTTCCAAACTTGATACGGAAATCGTTTCGGTTTCGGAAGAAATGGACAAAGTTAAAAAGCTGATTTTGAAAGTCGCCAAGTCAAATTCGACCGTTTTAATTCGTGGTGAAAGCGGCACGGGAAAAGAGTTGATCGCCCGTTCGATTCACACCAACAGCCCGCGTTCGGACGAAGTTTTTCAAGCTGTCAACTGTGCCGCGATCAACGAAAATTTGCTTGAATCGGAACTTTTCGGACACGAAAAAGGCTCGTTCACGGGCGCAATTGGCGAAAAGAAAGGCTTGTTTGAAGTTGCAGATGGCGGAACGCTTTTTTTGGATGAAATCGGTGAACTCGATATTTCTCTGCAAGCTAAAATCTTACGCGCTTTGCAGGAAAAACAAATCCGGCGTGTTGGCGGAACAAAGGAAATCAACGTAGATGTTCGTGTTGTTACCGCAACTAATCGTGATTTATTAAAAATGACGCAGGACGGACGTTTTCGGGAAGATTTGTATTACCGCTTAAATGTTCTTTCGATTGAGCTTCCCGCCTTGCGTGACCGCCGCAGTGACATTCCGGTTTTGATTGAATATTTCATCAAAAAACACACCAAAAACAGTTCGACCAAAATTACGGGTTTGTCTTCTGATGCGCGAAAGGCATTGCTTGATTACAGTTATCCGGGCAATATTCGCCAGCTTGAATCAGCAATCGAACGAGCCGTTTTGCTCTGCGAAGGCGAAACGATTCAACTCGAAGATTTACCGCCCGAAATGCAAACTGCTGAAATCAAAGCTGATGCTAATGCAGCTTTCAAGCTTCCGCCGAACGGTATTAATTTTGAAGAATTGGAACGCAGTTTGATTATGCAGGCGATGGAGCGCACCGATAATAACATCACTAAATCCGCGAAATTATTGGGCTTAACATTCCGAACTTTGCAATATCGTTTGGAAAAATTCGGTGTTAAGAAGGAAGAAGAAGACAGTGAAAGTTAGTGTATAATTTGAAATATGAAGACGGTTGTAGTAAATCAAAACGGTAAGACTTTTAGCGCAGTTTCAGGCAAAAATAAATCGTTTGGAAAGACAGTTGGTGAGGCAATTGACGCTTTGGAAAAACAAACTCCGGGCGAACCAAATTCGGTCATTTATATTCAAGACTTTCAACCGGACGAGTTTTTTACTGCCGAACAACAACGACGACTTTCTGAATTGATGCAAAAATTTAAAGATAATGATTCCGATTTTTCTGCCGAAGAAAAAAAGGAATTGGAAAAATTGATTGACGAAGAATTAGAGGGTTCAGCTAAACGCGTGGCAAAAATTGCCGAGAAATTAGGTAAATGAACGCTTTCTATCCTGAAGTTGCCGAACGGGCAAATCATCTCTGCGAATACTGTCATGCTCCAGAATTAGCTTTTAATTTTTTGTTTGAAGTCGAACATATTACCCCAATTTCACTTGGTGGTGAAACAGTTTTGGAAAATCTGGCTTTAGCTTGTCGTTCCTGCAACATTTTTAAGTCAAATTTTACCGTTGGAATTAATGAAAGACTTTTCAATCCGCGTCAAGATGCTTGGAATGAACATCTTAGCGTTAATTTGATGACTTTTGAAATTGTCGGATTAACAGAAATCGGACAAGGGACTATTACTCGGTTGCGACTAAATTCAGATTTACAATTATCAGCCAGACACCAATGGCATCGGCTTGATCTTTTTCCATAAAACAAAATGCGAAACAAACTTCTAAACTGGCTTTTAGTCATAATTGTTGCTGTCATTGCTTTTGCAATGGTGGCGATTCCCGCCTATCTCATTCAGCCATTTGCACCGCAAACCGAAAATGCTTTAACGATTTCGTATTATTTGCGAAGCTGGTCGCCGATTTTGACGGTTGTTTTTGCCATTGCTGCTTTGTTTCTCTGTTTCAAAATCTGGCGAAATTCAAAACGATGGTTCACCAATATTCCGTTGATTTTGCCGTTGTTTGTGATCGGATTTTCGGTTTGGTTTGCCCAGCAAAATCATTTTCTCTGGATGTTCAATCCGTTGAAAAACTCTGCCTACACAAAGATTTCCGAAGTTGATTTTGTCAAAGATGATGAAATGGTTTTGGCAGTCAATATCAATGGTGAATCGGTTGCTTATCCCGTTTTGCAAATGGCGTATCATCACGTTGTGCAGGATGTGGTCGGTGGTCAACCGATTACGGCGACTTACTGAACGCTGTGCCACACGGGAATTGTGTGGCAGTCCGTCGTGAACGGACAGACGCTAAATTTTGAACTTGCCGGAATCAATAATCAAAACTTCATTATGCGTGATACCCAAACGGGTTCGTGGTGGCAGCAGATTTCGGGCGAAGCGATTCAAGGCAGTTTCAAAGGACAAAAACTTGTTCCGGTTAATTTCGATGAAATCAGTTTCGGAATCTGGAAACGTGAAAATCCGAATGGTCGCGTTCTGCGCCCTGACAATAATAAAACCGAATCGGCAGATTGGGAAAATCAGGTCGGCAAAATGCCTGTCCGCATCAATGCAAAAATCGAAGATACGTTTGAACCGCGAGCCATTATGATCGGAATAAAAATCGGTGAAACGGCAAAGGCTTATCCGTTTTCGGCTCTCGAAAAACAAAGTCCGATCATTGATACAGTTGGCGGAACCAACATTGTTCTTTTACTGGCGGACGATAAAAAATCTGTTCGTGCGTTTGAACGAACTTTGGAAGGACGCAAACTTGAATTTTTACGCAAAACTGACACTAATGAATTGGTTGATGCTGAAACGGGAAGTGTTTGGGATTTTTCGGGCAAGGCGATCAAAGGCGAGTTGGAAGGAAAGCAACTGATTCCTGTTCAAATTATCAAAGATTATTGGTTTGACTGGAAAACTTATAATCCGAACACGTTGGTTTATCGGCTCGAAAATCGCTAAAATTATTTAATAAAAATTATAGAAATTGTTGTATAATTCGCGCATCTAACTGCCCCGAAAAGGAGGAAAATTTAGATGGACTGGTTTTCAACAATTTCTTTAGCTTTAGGTTCGGCGTGGACTTCGGGCATTAATCTTTATGCAACAGTTACGATTTTGGGACTTTTGCAAAAACTCGGCTTGACCAAACTGCCGTTGGGTTTGACCGCATTGGACAGTTGGTGGGTGATTGGGGTTGCCGGAGGATTATTCGTCGTCGAATTTTTTGCCGATAAAATTCCCTACGTTGACAGCGTTTGGGATGTTATTCACACCTTTATCCGCATTCCGGCAGGTGCTGTGGTTGCCTACGCAGCGACCAACCAAATGGATTCAAGCGTGACGGTCATTGCAACTTTGCTCGGCGGAGGACTCGCGCTCTCATCACACGGAACAAAGGCGGCTTTACGCGCAACAGCCAACCTTTCCCCTGAACCTGTTTCAAATTGGGCTTTATCCTTTATCGAAGACGGATTGGCGATTGTCGGAACATTACTCGCAGTTTTTGCACCGGTAATAATTATGGGGATTTTGGGAATTTTCGTCCTTTTCTTCATCTGGTTTGTGCCGAAGGTTTTTCGCGCATTCAAACGATTGTTTAGCGCGATCCGTGCGCTTTTTGCCGGACAAGGATTTAGAGAAGTTGCCCGAAAAGCAGGCTAAAAAGTTTGCAATTTATTGAATAAAACTCGTTCTAGCTTCAAAACGGAGGAAATATGAAAGCAAAGTTCATTGCGCTGTTGATCTTAGTTGTTTTGACAAGTTGCGGCGGTAGCCAAGCTCCATCTATGCGGGAAACGGCAGCTAATAAACCGGCAAGTAGTGTTCCTGCGCCAACCAGCCAAAATGATAGTCTTAGTGATGGTCGTGGCGGCGTAAAGAATGAAAAACAAGCTAAATCCGATGTTTCACTGGATGAAGCCGATAAATCAAAAGCGCAAACCGTTCCAACTGAGCGCAAAATCATCCGCAATGCCGATTTGCAATTAGAAGCCTCATCACCCGAAGAAGCACAACAGAAAATCACTACAATTGCTGAAAGCAAAGGCGGTTTTGTGGTTGAATCAACTCAGAGCAGTTCTAATTCAAAAGTCACTACGCGAGACATCGTGACGATGACAGTGCGTGTTCCGGCGACAAAATTTAACGAAAGTTTGGACGAAATCCGCAAAGTTTCAAGCCGTGTCATTGTCGAAACCGTCAGAGGTCAGGACGTAACCGAAGAGTTTGTTGACATCGAAGCGCGTTTGAAAGCTAAAAAAGCGTTGGAAGCCCAATTTCTCGAAATTATGAAGCAAAGCAAAACGGTTGCCGATGCTTTACAAGTTCAGCGCGAACTCGCCAACGTGCGCGGAGAAATTGAGCAAATCGAGGGCAAACTGCGCTTTTTGGAAAATCAAACCAGCCTTTCAACTATCAAAATTCGTTTGCAGTCTCCAACCGCTTACGCCGCCAATCCAAAGGGATTTTTCTATCAACTTGGCGAAGCCATCAGCAGCGGATTTGATTTCGCACTCAACTTTATTCTATGGTTGGTGACTTTTATAATTGCGATTTTGCCGTTTGTAATTTTTGTCGTTTTGCCGATCTTTCTGCTTTTACGATATTTCTGGAGACGAATCAGAACGCGAAAAGTCGCTAAAGAAATTGTTGAGGAAGAAATAAAAGTGGAAGAGTGAAAAGGTGAAACCACAATTAAAAGGTAACTTTAGCTTTTCCACGTTTAAACATTTTCACTTTATAAAATATGGAAGCCGTAATTTTTATCGGCGTGCAAGGAAGCGGAAAGTCAACCTTTTGCAAACAAAGATTTTACGATACACATATCCGCATCAATCTGGATATGCTCCGCACCAAAAATCGTGAAAATTTGCTATTTTCCGCTTGTCTCGAAGCCAAGCAAAATTTTGTCATTGATAAAACCAATCCAACTGCCGAAGCTCGCAAACAATATATTTCACAAGCCAAAGCACATCATTTTCGGGTAATTGGTTATTATTTTCAATCAAAATTAGAAGACGCTCTCGCCCGCAACGCCCAACGCACCGGCAAAGCCAAAATTGATGAACGCGGAGTTCGCGGCGTTTATTCAAAATTGGAATTGCCAACCTTTGCCGAAGGTTTTGACGAACTGTATTATGTTTGGATTAATGAAAACAATGAATTTGTAATTGAGAATTGGAAAGATGAAATTTGATGAATTAGACGCGAAAATGCGCGTTTTTGAAACTGCTCACGATATTTGCGTTTTGCCGAAAGTCTTTATGGTCGCAAGGCTTGACGGCAGAAGTTTTACCCGTTTAACCAAAGAAGTCCATCAATTTGAAGCACCTTTTGACGAAAGAATGCGCGAAATGATGGTCGAAACCACTAAACATTTGATGAATTGCGGGTTTGATGTTGTTTTCGGCTACACTCAATCAGATGAAATTTCCTTACTTTTATCGCCTGAAATCAAAACTTTTGACCGCAAACTGCGAAAATTCAATTCGGTTCTGGCAGGTGAAGCGAGTGCAAAGTTCTCGCTTTTGCTTGGCGATTTGGGTTGTTTTGATTGCCGCATTTCCGAACTTCCAACCGTAAATTTAGTTTGCGATTATTTTCGCTGGCGCAACGAAGACGCGCACCGAAATTCGTTAAATGCCTGGTGTTACTGGACTTTACGCAAAGAAGGAAAAACGGTCAGGCAAGCGACCAAAACACTTGAAAAAATGTCAGTTGCAGATAAAAACGAACTTTTGTTTCAACGCGGAATCAATTTTAACGATTTACCGCTATGGCAAAAACGCGGAACTGGTTTGTATTGGGAAACCTACGAAAAAGAAGCAGTCAACAAACTGACAGGCGAAAAAGTTCTAGCTACGCGACGAAGAATTAAGGTTGATTACGAACTCCCGATGCGAGATGATTACAGTAAATTTATTGAGAGTTTTTTATGAACTGGGAATTCACCTTTAAAATTTTAGCGGTAGTCCTGCTCGGAGTTGCCGCATTTTTCTTATGGCTGAACAATATGGACGGCGTTTTTGTTTCGGCTGTTATTGGCGCAGTCTGCTTTTTTGTCAGTATTCGATTCCAAATTACAGAAAAATCAAACCGCAAAGACGCAGAGACGCAAAGAAATTCAGAATCAGGTAAAGAAGAAGAAAATCAATAAAGTTTCAAAACATTACCTAAAAAGCTCTGCGTCTCCGCGTCTCTGCGGTGAAAAACTTTATGGCAAAAATCGTTTTATCAACTTTTGGTTCGCTTGGTGACATCCATCCGAAGATTGCGCTTGGTTTGGAATTGAGAAAGCGCGGTCACGAGGTCAAATTTAATGTGATGGAAGCATTTCGGGAAAAATTCGAGTTACTTGGATTTGAAATCTCGCCGTTGCGTCCAAACCTTGACCCGGAAGACCGTGATTTAGTCAGACGTTTGATGGACATTAAAACCGGACCGGAATTGATGTTCAATGAAATTCTGCTGCCGAATCTGCGTCCGATGTATGAAGATATGATGAAAGCGGTTGAAGATGCCGACCTCATAATTTCAGGCGAAGTTGTTCTGCCGATCAAATCCGTGGTTGAAAAAACTGGAATTAAATGGGTTTCTACTTCGCTGGCTCCGATTTCGTTTTTATCAACGGACGATCCGAGTGTTTATCCTAACGCGGAAGTCCTTGAAAAACTTCGGTTTATGCCGAAACTTTTTCATAAAATGATTTTGGGAATTGCCAAAAGCGTTTTTCACAAATGGTTTAAGCCTTATCGAGAATTTCGCCGCGAGCTTGGTTTAAGTGAAAATCATGATCCGATGTTCGGCGATAAATATTCAAAGCTGCTGCACTTAGCAATGTTTTCCAAAGCATTGGCGCAACCGCAGCCCGATTGGGCAAAATCTACTGTGCAAACAGGTTTTTGTTTTTATGACGGAAACCAGGATTTAGGAAATATGTCCGAAGATTTGGATAAATTTTTGGATGCCGGCGAACCGCCGATAGTTTTCACATTGGGAAGTGCGGCGGTGATGGATGCGCGGGATTTTTATGAGCAAAGCATTTCTGCCGCTAAAATCTTAAACAAAAGAGCAGTGATGCTCTACGGAACTTTTAACCAACCGCCGAAAGGCTTGGATGAGCAAAGAGTCGGCTTTGATTATGCTCCGTATTCACAGCTTTTTCCGCGTGCTTGTGCGATTGTGCATCAAGGCGGAATCGGAACTACTTCGCAGGTTTTGCGGGCAGGTGTGCCGATGATCGTGATGCCGTATTCGCACGACCAGCCTGATAATGCCGCCCGTTGCCGACGTTTGGGCGTCAGTGAAACTATTAGACGTGATAATTACAAAGCTAAGGTTGTGGCAGAAAAATTGCGTAAAATTTTATCGGATGAAAGTTATAAGACCAATGCACTTAAAGTAAAACAAATTATTGATTCGGAAAATGGAACTCAGACTGCGTGTGATGAAATTGAGAAACTGCTAAAATAATCCTGTGAAAACACTTAGACACTTACTCGACAATAATAAAAAATGGTCGGAAAACTTAAAAAAAACTCGTCCCACTTTTTTATCCGAGTTAGCTAAACAGCAAAATCCCGAATATGTTTGGATTGGTTGCTCAGACAGTCGCGTTTCGGCGAGTAATATTGTTGGATTGTTGCCGGGCGAAGTTTTTGTTCATCGCAACATCGCAAATTTGGTTATTCATACCGATATGAATTGCCTTTCGGTTTTGCAATTTGCGGTTGAAGTTCTCAAAGTCAAACATATAATTGTTTGCGGTCATTACGGTTGCGGCGGTGTCAAAGCCGCTTTAGAGAATAAACGTCACGGTTTAATTGATAATTGGCTGCGGCATATTCAGGATGTAGCAAATCTTTATGAAGATGTTTTGGCAAAATTTGATGATGAAGAAGATAAGTTAAACAAACTTTGTGAGTTAAATGTCATCGAACAAGTCCAGAACGTTGGTGAAACTACAATTGTTCAGGATGCCTGGAGTCGCGGACAGATTTTACGGATTCATGGATGGGTCTATGATTTGACTGATGGAATTATTACTGATCTAGGCATTCATCTGGAAGCCAGCGACGAATTAAAACCTTTACGAAAACGATTTTTGGAGTAAAATTTTATGAAATCTTTGAAAACATTGACCTTATTTTTCACCTTATTTTTTCTATCCCAAACAATTATTTTCGGACAAATGGCACGCAAGCCTTCGCCGACTCGTGAACCGAAAGGCGCGATGGACAAAAAGCCAGATACTGTCAAAAAATATCTTCCAAAAATTGCCTCGCAAGCCGATTTCAATAAAATCGGGCGCACTTATCATCAAAATACGCCATACGCGATGCTTCACACAATGTTTATCATTGACCGCCGCGATAATAACAAAATTTACTATGTAAATTCGCAAATGTTCCGTTTTCACAAAGATTTTCTCTATTCGACCGGACTTGCGCCGCTTGGCTCTGATATTTATAAAGCCGCGTATTTTGATGAAAACAGACGATTCATTGTCGGCACAATTGCCTGGCAAAAGACGGTGGAAAAATGGACTTGGGAATTGTGGGAAGGCGATTTAGCCAACGCCCAACATATTAAAACCGCACACGATACGATCAATAAGTCTTTTTTCCAAACTGTCAGTTATAAACCAAATTCGATTCGGCAGGAAGATGCTTGTGCAAGTCTCAATATTCCAAAAGTTACGCAGGACGAAATCAATAAAAATCAGGAATATCTGGCTTTGAACACCGGAAAAGCAGTCGGACGAATTCACATCATTGAAAAATTGGATGATACGGTTGAAATCGGCGATAACGAAATTTTAATTCTCAAAGAATTACCTGATAATTTGCCGGCGGTGCGCGGAATTATTGTGGCGAAACCTTCGACTCCGCTTTCGCACGTCAATATTTTAGCGAAAGGCTGGAATATTCCTAATGTTTACATCAAAGATGCTGATAAACTTTTTAAAGAGCTGGATACCTATTGGATAGAATTTAACGCGAATCTGGTAAATTACAGTTATAAACGAGTTACAACCGGCGGACAGATTGATAATTTTTGCAAAGAACATCCCGAAAAATGTCCGCAGCCGCGTAATGCTCCGGGTAATTTAGACATCAAAAAACTTGCAGCTTTGGGCGAAATCAGAAAGAGAGACAGTCTCGCTTACGGTGGAAAATCCGCTAATTTGGGCGAAATGCTGAACGCCAAAATCCCGAACATTGTCGTTCCCGACGGTTTTACAATTCCTTATTATTGGTATGATAAATTCATCAAAGACAATAATTTACAAGAAACAATCGAAAATCAGGAAGACGACGATAACTTTGTTCACAACCCACGCTTTCGCAAAGGAAAGTTGGAAGAATTGCGGAACAAGATTATGGCGGGAAAATTTGATGAAAGTTTGAAAGCCGAAATTATAAACAAATGGAAAACGCAGCTTGGCGCAAAACCAGTATTTGTTCGCAGCTCGTCAAATTCCGAAGATCTGCCGAATTTTTCGGGTGCAGGATTATATAAAAGCGTGGCTAATGTCCGCACCGAAGAAGAACTTATCAAAGCCGTCAAAACGACCTGGGCATCCCTCTGGAATTTTCAGGCTTATGAAGCTCGCGTAAGAAACTATATCGAACAGCAAAGCGTTTATATGTCAACACTTATCCAAATCGGTGTGGATATGGATCGCGGCGGCGTGATGTTCACGGTTGACCCTTTTGACGCACGAAACAAAAACGCAGTCTATATCAGTTCGGTTTGCGGTCATAATTCACCCGTCACAGGAAACGGCGGAATGCCCGAACAAATTTTAATTAATCCAAAATCAAATGCAGTTGTGGTAATGACGATTTCAGACATCAAAAATTCGCTCAGATTTGATGAAAAAGGCGATTTAAAAGAAACCAATGATAACTGCGCCAATCCGAAAACCAAACGGATTTTGAACGATTCACAGGCGCGAGCTTTAGCCAAAACTGCCCTCAATATTCGCAAAGTTTTTGGCGACAAAACCCCGCAAGATATTGAATGGGGAATAATAAATGGTAAAATCTATATCGTTCAATCCCGACCATATATTGAAAAGAAATAGTTTATGAAAAAATTTGTCTTTTTAATTTTATTTTTAATTGTTTTGTCCGGCATCAATATTTTTGGACAAAGACCTCGTGTTTACAATGCCCCTCAATCATCAGGCGAAACGATTGACAAACGCCCCGACTCGCCTAATAACTCTTTGCCCAAAATCAGTTCGCAAGAAGATTTTGACAAGATCGGACGGGTCTATCATCAGGGAACTTCCTACGCACTTCCCCATACGATGTTTGTTATTGACCGCCGCAACAAAAATCGCATTTATTACGTCAACTCGCAAAAGTTCCGCTTTCACAAGGATTTTTTGTATGCAACGGGACTTGCGCCGCTCGGAACTGATTTAACTAAAGCGGCTTACAATGGTGATGACAGACGGTTTATTGTCGGCACGATCGCGTGGCAAAAAACAGTGGAAAAATGGACTTGGGAGTTATGGGAAGGTGATACAGCTAATACACAACATATCAAAACTGCACACGAGGTTATAAATAAAACTTTTTTTCAGCCCGTTAGTTTTAAGCCGAATTCTGTTCGTCAGGATGAAATGGCGGCAAATTTGAACCTTCCCGAGGTTTCACAGGACGAAATCAACAAAAATCAGGAATATTTGGCTTTGAATACCGGAAAAGCAGTTGGACGAATTCACATCATTGAAAAATTAGACGATACGGTTGAGATTGGGGATAACGAAATTCTAATTTTGAAGGAATTACCCGAAAGTTTGCCACCCGTGCGCGGAATTATCGTGGCGAAACCTTCAACTCCGCTTTCACATATCAATATTTTGGCAAAAGGCTGGAATATTCCTAATGTTTATATTAAAGATGCCGATAGATTATACAAAGAATACAACGAACGCTGGGTTTCATTGAATGCAAGTTTTACCGGCGTAGAAGTCAAACCTGCCACGCTTGACGAATTGAAATTGCCGTCTTCGCAAACTCCGCTTGATCGTGAAGCTCCCTCAAATCTGGAAGTCAAAAAACTTGCCGCTTTGGGTGAAATGCGAAAAAAAGACAGCATTGTTTACGGCGGAAAATCTGCTAATTTAGGCGAAATACTGCACGCTAAAATACCTAATATTGTCGTTCCTGACGGTTTTACTGTGCCTTTCTATTGGTATGACAAATTTATGAAAGACAACGGTTTTGACAAAATCATTGAGGATTACACAATGGACAACGATTTTGTGCATAACCCGCGTATCCGTAATAAAAAACTCGAAGGTTTTCGCAAAATGATAATGGAAGGCAAATTTGATGAAGGGCTAAAAAAAGAAATAATTGCTCAATGGAAAACACAGCTTGGCGGAAAACCGGTATTTGTCCGCAGTTCTTCAAATTCCGAGGATTTACCGAATTTCTCCGGTGCCGGGCTTTATTCGAGCAAAGAAAATGTGGTTAATGAAGAACAGCTTATCAATGGTGTAAAATACGTTTGGGCATCACTTTGGAATTTTAATGCTTATGAAGCCCGAGTTCGTCAGTATGTGGCTCAAGATAGTGTTTATATGTCAGCATTGATCCAAGTCGGAATAAATATGGATCGCGGCGGAGTAATGTTCACGGTTGACCCTTCTGATAAAGAAAATAAAAATGTAGTTTACATTAGCTCAGGTTGCGGACATAATCGAATTATTACTGATAATCGGGGAATGCCGGAACAGGTTTTGATTAGTTTGAAAACAAACACGGTCTCGGTAATGACGCTTTCGGACATTAAAAATACGGAAAGATTTGATGAAAAAGGCGGATTAAAAGAAGATAAAATACCGTGTGCGAATCCGAAAACAAAACGAATTTTAAGCAACGGACAAGCGTTGAGTTTAGCCAAAATTGCGTTGAATATTCGCAATATCTTTGGCAATCAAAAAGAACAGGATATTGAATGGGGAATTTTGAATGGTAAAATTTACATTGTTCAATCACGCCCCTACATTGACAAAAAATAAGATGAAAAAGATTTTAATATTAAGTGCATTTACTTTAATTTCAATTGGTTGCGGTGGTTCTGCTCCAACTCAGACGCAGACCAACACCAATACAACGACCACAACTTCAACTTCGCCCAAGAAAGACGAGTTGACGGTTTCGAGCCATTCGACGGAAAATCAAAAACCGCCAATGAGTCAGCCAAATTCGACTTCCGGCGGTTCGCCGAATCAAAAACCGGTTGACGTTTCGGCAATGACAGCAGCGATTGAAAAAGCAGAGAAAGACTACAAAGACAAACCTAATGATGACAAAGCTAAACAGGCTCTGGCAACTGCTTATTTTCAACGTGCTTTTGCATTGACAGATGCCGCTCAATACAGTGCCGCGCTTGGCGATTTTCGCAAGGGTTTGAAATTAAATCCCGATGATAAAGAAGCCAAAGCAATGCACGATCAAATCGTCAGCATTTATCAAAGTATGGGTCGCGAGGTGCCGAAAGAAGGCGAAGAAAAAGCTCCGGCGACAACTGAAAAGAAATAGCGAATTTTTATTATTGAAAGCAAAAAGTCAGGAAACATTTAGGTTTTCCTGACTTTTTGTTACATCGCTTTAAAAAATTCTTCCAGTTTCTTTTCATCCAGTTTTCCGTCAGTTCTTACACTTGAGCATAGATCCAATCCAAAAGGTTGAACTGTTTCAATCGCTTGACGGACATTTTCGGCTTTCAAACCGCCTGCCAAAAAGACAGGTTTTAAACTATTCTCCACAATTTTTCGACTCAGTTCCCAATTGTGCGTGCGACCTGTTCCGCCTAATTCTTTAATCTGCAAATTCGGATTGCCGCTGTCGAGCAAAATTGCGTCAACTTCCGCCGAAACTCTAACCGCTTCCTCAATCGAATTTTCATCAATAACGTGAATTACCTGAACAATTCTGACATTTGGCAATGATGCCCGAATTTCGCTGTAAGTTCCTGATTTTAATTCATCTACGATTTGAATTGTATTGGTATTTACCTTTTGAAAATGTTTGATAATTTCATCGGCAGATGTTTCGCAGGTCAGCAAAAAAGTGCCGATTGGCGGCGGAACAGTTTTGGCGATTTCACGAATTTCATCATCGGAAATAACACCGGGACCGCTTGGCATTTGACCGACTAAACCCAATGCCGATGCTCCATATTTGATGGCTAAATGCGCTTCTTCAACTGAAGAAATACAACAGATTTTTACTCTAGGCTTAAACATAAAGAAAATAGTTTAGCCGATTTTTATTTAACTTCATATTCGATTTTCCTTGTCACGAATTTTGGATTAAAATTTACGCTAAATGATTCTCGCATTAGACATTGGCACTTCTAGTGTTCGCGCCGCAATTTACGATTTTTCGGGAAATGTTCTGCCCGAAACGGTTGTGAAAAGGGAACGCACTGTTCATTTTACTGAAGATGGCGGCGCGGAATTGACGGCTGATGAAGCCTTTTCACAGGTTTGTGAGGCGATAGATGAAGTGTTGTTAAAAACTACGCAAACTATTGATTATGTTACTGCTTCGTGTTTTTGGCATAGTTTAGTCGGAGTTGATTCCGAAGAAAATGCAACGACCAATGTTTTCACCTGGGCGGAAACCCGTCCCGCTGAATATGTGCAAATTTTGCGTGATAATTTGGACGAAAACGAAGTCCACAATCGAACCGGCGCGAGGTTTCATTCAAGTTTCTGGACAGCAAAATTACTGTGGCTCAAAGCGGAATTTCCCGAAGTTTTTCAAAAAACTAAAAAATGGCTTTCATTCAGTGATTATCTAGCTCTGAAATTATTTGGCGAAGCGGTGACAAGCGTTTCGATGGCAAGTGGAACAGGGACTTTTAATTTGCGGAAAGACGATTGGGATGATGAATTGGTCAATTTTTTGCAAATTAAACGGAAAAATTTACCGCGAATTGCTGACGATTCCGAAACTTTTCAAACCAGTAATTGGGAACGCTTAAAAAACGCCAAATGGTTTTTGGCAATCGGTGACGGCGCGGCAAATAATGTGGGTGCGGGCTGTTTGCAAAAGCAAAAAGCCGCCCTGATGATCGGAACTTCGGGGGCAATGCGGGTTGCATATCAAGGTGAAATCCCAAAAAAAATCCCAAGCGGTTTATGGTGCTATCGCATTGATGCACAAAAACTTATTGTCGGCGGAGCTTTGTCGGACGGCGGCGGGTTGTATCGTTGGTTAAAAGATACAATGAAAATTGCCGAGGTAGATGACGAAGTTGAGGCAGAAATAAAAATGCGCGAACCTGACTCGCACGGCTTGACCTTTTTGCCCTTCCTCGCAGGCGAGCGCAGCACGGGTTATCACGAAAATGCCAAGGGAGCGATTTTAGGTTTGACGCAAAGCACAACCGCTGTCGAAATTACCCAAGCCGCGATGGAATCAGTCGCGTATCGTTTTGCCGAGATTTACGATCAATTACAGCAAATTGTTGAAATCAAAACCATTATCGCTTCCGGCGGAGCGTTGCGCGAATCTCCGGTTTGGACTCAAATCATTGCCGATGTTTTCGGACAAAATCTAAGTTTGCCCGACACGCACGAGGCTTCCAGTCGTGGCGTAGTTTTGCTGGCTCTGGAAAATCTCGGAAAGATCGAAAACATTGCCGAACTGCCAACGCCGGAAGGAAATAAATTTAATTTTAATCAGGAAAAACACAAAATTTATCAAAAAGCCAGAAAAAGGCACGAACATTTTTATGAATTATTGATGAATGAATCTGCAAAATTTTGAACAATTTGTTGAGCCTAAAATCGTTGAACGAGGTCTTGATTATTATGAAAACGAAGACGTTCGCAAGGTTGAAAAGGTCTCGGAAAATGAGTTTAGTGCAGTAGTTTTCGGCAGTGAAATTTACACAGTCTATGTTAAACTTAACGGCAACGAGATTGTTGAATATGAATGCGATTGTCCTTACGATTGGGGCGATACTTGCAAACACGCGGTTGCCGTCTTTTACAAACTAAGAGCCAAAGATTTTACCGATTCGGCAGCAAAGTTTGAAAATGTTTTGGCAAGCGTCAACGATTTTGCCCTCCGCGCCTTTGTGCGTAAATTATTGAAAACAGACCGTAAATTTCGTAATGAATTCTTCCGCACTTTTGACGAGGATTTTGCAGAAGATGAATTTGAAGATGAGTTCGATGAACATTATTATTAAGGGAAAAGTTATGAAGCCAATTATTTTCATCGTAATTCTTAATCTGTCATTTTGTTTTATGATTTTTGCACAGACTGATAATTGTAAAAAGCCTGAGTTGGTTGATGAGTTTGCTAATTCAGAGGGCGGATCAAAAAAAGAGAGAATACAGAACGTATCAGTATTGCTGAATGCCAGCGAAAATTGTTTCGCCAAAATTCGCATAGCTGCAAAAACGAAATCAGACATATTCCGTCAAACTGCCAGACTAAGAAAAGGTCTGCTTTTTTTGAGAATGCCACTGGAAAGATTTTCATTCCTACTACTTACAAACAGCAAGGAAGAGAAAGTTCAATTTTGGATTTCTCCGAAAAATGACGAGATTCCAAACTGTGAAGAGTGTATTTTGATTCGCGCAAAAGACTTTGACAAAATCGAAGAATTATTCAAACCAACTACCAAAAAAATTAAAAACTAAACTTATGCCAACAACAGAAACAAAAACCGATCTTGACCAACTTTGTATCAACACGATTAGAACTTTAACGATTGACGCGATTCAAAAAGCGAATTCGGGACATCCGGGCTTGCCTTTGGGAATGGCTCCGACAGCTTATGTTCTGTGGACAAAATTCTTACGCCACAATCCGAAGAATCCGCATTGGTTTAACCGCGATAGATTTGTGCTGTCGGGCGGACATGGTTCGATGTTGATTTATTCGCTTTTGCATTTAACGGGTTACGAATCGGTTTCGATGGATGAGATCAAGCAGTTTCGCCAATACGGTTCAAGCACGCCCGGACATCCCGAAAATCATTTGACGGCGGGAGTTGAAGTGACAACGGGACCGCTTGGCGCGGGGACTTCCAACGCGGTTGGTTTGGCGATTGCCGAAAAACATCTTGCCGCACGTTACAACAAAGACGATGCAAAAATCGTGGATAATCACGTTTACGCGATTGTTTCGGACGGCGATTTGCAGGAAGGAATTTCGGGCGAAGCGTCGAGTTTGGCGGGACATTTGAAGCTCGGAAATCTGACTTTTCTCTACGATGACAACAGCATCACGATTGACGGCTCGACCGAATTGTCATTTACCGAAAATGTCTTGCAGCGTTACGAGGCTTACGGCTGGCATACTCAAATTGTCAATGACGGCAACAATCTGGAAGAAATCGAAAACGCCATCATCGAAGCGCAAAAAGTTACAGATAAACCTTCAATTATTGCAGTTAAAACAATTATTGGTTTTGGTCTGCCGAAACAAGGAACTTCCAAAGCGCACTCGGACGCGCCCGGAGTTGATGCAGTAAAGGAAATGAAGCGCAATTTGGGTTGGGATGAAAATGCCGAATTTTATGTTCCTGACGAAGTTTATGCCAAATACCGCGAGGCAATTCCGAACGGTGAAAAGCTGGAAAATGAATGGAATGAGCTTTTGAAAACTTATACTGAAAAATACGGCGAGGATTTTTCAAATCTCATCAACAAAAATTTCCCCGAAAATTGGGAATCATTTTTGCCGAGTTTTGAAGGAACGGAAGCCAAAGCGACTCGTGCTTATTCGGGCGAAGTGATTAACGCCATTGCTGACACGATTCCGAATCTGATCGGCGGTTCGGCGGATCTAACGCCATCGAATAACACGACCATCAAAAACTCAACTGATTTTGAGCCGAACAATTACGCCGGACGAAATATGCACTACGGCATCCGCGAACACGCGATGGGCGGCATTATGAACGGCATTGCGCTCTACGGCGGGCTGATTCCATTCGGCGGAACTTTTATGACCTTTTCGGATTATTGCCGTCCGGCGATTCGCCTTGCTTCGCTTTCCGCCGCGCAAACGATTTTTGTTTTCACGCACGATTCGATCGGTTTAGGCGAAGACGGTCCAACCCATCAATCGGTTGAACATTTGGCGGCACTTCGCGCCATTCCGCATCTTTTTGTTCTGCGTCCTGCCGACGGACCGGAAGTTTCCGAAGCTTGGGCAATCGCCATCAACCGCAAAACCGCTCCGACCGTGTTGGCACTTTCACGGCAAAAAGTCGCTTTGATTGACCGCACCAAATATTCTTCCGCCAAAGGCACGCAAAAAGGCGGCTACATTTTAGCCGAAGCATCAAACAACGAGCCGAAAGTAATTTTAATCGGAACAGGTTCGGAAATCGGCTTAACTCTTCAAGCCAAAGACGTTCTGGAATCTGATGGAATTCCAACCCGCGTTGTTTCGATGCCGTGCACCGAACTTTTTGACGAACAATCCGCCAAATACCGCGACTCTGTTTTGCCGAATAATGTGAAAACTCTCGCTGTCGAAGCCGGTGTTTCTTTCGGCTGGCACAAATACGCTGATGATTGTGTCGCTGTGGACAAATTCGGTGCGTCTGCTCCGGCTGAAGTTGTGTTCAAAGAATACGGTTTTACGGTTGAGAATGTGGTGGCGAAAGCTAAAGCATTGTTATAAAAATGTTTGAATTCAAATGCAATACCTGCGATAAAATTCATCAAGGGGTTCCAACTTTCGGTTATGAATTTCCGATTTATTATTTGGATGTGCCTGAAAATGAACGTTCAGAGCGTTGTTTTTTGACTTCCGACACTTGTGTTATTGATGATAAATTTTTCTTTGTTCGAGGGTGTGTTGAAATTCACGTTCACGGCGAAGAAGAGCCTTTTATCTGGGGCGTTTGGGTTTCGTTAAGTGAAAAAAGTTTTTTCAGATTTCAAGAACTTTATGAAGTTGCTGAAAGAGATGAAGAACCTCCTTTTTTTGGCTGGCTCAATACGTGTTTTGCTGATTATTCTACAGAAGAGGAAAATCTAAAAACAAATGTTTATCTGAGAAATAATGGGATTCGTCCTTATATTGATATTGAGCCTACTAATCACCGCTTAGCAGTTGAGCAGCGGGAGGGAATATCAAAAGAACGCCTAATTGAGATTTATGAGTTGATGACTCATGGAAAAAGAAAAGAATTATGAACGCAAAAGAAATCCTAACTGAACAATTTACAGCCTGTTACGCTGAATCAGCGTGGTTTGCGGCGGCAAAATCCGCTTTGGAAGATCTTTCGGCGGAAAAGGCTTTTTGGAAACCGAGCGAAGATTCTCATTCGGTTGCCCAAATTGTCAATCATCTTAATTTTTACAATTACAAATTTTTACGGCGTTTCAAAGGTGAAAAGGTAGAAAAAACCGAAAAAGAAATTGCCGAAACTTTTTTATACGAAACGGCTGATTGGGACAAGATTTTGCAGGAGTTTGAGCGAATAATGTCGGAATGGAAAGCTTTGCTGGAAAACGCCGACGATGCGAAATTCAGCGAAACGATTCCGCCTAATAATCAGGACGAATGGGGTTCGCCAATCGCTCAGATGAATATCCACAACGCTTATCACATCGGACAGATCGTCTTTTTGCGAAAATTGCAGAGCAGTTGGGATTCAGCCAAAGGCGTTTCGTAGATTTGTTTTTACCTCAAGTTTAATTGAATTTTACTGCTAATCTTTGTGAAAAATTAGGGTATAATTCAAAATCGTAATGATTCTTTCTCTACTCATAATTTTACTGATAACTTTTAGCGGAACGATTCTAACTTATCTTTATGAAAAAGAAGATTCGTTATTGGTGCGGATTTGTGCGGGAAATGTCATCGGTTCAACATTTTTCGGGCTGATTGCCTTTTTGTTGGCGTGTCTGATCGGGCTTTCAATGACTTCGCTGATGATTGCGTTGGTTTTGACTTTATTGCCTCTGATTTTATTCGCGCAAAAGGAAACGAAGCAGCTTTTTATCGGTAATTTGCAAAAAGCGCGTGGGAAATTTGAAGGCGTAACCTTTGGAAAATTCGCCGTTTTTGTTTATTACGCGAGTATTTTTTTGATTCTCTGCATCTTTTTTGACCGTGCGATGATCGAAACCAAAGACGGAATTTTTACGGGCGGTTCAAACAATTTAGGCGATTTGCCGTTTCATCTCGGAGCAATTTTCAGCTTTACCGACGGCAATAATTTTCCGCCGCAAAATCCATCGTTTGCCGGAGCCAAATTTACTTATCCGTTTATGGCGGATTTTTTGGTCGCGTGTTTAATGAAATTTGGCGCGAATGTCCGTGACGCAATGTTTTTTCAAAATATCACGCTTGGATTTTCGCTCTTTGTGCTACTCGAAAAATTTACTTTTGCCCTGACCAAAAATCGTTTAGCAGGAAAATTTGCGCCGTGGCTACTGCTTTTTTCGGGTGGATTGGGATTTGCTATTTTCTTTCGGGATTATTGGCAGGACGGACGCGGTTTGACCGAATTTTTGATGAATTTGGACAAGGATTACACCATCAAGCCTGAAACTTTGCGCTGGGGAAATCCGATGATCGTGCTGTTTATCACGCAACGCGCATTTTTGCTTGGAATGCCGATTGTGGTGATTGTTTTGACTTATTTGTGGGGAATTTTTAACGCAAAGACGCAAAGGAGCCAAGACGCAAAGGAAGATACTAAAAATGAAGAAACAGTAGGAGAATTTTTCCGTAACTCCTTACCGTTGATATTTCTAGGTTTGCTTGCCGGAATGCTTCCGTTAATTCACGTTCATAGTTTATTTGCCTTATTTATTGTCTGTGCGTTTTTGGTTTTATTCGATTTAAAGAATTTCAGAACTTATTTAATTTTCGGAATGGCAGTTTCACTTTTAGCTGTTCCCGAATTATTTTGGTCTTTGACCGGAAGTGCAACTAATCTGGATAAATTTATCGGCTGGCATTTCGGTTGGGATAAAGGTAAAGAAAACTTCTTTTTGTTCTGGTTAAAGAATCTGGGCTTTTTTATTCCATTACTGTTAGTAGCACTATTTTTGATGCTAAAACGGACAGATACAGAATCTCAAAAGGAGGAACCGGACTCTCAACTCCTAACTCCCAACTCCTTACTATTGTTTTACATGCCATTCTTTTTCATTTTTCTTCTTACAAACACAATAAAACTCGCGCCGTGGGAATGGGATAACATCAAGGTTTTAATCTATTGGTTTTTGGCATCAATTCCGTTCGTGGCGTGGCTGCTCGCGTGGATGTGGCAGAAAAGTTTGTTTTTCAAAACACTTGCAGTTGTTTCATTTACTGTGCTTATTTTGTCGGGGGCAATTGATGTTTGGCGGGTAATGTCCAAACAAATCAATTATCAGATTTTTAACAATGATTCGATCAAAATTGCTCAGGAAATCAAGCAAAAAACGGAGCCGAATGCACTATTTTTGAATGCTCCGACCTATAATTCGGCGGTTGTTTTGACGGGCAGACTTTCGTTAATGCGTTACATCGGGCATCTGGCTTCTTACGGAATTGACTACGAACCTCGGGAAAGAGAATTAATGCGGATTTATGAAGGTTCGGCTCTGGCGGACAGTTTATTGAAGAAAAATAATATTGAATATGTGCTGATTTCCCCTGAAGAAAGAAATTATATGATTCAAAACAATTTGATTTTGAATGATACTTTTTTTGAAAAATATCCTAAAATAGCCGAAATTGGTGAATTCAAAGTTTATAAAGTGAAATGACAGAAGAAAATATCGGAAATAAAAAACAGGAAATTGCTGAATTTAAAGAGGAAAGTCCAAAATTTAAACTCGAATATTGGTCAATTGTCTGCATTATTGTCACGGCAATTGCGGCTTTTTGGCGATTTTGGGATTTGACGCTTAAACCTTTACACCATGACGAAGGGGTTAATGGTTATTTTCTAATCAATCTATTCCGTGACGGCAAATACCAATACGATCCGAGCAATTATCACGGTCCGACTCTCTATTATATTTCGCTGGCTTTTACCAAAGTTTTTGGGCTTGAAACATTTTCGATTCGTGCCAGTGTAGCTGTTTTTGGTGTTTTGATGGTGGCGATGGTTCTTGGTTTGCGAAAATATCTTGGCTTATTCGGAAGTATTGCAGGGGCTTTATTTGTCGCATTATCGCCCGGAATGGTTTATATTTCGCGCTATTTTATTCACGAAATTTTCTTTGTTTTCTGTAGTTTAGGTATTGTTTTAGGCGTTTTGTTTTTTATCGAAGGCAGAAAAGCCGGAATTTTTGCCACAATTTTGATGACGTTGTTGTTATTGGTTTGTTTTATTGCGCCGGCAATAATGTTTGCGAGTGCGATTGGCAAAGATAATCCGACGTTGTTGTGGATCTTGCAAATCGGATTTTTTGCAGTTGAAGCATTTTTAGTTTTTCTGGTAATGAGGATGCTGCTTAATTGGAACGAAGGCAGACCGATCTATTTAATTCTTGCTTCAGCTTCGATGGCATTGTTTTTTGCCACCAAGGAAACCGCTTTTATCACACTCGGAACAATGGTGATAGCGTGTTTCTGTGTTTGGATTTGGCGAAAAATATATCCGGGAGTTTTCGGCGAAGTTAAAGAAAATGATCTCGAACCAATAAAAATCACTTGGGATACATTTCTCAAACGCTTTCAGGAATCTGATTCCCCGTTCTTGCTTCTGGCGGTTGGATTGACGTTTATCTATGTCGCTTTTTTGTTCTTTTCGTCATTTTTTACCTATTGGGGAGGAGTTGCAGGAGCTTTTGAAGCTTACGCCGTGTGGACTAAAACCGGAAGCACCGATCATACGCAAAATGGTTATTTAGCTTATGTTAAATGGCTAAAAATAACTGAGCTGCCGATTTTAATTCTTTCTGCGGTTGGAACTCTGATCGCCTTTTTCAAAGGCAGACATATTTTTGCAATGTTCACCGGATTGTGGGCATTCGGGCTTTTTGCCGCTTACACGATTATTCCTTACAAAACTCCGTGGCTGGCACTTTCTTTCCTTTTGCCGATGTGCATGGTGGCAGGTTACGGAATCAATGAAATTTTTAATAACCGTGACATTGCTTTTAAGGGATTTGCCGGACTCTTGACTCTGTTTGCTGCTACGGTTTTAAGTTATCAAACTTATGATCTGAACTTTCAACGCTACGACGATGACCAGATGCCGTATGTTTATGCTCATACTCAACGCGGATTTCTTGATCTGATCAAAAAGATTGAATATTACGCGGATAAGAGCGGGTTGGATAAAGACGCAACTATCGAAATAGTTTCACCTGATTATTGGTCAATGCCGTGGTATATGCGCGAATACCGTCACGCTAATTTTCACGGCAAACTCGTTGATGCCTCTACCGCTGAAATGATCGTTGCCAAAAAAGATGAGCAGGATTACGACATCAGCGTCAAATACGCGAGCCATTATAAAAAAGTCGGAGAATATCCGCTGCGTCCCGGAGTAACTTTGATTTTATTGGTCAGAAAGGATTTAGCCGATTCTGATACAACTAATATTGTGCCTGTAACTGTAAATTAAAGGGAAAAAGCTGACTAGAGTGAAGTCAGTCAAATCGTTTCAATTTCACAAAACATTTGTTTTTTTCGACAAAAATTGTAATATCAAGGAAAAGACTTGAAACGCGGAGATTTTTGTAATGCGTCATTTGAATTGGTTAAAGTTGTTAGTGGTTGTTTTGGTTTTGACAAATTTTGGTTTTGCTCAAAATGCGCCGAAAAAGCCGGCTGATATTTCGGTAGTTTCCGAAGAAGATATTACTCCATCAGTTATCCAAGCTCTCCCTGAATGGAAAAATGTCAAAGACGATGCTGCTTATATCAAAAATTCCGCTGAACTGAAAAAATCTCTCGGAGAGCGTAAAGTTCTTGATTTAATTGATTTTGCAGGCGGAACAGAAGGCGCAGCCGCTAGTTATCCGGCAGGAAAACTCTTGATCATCGAATTTCAAACGCCACAGTTTTCAGTTGATGCTGACAATAAAATCAAAGAATTCTTGAACACAAATCAGGCTGATTCACCGATTTATTACCGCCGTATCGGAAATTATTCGGTTTTTGTTTTCGACGGGAAAGATGAGTCCTCCGCCAATGCCTTGCTTGATCAGGTGAAATACGAAAAAGTCGTTCAATGGTTAAATGAAGATCCAACTTATCTAAAAAGAGCCGAAGATTATTTCGTCAAACAAGCCTCGCAATTATTCCTTTCAACCGTTTTAGCCATTGTCGGCGGAGTTGGAATTGCAGTTGTTTTAGGTATCATTTGCGGCTTTGCTTTTTTCCGCTGGCGTGACCAACAACGCTCTCAAATGGCGGCTTTTTCAGATGCAGGCGGAATGATTCGGCTCAATCTGGATGAATTGAGCGAAGATGCCAGCCGACTTTTAGGCGAATAAAATTAAGGCAATTCCTCAATCAATTTTTCAATATCAGCCTGATTGTTAAAAATATGAGGTGCAACCCTCAAACGCTCTCCACGTGGTGAAATAATCACGTTTTTATTTTGTAGATAATCCGCAACTTGCGATGAATGCTGTCCTTCTTTCGGCATCATACAAACAATTTGCGATTTTTCGCCTTTAACGCGGGAACTAATGATTTTGTAATCTTTAGCAGGTAAAAGTTCACATAAATAATCGGTTAATTCTTCGAGATAATCCTGTGCTTTTTTAGCCCCGAATTCGTGCAGAATTTTGAGACTTTGTTCAAGTCCGTAAAAAAGCGAGCTGCCGTTTGTGCCGCTTTCCCACGCCAGCGCATTCGGTTTCCAGTCTTGTTCGTAATCGTTAAAATCCCAGGGAGTTTCGACTGAGATCCAACCAACCAAGCTCGGTTCGACTCTTTCCCGCGCCCGATCACTGAGATAAATGATTCCGCAGCCTTCCGGCGCAAAAAGCCATTTGTGCGATGCTCCGCAAGCAATATCCACCAATTGATTGGGTAAATCAAATTCACTCACCCCAAAGGCTTGAATAATATCAACAGCAAAAAGTGCATCAACTTTTCGGCAAGCCTGACCAATTTTTTCCAAATCCGCCCGAAATCCTGAATTGAACTGAACCGCACTGATCGAAACAAGTTTAGTATTTGCATCAATTAAACTGATAAACTCATCCAAATCAATTCGTCCGTCACGCTCCGGCACGGTGCGAAGTTCTACTCCAAATTTGTCCCGCACCATTTTCCAGGCATAAAAATTGGCAGGAAATTCTTTGGCAAAAGTGACGATGTTATCACCTTCAGCCCAATCCAAACCGTTGGCAATTGTCGAAAAACCATCCGAAGTATTTCGCAGAAAAGCGACATTTTCAAACTTAACCTTGAGCATTTCCGAAACCAGAATCCGACAACGTTTTTTGGTATCCAACCAATCCTGCATATTGATCGTTCCGTTTTCGGAAACGTCTCGCAGCTGCGAATAAACGGCATCAGCCGAAACTTTCGGCATTGGTGAAACCGCCGCGCTATTTAAATAAACATATTTTTGAGTTGCCGGAAAAAGTTGGCGAATTTGTTCGTTCACAGAAAACTCCTCGGTTTTTTTGACAAGTAAATGGATAAAAGATACATTTTGAATTAGTTGAGAAAGTTTAACAAACCAAACTTGCCCACTAAACATCGAAACTGCTGTAATTATGTTCGATTTTTCCAAAAAAAAACAGCCCGCCTTCGGAGTCGTCAGTGCCGATGATGATAAAGATATTGAAGTTCATCAGGTAAAAGCCGCTTCGCGGCAAGGCATTTGGATCGAAGTTTTCAAACTTATCCGCGACGTTATTTTTGTCTGGGCGGTTTTTATGCTGCTGCTTGTTTTTGTGGCGCAACCGGTTGTGGTCGAGGGAACTTCGATGCTTCCAACCCTCCACGAAGGTGAACGGCTGGTTGTCAATAAATTAATCTATTATAAAATTCAGGGTTTCAGTTGGGGACACATCGAACGCGGCGATGTCGTGGTTTTCTGGTATCCGCGTGATCCCGATAAAAGTTATGTAAAACGGGTGATCGGTCTGCCGGGTGATACGGTTGAATTGCGAAACGGAGTAGTTTTTGTCAATGGGCAGCCGATGCACGAATTTTATCTCGATTCAACCTACAACCAAGCGGGCGGTAATCTGCAAGCCAAAAAAGTTGACGAACATTATTACTTTGTAATGGGCGACAACCGGGATAATTCTTCGGATTCACGTTACTGGGGATTGGTTCCCGAAAAATATATTTATGGTAAAGTCTTTTTCCGCTTTTGGATGCCGTCCAATATCGGGAAAATCACACGCGGAGATTATGAACTCAACGAAGAAAATCCGAACGATACCAGAGCCGGAACTGATTCGAGATAAAAATTCCCGTAATTTCAAAAGGCAAATTTAAAGAAGGATTTCCTAAGAAATCTTTCTTTTTTTATGCAAAACTCGAAAACTTTGTTCCTTTGCATCTTTGCGTTGAATAATCTAAATTTATTAAAGATGAACTTATCAAAACCAGCAATTTTAGTTTTAGAAGACGGACGCACTTTTCGCGGAAAATCTTTTGGCTCAGAGGGCGAAACCTACGGTGAAATGGTTTTTAATACCTCGATGACCGGCTATCAGGAAATTTTAACCGATCCAAGCTATGCCGGACAAATCGTTTGTATGACCTATCCGTTGATTGGAAATTACGGCACAAACGAAGAAGATGTTGAGTCGCGCAGACCCTGGGTCGAAGGTTTTGTGGTCAAAGAAGCGAGTCGAATTGCTTCAAACTGGCGTGCCGAAGAAACCCTTGATTCCTATTTAAAACGGCATAAAATCGTCGGAATTGAACAAATTGATACGCGTGCTCTAGTGCGTCACATCCGCGACAAAGGCGCGATGCGAGCCGTTATTTCCACCACCGATCTAGACGAAAAAAGTCTTTTGGAAAAAGTCAATCAGTCGCCCGAAATGCAAAATCGGGAGCTTGCCAGCGCAGTTACCATCGAAAAAAATTACGATTATCCGGCTGAAAATAAAGAGAAATATCATGTTGTAGCTTACGATTTTGGCGTTAAAACCAATTCCTTGCGGGAATTTGCCAAATTTGGCTGCAAAGTTACCGTGGTTACAGCCGAAACTCCTGCTGAAAAAGTTTTAGCAATGAAACCTGACGGAATTTTTCTTTCCAATGGTCCGGGCGATCCCGCTTCGATGAAGTCGGTCGTGGCGGAAATCAAAAAACTTACCAATTCAAATGTTCCGATGTTTGGAATTTGTCTTGGACATCAGATCTTGGGGCAAGTTTTTGGTGGCACGACCTACAAATTAAAATTCGGACATCGCGGCGGAAATCAGCCGATCAAAAATCTGGAAACCGGAAAAGTTGAAATTACGGCGCACAATCACGGTTTTGCAGTTGATGCCAAATCGCTTCCGGCTGATGTCGAAATAACTCATATCAACTTAAATGATGAGACAGTTGCCGGTTTAAAACACAAAAAACTACCGATTTTCAGCGTGCAGTATCATCCCGAATCTGCACCGGGACCACACGATTCTGAATATCTTTTCAAAAACTTTATTGAACTGATGGAAAAGAAATAGTCAATAAATTTTTAGCCAAAAATAAAAGCCAAGGATAAGCTAAACTTCTTATTTCCTTGGCTTTTTTTATGTTTTGACAAAATTTACTTGATCAAATTATCAACTTTTTTAGTTAGTTTTTTAATTTGGGCGTTCTTTGGATTTTGAGATGATAAAATCTGTAATTTACTTTTTGCTTCCTGCAACATTCCTTTTTCAATCATAAAATCTAAAATGGCTAAATTGTCAGCATTGTTTTTTTCTGACTTTCCAAGCTCCTGCACTTGTTTATTTTTTACCTGAAAAGTGCCAATATTACTTATTTTTTCCTCTAAAATCGGCTCACCGTAGGCGTTATAAGCGATTAACTTCCAAAAATACTTATGCCCTTTTTTGACAGATTCTTCTAATTGAAAAGAATTGGTTGAAACAGTTTGTCGGGCAATTTCCTGATAAGTTTTATCAAAGATGGCTATTTCATAATGAACAGCATCTTTAATTTTTGTCCATACCAGCCTGACTTTTGAGTTTTGAACAACTGCATTCAAAATCTGTTTCGGTAATTTTTCCAGATTATTTGTTGCGTGAAGACTGGAAACGGTTTGAGGCGTTTTAGTTAAAAGCCGATGCAATTTTTCCTTTTCAATCTTAACCTTTTGAGTTTTATTATTTTTTGAATTTTCCCCAGCAATTGGTTGCGTTTGGTTTAACTCCGCAGATTTTTCCGTAGTTTCGGTATTTTGGCTGATTATTGGAGTTTCTGCACTTTCCGGATTATCAATCTGAGCAATATTTTCTTGTTTTTGACCATTACGAATGACCAAAAAAGTTGCGCTGCCAAGTAATAAAAGCAGAGCACAGACAGTTAATGGTGTTAGCAATCGCCAAAAAGAAGGAATCAAAGCCGGTTGTTGTTTAGCATAGATTGGAGCGGATTCTTCATTAAAGATTGAGTTCAATATCTCCTGAGCCTTTCGTTTGGGCATTCGATTTTGGCAATAATCACAGTCCTGAACGTGATGCAGAGCTTCAACGAAAGCACTCCCGCGCATTTTGTGAGTATGGAGCAAATTGAGTTGTTCATCTGATAAATGTATCGTCATTTCATTTATCTCCTTTGAGAGTTCCGATTAAATTTTGTTTGGCGCGTCGTCGGGCTTTCCAAACATTTAGTGCGGAGATATTTTCTTCGAGAACTCCGTATAAAATATTACCTATTTCGTCGTCGGACATTGGAATTTTTTCGAGTAAATTATTGAGAGTGTTTACAGAAATCTCCAATGTTTTAGCTATTTCACTAATACTACAACATTTATTTAGTAATAATTCAAGAATAAAATTTTCATTGTGCAGAATGAGAGCGAATTTCTGCCTTTTTGGTAGATTTTGAAAAGAGTTCCAGAGCGAAGTTAAAAGCGAACGAACTTCAATTTCGGTATTTCCTTCAGTATAAATCTGTGAAATTTCACCGGCAAAAAAGTCGAGTTTTTCATCATCGGTGGTTAATTCGCGTCGCAGTTTGTGCGAATGAAAAGATTTGATGGCGTTTTGAGTAGCAACATTAACTATTTTCAGCCAGTCATCTTCTGTGATTTCGAGGCTTGCGCGATTTGACCTCCATTTGAAAAGTTTGAGGAGAACCGTTTGCGTTACATCCTCAACGTAATCGGCATAAAGGTCATTTAATTTTCCCCTGACTAATTTTTGGATAAGCGAAAAAGTATCAAGGGATAATTCTTCTTGTGAAATCGGAGCGTCATCCATAAAAATTCCAACCTAAAAAAATTTTTAACCTTGGGGGGTAATTTTTAAGATTTGCTTGGTTATATAAGTAGGATGCAAAAAACTGACAATTTACTGCCTCACCTCACTCACATAAAAAAGGGGATTTTAGTTTGTCATATTTTTTAAGTCTGGTCATTGAATATCCTGTTTCACTTAATGTGGTTGGTGCTAAGGCACTTTTTAATCCTCACTTTTTTTAAGTTTTTTGAATTTTCTACTCATACTCACCCCATCGAATTAATAAGGGTTGTCGCCGTGTTATGACCTCGCTTCCTCACTTTTTCTTTTCAATAATCTTGATAATTCTCGTTGCATGGTTGCGGGCAATCAACGGAATTCTTTCATCAATACTTAATTCTTTCAAATAAGGAAGCATTTGCTGCGGATCGGCAATTTCATCACGTTGGATCAAAGAATCCAGCCTATCCAATAAACTCGGTGCTTCCAAAGGTTGATTCTCACGCGAGATATTCATATCAAAATACCAAATAAATTGTTCGCCGATTTTGCGATACTCATCAACCAAAGCCTTTGCGTCTTTGTTTTCAGTCCAATTATATTTGGCGGTTCTCTCTAAAGAATCTTTCCGTAAAGTTACAGTATAATTGCCCAGATGTCCATAATCTCTGGTTGGAGATTGATAATTTTCAGTCGAATTAAGAAAGTTGAGCGTTTCAAAAAGTTTATTGATTTTATCCAAAGTGGTTTGGGAAATTTGGATCGGATCGGTAATCGGTTCATCGCTGGATTCTTTTAATTCAAAAGTTATTTTCCCTTTTCCTTTTTCATCATGTTCGATGACAATATGACTGACCACGAAATTCGGTTGAGAAAATTCATAGACGTAAGGATATTTTATCTGCACAGATTTTGTGTTTGCTGAGTTTCTCTCACCTTGATTTTTCTTTTTCGGCTCAGTTTCCCGCGAGGTCTGAATCTCTTCAGGGCGTTCATTTTTTTTAGCGGGTGGAGTTGGTTGCGGAGTCGGTTCAATTATTTCAACTTTTGGAGTAGAAGTCGGAGTTGGTGTGGTTTTTATTGCAGTTGTTTTATTAGCTTTTCCCTTTGTTTTGTTAGTTTTCGATTGAGCTAAAACATTTAAACTCAAAATAAAAGATAAACAAATAATTAGAATTACAGATAATTTTTTCATAAACAAATCTATTCAAACCTGACTGAAACAACTTTTGAAACGCCGGGCTCCTGCATTGTTACTCCGTAAAGAGCTTTAGCCGATTCCATTGTCCGCTTATTGTGTGTAATAACAATAAACTGCGTCTTTTCAGACATTTGCGCGATTTTATCAACGAATCGTCCGACGTTTGCATCATCCAACGGCGCGTCAACTTCGTCCAGCAAACAGAATGGCGAAGGACGATATTGGAAAATCGCCATGACAAGTGCGATTGCCGTCATTGCCTTTTCTCCGCCGGAAAGGAGTAAAATATTCTGCAAACGCTTGCCGGGCGGTTGTGCCACGATTTCAATGCCCGATTCTAAAATATCTTCGGCTTCGAGCAAAACCATTTCGCCTTTGCCGCCGCCGAAAAGTTCAAGGAAAAACTCTTTGAAATAACTGTTGACCGCTTCAAAAGCTTCGCGGAAACGCTCGCGTGAACGTTGTTTGATCTCGCGCAATGCTTCTTCGGCGGAACTGATGCTATCAATAATATCCTGCCGCTGCGAAGTCAAAAACAACAGACGTTCCTCGGTTTCACTTAATTCTTCGAGCGCAAGCATATTGACCGCGCCGAATCCTTCGAGTTTTTGGCGTAAATTTTCAACTTCGGAACGCGAGCTTTCCAGATTAAAACTTTCGGGAATTTCGACTTGTTCCACCAATTCAACCAACGAATGATTCAATTCCTGCGAACAATTCTCATTCAGATTTTGCAATCTGGTAATTGATTCGGCTTTTTTGACTTCGATTTCTGCCCGTTGATTTCGTGCTTCGGCTGAACGCTGATTTAAAAGTGCCAACTCTTCCGACAACCCGTCCGCTTTTTCGCGTTCTTGTTTTAGATTCGTTGTCGCCTCGTTTAGTTCGCTTTGTTCAAAATTTTGTTCGTCTGCCGATCCTTCGATTTTGCTTTGAATTTCACGGATTGATTCATTTAACGCCGCTAAAGTATTTTCGGTTTCAGTAATTTCCAGAGACTGTTTGCTCAAACGCGATTCGATTTCGCTTTGTTCTGATTCGACGCGGCGCAATGCAGATTGAGCGGAACGGCGACGCTCGGCGGAAGTTGCGGCAAGGGTTCTTCGTTCATTCAAAATCTCGTTTTCCGCTTCAACTTTACTTCGCGCAACTCCAATTTTTTCAGAGATTTCCGCCAATTTTTCGGAAGCCGATTGACGCGCTAATTCGGCTTTTTGGGCATTGGATTTGGCATCTTTTTGTCGGGAAACAATTTCGGAAAGCTCACGTTCGATTTGCTTGGTTTCTTCCGCTACAACTTTTTTGTGACGTTCGGCGCGGTCAATTTCCTGTGCGAGAGATTTTGCCTGAATTTCTAATGACAGCAATTCCCGTTCGGCTGAGGTGATAACCGTTTGCAATTCAGAGATTTGCGAATCTTTTTTAGAAAGTTTTTCGCGTAATTTGTTAAGTTCTTTTTCGGCTTTTTCGACTTCTTTGACTAATCTTTCATTATTCGTTTGAAGCTCCCGCAGCTCACGTTTGAAACCTAAAAGCGAAGAATTTTTCTCATTCTGATTTGCCTTGCCACTGATGAAAAGTTTGCCTTTGAAAACCAGATCGCCCTCGGTTGTCACAAACGATTCTGCTTTTCCATTCTCAATATTTTCAACAACTTCCGCTGACATTTCACGCGGAAAAACTTCGTGCAAAAGCGAAGCAAAATTGCTATTTATGCCTAAAAAATTATCTTTAACCTTTGCGTCTTTGCTGCTTTGCGCCTTTGCGTTAAAAACCAAAACCGAAATCCGCCCGACATTATTTTCGCTGACATATTTAGCAACTTGGCGGGCTTCTGCTTCGGTTTCAACCAAAATCGTTTGCAGATATGCGCCAAAAAGATTTTCGACCACTTTTTCGGCAGATTGTTCAACCATAAATTTATCTGCCAAAGTTCCGAGTAGTTTGACTCCGATTTTGTTTTGTTCGGCAAATATCTTTTGCACATTCGGTGCGTAAACGGCTCGTTTTTCGTCCAATTCCTTTAAGGTTTCGAGCCGATGACGGGTGCGCGAAAATTCTTCGCGGATTTTGCTCAGAGATTTTTCATCCAACTGCAAATTTTGTTTGATCTCGTTCTTTTCTTCCTGCAACTGACTGCGTTCGCCTTGCAGTCGTTTAACTTTTTCGCGGGTTTCAGAGATGGACTTTTCCAAATCCTGGTTTTGCGTCAGATGTTCGGTGTGAGATTCTTCGGCGCGTTCGCCCTCGCGCTTCAAACCTTCCAGTCTTTCGTGCAATCTTTCGGAAGTATTTTCAAGCTGTCGTTCAATCTCGGCAAAACGCTCAACAGCGGCGGTATGAGTCAAAAGTTCGCTGCGATATCTTTCGGTTTCCGCTTCTATTTGTCTTAATTCATTGAGTTTAGCTTGATAATTCTTTTCCGCTTCACGCAAAACCGCTTCTTCCTTTTCGGATTCTTCGCGTTGAACTTTTTCCTCTTTGTTCAATCTTTCGGCTTCGGCTTTAATTAACTTCAAACGCTGTTCAAGCGAATCTGTTTCGCCTTTTAACAACAGCGAGCGGTTTTGTAAATTAGTTAATTGTTCCTGTTTGTAAACAAGTTCGCGCGAATTTCGATCACGCTGTAAAGCATTTTCGGCATGTTGCGAGCGCAATTCTGCCAAAGTTTCTTCGGCTTCGCGTGCTTTGTGCGTGGCTTCGCGGAATGCTTCATCTTTAGCTGTAACTTCGGAAAAAAGTTTGCGTTCAAGCTCAACCGCTTCCTCAAGTTTTGTTTCCAGTTCATTAACCAATTCGGTTAAAAACGAACCTTCAGCCGCAAAAACCTGCCGCAAAAGTTCGCGCAGTTCTTCGCGCAAAATCTTGTAACGCTTGGTTTTAGAAGCCTGACGGCGTAAGGAATTAGCTTGTTTATCAATTTCTTCGACAATATCGGAAATCCGTCGCAAATTTGTTTTAGCTGATTCCAGACGGGCTTCGGCGGCGCGTTGACGTGTGCGGAATTTGGAAATTCCGGCGGCTTCTTCGATCAAACTGCGGCGGTCAGACGGTTTGGCAGAAAGAATTTGTCCGATGCGACCTTGTTCAATGATGGCGTAGTGTGCGCCCGAAAGCCCCGTTCCCGAAAATAAATCCTGAATATCACGCAGACGACAGGTTTTTCCATTCAGCAAATATTCGCTCTCGCCTGAAAGATAAAGGCGGCGGGTTACTGAAACCGATTCGCCGGGAGCAAAGTCCAGCGCAATCCGGCTTCTGCGCCAATGTCGTTTGGTTTTTATCTTGGCAAGAGCTGTTGCGGTTGCAATTTCGCCCGTATTTTCAGTATGTTCAGCAATTATTTCGGTTTCTACTTCGGCTGGTTCGTTGAGCGAGGTTTCAAATTCTTCGGCACTGACGGCGTGTTCGTCAATATCGCCTAAAGCCTCATCAATATCACCAAGTTCATCTTCGTGATATGGTGTTTCATCCCGCACCAGATGCAAAACGACTTCCGCCATTCCGCTTGGTTTGCGTTTGCTTGTGCCTTGGAAAACTACGTCTTTCATTTCCGAGCCGCGCAGGGCTTTTGCCCGCTGCTCACCTAAAACCCAGGCAATAGACTCGGAAACATTGCTGTTATGCACAATCATATTTCCAGCAACAAAGTTATGTGTTTCATCAATACTCAAGTCATAAACCCATTTATCAGTTGGTTCAATTTCTTCAATGCAAATGATTTCATCCCAATAAACATCAGAATTTGCTAGAGTTGTAAGACTTTTCAGAACTTCTTCGGCAGGTTTTAAATCGTTGCTCAAATATTTGATTTGTTCAATTACCTCGTTTAATCCGTTTCTGCTGGCTTCGCAGATTTTTCCTGTGTAAGCGGCAATTTTAGGAAACTCTTTACGATTTGGTTTGATTTTTACTTTGGCAAGTTTGACCGCTTCTTTAACTAAATCAGTTGCAGTTGGAACTAAATCTCTGTTTGGATTATCTGTGAGTTCTATGTTTCTTAATTTTTCAAGTGCTTTTTGTTTTTCACCAACGAATTGAAGATTTTGAGCTACATTAATAAGTTGTTTTGAACCGTAGATTAAAACTGAAAAATACTGTCTGACTGTCTTTGTTTTAGTATTACTTGCATATTTTTGTTTTGGGCGCAGATAAGCAAAAATTCCAAGTTGCAAAAGTAATGAAACCACTTGATTAGCAAGTTTTTTGCTTGCCGTTGCATATTCAATGTAATTAAGTAATTTTCCATTGCTCTTTTGCGGACGAGAACAAATATAAGCATCACCTTCAAAAAGACCGGAAAGAAAAGCCCATTTTGTAACTGAATCTGCTTGGAAAATTTGCGAGGGAATTTCTTTTTCAAATGAATTAGAGTTGATTGGAAAATTGAAAACTTTTTCTAAAGTTTTACAAAGCGATTGTGAAAAAATCAAACTATCTGTTGTTCCTTTTTTGTAGTCTTTTTGTGATACTTCAACCCCAAAAATTTCTTTGGCTAATTCTGCAAACTCTATATTTACCTTTTTATCCGAATTAACAAACCAAACTTGGCTCGAATAGGTATTTCGTCCTTCTGCAACCAACAAACCTAAAAATTTTGCAAGTTTTGGAGAAAAAGTTTTCGGTAAATTTAAGAAACCGTTTTGATGTGATTTTACTTGATTTGGAAAAAATAAAGGTGTTTCACAAATTGTTGATAATTTTTTCGCATCGGCAATATTTAATGATTGTTTAGAACGTAAATTGTTCAAACAATTTGTCGAAACTTCGGCTTGGGTTGCCCAATTTGAAAAACTTCCAAATTGCTTTTTGCCATTGGCTGCCCAGTTCGCTAAAGATTCTGTAAAAGGAAGAAAAATTCTGTCATTTACTTCAAATTTTGAAAGATATTCTTTTTTTGATAATTCAACAACATTTTCTACCGTTGGCAAAATTCGTGGTGTTGCAATTCTTAATCCAACTTTCAACTCATCCGCCCGAAGTGCTTGCAGTTTTCCATTTTCCAAAGTGAACAATGGATGATAAGGCGTAGCAACAATTTCCCTTCCGGCACGAGTTCGCACACGAAGAAGTTTTTCAGTAGTTTCACGTTTGATAAAAGCAGAAACTTTTCGCTTTTCCAATTTTAGCGTAATCGGGTTAAGTGAAATAATTTCAATATTTTCCGGATTGTCGTAGGTTAAAACACCATCATCGAATTGCTCTTTAAAAAACGCATTTTGTAACGCCTTTTCGACCAAATGACGAATTTCTACTTCTTCGCCATTGGACAAAGTAATCAAAGTGTCGCCGCTGACGCACTTTCCGCAACCGTTTGGACCGACCACAGCCGTAATTCCGCTACCCGTAAAAATAACTTCGGTGTAATCGGCGAATGACTTAAAACCCGTAATTTCGAGACGTTGAAGTTTGAACATTGAAAAAAAGAAAAAAAATAATGCCGATTCGTTTGAATCAGCACTATATTTTCTGTTCATTTGTAACTCAAATCAAGTTGAGAAGCCTGTTTTACTTATAAATCTTCTAATCCTATGTTCCGCATTCCTTGTTTTTCGGCTCTTTCCGTATCAAGTTGAGTCAACACATCAAGCAAAAAGTTAGTATTGCTCGAAACGTGAATGACAATTGGAAAGTCCTCAGGCGAAAGTGAAAATTCAAAACCGCCGCTGCCGATTTCAACAATAATTTTGAAAGCGAATTCACCACGGAATCCGTCTGCTTCGGCATCAACGATTTTTCCACTGTTAAATGAAACATTTGCTAAGTGAGTTTCGGATTTGACCACTAAAATCCCTGTCATTTTTGAGTTTTCGATAACTTGAATGACGTCAAAAATTCCAACCAGCGAAAGATCTCCCGCTAAAGCGCAATCAGTGCGAACCTTAACCGGAGTGTGTTGTTTGTTTTGGTCAAATTCAGGACGGCGGGCGCGGCGAATTGCTTCTAATCCGGGCGCAACCGAAATTCGCGGGTCAAGCAATTTGGCTTCCTGCAAACGGTCATAAGCCGTATCAAATTCTTCGCGGGCAATGTAGAGATTAACTAACGCCAGACATTGCCGCGCAGCTTCGGTCAAATTTTTATGACTGGTGGCGATTTCGCGCATTTTTTCGCGTAAGGGAATTGAGCGCGGACTTCTTTCAATAGCTTCGAGGAGCAAATTAAATGCTTTATCAATTGAGCGATATTTTACGAAAAGGTCGGCATCTAAAAGGACTGATTCAATCGAGACTTCTGAGAATGGTAAAGCCTCTTTTTCTGCATTGCGAGGGGAGACAAACTCCTTTTCTGACATTTTAAATTCTAAGATTTGGTTCACAACTTCCTCCAACAGTGAAATACTGTTCAACAATTATAAACTAGCATAAAAAAGTATAAATAGTCATCAATTAATTTCAGAATTTTTTCTGTTTGAAACGAAATCGGTCAAATTGAATTAAAGAGTGTAAGTTTTTCTATTGAGATTAAATTTTTTCTGTTTGATCATTTTAAAAGATGAACTACTTTTCCCAAAATATCTTTTCTTGGAATTTTGCCTAAAGTGCGTGAATCGGTGCTTTCAGCAGAATTATCACCGATTAGGTAAACACTACTTTCATCTATTTCACTAATCCTTTTGATTAAAACCACACTTTGTTTGAAAGGATGTTGAGCAACCACAATATCACCGATTTTATAAGGTTCGTTTGGATTTACCAGAACTTCGTCGCCGTCTTTTAATTCCGGCAGCATTGAATTTCCCTGAATGCGATAACGTTCGTAGTTCATATAAAAACAAAAGCGAATTGCAGATTCTTTTCAAAACCTACAATCCGCAGTTCTAGTTTGAGAATTATTATGAAGCAGTGTAATAAGCTACTTCGCGGTTTTTGCTCGACCAGAAAATTCCGTGAATTTCCTGAATCGCAGCCATCAATTCGTTTGCGTGTTCAAGGCTGACTTCGACTTTGCAAGCTGAGCAAAGTTTTGCCGCTTTCCAGAATGTGTCGTGCAAATTCGGAAATTGTTCCAGATGAACGGGTTTGAAATAATCTGTCCAGAGAATCAGTAACTCTTCTTTGGCAACCCGGGCTTGTTCTTCTTTAACCATAATGTAGCGGGTTAAAGTGTTGTGATAATTAGCAGTTGCTTTAGCATCGCTGCCATCGGGAACTTTCAGATCAAGAATTTTCTTGGTCATTGAAAGAACTGCTTCGGCAGCAATTCTGGCAGAAGCCGGATCATAAACTCCGCAAGGCGCGTCACAATGCGCTTCGGCTACTTTAATTTCGGTTGAATTAATCAAGTTATTTTCAATAATTTCTAACATTTTTTAATCTCCTGTATTTTGCCTTTTTACTTTTTAATTTTGCCTTATTCCTCAGGTCTCGTTCCGGGTTCGATTCCGGCAGTGCTGGCTTGTCTTAAAATCTTGACTGACAAATCGTTTTCACAACGAATTTGGCAAGACAATCGAAAGTTTTCGTTATCAATTCCTTTAGCTGTTAAAACTGCAATTTCAGCTTCCGTTTTGTCACCTGCATCACCTGAGATAACCTCAATTCCGCAAGTTGTGCATCTGGCGTTTCCGCCGCAACGGTGAAGAACATCTATCCCGTTATCTTCTAATTCGAGAACAAGTTTACGCCCCGCCTGAGCATCAATCGTAATTGTTCCGGTAGCTGTTTCTGCTGTAATAGTTGGCATTTAGCTATTTCTCCTCAATATTTTTTAATGAAATCTTCTTATTTGAATTTGGCATACTTACCTGATGAAAATCAAGCGTAGTCAGGTAATATGCGGATTTATCGCTAAAGTGTTAATACTAATTTATTAGATTAGCTTACTTGATTTTTATAAGGCTATTACAATACATAATATTTTAATTGAAACTCAAGTAATTAAAGGCTTAAAATATTGCTAAGTATAACTGACTTTAGGAGGAAAAATGACAACAGCAGAGAATTTAGAAGGGAAAGACAATACATATGAAAGAGTAGCCGAAATTGAGAGTTTAGTTGATCTTGACAACGAAGTAATAGTTCCAAGCGGTGTCGGAATTACCGCGCAGGAAATCGAAACGCTTTTTACTGCGGCTGATTTCAAAAACGTTAAATCTTTTCGACCGCTTATCAAATTGTTAAATTCCAAAGGAGTTCGTATCAAAAATGCGGAAAGAACTTTAAGATACGAAGACGAATTGGAGCAATTACAGATCGAATTGGTTAAATTACAGCGTTGGGTGCAAACAACCAAGCAAAGGGTAGCGATCATTTTTGAAGGTCGTGATGCTGCCGGAAAAGGCGGAACGATTCGACGATTTATTGAACATCTCAATCCTCGGGCAATGCGTGTGGTCGCGCTCCCGAAACCAACCGAAGAAGAGGTCGGACAATGGTATTTTCAGCGTTATGTTCGTCAGTTGCCCAATCGCGGCGAGATCGTTTTCTTTGACCGCAGTTGGTATAACCGTGCTGTGGTCGAGCCGGTCATGGGATTTTGCAGCGAAGAACAATATGAACGTTTTATGCAGCAAGTAACCGAGTTTGAACATATGTTGTATGAAGACGGAATTATTGTTATCAAATTCTGGTTTTCTATTTCAAAAGACGAACAGCAAATGCGTTTTGCCTCCCGTGAATTGAACCCGCTTAAACAATGGAAGCTCAGTCCGATCGATCAGGAAGCGCAAGGAATGTGGGATAGATACACAATTTATAAAGAAAGAATGTTCAGCCGCACACATACCACGTTCAGCCCTTGGATCATCGTTCGCGCCAATGATAAGAAAAAAGCCCGTTTGGAAAGTATTCGTTATGTTCTTTCGTTAATGAACTATGACGGTAGAGAGTCTTCGATAGCATCTCTTTATCCTGATCCGAATGTAATTACCCGATTCCATCGAATGGCAAGAAAGATAGATTAAAAATGTAGAAAACTAAACTTCGACATAAAGCATCAATCACTTGCAAAATCTATCAAAAGGATAAAAAAACTTAATTTTATGAAAAAGCTACCCCTGACTTTTTCGCTTTTGTTTGTATTTACTTTTTGCCTGAATGCTTTTGGACAAGATGACAGCGGATTCTATCAGGCAGATGTGTTAAAAGGAGACTTTAGTCAAGTAAATGCCGTTGTTTACGTCAATGTAAAAACTATCAAAACCGTTGATTCAATGGGCAACGGGAATTGTGAAACCAACAAAGGTTCAGGTTATTGTTTATATGAATTAACTGCAGAGGTTAAAGAAGTTTTCAAAGGAAAAGGGGTTGGCAGAACTTTAAAATTTTACACCAGCCCCGACGCGGATTATCCAAAAGAAAAATTGATGGGGGAACAGGTCGTCTTTTTAAACAAAAGCGAAATGGCTAAAGTCAAAGACAAACAATTCGTAACTTTGGAAAATTCAAGCCGTAAAATTGAGTTTGATATTATTGGCAAACTCCGAAAGATAAAGAAAACTGCTCGTTAATTTTCCTCTTGTTTATAAAAAATCTTTTCTAAAAACAATCCCGAAGGCGGCGCGGTGTATTTTGCTAAAGTATCGTTCGGTGTTTCCAGAAAACTTTCAAAATCGGGAACGGTGAAACGCCCGCGTCCGACTTCGACGATTGTTCCGACTAATCTTCTGACCATTTTCCATAAAAAATGACTGGCATTGATTCGGAAATAGATCATCGTTCCGCGAGTCATCAGTGTTGCCGAATTAACTACCACAATCGTTGAATCTTTTTCATCTTCAATTTCACAAAATGAGCGAAAATTATGTTTGCCGACAATCACATTTGTCGCAGTTTCCATTGCTTTGAGATTGAGTTTGTCCTTTACCCACCAAACGTGATTTTTAGCAAAAGCGGTGCGGCGGGTTGAAATTTGATAAAGATATTGCCGCGCTACGGCATCGTGTCGGGCGTGAAAATCATTTGAGGTCGGTATCACTTTCAAAATGTTAATGTCGTGCGGCAGGCGATCATTAAAGGCGAATAAAAGCTGCTGCGGTTTATAATCTTTCTTACCTTCCCGAATCCGTAAATGTGCAATTTGCTGAAAGGCGTGAACGCCCGCATCTGTGCGACCTGCTCCGCCTAATTCAATCCTTTGCTGAAAAATATCTTCGGCTGCGTTAATGATTTCACCTTGCACGGTTTTGGCATTCTTTTGCATCTGCCAGCCACGATAACGTGTTCCTTCGTATTCAATTTCTAGTTTCCAAGTATTCATCTTTAAACTATTTTCTACTTTTATACCCATTTTTGAAAAATCGAATAAACTAATTTCACAAAAAACGCACCTATAAGATAGTTGAAATCATAGCAAAGGCAGATTCAAAAGAGGTATTAATGAAAAAGATTCTGATAACATTATTTTTATTCGTTATCTTTTTTAATGGCGTTTATAAAGTAAAAGCCTTTATTCCTGACGAGGTAAAGAAAGCAGTCGCTTTTATTTATACCTTTGAAGAAAAGAAAAAACTGACCAAAGGCGCAACGGGTTTTTTCATCGGCGAACAGAATTCTCAGAATCCCGAACAATATTTTGTCTGTCTAGTAACGGCTAAACACGTTATTCAAACTGATGATCTGAAATCTTTTCTCCCAAACATTTCAGTTCGACTTAATACTCTCGATGGAAAATCCGACACGATTGATGTTCCCGTAAATCTTTCGGGAGCTAATCAAAACGTCTTTTTACACGATGATCCGACCGTTGATTTAGCCGTGATTACTCTTTTACCTGATAAAACTAAATTTGATTTTAGTTTTATCGAGGCGAATTTGCTGACAACCAAAGATGATTTTGAAAAACTCAACATCAGCGAGGGTTCAGACGTGTTTTTTACGAGTTTATTCATACCGTATATGGGTGTGACGAGAATTTATCCGATTGTCAGGTTTGGCAAAGTGGCTTTGATTCCCAATGAAAGAGTAATGGTCAACGGCGAAAAGAAAGAGGTTTATCTGATCGAAGCCGGAGCATCCGGCGGAAGCAGCGGCGCGCCGACCTTTGTTAATACCGAAGAGAGTTTGCCCGATTCCCCCCGAAAGCTGATCGGTATCATTTCCAATCATTTTGTTGACAGGCTTCCGGTTAGTCCGACACAAACGGCTCCATCAAGTGCCATTGCCAATATTGGAATTGCAATTATTGAACCGGCTTTTAAGCTACAGGAAATACTGAGTGGAAAAGAGATCGAAAAGATAAAAACCGTGCAGGAGAATAATTTACAAATGCCGTAATTTTAGTATTCCGATTTTGAATTTGATGTTTGACTTTTAATGGCGGAATAAATTATCAATAAACTCGATTCAATGGTAACTAAACTCGATTGAGAAACCATTAAACTTGATTCAATGATTGTTCAACTCGATTGAGAGATAGTTAAACTTGATTAAAGAACAACTAAACTTGATTTAACTATAATCAAACTTGATTCAAGAACGGCTAAACTCGATTCAGTTATAATGAAACTTGATTGAAGAACAACTAAACTTGATTTAACTATAATCAAACCTGATTCAATGATAGTTTAACTTGATTCAAGAAAGATTAAATCTAATTACACAAACTATAATCTAAAATTCAATCTAAAAAAATGAGTTCAGAATATTCCGAATCAGAATTTGTTTTGCATCCGCAATTGGAAAAGGATACGTTTTTTGTCGGTGCATTGAATGTATCAAATATTTTGCTGATGAATGATAATCGTTATCCGTGGATAATCCTTGTTCCGCGAATCCATGACGTTTGCGATCTGACTGATTTAACTTTACCGCAGCGCACGGAATTTACCGAAGAAATTAATCACGTTGCAGGTTTAATGAAACAAGCCTATCAGCCTGACAGATTAAACATTGGAATGCTTGGAAACGTTGTTCCGCAGCTTCATTGTCATATCATCGCCCGTTTCAATGAAGATTTTGCGTGGGCAAAGCCTGTGTGGGGCATTGGAGAAACAATTCCTTATACAAAAGAACAGCAAGAAAAGATCATTCCCTTGCTGCAAAAGCTTCTATTAAGTTAAAGGTTATTTCACCTCAAATTTTAACGGCGCAACTATTGCTTTTGCCTCTTCGTTATAATAATCGTAAACAATCGAGGCAGGCGTTAAAGCCTTCATTCCGTAGCGCGGTTTGAATTTGAAATTTATCTTCGTCCCACCTGCTTTTGACCACATATAAAAGATTATCCTATCGGGTAAAATGTCGTAACGGCTGAGGCTCCAATCATTTTTCAAGGCTTCTTCCAAAGATTCGCGCGAAACGTCTGCGCCCGGAGGAATTCCGATTTCCGCGAGCAGCATTCCGTATCCTTGGAAGCCGACTCTTTCTGCTTCTGCCGAACAATTTACCTCCTGCATGATCTCAGCATTTTGCTTATCGCATTTGTAATCAAGCCTTAATTGACGCGATTGATTTGTATTCTTTCCGCTTGCCTCGGAATCTTTCCAATCAATGTAATGCGCCGAAACTATCTGCGACATTAACGGCGAGCTGGACGATCCTTTAACCTCAACCCGATTTGTTTTGGCATCAAGTTTATTGGTTAGATCAACCGTAATTGGAGTTATCTGGTCAGGCGGAACGGTAATATTCTGTAGATTTTCTCCATTCAGTAAAACCTGTAAAGTTTGAGTTTCCGCAGTTTTTTCCGTGGAAAGCGTGGCTAAGAATGTATCCAGAACATTGATAGTTGTTTGAGTTGAATACCAAACCCCGTAACGATCTTTGTTCTTCAAAAGGAAAAGCATTCCGCGTGAAACTAAATCCTGATTGGTTTTGGTTTTTAACAATAATTGGACAACCAAAGCCGTTGTTTCCACTCTTCCTGCCGTTCCCCAACCGTAAAAAGGCGTGTTGGTTTCGAGCTTCCAATAAACTGCATTGTCTTCCGGTATTGCCATTTTAGCTAGAAGCTGGGCAGTTTTATTAGCCGCTTCAATGTTTCCGGCATCCAGCGAAGCTAAACCGTAAAGTGCAAGCGCGTAAGGCTCATCTATTTCATCATTTCGCTTTTTCAAATATTCAAGAGCTTTAGCCAAAGCAGAAACGCGCCCGTCAGGAAGTGTGTCATTTGATTGCGTCGAAACACGCTCCTTTATAGTCGCGTTTCCGCCTATTTGCATTGCTAAAGTTCTGGCAACATAAGAGGTAAAGAGTTTTGTGCGATTGGAATCGGTTGAACTTTCCCAATAATATTTTTTGGTAAAACTTCCATCGGTTTGTTGTTGATTGACGAGGTAATCAGTCGCTTTTTTAATGACGGTTTCATCAACTTTGATAAAGGTTTTCGCATCGTTCAAAAAGCGGATCGCATACGCAGTCAATGCAACATCGGATGAATCTTTGCCGCCCCAATACGAGAATCCGCCATCGGATACTTGATAACCCAAAAGCCTCTCATATCCTTTTTGCAAATATCTTTCAGCCGTTGCGCGGAGTTTATTGTCCTCTTTGATAAATTTCAAAAGCATTAAATTCGGATAGGTCGAAGAAATGGTCTGTTCACCGCAGCCGTATGGTCGCTGCAAAAGACCTTCAACCGATTCGGCAACGTGCGAGAAAAGATTAGGATAGATTTTAAGCTCCGCTTTCGGTGTTCGAGGTAATGCGTTGGCAGGGAAATCAACTTCAAACGAGGCTGAATTATTGAATAGCTTGGAATCGGTTTTGACGATTTCTTCGCCGTTCGGTCGAACCGTGACCGGCTTTTCAATTGCATCGGAAGTTTTTTGGGCAATTGCGGTTACTCTTTGTTTGCCGCCTTTGATTGCCGAAATTGTTTTGAATCCGAAAACCGCAATTCCCGAATCGCCTGACGGAACTTCGATCTTTTGCAATTCAGGGGTGAGGAGTGAGAACCAATCCGCTTGTTTCATTGTGACACCGACCTTTTGTTTTGTTTCGGTGTAATTGCGAACCTGTGTCGGCAAATAAATCTCATCGCCTTCGGTTAAAAACTTTGGCGGATCAAGGTCAACAAAGAACGGTTGAAAGGCACGAACTTCTTTTTCCGCAATTCCTATTTTGCCGTTTTTGGTAGAAGCGATGCTGTAGAGCTTCCAGGTCGTAATGTTGTCCGCTAGTTTGAATTTTAATTCGGCTTTTCCGTTTTTATCAGTCAAAAGTTCTGGCGACCAAACAAGCGTTTCGGGGAAATATTCGCGCAATCGAGGCGTTGAATTTTCACTTTTTGTAGGATCATTAACATCAACACCATCAAGAGTTACATTATTATTTCGTTGTCTTGCGCCGTTGACCGTAACGCCAGGTTGTAAAGATAATAAATTTGCCACATTACGCCCATTTAACGGTAAGTTTTGAACTTGGCGAGAGTTGACGGTTGTTGAAAGAGACGAAGAGGATGATTCAATTGTTACAGCATTACTTGTCACATCAACCGTTGCCGCCACGCTTCCAACATTCAAACTTACATTCATTTCAACTAAATTCATTGAGCGAACTTGAATATCCGAATAAACCGATTTTTGAAATCCTCTGGCATAAACCTCAACTTTATATTTTCCAGAAAGAAGATTTTCGAGTAAAAATACTCCACTGTCATTGGTTGTCGCACTGTAAGTTTTTGTTGTGTCATCTTGATTTGTCGCAGTAACTGTTGCCCCTGCAATTATTGCACCGTTTGGATCAACCACAGTTCCGCGAATTGCGCCGTTTGAGTTTGAATAAGCAATATTTTTGATTTCGGCTTTTTTATAAAGCGTATCTTTTGATTGTTCGGTGATGACGCTCGAAAAAGTGGCTAAATCAAAATGAGTTAAACCTCCTGTGCCCTGACTGCGAATCGTAAATGTCTGTAATTCCTGCGTAACGGGCGTAATTTTTTGCTTGCCGTTTTCGATCACGACTTTATCAGCATAACGATTTTCTTTGCGGCTGGTTAGATAGACAGGATTTCCCCAACCGTCAAGAATTTTGGCAAAATCCAAGCCGTTATCTTTCAAAATCTGCTTAAATTCAATGTCGTCTTTCGGAAAAGGCTTTTTCCCAACATTTACGGTTTGGCTTAAAATTCGATTGATTTCTTTTTCGGTTTCGGCAAAATAATCAATTGCACTTGTCCAAACGGTAAAATCATCCGTGTTGTAATTCCCCGGTTCGTAATATCCGTTCGGACCATAACTATAAAAACGAATCAGATAATTTCTGTCTGAAATTTCAAAAGTCACACGATAATCGTGGTTCCAGCGGTCCTTGATTTGACTGGCATCTAAATCCTGTTTGGCAAGCTCGGCGGAAAAAGTTTCGGCATCGCGGATAAATTTTCCGGTTCGTTTGTGATATTCCCAAACTGCTTTGTTGATTTTCTCGCCAATCGACAAAAAGTAAGAAAATGATGAGGTTGAAACCGTAAAATCGTCTGCCGTATCAAATTTTTTATCAACTCCGGCGGTTTTCCAAGTAACAATATCCTGTGTTTGGCTGATTGAAAACACCGGCTGATAATTATTTCCCCAAGGGTCGCGGATATTTTCAAAACTTAAACCATTTTCCTGCAAAATTTTGCGTAATGACGCTTCGTCGGTCGGATGAGTGTAGTTTTTTTCAAACTGCGCTTTTAAAACCTTTTCGATTGGTTCAAATTGTTTTTTGAAAAACGGAGCATAAACGCTCTTAACATCGCTTTCCCATTTTCGACTGCGGTAAATTCGCGGATAATAATAGTAATCCGCCAACATAATTTCCGCTGCAAGCTGTATCTCCGGCGAAACAGGTTTGGATAAATTAAGTTCGTTCAAATCCTTCAAAGTAATTCCGCCGAAAGATCGCTGATAACCCAAAAGACTGTAAAAACGGCTGAAATAACTGCCGAATTCCGCATCGGTGCGGGCACGTTCTTCAACTGCTTTATCAAAAACAACCACGCCAAGCGCACTTTGCACCGTTTTACCGACACTGTTCAGCACCGAAAAATTAACTTTTGCTTCCTCATTCGGACGATATTCGGCTGCCGAAAATTGTGCATCCAGTTTTAAGTTTTGCTGAATCGGATAAATGATTCCGCGCGAGGCTTTGATCAAACCATAATCGTAGTAATAATAATCGTTTGAATCCGAATCAATGTAAGCCGAAATCGCCAAATCTCCTTTGAAATTAGGATTATAAGGAATCTTGAGTTCGCCCTTTCCGTCTTTGAGATTGACAAAATAAGTTGCCAAAGTCGACCAATTTTGCACGATATCCACATAAACCAGAGCATCTTTTTTGGTTGAAAGGAGATTAACTTTTACGCTTTCCCCGGGTTTGAAAATAGTTTTATCGGCGGAAATTTTTAACGAATCAGTTTTGTAATAATACATATTTTCGCTAAAAGTTCCGTTTTCACCTTTTTGGTCGCGGGCAGATATTTCAAAATTGTAATAACTTCCCTCAAAAAACTTTTCATCCAGAGTGAATTCGGTCCTTCCTGCGCCAAGTGAATTGGTTTTTAGTTTGGTAATTGGTTTTTGATTAATCTTAAGATCAACATCGCAAACGGCAGGCGTTCCGTCGGCATAAAAAGTTGAGACATAAGCAGTTATCGGTAATCTGAATTCCTGACGGTAATCACTTCTAATCAAATAAACGTGAATCGGTTCCTTAGAAACTCGAATGTCAAAACGCCTTTGCTCGGTTTTGTTGGTGGTCAAATCTGTGTAATAAGCAGCAAAATTCAAATCCGTAAAACGCTGCCAATTATTTCTTTGCAGATCGTTTATTGCCTCGCTCAAATCAACTTTGGCAATGTATTTTCCGTCTTTGTCGGTTTCACCCTCAAAGGTTTGTTTTTCTTCAACATCGTATTTCTGCTCACGCCAATTCCAATGGCGATTGCTTTCCTGCACAACACGCACCCGCCCTTGCGTCACAGGCTTGCCAAATAAATAATCGGCATTGACCGTCACTTCTGCTTGTTTATCGGTCGGTAAATAAAAAGTTTTGTCGGGTTTTGCGGTAACGCTGAAATTCGGCAGATCGTAGCGCGAGACCTTGAAGCTTTGTTGGGCAACATCATCTCCGTTCTCGTTTTCTACTTCAACACGGTAGTTTCCGAGTTTGGCATTATCGGGAATTTTCCACGAGATTGAGGCAATCCCAAATTCCGAAGTTTTGACCTTTTCACGATAAAGAACCGTATCGTCTTCATCTTTTATCGAAAATTCGAGTTCGCTATCGGTGACAACGTTGTTATTTGCATCGAAATAAAGTCCGCGCACCTTAAAATCCTGTGCCGGTTGGTAAATCGGCTTATCAGTCGTCAAAAAAACCGAACTCTTGTTTTCGTTAGTATTTAAATCTTCTTCAACCTCACGGATAATTGCGTTTTTTCTGCCTTTAACCTTTAAATCGCCGTCATAATCCAGTTTAATTTTTTCAGGTATTTTGAAATCCAAAACTGCAAATCCGTCATCGTCCGTTTCTCCTTTTGCATTGAGTTTTAATTCGTCCTCATCAGCTTCCGTATCTAAATCAAGTTTTAGATTTGCGTCAACTTTGACATTTTCGATTGGCATTTTTGTCAGAGGATGAATTGCCCGAACGCGGACTCGGTAATTCATTCCAACCGAAATTTTTTCCGCCGCTGCAACACGCAATTCAAAAACATCTTTGACAATTTCGGACAGTGAGATAAAACCTTGCGTATTTCCAACCCGGTAATGAAGGCGATACCAGGCGACTTCGGAATCAACTTTTTCCAGTAAATCGCCCAAAGGCATTGATAATTTGTAAGATTCCTTGCCGCGTTTTATTTTGAAATTTTGTGAAGCTTCGGCAATTTTTTTATCTTCGTTATTAAGTAATTCAAGCTCTATTTTACCTGCAAAACTTTTATCAAGATTTTGCACCACTAACGAAACATCTGCCGTTTTTTCGTTAAAAATAACACTTGTTTCATTTTCCAAAACTGTTTGAGCCTGAGTTAAAGAAAGGCACACTAAGCACAACGCGACTAAAGAAATTACTCGCCACATACCACGCAACTCCAATTTTTTGAATTATTTCGAGATTTTTGGTTGAACCGTTCTTATGGATGCGGTGAGATTTTGAAAAGGTTGCCTTAAGGGAAAAAAGGAAATAACTAATACAAAACTACTTTCTGATTTGGTTCACTTTTTCTAGTAATTCTTTCTAAGGTCTTTTCATTTTTTAATTCGCGCAAAGCATCCGCCGCAATCCAACGGGCTGATTTTGTGTTTTGGGCTTTGATCTTTTCGGCGGATTCGACAGCTAGTTTATTTAGATTTAAATTTCGTTTTCCGATTTGTCTGAGTGACCAATTAACTGCTTTTTTGATGAAATTTCTGTCGTCGTTGGCTTTATTTTCAAGAATTGGTAAAAATTGTGCAATTTTTTCATCATCAGCTTTTTTATCGTGAACCGTGAGCCACGCTATTAAAACGATTCCGGCGCGTTTGATAAATTCTTCTTCACATTCAGACCATTCAAAAACCTTTTTGTAAGCAAAATCAGTTCTGCAAAAAAGATGTCCGCAAGTTCCGTCACAAATCGCCCAATTATCAAAGTCTTTTACCCAACTGTCCATTTGTGATTCGGTAACTTGTTTTGGATCATCAATTAAATATGCAATTATTCGTGCTTCGTGAATTTCAGTTTGCCAGAGTTCTAAAACCAATGAGTGCCTTTCTTCAGTTTGTTTTTTGATTTCTTTGGCAAAATCTTTCAAAACCGGTGCAGAAATTCCAAAAGCCTTTTTCGTAACAATTCTAAATCGTGCCATTCCGGCAATGTTGTCAGGATTTTTGAGCGATTCCAGTTTTTTAATGATTTCTTCAATTTTCACTAAATTTTTCTTCCAAAAATATTCTTTTTTTCTCAAACCAATTTATTAATTCTTTCCATTCCTTCGGAAACGAACTCCACCAAATTACTCTTGCATTATGATAATTCCCCAAAGTTTCTATCCCGAAATGTTCGCCATCAAGTCCTAGAATCTCATCTTTTATGAACGGTGGTAAACTAATTTTGGCTAAATTTACAATAATTTTAATCAGTTTTTCCAACTCAATTTCCGCCAATTTTATTTCAAATGTCGGTTCGAGGTGAAAACCTTCTTTTATTCCAACTAATGGTTCATTCAATCGTTTGAAATCCTCAGTTTTTTTCCAAATTACTTGTTTAATTAAAGGTTTTGGCTGTGGATTAATTTGTGATTGTGGTTTGTAGAAAATCCAATGTTTTTCAGGAGTAAAAGTTGGTGAAATCCACAAGTGCAAAATTGGGATAAAGTTTTTTGTTTTTTCGTCAATTGGTAATAACTTTGGATTATCTAAAATTTGGCTGGCATTTGATTGAAGTTGTTGCCATTCTTTTTCTCTGTTTTCAATCATAAAATTAATTGCCGATTCAAATAATTTTAGAACAACCTCATTCCAACTTATTTTTTATTCCAACTCCGAACCTAAAACTGTTTGCGTTTGATTTTCTCTAAATTCCCGTAATTTTTCCCTTAAATCAGGTCTTGAGTTTGAAATAATGGAAATTGCCAACAGCGCAGCATTTTTTGCGCCGGCTGTTCCGATTGCCAAAGTGCCGACAGGGACTCCGGCGGGCATCTGGACGATTGAAAGGAGCGAATCCATACCCGACAGTGCTTTGCTTTGAACGGGCACGCCTAAGACCGGCAGACACGTTTGCGAGGCACACATCCCCGGAAGATGTGCCGCACCTCCCGCTCCGGCGATGATGACTTCGATTCCGCGAGATTCAGCCGTTTTTGAAAACTCAAACAGTAGATCCGGCGTGCGATGTGCCGAAACAACTTTGCATTCGTGCGGAACATTGAAATCGCTCAAAATATCCGACGCATTTTTCATCGTTTCCCAATCTGAAGTTGAACCCATTATTACAGCAACCAATGGTTTTTCAATTTTTGTTTTCTTCATTTTCAATTCCAATTCAATTAATTAAAGCCTGCGATTCATTTTCCAATTTTTTGAAAGATTTCACAGGCTTCAATATTAGTTTAGTCTTCTAAATTTTTACAAAATCATATTCTCAAAGGCATTACGATATATTTGTAATCATAGGTTGTGTCGTTTGCCAAACGAACTAAGGTTTGAGCATTGCTGTCTTTAAAATCCAAAGCCAGACGCAATCTTCCGTCTTTTACTTTCACCGTTTCGCCTTCCGTTTCAGTTTCCTGTGCGGCTTCGGCTTCGTTCGCACTAACCACATTCAAAAAATCTTGCAAATATGCAGAATTGAATCCGAGCGTTACCTCTTCGCCCTGATAATCAGCGGTGATATATTCATTTGCCTCGCCTTCTTCGGCGGCTTGTGAACTGATTTCGATTTCGCCCGATTTGATGGTTAATTTGACTGAACGAGTTCTTTCATCCGCCATCAATGAAACCCGTCGAATTGCAGCTTTCATTTCTTCGGCATCAAAGGTTGCAGTTTTGTCATTGCTTTTCGGAATTACCATTTCGTAATTTGGAAAAGTTCCCGAAAGCTTGCGTGTAATCAATAAACGTCCGTCAACTTCAAAATAAATATGGTTCGGATCTTCGCCAAAACTGATTTCACCGTTTGAATCACGGGAAATTTTGGTTAGTTCGATCAAAGCTTTTTTCGGAATCAAGGCATCCATTGTTCCATCCAACGATTCTTGTTTTTCAATGAACGCCAAACGATGTCCGTCAGTTGTCACCATTTTGACGGTCCCGTCTCCAACCATAAATTTTGCACCGGAGAGGGTAAAACGTGATTGTTCCTGTGTAATCGCAAAACTCGTATGTTGAATAAAATGATTAAAAACTTTGGCTGACAATTTTAACGGTGTGCTGCGGAATTCAGGAACTTCCGGGAATTGTTCCCGGGAAACACCTGCCAGCCGGAATTTTGATTTGCCGCAGCTCATCCGAACCCATTCATTTTCTTCTTTGGTAAAATGAACGTCCTGATTTTCTAAAAGTCGGACAATATCAAAAAGTTTGCGTGCCTGAATGCACATCGAACCCGCCTGTTTGATTTCGGCTGAGGTTTCACAGCGAATCGTGACATCAAGGTCTGTTCCAACGATTCGAATCGTTCCTTCGCCAACTGATTCGATCAAAATATTTGACAAAACCGGAATTGTAGATTTCTTTTCAACGATGCCTTGCACAAATCCGAGTTCTTCTTTTAAAGCACTTTGCTTAATTACAAATTCCATAATTGCTCCTAACCTGTATGGGAAGTCTTTGGTTAATTTTTTTTAACTATTTTAGTGTTACTTTGATGTTTCTACAAACATAAAATCTTAATAAATTTTTCTTCCCAAATTCTGTAAAATCCTAAAGTTTTACTTTCCAAATTTTTATACTTTTTTTTTGCAATAATCCAACCTTAAATTTTAAAAATCATCAAACAAGGTTTTATCTGCCTCAATTTTTGTGCCATCCATAAATTCAACCTCCTTAATAATTCCAATACATACAATTCCAGTGAACCAAGCATCTTCCTTTGATTTTGATTTTGAAAAAATTTTTTCTTCCATAGATGAAGGGATAGGTTTAGGAGTAATAATGTCATTTGTATATGATTTTTTTGGGAGGATAAGGGGTATATCCTTATTGTATGTTTCACTAAAACCTAAAACAGGTCCGAAGCTTTTCCACTCTTGAACTGAATGGAATATTCTAAACGCAACTGAATAACTCTTTACCGGCTTGTCAGAATTATTTTCAATTGTCCAATAAATTTTTGGAGTTATTGATTCCTCGCGTGTAACAATCTTGATTTCTCTAAAATGCACTGGAAACTCAGATTGTATTACAGCGGAAGTAAAAACATACTTTTTAGAAAACTCATAGTAAACTGGTTCTTTGCTCTGACCTAAACTTTTTGAACTTAAAAAAAATCCTAACAAAACTATCAAGTTTAAATAGAAATACTTTTTCATTTTGCAATCTCCTTTGAATCAAACTCAATGGCTATTTTAAATTGTTTTGCCTAATCTTGAAGCCAAAATTTTTTTGTTTAATTTTCTCACTAAGCCAATTCCAATTTTCCCATTTACTCAAAGATTTTCTTTTAAAACTTTCGACTGTTTTACTATTTCTAATACTTTAAAATTATATATATTTAGATAGTAGTATTAGTAGGGGCTGTGGAAAAGTGGAAAAGCCGGTTTATTATTGAAATGTTTAAATTTAGTCGTCCACAGGTGATGTGGAAAAGTCTGTGGAAAACTTTAAATCTGTGGAAAACTTTGAGCGTAAAAATCCTTTTCTACTTTTCCACAACCTGAAGTTTTACACAGCCTGTGGAAAAGTGGAAAACATATTTTAATTATTGTAAGCAAACATTTAATATATGTTCACTTAAAAAACTGTCTTGTGGAAAAAAATACTCTGTTTTACGTTTAACTTTCTTTAATTAATTGCAAAGATTATCTATTAAATCGCTGACAACTCTGTGGAAATTTCTATCTTCCTTACTGAGTGCATCAATCTTCTCAACCGAGTGCATTACAGTTGTATGATGTTTGCCGCCAAACTCACGCCCGATCTCAGGAAAACTATGTTTGGTTAATCTTTTACAAAGATACATTGCAACCTGTCTCGGAACGGCGATCTGACGTGAATTATTTTTGGACTTCAATTCTTCGACTGTCAGTTTGTAATGCGATGAAACTAATTTTGCAATCCGATCCATTGTGATTCCTTCCGGCTGATCGCTGTCCACGATATTACGGATTGCGTCCTGAGCCAGCATTTTTGAAATCGGAACTCCACGCAGAGAAGAGATTGCGACCAGACGCACGAGCGAACCTTCCAGCTCACGAATGTTGCTTTTAACTTTGCTGGCAATAAAAAATGCTACTTCGTCTGATAACATCACGCCGTCTAAATCTGCTTTGCGTTTTAGAATCGCAACTTTTGTTTCTAAATCCGGCGGTTCAATATCGGCAATTAATCCCCATTCAAACCGTGAATGCAGTCTTTCTTCTAAAGTCGGAATTTCTCGCGGCGGACAATCCGAAGTGATAACGATTTGTTTTTGTTCATTGTGAAGAGCGTTAAAAGTATGGAAAAATTCTTCCTGGGTGCGCTCTTTTCCTGCCATAAACTGCACATCATCCATTAAAAGCACATCAATTGAACGATATTTGTCGCGGAAAGTTTGAGTTTTGTCGTAACGAATTGCGTTAATTAATTCGTTCATAAATTTTTCGGCGGAAATATAAGCAACGCGCAAATGACGATTTTGTTCCTTGATGGCGTGTCCCATTGCGTGCATCAAATGGGTTTTTCCCAAACCGACCCCGCCGTAAATGAACATTGGATTGTAGGTTTTTCCCGGAGCTTCGGCAACTGCGAGACTGGCAGCGTGGGCAAATTGATTACACGCGCCGACCACAAAACTTTCAAATTTATATTTCGGATTTAAAGAATTTTCTATTGGTTCAATGTCAACAAAATTTGTTGTGGTGCTTTTAACCGGATTCGGCGGAGTTGAATTTTCCATAAAATTAAATCCGATGGTATTGCTGACCGGTTTTTGCTTTTCAAAGAAAAATTCTTCTTCCTCATCATCATCTAAAAAATCTTCGGGTAATTTGGTTTCCTCAATTTTCCAATCAAAAAGGCAGTTAGAAATATTTAATTCCTTTAGAGTTTGTGAGAGTAAATCTGAATAATAAGTTTGAACCCAGTCCTTATTGACTTGAGTTGCGCGCAGGTGCAAGACATTTTTTTCTGTGTCAAAGCCTTCAAATTGAATCGGGCGAAACCACGAATCAAAAATTTGACGATTTAATCTTTTTTCGACCGATTGGAGAATATTGTTCCAAACATTTATTTTTTCTACCGAAGTATTCATTATCTTTCTCCGAAAAATTTCTTAATTCCATTGCTAAACTTTTAAGCATTTTTGGAAACTCAAAATAACTGATGGGGGATTTTCCAAATTTATCTAAAACCTTTCAAAATCGGTCACTTTACAGGATTTTCTTCAAAAAATCGAAAGTTTTCCACAGGGTTTTCCACAGGGTTGTGGAAAGTGCTTAAAAGTTAAAGTAAAACTTTAAGTGTTTTATTTTCAATAACTTACAGTTGCTTTAGTTATTAGAAACGGCTCAAAGAGTAACAAATTTTGATTGATTTTGCAAGAAGAAATCCACAGGTTGCGGAAAATTTTTAAAAAGCCTTATAAATACCTTTTTAGCAAGGGTTTGGCGGTAAAAGTTTATGTGATAGACTTCGTTTTAGAAATATATTTGGAGCAAATTTTATGTCACGGAGAAAAAAAAAGGTTGCTTTGGAGGAACAAGCTAATACTTTGAATGAGCAAATCGCCGAAACTGTTGCAGGGCTTGTTTATATGAGCGAAAGCGACGCTCCAATAATTGCTTTTGCCGGACAGCAAGCGGATTCTGTCACTTCAGAAACGGTTTTACTCCAAATCGGCAAATCAAATGATTTAAAAATTGAAGTGAACGGTTTTGATGACTTTTTTGCTCCTTTAATCAAAATGCAAAAATGGTTTGGTGAAGACGAACGAAAGATGACCGAAAAGTTCGTTCAGCTGAAAGAATTACTTAAAACAAATTTGATACAAAAAAAAGTTCTTCGTATTGGTAAAAAAGAGATCGATATTTTTGTAGTTGGTTTAGATAGCGAGAATATTTTGCGGGGAATTCAAACCAAAGCGACTGAGACGTGAAAAGTAAAAAGGAAAGGGGCAAAGGGAAAGCTTGATTTTATTTGGCTCAGTTTTTGAGTTGAAGTTTTCAAAATTTCAATAACAAGAGCTGGCATTTAAAAAGATAAAAAGGTAAAACCAAAATTAGTTTTACCCTTTACCTTTTACTTTTTCCCTAAATTTATTTTTGCAAAACTTTGCTGGCACCGGAAACATGTTTGATAACATTTTTCGGCTCACCGACATAATTGATTTTGCTGGCGCCGGAAGCATTGGCTCTAACTTCTTCGGTTGCGTTGACCGTAATATTTGAAGCACCGCTGACACCAACATTGGCATTGGCAACCTTCAAATTTTCTGCATCAATTTTGCTGGCACCGCTGGCATCAATAATCAAATTATTTGCTTCGCCGTTTAATTCGACTTTAGATGCTCCACTGATGTCGAGATTAAATGATTCGGTTTTGATATTGTTCGCAGTTACTTTTGCTATACCCGAAACATCTACACCGGTTAAATCCGGCATTGCGACAACTACGCGAATTTTATTTCTTGGTGAAATATTTTGTTTGGTATAAATTTTCAAAGTATCACCTTTGACTTCAGTCACAACATATTCGAGTAAATTGTCATCCGTTTCGACATTAACATCGAAATCTTTTTGTGCAGTTACCTCTAAATTGACAATTCCACTGGTATCAATTTTTTTGAAGTTTGAAACTTCACGTTTTTCAACTTTGACAACACCGGAACCTTTGATGCCCGAAAAAATATTAAAACTGACGGTCGGTAAACCAAAACCTAAAACCGCTCCGAAAACTTTGGCAAACGTCAAGCCAATAATCAACGCAACAATAAAAATAATAACTTTAACTTTTCTCATATTTATTTTCTCCGAAGGACTCTCAGAAATTGCTAACGAAAATAAATTTCGAGAAGTTCCGAAAATATTTCAAAAATTTAAATATGACATCGAAAAATTAAAGTTATTTCCTTATTCCAAACACTTCAAAACCAAATTTTTTTAACGGCTTGATGTTTTTTGGGCAAATTTATTATCAGCATCTCTCATTAATTTTATATGATCGTGTGCCTCTTTCATTACACCAAATTGATTGTTTATCACCGAATGAATTGTTGCCGGGAGATTTTTCTCCAACGCTTTTAAGTAAGCATCTTTGGCGTGATCTTCTCCCCGTTCAACCTCATTTAGAACTGCGCCTTCATCTTTTCCGGTTAATACTGACTTAAAGTCCATCCATCCCCGGAAAATTGCGCCGGTAACACTTCCTGCATCTTCAGGTTTTCCGCCAAGTTCTACTACTAAACTTTGAAGTTCCTCAGCAAAATGAGCCCTTTGTTGGCTGTAGTCATAAAATTTGGCTTTCAAAGCCGAATTTATAACGCATTCCGCTGCTTGTTTATATCCTTCTTCACCATCTTTGGAAACTACAATTAAGTTATTCAAAATTGAGTTAATTTCATCATTTGAAATCACATCCGTTATCGTTGCATAATTCGTATCTTTAATATTATATCTTGCTTCATAATCGTTAATCATAACTTGAACTCCTTGATCCTTTTATTAACGAAAATTTATAATTTTCCGCTTCATTGAGAGTTCCTTCAAATTTCATACCACACAGGTAAAATATTGAATAGAAAGGTTTTATTAGGTTAGAAAAATAATTGGTTTTTAGTTTGGATAAGTTTTGTATCAAATCATTGCACGTATTGAATGGTTTTAGGATGTTTTTATTCCAATAAAAAAACTCCGAAGAATTTTCCCTCGGAGTTAAAGCTCAAATTATTTTAATGAATTCGACTATTTTCTAACTAATATTTGAGCTGGCAGTGATATTAAAAGTTGTTCCGTTTCTCAGATCAATATCATCACGACCTTGAACTAAGATTGAACCGCCTCCGGCACCGGCACCAATGGTTGCACCAATGACGGCACCTTTTTCACCTCCGGTAATTCCGCCGATAATCGCTCCAATTGCCGCGCCGATTCCTGTTCGGACAACAGTATCAGTTGTTTGGCTGCCACTACTGATAGCGTTTTCGTTATCAATTTTGATGGTTTTACCATTTGTTGTTTGCACACTATCAATTAAACCTTCAAACCGATAAGTTCCGCCATTGCGAAGTCTGATAGTTTCAAAGTTCAAACCTAACTCAGCATTTCCGGTCAAACGTCCTGAACGGGTTGCCTTGCTGACTCTTCCTTCAATTACTGCACCGTAATAAACTGACGGCGAAGTTACGGTCATCGAAAATCTTTGACCTTCAATATTGGTTCTGGTCGAAAGATCAGTATTTAAGGTTGCGATTAATTGGGTTCCGTTTTGAACATAGAAACCGTATCCATTTCCGTATCCGTTATTTGGATAAGAAGCATTTGGATAATTATCGTTTCGATACAAATTCCAGTTTGCCGCTGTCGAAGTTTTATCGTAAACGCTCGAAACGGTAATTGTCTGACCGCGATTTTCTAAGTATAAACGTCTAGTTACTTTCAATTTGTTTCCGTTGTTATACGGTTCAAAAGTAATGTAAAACGCATTTATCTGATCGCCGTCTGAATTAATGGTCAATCTGTCGCCTGAAAGCGTGGCAGTTGTAGTCATCGTTTTTCCATTTGGCAAATATTCGGTGGTTGCCCGACCATTTGCTTCAAAAGAAGTTTGATTTGCATTGGACGATGCCATTTTGACCAAATAGTTTGATTTTTCGATTGACAAATATTCAGGAACTGCCAAACGGCGTTGCAAATTATTTCTCATTCTTTCATTTTGATAAGAATTTGAATTGTTTAGCACACGGTTAATTGCCGAATTTACATCATCACTTTGACTGATATTCAAATGATAAGTTCCGTTCAATGAATTTGAACCAGGATAGTTTTGATAATTCCAATCTGAATTTAAATTGTAATAACCGGCAAGTGTATTCAAATCGGTTTTCAAAAGTCTCCAGTTATTTTCAGTTTGCGGATTAAAACGGTAATCACGCATTACTCTTTCGATAAAAGCTGCTTTTGACAAAACATTTCTCACATCGTCAGTTATATCTCTGCGATAGTTAAAGTTTTGTTTCATTACATTGACTGAGTTTTCAAAACTACTGACAGCTTGATTAATGTTGTCTTCTCGACGAGTGTTATTGGTTTGGTTATTGTAATCCAAAGCACGATTCAACTGATATTTAAAGTTGTTCGATTTGATTTCGATCTGGTTAATTAGAGTTCTGATTTGTCTTGTATTGCCGCGATAACCTTGGGCAAAAACAGGGAGTATAGACAATCCGATTACTAACGCTAAAACTACTATTTTATTTTGTAAATTTCTCATTTTTCTTCCCTCACTAAACTTCAATTTTGGAAGATTGTCGGTTAGCCGAAGCTACGCGACTTTCACTTTTGCTAAAATCAAAAGGCGTGCCAAAGTATGTAAGTGTTGTAATTAGTTAAATTAGGGGAAGAAGTGTTTTTTAGTAATAAGGCAATTTACACCATTTGCTACATAAATGAACGAAAGAGATTTGGGTTTAAGTGAGGAAAGTTAGAATTATTTGACAAAAACGTAGTAGGACAAAATTGCTTGCACAACACCAATCACAAACCCAAAAAATGCGCCGAAAAGTTCAATCGTCCGCAGATGTTCTTTTGCTACCGAAAGCACTAAACTTTCCAATTTTTCAACCGGATAATTATTGATTTTTTCCCGCACCATTTCGCCGACATTAAATTCCTGAATCGCTTGGGGTAATTTTTCTTTAGCGGCTTGGAGAATTGTGTCGGTCAATTGATTTCCGGTTTTCTTGATCTGATCTTCGGAAATATGATCTGAAAGTTTTCCGATTGGAGCAGCCATTAATTTTTCAATTTGTTTGGCTAAAACTGCATTGATAATATTCGCGGTTTCTTCCTGATTCAAAATGTTTAAAAGTCCGCCCGAGAGCATTTTCTTGAGTTTTTCTTCGGATTCGGGATGAATTGTTTGTAAAATTGCATCCAGACTATGCGGACGGATTTTGTGAAGCGAATCGGTCAAATACGCCGAAATAGATTTTTGCATTTCATCGCTTTGCAAAAGTCCGAGCACGCTGGTCGTGATTTGTTTTTTAACCCGTTCCAGTTGATTTGGAGCAATTTGCCCGATTAGGGACTGCAAGGGACGGGCTAAAACATTATTAACGCTGGTATCAATGAAACTAAAGGCTTCTTCGGCAAAAAAATCTCCGCGCAGAGTTTCTTCGATGCGTTTCGGCAAAGACTCATTGACCAGATCATCCACTTCATTGAGCAAAGTCTCGCGGGAAACGAAAATCTTTTTAATAAACGGCAAGCCTTCGTAGTATTCGTGGACCTCTTTTTTGATGATCGCACCAATTTGATTCCGGGTTTTTTCGGCGGCGGCGAGCTGCGTCAAATGTGTAATGATCGGGTCAATTTGTTCGACTGCTTTTTCTTTGACTAGTGCAATTGCATCAGGCGTGAACATATCGCCCAAAGTCGTTTGGGTATTCGCCAGATCATCAACCCTTTTGCTGATAAAGTCGGCAATTTTCTTTTCTAAAGAAGGTTCGCGAACCGCATTTCGAATACGGGTTTCGAGAAAATTCAGTGCTTTATTAAATTGTTCCTCGTCAATTACTTCCGAAACTCTTTTCGATAAAAATTCATCAACGCGGCGTTCAACAAAACCGCTGATTGACTGCACCGTGTCTTCACTTTTTAAAACGGTCTGAATGTGCGTTCCGATTTTTAATTGCAGAGTCGAAATCGCATCCAAAACAGGTTCGCGCAAATTTGACGGTAAAGCCTCGATAAGTGACGGATATTCCTGAGAAATTAGTTCCTGAGTGTAGGAATCAACTAAGCCCTGAATTTTTCGGCGCAAAAAATCTTTCTCAAATAATTGATCCAAAACGGTTTCAGATGAAACGAGTTCCTCGCCAACTGCTTTTCCGATGGCGTTTGCCAAACGATCTCGATGTCGCGGAATCATCCCTTGCGGAAAGATCGTAATTCCCAACAATTTAATCGGATTACGCGGACGAAAAAGCATCCGCACCGCCAGCCACGCTCCTACCCATCCGTGAACGGTGGCAAAAAGAATCAAGAGACTAATCTCAACTAAGGTTCTAATGTTAAATTCCACTTCTTTTTGGAACGCCGTCATCCTGACGGCATTGAGCGCAAAGCGCGAACAATTCAATTTTAATTGGAATTGAATTGTAATTAAACCTAGCTACGCCGCTCACGCGACGTTTGCCAGCAAGTTGCTGGCGTTTCCTTAAAAGACTTGAAAACCTTTCGACAATAAACAAAAATCGGAAAAATCCTTGAGCCATTCATAACTTGCGCTGTAATTTTTCCATTTTTCGTCGTCATCCCGATAGATTGTGCCGTCATCCGGCGCGTCCGTAATGCTTCCGTCCATAAACATTCGTTTATTAGGTTCAAGTTTCGGCAAAATTGTTTCCTGTATTTTTTTGCCTATTTGGTGCGCGTCTTCAAGTTCGATTTTGACTCCGGTTGCGTTATATTCCATTTGCCTTATTTTTCCGTCGCTCAGAATATCCAAATTTTTGATAATCTCCAGCGTCGGCTTCCAACTCCATACGTTGGCACGCAATTCAAAGTTCTCAGAACCTAAATCCATCAAAGTAAAACTCATTTGGTTTTCTCCATCTACGAAAATCAACTACCTCAAAAATGCTAAACTTGAAAAGATTCTAAGTCAATAAAGTTTTGCTAAGGTATAATTTTACAAGAATTATGGATAAACAAAAATATCTGGAACGAATCAATTTTGAAGCGTCAAAAGTTGCCGTAAATCTTAAAAATTTATCAATTTTACAGAAAACCCATCTTTTGCATATCCCTTTTGAAAATCTTGATATTCATTGGAAACAGCCAATAAAATTAGACCCAAACGATTTTTATACAAAAATTGTAGAGAAAAAACGCGGCGGCTTTTGTTATGAACTGAACAGTTTGTTCAATGAACTTTTGAGAGAAGTCGGTTTTCAAACAAAAATTATTTCAGCCAGAGTGTTTGGACGGGATGGAAATTTTGGTGCGGAATACGATCATTTGGCGATTTTGGCGAAAATTGAGACGCAGGAATTTTTGGTTGATGTCGGCTTTGGAGATTTTTCGGCTGAACCTTTGAAATTCGTTTTGGACGTTGAGCAAATTGATAAAAACGGAATCTTTTTAATCAAAAATTTTGATGAAGAATATTTTGAAGTTGTCAAAAAAGATGGCGAAATTTGGCAAAGTGAATATATTTTCAAAGAATTAGAACGGGATTTATCCGAATTTTCCGAAATGTGCAATTTTCATCAAACTTCGCCCGAATCACATTTTACACGCGGAAAACTTTGCTCAATTATGACCGAAAACGGACGCAAAACTTTAACCGATAAAATGTTTATTGAAACTTTTAATGGCGAAAGAACTGAAACAATCGTTAATTCCGAATTAGAATTTTATGAAATTTTAGAACGAGAATTTGCAATCAAACAAAATCCTCCCAACTTTGGTTAAATTCTCTCAAAAAGTCTATAATCTTCCTTCGACTTTAGACTTGAGACCTTCGACTTTTTTTATGACCAAATCCATTTCATATTCAGACGCAGGCGTTTCGATTGATAACGCCAACGCCGCCGTTGCCAAAATCAGACAATTTGCCAAATCAACTTTTAACGAGCGGACTTTGACCGAAATCGGCAGCTTCGGCGGAATGTTTTCGGCGATGTTTCCCGAAATGAGCGAACCTGTTTTGGTCGCTTCGGCAGATGGAGTCGGCACAAAACTTAAAATTGCATTTGATACGGGAATTCACAATACTGTCGGGCAAGACCTCGTAAATCATTGTGTCAACGATATTTTAGTGCAAGGTGCAAGACCCCTTTTTTTCCTCGATTACTTTGCAACCGGAGTTGTAAAACCTGACGTAACGGCTTCTGTTGTGGAAGGAATGGCAATCGCTTGTAAAGAAAATGGCTGCGTTCTGCTCGGCGGCGAGACAGCGGAAATGCCTTCGATGTATGCCGACGGCGAATATGATCTGGCGGGATTTATCGTCGGCGTGGTGGATAAATCAAAAGTAATTGACGGCAAAAATATTAAGTCAGGTGATGTCGTTTTAGCGTTGCCTTCCAATGGTTTACAGACAAACGGCTATTCTCTGGCAAGAAAATTATTTTTTGAAGTCGGCGGTTACAAAGTTGATTCATTTGCCGAAGAATTAGGCGAAACAGTCGGCGAAGCACTTCTGAAAACTCATCAAAGCTTCCTTAAACCATTGGATAAATTACTTGATAGCGGAAAAATCAAAGGTCTCGCACACATCACGGGCGGCGGATTGCTGGAAAATATCCCGCGAATTTTGCCGGAAAATGTTTCAGTCGAAATCAAACGCGGAACCTGGAACGAACTCCCGATTTTCGGCTTGATGCAAAAGCTCGGCAATGTCGAAGAAAAAGAAATGTTCCGCACTTTTAATATGGGTGTGGGAATGGTTGTTGTCTGTAACCAAGAAGATAAAGAGTTTTTGTTGGAAAATTTGGAAGGAAGTGTTGAGATTGGGAAGGTAATTGAGGGAAATAAAGAAGTTGAGATTGGTTAGCGTAAATGGAAAATCTTCACGAAAAACTTACTGAACTCAAATCAAAGATAATTAAAGCATTTGAAAGCGTTAGTGTTCCAAAAGGTTTTATTACCGATCACGAATGCGAAGAATGTTTTGGAGTTCGTAAAGCTTTTTGTAACAAAGATTGGAAAGCTATTACTGCCGAAATTTTAAGAGAAAATTATGATAAATTGCCTTTATTTACTGCTGAGGCTTTTCATAGTTTCTTACCTTCTTATCTTATCCATTCTCTTGAACATTTTGCTGAAACCGATGACGTTTATGAATTTACAGGTTATCAATTTATGGTGAGAAATGATGATGAAGTCGAAAGGTATTCACAGCGATTAATAAGTCGTTTTGAATATTTTACAAAAGAGCAAATCGAAGTTGTCTTAGAATTTATTGATTTAGCAATTTTGAATGAAGATTATTACGTTATGAGAAGAGAATTGGAGCGTGGAAAAGCAATAATTTCAGCTATTTGGGCGAAAGATTTAGGGTTAAAAGGTTAATATATTTGAATTTGTTATGAAACTAGGCATTTTAATCTCAGGACGTGGCTCAAATATGTTGGCGATTGCCGAAGCGATTGAAAACGGCACAATTCCCAATGCTGAAATCGCTGTTGTTATTTCAGATAAACCTTCCGCGCAAGGTTTGATCAAAGCACAGGAAAAAGGTCTTGAAACTCTCGCTATTCCCCGCAATGGACGCACACGCGAAGAACACGATGCGGAAATTGTCAGCGAATTGAAAAAACGTGGCGTTGAATTAGTTTGCTTGGCTGGTTATATGCGTCTGTTGTCCAAAGATTTTATTCGTGGATTTCCTAACAAAATCATCAATATTCATCCGAGTTTATTGCCGAGTTTCAAAGGTTTGGACGCACAAAAACAAGCATTTGAATATGGTGTTTATTTTACCGGATGCACGGTTCATTTTGTTGACGAAGAATTAGATCACGGGGCAATCATCGCGCAAAAAGTCGTGGAAGTTAAAGATGAGGATACTGCCGAAACTCTTTCTCATCGAATTTTAGAGCAAGAACATCAACTTTATATTGAAGCAATAGCGAAAATTGTTAAGGGAAATTATGAATTCATTGGACGAAAAGTCAGATTTTAATTCCTAAATTAAATAAAAAATCTTTACTTAATTTCAAATTTTCGGCTACACTCCTCCTCAAAGGGGGTAAGACTATGAAATGGATTCTTATCGGCACTGGGATTTTTTTTATTGGTCTAAGTATTTTCTCCAAAATTCAAACAGCCAAAATATTAGTTAAATCCGTTCGAACTATTGGACATATCGTTGACATAATTATTGAAAGCGGTCCCCACATGGGTCGTTCCGTAAAAGTTAGTTTCAAAACAGAAAAAGGACAAAATTTTAATTTTATCCACAAATATCCGATTGAAGTTGAGAAGTATCAAATTGGACAAGCAGTAGAAGTTTATTATGTTCCTGAAAATCCTAAACTTGCCGGACTTCTGGAACAGGATAACAACGATGCACAATTGATTATTGGTGTCGCAATGGGAATTGGAGTTTTGATTTTCGGTTTATATTTTTGAAAAACACCTCAAATATTTCATTTTTCTTTCAGAAAAATTAGCTAAATACCAAAAAATTAGTCAAAATCAAGGTCTAATTTTGACATAATCGTAATTTTTACATAAACTTTAAGTTTTCACTTACGAGTGGAGGACTAATAAAGTAATGCCAAAAAGAACTTTTCAACCGAATAATCGTCGCCGTGCTAAGAAACACGGATTTCGTGCCAGAATGGCAACCAAAAATGGACGTGCAGTTTTAGCCCGTCGTCGTGCAAAAGGACGCAAGAGATTAACGCCGCATCACTATTAAGAACGTGCGATTTGCTTTGCCTAAGACAAGCCGAATCGCAAAGTCGGCGGAGTTTCGCTTAGTTTATAGTGAAGGAAAACGATTTGACGGGCGTTTTATGACGCTTTTTTTACGTCCGAATAATCTTGGAATTCAACGGCTTGGCGTAACTGCTTCAAAAAAAGGAATCGGCAAAGCACACGACCGGAATCGTGCCAAAAGGCTTTTGCGTGAAGCCTTTCGTCTAAGTAGTATTGAATTAGACGGACTTTCAGGAAAATATGATTGGGTTTTGAACTGCAAGCGTAATTTATTGAAAGTTAAACTCGAAAAACCTTTGAGCGATTTTCGGCAACTGATTGAACACGTTAGAAATAGCGAATTAGAATTAAATAAAGGCGACAAGGACGCAGTGTAAAATGAAGTTTCTAATGATAGAGTTATTGAAATTTTACAAAGCGTTCCTTTCGCCTTTTTTGCCGCCTGCCTGCCGTTTTGAACCAACTTGTTCAAATTATATGATGGAAGCCGTCGAAAAATACGGTTTTTTTCGTGGAACCTGGATGGGAATAAAACGTATCTTAAGATGTCAACCTTTTTGTGCCGGCGGTTATGATCCCGTTAAGTAAATGAACCAGAATAAACAACAAAATCAATCCAGATTTCTTATTGCGGCAGTTCTTTCAATGATTGTTCTGCTTGTTTGGAGCTACTATTTTGCACCGAAAAAGACTCCAAATGCGAATGTTGATGCAAATTCAAATGCCAATGCTGTTGCTGCAAATAATCAAGCGACTCCAACACCTCAACCTGAAAGTCAACCCGCTCAACAAACTGCGGTTACTCCGGATGATACGCCGAATAAAACAATTTCCATCAAATCCCCGCTTTATCAAGTCAAGCTTGATTCCAAAGGGGCGATTGCGACTAGCTGGATTTTAATTAAAAATGTTCGACAAGGCGCAAAAGAAATTGATCTTTGGGCAGATAGTTCAACCGAAAATAATAAAGTTCCTTTAGAATTGATTTTGCAGGATAATCCCAAACGCGAATATC
>JAIBCC010000026.1 GCA_019694395.1 Pyrinomonadaceae bacterium | reverse complement strand
ACGCCAAAATAACTCTGCGTCCGATTGAAAATTGGAGCAAATCAACCAACGACATAAACTTTGAATCCGATGAAGACGGATATTTTAATCAAGCGGCTTCTTTCGGCGAATACCAGTTGATAATTTCTGCCGAAGGTTACGAAACCTATCAAACTTCGGTCTATATTCCTTCAAGCGTTACACTTAATTGGGGAGTTCGTCTGCATAAAGCAGATTCGCCAAAGAATGAAACTAAGGGGAAGTTTGACGGAAAATGGTCGTTTGATGAAACCAAAAACGGATTTTATTTGAGTTTATTGGTTGATATTAAGCAAGTCGGCGACAAATTAACAGGAGAATATTCCAATGTTTCGAGCAAAGAATCTGTCGGAAAAATTTTGGGTTCAAAAATTATCGGCAACACTGCAACTATCGAAATTGATTGCGATTGGGGCGGCAATGGCAAAGTTAAATTAACGCTTTTAAAAGGAAATCGTCTGCATTGGCAAGTCATTAAACGTGATGAGCGGAAAGGTGAATTTATCGTTTTGCTTGATAAGATTTTGAAAAAAACAAATTGATGTTTTAATTTACAACGGAGAAAAATTATGTTTCGTAAAAATTTATTCGTAATCGCTATTTTACTTTTCGGCTTTATCGGAATCAACGCCCAAACCAAATTTGAGCTTGACGGAAATATGTTGAAATTGCCGAAACCGATCGTTTTTGAAACAGGTTCGGACAAAATCAATCTGGAAAAAAGCAAAGACGCACTCAACCACGTTAAAGAATATTTGAATGCTAAAACTTATATCACGGTGATGAGAATTGAGGCTCACGCCCAACGTAGAGGCGAAGAGGCAAAAGCGCAGACTTTGACCGAAAAAAGAGCTTTAGCCGTAGCGAATTGGCTGGTGGAAAACGGAATTGATTGCAAGAGAATTTTGCCTGTCGGATTTGGCTCAACCAAACCCGCGTTTGCCAATGACAGTCCCGAAGCGAGCCAAAATAATCGAATTGAATTCTACAACGCCGAACTTGCCAAACACGCGATTGGCGGAATGCCGCTGGACGGCGGCGGAAAAGTAGTCGAAGGATTTTGCAAGGAAAAATAAATCGGTAAGACAAAGATTTGCCCGCGAAAGACGCGAAAAGACGCGAAAAAAAAAACAATTTGTCTGTATTTTTTCGTATGTTTCGTGCATTTCGTGGGCAATTTCTTCGAGAGACTCTATTGCGGCTTAACTAATCCAATTTCTATGCAAGGCTGTGCGTTAGAGTTTGATTTGCACATTTCCGCCAATTTATTTCGATATGGTTTGGCTTCACTTTGGCGATTCGTTTTTTCCAAGAATTCGGCTTGAGCATTCATTCGCCGAACTATCCCGTGCGAGGTTTCGAGATTTTTGTTATCAATCGCAAACATTTTTTCCAATATGTCCAAAGACTTAGTGTTTGATTCAAGGGCTTTTTGATAATCGCCGAATTGTTTGTGAGCATCGGCAAAACTTACATACGCATTGGCAACATCAATTTGGGCTTCCGTGTTTTTATCGTCGGCTTGCGCTAGTTTGAGTGTCATTTCCAGATTCTTTTGCAGCATTTCCAAACCTTTTTCCTTTTCGCCGAGCTTGAAATAATTTTCGCCTAAATTTTGATAAGCACCTGACAAATTCCTGCTTAAATTCTGAGTTTCGCCAACTATAGCAATTTCGGCTTTGACTGATTCAAACATTTTTTCGTTATATTGCAAAGCATTTCTGTAACTTTCCAACGCTTTTTCCTGATCGCCTTTTTTGGCAAAATCATCGCCGAGCCAAATGTAATTTGAGCCGAGACGCTGATTTACGCGAACCAAATTATGCTGAATTTCCTGCGTTTTGTCGGGAATATTTTCGAGCAATTCGTTGGCTTTTTTATGGACTTCGATTCGCTCGGCGGCGTTTCCCGCCAGATAATCGCCTTTCAAAATGTAGGCTTCCGCAAGGTCGTTGGCATTTTGATTCGGATTCGATTTATCTGCTTCGTTGACTTCGATTTGCAGATTAACGATTGGATCAAGCCCGCTTTGGAAATCTGCTTTCGCCATTCGGGCTTTGAGGGCGGTGAGCCGCATCATTGCGCGAACTAATTCACGTTTTAACTCATATTTTTTCGGCGATTTTTCCGCCGCATTTTGCAAAATATCAACCGCTTTTTGATAGCTGACAAGCGCATCTTCGGTTTTACCCAAATTCGCCGAATAAGGTCTGCCCTGCACGTCACCGATTTTTAGATAAGCCTTTGCAAGCTCGATTTTTAGCTGGTCATCTTCGATTTGTTCGGCGTTCAAACTGTCGAGATATTTGACCGCATCGTTGACCAATTCTTCACGCAGCGCGACTGCTCCGGGAAATTTGGCAATTTCATCGTGATAACGAAAAACGACTTTGTTTGCCAACTCGCGCACATCCGCAAAACGCTTTTCCGCGAGCGCACGCTCACGCTGAGCAATTCGGTATTGATAAAAAATTCCGATCAATCCGCCAATTAGAGAAAGAAAAACGAGACTGACCGCCGCCACCGCAATTTTATTTCGTTGAACGAATTTTGAAGCGCGATAACCGAAAGTGTCGGGACGAGCCGTAATCGGAAGTCCGACCAAAAACCGGCGAATGTCTTCGGAAAAATCTTTGACGGATTGATAACGGCGTTCGGGTTCTTTTTTGAGAGATTTGAGAACAATATTATCAACATCGCCTTTTGATTTTTGATTTTTGATTTTTGATTTTTGATTTTCGCTTGGTTTAGTGATTTCGTCTTTGGTGAGAATTTCCAGCACTTTATCAAGCGTTTTATCTTTCAAATCGTAAGGCAAAACGCCTGTCAAAATTTCGTAGAGAATCACGCCGAGTGAGTAAATGTCAGTGGCAGTTGTGACCTGTTCGCCGCGAAATTGTTCGGGCGAAGCGTAATTCGGAGTCATCATTCCGAGCTGTGTCGCCGTTCCCTTTTCCGCCAAACTGTCGTCGGAAATGAGTTTGGCGATACCGAAATCGAGCAGTTTAACCGTTCCTTCCGAATTGACTAAAATGTTTGACGGTTTCAAATCACGATGCACGACCAGTCGAGTGTGTGCGTAAGCAACGGCTTTGCAAACTTGCTGAAAAAGCTGCAATTTTTCTTCTAAATTTAAGTTTTTGCAAAATTCATCAATCGGAACGCCTGCAACGAATTCCATTACATAAAAAGGCAAACCGTCCTTGGTTGTTCCGCCGTCGAGAAGTCGAGCAATGTTTGGATGTTCGAGCGAAGCTAAAATCTTGCGTTCGTTGCGAAAACGGCGGAGCATCGCTTCGGATTCCAAACCGCGTTTGAGAATTTTCAGAGCGACTTTTTGCGAAACATCTTCGGTTTGGTGGATCGCTTCAAAAACCACGCCCATTCCGCCGCGTCCGATTTCTTTTTGAATTTTGTAAGCTCCGATTTCTTTGCCGACAAAGGTTTCAACCTCTTCCTCGTTCCAGAAATTTGCCAGATCAATAACAGGATTTTCGAGAGATTCATCTTCTTCGTCATCCATCCGAAGCATTTCTTCGACCTTCAAACGAATTTCATCTTCGCCGTTGAGATTCTCGGCAAGATATTTTTCGCGTTCGTCTCTCGACAATTCAACTGCTACCGCGAAAATCTCTTTTACTTTTCTGAACTGTTCAGGGGTCATTTATTTTTTGCCACAGAGCGCACAGAGAACACGGAGAGATTTTTAAAGGGAATATCTTTTTACTCCGTCAATCAGTGTTTTTAAGCCAAAATTTATTCGTAACGCACGTTTTAGTTTTGTTGCTTTCAAGTATGACAAAACTTGTGCATCTACCGCTTCGGGAACTTTTGAAAGCGATTTAAGTTCAACAATTACCTCTTTTTCGACTATCAAATCCAATCTTTGTCCTTTAATAATTTTGCCTTTGTAAACCACATCAATTTCAACTTGCCGTTCATATTTTATTCCCCGCAAATCAAATTCGTGACAAAGTGCTTCTTCATAAATTGATTCTAATAAACCTGAACCTAGCTCTCTGTGAACTTCAATCGCAGCTCCAATAATCTTTTTCGTGAGAAAATCATCCATATTTTTGTTTTTACCACAGAGGGCACAGAGAACTCCGAGAAAACTAGAATCATCTGTAAAGTATTGATAATTATAACAAAATGTGAATTAATCTTGCTTTTATCTTTCTTTCCCTCAGTGTTCTCTGTGTCCTCTGTGGCTAATTTTTTAATTCCGTTAATAACCAAGCCTTAGCCGTTCGCCATTCGCGTTTAACGGTTGAATCGGAAATTTTCAAAATTTCGGCAATTTCTTCGTTTTTTAAGCCGCCGAAAAATCTGAGTTCTACGATTTTGGCTTGTTGTTCATCCATTTCTGATAAACGAATTAAGGCATCGTCCAAATCAATCAAATCAATATCGGGTTTTGATGAAAAACTGATGGCTTCGTCCAATTGCAAAAGCGTTTTTCCTTCGCCGCGTTTTTGTCGGTTGCGCTTTTTGGCGTGATTTATCAAAATTCTGCGAATCGTTTCCGCCGCAATCGAAAAAAATTGAATGCGGGAATTCCAGTCAACGGAATGCTGATTAACTAATTTCAAATAGGCTTCGTGAACGATTTCAGTCGCTTGCAAAGTGTGATTCGGACGTTCCATTGCCAACGCGCCCGAAGCTACTTGCCGCAGTTCGTGATAAACAATCGGCAACAGTTCATCCAAAGCCTGTCGGTCTCCGTTTTGAGCTTTTTTCAGTAGTTGCGTTACGTCTGACATTCGTTAAAGCCTTTGTTTCAAAGCATTTTTAGTTAAATTTATAAAAATTGCAAATTTTTGACCCGCTTTTAGTTTTTTTCTGGCGATTACAGGTGAAGTTTAATTTTGAAAGAAGGAACTTTTTGGAATTATGAAAAATCTTTATTTACTTTTTATACTGGCTTCTTTATTAATTTTCAGCGGCTGCGATTCGACTGCCACAGTTGAATCAAACAAGGTTTCAAGCAGCGAAATTTACCAAAACTATTCAATTACGGCACGAAAAAACCAAACCAATATTTCAGCAACTTTTCGCGTTGGAGGTGCTTCGGGAACTACGGTTGATTTGGATAGTCCTGCCAAAATCATTCATAACGGCAATGAAATGAATGAAAGCAAACCCGGATTTTTGAAAGGAACAAATTATCAGGATTCGGTAAACGAATTTGTTCCTACACATAAATTCGTTTACACCGATGCCAAAGGCAAAACCTGGCAAAATGAAATTACGATGCAAGGTCTGGAAATTGCTTCAAACGAAATTAGTTTCAGCAAAGCCAAAGGAGGAAAAATTATTCTGTCGCGTCCGGTTGGAAAAGACGAAATAGTCGAATTTACAATTATTTCCGACCAAACTGCGCCCGAAGTAAGCAAAAACAAATCTAAAAAAAGATTGCCTGAAAAAGTTTATTCGACCAGATTACAAGTCAAATTTGATACAGCCCATTCAAGCGTGATAATTGCTCCGAATTCTTTGAGAAATTTCGCCGATGGAACGGCTCAGCTTCATTTGAATTTGCGAAAAAGCAAAAATTTGCAGCAATCTGCGAAAGGAGGAATTATTGATTTTACTTACGAAGCAGAGCAAGTTGCGGTAAATATCGGTAAATAATTCATTTTCACTTTAGAATTAGCTATGCAAAATTTCAGTTCCGTTTCGGCGGAACTTTTTTTATTGAATTGACCTCTCTTGCTTAAAAATTTGGCGATTAATGTTGAGAGAACTTTTTTGTTTTCTCAATCTAAAAATTTAGGAGGAAAAATATGAAGCAAACCATAACTTTGCTTTTGATCGGGCTGATGCTCAATTCAATATTTTACGTTTCTTCTGCCAAAGCCGCTTCGCTGCCGGACAATGCAGATAAACAAGCGAAAATAGCGGAAAAACTTAAAATGGAATTGCAAAAGATCGGTGTTGGCAAAGAATCAAAAGTTGAAGTTAAACTGATTGACGGAACAAAAATTTCGGGATATTTGAGCGAAATCAATGACGAAGATTTTGTAGTTGTCTCGAAAAATGATGATCCGAACCGGATCCCGTATCGCCACGTCCGCAAAGCCAAAGGCAGATACGGTTATCACCATTTTGCGGTTTCCGGAACTATGTTAGGAATTCTTTTGGGAGTTCTGCTCTTAACAACTTTGAGCGGAAATTCCAACAGCAATTACTAGAAATCCAACGTCCCCAACGGGGACAAACATAATAGCGTAGGGTGAAGTGAGAGAAACGAGCGGCACCCTACGTTTGAGAAAAAAACAATCCGACGCTGTAAGTGTCGAACATTCAATATTTAGTGTTCGACTCCTTCAGAGTCGGATTTGATTTTTTACGATTCGTAGGGATTCTCCCTACGCTATTTTATTTGTCACCTTTGGCGACTTTAAGGATTTTTCAGCAATTCTTATTTTTTTTTGACCCGCTTTAATGCGTTTTCTGGCGATTAATTGTAGAGTTTGATTTTCGAGTTTTCCACTTGAGATTTGAACTGTTTTGAAAATGATTATCGGAGGCAATTATGCTGAAAAAATATTTACCTGTTTTCATCGTTTTTTTATTCGGAGTTTTAGGTTGTGCCTCAACCGATACGGTCGAATCAACCAAAGTTTCGCCCGGCGAAATTTATCAAAGTTATATCATTAACGGCACCAAAAACAGCACCAGCGTCAATGCAACTTTTCGCGTTGGCGGCTCGACCGGCTCAACCGTAGATTTGGACGCGCCTGCCAAAGTTGAACACAATGGTAAGGAAATGAACGAAAGTAAGCCCGGATTTTTCAAAGGAACGGATTACAACGATTCGGCAAATCAGTTTGTCCCAAATCACAAATTCAGATTTACGGATGCCGCCGGAAAAGTTTGGGAAAATGAGATCAGCGTCGAAGGCTTGGAAATTACTTCGCAAAACTTATCCGTCAGCAAAACAAATGGGGCAACGATTACGCTTTCGCGGGCGATTGGAAAAGACGAAAATGTTGAGTTTAATTTGACCTCCGATAAAACTCCGCCTGCTTCGAGCAATTCAAATTCTAATGCCAAAACGCCCGAAAAAAACTATTCGACCAGTTTGAAGGTTGATTTTGACGAATCCCGAACCGTTGCCAAGATCGAGCCTTCTTCGCTCAAAAATTTTGTGGATGGGACTGCTAAAATTTATCTGACTTTACGGAAAAATAAATCAACTCAGCAAGCTGCCAAAGGCGGTTCGATGGATTTCAATTACGAGTCACAAAAGATTGCAGTAAATGTATTAAATTAAGCATATATAGGCTTTAACGAAGCCTTTTATAGTGAAAATTATAAATATGAAGAAAAATCTAATCTTTTTAATCTTGCCGTTTATCTGCCTGTTAGCGTTTGTCCCGGCAAATGCTCAACTTGTCTCTGTTTCGCAAATCAAAGATGTCAAACCAACTGATAGTCATTACAAATCGTTAGAGTCATTAGTTGAACGATTCGGGGCATTTGAGCCGTTTCCCGACGGAAATTTTCGGGCGAATTCTCCATTAACTCGTGGGGAATTTATCAAACTTCTGGATAACGGTTTGAATCGAATGATGGATTTTGCGGCTGCGTCAGATACCGAAATTCTGCCGACTGATCTGTTCAATTATTACAACGCCAATAAAACTAACATTTCAGCGGTTTCACAAATCAAAGATATTCAACCGACCAGTGAAATTTATGAGCCGTTGCAATCTTTGATCGAACGCTACGGGATTGATATTTGCGATGCTGATAAAACTTTTCATCCCGAAAAACCTGTCACCGAAAAAGAATTTTACACCTGGATCAAAGGGATTTTCGGGGCAAGTATTGAAGGAACTCCATCCGAAACTAAATCCATCACCCGAAGCATCTGGGTAATTGTGATGAATAGTGCCTTTGAGGCGGTCATAGAAAGAATTGAAGATAAAGCCATCAAAAATAAAGTTCAAAAGACCGTTCAACCGAAACCCGCGACTGTTACATCGACTCCAACTCCGAAAGCGACCCCGTCCAAATCAAAAGACACCGATGCATTGATCAAAGAAGCAGAAGCCTTTGAAAAAGCGGGCGATTTCAGCAATGCGCTGATTCATTACCGCGAGGCGGGCGATGCCGCTTGGGATGCTTCAACCGAAATGAAATGCGGCATTGCAACCTATCGAATTGCCAAAAGATTGTGGGACCGCGACAGTGGCGATGATCCGATTTCTGAATCAAGACGTGAGAGTTACAAAAAATATCTGAAAGATGCGGTTGATTTTTTAAGTTCTGCGTTGCTTTCCGACAAAACTTTGGTCGAAGCCTACAAAACCCGCGCCGCTGCATATCGTTTGCTCGGCAAAACCAAAGAAGCAGAAGCCGACGAGCAAAAAGTCAAAGAATTAGGTGGAAAAACTTCGCAAGTTCCCCAAAAATCAAAACTCGAAATCATCCAAAATTTACCATCGCTCGGAAAAGCCCAAATCACCGGCAAAAAATCATTTTATCTGCCCGACAATCCTTGTGCGGATTTGAGCAATGCGAGCGCAGACCTCAAAACAGCAGTCGAAAAAGGCGGAATCTGGGGCAATTACAAAATGAATAAAGGCGACACCGGCGACATCATTCTTGAAACCAACAACACTTGCGAAAAAGGAAAACTCGTTTTACTGCGAATCGGCACAGCGATTGTGACAATCGGAGCAAATGATGTTAAAAAAATAAAATGATTCCAAATTTTAGATTCCAAATTCCAAAGGCAAAAACAGTAATCTATTTTTGCCTTTTTACTTTTGCCTTTTTACTTCCACAGGTTTTTGCCCAACAACCAAAGCTCGTTCCGCATAAAATTACGCTGAAAACTGGTAAAACTTTTTCGTTAAATCTTCCGGAAAACTACGAAATCATTCCTGCTGCTGAAGGCTTAAAACGGGTTCGTTTTTTTGCCAAAGCCCCGGACGGCAGAATGTTCGTGACGGATATGTATAATCTGACCGATAACAAAAAAGGGACAGTTTATATTCTTGACGATTGGAATGAAAGAACGGGCAAATTTGGCAAAGTCATTCCGTATATGACGGGATTAAAAAATCCGAATTCGTGTCAATTTTATACTGATAAAAACGGGCAGGATTGGTTTTATTTAGCAGAAACCGATAAATTGACACGCCGAAAATTTACCAAAGGCGAAACCAAACCGACCGGAAAAGCCGAAACTTTGGCGACGTTTCCCGATTACGGTTTGAGCTACAAATACGGCGGCTGGCATCTGACGCGAACAATCGCTTTCGGGGCGAACGGCAAACTTTATATTTCGGTTGGTTCAAGCTGTAACGCCTGCATCGAAAAAGAGGAAGTCCGCGCGACCGTTATGGAAATGAATCCTGATGGTTCACAACAAAGGATTTTTGCTAAAGGATTACGGAACGCGGTCAGTATCAAATGGATCGGCAACTTTTTGTTTGCCAGCAACCAAGGCTCGGATCACCTCGGTTTGGACAAACCCGACGAAACTTTTTACTCACTCAAGGACGGAACGGATTACGGTTGGGCATATTGTTATTCGTCAAACGGAAAAATCTTTGCCGATAAAGGCTTTCCGCGTCCAAGCGGCTGCAAAAACGTTCCTGCTCCGTATGCTTTTTTCCCTGCTCACTCGTCCGCACTCGGCTTTGATTATTTTGACGAAACCACCGCAGACGAAACCATCAAAAATTCATTTTTAGTTTCTCTGCACGGTTCGACCAACGAAAAAATCGGTCACGGCTATAAGATCGTGATTATGCGAAAAGGTCAGAAATTGCAAACATTTATGGACGGGTTTTTAGTCGGCAGAACAGTTTACGGTCGTCCGTGCGATATTTACCGGATTGATGAAAACTCGTTTTTCTTTACTGATGACCGCACCGGAATTGTATATTATGTCCGTTTGAAAAAATAAAAGCATAATTTGCCCGCTAAACACACGAAATAACGCGAAAAAATTGCTTTTGTTTTTATTTCGCGTCTTTTAGCGTCTTTTAGCGGGAAAAACTTCCCTTCCACCTTTTGACCTCTTTTCTCCAAAAAATCGGCGATTATTACTGGGAAAAATAATTTCCGTCCGCAAATTGTTTATGCAGTTTCGTTCTGATTTGCGGGCGCGGATTTTTAGGAGAAATATGAAACGCTATTTTTTATTCGGATTATTGATTTTAACTTTTATTGCTTCGGCAAATGCCCAAAAACTTGTTTACGCCGGAAAACCGAAAGCCGCCAAAGTTGCAGGTTTAGAAAATGTTTTTTGCGTCAATTTGGCAAATCAAACCAGCGTTTGCAAAGGCAAAGAAGCCGGTGAAGAGGGTGACGGAAAATTCTTTGTTCGCCAGAACGGACGGAAAGAAGGCGAGATTGAAGCATCGCTCGGCGTTTACGGCTCAAGCGAAAATTTCTTTGCTTTTTACGGCGATTTGGACAAAAACAAATCGGCTGAATTGGTTGTAGTTGACTTTGACAGTCAAAGCAACGGTTTAGGCGTTAGTTATTACACCGTCAATATTTTCCCCGATTTTCAAACCAAAGGATTTCAGGAACCCATTAGTTTCAACACAACCGAATTCGGATCAAACGGAACTTTTGTTTATAACGCAAAAGTCAATGAAACCTTGATCTTATTGACGGATTGGTATGGTTTGGATAATCTTTCCGAAACCGGAACTTATTTTGTCGGCAGATTTTTTCGTTATCAAAACGGTTTACTAAAACCTGCCACGGACAAACCGATTTACGCTCGAAGATATTTGTATAGTTTTGAAGACGAGCGATATAAAACCGAAAAAAATCCGCTTCGTCCGTGGTTGTGGCTCAATTCGCCCAAAGCGCAAAAAGTAAAAATTGACACCGAATTTAGCGTCAAACCAATTACGAGCGAAACAGGCATAGTTGAAAAAGTCGAAACAGTCAAAGAAGACTCCAAACGGGAAGATGGGACAAAGGAAACGGTTGTAATCAAACAAATGACCGTCAAGCTCAGTGCCGGCGAAACTAAAATTGTTGTGATTCGCAAAAATCCCGATTATGTTGATCTCGACAGCGATAAAGGAAAGATTTTCCCCGAAATCTTCGGAGTTTTGCCTGCTTCTATTTCTTTGCCGAAAGATTTGGATATAACTTTGGTTTTCGGAAATCTGGAAGGCAAAAAGGTTGTTATCAACAGTTATCCGGCTTACAATTTTGACGAAGAGAAAAAACCTCGTTACAAAGTTCTTTTTTATGAGTAAAGTCGTGGTAGATTTAAAAAATCTATGAAACAGGCTTTCAAATTTCGTTTTCAATCTTTTTCGCGGGCAATACAAATAGGTTTGCTCGCTGTTTTTTTCTCCGTTTTTGTTTTGGCGCAACGTCAGGAGCGGTTGATTGATTCGTGGCAGCCGACTCATTTTGATGTCAATCTGGTTTTCGATTACAGCCTTTCACAAATCAATTCGGCGACCACGGAAGTGACGCTTTTAGTTAGAAAAAATGAGGTGACGAAGATTGATTTTGATTTTGGAACGATGCCTGTCAGCAATGTCAGAGTTAATAATGAAACGGCAAAATTTGCTCAGCATGATGAAAAATTGGACGTTTATTTGACTCAACCTGCCAACAAAGATTCGCAGTTGAAAATTTCCGTGACTTATTCGGGCAAACCGCAGGACGGATTGATCTTGACCAAAGACCGTGACGGAAATCCTTCGGCGGTTGGCGATAATTGGGCGGACAGAGTTCATTTTTGGATTCCGTGTCTCGATCATCCGTCTGCCAAAGCCTCAGTTAAATTTACCGTAACGGCTTCGGCAATCAATGCAGTTGTCGCCAATGGTGTTTTGGAATCTGCCAAAGATAATTCCGATGCCACAAAAACGTGGATTTATAACGAGAATAAGCCTGTTTCGCCTTACAATATGGTGGTTGCAGTCGGGAAATTTTCCAATGCGACTCTGAAAACAAATGCACCGATTCCGATTTCGTATTATGTTCCAAACTCGGACAGAAATTTCGCCGAACAAGGCTTTTCGTCCGCCGCGCCTTCGGTCGTGACTTTCAGCAATCTGGTTGCACCTTATCCTTACGGGAAACTGGCGTTAATTATTGGTGCAACTAAATTTGGTGGAATGGAAAATGCGAACACGATTGTTTTTACACCGACACTTTTTCAAAATTTCGCAGAATCAAGACCGCGCAGTCAACGCTACAATATTCCAAACGGCGTTGAAGAAGTCGTCGCTCACGAAATCGCGCATCAATGGTTCGGCGATTCGGTGACGGAAGCAACTTGGTCGGATTTATGGCTCAGCGAAGGATTTGCGACCTATTTTGCCGGACTTTTTCTCGAAAATAACGAAGGCAAAGACCGATTTCGCGCCTATATGCGGGAAAAAGCGAAAAGTTATTTTGAGTTTGAAAAGAGAAACCGCACGCCGATTCACGATACAAAAACTGAAAAACTTTTTGATTTATTGAATCCCAATAACTACGAAAAAGGCGGTTGGGTTTTACATATGTTACGCGGATTTTTGGGCGACAAAGCGTTTTTTGAAGGCTTGAAAATTTATTACAACGAACACAAAGAGTCAATCGCCACCAGCGAAGATTTACGCGCCGCTTTGGAAAAATCATCGGGCAAAGATTTGAAAAACTTTTTTGACCGTTGGATTTACCAAGCCGGACATCCCGTTTACCAAATTTCGTCAAAACAAACCGGCAAATCAACTCTGGAAATTACCCTTAAACAAAATCAGGAAGACGAAGCATTTTTAAACCCTGTAACCATTGAAATCACTACAAATAATGGCTCAAAAAGAGAAATTATTACGCCAACGGGCAAAGAAACAACGGTCAAAATCAAAAGCGCAAAACCGAAAAAAATCGTCATTGACCCGGACGAGTTTATTTTGAAAGAAGTTGTAAATTAACGGCTTTACTATTTGGATTTGACTCTTTACTATTCAAATAATGAACATCGGAATCACGGTTTATCCAACCTACGGCGGCAGCGGGATTGTCGGTTCTGAGCTTGGCAAAGAGCTTTCGGCGCGCGGTCATAACGTCCATTTTATTTCCTCGGCTTTACCGACTCGTTTAACCGAACTTAATGAGCGGGTGCATTTTCACGAAGTCGAGATGATGTCTTATCCGTTGTTTGAGCATCAGCCATATTCGCTCGCCTTGGCAACCAAAATGGGAACGGTGGCGCGGGCGGAAAAATTGGATTTGCTCCACGTTCATTACGCGATTCCGCACACGGTCAGCGCGATTCTGGCGCGGGAATCCATCAAAGATCGTTTTTATCTGCCCGTCATTACCACGCTTCACGGAACGGATATTACTTTGGTCGGCGCAGATCGTTCGTATTTGCCGATCACTCGTTATGCTTTGCAGCAATCCGACGGAGTGACGGCAGTTTCCAATTTTTTGAAAAAAGCCACGATTGAAACTTTTGATTTTGATGAGGTTGAAGTCATTCCGAATTTTATCTGTGCCAACGATTATCAACGCCGCGAGGATTCCGAATTAAAACACCAACTTGCGCCAAACGACGAGTTTTTATTGGTTCACGTTTCAAATTTTCGGGCGGTCAAGCGTCCGGTTGATTGCGTCGAAATTTTTGCCAGAGCGCATCGTGAATTTCCTAATTCAAAACTGATTTTGGTGGGAGACGGACCGGAAATCTCGGCAGTTCGGCATCGGGCTAAACAATTGGAAGTGATTGATTTTTGCGAGTTTGTCGGCAAACAACCGAAAATCGGCGACTATGTTTCGATTGCCGATCTGGTGCTTTTGCCTTCGGAACAGGAATCTTTCGGACTGTCCGCACTCGAAGCTCAAGCCTGCGAAGTTCCGGTCATTGCCACCCGAATCGGCGGAATTCCCGAAGTCATCAACGATGGAGAAACAGGTTTTTTGAGCGAAATCGGCAATGTCGAAAAAATGGGCGAAGATGCGATTAAGTTATTGCAGGATAGTGAAATGCGTCGAAGTTTTGGCAAACGCGGTCGTGAATTGGCAATTTCGCGCTACGGAACTGAAAAGATCATTCCGCAGTATATTGAGTTTTACGAAAAGGTTTTAGCCAAACAAAAATAAAAGCAAAAGCAAGAAGATTTCCTTACTTTTGCCTTTTTACTTTTTACTTTTTACTTTAACTATTCGCGGCTTCAGCTACTTCGTCACCGTCTTCATCGGTAATTGAACCGGTGTGAATTTCTAATGGCACTAAATCGTTGGTTTCAAAACCTCCGCGACTTTCAAAAGCCTTTTTGTCGTGTGCTTCTTTGGCTTTCAACATAGTGCAGCTTCCTTCAAAAATTGCGCCGTCTTCAATCACAATTCGCGGAGTTTGGATATTACCGATAACTCGTGCCGAACGACCGAGCTCGACTTTCTCAGCAGCCACAATATCGCCGTTAACCGTTCCGTTGATCATCGCCGCCGCTACTAAAATATTGGCATCAACCCGTCCGGTCGAACCAATGATCAAAGTTCCTGATTCTGATGAAACCCGTCCGGTCAAATGTCCGTCAACCCGGAGCATTGCCTGAAAATTGGTCTCGCCGGTTAGAACCGTTCCATTGCCCACAAAACCGCTTAAACGACCTTCCTTGATGTCACGCGCCATTGATTCGCTTTCCGACATCGCGCGGGTCGTAGATGGCGAACTATTAAAAACATTGGTTGTTGGAGTTGTATAAGTTTCCTGAAGCGGGGGAGCTTCTGAAATCGGCTCTGTTTTACTACTTCTTCCCATTCTAATCATAATTTCTTTCCCTCTTTTAATTTGAATTTACAGACTCAAAAATACAGTTCAGACCTTCCCCGCCTAAACGCATTCAAAATCTTGCAGATAAATAAATTGCAGTTATTTTACTGAAATGACTAACTATCGGATTTTTCCAGCTAGATATTTAATAATAAGATTTTTTTGAGGTTCGTGTCTATATCTTTATTGGTAAAATCAGTGTAAATTTCGCTAAACTCTAAAAATGGAATCTTTACAAACGGATTTAAGCGTGACAGCCGAAATCAAACTTTATTACGATCTTTATTTACCCGAAAATTACGAAAAACCTTTTCCGCTGATGATTGCAGTTCACGGTTACGGAGCGCATAAACGTTATATGATGCGCGAGGCGAAACTGGTTACACCGGAAAATTTTGCAATTGTTTCAATTCAGGCTCCGAATCAGCATTTTCGTCCGACGGACAACGGCTACAAAATCGGCTTTGGTTGGCTGACCGACTATAAATCCGAAGAATCGGTTGCGCTTCATCACAAATTTGTTCTGGACGTTATCGAAAAATTAACCAAAGACGGACTAATTGATACCAAACAGATCTATCTTTACGGATTTTCGCAAGCCTGTGCGCTTAATTTTCGCTTTGCTTTCACGCATCCTGATGTGATGTGCGGAATCTTAGGCGTGTGCGGTGGAATTCCGGGAGATTTGGAAACCAGTCAAATTTATCAACCGACCAACGCTGATGTCTTCTATCTTTACAGCCGCAGCGATGATTTTTATCCACTCGAAAAATTTGAGCAGTTTGATGAAAAATTAAAGAACTATTTACCAAATTATCAAGCCAAATCTTACGAAGCAACGCACGAAATCACGGACGAAATGCGAAAAGATATGAAAAATTGGTTAGCTGAGCGAAATTAGAAAAAGATTTAACGCAAAGACGCAGAGAAGCAAAGACGCAGAGATTAATAAAATACTGCCAGAATCTAACAGAATGTAAAAAACCTTGGCGACTTTGCGGACTTAGCGTCTTTGCGTTGAAAAAATTTATATAGTCAAAGCATCCATTTTTTGGAATAATGTCATCGAAAGCCTTCGAGAGGTATTTTGACAAATGAAAAAACTGTATTTTTTTACCCGAATCGCGGCATTTTCTCTTTTAGCTTTTTTGCTTTCCTGCCAAACCAACGTCGTTACTCAAGCGCAACAGGACACGCCAAGTATTTTTTCGCCCACAGTTGCCAAACCAAAACTAACTGAAATTCAAAATGATTCGGTAAAAAAACTTCTCGAAAGCGCAGTTGAACAAACAACTCTTACTAAAAGCTACGATCCTTCTTACGTTGTTTTGCCATATCCGAACGGTGATGTGCCGATTGAAACCGGAGTTTGTTCTGATGTTGTGATTCGCGCTTTTCGCAAAGTCGGGATAGATTTGCAAAAAGAAATTCACGAAGATATGTCTGCTAATTTCAGCTCATATCCGAAAAAATGGGGCTTAAAAGCGGCAGATTCAAACATTGATCACCGCCGTGTTCCGAATCTGCAAACTTTTTTCACCCGCAAAGGAAAAGCTCTGCCGATTACTGACAAAGGCGAAGATTACAAACCCGGCGATATTGTCGCGTGGGATTTGGACGGCAAAGGAATAACGCACATCGGATTGGTCTCAAATATCTGGAACGAAAAGACTAAACGCTACGGCATAATTCACAACATCGGCGGTGGCACTCAAGCCGAAGACCGCATTTTCGATTGGAAAATCATCGGACATTATAGATATTTTTGATTTTAGATTTGCGATTTTTGATTTGTTTTTTCAATTTTTAATTTTGCATTAATCAGGCTTTTGGTAAGCGAACAGTAAAAGTTGTGCCTGCACCTTGAACTGATTCGACCTCAATTGTGCCATTGTGTTCATCAATAATTCGCTTGACGATTGCTAAACCTAAACCGGTTCCGGTTTCTTTAGTGGAAAAATACGGTTCAAAAATTTTCGGTAAATTTTCAGCGGAAATTCCTTCGCCGGTGTCTGCAACCTCAATTTTGGCAAATTTATCATCATTTGAAATTACAACATTTAGTTTTCCGCCGGCGGGCATTGCTTGAACTGCATTAATGAACAGGTTATTAAAAACAGAGCGTAAAACTTCTGAATCGCCCAGAATTTGGGAGGCGTTTTCGTGTTCGACCACACTGATTTTGATTTCTTGTTCTTCGGCTTGACCTTCAACAATTCTCAGCGAATTTTCGATTGCGTCACGGACTTTAACCGGGCGCAAATCTAATTTCAAAGGGCGAGAATAGCGCAAAAAGTCTGAAACTAATTGATTGATCCGCTCAACCTCATTTTTAAGCTGTCCGGTCAGTTTCTCAAAAATTTCGGCTTTCTTCTCATCTTCGGGAACAAATTTTGCTCGTAGTTGGTCAAGCGTTAAGTTGATGTAATTCAAAGGATTACGGATTTCGTGTGCGATAGCGGAAGCTAATCTTCCGACAACTGCACTTTTTTCGGCTTGCTGTAATTGCGCCTCAAGCTCTCCTTTTTTCTCAAGTTCGGCGGTCATTTCATTAAACCGTGCCGCCAACTGCCCAAGCTCGTCGCCTCTTGTGTTCTCCCGCACCCGCACCCGCAAATCACCTTCGGCAACTTTTTTGGCGGCATCGGAAAGTTGTGCAATCGGGCGCGTAAATCTCCACACAAGCAGAACCGTGATCAAAGTTGAAATCAACAATACGCCCAAAGTAACAAGTAGCGGTTGAGCCGCCCGAAGAAAAGTTTCTTGTTTGTCGGTTTTGAGAATGACCATTACATACCAGCGACCTTGCGTTGTTTCAATCGGAATTGCGTGAGCCTCGCTTTCATTTGCGCTGCTTACTACATTGGAATTCGGAAAGTTTTTGCGGTCTTCGCCGAGCCGATACGCATTGACCAACGGAGGCAGGTCTGTAATATCTTTGAGTTTAAGGTTCACCGTTTCGCCGTCAACATTCTGAGTCGGAAGATAAGTATCGCTCAAACTGTCATTGACTTCCCATTTGTTATTGACAACGATGATGTCTTTGATTCGCTGAGTAATTCGGTCATCAAAAAATGTTTGCCCGTCGCGTTTTACAAAATCCCGCAAACGGTCACTGGAAACCATTCCGTTAAAACCAAGCGCAATTCCGGCAACCAGAGCCTGTTCCTGAACTTCGCGAAGTTGTTCATTTTGACGCTCGGTTTGTAAGTTCAAATAATACTGAACGCTTAAAGTTGCAATTAAAAGAATTGCCAAAATAATCAATAGTCTGACACGAAATGTTTTAAGAAAATTCATTTATTTCTCTCCTTCGGGAAGAGCAGTTTAAGGTAAAAGTAAAAAGTAGTTGTTTAAAATTGAGAAAACTCCAATTTTTCTTGCCGATGCGGCGATTTGAATGTTATAGTCTTTTTTGGCTTGAAATCAAACTTTTCCAGCAAACTTAATTTTTTCATCAAGGGTTTTATTCCCGACAACTCTCCTTAATAAAATAAAAAAGAGGTAATCGTGATGTTTTTTGTCTCCAAGAAGTTGTCTGCTAACTTGCTTTATTTATTAGCTTTAGCTGTTTGTTTTTCTTTAGTCGGTCAAATTCAGGCACAAACTAAAAAATCTACTGCCAAAAATCAAACTACCGCTAAAAAGACGGATAATAAAAAACCTACCAAGGAAAGTGCAGCTTCCAGTAAAGATAAATCAAAATCGAAATCTCAGGATAAAAACGCTAAGAACGATAAAAACTCTAAAACTTCAGACAAAAATTCTAAGGATAAAAACGCCAAGAATGATAAAAATAGCAAAAATTCTAAACCTACCAAAGCTGAGTTAGCCAAACAAGCCGAACAAAAACGCCAGGAAGCCGAACGTCAGGCAGCCGCTAAAAAAGCGGAAGAAGCCCGTCGCCAAGCAGCTCTGGCAGAACAACGCCGCCGTGAACAAGCCGCCCGCGAAGCCCGCGAAAGACAACTTGCCTTTGAGCGCGGATTAAGAACCGAAACACAATCCAATATCGCCAACGACAATACTGAGGGTGAAGACATGGAAGTCAGACGCGCTGCTGTTAATGCGCTTGGCAATCACGCCGGAACGGTGGTGGTAATGGAACCGCAAACCGGAAAAGTTTTATCAATTGTTAATCAGGATTGGGCAATTCGGAGAGGTTTCAAACCCTGCTCAACCATCAAATTGGTAACGGGAGTTGCCGGACTAAACGAAAAAGTAATTGATCAAGGCGGAAATATTCAGACACGCCGTTTTCCGATGAATTTGGACGACGCGATCGCTCATTCAAACAATAGTTATTTTCAAACGGTTGGCGCAAGTGTTGGCAATGAGCGAATGATTTCATACGCTCGAGCACTCGGACTCGGACAACCGACCGGAATTAATGCCGACAACGAAACCAGCGGAAGGCTTCCTTTTGGCAATAATAATGCTCGTATTTATTCACACGGTGATGATTTTGAAGTAACTCCGCTCCAGCTTGCAGTAGTGGTTTCCGCTATTTCAAACGGCGGAAAATTAGTCGTTCCGCAAATTCCGAAAACTAAGATCGAAAAAACAAATTTTCGCGGGTTTATGCGTGGAGAAGTTAGTATTCCGCAGCAAAATCTGCAAAGAATGCTGCCCGGAATGATCGGTGCAGTCAATTACGGAACTGCTCAACGAGCTTCTGATCCGGCTTTAAACATTGCCGGAAAAACAGGTTCCTGCATCGGTCAAGGCAGTTGGGTCGGACTTTTTGCTTCCGTTGCGCCGGTAGTTAATCCGCAATTGTCAATCGTTGTTATTACTCGCGGTTCGGGCGAACGTGGAAAATACGCTTCGGAAATCGCCGGAAAAATTTATAAAGCTCTGGATCATCGGTTTGTTGACAGTAGAGATTATGTAGCAAAAGTTCCGCTTGAAATGAAACCTCAGCAAAAAATAGATGCTAAGGCTTCACATCAACTTGATAAAGATGAAGGTGAAGATTCGGATGAAGGCGATGCACCAAAACCTGAACCGAAAAAGACTGCCCCAAAGAACGAAAATACTAAGCCGATATTTGAACCGATTATTATCGAAACGAATCGTCAAAAAACTCGTCCGCGTGTTGTAACGGATAAGCCGTAATTATTGTCAAAATCAGCAAATTAAAGGTTGTCAATAAACTGGCAGCCTTTTTTATTTTGAACTCGCACAAGCCGTAGCCGAAACTTCAATCTCTAATCCGGAATCTTTCCACGCCTGCGTTCCGCCCGTGACGTTGTAAACCTTTACAAAACCGGCGTTTTCCAAAATGCTTGCTCCTAAACTTGAGCGATAACCGCTTTGGCAAATGACGTAAGTCGGAGTTTTCGGATCAAGCTTGTCAATTTCTCTCGACAATTTATCCAGCGGAAAATTAGAAGTGCGAACCGCGTGACCGTTGGTGTATTCGGCGATTCGACGAACGTCAACAAACTGCAAATATTTTTCGGTTTTGGTAAGTTCGGAAACTTCCTGCACCGAAACCTGCTCAACCGTTTTCGTTTCGCCTGTGTAATTTTCCAATAAAATAAAGCCTTTGACCGTATCGTGTCCGACACGGGCGAGCCGCATAAACGCTTCGTCAACTTGTTCCTGCGTTTCGGCAACAATCGCAATCGAAGTTCCAATCGGAATCATCGTTCCCGCCCAACTCGCAAATTGTCCGCCGAGTCCGATGTTAATTGAGTTTGGAACGTGCGATTTTCCATATTCGACGTTTTGGCGAACATCTATCACTACGCCGTCGAATTTCGCAATTTCTTCGCTCGAAAGCGCAACAGGTTTTGGTAAATCCGCCAAACTGCTTGAACCTTCCAGATTTTTGGAAGCACTTTTTGGAAAATATTGCGGAACTTCGGGTTGATCTGCCGCAACAATTTTAATGAATTCTTCTTTGCTCATCGGCTGCAATGCGTAGTTATTTTTACGTTGATTGCCGAGTGTTGACCAGGTTTCTTTGGAAAGAGATTTTCCGCACAAACTTCCTGCGCCGTGTGCCGGATAAACTTCGGTTTCATCAGGTAACGGCAAAATCTTTTCGTGTAGAGAATCATAGAGCATTGCACCCATTTGTTCAGCCGTAAAACCTTTTGAACCAACCAGATCAGGTCTGCCGACATCACCGATAAAAAGCGTATCGCCCGTGAACATTTTCAGCGGTTCGCCTTCGGTTTCAGCTAAAATCGTGATGCCTTCGGGCGTGTGTCCGGGCGTTTCGAGGAATTTCAGTTTAATTTTTCCCAGTGTTAATTCATCACCGTTTTTGACTTTGTGCGTCGGAAAGGTCGTGTTGGCTCGTTGTCCGTAAATAATTTCTGCACCCGTTTTTTCAGCTAATTCAAGATGACCCGAAACAAAATCGGCGTGCGAATGCGTTTCGATGATGTATTTGATCTTTTGCCCGTTTGCTTCGGCTTCGTCCAGATATTGCTGAACATCACGTTGCGGATCAATAATTGCCGCCTCACTTTCCGAACCGATATAATATGATGCGTGTGCTAAACAACCAAGATAAAATTGTTTGAATTTCATAAACTTGTGACCTCTGGGTAGATTTTACATCAAACTTGGAATTTTTTTTCGCAAAAAGTAGTAACTCCAAAAACCAACCATAATTTTGCAGTTCAAGAATCCAAATGATATCCAATCGACATCTTCAAAATTAAACTATCAAAAAGCAAATCACTCTCGACCATCTTGCTAAAAGTTTAATGGACGCAGATCCATCTCAGTTAGATAAATTTATACAAACACCCCCGTGACTTGTATAAATTTGTCGAATCTGCGTCCTCTAGCGACTAATTTGCTGTCGAAACATTTGTTTCACAGGTTGTCTGCCGCTGATTCCAAGGCATTTTTGCCAACAACATTGCCATTCCGCACCAATCCGTGGCTCCGGCAAAAGTTAAGCCCGCCCCGACAAATCCTGCCAATCCAATAAAATACGGATGAACAAAAATACTCAATAAAACTCCCGTTAAAACCAGCAATCCCGCCGTAAAACGAACCTGACGTTCCAACGCCCACGGAGCTTTTTCATCTTTTTCAAACGGAAGATTTTCTTTTTTCCACTCTTCAAATCCGCCTTTGACATTGACCACGTTTTGAAAACCCAATAATTTCAAACGTTTTTGCGCCTCAGCGGAACGTCGCCCTGAACGACACATCACATAAACCGTATGCGTATGGTCAATTTCCTGATGACGTTTCTCAATTTCGTCTAACGGAACCAGTTTTGCTCCTTCAACCCGTCCGCCCGCATATTCTGCATACTGGCGAACATCAATCAAAGAAATATTTTCCTTCCCAAGCTCTTCCTTTAAACCTAAAACTGTGCATTCACTCATAATTTACCCTTGCAACTGAATTACAATATAACGATACAGTTATGCTTCAAATAAGTCAAGCAAAAAGTAAAAAAAATCAGTAAAAAATTGTGAATTGATGATTTTTAAGAACCTGTTTGGAAATTTTAAATTAGCTCCAGCGGAGCGTAATGTTTATAGGAAAGTCGTTAAAAAAGCAATTGAGTTGCAGAGCAACGGCATATTTTTGATGTCGTTCCGACGGAACTCGCCTATTTTTTGAAATTCCAAGCTATAAATATGGCGTTCCTAACGGAACTTTCTAATTTCCAAACAGGCTCTAAGTAGATTTAATGTTTTGTCAGCAGAATATCGCGGACTAAATAGAGATTTTCTTTGTGAACGTAACCTTTGGCTCCGGCTTCGTAGGCGGCGTTGATTGTTTTTTGGTCGTTGTAGTCGGTAACGATGCAAATATTGGCTTGGGGAAATTTTTCGATGATGTTATGTGTTGAGACCAAACCATCAACCTTGGGCATTTTAATATCCATCAGCACCCAATCAGGATGAAAATTGGTATAAGCTGTGAGGGCATCTGCCCCGTCTTCACATTCAAAGATTTCATCGGCAAGGTCAAACACGACGCTTTTTATCAAGCGGCGCATTCCAATATTGTCTTCGACGATGAGTAATTTCATAACTTGTTCCATTGCAAAAATTATCCACGAAGTTTCACGAAGGTAACACGAAATTTTCTTTCCTGTTTGGTTTTCTTCGTGAAAACTTCGTGCCCCTTCGCGGATAAAATTTTTCCATTAAAAATCAAAACGTAAGGCAAATTGAATTTCTCTGGGAGAAGTCAACGATCTTGTGATACGCCCGAAAGTTGACGAAGTAATATCCAGATCAGGCGCATCAAAATAGTTGCTGTTAAAGACGTTGTAGGCTTCGGCGCGGAAGGTCAGACGTTGATTTTCCGACCACGGCAATTTGAACTTTTTGGAAACTGCCAGATCGGTATTAAAGAATGACGGACCGCGAAAGATATTGCGCGAACCGGTTTCGCCGTGTCTTGGGTTGCGGAAAGCGGCTAATGCTTTTATTGGATCGTCAAAATATTGAATCCCTGTGCCTTCATCGTGGATTCTACCTTTCAAATCCGCTAAACTGCCCTTCAAAATTGCGGGATTGTCAAAGAAAAACGTAGTCGAATAAACCTGGCTTCTGGAATTCAACGCCAAGCCTGAGCGAGCCACAAAAATTCCTGAAACTGACCAATCCCCTGCAATCGCATCCAACCATTTCGGCATATTTCCGCCGATGAATTTTCCGCGACCAAGCGGAATCTCGTAAATTCCGTTGACGTTGACCATATGACGAATATCAAAATCCGAATTTCCGCGACAACTGTTCGGATTAACTAAATCGCAGAGAACTCCGCCGTAAACCGTGTTGGAAACGCTTGATTGATTGTCGAGAGAATGCGACCAGGTGTAATTGAAATCAAATTCCAAACCTTTTGAAAAGCGTTTTTGTAAACTGACGAGCATTCCATTGTAATCCGATTTACCAAGATTGGTGCCATAAACATTAGCTCCGAATTGTGTTCCCAGTCCAACATTTGATTCAATATATCCGTTGCCTTGCAGCGAATATACCAAATCCGCTGTGCTGCCGTTTTGAAAGTAAAATCCAAAACTCGTAGCTGCTAATTCTGCACAATTGCTATATCCAAAATCCTGACAGGTTCCTCCGTAGTTATTTAAAAGAGCTTTATTCATTTGATTCTCAAACCACGGTTGAGCAGTAATTGCACTGCCATTATTCAGTTGAGTTTGGATTTTGTTGAAAGCGTCAAACATCAATTGCCCGGATTGCTTATCCTTGAAATTCATCACTTGTGCCGCATCAGCCTGAGCAAAAAGTTTTCGCCCTTTACGGTTGACCCAAGCTACATCAAGCAAAAAATTACCGGGTAATTCTCGCTGAATTGAAAAACTTAGTTGATAAGCATACGGAGTCACGAAGTTTTCGGATATACCATAATTATCTGCGCCACTGTAGAGACCGTTTTTATTGGGAATAAAAGGTCTGGTGGAGACCGGCGGCGTATTTTGCACAGGTAAAGTTGTAGCCCCTGTAAATCTTGGGGTGTTAGCTAAAGTTTGTGCAGCCGTGTTGAAGAAAAATGATCTGCTGGCATTGTTATCGAAAATATAGGAACTTTGGTCTAAAATAAAATTGAAAGCACCGCCGGTTCGGTCATAAACCAAAGCCGCGCCGCCGCGAATAGAAGTTTTTCGGTTGCCGAAAATTGCGCCCAAAATTCCGCTTTCAAATGCCGGATTGTAGGCAAACCCGATTCTGGGAGCAAAATTGTTCCGGTCTGCCTTATAAACATCACGGCGATTATTTGCTTTGCCGATCAAGTCAAAAGTTGCGTATGGTTCAATATTATCGCCCGAAATTCCATTAGCGGCATTTTTGAGTCTGACATCCAATAAGGTTTGATAATCAACACTGTTGCCGCCTTGTAATCCATCTCTTTCATATGCCGGCGCATAATATTGCCAACGTAATCCGAAATTCAAACTCAAATCGCTTCGCACCCGCCAGTTGTCCTGAGCATAAACCTCGTAATCATTACGAATATAATTACGAACTCGACCTGTCCCGGGGGGAAGTGCTTTTCCATTTTTATCATAGACATAATTTGTGAATATTGAATCAATTCTGCCAACCAAAACTCCCATAAACCTATCGAAATTTATGGTTGCGGTTGAACTGCCGGGGCGAATCGTGGCAGGACGTAAAGAACTAGTGAGCGTATTTCCGTTAATTGACACAAAATTTAGGTCATTGGTCAATCTTTCCTCAGACCTGATCGGTTTATAGACTCCGCCAAATGTCAAAATGTGATTCCCAACATTCCAAGTTAAGTCATCGGCATAAGTATAACTGTCAACATCACGACCTTGGGTGCTTAAATCGGCAAAAGGATTAGACAACCCTGAAATGGTGTAATTATTCGGAAATGATGAACCTTCGGTAGTGTTCGGAAAATCAACACGTTGTTGTGCTGCACCGATAGTTATTTTATTGAACATCGAGGGCGTAATATTCCAACTATGCCCGACTACCCACGAAAAACTTTTATCTAAAATAGCCGGACCGCCTTTATCACCGGCAAATTGCGGTTGCCGTCCGGTGTTGATGGTGTCTGAAGAATCACGACGGGTTGTGGTAAATCGCCCGAACAGTTTCTGGTCTGAATTTAAATTGTAGTCAATCCGGGTGGTGTAATTATTTTCCTTTCGATAGGCAGGTGCATTAAATCTGACTCCGCCCGTATTGATGCCGTCGCCTAAACTTAAATCATTTGCCACAGGATAGCGGCTGTTGATAAATGATAAAAATGCTTGATTTACTCCAACTCCGGTCGGGTCAATGGCGGCGATTTGTGCGGTCGAAAGAAACGAAATACATTGCGAATTACTGTTTTGACGAATTGTGGAAACAGCTAACGCAGTGCATCCGGCAGTGTTATTCAAATAGGCTAATTGACCGTTTCGCAAACTTTGCAATGGAACAGTTCGGGTATAAGTAAATCCTTCGCGGTTTTGCCAGCCTTCGTAATCAAAGAAAAAGAACAGTTTATCTTTTCCGTTTTTGAACATCGGTCCGCCTTCGCCAAAATTGAAAAACGGCAATGGTCCGCCGATGCTTCCGCCGAATTGATTACGAACCAAAGGTCTTTTGGCGAGTCCCGCTTTGTTATTAAAAAAAGTGTTGGCGGCAGTTACGGCAGTTCGATTGTATTCACGCAAAGAGCCGTGAAATTCGTTGGTTCCCGATTTGGTGACGATTTGAATTTGTCCTCCGCTGGCACGCCCTTCGCTCGCGCCCGGAATTGCAGTCACGGCGCGAAATTCCTGCACCGAATCAATCGCAATATTGCCGATAGTTAAAAAGGCTTGTCCCGTTCCCTGATCGTTGGAATCAATTCCGTCAACCGTAATATTTCCTTGGTCGGCTCTTGAGCCTGTAATCGAACCAACCCGGTTTGATTGACCGCCGCCAAAACCGGGGGCATTTCCCGCACCGACATTGTTTCCGACTGCGCCGGGTTGTAATCCGATCAAAGCGGCAGGAGAATTACGGATTTGGATCGGAAGTTCGCGCAGTTGCCGCGAACCGATGACGTTTCCGACGCTGGCATCCGTAGTGTTCAAGGTGGCATCCCCCGAAGTTGAAGTAACCTGAACCGTTTCAGTTACCTGTCCAATCTTGAGTTGTGCGTTATAAGTCTCTGATTTTCCTACACTCAGTTGAACTTCGTTGATGGAATAGGTCTGAAACCCTTGTTTGGTAAAACTCAGCGTGTAACCCGCACCGGGTTGAATATTGTTAAAAGCATAAACGCCTTGCTCGTTGGTGGTTGTGGTTTGCTCTCTGGAAATTTTGGTGTCTTTCAGTTTTACTTCCACACCCGGCATCAGCGAGCCGCTTGAATCGGTGACAACTCCAGTCACACCCGTAGCTGATTGAGCAAGAACCATCATCGGCGTAATCGCTAAACATACAACTACGATGAATAAAACATTTTGAATTTTCTGACTATTGAATGGTAAATACATAAATTCTTTCCTTTTTGTTTGGGTTTCCGCCGAATTTTTAATCAACCATCAGCGGGGGCAGTTTTTTTGACAATAGAATTATCGGAGTTTTAGAAAGTAATTGGTATCAAGGAAACTACCTATTTTGTAGAGGGTAGTTCTACCTATTTTGTATCCGTAGAACTACCTATATTGATTTGGGGTTGGGGATTTTGAATGGCGGATTGATTGGGTTGAGGCGTAAAAATAGCGGCTCAACTTTTGAAAAAGTAAAGTGAACCGCTTGATTGAAAATGCAGAAACACGCAAGAAGTAAGGGTGTTTTGTTGTGCGCCCTTACTTCTTGCAGGCTTCTGCATTATTTTCCAGATTGATTTGTCATCAACTGTCGGTTGACGAATTTCTGGGACGGCATAGTTTCCAATGTCCTCCGCCCTCCCAACAAAACTTACTTGTTTTTACCGAGGTTAGCTGCAACAACACACGGCATCTTCGGGTGATTGACAATTGGTGGGGAACTGCCCTGTGCAAATGTTTCCTCCTCCATCACAACAATACTGAGAACAATTTGCCCCAGGAGGCACACAACCAAAGAAACCGGTCGGAATTGCGTAAAATTGAGTAGTTGCAGAGCAGCAGATCGGAGTAGGATTTAAACCGGAAATACAATTTCCTGACTGACATTGGGGATTAGTGGTGCAGGTTGCTCCAATTGCAAGAGCTGCCCCTGATGCTGCCATCGCCGCACTTGGTGCTATTACAGACGAAACTATCGGCAGAGCGACCATCGTAGCCAACCCAACCTTCTTAACCACTTCACGCCGCGACATTCCCGCGAAATGATTGGTTAATTCATCGCTGTTTTCGAGTAAATTATTTTTCCTCAGTTCATCCAGCGCAAGATAAACAAAATCTTCGCTGACCAGAGTTTTGAGCCGTTTGCTAATCTCATCGCTGATCTCGGCAACGGTTCGCGTGCCGTCGCAAAGCGCATAAACTAAACCCGATGTTTGATTCAAACAAAAGGCTTTATTGATAGTTAAGTCGTAGATCAGGACTTCATTTTCGAGATCCTGGACAACAATATTCGATTTACGGCTGATTGGTTTATTGGTCATAAAATTTTATCCGATTGATTAAAAAAGAACGCCAACCGAATAAAGTCGGCGTTTAAAAAAAGAGCGAATCCACTGCTCCACAATGAAATCAATGGAATAAATTATGAAGATTTTGAAAAGTGTTGGGTATCAAGGAAACTACCTAATTTGTATAGGGTAGTTCTACCTAATTTGTATAGGGTAGTTCTACCTAATTTGTATAGGGTAGTTCTACCTATTTCGATTTAGGATCGGGGATCGTTCGATTTCAGAGGAAAGTTTGTGACCTGAAAAAGGTAACTAAACATAAATAATTTCGGACGGTTAATTAAGAGATAAATTTCAGACAAATCTGAAATCATCCAATATTGTCTTTGTGGTCGAGGGCGAATTTAAGCAGTCCGTGCGAGCCTTTTAAGCCCAGTTTAGTAGCTATTCTCGCCCGGTGATGCTCGACCGTGCGGACGCTGATAAATAGTTCGGCGGCAATCTCTTTGCTGGTCAGATATTCACTGATCAACACCATGATCCGTTTTTCGGTCGGACTCAGATTTTTAATCGAAGGAGTATCCTGCGTCAATGTTTCGGTTTGCCGGTTGCGGTTGATCAAAAAGGTCGAAAGCTGGGGACTGATAAAATTTTGTCCGCTGATGACCGTGTTGACGGCATTGATCAGATCAGTAATGGCACTATCTTTTAAAACGTAACCGGTGACTCCGAGATTAAGAGCGGAGTTAAAGAACTTTTTATTTTTATGCATCGTTAGGAAAATGATTTTAACCGGAACTGAAGCGGCAAAAATCGTCCGTGCTACTTCAAACCCATCTTTTTTGGGCATATCAATATCAAGAATAACGACATCCGGCTTGGACTCGGCAATCAATTTAAGTGCCGCTTCGCCGTTATCCGCTTCACCGACGACCTTGAATTTAGGCGCGGTTTCCAGTATCTGACGCAGCCCCTGGCGAAAAATCGGGTGGTCATCGGCAATAATAATTTTTATTTCGTCTGTCATATTTTTGAAACAGTCTTTGTTTTTTGGGTCTTTGGTCTTCGATTTTTCTATTTGACGAAGCCTCTCTTCTTTAAAACGTAAATCTGATAAAAAAGAGGGCAAAAGCCAAAAAACTATCTTTCAATCTTAACCGTTACTTCGGTTCCTTCGTTCGGAGTTGATTTAATCGAAACAAGTCCGTTGAGCAATCGCACCCGTTCCGCAATTCCCCGGAGTCCAAAACCTTGACGTTTGTTTTGGCTTTGATGGGGAATAAATCCTCGTCCGTTATCTTTGATCCTGAGTTCAATTCCGTTTTCAGCTTTTTTAATAACAACTTCAGCCATACTCGCATCGGAATGCTTAATGACATTGTTGATACTTTCCTGCACGATCCGAAAGAAATTTATCTCATCCTCCGGCGAAAAAACTCCTTCCAACTCATCCAATTTTACTTCAAAGAGGATTCCTGATGAATCCGACACCCGGTCAATCATCGCTTCGATGGCACTGATTAGCCCGAGCCGTTCCAGTTCCGAAGGACGGAGAAAATAAGCGATCTCTCGCACCTGTTCGAGGGCTTCCGAAGCGGAATCCGAAATTTCATCAAATTGTTCGCCGGCAGATTCTATTTTCAATTTCTGGGTTCCGGGTTCTTTAATGGCTCGACCTCCTAAAAGAGCGCGGTTTTTAATGATCAGCAAACTCTGCCCGAGTCCGTCGTGCAGCTCGGCGGCAATTCGTTTGCGGTCATTTTCCTGTTCCTCGATCAGTTGTCCGGCAAACGCTTCCTGAATTTCCTTTTCGTAGCGCAATTTGGAAATTCGCGGGTAAACAATCAAAAAGATGAGTCCGATGAAAGCCAAAACCATCAAAGTTAAGAACCACCAGGTTTGCCAAAACGGAGGCAAAACCGTAATTTTGACGGTTGCGCCTTCTTTATTCCAAACCCCGTCATTGTTGGCGGCAATCACCCGAAAAGTATAAGTTCCGGGCGAAACATTAGTATAAGACGCAGCGCGCTTTGTGCCGATTTGAATTAAATCCGAGTCAAAACCTTCGAGTTGATAGGCATACTGATTTTTAGCAGGTTCGGCAAAATCAAGTGCGGCAAATTCAAACGAGAAAAATCGTTGGTCGTAATTGAGCGTAATTTCTTTGGTGTCGGTAATAGTTTGCTTCAAAGGCGAATCCGCAGTTTTGAACGAAACTTCTTTGTTGAGAATTTGAAAATCGGTCAAAACCACTCGCGGCGGATGCGGATTGTCTTTGATTTCCGACGGATAAAAAGCATTAAAACCGTTGATGCCGCCGAAAAACAGCTCACCGCTTTTGCTTTTGAAAAAGGCGCACGAATTAAATTCGTTATCCTGTAATCCGTCTTTTTTATCGAAATTTTTGAAAACTCTGGTGCGCGGATTAAAACGGCTGATTCCGTTGTTAGTGGACATCCACAAATTGCCGTTTTCATCATTCAAAATTCCGTAAACGACATTGTTCGGCAAACCATCTTTTTCGGTTAGGGCGGAAAAAGTTTCGGTTTGTTTGTCAAAACGGTTGAGTCCGCCGCCTTTGGTGCCAAGCCACAAAATATTTGAATCAAACGGGTCGGGTGCAACCGTGCGGACGACATTATGACTTAAACTACTAGAGTCTTGCGGATTATTTCGATAGCGTTTCAAATCGTTTGTTTTCGGATTAAACCGCACAAATCCATCGGTTGTCCCAACCCAAAAAATTCCTTGCTCATCTTCGTAAACCTCAACAAAATTATCGTAGGGACGCTCCGGAATAAGCCGCGTGTCGTATTCATTACCCGTAAAACTGTCCGTTTCCTGATTATAGTGGTGGATTTTCGCATTAGTGAAAACCCAAATATCTCCGCTTCGGTCTTCAAAAAATTTTAAGGCATTATTTCCGTATGTTTCGATAGGCGCATCTTTTACAAAGCCATAATGTTTGGTCTTTTTCGTTTTTAGGTCAACTTTTAAAACACCCCTTTCATAATCAACCCATAAACTACCCGATCTATCCAAAAGCGTCGTAATGGGAGTCAGTTCGCGCCAAACTTCGTTGACAGCGACTTTGAAGACAGTCGCTTCATTAGTTGTGCGATTGACCTGCAAAAATCCGCCGCCTGCACTACTGAGTAAAGTTGTTTTGTCATCAATTTCGATCAATGTCCTGACACTTGTCCCGCGCCAGAGTGAAGATTTTGCACTTTGTTCTCTCGAATGTGCAAACCGTTCCGCCTGACGGTCGTAACGTATCAGCCCGTTTCCGTTAGTGCCAATCCAGATTGCGCCGCTGCGGTCTTGTAAGATTGAATTTACTCCGTATCTCACCAATTGATTCACATTTTCCGGCTTGTCAACCACCCCCGAAAGAAAGGAATCAAACTTTTTAGTGGACGGATTAAGGCGGGCGAGTCCCCAATAACCGCCAAACCAAATGTTTCCGTTTTTATCTTCCAGCACCGAATTTACTATAGTCATTCCGGTTTTTGATAACTGCTGATCAAACTCGTAAATCTTGGTTTCGTGTGTTACCGAGTTTATTTCAAACATCGCTTTTGAGGTAGTCAACCAGATTTTACCGTTGCGTCCGGGATAGATTCTTACAAAATCTTGATTTTCTTTCAGCCCCTCAATGCGAAACTGTTTGATGGCATAATTTTCATTTGCGGAAAGGTAATAAAGTTCTCCCAACAAAATCCAAATCGTCCTATTTTCATCCATTGCAAATTGTCCTGTATAAACCAGACTTAAATGCTCAGGTTTGTTCTGATAGACAATGCTTAAATTATCAACATTGTTCGGGTCGTGATTGAAATGAGAAAACTTTGCGCCCTGCAACGGGTTTTTGTCATCGCTCAACTCTAACCTATTGATTCCATTAGGGGTAGTTATCCAAATTACGCCTTGCTCATCCTCGGCAATCACTCGAACCCGCTGATGATTCAAACTATTTGGATTATTGGCATCGGGCAAAAAACGATAAAAAATCTCGTGAGTGCGGTCAAACAGGTTAAGCCCATTTTCCGTTCCAACCCACATTCGCCCTTTCGAATCCTCAAAAATATAGGTAATGCTGCTGTCAGAAATTGAGGTTGGATCAGTCGGATTTTGGCGAAAAACTTTAAATTGATAACCGTCAAAACGATTCAAACCGTCCTTGGTGCCAAACCACAGAAAGCCCGCTTTGTCTTGGAAACTGCAAGTAATTACATTTTGCGAAAGTCCGAGCTCGGTTGGAATTTGATTAAATAGAAGTTTAGGCGCAGTTTGTTTTAGCGGCGGATTATCTTGAGTTTGTGAGCTAATCGGAAAGCACAAGACGAATAGTAGCAACAATTTGCCGATTGTAGAACAAGTGTTTTTGAAAACTGTATTGTTTATTATCCTCATTCGTTGGGGGCGGACAAATTTTACTGCTGACTAAATTTGAAACAAAATATACGAGATTGTAAAACGGCTAACTGTAAAAAAACAAACAAGTATTGCAAAAGACAAAATTATCTACTGATTTTCAATCAAAACCTACAACTCGTTTTTATGGTAAAGTGCAAATTTGAGCAAATCGTGTGAACCTTTTAAATCTAGTTTAGTGGAAATACTCGCCCGATGATGTTCAACCGTGGGAATGCTGATAAATAACTGGGCGGGGATGTCTTTGCTGGTCGAGTAATCGCCAATCATACCCAAAATCCTTTTTTCGGTTGGGTTAAGCTATTGATAGAAGGCGTATTCCGCACAAATGTTTCGCTTTGCCGACTGCGTTCAATCAGAAAAGTTGAAAGTTGCGGACTGATAAAACTTTTACCCCGACTAGCGGCTTTAATGGTGTTGATTAAATCCGCCATTGCCGAGTCTTTTAGCACAAATCCTTTGACATCAATATTTAATGCGGCATTAAAAAATAATCAACCATCAGCGGGGGCAGTTTTTTTGACAATAGAATTATGGAGAATTCAAAAAGTAATTGGTATCGAGAGAACTACCTATTTTGCGAGGTGCAGAACTACCTATTTTGTATCCGTAGAACTACCTATGAAGTAATGCACTCATCCGTTAGTTTTTGAATTCCATCAACAAAAGAACTTGTTACTATTGAGCCGACAGACTTAATAAGCGGGACCCGGAAAGTTACCGCCGGGACTATAGTTACAGACGAAAAATGTCTTGAACGGTCCGGGTGTATTTCGATTTATTCCGCAACCGACATGAGTAGTCTTTCGCCAGACTACTTGGGTGTAATGTCCGCAGGCTTTACCGGTCTGACAGGTCGCAGTGTCATTATTCCAAAAAGGTTTTTCATCCAACCAGGATGTAACTCCGGGAGGGCTGTTTGTTCTGGAATCCCACGCCAGATTTTCTCCGGCTTGATCACCGGGAATAATAGAAGAAAGTTGTTCTGCTGAACTGTGTTCGGTATTTCCCTGATTTGCCCAGGATTGAGCATAATTTGCCAAGGCGCAATCCCATTGCAGGGGCGGAACACCGACTTCTGCCCGTGCATCATTATGTTGTTTCAGAATCATTGCGATTTCCGAATCGGTTAATTTTGAGCCGGAACATTTGGCTGTCGGGGTTGGTTTTGAATCAGGCGTAGTTTCATTTGAAATTATCGGTAATGTTTTAGGAATGGTCGAAACCGCAGCATTTTCCACTGTTTCTGCATCTTCGTCCGTAATCCGTAGTGACTTTAAGGATTGACTGACCAAATCTTGGAGCTTCTTTCCCCCGTTTGTTTTGACGACTCCGATAAAAAGAATGATCGAACCATCTTCTTCTTCACTTAAACCTGCCAGTTGAATCATTAAATAAACGGGTTTTCTATCGTTTTTGCTAACGGCGGAGTATTTCAACAGAACGCTGTTGATGCCATCCGTTTCCTCATCTTCGGAGGTTATTTTTTTGAGTCCGGTAAAATCTTTTTTGAGATAATCAGTTGAAACACTATTCACTGCCGTTTCCAGATCGGAATAGGAAGTTTTTATTTTTTTTATGAGTGCCTTGCGATCCGGGCTGACGGACATTTCAATGGTCCGGGTTGATTCCAGATTCCAATCGTCGGGATAGGTAATTTCGATAGTTTTGCCCGAATCGGTTTCATCCTGTCCGAAAGCAAAACCGACGCAGCAAATAATCAATGTCAAAATTAAAATTATGCTGTTTTTATTGACGGTCTTCATAAATACCTCGAATGATTCTGATTTTGATAAGAGAGTTGACGGCTCTGTTTAAGATGTTGGTCAGCTACATCTCAAACCTGAGCCGTTGTTTTCATCATCTTTTAGAAACTAAGGTTTAATTCTGCGAATGCTCTGGTTCCATCGATCCGCAACGTAGAGTGACGTTCCGCTAATCACTATCTGTTCGGGACCATTAAAAAGTGCAGAGGCAGCGGGTCCGTCGGTTGTGCCTTTAGCACCTGTTCCGGCATATTTGGTAGTTTTATTGTCGATAAAACTCCATTTATAAATTGTATTTCCGTTGCAGTTTGACGTATAAACAAATCCTGCCCAGTCAACCGCCAAACCGCAACTTGCAATGTCTGCAAGCGTGGTGACCTTATAATCGGGAGTGATTTTGCGTAATTTACCATTATCCTCAATAAAAATATTTCCTTTTGAATCTATCGTCATTGAATTTACAGTTGTAAATTTAGCGGTTGTCAAACCGGTGCCATCGGCTATGATGGCTTGTTGCTCGATTTGATAAACTCCACAAACAACAGTGGGTTTTCCTCCCGGAGTTACTTTGTAAAGTTGGCGCTGATAAAAATAAAACAAGTTTCCTGAGGGATCTGTGGCGAGTGCCTTAAATAAAAAATCTCCAGGTTTTGCACTTTTAGCTACAGTCGTAACATTTTTATTAGCCGTGTTATCTATTTTCCGAATACTATCCCCATTCTGGTCAATTACATAAATATTACCGCTTTTATCCGCAGCCATTTGGCGCGGCGTAGAAAATTTTGCTACCTGACCGATTCCATCGTATATATCGGGTGTGCCGTCTGAACCCCTTCCTGCATAATCGGAAACAACTCCCGCCGGGGTTACTTTCTTGATTTTGCTATTTACCAGGTCAGAAAAATAAATATTACCGGACGAATCAGCGGCAATACCGGTGATCTGCTCTGAATACTTGGCAAGAGTGCTAACAGTCTGGGCATTGATGTTTATCATCCCGGTCAAAATCATTGAAAAACTTACTAAAACGAATCCTTTTAACATTGAACTTAATCTACTCATTTTTAATTTTTCCTCTTTTTATTAATCTAATTTTTATTAGTTCCCGAACCGCACAGAGCCTCATCACAGCTTTTATTAACGGGGGCAGTTTTCAGAACAAGATGATTATGGAGAATTCAAAAAGTAATTGGTATCGAGAGAACTACCTATTTTGCGGTCAGCAGAACTACCTATTTTGCATCCGTAGTTCTACCTATTTTGATTTGGGATTGGTTGAATCAAGGCATAAAAATAGCGGCTCATCTTTTGAAAATGTAAAGTGAACCGCCTGAATCTTTCTGATTTCCCATTAAACCTTGGACTGATTTTTTTTAGATTAGCAAACGCACGCGCTGTTGTTTGGACAAGCGTTGGCGAACCCGGCAGGGGTTCCCCCTCCATTACAGCAATACTGTGAACAATTTGCCCCGAGCGGCACACAATCAAACTGCCCGGTAGGAATTCCGATAAATTGAGTAGTCGGAGAGCAGCAGATCAGAGTAGGGTTAGAACCTGAAAAACAATTTCCTGACTGACATTGGGGATTCGTGGTGCAGGTTGCTCCAATTGCAAGATTTGACCCTGATTGCGCCATTGCCGCACTTGGTGCTATTACTGCCGAAATCAATGGCAACGCAACCATCGAAGCCAATCCGACTTTCTTGACCACTTCACGGCGCGACATTCCGGCGAAATGATCGGTTAATTCTTCGCTATTTTCGAGTAAGTTATTTTTCTTCAGTTCATCTAAAGCCAAATAAATAAAATCTTCACTAACCAAAGTTTTGAGCCGCTTACTAATCTCATCGCTGATTTCACTAACCGTGCGTGTGCCATCGCAAAGTGCATGAACTAAACCTGATGTTTCGTTCAAACAAAAGGCTTTATTGATAGTTAAATCGTAGATTAGAACCTCGTTTTCCAAGTCCTGCACGACAATATTTGATTTACGGCTAATAGGTTTATTGTTCATAAAAATTTTTCTCCGATTGATTAAAAAAGAACGCCAACCGAATTGAGTCGGCGTTTTAATGAAAGAGCAGCCACTACGGTTATTTGAATAATCAATAGATTCAATTATGGAGAGATTAGAAATAGATTGGTATCCAGAGAACTACCTATTTTGCATCCGTAGAACTACCTATTTTGATTGCGGATTTGGGATGGCGGATTAAGTGGTGTTTGAACGATTTGATAGTGTTTTGGTCAGGTAAATTGATGTTTTTGTCCGAATTGATGATGGTTTAGTTGGATTGAATGATGTTTTTTATCAACTGAAAGATGTTTTTTGTGGATTGATACTTGTTTTTTGTGGATTGATACTTGTTTTTTAGCAACTGATGCCTGTTTTTTATCAATTGAATGATGTTTTTTATTGGCTGATGCCTGTTTGAGTTAAACTGCGCGATGATTTTGTGCAAGTTACACAATGTTTCGTGTAGATTTATCAATATTAAGCACAATTTCTCTCACAACTTCCACAACTTCCTAAACTTCCTAAACTTCCTCAACTGATCTCATCCTTATGGTCGAGCGCGAATTTTAGCAAAGCGTGCGAGCCTTTTAGATCAAGTTTGATGGCAATATTAGAGCGATGATGTTCAACCGTGCGAATACTGATAAACATTTCATTGGCAATATCTTTGCTGGTTTTGTAGTCGCCGATCATCATCAAAATTTTCTTTTCAGTCGGCGTTAATTTGCTGATTGCCGCTCCGTTTCCCGTCAGATTTTCCGTCTGGCGGTGGCGTTCGATCAAAAAGGTGGAAAGCTGCGGGCTGATAAAATTTTGTCCGCGACTGACGGCTTTGACCGCGTTGATTAAATCCGCCATTGCCGAATCTTTCAGGACATAACCTTTGACCTCAATATTTAACGCGGCGTTAAAGAGTTTTTTATTTCTGTGCATCGTCAGAAAGATAACTTCGACCGGAATGGATTTGGAAAAAAGCGCATTGGCAACCTCAAAACCGTCTTTTTCCGGCATATCAATATCCAAAATGGCGACATCGGGTTTTTCCGAAGCAATCATTTTTAGTGCCGCTTCGCCGTTATCCGCTTCACCGATAATCTTAAATCCTGTTTCTGTTTCTAAAAGCTGGCGCAATCCGTTCCGAAAGATCGGATGGTCGTCAGCAATTACAATTCTTAATTCGTTATTCATCTTCTTTAAATGACTGGAGCGCAAGCAGCTTGCTTGCAGTTCGGACGGCGTTTAGTTCGTCCGAACACTCAACTGTAGTTACTCCAGAACTTGAATTTTTAACTGCAAGAACGCACATTGATTCGCTCGTGCGGGGCAAGCAAGTTGCTTGCGTTCCAGTCAACCTTTGTCTTTAAAAACGCAATTTTGCAAAGAAAAAGGTCAAAGCTCAAAAATCAAAAATCTATTTTCCAATTTTTACAACCACAATTGTCCCCTGGCTCGCAGATGATTTAATTGAATAAGTTCCGCCGAGCAGCCGCGCCCGTTCCGACATTCCTTTTAAGCCAAAACTGCGAGTTTTTTCGCCAACCGCTTCAATTGCAAAACCTTGCCCGTCGTCTTTAATCACCAATTCAACATTTTTTTCGTCATTAACTATTCTGATTTTGACCGATTTGGCTTTGGAATGTTTGATGATGTTGTTCAGACTTTCCTGCACAATGCGGTAAAAATTTATCTCGTTTTGTTTGGAAAAAACTCCGTCCAGATCCGCAATTTTTACGTCAAATTCAATATCCGAAGAATCCGCGACCCGTTCTATCATTTCCTCTAACGCACTGGTCAATCCAAGCCGTTCAAGCTGTGAAGGACGCAAATAATAAGCGATTTCGCGCACCTGTTCGAGTGCTTCGGTGGCTGATCCCGATATTTCACCGAACTGCTCGCGGGCAGATTCGATCTTATTTTCTGGATCGGTTTCTTTTTCCGTTGCTTTTTCGCCCAAAAATGCACGGTTTTTGATAATCAGCAAACTCTGTCCGAGTCCATCGTGCAATTCGGCGGCAATTCGTTTGCGGTCATTTTCCTGTTCCTCAATTAATTGTCCGGCAAACGCTTCCTGAATTTCCTTTTCGTAGCGCAATTTGGAAATTCGCGGGTAAATAATTAAGAAAATAAGTCCGATGACGAGCAGCACCAACAGAGTTCTGAACCACCACGTCTGCCAGAAAGGAGGCAGAATCGTGATTTGAATGGTTGCGCCTTCCCGATTCCAAACGCCGTCATTGTTGGACGCAATCACTCGGAAAAGATAAGTTCCGGGTGTGACGTTAGTATAAAATGCAGTGCGTCTCGTGCCGACTTCAACCAAATCTTTGTCAAAACCTTCGAGTTGATACGCATATTGATTCTTGCTCGGTTCGGTAAAATCCAGCGCAGCAAACTCAAACGAGAAAAATCTTTGATCGTAATTGAGCGTAATCTCTTTGGTATCGGTGATTGCCTGTTTTAACGGCGAATCTTTTTCTTTGAACGAAACAGGCTGATTGAGAACTTGAAAATCCGTCAAAACTACACGCGGTGGATTCGGATTATCTTTGACATCCGCCGGATAAAAAGCGTTAAAGCCGTTGATACCGCCGAAAAATAGCTCTCCGCTTCTGCTTTTGAAAAAGGCGCAGGAATTAAATTCGTTATCCTGCAAACCGTCTTTTTTATCAAAGTTTTTGAAGACTCTAGTGCGTGGATTGAAACGGCTGATGCCATTGTTAGTTGATAGCCAGAGGTTTCCTTCGTCATCACTCAAAATTCCGTAAATGACATTGTTCGGTAACCCATCTTTTTCGGTCAGGGCGGAAAAAGTCTCGGTTTGTTTATCGAAACGGTTGAGTCCGCCGCCTTTGGTTCCGAGCCAGAGAATATTCGGGTCAAAAGGGTCGGGAGCAACCGTGCGGACGACATTATGGCTCAAACTGTTTTTGTCCTCTGCATTTTTACGATAATGTTTAGCCTCTCCTGTGTTCGGATTAACCCGAACAAAACCGTCTGTCGTTCCCATCCAAAAAATATTTTGCTCGTCAACATAAATGTCCACATAGTTATCATACGGACGTTCCTGCCACTCGCGTTCATCAAAAACAATAGCATTTTCAAAACGGTCGGTTTCACGATTATAGCGAAAAAGTTTGACGTTATTGGCAAACCATAGATTTCCAAAGCGATCTTTGAAGACCTTTTGCACTAAATTTTGCGGAAGTTTGACCGAATCGGGTTCAACCGGATAGGTTTTGACATTTTCGGCAATTCCGTTTTTCAAATTAAATCGAATAAAATTATTTATTCCGTTTGCCCACAGACTGCCGTCTTTGTCCTGAGCAAGGTAGATAATTCCCCAAAAATCTGAAATCTCCTTGGAAGCAGATTTGATGAATGTTGTTTCGCCGGTCTCACGGTTGAACTTTGAAACTCCTCCACCGGCTCCGCCTACCAACAAAGTGCCGTCGTCCGTTTCAAACAAAACACGCACACTGTCTCCGCGCCAGAGTGAGAATTTTGAGGTTTTCTCCTGAAAATGAGCGAATCGTTCTGCCTGACGATCAAAACGCCAGATTCCTTTGCCGTTCGAGCCGAACCATAAAGCACCGCTTCGATCTTCTAAAATCGAATTTACTCCGTAACCGACCAAAGAACTTTCTTTACTATCTTTTTCATTTGAAGGGAAATAGTCGATTTTTTGATTTTGGGGACTAAATCGGGCAAGCCCCCAATATCCGCCAAACCAAATGTTTCCATTTCGATCCTCGATGATTTGCATAACCACGGTTATGCTTCGCTTTAGCATAGCCGGAGTAAAAGGATAAAAGACTGTTTGTTGTGTTTTCAGGTCAAACCCATATATTCCTTTGTTGCCGACCAGCCAAAGTTTGTTATTTCGCCCCTGACAAATATTTATCAAGTAATCATCTTTTTTAACCGGAAGAAGTTTGATGACATAGTTTTTACCTTCAGTATCAGGAGTCAGGGTAAAAAGATTTCCAGAGTCGAGTTTGGCGTAAATAGTTCCGCTTTCATCGGTCAGGACTTGATAAACTTTATCATTTTCTAAACCGGCGGGATCGCGTTTGAAGATCGTGAAACGCGCATTTTCCAAAGGGTTTTCGCCATTACTTAACTCTAATTTATTAAGACCGCTCGTAGTTCCAATCCAAATTGCGTTTTGTTTATCTTCTGCAACGTAAAGAATTTGGTGATGACTCAAACTATTTGGATTATTCGGATCAGGTAAGATTCGATAAAAAGTTTCGTGTGTGCGGTCAAACAGATTTAATCCGTTTTCCGTTCCGATCCACATTCGCCCTTTCGTATCTTCAAAAATAGTGGTGATGCTGCTGTCGGAAATTGAAGTCGGATCACTCGGATTTTGCTGATAAACCTTGAATTGATAACCGTCAAAACGATTCAAACCGTCCTTGGTGCCAAACCACAAAAATCCCGCTTTGTCCTGTAAGCTGCAAGTAATTACGTTTTGCGAAAGTCCGAGCTCGGTTGGGATTTGATTGAATAAAATTCTCGGCGTTTGGAGATTGGAAGATTGAGTTGGTTTGGATTGATCGTTTTGTGCCGGAGAGTTAATTGAAAAAATAAAGACGAATAACAGTAGCAGCCTGCTTTCATAGGAGAAAACTCTCTGAAGAATTCCGTTATTTATCATTTTAGGGGCAAACAAAACGAACTTCGTTGTTAAGTTGGAGTATTGTATAACAACTTGGCTTTTTTATAAAAAAATAAATATTAATTACTTTTTAGTCAAAAGTGACAAGGCTCACGGTAATAAAATCAAAGATAAACGATAATCCAAACAGGAGGTTTTATATGTTTGAAACAGCAGAACTCGGTCGCAAAATCAGTAAGGAAGACTATAAAGCGCAGGAACCCGAATTGCGAATGCAGCTTTTGGAAGTTCAGGAAGATTTGAAACACGCCTCTTTCCCCGTAATTATTCTGATCGGTGGAGTTGACGGCGCAGGAAAAGGCGAAACAGTTAATCTTTTGCACGAATGGATGGATCCGCGGTATCTGGAAGCACACGCTTTCGGCACACCTTCGGACGAAGAACGTGAACGCCCGGAAGCATGGCGGTTCTGGCGCGTTTTGCCGCCTAAAGGTCGAATCGGAATTTTCTTTGGTTCGTGGTATACCCATCCCATTATTGATTGTGTTTTCGGTCGGACGGATGAAGCCGAACTTGATTCGTCGCTGATCGCTATTAATAAATTTGAGAAAGAATTAGTTGATGACGGTGCACTAATCATTAAATTCTGGTTTCATCTCAGCAAAAAGTCACAGGAAAAACGGCTTAACTTACTGAGTAAAAATCCGAAAACAGCTTGGCGTGTAACCAAACAAGATTGGAAACATTTCAAGATTTATGATACTTTCCGCCGTATTTCCGAACGAGCGTTAAGAACTACCAGCACCGGCGAGGCTCCCTGGACAATCGTCGAAGGCGAAGACGAAAGATACCGCAGTATCACTGTTGGCAAGCACATTCTCGAATCAATTGCCAAACATGTAGCCGAAAAGAAAAACTCAAAACCTGTTGAGAAACCTAAGAAAACTAAACCTCAGGAAGAGGCTTTGACCTTACTTGACACGCTTGATCTTTCACAAACTCTGAGTGAAGAAAAATACAAAACTCAACTCGAAAAATATCAGGGCAAATTTAATCTTCTTTACCGCAAAGCCAAGGCAAAAGGATTTTCGGCAATTCTGGTTTTTGAAGGATGGGATGCAGCCGGAAAGGGCGGAATTATCCGGCGAATTACTCCGGCAATGGATGCGCGGGATTATCAGATCATTCCAATCGCCGCTCCGACCGAAGAAGAGCGGGCGCAACATTATCTCTGGCGATTTTGGCGGCATCTTCCGCGAGCGGGACGTGTAACGATCTTTGACCGCAGTTGGTATGGTCGCGTTTTGGTTGAACGGGTCGAAGGTTTTGCCAAAGAAGAGGAATGGAAACGCGCCTTTAATGAAATCGTTAATTTTGAAGAACAGCTCAATAAACACGGTATTTTACTGCTCAAATTCTGGGTTCATATTGATAAAGACGAGCAAATGCGGCGTTTTGAGTTAAGACAAAAAACTTCTTATAAACATTATAAAATTACGGACGAAGATTTTCGCAATCGGGAAAGGTGGAATGATTATGAAATCGCCGCCAATGAAATGATCGAGCGCACCGGAACCGAATTTGCCCCATGGCATCTAATCGAAGCCAATGACAAAAAATTTGCGCGGATAAAAACTTTGAAGATTTTCTATGACAGTTTGAAAAGGATGATTGATTGAATTTTGGTAATTTGTAATTCACAATTCGTAGTTCGTGATTGTTGATTTGGAATTTGTAATTTTTAAGAAAAAAGACTTCCTGCTAACGGTTCACGAATTAAGTTTTACGAATCACGAGCTAAAAATTACGAATTCACCGCAAAAATCTCAGCCTGATTTCGCAAACGCATTTCGAGCGAGCTGCAAACGGTTTCGCATAAGGTAAAAATGCTTTCGTCAGCAATTGAATAATAGACCGTATTTCCCTGCTGATTACGTTTAACAACTCCGGCATCCTGCAAAATTTTCAGATGTTTAGACACATTCGGCTGACTGGTTTCAACGGCTTCGGTCAATTCCGTAACGCTTCTTTCTCCGTCCTGTAGGGTTTGCAAAATACGCAGACGAATCGGTTCGGATAAGATTTTGAAACGGTTTGCAATAAGTTCGAGCGCTTCGTTTGAAAGATTTTTGGTTACCATAACAGAAATCATAATATAACGATGCAGTTATATTATCAATACTATATTTTATTTTTCAACCGAAAAATCAGTGTAACCGTTGTGAATATCGTTAATCACTTTTAGTTTTCTGTTAAGGACAACCGCAAAAACCTGAGCCAATCATCGGTGTTCCGGTTGGATTGCAACAAAGATTTTTGGTAGGAAGCGCATCACAGGCGGGAATGCTCGCTCCCGTTCCGCCAAATGATTGGTTAGGACCGAAACAATTCATACAACTACCGATAATTGGAGGTGCACTGGCTTCATCGCAACGTGAACCGGGACAGCAATTTGATTGGGTGTAGTTGCTAAAAATGCAAGTATTATTGTTTGCAATACAAGCAGTTCCACTTTGTGCATCTACTGATGTCGGAGCAACCATAATTGAAATCATCGGCAACACTATCATCGTGCTGAGTCCGATCTTTTTTATAATTTCCCGCCGCTTTAATCCTTCAAATCTGCTTTTCAGATTCTCCGAATTTTCAATTAGATTGTTTTTCTTTAGCTCATCAATCGTGAGCCAAACAATGTCTTCATTAACAGGCTGCCGATGCTTTTGAGCTAAATTCAAGCTAATTTCAGCGACTTCCTGTTTTCCATCACAATTTCGCCACACAAAAGCGCAGGTTTCATTCAAAACAAAGGCTTTATTGGTCTCTAAATCATAAATGACTACTTCATCCTCAAACTCTTGAGTCACAATATTCGCCTGACGGCTGCGGGGGTTCATTAAATTTTCTCCTATTTCTTTTTTACGAAGATTGTAGTATTGATATTAGAGCTTTTTGGACTAATTAAAAGAGCCAGATTAGAAAATAAAGGAGAGCCAGATTGAAAAAGAAATTTGACTTGGAATTATTTTTAAATGAGCCGGTTTCACGAAAAAACGGGATTTCCCTTTTCCATCAAATCTATGAAGGATTGCGCCGTGCGATTTTGTCAAAACGGCTCCCAAGCGGTGTCAAAATGCCTTCGTCACGGCTATTAGCCAAAGATCTGAAAGTTGCCCGCAATACGGTAATGGATGTTTATGACCAGCTTATTGCCGAAGGTTTTTTGGACAGCAAAGCACGAACCGGAACTTTTGTGGCAGAAAATTTACCGCTGGAACTATTGGAAACAAAGAGGGCAGAAAACCCAGCCAAATCAACGATTTCACGCCATATCGCCAAACGTGCGCGAGTCTTTGGCGAAACTTCATTTTGGTTCACGCCAATCAAAAATGCACCTCGCGCCTTTCAAATGGGTTTTTCTGCGATTGACGAATTCCCTATCGAAATCTGGGCACGAATTTCTTCCCGAAAAATCAGAACAATGCCACGCAAACAGCTTGATTACGGCGAGGCTCAAGGTTATCCGCCGCTGAGAGAAGAAATTGCCAAATATCTGACGGCTTCGCGCGGGGTGCGTTGCGAAACTAGTCAAGTTATCATCATCGCCGGTTCGCAACAAGGACTTGATTTGATTGCCCGCGTTTTATTGGACGAAGGCGACGAAGCCTGGATTGAAGACCCGAAATACAACGGGGCAAAAGCCGCTTTGCTCGGCGCAGGAGCAAAATTGGTTCACGTTCCGCTTGATTCAGAAGGATTAATTGTCAAAAAAGGCGAGCAATTATCGAAAAAAGCGCGATTGGCTTACATTACACCCTCGCATCAATTTCCGCTCGGGGTGGTGATGAGTCTCCCGCGCCGTCTGGAGCTTTTAGAGTGGGCAAACAAAAATTCGGCGTGGATTGTCGAAGACGATTACGACAGCGAATTTCGTTATGAAGGCAAACCTTTGATGACTCTGCAAGGGCTTGATAATAATAATCGGGTTATCTATATCGGGACTTTCAGCAAAGTGCTATTTCCTTCATTACGTTTAGGTTATCTGGTTGTCCCACCTGATCTGGTCGAAGATTTTACCAATGCGTTGTCGTTCATTTTGTTTCACGCCCCAATGCTCGAACAACTTATTCTGACCGACTTTATCCGTGAAGGACATTTCGGACGGCACATCCGGCGAATGCGAAATCTTTACGCCGAACGCCAAAAAGTATTGATAAATGCGGTCAAAGAAAATTTAGAAGATTTTTTAAAGATAGAAAAAGATGTCGCAGGAATGCACGCGGTGGCATGGTTAAAAAAAGGCTTGAACGATGCGGAAATTGCGAAAAAAGCTTTAGAGCAGGGAGTTTACGCCCCACCTCTTTCGTTTTACTGCACTAAGGTTAAATTGCCTGATGCTTTGCTTTTAGGCTACACAGGTATTGCTCCGGCTGAAATTTTGGCAGGAGTTGAGCGATTGAAAGGAATGTTCAAATCGCTAAAAGTCTGAAAGTCGAAAGTCAAAAGTTCTTTATAACTTTTCTCAATGATTCAAAACAAGATCCATCTGACTTTCAACCTTTGACCATTCGACTTTTAACAATTCTATCTAAATCTTTTCAAAATCAATAAAACCATTGTGAATATTAGTTGCTAATAATTTGACTTTGATTTTTTCGCCGACCTGAACATTTTCCTCACCGCGCACGATTCTGCCGTCAACGGGCGGACGCAAAATCCGGGCAAAAGTTCCGCTGGCGGTAATACCGGTGACGATTGCTTCAAAAATTTCACCGATTCGATGGTGCATCACACTTGCCGCGATGACTTTTCGCATTTTGCGTTCGACTTTTCGGGCGGCACTTTCGCGTTCGTTGCATTGTTCAGCGATCTGCGTCAATTCGTCATCCGTGTAAGGCGATTTTTCACCTTTCAAAGCCGATTTAACCATTCTCTGCACGATCAAATCGGGGTAACGGCGATTTGGTGCGGTTGAATGCGTGTAATCGCGCACCGCCAAACCGAAATGTCCGTCCGATTCTTCGTGCGGTTTTTGCACTACATACTCGCCCGCGCCGATGAGCTTGACGATGGATAAAGACAAATCGGGAAATTGTTCAGGATTGGCGGCTTTTCGCATTTTCAAAAATTCGGAAAGTGCGCCTGAATCCGGTTCAGCCGGTAAACTTTCGCCGTATTTTTGGGCAATTTCGCGGATTCGCTCCCAACGAGCCGGAGTTTTTACCACCCGCCGGATTGAAGCCAGATTCTTTTCGTCCAAAAATTCCGCCATTTCGACATTTGCCGCCACCATAAAATTTTCAATGATCTTTCGCGCTGAATTGGTCTTAACGGCTTGCAGATCCTTCGCTTGTTCACCGTCAAAAACGGGAACGGATTCGATCGATTCAAATTCCAGAGATCCTCTTTTACAGCGAAACTCCAAAAGCCGCTTCGCCGCTTTTTGCTGCAGCAGAACCTGTTCGCGTAATCCTTTGATTTTAGCGATTGCGTCCGGCTCAGCTCCGTTTTCATCCAGCCATTCACCGACTTCGCTATAGGTCATTTTGGCATAATTCCGTGTCAATGCCTGATAAATGCTGTGTTCCGGCACATCACCATTTTCTTTGACCAACATTTCAATTACAATTGCTAATCTGTCAACATCAGGCAAAAGTGAAGTCAGTCCTTCGGAAATTTCGTGCGGCAGCATCGGTAAAATTCGCGTTTCCGTATAGACCGAAACGGTTTGGTTTTTAGCAAAATCGTCAATCGCCGAGCCTTTTTTGACATATTCGTCCACATCCGCAATTCCGATCAGCAGACGAATGTCGCCGTTCGGCAATTCTTCGGCAACCTCGATCTGGTCAAGGTCTTTTGAGGAATCATTATCTATCGAAGACCACAATAAATTGCGTAGATCCATGATATTGGAATCTGTTGAAAGCGGTTTATTTTCTAAAGATTTGAGTTCTTCAAAGACAGCAGGCGGAAATTCGGTTTGAAAACCGTTTTCAGCCATTGTTTGTTCGGAAATTTTGCGTAATTCGGAGACGGTAACTGCTTGATTCATCTTTTAATTTGCTGTAACAACCAATTTTTTAAATCATTATAAACTTTTTCGCGTTCCTTGCGGGATTCATTAAAGATTTCGTGATAAAGATTTTCGTAAAAGTGCATTTCGGCAATTTCTTTCGGCAAGTTCGCGTAAAACTGTTTTGCTCCGTCCGCATCAACCAGACGATCATCACCTGCAACTAATAACAAAGTCGGAATTGTCCAGTTCTTGGCGGCTGCAATGCTTGATTTTCCTTCATCCAGAACAAATTTTGCCAAACGCGGAGTGATTTTATTGTGAACCAAAGAGTCGTTTTGGTAGTCTTCCACTATTTGTTTGTCGTGCGAGAGAAAATCTATCGCCAGATTATTGGCAACCGCCAGATTCGGTGTCAAAAAGCCGCCGATATTTAGCTGCATTTTTTGAATCAAAGTCGGTTTTGCCGTCAGCGCGGGTGAAGACATCACCAAACCGCGCGGTTCTATGAATTTTCGCGCCACTAAGCTCGCTGCAATTCCGCCGCCCATACTGTGTCCGAGCAAAAAAGGTGTTTCCGCTTTGTCTTTGGCAAAATTATCAAAGACAAATTTGGCATCGTCCAGTAAAACATCCCGATACGGAATCGAACCGCGCTCGCCGCCCGACTTTCCGTGTCCGCGTTGGTCGTAACTGCAAACTTCCAACCCGATTTCATTCAGAATATCAGCCAACTCATCGTAACGTCCCGAATGTTCGCCCAAACCGTGAATGATTAAAATTGAACCGCGCTTTTCCGCAGCGTCAGGCAAAAGCCATTCACGCACGAACAGTTCGGTTTTGTCCGAAATTGTTATAAACTTTGATTGCATCATTTTTTGATTTTTGACCTTTGATCTTTGATTTTTGATTGGTTCAACTTATTAATCGTTTAAATTTTCTCTTTTAGTTGATAGACATAATAAACTGGAATTCAACTCAAAATATTTATAAAAAACCATCAAAGATCAAAGGTCAAAAATCAAAGATCACTCTTAAAATATATGAATCCTATTCAAAAACAAAGTGAATTTCGCGTCCCCAAACGTCTGCAAGGCATTGAAAAGTCTATGATTCGGCAAATTGCCGACCGCGCTTTACCGAACTCGATCAATTTTGGTTTGGGCGAACCCGATCTGCAAACGCCGGATTGTGTCCGTAACGAAGCAATTCGCGTTATTCAGGAAGAACAGAACGGTTACACTCTGCAAGCCGGAATTCCGCCGCTGCGCGAGAAGATCATCACCGAATATCCGCATTTGAATCTGAAAATTGACGATGTGGTCGTCACTGTCGGTTCCTCCGAAGCATTATTTGGTGCTTTAATGACCTTGGCTGAGGATGGCGACGAAGTTCTCGTTCCCGATCCGAGCTTTCCAGCCTATTGGGGAATTATCGGAATGACCGGCGCAAAAATGACCAAGTATCGTTTGCCTGCCGAAAAAGGTTTTGCTTTTGATATAGAAGAATTCAAAAAACAAATTACCAATAAAACCCGGGTTGTAATGATTCTGAGTCCGTCAAACCCGACCGGACGCGTCCACACTCGCCAAGAATTACAGCAAATTGCCGAAGTTTTACAAGGCACAGGAATTTATGTAATTTCCGACGAAATTTACCGCGATATTTATTTTACCGATGAACCACCGGCTTCGATCTCCGAATTCTACGACAAAACTTTGATCGTCGGCGGACTTTCAAAAGCGATGAGTATGACCGGATGGCGTTTAGGCTGGCTGACGGGCGAAGCAACGGCGATGAAATCGGCTTTTGTGCTGCACGGTTACAACGTCACCTGCACTTCGGCAATTTCGCAAAAGGCTGCGTTAAAGGCTTGGACGGATGAGGGACAACAAGCCCGCTTAAATTCGCGCGAAGTCTATAAAAAACGCCGAGATTTTATTGTTAAAGAACTCGAAACCCAATTAGGATTACCCGCCATTTCTCCCGAAGGCGCATTTTACACGATGCTCGATGTCCGTTCGATTTGCGACGACGAAATGGAGATTTGCGAAAAGTTCTTGCAGAATCACGTCATCACCATTGCGGGAAAAGCCTTCGGCGATGAAACAAAAGGATTTTTAAGACTCTCTTTTTGCTGTGACGAAGAAAAAATCAGGGAAGGGATTCGCAGAATGAAAGAAGCGTTAGGAAAGTAAAAAATTAGGAGAAACTTCTAACTAAGAAATTGAAAACCAATGGATTAAGGTTGATTTTAGAAAGATTTTTGGTTGATTTTTAAAGTATTTGTTTTAATCCAAAGTAAAGATTTACTTATTGTTTTACATCTAAAATTCTAGTCGCCCTTTCCAAAACTTGGTCGTAAGTCATGATTATCAGATTGTGATATGAACAGTTTAGAATTCTATATGCCTCTTTTTGCTCATTATTCCAATCATTTGAGCGTCCAAAAATCAGTAAACATCTTGGCTTAATTACACTTACGCCAACTCGTTTTATAAAATCAGCGGAGTTTGCTTGTTGTTCTACTTTATGAATATAAATGGCGGATTGAGTTATCGCTTTTACCAAATCAGAATGAGGAACATAGTTATCGTGGTCTTTTTGACTCATCCAAAACTTTGCATCACTATTGGGTTTCTTTAATTCAATAATATCTAAAAAACCATCACTTGCTTCCATTAAAAAATCAGCAATATTCTTAGTATCAATTTCGCGTTCGTCCAGTATTTTTACAAAATTACTACCTAAAACCCAACTATTCTTAGTAAACCATTTTTGCCAATCATTCTCAGATAAATCTTTTTTCAACATTTCCTCAAACTCTTTAACAGCTTTTAGTCTATTTGCATATTGCAATCCTAAAACTAATTCTTGGGGAATAATGTTATTGTCAGCTATAAATTTGAGAAGTTTCTCCTTTTCTGGATTAGAGAATAAAGCCTTTATAAAACTGATTTTATCTTCATCCAAACTTTTATCTAGTGATATGAAATTTTTGATGCCATGCTTAAATGGCTCGTAATGAGTTTCAATGAATTTTATTAGATTTAAGAAACCTTCATTTTCTAAACTAATTATACTTTGATTTGTTGCAGGAATACGTTCATTTCGATATTCATCAAAGAGAAAATCGTCTGTTTCGTGTTTGTATTTACCTAGCTTTAATTTAATATCTACTTTCCCATTTGATCTTGGGATTTTCCAAAATGTTGCTTCAGAATAAACTTGTTTTTTATCCTCAATTCGTTTAGTAATTCCATCTATAAGATTTAATGAGTCGGAGTTCATAGAATAAAAATATAGTTTTATTTTGTTTTTGCCAACTCTCTTTGCCTTTCAAAATGCCCGAAAATCTCATTCGCCGCTTTTTCGCCGACAATCGTTTTCAGTTCATCTACACTCGCATTTGCAATTTTCACAATCGAACCGAAATTTCTAAGCAGCTGCATTTTGCGTTTTTCGCCGATGCTTGGGATAGCGGTCAGTTCCGAAGTAAAATCGCGCATTTCACGGCGTTTGCGGTGGTATTCGACAGCTGTTTTGTGCGTTTCGTCGCGGATTTGTTGGATAAATCGCATTGCTTGTGAATTTGCATCAAACGGAATCGGATTATTTTCACTTCCTTTTTTTAATAAATGCGAAATCTGATTGTGATGTTTGGGCGGTTTGACCAAGCCGACTAGGGGAATTGCCTCTAAATCAAGTTCGCGCATTGCTGCCGAAGCTGCTGAAAGCTGTCCTTTGCCGCCGTCAATAAAAATCAAATCGGGCAAAGTTTTTTGTTCCTCCAAACGGCGGCGATAGGTGCGGAAAACGGCTTCGTTCATTGAGGCAAAATCGTCTTGACCTTCGACAGTTTTTATCTTCAAGCGGCGCGTTTCTGCACGATTTTGTTTGCCGTTTTCAAAGACAACCAGCCCCGCCACATTTTCCGCGCCGGAAATGTTTGAGATGTCGAAACTTTCGATCTTTTGGGGGAATCGGGGCAATTCAAGGATTTCCTGTAACTCTTCGAGAACTTTTTCCGTGTCCGGTTTGAGAACCCGAAATCGTTGTTCAAAAGCGATTTTGGCGTTAGTTTCGACCAGCGAAATCATCTCGCGTTTTTGTCCGCGTTTGGGATCGTAGATATGAACACGCCGCCCGCGCCGTTCGGTTAAAATCTTTTCCATCGTTTCGCGGTCTTCAAAATCCTGCGGAACGTGGATTTCCAAAGGGACATAATCAGTCGAATAATATTGCAAAAGAATTTCGCCCAAAAATTCGGAGGCATCAAAATTTTCCGCGTCCAAATCTTCCCAGAAAAATTCGCGCCGCCCGATCATTCTGCCTTCACGCATTGTAAAAAGTTGGAGCGCAAGCCGTTGTTTTTCGCGGTAAAATCCCAAAATATCCACATCTTTATCGGCAGTTGTGACCATTTTTTGATTCTCGCCCAAGCTCAGAACGGTTTGACGCAAATCACGATATTTAGCGGCTAATTCGTATTTTTCCGCTTCGGCGTAATGCCACATTCGCTGTTCCAATTCGTCCGCCAACTCTTTGTTTTTACCTTCCAACAAAAGTTTAACGTCTTGCACAGCCTGTGCGTATTCGTCCGGTTTGCACAAATCTTTGACACACGGCGCAAGACACCGTTTCAAGTGATATTCCAGACACGGACGCGGCAATTTTCCGTTGATTTCAATTTCGCAAGTCCGCAGTTGAAAAGTCCGGTTGATTAAATCCAGCGTTTTCCGTGCTAGATTGCCAGGCAAAAACGGTCCGAAATATAACCCTCCGTCCTTAATGAGTTTGCGCGTGATAACAACTTTTGGAAAAGCCTCTTTAGTGATTTTAAGATGTGGATACTGCTTATCATCCTTGAGCAAAATGTTGTAACGCGGCTTGTGTTTTTTGATGAGGTTCGATTCCAGAACCAACGCCTCAATCTCACTATCTACAACAATAAACTCAAAATCAACAATACGTTTAACCAGTTCACGGGTTTTCAAATCGTGATTTTTTGAGGATTGAAAATAGGAACGAACCCGATTTTTCAGATTCTTTGCTTTGCCGATATAGATAATTTTGCCATCGGCGTTTTTGTGAATATAAACTCCGGCTGAGGTCGGCAAATTTTTGAGTTTTTCCTGCAAAGTCATAACTAAATTTTAGTGAGATTGCAGTAAAGAAGCAATTTAATTTACCAAAGAAAATCAATTCTTCTTGTTCATCTGCTGATGAAACTCAGTCGCTTTCCTTAAATAATCCTCCAACGAATCTAAACCCATTTCCAGCCTTCGTTTATTAACATTTTTCGGATCTTTCAGATTCTTGGGAATTGCTTTATCGTCTTTGTAGTCAAGTTGAGTTCCATAAATTTGCGGTTTGCCCGAATTGATATTCACGCGGTCGGTCAAATAAGCAAATGAACGGGCATTAGCCTGTTTTTTCTTGACTAATTTTGCAATTATCCTCAAACAATCTTTTTGAAACTGCAAATCTGCGTCAGAGTGTTGAACCATTGTGAAAAAATTATCGCCCGCTGTTTTTCCGACTAAATCGTAAGTCGGGTAGCCATTTTCAGCGATGATCTGTTTCAAAATCGGGATGTGTTTTTTGAAAGTTTCGGGAACTTTTTTAAACAATTCATCCATTTTTTCTTTTGTTACCCCGTTTTGATTGGCAATCATTACATCAGTCTGAACGCTTTGGTCGAGTTCATACATTTTGTTGATTTTATTAGCTAAGTTTTGATTGGTTTGTCCAAAACAAATACTGAAACTCATCAAAACAAAAGCAATTGTTAATAAAATTTTTCTCATAACTTAATTTTCTACTGTAATTACAATTTTATTTGCCCACAACAAAGACCTGTCAAAATTCTCGGCAAAATTTTTAGCAATAAATTCTTTGTCCGACGAAACTTTTTGATTAAAAACTTCTTTCCCGTTGACAATTACTTTGACAGGCTGTGAAAAATCAATCATCGCCGGATGAAGATTAAGCGTAAATTTTGCCACACAAGAAGTTTGAACTTCAAAGGTATGGTTGAAATATCTTGCCTCGATTGCCGCCGATTCATCACCGATTTTTACCGTTTCATTGCCTTCCGAACTTTTGTAAGGATATTCGTAAACCTTGTGCCAGTCGGCTCTTTTCCGTTTCAAATCAATCTGCGAAATCTCCAACCAATCAATTTGCCCAATCGGTTCCCAAGAAGTTTCCCAATTCAGTTTTGCCCGAAAAGGATTACGCGCAGTTGCTTTGAGATGACTGAAAATTGCGGGCAAATATTCATCTAAAAACGGCAAATAATAATGATTCTGGTCAGGAATTTCACGATAGATCCAATCCGCATTGACAGTTTTGGCAAAATTGAAAAAGGAGCGCATCGAATCAATTTCAACCACAGAATCTTTGACCGAAGAAAGCGAATAAAACGGGCGATTGCTCATATTTACGAAATGATTTCCCGTAAAAGGTCTGCCGTTGACTGCGTAAAAAGCGGCAAAATCTGTCGGCATAAAGACCGCAGTTCGATAAGCTCCAGTTCCGCCGTCGGAAAATCCCATCATAAAAACGCGGTTGTCGTCCACGTTGAAAATTTGCTTAACTTTGGCGATGATTTGCCGAATATTTTCGATGCCTTCAAACTGATAAGTCCCGACGCTGTTCATTCCGGCGGGAAAAATCTCTAAAAAGTTTTCTTTTTCGACAAACGGCAAAACAGGATTTTCAAAAACAAAATCTTTTGCCTCATCACGGTTAAATTCCTTTCTACCGAACCAACCGCCCTGACTGTAAACGAGCAATGAATGAGGCTTATTCGCGTTGTAATTGGTCGGAATATAAACGTAAAACGGCGCAGTTATTTTGTCGGAAAATTGATTAGTAAATTTAACGAAAATTCCCGTCTTTTTCGGCTGCGGAAATTCGTTAAATTCGGAAATGCGGCGGAAAAATTCTTCAGCGGAAACGGTTGAATTATTTTTCCAATTCTCAATTTTTTTGAAAGCGGGATTTTCTGCGATTCCGTAATTTTCGGGTAAAAGTTCTTTGGCAAATTTGGCTTTTGCTTTCTCAACTTTGGCGAGAAATTTCTTGCCTTGCGAAGTGTTCAAGAGAGATTTTAAGGTTTCGTCTTTTTGCAACTCAATTGAATCGAGCCAACCGACAGAAAACATTTTTTCCAGATAAATTAAGGCTTTTTCGTCATTTTTTGTTTGGGCGTAACAGCTTGCCAGCGATTGATAATAAAAAGGTTTACGAAAATCCTTGATTGCCAGCGACTTTTCATAAACCTCAATCGCCTGCGGACAATTTTTCTCTTTGTTTTTGAGCGCACTTGCTTCAATCAAAAGTTTGTAAGCGGAATTGCTTTGAGCAAAACTCACGCAGGACAACAGAAAAACAGCGAAAATTATATTAATCAATGATTTCATATTTAATCCAATTTCAAATTAATTTTATTCAAAACCAGAAAACTACGATCTTTCGTCTTGATAAACTCTTCCAGCAACACATTTTTATCGGCTTTTACTTTGGAATTAAAAAACAGTTTGTCATTGACGTAAATCTTCAGCGGTTTATTGAGATTAACTAACTGCGGCACAACGTAAAAGGTCAATTCTTTGACACACGAAGCCTTGATTTTGACAACATTATTATCAATTTCAGCCATAACCGCGCCGCTTTTTCGGGGATAAAAGTCAGTTTGTTTAGTGTCAGGAGCAAACGAAGAAGTAAAATTGACAGCGGATGGTTCAGGCGAAACGTGCCAAGATTCTTTCATTTTGGATGTGTCCAACTGGCTTATTTCCAACCAATAAATTCTGCCGTTTTGAGCACTATCGGTTTCCCATTGCAGTTTTTTTGGAAAAGGATTTCGCGTTTGTTTTTGCAGAGTGTCGTATAAAAATTTAATGTCGTTTGGATTTTTGTAAGGCAGATCGTGATTGCCTTTTAATCCGTAATTTGTCCAATTAATGCCCTGAGTTTTGAGTTTTTCGGCAAGCTCATTGATTGGCTTGTAACCGAAAATACTGTCTTCGGTTCCGCTTACGCCAAAGAAAGTGTAGTTATTTTTCAAATTGCTGAAAGTCGTGTTGCAAAAATAACAAATCGGATTGAAGTTAAATCCTGAAAATGCGGCAATTTCCGTCGGCATATTGAGCGCAAACCAAAACGCGCCGCTGCCGCCGTTGGAATGTCCGCCGATATAAACCCGATCATCATCAATATTGTAGAGCGATTTTACTTGACGCAGCTCGCCGATAATCATTTCAAAAGCCTTTTGATGATAGAGCCAGTTTAAGTTTTTATTTGCCATCGGATAAATAATAAAAGCGTTTTGCTTGATGGGCTGTTCAAAAAATGAGCCTTCGTGAGTGGTTAATTCGATGTCTTTAACTGCAAGACTAATTCGCCCGACCGCTCCATGAAGAAAAATATAAAGCGGCGTTTTTTGCTTCGGATTGTAGTTTTTCGGAATATAAACCAGATACGGAATTTCCTGCGTTTCACTGATTTTGTAGTTGTAAAGTGCCCAATGATCTGTCACCGGAGCGTTTGGAAAATCATTAAAATTCGGCAAATTTTTGAGCAGATTTTTAACATCTTTAGCAGCTAATTTTTCTAAAAAACTTTTATCGGTCAGCGGAGATTCATTAACCTTTTTCGTCTTATCGCTCAAATTGTCGAGATGAGTTTGCAGTTTCAATTCATACGCATCTTTTTGCTCTTTCATTTGAGCGAGAGCTTTTTTCCAATCATCAGTTTGGTTAAAACAATTGTTCAAATTGTCGTTGGCAAAAAAATCATACGCACTCCAATCCATCGAAATCGCAAATCCTTTTTTGTAAAAATCAACTGCTTTTTCCGTCTGATTTCCGCATTGGCAGGCAGATTGAGCCGCATAATAATACGAATAATTATCCTGAGTTTCATTCGCTGCGATAGATTTTTCAATTGTTTCGACCATTTTGCAATAGTCTTTTTTCTGATAATATCCGCTAGCTTCCATTTTCAGTTTTTGGGCAAAAACAGGTAAAGAAATAATTGAGACAAAAATAATTCCGAAGATAATTTTTTTCATTGCTAAATAGACTTCCTTTTTGATATGAAAACTTTATAACGTATTCAAAGTAATCTATTTGGAAAGATTGGAATTGTATTTTTCGGACAAAATCTATTTATTGAGAAACTGAAAAAGGAGCTTGTCCGCACCGACTTTTTCGACTTTATCAAAGAAGATTTTTGGGTTTGAGCCGGTCATTTGCTTGTAAATATTGATGAAATAGGATTGGTCGTAAAAATTGCTGTTGTAGGCAATGTCCGTCAGGCGTTTGAATTGTTCGTTGAAAAATCTGTTGTTGAGCGAATGGCGAAAACGGGCGATTTTCTTGAATCCGATTGGTGAAATGCCCAGATTTTCTTTGAACATCCGGTTAAAAGTCCGCACATTCAAGCCAATTTCTTCGGCAATTTCTTCAACGTTTTTTTCATTTTCAAAATCGGTTAAAAGTGCGATTGATCCTTGCAATAACTCTTCATTTTCAAGCGGGTGATAGATTTTCAACAAAAACTCTTCTAAAAAATTTATTCGTTCATCTTGTTTTTCAGTGGAATAAAATTGGCGTAAAAACTCTTGATAGTCATCATTTTCATTCCATTCGGTAAAAATTTGTGAATCTTTCGGACAAATTCGAGCAAATGATTTTTTGACAAAATGATTTAGTCCGAGCGGTTTGAAAATTACTGTAATTTTATCAATTTTGCCGCGCAGATTAACAAAAAGCGGCTGATTTCGCATTCCTTGAATCAGAGCGAAATTGTTTTTCTTTTGACTTCCGAAAACAGAAGTTGAGTAGTTTTCGATTTTTGTTTCGACGTTTTGATGAAGACTAAGAGGCGTTAAAGTGTTAGGAAAAGCATAGTATTTCGTATCAAAATTTGTATCATCAGTTTTCAGAAAATAGTAAAAAGCAAGGTGTTTTTGCAAGATTTCATTCTGCGGCTGATGATGCTGAACATTCATATTGGCTAAGTCATTTTAGATTATGACTTTACGAATGTAAATAAAAGCAAAAACGTAAGACGGGAAGTATAGGTAGTGAACGGAAAATGGAAAACGGACAATGGAGAGTGGAAATTGAGGAGTAGAAAACGGAAAGTGGAAAGTCTTGGTTGAAATCAGATGATCTCAAAAACTCTTCAATTTTCCATTTTCCACTTTCCGTTTTACGTTATTCTTTATCAACCGTGACCATTAGTCTTTCAAAATGCCACGGACTGTTAGGTTCTATTTGGAAAGTGAATTTAACCTGCGGTTCACCTTCCGCGGACATATTTACTTCCCACCCCCCATCCTCAACGAGTCCGTAGCTGACAAAAGTTATTTTTCCGAGTTTACTGCGAATCGTCTTGTAGTTTTGCAATCTTTTTTCTAGCGGCGGAGAATTGGCATCATTTTTGGCATATTCCATAAAAAATGCTTTCATTTTTTCTTCGTCACCGGAATTATACGCTTCGATATACTTTTTAATGGTCAATCCTGCACCCGTTTCAGGTAATTTTTCCAGAACAGGTTTTAAGGTTTTCGTTTGCGGTTTTTTATCACCTGTCTCTATTTGAGTTTCGATCTTCCCTGTTGAAGAATTATTACCCGAAGATGACTGCATCAAGGACGATACTTCCTGCATTAATTTGTTTCCTTTGTAGGCGGCATGGTTTGTGGCAATAATCATTTGAGAATTGAGCCTCGGCATATTGGTAAAGAGAAAAAAGGAAACCATATCGGAGCCGGCTAAAACAATCGGCTGAGTTGGATCAAAAACTGATTTGCGGTGTGCTTCGTCCTTCAAAAGCGAATCATTCAAAAGTGCTTTGTAAAGTTTGAGCATATCGCCGGTGGTCGAAAGATAACCGCCGTTTCCGCGCAAGCTCCAAAGATGTCCGTCGGCATCGTGCGGCATATCAAGGATAATTCCATTATCGCCATTGTAACCGTAACCGTGGGCAATCCTGTTTTTATCAAAATTCGGCAGATAACTTCCGGTTTCCAACATTCCGAGAGGTTTCAGAATATTTTCAAAAACGTATTTATCAAAAGACTGTCCGCTGACTTTCCCGATAATGTAGGCAAGACAGGCATATCCGAGATTTGAATAGTTTTCCTTTGTTCCCGGCTGAGATTTTAGCTCAAGTGTTTGAATACTTTTGACAAATTCTTCGGTAGTAAAAGGATACTCATCGCCTCTGACTCCGAGCGGAAAACCCGCCTGATGTTCTAGCAAATGCTCAACAGTGATTTTTTGCTTATCTCCGGTTAAACCCGGCATAAAATTGCTGAGCGGATCGGTTAATTTCAGCTTGCCGTTTTCAACTAACTGATAAACCGCAACCTTGGTTAAATCTTTAACGTTTGAACCGATTTGCACCAAAGTTGACGGACTAAATTTCAGCTTAGTTGATTCATTGGCAAAACCATAGCCTTTGCTTAAAACGGTTTGTCCATTTTGTTCAAAAAGCACTACACCATGAAAGCCTTTTTTCTCATCTTCGCTAAAAAGTGCATCCAGCCGATTGCCGAGATCTCCCGCAACAACTTCTCCTGTGCTGTTTGTTTTGGTTAATTTCAAACGTTTATTTTTCTGATCAAAGGTCAGTGCAAAATCACGCAGAATTCGTGCACCGATATTCGGAATGGAAGGCGAAGGATAAGTCACGCTCGGCTCGGCAAATACAAACGCGCCGAAACGAATTGCATCTTTTAATTTTACTTCTTTGATTTCAAAAGTGCTGGAAACAGTCTGAGCTGTTCCGACCACTCGCGGCTCTGACGCAAGCTGCAATTTTTCCACTAAAGCCGTCGGCAAAATAAATCCGCCGTTAGAATTTCCCGAATCAATTTGAGCTTTAACAGTTTGATTACCAATATTTGCCTCAATGATCGGAATTCCGCGCGGATTTTCAAAATTCAAAACATCTTTGCCGTTTGCTTCGGGTAAATTACCTTCTTCGATACGAACTTTTTTATTTGGATAATCAAGCGTTAAAAGATAATCTTTGAACAAATTAAAACCGAGAATTCCATCAATTTTGGTCGTGCTTCGTCCATTGTAATTTCGTGAAACCGCTTCGAGATTCTTGAACTCAAGCTCACCGATCTTGATCGAATCAATTCCGACAACATCAAGCATCACAACATTTCCCGAAGAATCGCCAGCCCGCGCTTCACCGACTTTTTTCAAACCGAGCTTTTCAACCAGTGTGACATCCGCCCGCGCTTGTCCTTGTCCGCCTGTATCAATCGCAAACAAAAAAGGTCCCTGACCGTTGACCATTACCTCAACTGCAGGCATTCCGTCACGAAATTTCATCGGCACTTCAACCGGTTTTGTTTGGGCAAAACCGGGGACGACAATTAAAAAACAAAGGAATAAAATAATAATTCCAATTTTTGACATAATTTTCTCCTGTTATTGATGAGGGAAAGCAAAGAATATTTTTACAGAAAAGACCAACTAATTTCGTTAAGAGGACGCAAAGAATTTGTAAAGGATGTAAAATCTACTTTTTTATGGAAACTTTTCTGACAAAATCTCCAAACGAAGCGGCTGAATTCATCAAAAAAGGCGGTGTTGTGGCTTTTCCGACCGAGACTGTTTACGGACTCGGCGCAAATGTTTTTGATGAAAAAGCCGTTGCCAAAATCTTTGAGGCAAAAATGCGTCCCGCAGATAATCCGCTGATTGCTCACGTTGGCAGTTTGGAACAAATCAAACTTTTAGCCTCTGAAATCAATGAAACCGCGCAAAAATTTATCGAAGCATTTTTCCCTTCGCCATTGACTCTGGTTTTGCCGAAAACAAAAGAAGTTCCGTTAATTGCTACTGCAAATCTCGAAACTATTGGAGTTAGAATGCCGAATCATAAACTTGCACAGGAATTTTTAAAGGCGTGTAAAACTCCGGTTGTTGCGCCTTCCGCCAATCTTTCGGGGAAACCAAGTCCAACCATTTGGCAAGCAGTTTATGAAGACTTAAACGGCAGAATTGATTGTATCCTGCAGGGTGAACAAACGATTGTCGGTTTGGAATCAACTGTGGTTGACTGCACTTCCGCCCCCCTCCTTGTCCTTCGCACCGGCGCAATTACTTTGGAACAATTACAAATGATTGTTCCCGAAACTCAACTTTATCAAGTCAAGGAAAATGAAAGTGTTAAAAGTCCAGGATTGAAACATCGGCATTATTCACCGCGCGCCAGAGTTTATTTATTGGAAAGCGGAAAGTGGAAAGCGGAGAGTGGAAAGAATGCGGCATTTATTGGGTTAAATAGACCTAGTATTGAGTTTGACCTAGTAAAAATCTGCTCATCAATCGAAGAATATGCTCACGAAGTTTTTGCTTTTTTCCGTGAATGTGATGCACAAAAAATCAAGACTATTTATTGCGAAACAGTCGAAGAAAAAGGAATTGGTTTAGCTTTAATGGACAGATTGCGGCGCGCTTCGGAAACTTAAATTTTGATGAAATGGTTAAACTAATTATTATCAGAGCTGTTTTAGAATCTTGATTTTATTTGCTAAACAGTCCAAGCAAATATTTTTCTTTATCACTAACATATCTTTATCTATCATTAAAATCTTAAATTGGTAAATCCAATTATATAAAAACTATTGCTATTTTATAAACATTGTTTTACACTTTTATATGGCTATTGACCCCGAAATAGTAAAAAATGAACTGCCCCCCCTTAAAAAATCAAGGTTTTTCGTTACCTGAGGTAATGATAGTGTTTTTTGTCATTGCTATTTTGGTGGTTCTAGCAGTCCCGCAACTAAACGCTTCCCTTCAACTTAATCGAATTCAAACCGCTTCATCCCTTGTTGCCGCTAAACTCTCTGAGGCTAAATCAATTGCCGTCAAACAAAATAAGTCTGTCTCTTTTGTTGTGGACGAAAACAATTTAAAAGTTTGGATTGAATCCGGTTCAACTGTTATCGGAAGTGTGGAGCAGCTCCCGCAAGGCACAAAAATAAAAATCTCCCCGGATACTTCAGCAACCAAAGAATACATCACCTTTAATTCAATGGGAACTCTATCTACCACGCCTGCTACAATTTCTCCCTTTTATGAAGCCAAAAAATTAGAACTTCCGATTAGTGTTTCGATGAGCGGAAAAATCACTTTGGGAGAAATACGATCTTACTGAAAATATGAAGTTTGGGGAGAAAGGTTTAACTTTAATTGAATGTTTGGTAGCAATGGTAGTGACAATGGTCGGACTACTTGCGGTCTTTCAACTAATTGCGCTTTCGGTGCAAATCGAAAATTTTTCATATCGCTCAATCGAAGCCAATAATTTAGCAGTTAATAAACTCGAAGAATTAAAAGTCGGAACTTTAACCAACGGTGGAAGCCTGACAACTGATGTTTCAGGATATTCAGATACGAGTAATGCTAATTACATCGTCCGTTGGCAAATCAGTGACGGAACCGTCGGAGTCGGCACAAAATATGTAGTAGTTCAGGTTTTCCCTCAAAATGCGGGAGTAAAACAAGCCGAAGTAAAACTCGAAACCTTGATCAGATGAAAACAAATTTGCCCCCTCCAAAAAATGAACAAGGATTTTCGCTGGTCGAACTGCTGATCGTCAGTGTGGTGATGCTTATTGTTTTGGGCATAATGGCAACAATTATCAGCGGTGTGCAATCAAACTACCGAAATTACCGACAACGAGCCGAAAAACACACGGATGCTTTGGCTTCACTAAAATTGATAACGAAAATCATCCGAAACGCAGGAGATAATTCGACTCAATCTGCCTTATCTGCCACTGGTAATAATCGGCTTCAAATAAAAACAAGTTTAGCAAGTTCAAATCAGGAATTGGCAGATGAGTTTGGAAATGTAGAATTCTATTCCTCAAACAATGTTCTGTATATGGTCACTAACGGTTCAACTCCGGTTGAGCTTTCCCAAAACATACAGGCAATTAAATTTGATTATTTTGATGCAAATGGCGCAGCGACTTCTGATATGGCAAATGTGGCACGAGTCCGCGTAACAGTAACAATGGCTAATGAATCGCAACCTTTAACAGAAATGGCTACGGTGCGGAAAATGATTCAACCTAAATGAATTTATGATAAAAAGACCAGCTAAAAATGAACAAGGAGCAGCTCTTTTTACGGCAATTTTTTCGATAATGCTGCTGACGGTTTTAGGATTGTCTTTGATGTTGGTCAGTGAATCATCCAGAACTGTTTCTAAAAATAACATCGAAACCAGCGAAGCCTTTTATATTGCCGAAGCAGGATTGGCTCATGCAGTCGGTTTGATCAAAGCTAACGGCGGAACATTTAACATCAACAGCGTCATTCCTGCCAGCGGAACCGGATTGGCTTTTGGCAAAGGCTCATATACGGTTCAAGTTACCAGCCCAACCGCTGACACTCGTCAAATCACTTCAATCGGAATCGGACGCGAAGGCGCAACATCAACCGTTCAGGCTACTTATCAGCTTTCATCTCCGGGCGGGGCAACCGGGGCAATAGTGGTCAATGGCGACATCAATATCAGTGGAAATATTCAAATCACAGGCGCAAATGGAATTATTCACGCCAACGGAAATATGGTTCTTAGCGGAAATAATCGGGCGGAAAAATATTACAGTGCAACCGGAACGATTACCGCGCCTGCCCCGCAGCCCTGCCCAAACGGAAGCGTAACGGGCGCGTCTCCAACCTGTGATGCCACTCCTGATATGCGTTCCGCGCAAAGCGCATTGACCGTTCCGAATGTTCAGCCGACCAGTTTTTTAACTCAAGCGGATTATTTTTTAGTTCCGGCAAATCCCGCCGCGATGCCGTCGCCGCTTTCATCCTCAGCAATTCCAGCTACTGCAACTATTTATGACAAAACAGGCGCAGTTATGGCAAGTAATTGCGAATCAGGATGTTGGGGCGGTTGGACTTATAATTCGACTCAGGGCTGGGTGATAAATTCGGGTTCGACAATGCCGACAGGAACATATTACGGCTATCAATCTTCCATTCAGGTCAATACTACCTTTGGAGCTTCCGGCAGTCCTTTGACCATCTCATTTATTGCGGACGGTCACATCGGATTTTCCAGCGGCGCAAGCTATTTTGACAGCAAAGCGACTTATTTAGGTGAAAAATATGCGGTTGTCGCGGGCGGAGATGTTCTGGTCGGCGGCGCAAATTTGATCAATACTGAAAGCAACAACATTTTTTATGCCCGTCACCAGTTTTCGCTCGAAGGCGGACAGCCGATTTTGAATGGTCGAATTTATGTTTATAATGAAACAGACGGAGTTTTATTTAATGAGAATCCCGTCATCAAAGTAAATAACAGCGGTTTTCGCACTACCGGCGATCCGCAGGTAATAAGTGCCGCCCCATCAACTCCGAGCGGAAGTTCAACCTTAACATTAGTTGGTTGGAAAGAAGTCAGGAACTAAAAAATCAATTGGCTGTCTGACTTTTAATCAATGCCAACGACTTTGTGAAATCGTGTTAAACGATCCTTATTAATTGCTACTTTGCAGAATACCAAATAAAACAAAAATTCCTAAAACAATTCCAACTCCAATAGCAATTTTAGTCCCTGTTGATAAATTGTTACCTTTAATCTGCGTGGCTTGTGGGTATGAAACTTCTGTTTGATTACCTGTTTTCTCATCAACCACTACAAAACTATCTTCATTGATTTGGCTGATGTAGCCTTTTATTTCTACACCGTCTTTGAGTTTTACTTTAACTTGAGATTCCTTACCAATCCCAAGTTTCTCAACTTCGGCTTTTACCTTTTGGGCAAATTTGGCTTCTTTTGGATTAAGATCATTTGCGTTTGCCGAAGTATAAAATGTTAGATTGATAATTAATCCAACTAAAACTAATGAAATGAGTTGTTTTAGCATTTGTCTGTTCTCCGTTAATTATTTCCCGTCTGACTTTTAATCAATTCCAACGACTTTACAATTTTTTTCGCCAAATTTCCCGCCAGACTTCCCCAAGCAGTCGTTTCGCCTGCCGCCAGAACCGTTCCCGTTTGTGAATCGTAAATCCGGTAAACATACCGCCGCGAAATCCAGGTCAAATGCACATAACTGATTTGAATATAAAGATCAGATTCTGATTGATTGGCGGTCATCGTCAAATTAAAATCTTTCCATTCAGGAATTTTGAATAATTCTTTTTCCAAATCAGGCGACGAAGGAAAGATGGAACTCTTTTTAATTGAGATAGTTCGCGCATTCCGCAAAGCCTCAGCGGGTGAAAAAACGGTCTTTTGATCAGCAAAGCTCATACTTTCTTTTAAGGATTGCGCTTTGATGCTTTCTTGGATAACTTTTTCCCGCATGGCTTTGCTTTTTTCCAGAATGATTTTAATCACTTCATCGTCAACATTGGCTTTTTTCATCTCGATCAATGATTTAGCCGAGGTATCAAACTGCCCGACCGTCGAATTTACTTTCTCGACAATGACTTCTTTACTCAAACCGGAACGAGTCATTTCGATAATGTCATTATTGGTCAAAACCTCGTTTTGCGAATAGAACGAACATACACACAACAAAATAATAGGGATGACTTTTTTCATTCATTTAGCTTAAAGGATAAAAAAAATCAAGAGTTTTTGATTGTGACACTTTTTTATTTTTTCAAAATGAGAGATTTTTGCAGAAATTAAGCAAATCAGCTAAAGCTAGCCGCATCAATTAAATAAAAAACTTTCCACTTTCCACTTTCCGCTTTCACTTTTCGTAAAGTGTCACAATTGGAGAATGTTTTCGTAGGCAGTTCGGATGTTGAGACGGTGCAGATTTAACACTTCCAACAGATTTTTCAGTTTCAATCTCTGAGAAATTATTTCCCAATTATTCGGCAAAACGGCAGAACGCCCAAAGGTCAGACGCAAAGCGTGATCAAGTCGGCTGAGAAACTCGTATCCGTCATAGAACATTTGAAAATTTTCATCATTGAGCGAGCCTTTTTCGTGAAGTTTTTTGAGCATAAAAAGTGTGGTGCGGTTTTCCAGCTCATCGGGAACATTGTCCCGTAATTGCAAAAAACGCATGGCAAAATAAACGTCCAGCATTCCGCCTTCGCCGTGTTTGATATTGATTTCTTTTCGGCTTCGATTATCAGATTTTTCTTTTTCCAAACGTTCGCGCATTCGGGCAGTTTCAAGCCTAAACTCTGCAACATCAGCATTTTGCGCTTTCTGATGTAAAATTGAGCGAATTTCTGCTTCAGTTTCGATTGCTAAATTTACATCACCTGCCACGCCGCGAATTTTCACATAAGCCAACCATTCCCACATTGCCGAGCGATTTTGAAAATAGCTGAGAAAAGCGGATTTACTTGAACAAGTCGCGCCATTTTTTCCATCGGGACGCAGACGCAAATCAACCCGATACAAATTTCCTTCGCGGGTAAAGCTCGAAAGCGTATTGACGAAAATCTCAGTGGCTTTAGCATAAAATTCTGTGTGCGTTAAGTTTTTGAATGGTAAAGGTTTTTCGTCATCGTAAACTAAGATCAAATCCAAATCCGAACCGTAATCCATTCCGCGTCCGCCGAGCTTACCAAGTCCTAAAACGGCTAAATTCAATTCTTTAAATTTGCCGTAACGCTTGCTCAATTCACGTTTTGTAATTTCGTGAGCAATGGTCAAACTCGCTTCGGCAAGCCGGGTTTGTGCGTTTTTTGCTTCGCGCGGCGTAATTTTTTGAAAGATGTCGAAAAAGGCAATGTCGAGCAAAAATCTTGACCAGGTTCGACGCAAAATTGCCAGTTCCTGCGCGAAATTTTCTGCGGTTGAAAGTTCGTTCCGAAAAAGTTCGATGTAATCTTTTTCAACAAATTCATCTTCAAATTTCGGCAAATTATTGAGCAAAGCGGGGTTGGCGGTCAGCATTTCGGAAAAATACGGCGAAAGCTGACTAAAATCGCTCAACGATTCCGCTTTTTCATCCGATAAATGAATTTGTTCCTCGGCTCTTTCGATGGATTTGAGCAATTCGGCTTGATAATTTTCCTGCCCTAAATGCTTATTAACAAAAGGCTGATTGCCGAAAACCCGCTGGAAAATCTGGTTGACGTTTTGGGTGTGAAAGCTCAAAGTTTCGTCAAACTCGTTCAGATTCTGCAAACCCATTCGTTTCGCTACGATCAGACGTTTTTGGGGTTCATCAGGCACGATATGAGTTTGCAAACCATTTTCCATCTGCAACCGATGTTCGAGCCGCCGCAGAAAGTCATAGGCATCCGAAAGCTGTGCCAACTCATTCTCCGACAACAGTTTGCGGTCAGCCAAACGCGAAAGACTGATCAAGGTGTGCGAGGCGCGAAGCCATTGATCCTTTCCGCCGTAAGCAAGTTGGAGAGCCTGTGAGATGAACTCAATTTCACGAATTCCGCCCGTCCCGAGTTTGACGTTAAAACCCTGATTGGTCGTATGTTCGCGGTTAATTTTTTCTTTTGAAAGCTTGACGTTTTGGAGGGCATTTTCTACCGTTTCATCCGCCGAAAAAACATAGTTCTCAACTTCGTCACAGAATTTTTTAAAGATTTCCGAATCCCCTGCGCTTGATCGTGAACGAATTAAGGTTTGCCGCTCCCAAGCCTGTGCATTTTTTTGGTAATAATTAATTGATTCTGAAAGAGATACAGCTAACGCGCCAACTCGCCCGTGTGGGCGCAAACGCAAGTCCACCCGATACGCGCCGCCTTCGTGCCCGACCAATTTGACGATAAATTCGGAAAGTTTAATGAAATATTCACGGTTGGAAGTCACTCCGCGCGAACCGCTGCCCGAAGTCCATCCGTCCGAAGAATAAAGGAACAGTAAATCTATGTCTGATGAATAGTTAAGTTCGTTCGAACCGAGTTTTCCGAGCGCGACCACGCAAAATTTTGCGTTCCGTTTGCGTCCTTTTTCATCTTCTTCCAACGGATTTCCAAAACGATTATCAAGCTCCTGACGCGCCAGCCGCAAGGCATATTCCAAAATTGCGTCCGCCAGATGCGAAATTTCTTCCGTTACTTCGGCAATTGTTCCCAAACGGCGAATGTCGCGCAGATAAATCCGCAAAAGCTCGCGGCGGCGAAATCTTGCCAATAATTCCTGCATTTCAAGCTGCGAATTGGTCATCGAAAACCGTGCCAACGATTCGAGCAATTCTTCTTTGTCCCGAACTGTTGATTCTTTGCGGTGTTTTCCGAGCCATAAAACATATTCGGGATGCTGTAAAAGCGTGGTAGCAAAAAGCGGACTAAATGAGGCAAGTGTCAAAACATCGGACAATAATCCGTCATTTTTCAATAATTTACCGGCTTGGAAAGAATTTCGTTCGGTAAATTGCTGAAAAAAACGTTCTGCGCCAATCGAATCAGGCAAGTCTTTGAGAAAATTATCGAGAATCGGTTCGGACATTCACTAATATTTTGCTTGAAAGTCCGCAAAATTCAAAACTCACCTTAATGAAGTATTTTAAGGAGTGCGTCTGAAATCGTTTTTATCGTTTTAGTTAAACCCTTGAAACGAAGCAAATTGCACACCGCGAGTCAGCACAACCGGCGAAGGATATTGCCGCCAATCTTCAAAACGCCAGACAATCGGATTAAAAATTTCGAGCGTCATCCACCAATCAAAAATATATTCCCCGCCATTGTGCATCGTCAGTTTCGGAGCATAATGTCCGAACCATTCGGGATCATTTCGCTGATCGCCGACCTTGACCAGCCACGGAAGTTCTTTTTTGTGCCAGGCAGTCATAACCGCAGCCGTCACAGCCGTAGAAATTCCGATGCACATTTCGTCTTGTGTTTTTTGTGAATAATCTTCTTGAAAAGTATCTCCGATGGAGTTTTTTGTATTGCGCCACTGTCCGCTTAAAGAAAATGAAGCCGGAATAATTTGATACGCTGTGCCGATTCGTTTTCTGCACACGGAATCAATTGAAACAATCCGAATAATTTTTTCTACTTGTTCTCTGCTTAATGACATTTTTTTACCTCAATTTTCAATTTTTATTTGGCAAATTTATATAAAGTTTGTTGATTGCGAGCGTTATATTCATAGAGTTTATTTTCAACATAGAGGCAGACCACATACGCCGTGCCTTTGTTGTAATAAGCATAAGTTGTGTCTTTAGAAGTAATCGTAAATCCGTCTTTTTGCACGTTTTCAAGGTGTTTTTGAAAGGCACTTGCCGCATCTGCCGGAGAATTATAGACGGATAAAAAAGAGACAATCCGGTTTGAGCCGTCATCATAAGTCACCGCACTTGTTTTGTTGGCATTTGGGAAAAAATGCTGAGAAGTCGCATCTTCAACAGAAACGATCTTGAATCCAACCTTTTCTCCCTGCCCTGTGTCCTGGCTGTAACTTGTCGGATTTGATGAACGAGTGGAATTTGGATTTGAAGAAGTATTGGATAAGGATGAACGGGATGAAACTGCAAAAAAGGTTATTAAACCGCCGATGATGGAGCTAAAACCCAAAAGCAGAACAATACCCAGGACGATCAGCCGTCCTGCAGTCATTTTTCTGCCTGGCGGCGGCATCGGTTGAGCAAAATTCTGCGGCTGATTAAACTGAGGTTGTTGATATGACTGTTGTTGCTGATTAAATTGCGGCTGTTGATAGGATTGTTGGGGCACATTGGAAAATACCGGCGGTGAAGGATTATTTGGCTGTCCCGGTGAAAACTGGACAACAGTCGGCGGAATAAATTCTTCGGACTGAGAGATGAGTGCCGCCCCATCATTGAGACAAAAAGCGTTTTCGTTGTTATAAGTAGCCGAACATTTTGGACATTGTTTCATGTTAATTCTCCATTTAATAGACTTATCTGACTTACTGAGCACCGCCTGACATTTGATAGTTATAGGCGTTTAAGGCTTGGTTGATAAACATTTGGATATTTTCGGGCGGAACTATTTGGTTGTCTTGAAAAAAACTGAACGGTTGATTCATTCCCATTGGAATACAAATCACCGTTTGTCTATGTGTCGAACTAACTCGCCCGCCGTAATTCGAGTTATAGCCCCAATCAAAAATAAAGATCGGCGTGCCATTGACGTTACCTTGAATCAAATTGTGCATTTTGACTCCCATTCCTACTCCTGATTGAGCAAATCGGGTATTACGGAGAAAATCCGGTATCACAGGATTTTCGGTAAAATAAAATCCCCATTGTTGAGCTAACATTCTAAGTTTTCCGGCTCGGTCGGATTGTTTTGCTGAGGAAATGGCAACCATTACTCCTGCAAAAATTCCGATTATGACCAATATTCCGAATATAGCGACTACCGCAATCATAGTTTCATTCTCCCGGTTACCCCCTTGAAAACAAGCAAATTGAACTCCTCTCTTGTTTTTGATTTGTCCTTTACGGTGCGCTTATATAACGTCCGCTGATGAAGCTCCCAAAATATCCGCCAATAAAATTCGGCAAATTTTGCGGAGAAACATAATAGTCGCCTTCCTGAACAAAAACCGCAGGAATAGAATTAGGATTATGACGAAAGGCAACAGCAGTTCCGACGGTCGAAGCATAATAAGAACTTCGCTTGATTTGACAGGTATAATAAAATATCGTCACTTCAATATTGTTCATAAAACCGTGTAAAAGATGGGTAACATAATAATTGTCAAATTTACGGTCAACTCCCTGACAATTACCGGTTCTAAAAGTTGCCAGATTTGCGTTGCGAATATAATCAGGTAAAGGGGCTTTTAATTGATGAGTAAAGCCTCTGGCTCTGGCAAGCTGCTCAATTTCTTTGTTCCAATCGCTTTTGCGAGCCTGTTTTCTGAACAGATTAATAAATACTGAGACGCTAAAAATCAGCGTCAGACTGATTGATATTAAAAAGATAAGCAGTTTGAACAAACCTAACATATTTTATATTTGCCATTTTTCTAAAATTGGCTTTAGTTAATCACCAATTCGCTTTGTTAATTAGTCCAATGTTAAGAACATCTAGTTTCAATGATTTTTGTCTCAACGATGACTTCCGCCAATCGCTGCCAATCCGCTGCAAATCGCACTCAAACCAATAATAATTGAGAGTATTGCCAAAATAAGCCGCAGCGGTGTAATGGCACTTCCGGTTGAACTTGGTTGTGAATAACCCATATTTTGATAATTATTGGGCGGCTGATTTCCGTAGCCCGCTTGATTGTTAGGAAACTGCGACTGATTAAAATTCTGCGGTTGGTTATAAGGCATCTGCGGTTGATCAAAGCCCTGCGGCTGATTATTGACCATTGGAGGTGCGTTATAAACTTGTGGCTGATTGATAATCGGCGGAGGATTAAAGGATTGCGGCTGATTATTCGTTTGAAAACCGCAATTGCTGCAAAATAATTGAGTTAAATCAACGAATGCTCCGCATCTTTGACAATTTTTCATAATAACTTTCTCTCCTGACAGGTTAAATTTGCCCAAGATCTATTTCTTGACCATAATTTCCTGCGTTTTTCCATCTTTGTGCGGTCCGGCTGCGCCGCCGCATTGCCACAGATTTGTTGTATCGGCAAAACAGGTGAACATCATTTCTGCACCTGTCGTTTCGACATTACGCGAACGATAAAAGGTTTTCTGATTCCATTTAACGTGAACGGGATAAACGAGCGTCGAGGCATTTCCTTGCCCCAAATCTTCATTGCGATTCCAACGATGCGCTGCACCGATAGTTAAATCAAGAATATCCATTCTGGTTGCTCCGTCCTGACCATCTGGCGAAGGATGTTCATACAAACAACGAATCAATTTTTTGACCAGATCAACCGGCGGAGGTGAGCCGTTTCTGCCGCTGTGTTTGAGATTGTCGCAATCAAGCAACTCACGGTCAGCCAAAACAGTTCCGTTTTCATCAACCAGAAGTTTGTCGGTTTGAAATTTTGGTGCTGCACCGCCTAACGCACGCATTGCACAATCCTGACGTGACAACGGGATAGCCATTTGTTTTGGTGCTTGCCCCGGCAATGGATCAGCGAGGATTACATAATTATTTGCAATACCAGGATTTACTTGAATAATCGTTCCCTTAGTTGGAATGGAATATTGTTCACCGAGACAAGCGGCGTTTTGAGAGAATTCAATACGGTCTCCTTCTTTAAATTTTGCACCGCCTTCGCCCGCAGCATTGTCATTTTTCTTAGGTTGTTTATTATCCTGATTAGTAGTATTGTCGCCGTTCGCCGGATTTTCTTCATTCTTTGCTGCTAAACGCATCCCACATTCGTCGTAATAAATCGGGATACTTATCGGAGATTTTCGGTATTCACCTTTTTTAGTGTCAGGTTGAATCACATAACGCCCTCCGATTCCGGGAACAACTTCCGTAATAGATCCCACCTGTTGATCTCCCGGTCGGTCACCAATACAAGCTCTGGAGCCAGTAAATTCGATGTGGTCTCCGACCTTAAATTTTGGCGTTTGAGCATTGGCGGTTGTTGCCGTTAAAGCAATCAAAAATAAAATCAATGAACTCATTTTTTTTAACTTTTTCATTTTTATTTTCTCCGAAACTAAGCATTGAAATTTTGACGTTCATAAAAAGATGCAAATTCGGAAAGCAAAAAAGCTCATCACGGCAAAAAATATTTTCGACAAAAACAGGAAACCTCTGTAAAATGCTGATATTTTTAAATAAAAAAGAATGGAAAACGCCGGAGAAATTACCGAACTTTTGCAAAAAGGCGATGCCGAAGCGTTGGATAAACTTTTGCCAATCGTTTATCAGGAGCTTCATAAAATTGCCGAAGCACTTTTTCGCAAAGAATATCGGGCAAACCACACTTTGCAGCCGACCGCACTTGTTCACGAAGCATATTTGCGGCTGGTCGGAGATGTTGACAATATCCCCTGGCAAAATCGGGCGCAATTTTTCTGCATTGCGGCGAAATTGATGCGGCAAATTTTGGTCAATCACGCCATCGCGCACAAAGCTGAAAAACGCGGCGGAGATCAAACGATCGTGGCTTTGGACGATGCGATCAGTTTTTTTCAAACGCAGGATATTGAAATTCTGGCGTTGCACGAAGCGTTAGAAAATCTCGCCGAAATTGATAAACGGCAAGCTGAAATAGTTGAACTTAGATTTTTCGGTGGTTTGACTATCGAAGAAACTGCCGAAGTTCTAAATATCTCTCCTGCAACAGTTAAACGCGATTGGGAAATGGCGAAAGCGTGGCTTTACCGCGAATTGAGCAATGATTTCTGAAATTTATGAAAGCGAAAGTAAATTACGAAAAAGTTAAAGAAATCTTTTCCGAAGCAATTGAACTTCCGCTTGAAAAACAGGCGGATTTTTTAATTTCAGCCTGTCAGGACGATGAAAATTTACTTGGTGAAGTCGAATCTTTGCTTAAGGCTCGCCGCAAAGCCGAAAATTTTCTCGAAGATGTTTCCGCACCAAATGTCTTGCACGATTCGATTAACCAAAACGGACAGTTAATCGGACAAAAAATTGATAAATATCGAATTATCAGCGAACTCGGACGCGGGGGAATGGGCGTTGTTTTTTTAGCTGAAAGAGAAGATTTTCGGCAGCAAGTTGCACTCAAACTAATCAAACGCGGGATGGATTCGGATGCGATTTTGGAGCGTTTTGGGCGTGAAAGAGAAATTCTTGCTTCGCTTAATCATCCTTTTATTGCCCGATTTTTGGACGGCGGAACGACCGAAAGCGGCTCACCATTTTTTGTGATGGAATTTGTCGAAGGCATTTCGGTTGACAAATATTGCCGCAAAAAAAATCTGAGCGTTGAGCAAAAGCTCGAACTCTTCACCAAAATTTGCGAAGCGGTTAGTTTTGCCCATCAAAAACTCATTATTCACCGCGATTTGAAGCCTTCAAATATTTTGATTGATACAAATGGAAGTCCTAAATTGCTTGATTTTGGAATCGCTAAGCTGCTCAATTCAAATGAAATAAGCGAAACGCAAACACAGCAAAAAGCTTTAACTCCGGCGTATGCTTCGCCCGAGCAAATTCGCGGCGAAGCGGTTGATACGACCAGCGATGTTTTCAGTTTAGGCAAAATTTTGTCCGAAATTCTGCAAAACGACAAATTAGACAATGATTTACAGGTTATTTTGCAAACCTCAATGCGTGAAGAAAGTGTTCGCCGGTATGCTTCGGTTGAAAAATTTTCCGAAGATGTTCGCCGTTATTTGAATGGTTTGCCGATTTCCGCGCAAAAAGATACTTTCGTTTATCGCACGAAAAAATTTATCCGGAGAAACTATCTTTCGGTTGGCGTAGCGGCTTTATTTTCAATAACTTTACTGATCGGATTAACCGCGATAATTTGGGAAAAACGAAAAGCCGAGCAGCGATTTAACGATGTCAGGGAGCTGGCAAATTCATTTATGTTCGAGTTTCACGATTCAATCGAAAATTTGCCTGGTTCAACTCCGGCGCGTCAATTGGTCGTGAGCCGTGCGCTTCAATATCTCAATAAACTTTCGGCAGAATCGGGCGGTGATCCCAAATTACAGCGTGAACTCGCTACGGCTTATGAAAAAGTCGGACGAATTCAGGGAAATTCGTATTATTCAAATCTCGGCGACACCAACGGGGCGATGCAGAGTTATCAAAAATCTCTCGAGATCAGGGAAAAATTAGCTGCTTCCGATTCAAATGATCTTGAGTTACAGAACGAATTAGCTAACAGTTTTGAAGGTGTCGGCGATATGTTTTACACGATCGAGGATTTGAAAAGCGGTCAAAGTAAGTATCAAAATGCGCTGAATATTCGGGAAAAGCTCGCACAAATAGACTCCAATAATCTTCAATATCAAAGTTCGCTTGCCGATATTTACGGAAAGATCGGAGACATTACGGGTTTTGAAGGTTATGCAAATTTGGGCGACACACAGGGTGCTTTAAATTTTTACGAAAAAGCGGCGGCAACAGATGAAAAATTAGTCCAAGCCGAGCCGAACAATCACAAATTCGAGCAAAATTTTGCCGTGAGATTAACCTATTTAGGAATGCTTTACCGCACCGTCGGAAAAACTAAGGAAGCAATTGTCAGTCTTGAAAAAGCTGCCGAAATTCTCAAGAATTTAATTACCACCGAACCGAATAATTTTGAATTTCGCTTTAATTTACTCACCAATAATGTTTCTCTACGCTATGTTTTGGCTGATGATGGACGAGTTGATGAATCCATAATTCTAATCCGGCAAACCATCAAAACTCTGGAAGAGATGCAAACCGCAGATCCGCAAAATGCTTCAATTAAACGTAGTTTGGGTGTTGCCCATAACGCTTTGAGCCGCAGTCTTTTGCAAAAAGGAATTTATAAAGAATCCGTCGAAAATGCTAAAACCGCTTTGCAAATTGTCGAAAAACTTTTACAGGAAAATCCTGAGAGCGGCGAAAACAAAACCGATTTAATTCATACACTTGAGTTTTTAGCAGAAGCACAATTTTCTACTAGCGACTACAATTCTGCTTTAACCAACTACCAACGGGCTCTTTCGCTGACTCAAAAAAGTCTTGAAGCAGATTCGGCAAACGTCCGTGTTCAGGACGATGTTTCGATTTGTCTGGCGGGAATCGGCAATATTTTAGCCGCTAAAGGCAATTTGGTCGAAGCCGTTAAGAATTTGCAAAAAGCAATTCCGATTGCCGAAAAAGATTTCAACGATTCGCCTGTAAATGCTCTTCTTCGGAGCCGTTTAGCATTGCGTTATTTTGAATTAGGAAAAATTTACGAGCAGATTACGAAGACAGATAAACTTAATAAGGATTCTCTGACAGAAGCTAAAATTTATTACCAAAAGAGTTATACAATTTGGAACGAAATGCAGAAAAACGGGATTTTGAATAAAATTGATTTGGTAAATTTGCAATCGGTTTCAAATTCAATTAAGTTTCTCGACTAATTCTTAAACCTTTTCGGATTAATGCCGTATTTTTTGATCTTGTAATTGATGATTCTCTCCGTCGTATTCAGCAAATTCGCCGCTTTCGCGCAATTTCCTTTGGTAGTTTTGAGCGTATCCTGAATCAAATCTTTTTCAAAAGCGGCAATTGAAGATTCAAGAGTAACTTTCGTGACCGTATTGGAAACTTCGGCGGTTTGCAAAGTCGGCGGCAGATGATGCCCGTGAATAACATTATCATCACAGGCAACAACGGCACGCTCAATCGCATTTTCAAGCTCGCGCACATTTCCCGGATAATGATAAGCGGTTAACATATCAATCGCCGGAGTCGAAATTCTCCGAATCCGTTTGCCGTGTTCGCGCTCAAATTTTTCGACAAAATGTTCTGCCAGCATCAAAATATCCGATTTTCGCTCACGCAAAGGCGGAAGAAAAATTTGGAAAACATTAAGTCGGTAAAATAGATCTTCGCGAAATTTTCCTTCCGCAATATTTTCTTCCAAACGGCTGTTGGTTGCGGTAATAAGACGAACATTAACTTTAATAGTTTCCGTCCCGCCGACTCTTTCAAACTCGCGTTCCTGCAACACACGAAGCAGTTTAACCTGCGTCTGCACCGGCAAATCACCGATTTCATCTAAAAAAAGTGTGCCGTCATTGGCAAGTTCAAACCGCCCTTTTTTGCGCTGACTCGCTCCGGTAAAGGCTCCTTTTTCGTGTCCGAAAAGTTCGGATTCGATCAGAGTTTCAGGTAAAGCCGCACAATTAACTTTGATGAATGGCTTTTTTGCCCGCAAACTATTGTAATGAATCGCATTGGCAATCATTTCCTTGCCTGTTCCGCTTTCACCTCGCAATAAAACGGTGGTATTCGTCCGCGCAACTTGTGAAACCTGATCATAAACCTGTTTCATCTTGCTCGAATTACCAATAAGCTGACTAAAGTCATATTTCTCCCGCAATTCTTGCCGTAAATGTGAGTTTTCTTCAACTAATTTTTCCCGTTCTTCTGCCAAATATTGCTCAACTTTGAGGGCTTGCGCCATCATTGAAGCCACAACCTCAAAAAAGGTTACAATTTTGTTGTATTCTAATTTTGGATTAAAAGGAAGTTCCGCCGCAAGAACACCTAAGCACTGTTTTTTCAAGATTATAGGAACCAACGCTAAAGTTTGCTCAACATCTCTGGTCAAGAAATCAAAAGAAGGTTCGGTATTTTTTTGTTCAATAATTGTGGGTTTTGCGTTCGTAAATACTTGTCTTAGTAATGTTTTGTCAGCTTTTATATCTAATCGGCGAAACTCTGTAACACTTAAACCGCTGGTTGAATATGGAATAAGTTTGTCAGTTTCTGATTCATACAGAACTACAAAACAAGCCGTTAAGTTCAACTTTTTCAAGAGAATATCTGTTGCTGCAGTCAGATTGGAGCGAATACTTTGAGAAGTGCTTAGCGCATTCGCAACTTCGGAAAGAATAGTTAATGATGTTTGCTGATTTGAAAACTTTTCGTTATCCATTTTGGCAATAAAAGACTCTGTTTTTCATAAAAACTACAAAATTGTGTGAGCTAATTAGCATACACTAAAATTCAATTCCTTACAAATTCTTTTATTTTCCTACAAAAATGTAATCCACGAACTAAAAAACGACAAGAATGTAAGTGAAAGTATTCACAAATATTTTTCAGTTAACCGCTTAAATAACATTATTGCATTAATTAACCGGATTGGCATAGTTGTTGCTCAAAAACCTATTAACATAGTTACTCAATTACATTTTATATGACAATTTCGTTGGGATTTAGGAGTTAATTTAATGAAAATCAAAAGTAAACTTAGTATTTTCGGCGGTTTGTTGGCAATTTGCGCTTTACCTGCGATTGCTTTGGCACAGGACGATTTAAGTGACAGAATTGCTAAACTTGAAACGGCTGCTGCCACTGCTCAAGGGAGCGCGGATAACGCTTGGGTTTTGACCTGCTCGGCACTGGTTCTGTTAATGACAATTCCCGGTTTGGCTTTGTTCTACGGGGGATTAGTGAGACAAAAAAATGTTCTCTCGACGATGATGAAAAGTCTTATTTCGGTTGGTATCGTCACGGTTCTCTGGGCATTTTTTGGGTATAGTCTGGCTTTTTCCGAAGGTAATTCGATCATTGGGAATTTTAGTTTTGCCTTCTTAAAAGGTGTCGGCAGCGAACCAAATGCAGATTATGCCGCAACCATTCCGCAACAGTCATTTATGATTTTCCAATTGATGTTTGCCATTATTACCCCTGCATTGATAACAGGGGCTTTTGCAGAGCGCATCAAATTTTCGGCAAAGCTCCTTTTTACCACGCTTTGGCTTTGCTTGGTTTATTTGCCTTTAGCTCATATTGTCTGGGGCAAGGGCGGTTTTTTGAATGCTGTTTTAGGCGGCACGATTCCGGCACTGGATTTTGCAGGAGGAACGGTGGTTCATATTTCTTCGGGAGTTTCAGCTTTGGTTTGCGCCTTGTATTTGGGCAAACGGATTGATTACAAAAATGAGCCGACGACACCGCACAGCACTGTTTTGAGTTTGATCGGAGCCGGTTTATTATGGTTCGGCTGGTTCGGATTTAATGCCGGAAGTGCTTTATCTGCCAGCGGTTTGGCTACTAATGCTTTTGTTACAACTCATTTTGCAGCGGCAAGTGCAATGTTAGCCTGGACTTGTGTTGAGTGGCTGCGAAATGGAAAGCCATCCGTTTTAGGCGCAATTTCCGGCGCGGTTGCGGGATTGGTTGGCGTAACTCCCGCCGCCGGTTTTGTAACCCCAATGTCAGCAATTATCATCGGTTTAGCGGTTGGTGTTGGCTGTTATTTTATGGTTGCTGAAATCAAACATTTATTTGGCTATGATGATACGCTTGATGTTTTCGGAATTCACGGTTTCGGAGGAACTTTAGGCGCGATTTTGACCGGAGTTTTTGCCACCAGCGTAATTAATCCTGTGTTCAAAGATACTAACGGAAATGCACTACCTGTCGGATTATTAGAAGGAAATTCAGCGCAGGTGCTGAACCAACTTGCCGGAATTGGTATCGCGGTGGTATTTGCGGCTGTCGGTTCTTTTATAATTCTTAAGGTAGTTGATTTATTGATCGGGGTTCGTGTCAGCGAAACCGAAGAATTAGAAGGGCTTGACGCTTCTCAACACGGCGAAAGCGGTTATGTCTTTATTGAAGATTCTGCTCCCGGCTTTACAATGACAGAGTTTACCCAAGGCGAATCTGCAATTACGCCTGAGTTAGCCCTCGAATCGAAATAATTTTCCCGAGGCGTAGCAGCTCATTTTACTCTACGCCTCATATTTCAATCCCCAAAAAACAAAGTAAAAATTTATGTAGTGCCTTTTTAAGGTAATACAACCCAATGTTCATTAAAATCCCCCTTCACAAAAACCTTCCATTTGTCTATTGATGACCTATTACGCAGTTTATTCTCGCAAACTGCGTTTTTTCTTTTCTTACATTTTTGTTTTAAATATTTTATCCTCCTACATTTTTGTAATACGCATTTTTATCAATAATTCAGCCGATTTTATAATCAAATAAGGCTTTAGCCATTTACGTTTTATTTATTCCTACAATTATGTAAGATTGTATTTTTATTTAACACCTTACTCAGCCGCCCTAACATCAGTAAATAGAATAGTTACAATAAAATCACATCTTTGGCACAGACATTGCAAAAGTAAAACTGTTTTTATTTTTGAAAAAAGATTAATTGGCGTTTGGATTTTTGCAGTAAGCAATTACGAAAGTCTTGAAGGGAGGCGAGAATTTTCAAACGTCAATTTTCTTTTTTTATCCGCAAAATCATCATTCCTTAATTTCTCAGTTTTCCAATTAAAAGTTAAAATTTATTCGATGACGGAAACTCTCTATTTTGAAGTCGAAGATTCATTTCACAAAACGCGGCTCGACGATTATTTATTCAACAAAATTCCTAATTTAAGCCGGATGTATCTGCGTTACGTTGTTTCTGAAGAAAAATGTCAAGTCAACGGAATCGTGCAGAATACGGGCTATCGCCTTTCAAAAAATGATTTTATTGAAATTGAAATCAAAGTTACGCCTGAAACTTCCAGCCAACCGGAAAATATTCCGTTAGATATTGTTTTTGAAGACGGCGAGATTATTGTCATTAATAAACCTGCCGGAATGCTGGTGCATCCGACCAAAGGCGTGCGAACCGGAAGCCTTTTAAGTGCATTGCATTTTTATTTGAATTTTAACGCAGACGGCACCCGAAAAACCGACATTTATCTGCGGGTTGGATTGGCGCATCGGTTGGACAAAGAAACCTCAGGATTAATGGTAATTGGCAAAAATGCCCGTTCACATCGAATTTTATGCAGTCATTTTCAGCGTAAAATTGTCGAAAAAAAATATTTTGCCGTGGTTGAAGGAATCGTTGAAAAAGATTCGGGAACAATTAAAGCCCCGATTGCCCGCAATGGTGAAGGCAGATTTTGGCATATTTCGGACGAAGGGAGATTTGCCGAGAGCAACTATTGGGTGATTGAGCGAAAAGAGGACTCAACCATTTTGGAGCTTGAACCTGTCACCGGCAGAACAAATCAGCTTCGTTTGCATTGTGCTCATCTCGGACATCCGATTATTGGTGACGATATTTACAAAGGTCGAAAGTTTTCGCGTCTTTGCCTGCACGCCTATAAACTTGTTTTTTGGCATCCGAACGGTGAAAAGAAAATGGAGTTTGTAACGGAAATCCCGAATAATTTTTAACGCAAAGACGCAAAGTTGCAAAGACCGCAAAGTTTTTTAGTTAATTTGAATTAAAATTTGTTCTTAAATTTTGCCTTTTTACTTTTTACTTTTTACTTGAATTCCTTTGCGCCTTTGCTACTTTGCGCCTTGGCGTTGAAAAATCTTTTTATTTTGCTATAAAAGCCACAATCCGCAACGGTGCGCCGCTTCCCCCTTTGATTTTCATTGGTAAAGCAATTATTTGCGCTCCTTTAGTCGGAACTTTTTCCAAATTTGCCACATTTTCAAAAGCCGGAATATTTTCACTCATTAAAGCAACGTGTGTGTCAAAAGTTTGTGACTGACCATAATCTATGCTCGCCGTATCAATTCCAACCGCATTGACTTTTCGATTTTGGATCAGCCATTTGGCAGCATCAGGACCTAATCCGGGAAAATGTTTTTGGTCACCTTCTGCGCCCATATATTTGGCTCGGTCGCTCCAAAATTTGCCCCAATCTGTTTGAAAAAGCACGATCGAATTATCGGGAATTTTACCGTTGGCAGATTCCCAGGCAGTTAAATCTTCGACAGTTATCAAATAATCACGATTTTGTTCGGATTTGGCGGAAACATCAATTTTGACAGCAGGTGCAATCAATTGTGAAACGGGGAGTTCATCTACGCCTTTGCGCCCTTCGGCAAAATGTTTTGGCGAATCCAGATGTGTTCCACCGTGTTCGGGCGCGGAAAATTTATAAGCCGAATAGTAATAACCTTTGTCAGTTTTGCCTTCTGCCACGACTTCTTTTTTGAACCCGTCCTCGGTTGTCCAATAATTGGTTTTTTCCGAAAAGTCATACGACAAATCAATCCACTCACCGTCAGGAAAGCCGTTTTGTTTTGCACAACTAACTGCCAAAATTGCAATCAGTATTGTAAAAATTAGCGATTTAATCTGCATTTAGACTCCTAAAATTATTTTTTTGAAAAACAATAGCATAGGTTTCAGAAGATTTAATAAGATTTTTAAAGTATCTGATAAACTAATTCCCAAATTCGCCGTATTATCAAACACAAGCAGTTCAAACCTTCTAATTCTTGGAGATTTTCGTAATGATAAACCGTAGATTGAAATCATCAATCGTTATCTGTCTAACTATTTTTACGTTTAATATTTTAACCTTTGCTCAAAATGAGGCTTCCGCCTTGTCGAACTTGAGCTGGCGCAGTATCGGTCCCGCTAATATGGGCGGACGAGTGGCAGATGTCGAAGGCGTTCCCGGCGATCCCAACACGGTTTATGTCGGAACAGCTTCGGGCGGAGTTTTTAAAACAACGGATGGCGGAGTCAGTTGGACACCGATTTTTGACCGTCAAACCTCGATTTCGGTGGGCGATATTGCGCTTGAGCCGGGCAATCCCGATGTGGTTTGGGTTGGAACGGGCGAATCAAATGCGCGAAATTCCGTTTCGTTCGGTGATGGAGTGTATAAATCTACCGATGGCGGAAAGACCTGGAAAAATATGGGTTTGAAGGAAAGCAACACAATTTCAAAGATCATCATCAATCCTAAAAATCCCGATAATGTTTACGTGGCGGCAGTTGGTCGTCTGTGGGGACCAAATGAAGAACGCGGTGTTTTTATGACCACGGACGGCGGAAAAACGTGGCAGAAAACGCTTTATATTGACAATCAGCATGGCGTTTCCGATGTTGAAATTGATCCGGTCAATCCGAATATTCTTTACGCCGGAGTTTGGCGGTTTGAACGCAAACCCTGGACATTTACCAGCGGTTCGGAAAAAGGTGGCGTGTTTCGTTCAATTGACGGCGGACGGACTTGGAATAAAATTGATAAAGGGTTACCTAAACTAATTGGACGCATTGGTTTAGCAGTTTCAGTAAGTAATCCGAATGTGGTTTATGCTATTCTCGAAGCCAAAGAAGGAGCGCTTTATCGTTCCGATGATAAGGGCGAAAATTTCCGTCAAGTTTATCGCCAAAACAATATTGTCGGACGCGGATTCTATTACACCACGGTAAAAGTTGATGCAACTGATGAAAATAAAGTTTACGCAGTCGCTTCACCGCTTTTCAAATCTTTGGACGGCGGGCGAACGTTTGCGAGAATTGCGCCGAATGTTCACATTGATTATCACGCGCTTTGGATTGATCCCAAAAATCCAAAACGAATGTGGAGCGGTAATGACGGCGGTGTAGCCGTTTCTAACGATGAAGGAAAATCCTGGGAATACATCAATAACTTTGCGATTGGACAGTTTTATCAGGTTTTTGCCGATAATACTGCACCTTTTTACAATGTTTCGGGCGGTTTGCAGGACAACGGCTCGTGGGTTGGACCTTCGCGCAACCGTGAGCCGGCGGGAATATTGAATGATGATTGGCGGATGATGAGTTTTGGCGACGGCTTTTACACCATTCAGCATCCGGATAATCCAGACCTCTTTTTATCGGAATCACAAGGCGGAAATGTGGTTCGCACCGATATGAAAAACCGCGAACAACAGCTTGTAATTCCGTATTTAGGAGTCGGCGGCGCGGCGGAAAATGATAAGTTTCGTTTTAACTGGAACTCACCTTTGATTCAATCGCCGCACGATAAAAATACGGTCTATCTCGCCGGAAACGCAGTTTTCAAATCAACCGATTTCGGTTTGAATTGGACACAAATCAGTCCCGATCTGACGACCAACAACAAAGAAAGATTGAAAGATGCGGGCGGTCCGGTCTTTCAGGAAAATACTTCGGCGGAATTTTTTGAAACTGTTATTAGTCTGACCGAATCGCCAATTCAACGCGATATGATTTGGGCTGGAAGCGATGACGGAAATCTGCAAACGACTACCGACGGCGGCAAAAATTGGACGAATATCAGCAAAAATGTCGGAATGCCTGCCGATTCATCTGTTTCGCACATCGAACTTTCGCGGGTTAATGCAAATACGGCTTATGTTTCCTACGACCGCCATAAATTTGATGATTACAAACCTTACATTTTCAAAACCAACGACGGTGGAAAATCATTCACGAATATTTCGGGAAATCTTCCTGCCAACGCCTATGTCCATGTCGTGACGGAAGATCGAAAAAACACAAATTTACTTTACGCGGGAACGGAAACGGGTTTGTATGCAAGTTGGGATAACGGCAAAAATTGGTCGGAACTCAATATGAAAAACTTTCCGCGCGTTGCAGTTCACGATATTCTCATTCATCCGCGCGACAACGACATTGTTTTAGCAACACACGGACGCAGCCTTTGGGTTTTTGACGATGCAACGGCGGTTCAGAAAATGAGCTCCGAAGTTCTGCAAAAAGATGCTTTTCTTTTCGATGTTCGTCCGGCTTATCGTTACGCCACGATGATGACTCGTTACGGCATCGGCGATAAACCATTTCGCGGACAAAACCCGCCAAATGGTGCTTTGGTGACTTACTATTTAAAAGAAAAGGCTGACGCTAAAACTCCCGTCAAACTGCAAATTTTTGACGCAGCCAATAAAATGATCGGCGAATACAAAAATCTTTCCAAAGAAAAAGGTGTCAATCGTTTTGTGTGGGGGCTCGCACAGGAAGGCGCACGTTTACGCCGTCCGATTCCGCCCGAACAACTCGAACTTTTCGGTCCGCCGCGTGGTCCGCAGGTTATCCCCGGAACTTATACGGCAAAACTTTTTGTCGGCGATAAATTGCAGGGAGAAAGTAAGATCGAAGTTCGCATTGACCCAACCGTTAAGGTGACAACTGCTGACCTGCAAACGCAATATGATCTGGCGATGAAGCTGCGTGATTTGACTTCAGTAATGAATGACGGTTTGCGTCAGCTCGACAGTTTGCAGCTGCAAGTCAATCAAATTGATTCAGTTGCGAAAGACCGTTTGCCGGAAATGCCTGCGGATTTGACCAAAGCTATTGCCGATTACAAAAAGGCTCTCAGCACTTTGCTGAACAGTTTAACTACCAATCCCGAAGACGGGGGTTTGGGAGCAGCAAAATACGCTGACCAGCTTCAAAATATCTATTTTTCGATTAGCGGCGGTAATGCGGCACCAACTGCCACGATGAAGGAAAATGCAGAAAGTTTAAGCAAAGAATTTCCGAACCAGATTGCCAAAATCAATAAATTCGTTAATGAAGATACAGTGAATTTTAATAAGATTTTGCAGAAAAATGGTTTGGCAATTATTGTGACAGGCAAGAATATTGAGCCGATGAAATAAAAAGGATATTGCCCGCGAAATTCGCGAAATGACGCTAAATGAAAAAATCAAAGACTTTAAAATATTTGTTTTTTTTCGTGTGTTTAGCGTATTTCGCGGGCAAATCTTCCTAAAATCTCCGCGCCAGCCAAATTCCGCTAGCTACGCCGATAAGACCTAAAGCAAAACTCATTGCTACGTAAAGAAAAGCCATGGTTAATTGTTTGGTTTGAGTTAGCTGAAAGGCTTCGTATTCAAACGTCGAAAAGGTGGTATAAGCTCCCAAAAATCCTGAAACCAAAAGAAGTTTAACGGTTTCGTTATCGGTAAACCTTGCCAGCAAAAATCCGATAAAAAACGAGCCGGTCACATTTATCAAAAACGTGGCAAAAGGAAAAGGCAAAAATGCGCCGCCGAAAAGCAAATTCATTCCGTAGCGCGTCATCGCTCCAAATGCACCGCCAACTGCCACCAATAAAAATTTAGAAACTGCTTCCATTTAAACCCAAAATTTATATAAAAACATCATTATGCTGAAAATATGTGTAACAATCCAAAGTTTAAGAGTTGATTTTACATTTTTCTTTGATTCAATAAATTCTTCGTCGTTAAATTGCCAACGTCCAAATTTTAATAACCAGCGAATACAAACGAAAACCGGTAAGAGATAAGTAAGGGTAAGGAAAAAGAAAGAAGCTTTTATAAAAATGAAAACAGGAAAAACAATTGGGAAGACAAACAAAAAGAAAATTATCACTGGTAGGAAAATAAATACTGCTAAATCAAATCCGGTTAAAGTGCTGGCTGAACTTACTGCTTGGGTAATTATGGTATTTTTGATGAGATTTTGTAGAATTTCTCCGCTATTAAACTCAAATCCGCAATCTTGACAGTTTTTTTCTTCAATATAGAGTTCTTGACCATTTGATTTGACTCTTATTAATTTTTCACAGTTCGGGCATTTTGAGAACAAATGAACAACTGGATTTAAAAGTTGATTTTCCCTTTCCATCTTATCTCGCAGATAAAAACTTCTTCGCTAATTTTTCCGGGGGAAACTTGAACCAATAAAGAACCTGGAAAAATGACCATTTAGCAAAAGTCCATAAAAAAGAGCCTTTTTCAAAGCGTTTGGATGAGGTCGTCACAGTTTGTGAAAGATGGTAAAACGTGCCGATCTTTCGTAAACGATGAAACATATCAAGGTCTTCAAAAGCACCGATCGGTTTGAATCCGCCGACTTTTTCGTAGGCTTTGCGCCCGATAAAAAACGCCGAATCTCCGTAATTCAAGCCCCATGAGCGCAAATGCGGATAGAGCCACGTCATAAATTTTGCCCAGCGTGTTTCACCCGAAAAGATCACTTCAAAATTTCCGCCGACAACTTCTCTATATTTCATTACGCCTTTGATCTGTCTGCCGCATCCCTGCTGCGGACGGGTTTCCGCATAAACAAACCAAAAAATATCACCTTTCGCGTGCTTTGTGCCTTCGTGCAGTTGTTTGCCGCGATTCGGCTCGTCCATTTGAACTAATTGCAGATTCTTAACCTGAGTGTAGTTTTTAACGAATTTAGCGGTCAGATCGCTGCTGCCGCCATCAACGACTATCACTTCGGAAACATTGACGAGGCGTGATAAGGCTTCCAAAGTCTTGGCAATCGAAAGTTCTTCGTTGTAAGTCGGAATAATAACGGAAATTTCCATAAAACTAGACGAATGATATAACAAAGGAATCCGTTTTGAAAGGAGTTGTGAGCAGAGTTTTACCTTTTTACTTTTGCCTTTTTACTTTGCTTTAGCGAGTAGCAACCGTTTTATTATCAACCGGCTTCAATTCTCTTAAAAGTTCGTAAACGGCTTCAAACATTTGGCGTTGGCGAAAATTGCCGTTCGTGCCGTCTGCTTCGAGGCAAATATATTGGATATTGTTTTGGGCAGAAAAAACCGAAAGTGAACCGTCATCAACATTACATCCGTTTGTGCGAAGCTTGGCGGAAGATTTTTGGACTACCACGTTAAAACTTTTTTCCACGAAAAATCCGAGATGTTTTGCGCTCGAAAGGAAAATGAAATTGTCGGAATCAAATTCCATATTTGAGAGAAATGCGCCTTCCGCTTGGGCTTCAAAAGCACCGTGTCCTGCCGTTTTAACAAAAGCTAATGCGGTCAAATCGCTTGACTTAGCAGATTCTTCTTTTGAATCAACATCAGTATTGTTGTGAACTGCTACAATGAATTTCTCGCCATCGTGCAAGCCTTTACCATCGGCAAAAATGACTTTCAGCAATCGGTCAGCAAAATCTTTGACCAACACATCAATTTCGGCGGGGAGAGCATCACAATTTCTGCCGTTGTCGGTAAAAATCCGATTTGGATCAAGGCTGAAAGTTTTACCGTTTGCCGTAAATCTGACATAACGGCTGGGCTTGCCTTTATCATCAAAAGATTCGATCTCAACTAATCTGCCGCCGTATTTATCCACAAACTCTCTGGCTAAAACGCGGGCAATCTGTTCGTTGTGATGCGGCGAAAAGAAAGTGATGTTACTTCCCTCGTTTTCGTAAAGATTGATTTTGACTTCAGTTTCTCCGAGTCTGAATCCTTGCGTAGTTTTTCTGGTAGCCGCCATCGTTCCCACTGCCACGGCGAGCATTAAAACTAAAATTTTGATGTATAAAAATGCTTTTTTCATTTTTTTTCGTCAACTACGCAAATCATTGACATTAGTAATCGCGGATTTTTGCGGAAAAATGTGTCATTTTTTTTCAAAAAAATTGTCGAAGGTCTGAAAGTCAAAGGTCGAATGTCGCCGGAAAGTCTGAAAGACTTGAAAATTTGAAAAATTTAGTTCATTCTGACCTTTGACTTTTGACCTTAAATGCAGCCATTAGCAGATAAAATCCGTCCCAACACGCTCAACGAATACGTCGGACAAGAAAAACTGGTCGGCGAAGGAAAACCGCTTCGTCTGGCAATTGAACAAGGTCACATCTTTTCGTTCGTATTGTGGGGACCGCCCGGAGTTGGGAAAACATCACTCGCTCGGATTTACGCAAACGCAATTAATGCCAATCTTTACGAGCTATCAGCAGTAACGGCGGGCAAGAATGATATTCGTAAGATTTTGGAGGAAGAATCCGACAAACCAAAAGTTTTATTCCTTGACGAAATCCATCGTTTTAATAAAGCGCAACAGGATTTTCTGCTTCCGTTTGTCGAATCGGGCGAACTTGTTTTGATTGGCGCAACGACAGAAAATCCAAGCTTTGAAATAATTGCGCCGTTGCTTTCCCGTCTGCGTGTTTTTGTTTTGGAAGAATTGTCAGCAGATGAAATGTCGGAAATTATTGACCGAACGGAAATCGAAATTGACGAAGAATCGCGTGATTGGCTGATCTCAATGGCGAACGGCGATGCGCGTCAGGCGATTACGATGATTTCCAACACGTTGCAGCTTTACAAGAAAGTTGATGTCGAAAACCTCAAAAAAACCTTACAAACTACATTTTTACGCTTTGATAAAAAAGGCGAAGAGCATTACAACACGATTTCCGCCTTTATCAAATCAATGCGAGCAAGCCAACCCGATGCCGCACTTTATTATCTTGCCAGAATGATTTCCGCCGGAGAAGACCCGAAATTTATTGCCCGCCGAATGGTAATTTTTGCTTCGGAAGATATTGGTCTGGCGCAGCCGACTGCGCTCGTTGTTGCCAATGAAGTTTTTCGTGCCGTCGAAACTATCGGTTTGCCCGAATGTGCCATAAATTTGGCTCACGGCGTTGCTTATTTGGCGAATTGTAAAAAAGACCGTAGTGCGTGCGATGGACTTATGATGGCAATGAAGGATGTTGAAAAATTCGGAAATCTTCCTATTCCCCTAAAAGTCCGTAATGCCCCGACCAAATTAATGAAAGATATGAACTACGGCAAAGATTACGAATTCTACACCAAAGATGATTTGTTGCCCGATAAACTAAAGGGCAAGAAATATTTGAAAAGGCAAGAATAAAATTTCATTTATTTTCAAAGACATTTTGTATTTGTATCCCGACATTTGTCGTGTTTAGTAATTTCTTTCTTTAATTTTTCGTGTAATTTGCTCAAACTTTTATCCACCACAAAAGTATAAACATCCGTGCTGACGATATAAACCTGCGTCCCGCGCTGAAAACCTTCGCGCAAAGAGTATTCAGGGGCGATCAGTTTGCTGTCCGGTCCCGGCGGGGTTGAACGGATATACGCGAGACGTTTTTGTGCGTCTTCGACCGTTGCGTAATCTTCAATTCGGATCGTAAAGCGATAATAAAGATTTTTCTCACCCGGAACTTTTTTAAGGCTTTTGATGTTATAGATTTGCTTACTTCGCATCTGAAAATCCCGCAGCTCCCAATCTGCTCCGGCAGATGCGATTTTATCGGTAATTTTGTAACCAAACGAAACGAGCGTTTTTTCAAGCTGTTTATCAAAGGCAGAGACATTCAAAACGCCCGCAACTAATAATAAACACAGCATTTGTATTGTAAATAGTTTTTTCAACATATATTTTCTCCTTATTCTCCGAGTTGTCCGATAAAGCCCCACCGATTATTTTCAAAGACAAAGACTAAACTCGATTCCACAATTGAATTTCGTGTCCTTCGACAAATCAATTTTTGGCATTTATGGGGTTTTGTCCCGTTCTTGACCGAATTTTTCAGCCATCGCCAGTCATTTTTGTTAAGCAATTCGCCGATTGTTTCTCCGCTTGGCGAGAAGAATCTTTTGGAAGTCAGTAAAATCAGCGATTTTCGATCTTTGGTATTAACGGCAGTTTTGAATTTTGTCCAAAAACTGTTCCAACTTTTATTAGCCGTCTGTTTTGTGGCTGAGGATTGTGCTTGTGTAAAAGTTGGAATCGAAAGGAACAGAACTAAATACAAATAGCAGTTCAGGTTAGTTTTTTTATTGAAATTCAAAAAAAATCCAATTATTCCGCGCATAATTATTCTCTTATCCTTTTTTAATTTTCTTAGCTGAAAACTTATTCAAAGTTAATCTGGAACACCAATCCACAGAATATAATTTACTCCGAGCTTAGGTTGGCTACTTGAATTGCATGAATCGTTTCTAATTGGAATATTTCTCTCAATACTTTTAATAACTTCCCTAATTTGATTCACTTCTTCGACACTAGAACCAACACCTTGACAAAAAATTCCACTTTCATACCTCCGAGTCCTACCAGTGTCATCTACCCAAGTTCCTACTTCAGAACTAAATACACTTTTAATAGTAAAGCCATTTTCCCTTAGAAGTTGTGCAGCTTTTTGAGCGTCTGTTTGCCGCGAAGGGACGTAGGTAATTGAAATAACTTTTCTTGGTTCAGTTTGTTTCTGCCCCATCAGCCACAGCGAATAATCGGGCGCATCTGCTCCGTCTGTTCCTTTGTTTGAACTAACACTTTCAATGTTTTTTACCAAACCCGAAATGATTTTTGCGTTTTCGGCGTTACCTTTGTTTTGATAGTAAATTTTGCCTTTATGCGTTTCGACGGCATTTTCCAAAATTTCACGCAAATCGGCGTTGAAACCGTTGTCTTCAAGTAATTTTTTCGCTTTTTCGGCATCGGCGCGGCGGGAAGGGACATAAAGGATTCGCACTTTTTCTTCCTGACAGTTTCCCTTAAAATCGGCTTCATTAAACGGTCTTTTTGAATATGTGTGCCATTTTCCATCTTGCAATGTGTCAAATTTAGCTGCATCAAAAGTGATAGAAAGCGTAGTTGAAAGCGCATTTAGAATCTGAATCGGAGAACCATAGTCGGTGCTGGTAGAGACGGCAAAAAGCGGTGCGGTGCTTGGAGTTTTGAGAGTAATTTGATTGACAGCATAAGAATAAATAAGTCGTAAAGTATCGGTTAAAGCCGTCATCGCCTGATTTTTCAAGGCAAAATATTCTGCTTCGTTAATTTCATACAGACGTAATTTGGCAGGAGTCAACTCTTTATCAAATTCGGATAAAGCCGCGCCGTTGGCATAAACGACAAAAATGCTTTGTCCGTAACCTTTAGAGTTGGCGGCTTCGGTAAATCTTCGGGTATTTCCGCCTAAAGCTGTAATGAGATTTTGAATTTCATAAGCATATCTACGGTTTTTATTAGAAGCCTTAATGAACATCGCCCGAATCTCATCTATTTTGACGTAAAAGGGTTGCAAAGTTCGCGTATATTCAACGAGTTCGCTGTCAAGATACCCTGCTGCCGCCCACAATGTCCGATGTTGGGCGATTACCAACTGATTAAATAAAAGTTCAAATCTGCTGCGCCATTGTTCGGTTGATTTTTTATTGCATAAGTGCTGCTGCATTTGGCGATAAACCTCGCGCAATTCGTTTGCGATGTTTTGTTGTTGCAGTGTTTCAAATCGCGGAATGGGGAAATTTTCACCAGGGTTTTGTCCGTAAATTTCAGTTTGAATAATGCCTGATAAAATAAAACTTAAAATTAATCCGCCGAAAACCAATTTGCTAACGATTACCTTCATAAATATTTGCTCCCTGAAAACCTTGTTTTGTTTTCTCAAATTGCTGTAAAATCTCTGCATCAAAGCAGTTTTTGCAACTTTTAATGTGCAGAACGAAAGGATTAAAAATAGTTTGCGTCAAAAACCCCGATAAAAACCCGAAATTTTCCGAAATTTTCCGAAAGTGTTATGGATATTGGTCTTAAGCGGTTTTATGAGTTTGATTCTTTTCGTGTAGATGTTGCCGAAAGACAGCTTTGGCAAGCCGGAAACCCCGTTTTTCTGACTCCGAAAGTTTTCGATATGCTTCTGGTTTTATTGGAAAATAAAGGAGAAACCGTTGAAAAAGATGAGTTGATCAAAAAGGTTTGGGCTGATACCTACGTTGAAGAAGGCAGTCTCAACCGCAATATTTCAACTTTGCGAAAAGCTCTCGGCGACAATTCAACCGAACAAAAATTTATTAAAACCTTGCCCAAACGCGGTTATCGTTTTACGGCTCAGGTCGCGGAAATCGTTGAAAGAATTCCATCCGTTACCAAAAAAAATGACGATCAGATTTTTTCAGTTCAACCGCAAGTTTCCACTCCCAAGAAAAGTATTTTTCCACTGCGTTATACCAAAATCTTCTTAAGCATCATTGTTTTTGCAGGGTTAATGGCTATTTTAGCTTGGATGATTTTCCAGTCTCCTAAAAATAAAATTGATTTGTCGGGTTTGACCGAAAATGAACGTCAGCAACTAAACAGAAACAGTTCCAGTAATCCGCAAGCAGTTGAAAATTATGTAAAAGGTCGCTCCCTCTGGCATCAGCGTTCGGCGGAAGGTCTGCATCAGAGCATTATTCATCTGGAAAGTGCCGTCAAAGCGGATGGAAATTTCGCTTTAGCACATTCCGCTCTAGCTGATGCCTACGCCTTTGACACCACAAAACGAACTTTAGCCAATCAACACGCAGACGAAGCCATCCGGCTTGACCCAACTCTGGGTGAACCATACGCCACACTTGGTTTTATGCAGATGTTTTGGGATTGGGATCTTTCAAAAGCCGATGAATATTTTCAGAATGCGGTGCAGCTTAGTCCGAATTATGCAACGGCTCATCAATGGTATTCTCTGAATCTTGTTACCCGTAGAAGGGGCGGCGCAGCATTGGCAGAAATGAAACGTGCTCTGGAACTAGAACCGAAATCGCTGGCTATCAACGCCGATCTCTGCCAAATATATTACTTTTTGCAAAAATACGATGAGGCTCTTGTCCAATGCAATAAAACTTTGGAAATGGATGCCAATTTCCTAAATGCCCATCTTTATCTTTACGACATCTATTTCGCCAAAGGACTGTATGCCGAAGCGGTTGAAAAGTTTTTCAAAATTGAGCAGATCAAAAGTGATTTTACTTTTCCGCCCGCGCATTTGGAAAAACTTCGGGAATCATACTCTAAAGGAGGAATTCGTGAATTTTGGAAAACAATGGCTGAATATTTGCAGCAAACCCAAAGTTTTTACGGATCAGCCAAATATTATGCGCGGCTCGGCGAAAAAGAAAAAGCGTTGAATTCTTTAGAAAATTCGTTCAAGCAGCCGCCTTTTGAAATTGTTTTTTTCCTGACCGAACCGATATTTCGTGAAATTCAAGAAGAATCTAAGTTTAAAGAATTAGCGGTTAAATTTGAATCAAACAAATAAACTTAAATACTTTTGACCTATTCGTTCCACATTATTTTTCTATCTTGTTCACGGTTTATTCATCGCTTCCCCGCTAAATTCATAAACCAGATAAAGATATAACACATTATCTTTAACCTCCGAACGCACATCCTTAACATTTGCCTTCAAATTTGCTTCGGAGGCTTTCATCGGAAGCTTTAAGGCAAGTTGTTTGCCGTCTAAGATCTGAATCGGATTGACCCGCTGATTCAAAGTAGATTGGACCAAAGGGGTAATGATACCGCTCAACAGCGGATTAACTCCGTCCAGATTAACTGTTTCAACATTTAACTGTCCAAACACGATTTGCTGATCTGCATCAAATCGCATTTCCAGATTTGTCTGCGCCCAACCGCTGAAATTAACACAGCCGAAAATCGAATTATAACTGCCGCGAAAAGCAAGCGGAGCCATGATCTTGTTATTCTCAAAACTCAATGAGCTGCGAACCCCGCCGCTTTCGGGTAAAAGCGTTATTTGGCTTGGACATTGCCCCGGTTGCGCCGAATTTTCTCCTTCTCCCAGAGGAAACGAAGGCGGATTCATATCACGAAAAATCGAGTTCAGAACCTCGTTAAAGAATTCCTGTTTGAGAACGATCTGGGCAGTTGCCGGCAGATTGGATTCAGGCGGCTGAATCGGAATCCCCGGCAATTTTCCGTTTCGCGGCGCACCGACGAAAAAATAAAAGACCAAAACGCCGCCAATAACTGCACCTATTAAACTTCCTAAAAAAAATGTTCCGATTCTGCTCATATTTTTTATCTTGTTGACAATGGCGAAGGTGCTGTATTAGCCGAATTTGTATTTGAATTTGTTTGCACCGATTTCATCGCTTGATTTAAGAATAAAGCAACCGTATTAAAAATCAGATTAACCTGAGCTTTGACCTGCTCGGCATCAATCTTTTGGTAATCAGTAGGCACAGTAAATAACTCAGGCGGAGCAGTCGCCGAAATATCGGTCATATCCGTTACAATTCGCAAGCCGTTGTATCCCTGCACATTGCCTGTCTGCGAGGCAGAAACCGTTTCGGAATGAAGCGGCAATCCGGTTTCCTTATCAACCAGAAAGAATGATTCGGTAGAAATCTGTCCGGCATTTGTTTGAGTATTTGTTACTGCTCCGTAACGATAGCGGATGACCTGTCTGCCGTTAAAATTTTCTTCGCCGACGCGCTCTACTCCGCGTGTGTTTTTGATCCGATTGATAATTTCGGCTGGTGTCATCATTTGACGAATTTCAAAACCAAGAGCCTGAGAATCCAAAATTGCATATTGTTTACGATTCGGCAGAACCAGATAATTTCCATCCGTCTTGTTCAGATAGATCGCCTTTTCACCGTTCGGTAAACTAAATTCCATCCGGCGTTGTTCACCGTCACGCGCAAGATTCGCGGACAGCATCGGCAATTCGGTCTTTTGTTCAGTTCCGGTAGCTTGGAATTTTAAGTTGATCTTTGCCTGATATTGGTCAGGTTCTTTAGTTTCAACGGCAGACGAGCTGACATTTGACGAATTTGTATTGGGCAGCGAACTTACATTCGAATTGATTGCGGTATTGGAATTGGAATTGACCGATACGGCATTAGAATTAGTCGGAAGCTGCCCACATGACATCGAAAAAATCAATAAGGCAACTAACAGTAGACCGAAAACAATCCTGACATAAAAAAACCTTTGCATCTTTCAAATTCCTCCTTAGACCTCTGTCCTGTTTTGATACATTTCCAAAACTTAGAAAGTGTTAAATGCAAAAGTTGTGCCTATTGAGAAATCTTGAAGATAAAAAACTGATATTGCTGTTAAATTATTTTACTTAAAATAATGCAATACCAATTAAAAATTACTCCGAAAGACTTACCCGGCGCAGCAAATCCTGAAAACGCGGGTCATCACGCAGATCATCCAATTGAGGATTTGATTTGAGTGTTGCCATCCACCACGATTTGTCTTGATACGCCTTTTCAAGCCAAATAAAGGCTTCATTCTTTTCGCCTAATCCGGCGTAAATTACGGCAATATAAAAAGGAGAAACATATCGTTGTTGAGCGATTATTTTTAGTTCTTCGATAGTTGTTTTTGCTTGATCCTTATTGCCGATCAAGGCTTGAGTTCGTGCTTCAAAGGCTTTCAATTCGGGTGTATCTTCGACCTGTCTGGCTTTTTCAAAATAGGTAAGAGCCTCTTCATACATTCCTTTAGCTTCATAAGACATTGCTATCCATTGCAAAGAAGTAATTCTGTTCGGATTTAACTCAAGTGCTTTTTTCGATTCGGCGATTGCCCGGTCATACTCGCCTGTCCGATATAAAATATTCGCGCCGATGACATTTATCGGGTTTATTTTCTTAGCCTTTTCGAGCTGTGCCAAAGCCTCTTCGCGCCGTCCCGTTAATGCCAACAGAGAGCCATAGCCGAAATATGGGCGGGGAGCAGTTAAATCAAGTTCCTGAGACTTTTTGAAACCGGATTCCGCTCCATTCCAATCCCAGTCATACAACATTTTTACCCAGGCAACCTGATAATTTGCCCAAACAGATGCGTCATCAATCTGCAAAGCGCGTTCGGCATATAATTTGGCTTTCGGCATTGCTTCATTCGGCGGTAAATGCGATTCCGAAGCCTCGGTATAAGTATAGCTGAGAGCAGCATAAGCGGGTGAAAAGTTAGGATCAAGTTCAATTGCTTTGTTGAGATATTCAATTGATCTGTTAAAGCCTTCGGTTGTTTCTTTGTCTACCCAAATACAACCCAAAATGTAGAATCTTAAAGCTTCAGGATTATTTGTGCCGCGATCTGCCATTCTTTTCCGCTCGGCTTCAGTAAATTGTGCAACCAGAGAATTTGCAACACGCACCGCAATCGCGTCCTGCAGCGCAAAAAAATCGGTAGTTTTTTCTTCAAACTTATCTGACCAGATCTGGCGACCGTCGGAAACATTAACTAATTGAGCCGTGATTCTGATCCGGTCGGATGTTCTCTGAATTGTGCCTTCCAGAATGGATTCGACGTTTAATGCTTTTCCGGCAGAAACCGCATCAATCTGAGGTTGTTTGGTAAAACGCCTGATACTGCTGGTCGGTGAGACATTAACTTTATTTAATTGCCCGATTTTGAGAATTAAAGCGTCTGCCATTCCCAATCCCAGAACTTCATCCTCTTCACTGGAATTTAACGGCTTAAAAGGCAAAATAGCCACCGACTTTATATCTTCGTGCTTTGTTTCAGAAGGTTTACCAACCGACCATTTATAACCGGCAAAGCCGAGCGATGACAACAAAACCAAAACTATAACTGCCAAAAAGACTTTCCTTTTCGGAGTTTTTTTTAATTCCGGTATTGAATCGGCAGGCTTGGCTTCACATTCTTTAATGGGCGTAGTGAAACGATAACCGCGTTTCGGAATAGTTTCGATTCCCGATTCGCCTGAGCCATTTTCGCTGAGAACTTTTCGCAAAACTGAGATATTTTTTGCCAGACTTGCTTCTTCGACGATCGTATCCGACCAGATCTTGTTTAGTAATTCGTCTTTTTCAACCACTTGTCCGCCGCTTTCAACCAATATTCGCAAGGTTTCAAAAACTTTCGGAGTTAAAGACACAAGCTGACCGTCACGCAGCAAAATATGCTGCGCCGGATCTAAACGGAAAGAACCGAATTCATAAATGGATTTATTCTGCACGTTCATAAATAAAACCAAACCTCAAGAACTTTGTGCAAAACCAACGACTTTCTAAAAGTAAAACACCACTCTGCCCGAATTTGTGACAGCCTTTTTCTCCAAAAAATCTTAAACCAAGTCCTACCAAAGACTTACAAATTTAAGATAAACCGCTGCGAAAAAAACATCAGGAAAATTTCAAGTTTTCGGAAAGACTTTCAAAAGCCTTTTGGCTAATTTGCGAATAGGTTGTTGGAAGTTGGTAACGGCAGCTTCTGGTGACCTTGTTTGTTCCGACATTATAGCCCCCGGGTAAGTGTCGGAGCAAATATTTTCCAAAAATCATTTCTTTAAATTTATTACGGAGGTCATTATGAAAAGTTCAATAATTATAACTGCCATTTTATTCGTTTTCGTTTATTCCATTTCCGCTCAATCTATTGATGAGGCAGCAGCAATTTACGAGCAAGGCACAGTTTTTTATGCCGAAGGAAAATATCAGGAGGCGATTGAGGCATTCAAAAAATATATTCAATTAAAACCCGATTCCGCTTCGGCTTACAATAATCTCGGAGTGACGTTTAATGAGGCGAAAGATTATCCGCAAGCGGTTCTGAATCTCAAAGAAGCATTACGTTTGAAGCCCGATTATGCCGAAGCTCACCGCAATTTAGGCGTGGCTCTTTATCATCTGGAGCAAACTGAAAATGCCATTTCCGAATTTGAAAAAGCCATCAGTCTAAAACCCGCTTATGTCCTGGCTTATAACGATTTGGGAATGGCTTTATTGGATGCAGATCAGAATAAAGAAGCAATTGTAGTGCTTGAAAAGTCTGCCCGAATAAATTCCGAAAATCCGGTTACTTTCTATAATTTGGGTTATGCCTACACTCAGGCAAAACAATATAAAAATGCTGTCAAATTCTTTCAGCAAGCAATTTCTCTTGATCCGAACTATGGCGAAGCAAGACTGTCTCTGGCAGCGGTTTATCTGATGAGCAATGATAGAAACTCGGCTCTTGAACAATATTCGCACCTCAAAATACTAAATACGGATTTAGCCGATAAACTTTATCAGGCTATTTTCAAAGACAAAGTGTTAAGAGTAAAAAACTGATGAAATCAGACAAAATGTAAATAAGTATAGTGAGCGGTAGCGAACTTCGTTTAATCCATTCAACTTAATTTTTGAACCCGTTCGCTATACTTATTTTTGTCTTTTAGTATTTAGTTAGAGTTTCAACTTCTTTCAATAAATCAGTTTCTGTAACTTTGTAAAAATCAGCTTTTCCCAAAGTAGAATCCGCTTTAGTTTTATTAATATCAATAACAATAAATACAATCGTTTTGCCAAAATGTTTATAAATTGGATTTCCATTTAATGTATTTTCTAAATCAAATTCCAAATCTTTGTCCGAAATATTGTAAATAATTAGATAACCTGACCTGCTCCCGTAAAATTACTCCAACTGAAAGGCGAGAATCTAATAAAATAAATTTAGGAGATTCAAGTCATGAAAAAGAAGATATTTACAGACGAGCAAATCGTCGGGATTTTACGCGGATTTG
>JAIBCC010000078.1 GCA_019694395.1 Pyrinomonadaceae bacterium | reverse complement strand
ATTACGATCAAAGCCGAAAATGGAAAATTGACGGGCGATTACAGCAATTTTTCGAGCAAAACTTCGGAAGGTAAAGTTCTGAGTTCAAAAATCAACGGAAATGTGGCAACTATCGAAATTGATTGCGATTGGGGCGGCAAAGGAACAGTGCAGCTTATGCTTTTGAAAGGAAATAAACTGCATTGGAAAGTTATCAAACGTGATGAAAAAGGCGGCGATTTTATTGTTTTGCTTGACCAAATATTATCGAAGAAATAGCTCAATATAAATAATTCAATTAGAAAAGTTTCGTTTCGGCGGAACTTTTTTTATTTGCTTTGACCTTTTTTCTTAAAAAATACAGCGATTTGTAATAGAAAAATTTATTTGGTCAGTCAGAGAATTTATGAAAAAAACATATTCGCAAAAAGTAGCCCGTTTTTTTGAAATTTTTGAATACATATTACTGTTGCCCCAAATCGGATTTATTGGACTCATCATTTCAAATAAACTGAAAAGCGAAGCGTTTTACGAAACAATTGCCAATGTAGACAGTTCAATTTGGTTTCTGATGGGGATGATGATTTTCACCATTTTGTTTTTGGTAATGCACTCTTTTCTCTCCCGCCGGGAAGTCCAACCGGCTGTGAATTTGACGGCGTGGATTCTTACTTTTCTGGTTTACGCACCGATTTCGCTCTTCATTCTTTATCTTGGAGTAATATTTTATGTGGTAGGAATGCTAAATATGACTGGTCAGACGATTGGCTCATTAGGGCTTTATTTGGTGACAGGCGTGTTATTTTTACTGATAATTTTGCCGATTACTGTTTTTTTCTCAATTTACAATCAGCACAAAATGTCGAAAATCTCCTCAACTTTATAGAAAAAAATTAATTGATTAAACTACATTGCAAAGACGTTTTATTTTACGAAGCGTTTTTTTTTGCAAAATTTTGACCTATTTTACCTAAAAATGTAGCGATTAGTTGTTGAGAGAAAAAATCGTTCTTTTTTGAGGTGAAATAAATGAAAATATTTTTAACAATAATCGCGGTTTTGGTCTTTGTTTTCGGAGCTTTCGGGCAAGAGGTTGTTGACTACAACACTCTGGTCAAAGACTGCCAAACATCCGCCAAAGACCGCAAATTTTCGGAAGCAATTTCGTTATGTTCCGATGCAATTGCTCTGAACAAAAACGGCACAAATGCTTATTACATCAGAGCTTACGCCTACAGCAAACTGCGTGATAAAGAACTCGCCCGCACTCCAAACGGCAGCGAAATAAAAATCCCCAGAGATCAGAGCATCATATTTGCGGTTGCCGATGCTGAAAAATGTATTCAGCTCTCGCCAAAGGAATATCCCGGTTATTCACTGATTGGCTCGCTTCTCTACAACCAGCAAATTAACGAATACCGGATCAAAGCTGTCAATAATTTGGGCGAAGCGATTCGTCTAGGCGATAAAAATAAAGAACTCTACGAATTTCGTGCAATCGCCAATAAAAATATTGCTCTTTCGATGCCGCCGACCGCGCCCGAAGCCAAACAGCGTGCGGAACAGGCAATCGCTGATTATGAAACTTACATTAAACTCTCAAACGACACGCTGGATTACAGATTCCAAGGCGAACTTTACGAATTTTTAGGTAAATACGATTTGGCAATCGCCGATTACACAAAAGTTCTGGCTGAATATGAAAACAGCTACGAGCTTTTGCTCCTACGCGGAAAAACGTATCTCAAGGTCAAAAAATATCAGCCTGCGATTGATGATTTTACGACGGCTTTAGGTTCGGCTGACGATGATGAGGATGCTGATTCCGATGACCTGAAAAAAGAAATCGTGCCCCTGCGGATGCAAGCCTACAAAGCCTTAAAAATGAAAAACGAGTTTTGCGAGGATTTGAAAAAGTTGGATGAAAAAGCGAATTGCGATAAGGAATGGAAGAAAAAGTAAAAGGAAAAGACGATGATGAAAAAACTAAGCATTTTAATTTTAACCGTAACATTTTTAGCGATTTCCGCTTCGGCTCAAGATTTTGACGCTAAATTGAAAGAATGTTTTACTTTGACGAATCAAAAAAATTATCCAATGGCGATTGAGGCTTGCTCGGCGGCGATCAAACTCAAGCCAGGCGATAATCGTCCGTATTATTATCGGGCGATGGCGTATCTTTTTACTAAAACCGTCAGCAGTTACGAAAACGCGGCGGCGGATTTTAAGAAAAGTCTTGAATTTAGCCCAAAAGACGCGGAACTTCATTATTTATTGGGTTATGTCATCGCGGCTTTAGACGAAAGAGAAACCGCCGAATACGAATTGGCGATTAAAAGTTTTACCGAGGCGATTAGGTTAAATTCCGACAAAAACGACATCTATTACCATCGCGGCGAAGCCTATCGAAAAGCGGCGGGCAATTTGGTCAATTTTTTGTATAACAAAGATTGGAAAACACCCGAAAGCCAAGCGAAATCGAAAAATTATTTGGAATTAGCCGCCGCCGATTACCAAAAATCGTTGGCAATAAATCCGAGTCTCAAAACGACTTCGCTCAAATTGGGAATGGCTCAAATGTCTTTGGAGCGTTACGATTCGGCGGTTGCAACGCTCAGCGAATATATCAAAAACAATCCGAACGAAAAGACGGCTTACGAAAATCGTTGTTATTCGTATTACGGGCTAAAAAAATATCAACTCGCCTTAGCTGACGCAGACAAGGCTTTAGAGTTAAACAAAACAAGTTCCGAAAGCCAGGCGAAAAAAGACTCTTTCGCCCAAACCTTAAACCTTTTGCGGGACGAAATTGCTAAAGATATGCGAAAAACTTCAACGCCGAGCAAAACGCCCGTTAAATCAACTAAAAAGCCGTAAGACTTAAAATATTTAGCACTATGAAAGTTTGCTCTAAATGCAACCGTAACTATGACGCTTCCGAATACAATAACCTGAGCGTTTGTCTTGACGATGGAGCGGATCTAATCATGCTTTTGGTTCTCTCGCCGGAAACTCTTGAACGAATGAAAACACAGAGCGGCAACGGCTATGCAAAACCGATTCCGCTTGGTAAAAATCGTGGAAAATCAATCTGAATTTTAACCGGATTCTTTGTTTTCTTACTGCTGGTCTGTTTTGGACTCGCTATTTTTATTATTTTTCAAATAAGCAAATGAACATCAACGAATTAACACCCGAAGAAAGACAAAAATTGGCAAATGAATATTTTGGCAAAGCGGATTGGGCAAAGGAAGACGGTGAATACGACGAGTGCATTGAATATTGCGGCAAATGTATCGAACTAGACCCTGACGCGGAAATCGCCTACATATACCGAAGCCGATATATTTATAAACGTGCATACGAAAATAATTGTGCCGAGGATTATGAAATTGCACTTTCCGATTATTTGAATTTAGTCAGAATCTATGCAGCCCAGCAAATTGAAGATCCTGATCTTTACGACAATTATCAAGGAGAAATGCGAAAAGAGAGTGCTGTTTTGGATGCGGCTTGGTGTTATCTGCAACTCGGACGTTATCAGGAATGCTACGACACATTAAGCGAAATCTGGGAAAGACAAAAGCCTGATGAAAATTGGAAAAGCCGGATTGCGAGTCCTCTTAAATTCAGCAAAGAGCGAGCCGCCCCAAATGGCGTAACGCTTCAATTAAATCACGCAATCGAGGCTGATTTTGCAGAACCTTTGAGAGAATTGCAATAGTGGAAATTAGCGTATGAAAAACCTATCAATCAAAATTTTGTTCGCGTGCGTGTTTACCTGCGTCTGTGTGTTGAACGCATCGGCAGGTTGCCCGACTACTGAAAAGGATGTCGAAAATTTATTCAAAATCAACAAAAAGAATGACGAAAAGAAATTCGACGAAGCCTTAAAAATGGGTGACAAAGCGGTTGAAAAACATCCGACCTGCTTTATGTCATTTTGGATTCGAGGGACGACTTTTTACTATTTGAACAAATTTGACGAAGCGATTTCCGATTTCAAAAAAGCTGACGAATTGATGAAGCAGGAAACGCAGGCGGATTGGAAACAGCGGATAAATACGGATTTAGGCAAACAATTTAATGACGAGTTTATCGGCTTGCTTTCCATACTTGCCGATAATGCGGCTCAGAAAAACGATTTTCAGAGTTGCGTTGACAGATTGACTTTGGCTTTGAATTACCGCGTTGCCCCGAAACTGTTGATTGCTCGCGGAAATTGCCGTTTCGGTTTGAACGACGTTTCGGGAGCGGTCGAGGACGTTTCCGCTGCCGCCGAAGATTACGTTGCGGGCAAAAAGTTTGACGAAGCGATTTCAACCCTTTCAACTTTCTTGCAGAAAATTCCCGATAACGAGCAGCTTTTGCTTAGTCGCTGCAAGGCTTACGGAGCGGCGGACAAACTCCAGCTTGCCTACGAAGATTGCGAAAAAGCGGTGCAGGGCAGAAAAGAACTTAACGATGACGCGATGGCGAATTTGGCTTTTTATGCCGAAAAACTGCATCGTTACGGGCGAGCCGCCGCAGTATATTCCACCGTTGCCGACCGAGCGAAAGATAATCCGCAAGTTGATTTAGCTGCCATTTACGAAACTCTGGGACGATACCAATATTTGAACGGAAGATTTGATAAAGCCGCCGCTGCGTTTGAAAAAGCCCAACAATCCGCCGAAGATAACCGCAAAGATTTAGCCCTTTGGATTCTTATCCTCAATCTTGAAAAATCCGGCTTTAAGCGAATTCTTGACACGGATTTGACCGAAGAAGTCATTAAGGCGGACGGGAAAAAACTTGATGCCGTCGGCACAAAAATGGACAACGGCAAAACAATCGAAGCGTTTGAAGATGTGAGCGAAATTCTCAAACGCCGTCCGCATTACGCCGACGCTTTGTTCAATCGCGGCTATATCAATCTGAAAACCAACCAAATTGATAAGGCGATTGCGGATTTTGACCTTGCCGCCAAGCTCGAACCTTGGAGCGACGTTTATCATTACTATTTGGCGGAAGCCTACACCGACCGCGACCCAAACAAATGTGTCGAAGCGGCGACAAACGCGATAAATATTCGCGGAGATTTTAACCGACAGGCTTTCGTCAGACGCGGTTTTTGCGGCAAAGATTCGGCGATTCAGGCTCACAGCGATTATCTGAACGCCAAATGGCTCGACAATAGTTCGCCGAAAACTTCGGTAATGGACATCGCTCTCGGCTATTACGGCGAGAAAAAAGGTTGCGGAACGATCAAGAACGG
>JAIBCC010000025.1 GCA_019694395.1 Pyrinomonadaceae bacterium | reverse complement strand
GACTTAAATGTTGTTGCACTAAGATTCGATAACGATTTTGCAATCGTGGCTCAAGTTTTGGAACTTTTATTTCATACTTTACAATCTTATCAAAGAACTTTTCTATTTGTGTAGAAACTAATGACTGACGTTATGGGCTACAAAAATGTCGTCGGTTTCACCGACTTGGCAAACTGTTTTTTATCCCGAACTGACATTATTCATACTGCAAATTTCTGATTCTGTCGGTGTAAAGTTCCTGATGTTTTGCCGAGGCATCAACCCAGGAAAGAGGAAAAGTCTGTTTTTCCAGAACAATATCTTCGATTGCTTTTTGCATCTGGCGGGCGCAAGTATTAAATCCGATCCGACCGACTCCGGTTGCTAATCCCGAAAAGGCAACGCTATTCACAAATTTATGAATCGGTTCGCCTTTGTAATTTCCATCAAAAAACGTTCCGTATTTTATCAGCAAAAATACAGCCCGAGCCGCTAAATATGGATTGACCGAATCTTTCAAAATCATCGGCACACGCATTGTCGGCGCAGAAATGACAAAAGGAATTTGCAGATTATCGGTTTCAACAATGTCAGCCTGTCCGATTAAAAGCTCGCCGTGATGTTTTTCTTTGATAAGTTTTTGCAGTCGTTCTTGAACTTTCCAACCAAACCGATGCGAGTAAAGTAAATCAATTCCGCCATCCATAAAGCCGTAACTATTGGCTGGACTGACAATTGCATCAACCGACAGATCTAAAGTTGAACCGTGATAGATTTCAATATTCGGTAAATCACCGCAAAAACTTTGCCAGGCGTTGACCAATTCCTGTTCAACGGCGGAGAGAATTATTTTCATAAAAAATCATTTACTTGCACCGATAATCGCTAAAATCATCACAATAAACAAAATAGCTGCAAGAATTACAAAGACCAAACAGCCAATCTTCATCCAACTGTAAGGTCGTTCGCCTTGCACTTCTCCGGTGCGCCCGTTGACTACGATTTGAAAAACTTTGTTGTTGAAACGATACGCACCCGCATAAATCGGTAAAAGTAAGTGTTTGAAAGTAATATCGCCGTATTCGGTCTGAACATTGTGAACCCGCTGCTCGTCTCCGCCGATGTCGTGACGGACATCGTTATAAATTACGCCTTCCGCAATTCTTTTAAAACGCTCAAATCCTTCATCCAACGGAATTTGGTAAGTTTGCGCTTTGTGTCCCGATAAAAATGCAGGTTCGTAGGATTTAAGTTCCTGCAAATCCCAAGGTTCTAATTTTTGAATATATTTTTCGGGCAAAGAAGTGGTCGCCGGAATGCAAACATCGTCAAAAAATCGTCCAACTTGTCCGCTTCGGGAATACCAATTTGTGTGACGCACTTCACGCGATCTTTGCTCGCCGTTTTCCTCGTAATACTCGGTTTCGTAATACCAATCGCCGCGTTCGCCGCTGTAATAACTTCGGGTTGAAGCATCATAAGTCCAATACGGAATGTAAATACTGCTTAATTTATCGGCACTTGCCATCGTTTTTAACGCAGACGGCGCAAACCAGCGTGAAGACAACCATCTATTAAAACCCGAAATTGCCTGATCCTGCGGAACGGAAAAAGGTAAAACGCCTTCGGGTGCAATCAACGGATCGGCGGCTTTTGGCTGCGCGACGATTTTCACACCGCAAAAATCGCACCAGGTTGCAGTTTCGGGCGGAGTGAAATTAACAATTGCGCCGCAGCTGTCGCAGCGAACCTGCATTGCATTATTTGCCATCGGCTGCAAACTTTGCTGACCACGCTGAAGAAATTCGTAATAATCACGTTCGTCAACTTTGCCGTCAGCAACAATTTCCTGAGCGTGCGCGCAATACGGACACGCGAGTTTGCCGAGTTTGGCATCAAAAACCATATTTGCGCCGCAATTCGGGCATAAAAAACGATTAATGTTTTCTTTATCAATTTTAGGGGCTTCTTGCATAAATGTTCTGGTTGATTGAAATTGCCAATAGTTTATCCGAAAATAGGTAAAATTTGTAATTATTTCATTTCAAAAAATAATTGGTTTTTGGTTTTAGGTCTTTGGTCTTTGAATTTCAACACTCAAACTTGAGCGTTTGAAACTAAATTCTTTCAAAAACCAAAAGCCAAAAGCCCAAAACCTAAATTTCAATGTTAAATAAATTCCGGGAAAATTTTCTGCTTGAATTAGTCGTTTTCGTCAGCGGTGCGTTGGTAATGATCTATGAAATTATCGGTTCGCGCATTCTCGCACCTTACATTGGAACTTCGACTTACATTTGGACAAGTTTAATCGGAGTAATTTTAGGCAGCTTGAGTCTTGGATATTGGTTCGGCGGACGAATGGCAGACCGCCAACCGAATTTACGGATTTTGGCGACTGTGCTTTTTTTTGCGGGTGCAATGATTTCTGCCACGATTCTGGCGCAGGATTTTATTCTTTCGATGATTGGTGTAACAGCCATTCGGATTGAATTTAAGTCTGTAATCGCGGCGTTGATTTTGTTCGCTCCGGCAAGCACGCTATTTGGATTTGTGACACCTTACGCAGTTCGTCTAAAAATGCAAACGGTTGAAAATGCAGGAAAAACCGTTGGAAGACTCTACGCGCTTTCAACGGTTGGAAGCATTTTCGGAACTTTTCTGGCAGGATTTTTTCTGCTCCCGTTTGTTGGTAGTGTGCGGACAATGTATCTGATTGCGGGGTTGCTCTTTGCGCTTTCGCTTTTACTCGCGCCATTCAAAATGGCGGTCAACAACATTTTTTTACTTCTGCTTTTTCCGGTGGCAATTCTGTTTAACGAAGTTTACGCCTACACGCTTTTTGCCAGTTACGGAATGCACGATTTTGACACGCAATATAATCGTTTGCGTGTCTTTCAAACTACCGAAAAAGATACGGGAAAACCGGTTCGTGTGTTGCTGACCGATCCTGATTCGACTCAGGCGGCAATGTATCTGGATAGTGATGAACTGGCTCTAAACAACACTAAATATTATCATTTACTGCGCCATTTCAAACCTGATTTTGAAACAACTTTGGTCGTCGGCGGTGCAGCCTATTCATTTCCAAAAGATTATTTGCGGCTTTATCCGAATAAAAAAATTGATGTGGTTGAAATTGACCCACAAATGACGGAAATGGCGCGAAAATATTTCAAGCTTCAGGACAATCCGAATTTGCAGATTTTTCACGCTGACGGACGGGTTTTTCTAAATCAAAACGAGAAGAAATACGATGCGATTTTGATTGACGCATTTACTTCCGTTTATTCGGTTCCCTTTCAGCTAACGACGGTTGAAGCGGTGCGGCAAATGGAGAAAGGGTTGAATAATGACGGAATCGTTTTGGTAAATTTGATTTCGTCATACACCGGCGAAGGCGCAAAATTTTTGCAAGCCGAGGTTCGCACTTATCAGGAAGTTTTTCCGCACGTTTATGTTTTCAAACCGCGATTTGAAAAAGATGAAAATCTGGCGCAAAACGCACTTCTGGTTGCAACCAAATCGAACAAAATCGGATTTGATTCAACCGATGAAAATATTTCCGCGCTCTTAAAAAATCGCTATGAAAAGCCTTTGGATTTGAGTGTTCCGGTGTTGACTGATGAACTTGCGCCAGTTGAATATTACAACTCTCTGGCGCAAAAATGGACGGAAAAGTGAGTTTAAGTAAAAAGTAAAAAGGCAAAAAAAACAGAGAATTGACGCAACTGGTTATTTTCAATAAATTGAGTTAATCCTAACTTTTTACTTTTTACTTTTGCCTTTTTACTTCTTTATTCTTGGTCTAAAACTTTGTAACGGACTTTCTTTTGTTTGAGTTCTTCCATGGCGATGCGGGTCGGTTTAATTTTACGCGGATCGGCATTAACACGAGGATTGGCGCCACGCTGCAATTGTTTACTGCGTTGGGCAGCCAGCAAGATCATCCGGTATTTTGAATCAACTGCCGGAATTTCTTCTTCGGCTGATTCTTCACCATTATCTAAATTTCCTAATTCTAATTCTTGGTTTTCTAAATTTTCTTCCATAAAAATTGTTCAATCTCCGATTGAATTTGTCTTAAAACTTTCAAAAGTATCTAAAATCTTTTCAACGGCTTCAGTTTGTCTCAAGTGTTTGCATCTTTCAGCATAAATTACTGACTGCAAATCTGTTACCGCTTTTGTGACTTCATCGTTGATGATCACATAATCAAACTTTGTATATTCCTGAACTTCGCCGCGAGAGTTTTTTAAACGCAGCTGCAAATCTTCTGCAGTTTCAGTATTCCGAGCCGTCAGGCGTTCTTTTAAAACCTCAAAAGACGGCGGAAGGATAAAAATTCCAATTGCATCTTTGGCTTTTTCCCGAACCAAAGTCGCGCCTTGAACGTCTATTTCCAAAATAATGTCGCGTCCTACTGAAGTTTCGTGGTCAACTTGCGTTTTGGAGGTTCCGTAATAATTGCCGTGAACTTCGGCATATTCAAGGAATTCTTCCTGTTTGATCAAATTTTCAAATTGTTCGTGCGAAATAAAATTATAATGCACACCGTCAATCTCACCTTCGCGTATCTGCCGCGTGGTAAAAGATACAGAATAACCGATATTCGGCACAGTTCGCAACACTTCACGAATTAAAGTGCCTTTTCCGCCGCCTGATGGGGATGAAATAATGAATAAGATTCCACGCATAACTGCGTTTAAAATAATTTGAAAAGTTGAAGATGTAAAATTTGGAGGATTGATTTTAGAAAAAACGGGAGAGATTTTATTAAAAACCTCTCCCGTCTAAGTAATTAGCCCTTATTAATTTTCTTTCCGGCATTGCTGATTGCTTCTCCGGCAGCGTCCACCGTTTCGCTCACGCCGCGTTTGAATTTTCCCCAGGTTTGTTGGGTTTCGCCTTCAGTCTGATCGGCTTCTCCTTCGCTTTCAAGTCTGCCGTTATCGGTCAAATCACCAACCGCCTCTTTGATTTTGCCTTTTACTTCTTTGTATTTCCCTTTAATTTCGTCTTTATTTGGAATTCCCATTGCTCTTATCTCCTTTGAAATATTAATGTGTATTGTTTTGAAACAACTTTTCACAACAATTAATCAAAGTTGCAATTTTTATTCCTTTTAATAAATTTCTAAAATCTCAGGTTCTTTTCGGATTTTTGCGAGTTAAAGTCTTTCCTGCTTCTTCGAGTTTTTCATCTTGAAACATTAGATCTTCAAAGGCGATTCCCGTTAATTTGGTTATGTAATCAAGATGTTTTTGAGTTTGTGCCAAACGCTTTTCATATTCTTCTTGCCTTTTTTCCCAATCTTTTTGACTCTTTTTCATTATCCATTCAAATTTAGCTTGAGAATCGGCAATATATTTTAAGGTTTGCTCAATCGTTTCAAATTTTTCGTTAAACTCTTCGCTCATTACATTTTTACCTCATTTATTTTGTAAGGGGCAGAAAAAACTACTAACACTTTAAAACAATCAATCCAAAAATCCAAAAGCAAATTACATTCCTTTATAGTTCGGTCCGCCTCCGCCTTCGGGCGTCACCCAATTAATGATTTGATACGGATCGGCAATGTCGCAAGTCTTGCAATGAACACAGTTAGAGAAATTTATCTTTAACTCTTTGCGCCCTGATTTTGGATTTTCTTCCATCTCGTAAACTGCCGCCGGACAGAATCTTTGACAAGGATTTCCAAACTCTTCGGCGCAGCGAGTCGCACAAATTTCGGTGTCCATAACGTGTAAATGTGCGGGTTGGTCTTCGTCATGAGCAACTGCGGCGTGGAAAACGTCTGTGGGTTTGTTAAAAGTCAAAGTCCCATCAAATTTGACTTTTTCGTAACGGTCTTTATTCTTATCGCCATAGTCTTCTAAAGTTTGCATCCGTTCGTGTCCGGCAACGTGGTCTTCTTTGTCAATGAATCCCCAGGCTCTACCTCCGGTCAAAAACTGTAAACCTGTGTTGATGAGAGCCGACCAACGACCTTTTTGGAACGCACCGTGAAAATTGCGAACCGGGTAAAGTTCATCATAAAGCCAACTATCATTAACCCAGCTTTCAAAATGTTTCAAAGAATTTGCTGAAAAATCATCGTGCGCAAAGGCGTGAACAATTGTTTCCGCTGCCAACATTCCCGATTTAATCGCGGTATGAATTCCTTTGATGCGCTGCCCGTTCAAAAATGCGGCAGAATCTCCGACGATCAAAACTCCATCGGCATAAAGCTGCGGCATCGTATTCCAACCACCTGCATTAATGGTTTTTGCGCCGTATTTGAGCATTTTTCCACCTTCCAGAATTTTGGCGATTTCGGGATGCGTTTTGAATTTTTGGAATTCGGCGTGCGGGTCAATGTTCGGGTCAACATAATCCAAACCCGTTACATAACCGATTGAGATGACATTATTTTTCATCCCGTAAATCCAGCCGCCGCCGTAAGTTTGCGTATCCGAAGGAAATCCGAGCGTGTGAACGACCAATCCTTCATCAAAATTTCCGGCGGGAACTTCCCAAAGTTCTTTGACTCCAAGCGAAAAAACTTGCGGCTCTTTGCCTTTGTTCAATCCAAGTCTTTCGGTTAATTGTTTGGTCAATGAACCGCGTGAGCCTTCGCCTAAAACCGTAACTTTGGCTAAAAGGTCAACTCCGGGTTCAAAATTCCCTTTCATTTTGCCGTCTTTGTCAATTCCCTTGTCGCCCGTGCGAATGCCGATAACGTGGTCATTTTCATCGTAAAGAAGTTCGGACGCAGGAAATTCGGGAAAAATATTAATGCCTTCGGCTTCGCATTTTTCGGCTAACCATTCGCACATCCGGCTTAATGAAATGATGTATTTTCCTTTGTTTACAAGCGGCGGCGGCGTGATCGGAGCTTTGATCTTTCCTTTGGTGGTCAAATACCAGGCGGCATCGGCAGTGACTTGGGCATCTACTGGACAGCCCTGCTCAATAAAATCGGGCATAAGTTCTTTGATTCCTTTGGGATCCATCACTGCACCCGATAAAATATGTGCGCCGACGGCTGCGCCTTTTTCAACGATGGCGATTTCTAAATCGTCAATCTTTTTGCCGTGTGCTAAGCCCTTATCTACGTTTTCGTTGTGCAATTTTATTTGTTTTTTCAAATGCAATGCCGCTGCCAAATTTGCCGGACCTGCACCGACAAAAACTACATCCATTGGTAATTGTTCACGTTCAATCATTATTTGCCTCAAAATGAATGGTCATTCAGTTAATCAAAATATAACAGAACACTCAAATTATCTCTAGTCAAAGCAGGATAACTGTTGTATATTCAGCATAATTTTATGCGTTTTCGTTTTATTTGTTTTCTGCTGATTTTATCTTTTTGTTTTGGTTGTCAAAAGAATTCGCCATCTTCGCCAAATATTATTTTATGGGCTTGGGAACGTCCCGAAAATCTGGAATTTATTGATTCCAATAAAGTTGCCGTTGCATTTTTAGCCCAAACAATCCTCTTGAACTCGGACGAAGTTGAGGTCAGACTGCGCCGACAACCTTTGAAAGTTAATCCTGAAACAAAATTAATTGCGGTGACGCGGATCGAAACAAATAAAAACGCAAACTTGTCCGAAAAACAGCGTCAAGAAGTTTTGCGGTTATTATTGAAAACATTAGAATTAAAAAATGTTTCGGCAATTCAGATCGATTTTGATGTAATGAGTTCGGAACGCGAATTTTATCGGCAGATCTTGCAGGGATTAAGACCCAAATTGCCCGAAAATATCGTTTTAAGTATGACAGCACTCGCTTCGTGGTGCGTTTCGGATAATTGGATCAAAGATTTGCCGGTTGATGAAGCTGTTCCGATGGCTTTTGAAATGGGCGCGGATGATAAAACGATTCGTGATTTTCTGGCTTCGGGCAAAGACTGGATAGAACCGAAATGCAGGAACAGCTACGGAATTTCGCTGGATGAACCTTTGAAAATGGAGTTCAGACCGAATCGAAAATTTTATCTTTTTATCAATAACCCGAACGGTTGGAAGAAATCGGATTTAGAGAAAATAAATTCGCTCGTTGAAAAGAATTAGATGGGGACAAAAGGAAATTAAACACAGATGCACACAGATAAAAACAGGATTTTCTCAGATATTTTTTTGATAAATCAATCAAAATCCGTTTTTATTCGCCTTTATCCGTGTGTATCTGTGGTAAAAACCAGTTTTAAATTGGAATTACCCTAAAAATATGAAAAAAATCGTTAAACTACTGTCGTTAATTGTGTTGTGCTGCCTTCTTTTTCAATCTGTATTGGCTTGCGGACCTTTTACAGTCGATCCGGTTTTTAGTTTAAGCCGTCACGCCGATTATTCCTTAAAAGATTTTGCCAAAGGAAAAATCGGCATCGTTCCGTCAAGCTACGGCAGAATGTCGCTTTTTCTTTTCTATCGTCAATTGAATAATTTACCGTTGACGGCAAACGAACAAGAACAATATTTGAACGCTCTGACACAGCGAATCGGAGTTTATACACCCGATGGCGAAGATAGTGAAGAGGCTCCGCCCAAAAACAATGCAGTTGAACAGTGGAAAGCATCCCGCACCAAAGTTTTTGCGGGCGATGCCAAATTGGAAACAGAAAAACGTCTGCCCGACGATTATTTTTACTACACAACTTGTTTAGACGATGCTTTTCGTAATGCTGCTAAAACTTTGGATGCCAGAATCGCCAAATACGGTATCAATGACGATGTTAAAGAATGGGTAAACGGACAGGATGCAGTTTTTGCCAATTGCGGTGAGGGAAGCAAAATGCCTGCCGAAACTGCGGCAAATGCTCCTGACTGGCTCAAAAAAGACCGCGTTTATCAAAACGCCGCCGCTTTGCTTTATTCCGAAAAGAACGCCGAAGCCCGCGCCGAATTTCAAAAAATTGCCAACGACAATAACTCCGTTTGGAACAAAACTGCAAAATTCGTGGTTGCCAGAACTTACATTCGACAGGCAAGTTTAATTGATGACACTCAACCGGATTATGCGCCAACGCCAACTCCGGTTCACGACCCCAATTCAAACACCAATACCTGGACAAATGCTCCACAAAAAGAAATTAAATCGGTTGACCAGAAAAAGAGCGAAAAACAGGAACTCTATCAAAAAGCTGAAAGTAATCTGAAGGCGATTTTAGCTGATAATTCGATGAAAGAATTTCACGAATCGGCAACCCGTCTTTTGAATATGGTCGGATTCCGCGCTCAACCGCGTGAGCAACGCCGTAAATTAGCCGAAAAACTTATCCAAAAAGGCGAAAACTTGAATCTTTACAATGATTTGATCGATTATGTTTGGCTGCTTGATAAAGTTGATGCCGAAGCCAGCGAAGCCGGGCGTGACCGAGAGGAAAAAGAAGCGCAAAAAGCCGGAAAAGAATATGATTACGACTATAATTTGAAACGTCAGGACATTTCCAACGCAGAGCTTGGCGCAGATTTGACCGATTGGCTTTTCACTTATCAATCCGAAGACGGTTTCGCTCATTCATTGGCAAAATGGAAAGAAACCAAACGCGCCTCCTGGCTTGTTTCTGCACTTTCCCACGCCACTAAAGACGTGGCAAGTCTGACTGAAATTTTATCCGAAGCCGATAAGATCAAAGCTGATTCGCCTGCTTTTGCGACAGCTAAATTCCATCAAATTCGGGTTTTGATCGCGGCTGAAAAACGCACCGAAGCCAAGCAAAAAATGGCGGAAGTTTTGCCGCATTTCAACAATTTCACCCGTTCGACTCAAAACGATTTTCTTTCTCAAAGAATGCAGTTAGCAGATAATCTGGATGATTTTCTCAAATATGCTCAGCGTCAAGCCGCAACTTTTGTCTGGAGCGATGATGCCAATGAAGTCGGAACAAATCTGAAAGATCAAAAAGAACTTGCCGTTTGGCAAAATCGCACGATGTTTGATTACGATGCCTCTCAAATTTTTAATCAAAAAATGCCGCTTTCGGTTTTGCGCCAAGCCGCTTTGAGTCAGAATTTACCGAATCACCTCAAAAAATTATTGGTCATTGCCGTCTGGACTCGCGCCTACGTTTTGGGAAATACGGCAATTCAAACCGAATTTACGCCTTTGATGATAAAATTTGCGCCTGATTACAAAGTTCCCGCCGCAACTTCGGAAGCAAACTCGCTTTTGGCAATCGGTCGCAATCCGACGATTCAAATTTATGTTCCGGTTGGTTACGGGCGCGAAGATTCGCCGACCAATACGATTGACAGCATTCGCGGAAATTGGTGGTGTGTCGAGAAAGATGCCCAGTATGATTATCCGGGATTTATGACCGCTGCCCAAAAAGCGGAATCGGTCACCGAACAAAAGAAGATTGCGTTAGTTGGTGAATCTTCTACCTTTATCGCCAAAAAAGCGGTTGATTTTGCCAACAAAAATATGACCAATCCGAATACACCGGAAATTCTGCATTTGGCGGTTCGTTCAACCCGTTATGGTTGTCGTGACGATCAGACTTTGCAGTATTCAAAAGCGGCTTTTGATATTTTGCATAAGCGTTTTCCGCGCAGCGAATGGACAAAGAAAACGCCGTATTACTTTGGAGAACCGGAAAATTAGCCATTTTTTCAGTTTTTTCTTTGCAAATTTAAAGATAAACTTGAAAATTATTTTGGATTTCTGTAAGGTATTCGTTTAGAAAAATAATTTCTAAAAATTGTAAAAGTTACTTTTTGTCTTAAAACAAACCAATATTTCTATGTAACTCTTACAAAATTTTATGAATTATTTCTCTAAGTCATTACCGAAAAAGCCAAAGAAAGAAAATTTTTCTAAAAAAACGACTTTTTTACTTGTTTCGGTTTGACTATGGATGATGAGAAATTTATATTGTCCAATGTTCCCAAACTTAAATAAAGTTGGAAACGCCTAAAACAAAGGCGTAAAAACAAAATCAAATAATATTATCTTTAGAGAAGACAGGAGATTAAATTTAATGAAAAAGACTTTAGCACTTTCAGCCCTTTTAGCCGTTGCGGCTTTAGGCTTCGCTTGCGGCGATTCAGCCCCTGCAAACAAACCAGCTAACAACACAGCAACCAGCAATACTGCTAACACAACCAATACTGCTAACACAACCAATACTGCTAATACAGCTAACACTGCTAATACAGCTAACACTGGTAACACAGCTAACAAACCGGCTGAAAACAAACCAGCTGAAAACAAACCAGCTGAAAACAAACCGGCTGCTAATGCTAACCACACTGAAAACAAACCGGCTGAAAACAAACCGGCTGAAAAGAAATAGTTTCGTTTTTAGTTAAAATTTAAGAAGCACGTTGTTTCCGAACAGCGTGCTTTTTTCTATCCAATGAACAATCTACGCAACTCTCCAAATTCAATTTATTCATCATTTGATGTTTTTCCGACGCGAAAAGGAGCGGCGATTCACATTGATAAATTTGCCCGCGCATTGTTCGAGCAATTCGATGGCGGTCTGCTTTATGTGCTTGGAAATGAACAGCTTCCCAACTATCAGATCGAAGATAAGGTTGAGATAATTCGTTTTAATGTTCCCGAACAAAATTATTTGCGGCGGGCGTTGATGTTTAGCGAGAATTTAAGCGGATTGTTGGATGAATGCGATGAAAATTTGCAGATTTGTCATTTTCGGGATATTTGGAGCGGTCTGGCGATCTTAGGACGTGAAAGAAAATATAAAACTCTTTTTGAAGTCAACGGATTGCCTTCGGTTGAACTACCTTTTCTCTATTCCAACATTGCGCCCGAAACGCTTGAGAAAATAAAAGCACAAGAAAAACTTTGTCTGGAAGAGAGTGATTTTATTATTACGCCCTCTCATTCGATAAAAAAGAAGGTTTTGAGTTACGGAATTGCGGAAAATAAAGTGCAGGTCATTCCGAACGGTGCATTTATCAAACCAAAAACCGAAAAACCGATTGATGCGCCGGACAAATATCTGCTTTATTTTGGCGCGTTGCAATCGTGGCAAGGCGTTGACGTTTTGCTTCGTGCATTTGCCCGTCTGCGTGATTTGGAAGATCTGTATTTAGTCATTTGCGCCTCAAATTACTCACGCCGTGCCAAACTTTTGACCAAACTTTCCGAGAAATTAGAAGTCAATGACCGAATCATCTGGAATTTTGGCTTAAGAGAGGAAGATTTAGCCCCGTGGCGCGATAATGCTTTGCTATCAGTTGCGCCTTTGACCGAATGTTCGCGGAATATCGAGCAAGGTTGTGCACCGTTGAAAATCTTGGAATCAATGGCTTCGGGAGTTCCCGTGATTGCTTCGGATTTGCCTTCGGTGCGCGAGATTATGACTGACCGCGAACACGGAAGATTGATTCAGCCTGATCGTTTCGGTGAACTTGCCCGTGTGATCCGTGTTCTTTTGCAATATCCTGATAAATTGGCTGAAATGGGTGCAAATGCCCGTCAAAAAATCGAAAAAGACTTCCTTTGGGAGCATTCCATTGCAAAATTGAAAGAAATTTACGTCTATCTTTTGCAAAATTAATTTACAATCTTAAAAGAATCAATTATTTTAACCAAAATCAATTTGCACGGAGACAAACGTGAAAGCATTTTTTACTCTTGGAAAACTTTCGGCTGAAGAAAAAAACCTACTGTTAAAAAAACAAATTACCGACGCAAAAACTCCTGATCAGTGGCTTGCCTTTTTTCAAAAACTGCGGGATTTTGACAAGGAAAGCGATTCGACCCGCAAATGGATGGGCGGAATCGGCTGTGTCGGATTTATTATTATCTTTTTTAGTTTTTTTCTGATGGCGATTTATGTCGGATTTGTCACGATTTTTATCGGGCTTTTTATGGTCATCGCCGGATTATCTGCTTATTTTTACATCAAAAAGTATGATATTTCGGGCGAAGTTCTGACTAATACGGTGATTCCGATTTTGAAAATATTGCGGGAAGAGATGAAACCATCCGAGTCATTGAAATTAAAACTGGATTTGCGCGGATTTGCTCTGAAAGAAAAATTGATCAATCAATCTCAGCCTTATCAACGCGGAGCTTATTACAGTATCATTGATTATTTTTACAAAGACCAATGGTTTGACGGTGAAACGGCTTTAGCAGACGGAACAATCCTCAAATGGAGTGTTTTTGATTACGCCAAACAGAGTAAAAAATCGAAACGCACCGCACGCGGCAAACATAAATCAAAAACTAAAAATAAACATCGCAGTTTTATCTCAATGACCATCGGAATGCACGAGAAAAAATACGAATTGCCCGAAAAACTGAAGCAAAAAGATCAGGTTGGAAACATCAGAACCAAAGGAAGCGGCGATTATAATTGGATGAACATCAAAAAAATGATTAAGCACTGGGAAGGACAAACTTTTTCGGCGCAGGATTTTGTGAATGCGGTGGCGATTGCCTACACCAGAGCAACTCCAACAGGAGGTAAAAAATAATGTCGTATTGTCAGCTTCAACGCGGTTTTTTTATCCTTCGTCAGTGTGACCAGCAGGCAATTAAAGCCTGCGGACAATGCAATCGTCCTGTTTGTCAATCTCATTTATCGGTTAAAAGCGGTTTACAGCTCTGTGTTGATTGTGCCAAGCAGCATAAATCCGATTATTACGATGATGATTGGGTTTATTCATACCGAAATTCCTATTACGGCAGCGGTTATCGCCCTTTTATGTATGGACATCACGATTATCATTCGTTTGACCGTCATGATAACGACATTGACGATTATGATAATGATTCGGATGCCGGAGATTTTTCTGACAGCTAATTTGATTTGGGATTTTAGATTTTTGATTTTAGATTGGTCTGGTCTTCCCGCCGTATTTATTTCTAAAACACAAAAAATTAGGATACACGATAGATAAAAGCAATGTTTGAGGCAAACGAAATCAAAAATCAAAAATCAAAAATCAAAAATTTAAAGATTTTGTTTTTGACTGAAAACTATCCTCCTCAACGGGGCGGAATGGCGGTTTCCTGTGACCGGATCGTTCGCGGTTTGCGTGAAAACGGTGTAAAAGTTGATGTCGCGCATTTCAGCACGCGATATTTGCGCTGGAAAGTCGAGCAAAAGATCAATGGAAATCAGATTTGCTGTCCTGTGCGCGAAGATGTGGCTCATTCGATCAATCGTTTGTGGACAATTCTGGAAAATCTAAACGAAAGTTACACGCATGTTGTCGCTTTCGGCGGACTTTTGCCGATGATGGCAAGTCCCGTCTTTGCTGCGTGGCTGGAAGTCCCGCTGATAACCTTAATTCGCGGTAATGACTTTGATGCGGGCATTTTTTCCCTGAAACGCGGCGATATTCTGCGTGATGCTTTGGAAAAATCAACGGCTATCTGCGCTGTTTCCAAAGATAAGGTCGAAAAGATCAGCAAACTCTTTCCTGACACCAAACTTTTTTGGACTCCGAACGGGATTAGCCTGAAAGATTGGGAATTTTCAAACGAAGATTTAGATTTTGCCCGAAATTGGCGCGAAACAAACCTTTTGGAAGGTCAAAAAGTGCTTGGTTTTTTCGGTCAATTGAAACGTAAAAAGGGCGGATTGTTCTTTTTGGAAAATCTGCTGCGAAGTCGTTTGGCAAATAAGTTTCATTTGCTTTTGATTGGCGATGTCGAGCCTGAAATGCACGATTGGCTGGAAAAACATCGTGCAGAAGTCAGTTTTTCGACGCTTCCATTTTTAGACCGTTACGAACTTTTGCCGTATTACGCCGCCTGTGATTTTGTGGTTATTCCTTCTTTTTACGACGGAATGCCGAATGTTTTGCTGGAATCGGCTGCGCTCGGAATTCCTTCAATTTCTGCATCCACAGGCGGAATGCGCGATGTTTTAGAAGATGGCAAGACGGCAATTCTCTTTGAAGCCGGCAACGATTATGATTGTCGTCAGGCAATTACCAAAACTGCTGAATTAACAACCGAAAATTATCAAGAATTTAGTAAAAATTGCCTTGAATTAGCCAAAGAATATAATCCGCAGACGGAAGCCGAACGTTACTTGCAGATTTTTAGCGAAACTATTAAAAAACGGAGTCATTATGCTTAAACTTAAAAATATTTCATCCATCTTTTGTGTTTGTTTAGCCTTTATTTTACTGGTTTCTGCCTGTAAAAACGGCTCAACTACCGAACCGAAATCGAATCCGCCTAAAACCGAAACGAATTCTACTCAAACGACACCGACCGGAAGCAATTATGCTAACAAAGTTAAGGTCAAAACGAGCGATGATAAAGATGTCGTCGAAATAAAATTTGACGGCGGCGGCGCAAAGATCGAATTTGACGGAAAAACCGTTAAAAGTGAGTCAAAAGATGCCGATAAACGCAAATATTTTGGCGCAAATGGTTCGCAGATCTGTGAAGTTAAGTTAAAAGACGCAGATGGTTTCAAAGTTCGCACGACTGACGGCAAATTATTGTGGAAAGTCAAAATTGACAACGACAAAATCAAGATCAGCGATAATGAAGAAAATCAGAATGCGTTTGAATTGGTGAAAAAAGACGATGGCGCGAAAATTGAGCAAAATGAGAACAAACTCGGCGAAGTAAAGTTCTACAAAGATCGTCAAAAGGTCAAAGTAAAGGATTCTGCCGACAAAGAACTCTTTGATTCCAACACCGACAAATATTCGGTTTCGTTTGGAGTCCTAGTGTTGGATAAAATCCCGGTTGAATTGCGCTATGTGATCATGGCGGAGCTTTTATCCCGAAATTTGTAAAACATTGACTCACAGGGATTGAGGGGATATAGGAGATAGCTTTAACAGCTTTCATTTATTCAAAAATATCCCTTTTATCCCCTTCATCCCTGTGAATTTGCCTAAAAAAATGAACCTGTATTATGCAATGGGCGGCGGACTCGGACATTTAACCCGTGCCGTCGCTTTTTTGCGTGGTTTGGGTATTGAAAATGATTCAATTATTCTCTCTGCTTCCGCTTTTTTGGGGGACAAACGGGTTGTCGGCAATATCAGAACGATTCTGGTTGAAAAGAGTCTGGAAAATGACCGTTTGCTGTATCAAAAATACCTGCAAAACCTCTTTGCCGAACTAAAACCTCAAAAAATCTTTATAGATTCCTTTCCCTTGGGGATTGTCGGCGAATTTGTCAGATTTGAGTTCGATAAATCCGTTGAAATTAATTATCTTGCCCGTCATTTGCGTTGGAAAAACTATTCGGCATTGATTGATGCGGAGTTTCCCCGATTTGATAAGACTTTTTTGTTAGAAGATTTAGAAAAAGAGCATCTGAATTTTGTGGAAACCGTTTCGCACCAAATTATTCCGGTTGAATTAAATTATCCTCCGTCTGATTTGTTACCGAAAGACTTTGAAACTTATCAATCCGTTTTAAAAACTAAACTTCCCTTCTGGCTCATTGTTCATTCAGGAAATGAATTAGAAATCAGCGAATTGGTCGAGTTTGCCGCTGAAATGCGTGAGATTGAAGCGGTTGAAACTAATTTAATCCTGATTTCACCAACTAATTTTTTAACTACAATCAATAATTTATTTCAATTTGATATTTATCCCGCATCTGTTTTATTTGAAAAGGCGGAAAGAATCTTTTCAGCGGCAGGTTTTAATGTGATGAAACAAACTGAGCCGTTCAAAGACAAACATTTTTTCATTCCGTTCGAGCGTCGTTACGATAATCAGTTCTGGCGAGCGAAAATACGGCGGGAAAAATAGAAACCGAATTGATAGTTTATAAATATGTGCAAATGCAACTGAAACAGGCAGAAACGCGAGCGTGAGGAAGCGTGCATCAACTTAAAAGGCTAAACTCTCTGTGTTGAACACGCTCCTTAACAGTCGCGTTTCTGCCTTTTAGTTAGAACTTCCAAAAACTTGGCAGTTTTACCCGAATTTGCTATATTGGAAGCATCATCTTTACGGTTTATGACTTCGCGCAGCATTGCAAAACTCAGACCTGTCATAACACGCCCGAATCTTTTCGGCGGGGACTAATTTTTCTCTTTAAAAATCTGATCTTTGATCTTCGATCTTTGATTTTTGATTTTTTTATTTCGCTATTCATCTTGTTTTTGTTCTTTTGCCTTCTTTTATCCAGAAAGTTATTTGAATTTGACTAAAAATTTTAGTTATCAATCAAAGATCAAAGGTCAAAGATCAAAAATCATCTCATTGACACCATTTAAGAGATATTGAGGAAAAATTTTATGAAACCGACCACAGATTTACAAAAACCAGTTATTAAAACAGAATTACCCGGACCGAAAGGAAGAGAAATTATTGCGGCTGATGCCAAATATGTCACGCCGAGTTATCCGCGCCCCGATTATAAACTTGTTGCCGAAAAAGGTTACGGTGTTTGGGTCGAAGATGTTGACGGAAACATCTTTTTGGACTGTAACGCGGGCGTTGCCGTCTGCTCGACCGGTCATTGTCACCCCGAAATTGTTGAGGCGATCACCCGCCAGACCCAAAACCTGATCCATATGTGCGGAACTGACTTTTATTATCGTCATATGCCGGATCTCGCACAGAAATTGGACGAAATTGTCCCGATTGAAGGCGCGACCAAAACGCATTTTGCCAATTCGGGAGCGGAAGCGGTTGAAACCGCCCTGAAAGTAGCGATGCACCATACGAAACGGCAAAAATTTATCTCGTTTTTCAGTTCGTTTCACGGAAGAACGCTCGGCGCATTGAGCCTGACATCTTCAAAAGCCGCCCAACGTCGCGGTTTTATGCGGCAGGCACTTGATGTCATCCACGTTCCTTATCCGAACAAGTTCCGTCATTTCGCCAATAACCAGCCGACGGATGAAGAAACCATTACCCGCGACTGTTTAGCCTGGATCGAAGAAAGAATTTTCAAAACAACGACTCCGCCGGACGAAGTTGCCGCAATTATCATCGAAGCGGTTCAAGGCGAAGGCGGTTATGTTCCTGCCCCGAAAGGTTTTCTGCAAGGAATCCGCAGAATTTGCGATGAACACGGGATTGTAATGATTGTGGATGAAGTTCAAAGCGGAATGGGACGCACCGGGAAGATGTTTGCCATCGAACATTCGGGTGTGAAACCGGATGTGATGTGTCTTGCCAAAGGTATCGGTTCAGGATTACCGATTGGAATCTGTATTGCCAAAGATTCAATTATGAATTGGGGCAAAGGCGCACACGCCTCGACGTTTGGCGGCAATCCGGTCTGCATTGCTTCGGCATTGAAAACGATTGAATTACTGGAAAACGGTTTGGTCGAAAATTCCAGAGAAGTTGGCGCGTATTTGGAAGCAGGTTTGAACAAATTAAAAGATAAATACGATGTTATCGGTGATGTGCGAGGTTTTGGGTTGATGTTGGGCGTGGAATTCGTAACTGACAAGAACACGCTTGCACCTGCACCCGAATTGCGCGACAAGATCGAATATGCTTGCTATGAACGCGGTTTAATCATTCTCGGTTGTGGGGCTAATTCGATTCGTTGGTCGCCGCCGCTCATTTTGTCAAAAGAAAATGTAGATGTTGCGTTAGAAATCTTTGAAGAGGCGATAAAGGTTTCGATTTAAACAAAAACGATATAATAAAAATGGACGTTTTTGGGTATGTCGGAATCGTCCATTTTTCAAACTCCTTACGAACTCTGTCATCTTTTTTATGATTCAGTTCATCAATCGATTACAGATATTTTGGAATGCCTACACAATTCGATATTCTGAATATTGCTTCTTTTCTGTCACTTACAAAATCTTCTTAGTAAATCATTGTGAGAAGTATTTTGATAGACTTTACCTCTTGGAGAATTCAAAAGCCTTTTATCAGTAAAATCCCCATGGAGCCCCTTATCATGAGAACAAAGAAGTCGAACATTTGAAACTCTTGCCAGAGCTATTATATGTTCATCATCCGCACTACATAAACCAGAAATTTTAATCACTTCTTCTTCATTATCAACTAAATCATCATCTATTTTGAATGCTTTTCCGGCTCTATCAAGTGCCGCAACAATTCTTGCAACGGAATGATTTTTACTGTATTCGGTTAGAAATTTTTTTCCTCCGTAAACAAGTCGCACATTGTGTGGCTTCCCAGTAAATAAACACGCATGAACGATCCCAAAATCAGGGTCGCTGTCAGTTGTTAATACCCTTCCAGCAATATTTATATCAATGATTATACACATGAGTTTTTTAGAAATAATTTATTTTGATGTTCGTGTTAATAAGTTCATTTCTTCACGTAAGAAAAAATTTCTGTAAGAAAGCGGTGCATTTAACACATTGCCTGTTTTATCCAGGGAAAGAGGATAAACCTTTGTTTCTAATCCTTCTCTTTCAAAATAAAGAATTGAAACAGCATCATTTTTAATTCTGCCTAAAGCTATTTCCTGTCTTATTCGGTCAACAATGTAATCACTATGACTTTCAATTACAAATTCTTTCTTATCATTAACAACTAAATCAACAAAGAAAGTTCCAAGAGCCGCTTGCGCTTTCGGGTGAAGATGAACTTCAGGTTGTTGAATTAAAATTCTTTTTTCAGTAGAAGTAAGAACACTTTCAATGAGAACAGGAAGAGCTTGACTGACCCCATAACCCACATCAATTAGATTAACTGGTTTGCCTGAAACATTAACTTGAACTTGAAAAGGGTCGCTTCCTTTTTTTCCTAGGTTTTTAACTTTAATTGTCTTAAAAAGTCCAGATTCTTCCCCAAAACGCTCCAAAGCAGATGCTAATGCTTTATTTTGTCGGTTAGAACTACTTTCGCTTAAGATTTTAGCTAAAACGAAAGGAATATGACCGCCTTCAGGAGAAAATGTTTCTGTTGTCTGGTCGTAAGTTCTTTCAGGTCTTGTTCTAATTGGGGCTATTGAAACTGACTCTTCAATTGTTTTAACTTGAATTAAAGATATTAAATCACTGTAACTAAAATTATTATTTTGCTCTTCTTGATTGATGATTTGATAAACAATTTGTCTAGGAAAACTACCTCCAACAAAACCTGACTTTAAAAACTTTTTGATTGAATAATTGGATGATTTATCTTTACCTTTATTGTGAATAATAATTTCTACTTTGTATTCTTTATTTTCACTTTTATCATTCAAACAAACATTTATGTCCCCTCCTGGCGATCTAAATGCATATTTTGACAATTCAATCTTACCAACTGCGCTAGAATACGTAGCAAGTTCTGAAATATCCTTATTTTTCCCTACTTTTTGACACCATCCAAGTGAAAAAGATTTAGCATGACCAAACCTCCCACCCTTGTTAGTTGCTATAGTATCGTAACTACCAAGATTATATGGAGATGTATTAAATAAAGGTTCAACGGGATAACCTATTTGTGAAGTTAATGCTGATAAACTCGCCAAAAAAGTAGTTTTTCCAGAACTGTTTTCACCGGTTAAGATTGTAATTGGTTTAAGAGGTATCTCGTGCTTTCCAGCAAATGTCCTAATATTTTCAATTATAATTTCCATAATATCGTTATTTTATTTCCTTTTGCTATAAAAATCCAAGTTTCAAAATAAATACAACTCGTAGATAAGTGCAATCTTATCAAAATCAATATTAGGCGTTGAGTTCGTGACTGACGGCAAAACGCTCACACCTGCACCCGAATTACGCGATAAAGTCGAATATGCTTGCTATGAACGCGGTTTAATCATCCTCGGTTGCGGGGCTAATTCGATTCGTTGGTCGCCGCCCCTCATTTTGTCAAAAGAAAATGTAGATGTTGCGTTGGAAATCTTTGAAGAGGCGATAAAGGTTTCGATTTAGTCGTTGGTATTTGCATTAAAATAAAGGATTTCTCACAAAAGTTGAGAAATCCTTTCAAATCTGGATAAGGATGCAGTTTTTATCTATTAGTTTTTACCGATTAATTGTAAAACTAATATCCCGTTTTTGCTGTTGAATTTTCATTATTTGCTGAATCACGCCATTGTTTGACTTGATTGTGTGCTGATTGAATAGCTTGATATTGTTTATTCACAACACTTGAAACATTTGCCGGCAGATTTTTCTCAGCGGCATCTCGATAGTAGCCTTTTGCCACATCTTCCCCGCGTTCGGCTTCGTTAAGGATTGCAGCATCGCTTTTTCCGGTCACCATTGCTTTTAAATCAATCCATCCGCGATGAATTGCGCCCGAAATACTTCCTGAATTCTCAGGATCACCCCCTAAGTCTCTAACTAAGGATTGTAATTCACCGACAAATTGTGCGCGTTGTTGGCTAAACTCATAAAAAGCTGTTTTAAGAGTAGAATCCGTCACGCTTTCGGCTGATTCCTTAAAGCCTTCTTGTCCATCTTTGCAGGTTTCGATCAAACCATTCAAAGTCGAAATGACATCGTCGTTGCTGAGCATTGTATTTTCGTTTGCGTCAAAACTATCGTTCATAATGGGTGCTGTTATTTCATTAATCATATTTCCCATACTCCTTGTAATTTTAAATAGAACCTAAAGTTCCCTTCCAATTGTGTAGTATTGACTAATACAATCCGTGTGCCAAAACTATTTAACCAGTAAATTCAATAGTTTAGAAAATTTTTATTTTGAGTGTAAGAATTACGGACACAATAAACTGCATCAATTCATTGCGCGGTCTCTTTTTGATTGATTTGGATAACTCTTTAATTATTTTTTCGTTATATATAGTCAAATCGAACTAATTTTGTTCAAAGAAAACCCTGATGTTACGCTTAAAATCTTTGAGTATGCGATAAAAGTTTCCATTTAGTTTGGTTTTTACCACAGAACGAACAGAAAACACAGAATTTTGTAAAAGACTTCGTGTTTTTTATTTAAATTATTCCGATCTTTTAGTTGATTACACAAATTGGATTTCACAAAAAAGCCCCCCTTTTTCGCAAGGAGGGGAGTTTAGTGTCTGTAATTTTGCCTTTTTACTTTTTACTTTTTACTTCCGTCGTTGGCTGGCTCGGTTGTTTCCCGGTTTCTGGTAACTGTTTCGATGTTCGAAGCAGTTGTCCACGCCGCAAGCTTGCCGACGTTGTTGCGATAGACATTTTTGACCACCGTATCCAAAATTCGGACGGCATTCATTCCCTGTTTGATCAACTGACCGATTTCGGCGGTAGCTTCGACGTGAGTGCCTCTGGCGGAAGCCGGTGCGTTCAGAGTTGCTTCAAAGGCGGCGATGTGATCGGTTAATTCATCCACAAAATTGGTGGCTAATCCGTAACGGATAAAATCTGCCTGATGAGTTCCGATGGCTGTTACAAATGCCTTGGCGGTGGCGATGAGTTTTTGGTCATTTGAACCGCGCGGCAGTCTGAATTGTTCCGAAATTCCTGCAAATTCATATTCCAGAGCTTTAGCTGTTCGTGAAATATACGAAACGGATTCGCGCAGATCTTCTCTGGCGGTGTCTTTGCTGACATAACTGACGCGCACTTCGCCATATCCTCCGGTTTGAATGGCTGCAAGTTCATCCAATCTGAGAAGGACGCTGTTGATCGTTTCAAAATTTGCAGATCCGACACTTCCCAATGGAAAGTCAACAATATTATCAGTTCCATACTGTCTGACTTTAATAAACATATTGTAGCGGTTTCTTTCGTGATAGTTCATAGTGTATTTACTCCTATTTTTTTTTGAGAATTCCCCCTTGATAAACTGTTTTCAATCGCTGTCTGGCGAACAAACCGATTTTTATTGTGAACAAAGCAATTTTTACTCTGCACAGACTATTTGTCAGCCTGCACAGACCTGCTGTTCAATGAACCGAGTTGCTATCGCCGGAACAAAGTCATTTTGAGATTGTTTCGAGCGATTTATGGGGGATAGTGAATGATTTTTAAGAGAAATACACTGTTTGAATCATTGAATTAAATAGATCTAATGAGATTCTTCGCTGATTTCTTCGGTAAAAAGCTCTTCCATTTCATCAAGTTTTTCGGGATAATTCTCAGCAACGTATTTTAAGAACTCAGGCTTAATCCTTTCCGTCATTTGAACCAATCTATTTTCCGATTCTTGTAAAACCAAAAGCTGTTCCTTTTGTTTTTTACTCAGTTCCAGAATCTGTTCCGTGTGTTCGATTAATCTGTCGCAGTCGGCAATAAGATTTCGCACCTCTGTCGTCTTTGTCGGAGAAACTTGTTTTAGAATCTTGATCAATCCCTCGCGTCTTTCGATCAATTCGAGCAATTTTGCAGATTTTTCTATGTATTGTTCCTCAATTTCCTCTAAAGTTACGTTCATTTGATTATTTTTTGAAGAAACCTTCTCACTTTATTGGTTTATGGAATATTTTAATTTCCGAAAATATCATTTTGATCGGGTATTTTTCCCTACACAGTTAGGTTTCGAAAGACCTTAAAAGGTCAGGGATTATTTTATCCATCGTTTCGGCTAATTTATTATCACTTTCCATTATTTCTAAGGTTCTAAGATATTTCTTTTTAAGTATTTCAAGAATATCTTCAGTATCTTCAATGACTTTATCTAATTTATTTATAGCCTGATAGATGTTTTCTCGTTGACTGACGGGCGCATACTTCAAAATTCCTAAAACTTTATCGCGTCGCTCAATGTATTGAAGCAATTTGACGGATTCTTGGCGAACCTGCTCCTCAATCTCTTTCAGATTTTCATTCATATAATTACTTTTGTAGGGGGGCAGTGATTCTTTTTATAAAATACGGGGGGAAAATTGGGGGATAGCTTATTTTTATAAACCAGAAAGTCGATCCGGTCAAGTTTTTTCCTACAAAATTTAATATCACACTTAATTTAAATCATTAAATTACAAACATTTGTGAGATATTTGCGATTTTAGGTAAAGAAAAAGCAGCTTTCATATTGTTAAATTGGAAATATTCACTTTCAAGATTAATTCTTCTTTTCTCCAGCTTGACTGTGCCGCGATTTTAACAAAATTTATGGTGACTTTCTTTTAATTGTGCTAAATTTTTATTATGAAACGTCGAGAATTTTTAGCGTCATTGTCTGCAATTACGGTTGCATCAACTTTAAGTGTTAAAGGCTTCCCGAATATCATCGGTAAAGCCAAACCCCGCGAATTTCCGCCGTTACCCTACGCCGAAAATGCGCTGGCTCCCGTTATTTCCGCGCAAACCGTCAACATACACTACAACCGCCATCATAAAGGTTATTTTGACCCGGTTAATAAATTGACGGAAGGAACTCCGCTGGCAGAAGCCCCTTTGGAAGAAATTATGATGAAAACTTACAAAGATAAGGCTAATCTGAACAGTCCAAGTCTTTTTAATATGGCGGCACAGGTTTGGAATCATACGTTTTACTGGAACAGTTTGACGCCCAACGGAGGCGGCGCACCAACGGGCAAAATGTTGGACAAAATCAAGGATTCGTTCGGTGATTACGAGACTTTTAAGAAACAATTAACGGATGCTTCGACTTCGACCTTTGGCAGCGGCTGGAGCTGGTTAGTTGCCGATAAAAAAGGCAAATTGTCCGTGGTTAAAACCGAAGATGCCGATAATCCAATGACTGGCGGCTTAAAACCGCTCCTGACGCTTGATGTCTGGGAACACGCCTATTATCTGGACTATCAAAACAAACGCGCCGATTATGTAAAGGCAGTAATTGAAAAATTATTGAACTGGGAATTCGCTGCCAAAAACTTAGGCTAAGTTTTTTCGCCTGCTGATCAATTTCAAATCCGAATAATGCCGGTTTGTCTGATTGGCGGGTGTTTTTTTGTTTAAAATCACCGACTGTCGGCAAAATTACCTCAGATTTTACGTCTTATCCGTAGATAAAATACAAAATTACCGATTAAAAATATGTTCAGACTGATTCCGATTTTAATTTTGCTGTTGTCGTTTTCGACGTTTGCCCAAAATATCAAAGTTCGCTCTGCCGGAAACGGAAAAGTCCGCATTACTAGTGGAAAAACCCAATCTATCATTAATTTAAGCAAGGATATGGCGGGATGTCTTATGACCTACGACGGAACCGATCCCAAACGCCGAAAATTTGATTCAACCAGCTTTGATCTAATTGATTCGGTCAAAAAAGACGGTTCGATCTACGTTGTTTTACTCGGCGGTTCAAGCGGAAACTGCAATGTTCAAGGTCAATGCGGTGCCAGTGAATCGTCTACGCTTTTTTGGTTAAAATTAAGCCAGACTTTAAAGGTTCAAGCCAAACAAGTTGTTATTCCAGAGGACTGTCTGGATGATATTAACCTGACTGATGATTCGCTAATTAAAATGAACAAAGGAGTCTTGAGTTTTGAGTTTGAGGACAACCTCTATCGTCAAACTCTGGATTACACGGTCACAAAACTAATCTATAAGCACAGCGAACCGGAAAAAGGTTTCGATATTAAGACCGAAAAACGCGATCGTCCGAAGAATTAAAAGGCAATAATCCTTTACAATAGCAGGTAAAAAACTTACTATTTTAAATTTGTTACGCAAAAATCTGAGTTTTTATTATCTTTGACCCTCACAGAAAGATTAAAACTATGCAATCCCCGAGATTATTCATTTTCCTACTTTTTACCGCGCTTATTTTGGCTCAATCAACTTTTGCCCAGCAAACCGGCGGCATCAGCGGACAAATAACGGATAGTTTGGGCGGAGCAGTGCCGGGAGTTTTAATTACGATCACGGATGCGGACGGAAAGGAAAGAAAAACACTCTCAAACAAACAGGGCGAATTCGCTTTCAAAGATGTAAAAACCGGAAAATATACGATCAGAGCAACTGCACCCAAATTCAGCCCTTTTGAAAAGCCGGAAATAGTAGTTGAAGCAAATCAGAAACTCAATATTCCGATAGATCTAACGATTGCACCAATTGAAAACGAGGTTGAAGTCGGCAACGACAGCCATCAGGTCAGCACCGAATCGGATGCCAACGCCAGTTCAATGGTTTTGTCCGGTCAGGACATCGAAGATCTGCCTGATGACCCCGAAGAATTGGAAGCCTACCTGCAAGCGATGGCAGGCGGAGCGGTTGGATTGGATGGCGGACAGTTTTATGTTGACGGCATCACAAGCGGCAGAATTCCGCCTAAATCTTCGATCCGTGAAATCCGTGTCAATCGCAGTCCGTTCTCGGCGGAATACGAAAGAGCCGGATTTGGCGGTATTGAGATCATCACCAAACCCGGCACAGATAAGTTTCGCGGTTCGAGCAACTTTAATTTTAATGACGCCAGGTTAAATTCGCGTAATCCTTTTGCTTTAATGCGTCCGCCGAGTCAGGCGCGCAACCTCGGAGGCAGTTTTTCCGGTCCGCTAAAAAGTAAGGTCGCGTCTTTTTTCGTTGATTATAACAATAATCAGCAAGACAACAGCCGTGTCGTTAATGCGAGCGTGATAGATTCCTCTTTTAATGTTGTTCCGCTGAGAGAAGAGATCAATGTTCCCTCCAGAAGCTCATCAATCGGTGCCAGAGTGGATTATCAGCTTAATGAAAAGAATACTTTGATGTTTCGGTATGGATTTAGCCGGAATAATTCGGAGAATCAAGGAGTTTCGGACTTTTCTCTCCCGACACGGGCGTTTCAGGTTTCGGGCAGCTCTCAGGATTTTCGGCTGACCGAGGCAATGATCGTAAATCCTAAAACAGTAAACGAAACTCTCTTTGCGTTCAGCCTCAATAAACGCGAACAGGAAGGCGATAATTCAACCCCGACGATCAATGTTTCAGGCGCGTTCACGGGCGGCGGCTCACAGGTCGGATTGAACTACAATGATACAACCCGTTGGGAGATTCAGAACAATACGACCACATCTTTTGGCAAAGACAATCAGCACTCGATCAAATTCGGAGTCAGAGTGCGCGGAATTTCCATCAAGGACCGTTCTGAATCGAATTTTGGCGGAATGTTCACATTTGCAGGTGTCCGCGATTCACAAACAGGCGCACTTCTTTATTCATCAATCGAACAATACCGTCAGAAAGTTCTAGGAAATCCTGATCCGAGATTTAATCCGAATCAGTTCAGCATTAACAGCGGTGAAGCCCTTTCGGATATTGCTCAAACCGATTTGGGGCTTTTTATTACCGATGAGTGGCGAGTGCGAAGTAATTTTACTCTAAGTTTCGGTCTGCGTTACGAAGATCAAACCAACATTAAAGATTTCAATGATTTTGCGCCGCGATTCGGATTCGCATATGCCATTGATTCGCACAAAGGAAAGCCTGCCAAAACCGTTTTGCGCGGCGGTTTCGGTGTTTTTTATAACCGTTTGAGTGAAAATTTCTTTCTACAAGCCAAACGCTTTGGCGGAACGCAACAAACTCAATATATTGTTCCTGCAAATTCCGCAATTTTAGGACAGACGATATTTACGCTGAACAGCGTCAAGAATGTGCCGACGGTTGCCGAACTTTCTGCTTTTGCCAGTCAGAATTCGGTGACAGTGCGCCGGGTTTCCGCCGATTTAGATTCGCCGTTAGCTTATCAAATTGCGTTTTCGGTTGATCGGCAACTGCCTTTCAAAACTAAAGCCGCCGCAACCTATATTTACAATCGCGGCTTTTCTCAATTAGGAACCCGCAACATAAATGCACCAGTTTGTCCGCCATTAGCAACTTGTCCTACTGATTCGTCACGACCAAATCCCTCCGAAGGAAATGTATATCTTTACGAATCAATCGGAGAATTAAGACAGCAGCAACTGATCGTAAATATTAATTCAAATGCGTTTAAGGGTTTTTCATTAGGCGGTAATTATCGGCTGGGAATGATCGAAAATAACTTTGACGGAGGCAGTTTTCCTTCTTACAGTTATGATTTGAATCTGGATTACGGCGCAGCCTCGCAAGACATCAGACACAGTTTTTCGCTTTACAGTTCATTTCAAATGCCTTTTAAGATTCGTGTTAGTCCTTCTGTCTCAATCTCTTCGGGCAGACCTTTCAATATTACCAGTGGAGCCGATTCCAACCGTGATTCGATCTTTAACGACCGCCCGACTTTTGCTCAGTTAAGTGCAACCTGTAAAAAGTTGGGATTAACCAACGATTTTTGCGATATTGGCGGAGTCAATAACCCCGAAAAAACCATTGTCCCGCGAAATTATGGTAGAGGTCCGGGATTTTTTAATCTAAATCTAAACCTAAATCGAACTTTTACCTTCCGCAAAAATGAAAAAGCCAGAGCTTACAATTTGGTTTTCGGAGTTCAAGCCAACAATCTCTTAAATCACACCAATCGCAACGCACCTATCAGCAATTTAAGCTCCAACCGTTTCGGACAAGTGTTTTCAACTATGAATTCATTCGGCGGAACCGCAAACCGCCGCATTGATTTGCAAGTCAGATTTAATTTCTAAAAAACAAGAAAGACGCTAAAGCATTATTCTTTAACGTCTTTCTTTTAATTTCCGGTTAATGATCTTAACCTTTTGCCTTTTTGATTTCTTCGATCATTGTCGGAACTGCTTCAAATAAATCTCCGACGATTCCGTAATCGGCAATATCAAAAATCGGTGCTTCCGAGTCTTTATTGACCGCAATGATGGTCGAAGCATTTTTCATTCCGACGATGTGCTGAATCGCACCGCTGATTCCGAGAGCAATGTAAACTTTCGGCGCAACAGTTTGACCGGATGAACCGATTTGGCGATCAATCGGCAGCCATTCATTGTCACAGATCGGACGCGAAGCCGCCAGATCCGCTCCCAACACATCGGCAAGCTGTTGAGCAACGCCAATGTTTTCCTGGGATTTAATTCCGCGACCAACTGCCACGATGATTTCGGATTTGGACAAATCAACCGAGGCTTTGGCTTCCTGGAATGGAGTTTCGGGTTTCATCCGTAAATCGTTGACGCTCACCTCAACATTTTCAACGGCTGCACTTCCCTTTGCCGCGTTGTCGCCGCGAAAAGCCCCGCTTTGGAAAGTAACAAAATACGGAGCATCACCGCCAACAGTGAAATCCGCATCAAGTTTTCCTAAGAAAATCCGGCGGGTGAAAGTCAATTTTCCGCCATCATTTTTATAGCGAATAACGTCACCGACAACTTCTTTACCGAATCGGGCGGCGAGTTTCGGCGCAAAGTCACGGACTTGGTAAGTATGCGCCATAATTACATACTTTGGATTTTCTTTGCGGATAATATCGGCAAAAGCATCCGTGTAACCGTCCGGCGTATAAGTTCCGAGTTTTTCGTTTTTGGCAACAATAACTTTTGCAATATCATAACTTGCAATGTCATTTGACAGGCTGCATTCTCCGCCGCACGGAATAACTGCCGCAACCTGTAAACCTAATTCCTTTCCGATGGTTTGCGCCGCCGTGATCGCTTCGAGCGAAGTTTTGTTCAAAACACAATCTTTATGTTCAATAAATACTAATATCATTACAGGACGCGCACCTCCGTTTTTAATTTTTCGACCAATTCAACCGCACCTTTTTTGGCATCGCCGCCGCCCAACATTTGCGTAGTTTTCATCTTCAACGGCAGATAAACTTTTTCGATTTTTTGCGCTGAATCGTAGCCTTCGATGTTGGCAGGAATCTCTTTAACCGGTTTTGATTTTGCTGCCATAATACCTTTCAAAGTGGCGTAGCGGATTTGCGAAATACCCGACTGAATCGCCATAACTGCCGGAAGCTGATAGGTAAACCATTGATACCAACCGCTTTCGAGCTCGCGTTTGACCCGATATTCACTTGATTCGCGGTCAACTTCGATGATCAAAGTTGCGTGCGGCAATCCCAAAAGTTCCGCTAAAATCACACCGACTTGTCCATAACCGCTGTCATCTGACTGCAATCCGGTGTAAATCAAATCGGCATTTTCATCTTTGACAGCATCAGCAATGGTTTTGGCAATTGTAAAAGGCGATAAACCTTGTGTATTTTCGGCAACGATGTGAATAGCACGGTCTGCTCCACGAGCTAAAGCGTCTTTGATAACGGTTTTGGCAGATTGTCCGCCGAGCGTGCAAACTATAACTTCGCCGCCGCCTTTGGCTTCTTTGTAGCGTAAGGCTTCTTCGAGCGCGTAGCCGTCCGATTCGTTGGTTTGCAAGGCAACATCCGCCTCATCAATCCACTTTTCATCTTTGCCAATCCGCAAAACTGCATCTTTATTGGCAACTTGCTTCATTAAAACAATGATTTTCATAATTTTGTAAATAGTTAATTGTTATTTGGTAATAAATAATCCTTTTAATCTTATTATTTTTATAGCAAAAAATCCACTAACTGAATGAGCATTCATTCATAGCTTAGTGGATTTCAGAAAAAATCGCAAAATTGAAATAATTTAGATAAAAGGTATCAAGCAATTTTTGCTTTTTTACTTTTACCCTTTGCCTTTTATTCTTCCCAACGCTTGAAAACCAAACTGGCATTTGTTCCGCCAAAACCGAAGCTATTGGACAAAACATAATCAACTTTTGCGTCACGCGGAACATTTGGAACGTAATCCAGATCGCATTCAGGATCGGGATTTTCCAAATTGATAGTCGGCGGTAACTTTTGGTTTATCAAAGACATAACCGAAATTACAGCTTCAATTCCGCCGGCTGCGCCGAGTGCGTGTCCGGTCATTGATTTGGTTGAACTGACTGCCAATTTATAAGCGTGTTCGCCGAAAACGGCTTTAATTGCTTTGGTTTCCGAAGCATCGTTATACGGCGTTGAAGTTCCGTGTGCGTTAATGTAACCGATTTTGTCCGGCGTAATTCCGGCATCTTTGATGGCTTTTTGCATCACGCGGATTGCGCCTGAACCGCTTGGATCGGGACTGGTTTGATGAAACGCATCGCCTGTCATTCCATAACCGACAATTTCAGCCAGAATTTTTGCACCGCGTTTTTTGGCAAACTCCAATTCCTCAAGAATTAAAATTCCCGCGCCTTCGCCAATGACGAAACCATCCCGGTTCGCATCGAACGGACGCGAAGCCATTTTCGGATTATCGTTAAAGGTTGACATCGCCTTCATCGAATTAAATCCCGCAACTGACATCGGAGTAATCGCAGATTCCGCCCCGCCGCAAATCATCGCGTCAGCATCGCCGCGTTCAATTAGACGAAAACTGTCGCCAATCGCGTGTGCGCCTGCCGAACAAGCAGTTGCCGTAGCAGAATTCGGACCTTTTGCACCGTAACGAATCGAAACATTGCCCGAAGCTAAATTGACGATGGCGGAAACAATAAAGAACGGCGAAACCCGGTTCGGTCCGTCGTTCAAAAGTTTTTCGTGTTCGCGCTCAATCGCCCAGAAATCGCCAATACCTGAAGAAATGTAAGTGCCGACATCAAAAGCATTTGATTCGTCAATGACGAGTCCGCTGTGCTTGATAGCTTCGTCTGCGGCAAAAATCGCAAACTGCGAAAATGCTCCCATCCGACGGGCTTCGCGTTTTTCAATCAGCAAAAGCGGATCGAAATTTTTGACTTCGCACGCAAATTTGACATCAAATTTTTCCGTGTCGAACTTTTGGATATAATCCGCGCCGCTTCGTCCGGCAAGCAACGAATCCCACGTTTCTGCTACCGAATTTCCGCAAGCGGTAATTAAACCAAGTCCTGTTACTACAACACGACGTTTCATAAATTTAGTGGTCGGTGGTCGGTGGTCAGTGGTCAGAAATCTTCTTTTCCAGCGAATTTATCAAACCATTTATCAAGCGACCTACCTCAGCAGTTTTGTTCATTAGAACAACAGTTTCTTCTGCCGTTATGTAACTTTGCATTTCTGCAACTAAACCTTGAGTTTCTGTTTCCATCAAAGAACCATAAGCTATAAAAAGATGGCGGATAAACTCTTTGGTCGAATTTCGTCCTTGACCTTCGGCAATGTTTGAAGGGATTGAAACTACGGCTTTTCTGATTTGTAAAGTCAATCCGTAGAGTTCTTCGCGTGGAAATTTCTTTGTCAATTCATAAACATATTTGACTAATTCCATCGCTTTTTGCCAAACAACAAGCTGCCGATAATTCTGAACTGCCATCTTTTTGAGTGGGCAGTGCGCGGTGGTCGGCGGTCAGAATTTAGACTTTGGGCTAGAAACAATCTGCCCACTGCTCACCGACCACTGATCACTAATCCTTCTTATGCTGTTCAACGTAAGCGTAAGCATCGCGGACGCTTTGGATTTTTTCTGAATCTTCATCAGGAATTTCGATGTCGAATTCTTCTTCAAAGCGCATTACGAGTTCGACCAAATCCAATGAGTCTGCGCCCAAGTCTTCGATAAAGCGAGCATTTTCAGTAACTTCTGCTTCATCTACACCTAATTCATCTACAATGATTTGTTTAATTTTATCTTGAATTTCTGACATTATTTTCTCCTAAAACAATTTTATTTTATTAGTGCAAAAAAATTGAGGTGTGGTTATTAAGCACCGCCGATTCCAACCGAACCTTCAGAACTTCCCACACTTCCTAAACTTTCTAAACTTGATTTCAAACTTTCCGAATTTTCAACGTTCAATAAACGAACATCACGGTTAATTTGTTTCACCAGTCCGCTGAGGACTTTTCCCGTGCCGACTTCGACAAAAGTATTGACTCCAAGTTTGACCAAATTTTCGACCGATTGCAACCAGCGCACCGACGAAGAAACTTGTTCGGTCAACGCTTCGCCAACTCTTGAGCCTTTGGAATTAACTTCGGCAGTTACATTTTCAACAATCGGAAAACGCAAATCGTTAAAGCGGATTTTCTTCAAATCTTCGACTAATCTTTCCTGCGCGGGCATCATCAGAGCGCAATGGAAAGGCGCGGAAACATTGAGTTTAATTGCCCGTTTTGCGCCTTTTTCTTTCAAAATTTCACAAGCGCGGTCGATTGCTTCAGCATTTCCGGCAATCACAATTTGACTTGGGCTGTTGATGTTGGCAGGACTGCAAACCTGACCTTGCGCGGCTTCTTCACAGCCTTTTTCAATATTTTGCCAGTCTAATCCTAAAATTGCCGCCATCGCGCCGACTCCAACCGGAACGGCTTCCTGCATATAAGTTCCGCGATTACGAACCGTCACGACCGCATCGGAAAATGATAAAGCATTTGCTGCGACAAGTGCTGAATATTCGCCCAAACTATGTCCGGCAACATAATTCGGCATCGGAAAGCCTTCCGACTGCATCACCATAAATGCGGCAATCGAAGAAGTCAGAATCGCAGGCTGAGTATTTGCGGTCAAAGCTAAGTCTTCGGCTGTGCCTTCAAAACACATTTTTGAAAGCGAAAAACCGAGCGCATCATCGGCTTCTTCAAAAACTCGGCGGGCAATCGGATAATTGTCATATAAATCCTTGCCCATTCCAACGACTTGGCTTCCTTGCCCCGGAAATATGAATGCTGTTTTTGACATTTTTATTCTAAAATCTAATTACCGTTGCGCCCCAGGTCACACCGCCACCAAATGCAGTCAGTAAAACCAAATCGCCTTCCTTGATTTTTCCGGCTTCCAAACATTCATCCAGTGCAATCGGAATCGAAGCGGAGGAAGTATTTCCGGTTTGGGCAATATTGGAATACATTTTTTCTTCGGGAACGCCGAGGCGTGAAGCAACGGCATCAGTGATTCTTTGATTTGCCTGATGCGGAACAACCATCGTTACATCTTCAACCGAATATCCCGCTTTTTCGAGCATTTCCGTCGAGATCTCAGCCATTGAACGCACTGCGACTTTGAAAAGCTCATTGCCTTTCATTTTAAAGTAGTGCAGACGATTATCAATAGTTTCGTGCGTTGTGCCGAGCTTAGTGCCACCGCCCGGAGCAAAAAGCTGTTCTTCGTAGCGTCCGTCTGAACGGATTTTGGTCGCTAAAATCCCTTTGCCTTCGGGAACAGCCCCTAACACCGCCGCACCTGCTCCGTCTCCGAAAATGACACAGGTTGAACGGTCGGTATAATCAACGTATTTAGTTAAAACTTCTGCGCCGATGACCAGAGCGTAACGGATTTGTCCGGTGCGAATCATTGATTCGACCATTGTAATTCCATACAAAAAGCCCGAACAAGCCGCAAAAACGTCCATCCCGGCGGCATTTTCACAGCCGAGTTCGCGTTGAATTAAACAGCCTGTCGAGGGCAAAATTTGGTCGGGAGTGGTTGTCGCACAAACAATGATATCAATGTCTTTCGGATCAATTCCGGCACGTTCCAGAGCTTGTTTGCCGGCTGCAACCGCAAATTGCGAAGTATATTCGTTGTCGGCGGCTTTACGGCGTTGTTTGATACCGGTGCGCGTAGTTATCCACTCATCGTTGGTGTCAACGATCTTTTCTAAATCGGCATTGGTGAGAACTCCGCTTGGATAAGCGTGTCCCATTCCAAGTATTCCTGCGTTTTGTGTCATTTTTGATTTTTAATTTTTGATTTTTGATTTTTGATTGAAGGATTTTATTCCTGTTCAATCGCAAATCGCAAATCGCAAATCTAAAATTTCACTATTCTTTTTCTTCTTTTCCGACAAGTATCTGACGACCTTTGTAAACTCCGGCATCATTAACGCGATGCGGAACTTGGGGTTCACCTGAGTCTTTATCAAGGTAAAATTGCGGAACAGCCAACGCATCATGTGCGCGTCTGGTTCGGGTGCGTGTTTTTGAATGTCTTCGTTTTGGATTTGGCATAATTCCTCTTTATTTTTGATTTTAGATTGCCGATTTTTGATTGGATAAGGATTTTAAAAATCCCAAATCGCAAATCTAAAATCGCAAATTCTTTAAGTTTGCCCATCGCGGGTCAATCTCTTTTGTTTCACAATCGCACGTTTTTTGATTCAAGTTTGCGCCGCATTTCGGACATAAACCCTGGCAATTTTCACTGCAAAAAGTTTGTGCCGGCAGATTCAATAAAATCTGTTCGCGGGCTAAATCGGTCAAATCAATTTTTTCTCCGTCGTAAATCGAAATTTCCAATTCTTCGCCGTGCAATTCGCTGTCTTTTTCGTTTGTATAATGTTCTTCAGTAATGTATGAAACCTTGAACGAAATCTCAAGTGTTGATTCCACAGGAGTTAAACAACGCGAACATTCCATTTCAACCTTCGCAATTATTTTCCCGGCAACATCAACCTGAACGATTCCTTTTTTTAACTCGCCAAAAATCCGGCAAGGTTCAAGCAGTCGAACCGATTCTTCATCCAAATCAACTTGAATCGTTTCGTCAAAATCTTTTCTCCCTTCAGAAAGTTTGGTTAAGTCAATATACATAAAAAAGCGTTTCAAATAGCAAAAGAAACAAACTATTCATTATAACCTTTGAGTTTTTAGTGTCAAACTAAGGCGTTATCTCCGCTTTGTTTCGCGGCACATTTTTTCGCCATTTTTCAATCGTTTCGGGCTTTTTCTGCAAAATTTCGAGCATTAGATCAATTTCTTCGGGCGAAAAGTAATTGCGTTTCTTTTCTTCCAGGTTTTTCGCGGGAATATTTTGATAAAGCCAGTTGCGATAATCTTTTAAACCTTCGCCGTAACCACGCGCAATAGCTTCCAAATCCGCGCCGCGCTCAAATTTTTGGTTGAAATCTTTAGATGAAAGTCTCGCTAAACCAATCAATTCCACTCGATTTCGTTGGGAATAATACAAAACGTGGGCAAGTTCGTGAGCAATGATCGAACGAATTCCGCTTTCGGGTGCGTTTTTTTCAAAAACTTTCGGATTGACGAAAATGATGTAACGCATTTTTTGCAAAGTGAGCATTTTGCCAAATGAAAATCGTGATTGAAAATAATCGGATTCACTTTTGAAAATTTGGACTTCAATGTTTTTAGATTTCAGTTCAGGATAAGATTTTGCAACGACTTCGTTGATGATTTTTTGCGTTTTTTGAATCGTGTCCGACTGCGCATAAATATGTGCGACAAAGGAAAAAATTATAAAGAATTGAATTGTTAATCTTTTCATTTTATTACTTTTCACATAAATCGACATTAACAATCAATAGATTGCTCGTATTTACTAGCTCTCAATCAGTCTTGATATTTCTGAAATTCATTAATCAAAAAGACAAAATCCCAGTCTTTCTCTAGCTTTACCCCACCAACGACCATTAGGTAAATCGTAATCATATCACCTGACTTTAATTCCTTTGGAAAATATGCAGCCACTTGTTTTTGCACCGGAATCCAATATTCTTTATCACATTCTTTGAAAAGATATTCATTCTCATAAAGACTCAAAATCTCAGCATCATAGCCTAAAGAACCTTGCCACATTTTGAGTAAATTTTTCTTTTCAGACGAGATCGCTCTTGAAGTTCCAATAAATTTTACTCTTACTGCTGAATAAAAAGGTTTTGCATCAATCAATAAACCTTTTCCTTCGTATGTGGTTTTAGTTGCTTCCCTTTCTATTTCAACAAGTTCTGATAATGTTCTCGTCTTATATTTATCAAATGGAAAATCTTGAGCCAAGATTGATTTTGCAGAAAATAAATAAATACACAGAAGAAAAATCAAGGTAATTTTTTTCATTTCAATCCACTCCCAACCGCTTCGTCTAAATTCTTAAAACCTTTTTCTTTGATGATCTTAGCCAGCCCAAAGTTGACATCACGCGCAAAAGAAAAACCTTGATAAATAAATCCGGTGTAAGCTTGCAAAAGCGAGGCTCCCGCGCAAATTTTCTCGAAAGCGTCTTCGGCAGTAAAAATCCCGCCGACTCCGATGATTGGAATTTTGCCTTTTGAATATTTGTAAATTGTTGAAATAACTTCAGTTGAGCGTTTGGTCAGAGGTTTTCCGCTTAACCCGCCTGTTTCTTCGATTTTTGTCTGCAAATTTTCACGGCTGATGGTCGTGTTGGTGGCGATAATTCCGGCTAAATTTAGTTTTAAGGCGATGTCAACGATTGCTTCGATTTCGCTTTCGGATAAATCGGGCGCAATTTTTACTAACAGCGGAATTTTCTTCAAATTATTGTCTTGTAAAGTTTTCAGCAATTCGTCCAGACTTTCGGCTTTTTGCAGTTCGCGCAAATTCGGCGTGTTGGGCGAAGAAACATTAACCGTAATGTAATCAGCGACTTCACAAGCTAAATTGAAACTGCTCAAGTAATTTTCTATCGCTTCTTCATTCGGAACATCTTTATTTTTGCCGATGTTCACTCCGAGAACGCATTTCGGATTTATTTTTTTCAAACGCTCAATAACTGCGGACGTTCCTTCGTTGTTAAAACCGAGGCGATTTATCAAAGCTTTATCTTGCGGCAAGCGAAAAAGTCGCGGTTTGTCGTTTCCTTTTTGCGGTTTGAAAGTAACGGTTCCGACTTCTACGAAACCAAATCCAATTGCGGCTAATTGATTGACGACAATGCCGTTTTTATCGAATCCGGCAGCCATTCCGAGAGGATTTTTGAAAGTTAATCCGAACCTTTTTAAGTCGCCAAACTCATTACATTCAAAGCGCTTAGCAAATTGCTTTTGCACAATTTCCGTGGCTAAACCGTATTGTAAAGTATGAATCCCGAATTCGTGCGCGGTTTCGGCAGACAATTGGAAAAGAATTCGACGAATAATTGAATCGTAAAATGACATTGAGAGAGATTCTAACTTGTCGCTTATCACTTGTCACTCGTCATTAAACTTGCTACGATTTGACGCAATGGGTGATGAAATAAATTTAGTTGAAAAATCTCGGATTATGAACAGCGCGAGCATCAAACGCGCTCTGTCACGGCTGGCATCGGAAATCGTCGAAAGCAATCAAGGTGCTGAAAATTTGTATCTGGTTGGAATTCGCCGTCGCGGAGTTCCGCTGGCAGAGGTTCTCGCCAAAAACATTACTCAACTCGAAGGGATTGCGCCGCTTTTCGGGATTCTGGACATTACGCTTTATCGTGATGACCTTTCGACTGTCGGCGCAAATCCGGTCGTCAACCGCACCGAATTGAACGAAGATATTGAAGACAAGAACATTATTTTAGTTGACGATGTGCTTTACACGGGACGCACGATTCGCGCCGCGCTCGACCAATTGATGGATTTTGGTCGCCCGAATCGAGTTCAGCTTGCCGTTCTGGTTGATCGCGGCAAAGAGCATCGGGAATTGCCGATCCAAGCCGATTATATTGGCAAAACCGTGCCAACTAAACGCAGTGAAATTATTAAAGTAATGCTCAAAGAGTTTGATGATGTAGAAGCGGTCGGGATTTTTGAACGTCCAACTGAGTAGGTAAAAAGGCAAAATTTATTTTCGATACAGATGTTTTTTGATAATTAATTCAGATTTAGAATCTTTTCAATTACTTACTTTTTAAGTTATAGATTCGACGCTATGAAAATGAAACTTTTTAAAACTATCCCTGTATTTTTTATGTTTTGTGCTTTTGCCGTCACGGCATTTGCCCAAAGCTCCACCAATGATATTTTCGGTTATTACATGATTGAAAAAGCACCCAAGGCTTTTGCGGATATTTCCGAAATTCATCTCGCCGGAAATTATGGAGCCGCACAAAAACCGCCTTTTTATGGATTGATCCGGCTGAAAGCTAAAAAGGCAAAAGATTTTAAATTACTCAAACCAACTTTGGACGGAAAGAATTTAACTTTTTCAACTACCAGCGTTAATGGAATCAGTTATACTTTCACCGGAACCTTTACCAGACTTGGAGATTTTCCCAACGAACAGCCCGAGGGCGAAATTTTATTAAAAGGAACGCTGACCAAGTTAAAGGGAAAAGCGATATTGGCGAAAGCAAATCTTAGTTTCAGTTATACGGCAGGCGATTAGATTCGCCTTTTTTTATGGATAAAAATTTTCAGAGAAAAGATTTACTCGGCATCCGCAATCTATCGGCGGACGAAATCAAAACGCTTTTGCAGACTGCGGATACTTTCCGTGATGTTTCCCGCCGCGAGGTCAAAAAAGTTCCGGCTCTGCGGGGAAAAACCGTCATCAATTTATTTTTTGAAAACTCCACCCGCACCCGCACGAGCTTTGAGCTTGCCGCCAAACGTCTTTCCGCCGATGCGGTTAATATCAGCGTTTCGACTTCCAGCGTGGCTAAAGGCGAAACGATTCTCGATACCGCAATGAATCTGGACGCAATGGCTCCGCATATTATCATCGTTCGTCACGGTTCTGCCGGAGTTCCGCACCAGCTCGCCAAAGTCAGCCGCGCCTCAATCGTCAACGCCGGAGACGGCTCCAACGAACATCCAACCCAAGCCCTTTTGGACGCAATGACCATCAAGGAACATAAAGGCGAAATTTTGGGTTTGAACGTCGCCATTCTGGGCGATATTTTACACAGCCGCGTGGCTCGTTCAAATGTTCATCTGCTCACCAAACTAGGCGCAACAGTTCGCGTGGCAGGACCAAATCCGCTCGTTCCGAATGATTTTTGCGGATTGGTCAATAATGGTTTAACGATTTGTCCAACGATTGAAGACGCGCTCGAAAACGCCGATGTCGTTATGGTTTTGCGGATTCAAAAGGAACGGATGAACGATGCTTTTTTCCCGACGATGCGTGAATATTCGATTTATTACGGATTGACCAAAGACCGTTTGAAATTAGCCAAATCCGATGCGATTGTTTTGCATCCGGGTCCGATGAATCGCGGAATTGAAATCGCTTCGGATGTTGCAGACGGCTCAAGTTCGCTCATTCTAAATCAGGTTGAATACGGTTTAGCCGTGCGAATGGCAGTTCTTTATTTGCTTTCGGGAGGAAATGAGAACAAGGAGCAATAGCGACTTGGCTTCTTATCTGTCCGCTGCCACTTTTTGAATTATTGATTTAATTTAATTGCTTTAAAAATTCCGTCGGATCAAATGTAATCCGCAACTTTTTGACGACATTGCCTTTCCCATCCAAAAGCCATAGATTTGGAAATCCTGTCGCGTTGTGTTTTTCCAGAAAATCCGTCCCTTCGGGTGATTCATATTCCAGCCGTGAAAAAACAAATTTTTCATTAACAAACTTTCTAACCTCTTGATTAGCAAAGACTTCGTTATCTAATCGGCGGCAGTTCGGACACCAGATCGCCGAGACATCAACCAAGACAAGTTTATTTTCTGCTTCGGCTTTTTTCAGCGCATCTGCGAGCGTAAAATTCTGCAAATTTGCTTTCTCAAGAGCCTGTCGTCCGTAATAACTCTGAACTTCAACATTGATAAAATAAGCAGCCAGAATAATTACTGCAAAAATTAAAACCGAACCAATTTTTTTTAGCGAAAAATATTTCATACTTTTTGAAGAAATGTCGGATTGATTAAAATTTATTCCTTTCTACCTATAATTACAAACTTTTATGGTAAATTGTTGTTTTCAAAATATTCAAAACGGAGAAAATATGAAGACTTTCCGACTAATCTTTTTTGTTCTTTTATTTGTCAGCACTTCTTTTGCCCAACGTGAACTCGGCGCACGTCCAACCGAAACGGGTGGAGTTGTTCCATACGAACAAGCGGCTTACGATGTCAAAAAATACGATATTTCCATCAAGGTCAACATTCCTGAAAAATCCATCACGGGAACGACCGTCGTAACGGCAAAAATCGTTCAGCCGATCAATGTTTTTGTTTTGGATTTGGACACGCCGTTTAATGTTTCCGATGTTGCTTTGGTTGGTGAAAAAGGCGAAACGAAATTGAAGTTTGAGCGCAAAGGCGGAAAGATTTGGTCATATTTTCCTTTAACCAAGCAGGCTGGCGAAACCGTTGCCGTCAAAGTTGTTTACGGCGGAACTCCCCGTGTCGCGCCGCGTGCGCCGTGGGTTGGCGGTTTTATGTGGGAAAAAACTAAAGACGGTTCGCCGTGGGTTGTCACCGCTTTGCAAAATGACGGCGCGGATTTGATGTTTCCCTGCAAAGATTATCCGTCTGACAAAGCCGAATCGGTCGCATTTCATATCACCGTTCCCGAACCGCTTTACGCCGCAACCGCCGGAAAACTGCAAAAGATTGATAAGAATTCCGACAAAACTTTGACCTATCATTGGCTGATGTCAAATCCGATCGCCAATTATGGAATTGCGCTAAATGTTGCACCTTATAAAGTTATCGAGGATTCATACAAAAGCGTGGCGGGCGATATGATCCCGATCAAGTTTTATATTTTGCCCGAAAGTTATGCGAAAGGCGCGAGTTTAATTGCCGAAACGAAAAAATATTTAGCATTTTTTGAAGAATATCTCGGACCATATCCGTTCAGAGCCGAAAAGCTCGGTATTGTCGAAACTCCGCATCTGGGAATGGAACATTCGACCATTATCGCCTACGGAAACAAATTTAATTACGACAAAGACGGTTTTGACTGGCTGATGTTTCACGAATTCGGACACGAATGGTGGGCAAATCTGGTGACGGCTTCCGATTGGCGCGATTTCTGGATTCACGAAGGTTTTCAATCATATATGGACACGCTCTATGTCGAAAAAACCAAAGGTCAAGAAGCATATTTAGCGGCAATGAAAAGACGAATGCGCGGCACACGCAACAAACAGCCCGTTGCGCCACGCGAAGCAAAAATCGCTTATCAGGTCTATATGGCTGAGCCGGATTACATCAACAGCGACGGCGACATTTACGGCAAAGGTGCGAGTATTCTGCACACTTTACGGTATCTGCTCGGCGACAAAGCATTTTTCCGCGCCCTGCGCCGAATGGCTTATCCGACCAAAGAAATGGAGAAATTCACCGACGGCAGACAAACCCGTTTTGTCAACACAAACGATTTCAAAACCATTGCCGAAGAAGAATCGGGAATGAAGCTCGATTGGTTCTTTGAAGTCTATCTGCGCCAACCCGCTTTGCCGAAACTGGTTAAAGAAACTTCGGGAGACAGAACCGATTTACATTGGGAAACTCCGAATAATTTACCTTTTTCGATGCCAGTTGATGTGGCGATTGACGGAAAAATCCAGCGTGTCGAGATGAAAGACGGAAAAGGTGTGGTTATGAGTAAAGGCGGAAAAATTGAAGTTGATCCGAAAGGCTGGGTTTTGAAGGCGGAATGATGTTAATTCGTAAACTTGATTTTGAAATTTACGCCGATTATCACCAATTTTATTTGGAGGCTGAAAATTTTCCTTTATTTGAATCCGAAGAAATCTGGGATATAGAAGGAAAAGCGACTGAAAGAATGCTTGGTGTAGGTAAAAATCGTATTGCGGTTGGCACAGCACGTTACGAGACTGTTCCCGTTTCTCTTGAATTCCACGATTCTGCACCAATGTTGGAACTTGAAAAATATAGTCGTATCAATGAATGTAGTTTGGTAGTTAATTCTGAAAAACTGGTTTTAGCAGGCTGCACAGAATATTTGCCCGATGCCGTCAGAATTGAAGTTGAACCAGCAACTTATCGTGTGCGTCTGCTTTACGGAAATTTGGAAACAGTTATAGATGATTGGGAAGGCGAAGATTTTTATGTCCTACAACTTTGGAAAGATAATGAATTTCGTGATGTTCAGATCATAAAACAATAAAAGATGTAAATCTCGAATCATCTAACCTATTGTTTGTTTCTTCTCAAATGCGGTATTCTTAAATCTTATCGAATGAAGCAAAATGAGTGCGGCTTTTAGAAAAAGATAATACTCCGTTTTTGGCAGAATTCGTCCCTTTTAGTTAAAATAAGTTATTCATTCATTATTTTTAGTTATTATACTGAGATTATAAAATGTCAACAGCACCCAAAAGAAACAATAAAAATATGGCAAAAACTACTGCAACCAAACAGGTTACGGCTGACAAATATTTAGGATTAGACGCACAGGCATTGGTCGGGATTTATCGAACAATGTATGTCTCCCGCAGAATTGATGACAAAGAGATACAGTTAAAAGGTCAAAACAAGGTCTTTTTCCAAATTTCCGGCGCAGGTCACGAAGCGATTTTGGCGGCGGCAGCTTTGTCTATGAAAGTCGGACACGACTGGTTTTTTCCATATTACCGCGACCGCGCTTTTATGATCGGAATCGGAATGACTCCGCTCGAAATGCTTTATTCGGCGGTTGGCGCAGAGCCTGATCCGAATTCGCACGCACGGCAAATGCCTTCGCACTGGGGTTCGGTCAAATTAAATGTTCCTTCGCAATCATCCTGCACCGGCTCGCAAATTTTGCACGCAGTCGGTGCGGCAGAAGCCACTTATCGCGGAAATCTTTCGGACAAAATCAAAGAAAAAGTCAAAGGTTTCAAAGGCGATGAGATCGTTTACACCTCGCTCGGTGACGGAACGACCAGCGAAGGCGAGTTTTGGGAAGCGATGAACACGGCTTGCAATCTTAAATTGCCCGTTGTTTTCTTGGTCGAAGATAACGGTTACGCCATTTCAACTCCGGTAGAGGTCAACACCGCCGGAGGTTCAATTTCCGAATTATTTTCAGGTTTCCCCAATCTTTTCATCCAAAAAGTTGACGGCACTAAACCTTTGGAATCATTGGCGGTTATGCGAAAAGCGGTTGAACACGCCCGAAGCGGAAAAGGTCCTTCGCTGGTTCACGCTAAAGTGATTCGTCCATATTCGCACTCGCTTTCGGATGACGAAAAACTCTATCGTCCGCAAGAGGAAATCGAACGCGAAGCGGCGATTGACCCTTTGAAAACCTACGCCGAATTTTTGATGACCGAAGGCATCGTCAGTTCCGAAGAGCTTGAGCTTTTGCGAAAACAAGTTGATGCAGAAGTCAACGAAGCCGCCGACATTGCGTTGGCAACTCCCGCGCCTGCGCCCGAATCAGCTTTGCGAAACGTTTTTTCATCCGAAATTGATCCGACTGACCGCAATGTTTTTGATACCGAAGACGGTGCAGAACTTTCGGGAAATGCCGGAACAATGGTTGATTTGATTAACCGCTGTTTGCACGAAGAAATGAAGCGCGATGATTCAATCGTTATTTTCGGCGAAGACGTGGCGGATTGTTCGCGTGAAGAATATCTTGAACAAGTCAAAGGTAAAGGCGGAGTTTTCAAAGTTACTGCCAATTTACAACGCACTTTTGGCTCGGCTCGCGTTTTCAATTCACCTTTAGCTGAAGCAAATATCATCGGACGGGCTATTGGTTTATCTTTGCGCGGCTTAAAACCTGTCGTCGAAATCCAATTTTTCGATTATATTTTCCCCGCAATGCACCAAATCCGTAACGAATTGGCGACAATGCGCTGGCGTTCGGACGGCGATTGGAAAGCTCCGATGGTAATGCGCGTCCCCGTCGGCGGATATTTGAAAGGCGGCGCGGTTTACCACTCGCAAAGCGGCACGACACTTTTTGCCCACACGCCCGGATTGATGATCGCTTATCCGTCTAATGCTTTGGATGCCAACGGTTTACTGCGAACCGCAATTCGTTGCGATGATCCTGTAATGTTCCTTGAACACAAACATTTGTATCGCCAGGTCTATAACAAATCTCAATATCCAAGCTCGGAATTCCTGATTCCATTTGGCAAAGGTAAAAAAGTGCGTGAAGGTTCGGATGTCACCATCGTCACCTACGGCGCATTAGTTCAAAGAAGTTTTGAAGCCTGTAAACGTCTGGAAAAAGAAGGGATTTCGGTTGAATTGATTGATTTGCGGACGCTCGTTCCCTACGATTGGGAAATCATCGCCGAATCCGTCAAAAAGACTTCGCGGGTGATCGTCGCGCACGAAGACCCGGTTTCCTACGGCTACGGCGCAGAAATCGCCGCCCGAATTGCTGACGAACTGTTTGAATACCTGGATGCCCCCGTCAAACGAGTCGGCGCAACCGATACTTTTGTCGCCTACGCCCCGCAAGTCGAAGATTACATTTTGCCGCAAACGGAAGATGTCGAAAAAGCGGTGGCAGAGTTGATGAGGTATTGAATTTTTCCATTGATAACACGCAAAATACAGAGTATTACCAATGGTATTGGAGTTAATCATTAGTTATTTAGTTTCCCTTAAACTTGTGATGCTTGAACCTTCAATAATAAAAGAGTATTCGTCGTCGCGTGCATTTCATATGCGCGATGTTTCGTGGAGTGGCAGTGGTTTAACGCTTCACAGTTTTGGCTCCTCGCACGTCATTGGTGGCGGCGATGCAGTTGATTTAATCTTTCTCAGCACTGATTATGTTGAATTACCGTTTGAGATTTTCGGCGGATTGCGTGTGACCCAACCTTGTGATGATTTAGCCATCGAATACGAGCAACGTTTTGCGGGTTATAGAAAGTCGGAGCATTTGGAAGGAAAGCGAGTTTTTGTCATCGAGTCGGCTGGCAGAAGATTCCACATCGTTGCCGGAAAATTATGGATTTTAACAAGAACTCATAATTTACAAAGTTCAATCAACGCATTATTAAGTAACAACGAAACAGAGCGAACAAATTTTATTGAGCAACACATTAAAGAGTGGTATAAAATGACTGCCTTTGATGATTAGTTCAAAGGATTGTTGAAAATAAGGTCTTTAGAAAATAACTAGCCACATAACGAATCAATGGACACAAGTGCGAAACAACGACTTTCTTATGAACGGTTCTCGTTAAACTTTAACTTGTGTGCATTCGGTTTCGCCTCACGTCATCTCAATCGTTAAATTTTTCTTGCTTTCTCAATTTAAATTATCGTAATATTCCCACTCAAAAATAATCTTCAAACGAAGTAAAACTACACTAAACTAAATGAACCAAACATTTACTAACCCGAACTTTTTAGTTCAATTCAAAAAGGAGGATGGGCAATAATGAAACTACGGAAAATTTCCGACAATTAGAGTTCGCGCCCGTCTTTGCCAAAGTCAAAAAACTACAAATAGACAGGCGTTATCGTGATAGCAAAGGATTATTCTTTGCTGAAGGTATCCGCAACTTCGTCGAAGCAGTTGATCACAAGTTTCCAATCGAAACAATCATTTACAGCGAAAAACTGCTTACTTCTGCGATTGCCAGAAAATTGGTGCGGCGTTTGAAACGCGAAGGAATTCCCTTTGCGCGTGCATCGCCCGAACAATTTCGGAACCTTTCCAGAACCGAACGCGCTTCGGGAATTGCCGCGATTTTTCGGCAAAATATTCAAAAACTTAATCAGCTAAAACCGAATGATAATTTTTGCTGGATTGCGCTCAGTTCGATTCGTTCAAACGGAAATCTGGGAACGCTTGTCAGGACTTCGGCGGCGATTGGCGCAGGTGGATTTATTTTAATTGGCGATGAAATAGACGTTTTTGAGCCGAATGTTGTTCGTCCGACGATGGGCGCAATTTTTAAGCAAAAGGTTGTGCGGACAGATTTTCAGGAATTTCAAAACTGGTCGAGAATCAATAATTTGCAAGTTGTCGGCGCATCGCCGAACGGTTCAGCCAATTACGACCAAATTCAATATTCGTCACCGACAATTTTGATGCTGGGCAATGAACGCAAAGGCTTGAATGATAAAGAACAAGCCATTTGTTCGCAGCTTGTCAAAATTCCGATGGTTGCAGGAATGGATTCGCTCAATGTGGCAGTCGCGGGGAGTTTACTGCTTTACGAAGTTTTTCGCTCAAAAAATTCGGATCAAACTGATTTCCAGTTTTTTCGGGTTAAATAATTTTTGGGAACCTCGTAGAGTAAGGCTTTTTGCGAATGCCTGAGCGAGCTGTGAATGAAACAAACGTGTGTGCACCAACAGGCATTTCCGCCGTCAATTTTGGTTAATTCGTCCTGCCGCGCCGTGACTTCCCAAAGTTTTCCGAAATCAAAATCGAAATCTTTAAGACTGGCAAATTTGTCCAAAAGTTCACAGGCGCGAACATCTCCGTTGTAGTCAATCACGGCAGAAGTTTCTCCGGCAGTGCATGGAAAAGCCCATGGAGTGGGTTTTTCAAAGTTAGAGTGCTGAGTGCGGTAATGCGTCATGATCGTTCCGACATACGCCACTTGTTTAATAAATTTTTTGGCAGAATCATCAGCAGAAAACATTCGTTGCGAATAGCGTTCAATCAAGCCGGAAGTGTATTGATAGATTTTGGTAAGTGCTTCAAACGGAACGGCTTTGATAGAATTACCGACTTTTGTTTCGCCCCGCACAATGTTGAAATATTGTCCGTCAAGTTTGAAATTCTGCCACAAATATTCACCGAGTTTTTCGATTTCGTGATAATTTTCGGCACAAATTACCGTGTTCACATTGAGCCGAAAACGTGCGCCGAATTTTTCTTTTAAAGGATAAAGATTTTCGATACACGCCAGAGTTTTTTCCCAATTTTTCGGCACTCCGCGAATTTTATCGTGAGTTTCGCCGTAACCGTCCAGCGCAATATTCAAATATAGATCCGTGATCTGATCGTGCGAGAGAGCGTGTTCGACAACTTCAAAAACTCTGGATTTGATCAGTGCATTGGTTGGAATAATTAAGCGATGAATGCCGTTATTTTTGACGAACAGGTCAATGATTTGATTCAAATCTTTTCGCAAAGTCGGTTCGCCGCCCGAAAGCCAGAGGTCGGTGATTTTCGGCATTGTGCGTGAGACTTTTTCGATCTGTTCAAAAGTCAGATCGCCTTTTTTGTTAAGTTCTTCGTGATAAAAACAAGTATCGCAAAAAGCATTACAGCGCGAAGTGACGAAAAAAATCACTGTATCAAGTTTCTTTTCGCGCCTTGTTGAACGCAGCAATTCCGCAAACTGGGCAATTTTATTGGGCATTGCATTTATTTTAGCAGTTTTTATTGCTAAGTAGATGACAAAATTATTTTCCAAAAGGAACGCCACGCTTCCAGCTGGCAATGAGCGCGAGAGCGCGAACATTCAAGTTTAAGCAAAGATTGAATTTAATTTAACTAAGTGACGTTGTTGCCAACGTTTGCCGGTTGGAAGCACGGCGTTCCATCTGGATATTTAATTTTTATTTTGTCGCCATACTTAAAATTCAAAAAAGATTTTATTAGCTTTCTTTAATGATAATGTTTCGTCTGGCTAATTCTGTCACAAATTTATCGGAATCAATTGCTTTTTCCTGAGGAGTTGCGCCACGCATCAGAACATCGCCCGTCGCCATCATTTGCGCGATAATTGATGCCGGAAAAGCAGTTGTCCGCATCATTGCCGAGAGTCCTGTTTGTTCGTCCTGTCTGTCCACAATATCAAATCGCAATCTCTTGGCTGCACCGTCTTTTTTGCCGAAAAACTCAAGTCTGACCAAAACATAATCCGGTTCATCAGCAGGTAAATATTTTTGCAAAAGTTCGCCTAAAACCTTGCGCGGGGAAATTTTAACGTAATCAATCATTACCTCTTCGCTCGAACACAATCCCAGATCAATCATTGTTTTGAATTTTTCACAATGTCCGGCGTAACGAATTGTCTTGTAATCCAATTCCTTGATTTTGCCTAAGAAAGTGTCAGGAAGTGTCGAAGTTCCGCCTGATGTTTGAAAAGCTTCCAACGGAGGAAATCCTTCAAATGCAAGACTTTCAATTTCCGTCATTGATTCAACTTCGGTGATTTTGCCGTCACGAATGATACGGGCAACTTCAATATATTCATTAATTAAACCTTCAACCGAAAAAACAAGCTGATATTCCAAAAGAGTTTTCGGATGCTGCGGCAAACCGCCAACGCGAATGTGAATTTCGTCAATTTCGTCAAAGCGTTTTGCGCCGTGCATCGCTAGAATCGAAACCATTCCCGGTGCAAGTCCGCAATCAGGAATGATATTAATTCCGGCATCTTTCGCCTTATCGTCCAAGGCAAGCTGCGCGTCAACAATGTAATTATTGCCGCCCAAATCGCAAAAATTGGTGTTGGTTTCAATAGCGGCTTTGGATAATTCGACGTTATACCAATAGTTGACGCACGAAATTGCCGAATCGTGATTTTTCATCAGATCAACTACATCAACATAATTTGAAACGTCAATATGATGCGCGATAACTCTGTCCGTTCCAACAGCGTTAGCCACAGCATCGGCTTTTTTTAAATCAAAATCGGCAATTGTTACCAATTCTACTTGAGGTGAATTGTGGATTAGATCATAAACTGCGCCGTGTCCCATTCGTCCCGCGCCTAATACTAAAATCTTCATAATTTATATTATAGGAAATAACAGTCGTAATGGATTTAGAAGCAAAACTGCCTATTGCTCCAGCCTTCTGCCACTGAAATCAGTTCCAATCATCAAAATTGTCAGGTTTTTGTGCTGCCAACACATCTCCGGCATACTGCCAAACTTCCTTTTCCCAGTCTTTGGTCGAACCGACTAACATCAAAGCAGCCTGCGGATGTGCGGCATTTCTTTCTAAACGCAGCACCTGCGCCGTAACAGTTACTTGAGTAGTGGCAGGATTTTCGGTAACGGTTACATTGACCTTGCTTCCGACATTTGGAAGCAGACGCGGAAGATGAATTAAAATTCCGCTAGGTCCAATATTTTCGGTTAATCCTTCTTCTACTACTTCTTCGCCTTTATCGTCCTTCCACTCGACGCGAATAGGAAAAGAAATAAGATGTCGCTCACCAAGCCGACGTTCTGCCATACTTAAAATTTTCTCCATTGATAATGAAAGTTGCTGATTGAAATATACGAAATTAGAAGCGTTAAGTCTATTCAACACTAATGTTTTGCCAAACTAAAAATATCTTGTCAAATATTTGCAATAAACAGAGCGAAAAAATCAATAAAATCGATGTTTTTTGTGACATTTTTTGTCACTTTAATTAAGAAACGTTTGTGATTTTATCTTTTCGGGAACGAAAAAAAACTGTCTTTTTGACTCAATAATCACTTTTATCAGCCTCTTCTATTTTTCGTTAAACTGCTCAGTTCAGGGCATTTAGTAAACCAGGAGCAGACCTAAAAAGTCGTTATGGTAGACACTCTTTGCGTAAAAATGGTATTATATTTTGTGTTCCAGGAACACACTTTCGCGGAGTCATCCGCAACAAGCCTTCAAGTCGTCTGTAGTAAAAGAAGTTTTTGACTGACTATGAAACGTGAAAAAACGCTTTGTAATAGTCTGCTGTTTGACGTTTGAAGAAACCAAAGAAAGGGAGATTGATAATGAAAAATTTAGCTAGAGGAAGCGTAGTTCTAAGCGTTTTGGCGTTGGTCGTTACGTTGTTTAACTTCCAACAAAATGTCGAAGCCGCTCTCTTCCGAGCGAATGATTCGCAAAAACAATTTGAAAACGAAAATAAAGAAATCAATTTTTTAGAAAATTCAATTGATAATCAAGTAGCATCAACCATTGCAGATTCTGATGATGATAAATTTGTTAAGAAAACCGCAATCGTTGAAAAGAGTAATGCCCGTGGTTTCAGAGCTACTGCTTATTGCTTAAAAGGCAGAACGGCAGTTGGCGGCGGAGTTCGACGAGGCATTGTAGCAGCCGATCCAAGAGTATTACCACTTGGCACGCGTATCTATGTAAACGCCGGTTCATACAGCGGAACATATACCGTAACCGACACAGGTGGAGCAATTAAAGGTCGTATTTTAGACATTTGGGTTCCGAGCTGCGGAGAAGCTATGCGTTTCGGACGCAAAAATATTACTGTCAGCGTTATCGGCAGATAATTTTATTAAAAAAATTTATAATTAAAATTTACAACTAAATATAAAAATAAAGACCGTCTTGAGAAATTAAGATGGTCTTTTAATTTTTATATTGGATTGATTTTACCTCAAACGCCGAAAGGTTAACACTTACTGTTTTTTTAGACATAGCGTTTTTAATCACTATTGAATTCAGTTTATTTTCGGGATTGTAAAGTTTAACTTGATAACCATTTGCAATTGGAATAATGGAAGTAATGACAATTTTGGAGTTACTCAATTCAAAAAGTCTTTTTGGCTGAAAATCTTTGACGGCTCTTGCCCAAATCGGCTGAGTAAATTCTTCGGCAGAACTTTCTGTTTGAACCAAATCAAATTTTCCATGTGGTTTAATGGCAAAAGAAAAACTCGTTTTTCCGCTCTGATCGGCTTTGTAGTTGGTATGCCAATAGTTATTCATCGCATAGCCGAACCAAACCGAAGCAATTTCACCTTTTTCTTTCCAAAATTTAAGACTGCCGACCATTTTCGATTCGTCCACCATTTCACCGCTTTCAATCATCGGGTTTTCCAGTAAAAGCAGCGAAATTCCGCTTTGCGAATTGCTCAGATCAAGCCAGCGTTTAGCGTAGAGAAAATCAAAATTTGAACCGGGCAATTGGTCTTTCAGATGATTAATCACGCCGTAACCTGCATCAATTCGGGTTTGCTGCTGCGGCACATCAAACGGAAAGGCAAAATGAACAGATTCTTTATTTCTGACAGCTTTTTTGTCAACCTGATTTTCGATATAAAGTTTGTTGTCGCCGTTATAAAGCGTGTAGCGTTTTTCGATACCGTTCGAGCCTGCTAAATCAGCGGAGAAAGCAATCGTCGTCAGAACATTTCCCGCTTCGACAATACGAAACTGGGCATTTTTATCGCCTTCGGCTTTTTTCGGATCGCGTTCGTAATACCAAAAACTGTTCAATCCACGCTCACGAAATTTTCCGATTAGATTTTCGTTGGTTTTAAGATTCGTCAGCGATTCAATATCGCCCGAATTGTTCCAAATGATTTCAATTAAACTGTTTGAAAAAGAATTTTTTCTGATCTGAAACGGTGATGCGTCAGATTTTGTTTGAGTGGTGATCGTAAATACATTTGCACTAAGCGGCGGTAGTTTTTCAGCTCGGAAAACATAACGACCATCAGATAATTTTTGCAGCGGATAAATTTTCCCTTTTTCGTCCATGATCGAATTTCCCGAAAAATCCGTTTCAAAAGAAATCAGTCCTGTCCGTTCGTGCGATAAAGTGTTGACCACTAGAATTTTACGGGAAGTTTTGTCACTAGCAATCAAATCATCTTCAAGTTTTTGAATCCGTTTATTTCCCTCAAGCAAGAAATCGCGTTTGATTTCCCACTGTTTAGTGACAAACGGTGAATCGGGTTCGGAAATGCTGTTCCACGCCCCCCAGGTGTGTTCGTGAAACATCACCGTGTCACGCCAAGCCTGATAAAAAAGATGTGCATCGTATTTTGCCGGATTAACGATAGAATAAAGTGTTTGAAGCTGCTGTAATTTGTAACTATTGCGGCGATTTTGATTTTCTTCTGATGCGGTCGAATACGCCCCGTCTTCCCAATAAGGCGTTATATCTCCGCGTTTCGTCGGCAAAGTTTTGCCGTATCGCTTATCAAATTCGGTAAAAAGTTCGTGAACGGTGCTGAGAACAATTTTTGGCGATACGTATTTTTCGTTCCAGTTTTTGACGAAATCTGCTACGGTCGGATCAATCGGACCGTTATCGGAAACGATGTTATAACGCCACTGCACCAATTCATAGGGATAATTTTTCTCCCGCAAATCGTTCATATAGCGAGCAATTTTGACGGGAGCATTATCGTTGACCTGCCCGACTGCCGTTCCATGCCACGACGAATAACCGCGTGAGCTTGACCAGAACAAAATTCGCTCTTTGCCCGATGGCGATTCCCACCAAAAAGGTTTATCGCCGAATTCTTTGGCAAAATTTCCGATTCTGTCGCCCGTGTAAGGCTGCATTGATTCGATATAATTTTGCCCTGATGAAAAATAGCGGATTCCGTTTTGAGCTAATGGAGTAACCATTGACCAGGTAAAACCGGGAACATCGGAAAGCATCGCTCCATCAATCGGCAAATTTTGCTGATTGCGTAACTGCAAAGCGTAGTCCGTGTAATGAAACATTTCTTCGGGCGTTCCGAGTCCCGAAAGAACATTGGCATAAAGCGCGGAAAGCCCGATCTTGCCCGATTTTACATAGCGAAAGAACTTTTCCTTTTGCTCATTCGTCGCAATCCGCAAAAAATTTTCGACTGCCCAGAGCGATTCGATATTCCATTTGAATTGCGCTTCGGGCGGATAATTCGTGGTTCTTTCGATCTCATCCAAAGCTCGAATAATATTGTTGGTATGAATCTTTTCGACTTCCGTTTGCAGATGCGAATAGCCGACATCGGTATGCGAATGATGGATGAAATGAATCGTGCGCGGAATGACGGGCGGAACTTCAACCGTTTGCGTGACATTCAAAAGATTTTCCACCGTCGCTTTGACGGTAATTTTAGAATTGTTTTTTACGGCTTCAATCGGCACTGAAAAACGATTGACTCCTGCCGAAACTTGAAAATCAAAGTTTTCTTTGCCGATAGAAACTTGTGCTTTTTGTGGTCGTCCGAAATGAAAGATCTTGACGGCGAGTTCCTGTTTGCCCGATTTGAGAATGAACGGCATCGCTTCAAAATCGGCTTTTTCCTTAAAACCGAATTTGAAAGTCATATACCAGGTGTTGTTGTTGAGTGCGTGTCCGACGACTTTTAGCCGAACAGGTTTGCCTTTTTCGTAGTTTGCCAAAGGCAGACGCAAATAATTAATTCCGTGAGCATCATCGGCGGCATCAAGCCTTTTTTGCACAAAAACCAGTTTCGTTCCATCATCAGCGTTTGCCTGCCAATCCTTTTCGCTGTCTTTTATCGTGAAAGTCAGTTTTTTAACATCATTGACGTAGAAATCAAAAATTTTCGGCTCTTTGATCGAACCGAGGCAATGCGCGGCAACCCAGCCGAAATAGACAAATTCGCCTTTTGAATCTGTTGGAATCGGTTCGGTTTCCCATTCAATTGCTTTTTGTCCGGTGGTGCAGCGAGTTAAAAGAGATTCGGTTGCGTAATCGGGATAAGCAGAAGTGTAGCGGAGATTTTCGCCTTGAATTTCGCGGGCAAACCCATTTATCCAATCAATTTTGCCAAGAAACGGAACTTCTTCCTGCGCGAAAAGTGAATTTGCCGATAGTAAAAGAACAACTAAAAACAGAACACGACGCATAAAATTATTGGTCACAAAAAATCTGTGTTTGTTCTTTTACGGAGTAAATAGGGATTTATCCACGAAGTTTCACGAAAAAAAAACACGAAGTTTTATTTTATCTGTGTAAGAGAAATTTCTTTATTTTCCAAACTTTTTACAAATTTGACTAAGTAAAATTTACCCTTCGTGAAAACTTCGTGTTCCTTCGTGGATAATCGCTTTTTCCAATAATTAATCCGCAAAAGCAACGCTTAATTGTTTCAAAGGCATCGAGCCTCTTTCATCTAATTTGGTTACTTCTTCACGATTGATGTAGTTATACAAAATATCTCGCTGCTGGGGAATAAATCCGGCTTCGGAGATTTGATAGCGAAGTTCTTTTTCACTCGCTTCGTTGTGCGCTCCCGCAGCGGAAACAACGTTTTCTTCGATCATGATCGAACCCATATCATCTGCCCCCATTCGCAAGGCGACTTGTCCGAGGCGTAACCCTTGAGTTAGCCAGGACGCTTGGATATGGTCAAAATTATCAAGGAAAATCCGCGAAACCGAAAGCATTTTAATATAATCCATTCCGGTTGGTTCTTCGGTGATTTTGCGTCCGAGTGCAGTATTTTCGCGCTGAAATGTCCACGGAATAAATGCCGTAAATCCACCTGTTTCGTCCTGCACATCACGAACTCTTTGCAAATGACGAACCCGGTGTTCGATTTTGTCGCCGATTCCGAACATCATCGAAGCGGTCGTGCGTAAACCAACTTGATGAGCTGCACGCATTACATCGAGCCATTCCTGCGTATTGCATTTGGTCGAAACGCGCTTGCGGACTTCATCATCCAGAATTTCGCCGCCGCCGCCCGGCATTGAATTCAATCCGGCATCTTTCAAACGCTGCATGATCGTTACATAATCCAATCCCGAAATCAGATGGATGTTGTGAATTTCGGGCGGCGAAAAGCAATGCAGTTGAAATTTCGGATAAATCGCGTGCAACCGCGAGAGCAAATCTTCATACCATTCGATATTAAAATCGGGATGCAAACCGCCCTGCATCAAAACGCCTGTTCCGCCGAGTTCGATAGTTTCGTCAATTCGTTTGCAAATTTCTTCAAACGAATGAACATAAGTTTCGGGCTTTCCGGGGCGGCGATAAAAGGCACAAAAGGTGCAGACGACATTGCAGACATTGGTGTAATTGATGTTACGGTCAATGATATAAGTGACAACGTTGCTCGGATGTTTGCGCTGACGAATTTCGTCTGCCGCCGCGCCGATGCGGGCAATGTCGTAACTTTCCAAAAGCTGTGTGCATTCTTCGGCAGAAATTCTTTCGCCTGCCACTGCTTTATCCAAAATCGGTTGAATATTGCTCATAAACTCATTTTGCAAATAATTTTTGCAATTTGCCAATAAAAACTATATTTTAGCGAACTTTTCAGCGTTCTAAAAATCACTACACAAAATTTATGCCAAAACTCTGGTATGACGATTGCCATTTCAATTAATAGATTGCTTTTTTAGATAAGGAGAATGCTATGAATAATCAAAATGAAAGTTTCAGCACCAGCGATCTCGGCTTAGTAATTCTAATAATTGCAACAATTTACTTCTGGTTAATGTTGAGATAAAACTAATTTTGCCGAGTGTATTGAAATATTACAGCTAAGTTAGAGAACAAAATAAAAAATAAAATGTATTTGCAGATGGAACGCCATGCTTCCAGCCGGCAAACATCGGTCACGATGTCGCCAATTTTAGCCAAAATTCATCTTTGCTTAAACTTAAATTTTCGCGCTCTGCGCTCATTGCCAGCTAGAAGCATGGCGTTCTTTTAATAAACAATCCCGTCCACTTATTTCAAATTTATAAAATCGTCTGAATTTAATTATTCCAATTAATTTGTAAAGCGTTGGTATTTTTTAGCAAAGAAATCCGCGTTATAGATTGAGAATAATTTTTATCAAGGAGGATAATTTTATGAACGATCAAAACGAAGGATTAACCACAAGTGATTTAGGACTATTGATATTGATGTTGGCAGCAGTTTTGTTATGGGCTGTGTTGAGATAAATCAGGCGAAATTTAGCGGCTTACATTTTTCAATCAATCCGTTTTTATGCGCCAAACTGAAATAAAGTTCCAAGCCCTTTTGCATTGAATCGCTAATTGTAAAGGAAATATTTTCGGTTAAATATTTATGAAATTCCTGATGCGGCAAGCGAATTTCACTTTCGTAATTGGCGATAATTTCGTCCAAATGCTGTAAGCCTTCATCGCGGGCGTGTGCAAAATCAATTTGTTTAGCAATTTCGACTTTCTCAAAATTTGCCATCCACATCGCAAAGACAAAGCCGAATCCAGTATAAGATTTCCAAAGTTCAGCTAAATCGAATTTTCGGAGTTGGTCTTTGATCTTTGGTCTTCGATCTTTGATTTTTTCTTCTCCCGACTCTTGTATCATCAATGCCGGATCGCCAATTAAAAGCGCACAATCTGATTCAGTCAACATCTTTTCCACATTCGGTTTGGAATCTTTCCAGATTGGCTCAAAGCCTAAAAATTCACGAAAAATTATTTTGGTCAGGGCAACCGAAGTTTTTGAGGAAATATCCAGCGAAACCGTTTTAACCTGCTGCAAATCTTCGCCTTTTGTCACCAGACAAACGCTTTTTACTTTCTCTTTTGCGCCGACACAGACGTTTGGAATGAGGCGCAAATCTGCTAAAAGCTGATAGGCGATCACGGGAACAAGCGCGGCATCAACTCTTTTGTTCGCCAAAAGTTCGGCGGAACGCGCAGGCGCATTATCCAAAATCATTTCGTATTTGCCGCGATTAGAACCGTAAAGAAATGACCAGATAAGCGGAGCGGTATTGGAATAGCTTGAGGCGGAAATTCTTGGGGTCTGCATTTTTTAATCAGCCAAAACGTCGGAATATTCGTCGTGCCGTTCAAATTCGGCTTTGGCAAAAGGACACAACGGAATGATTTTCAAATTATTCTCCCGCGCAAATTCGACTCCGGCTTTAACCAAATCGCTGCCGATATGCTCGCCTCGAAAAACATCTTCGACAAAAGTGTGAGCAATAATGATTTTGTCTGCGCCTGCATTCGTGTAAGCCATTTCTGCGGCGCGATTTCCATTTTCCTGAATGACAAATTCGCCGCCGCTCATATTTTCCAAATGTTCAATCGTCATACATTTAAAGACTATAAAGAAAACTCATCGAAACGCAAATCTTGTCTGAAAAATTATTTTGGATTATGCTCTCAAATTATGAATAGAATTTTTCAGTTTTCCGCAATTTTCTGTCTCTTTGCAATTTCTGTTTTCGCGCAAACCGTAGTTATCAATGATCCGACGGCTGAATTAAAAAACAATTCCGGCGCAGAAATTGAAAATCTGATCAAAGCAAAAGTTCTGCCAAAAGTGCGAAAACACTGGGTTGCCGAAGACAGTCCGTGTCAGGAGGCTTTTGAAATGTCGGGCGCGGTCAAAGGTTCTTTTTCCAAGCCTGATTCCAATCAAACCCTTGCTTTTTACTCTTTTTGCCAAACCGGAAATGGTTTTGGCAATAACGGTTTAGCCTTGATCGAAGACGGAAAAGTTATCGCAAATTATCTGACTGAAAGCGGCTGGACATTAGGAATAACCGTTTTACCTGACATCAATCAAAACGGATTAAATGAATTTGCGCTCTATTATTCCGGCGGAATGCACCAGGGACAAGGCGGAACAGGCGTAGATATTTTTGAATTTTCCGGCGCGAATCTGAAGGGAATCGGTTGGTTCAATGCCGAAAGTTTTACCGAAACAACCTATTTCGGTTATAAAGTTACGGCTAAAAAAGGAAAAACGCCGATTTTTTATCGTGAAAAATACAACAACAAGAATGATAAATGGCGAAAAGCAGGAAATGCAGCACCTTTCAAATTAACCAAAGTTTATAGCCAATTTGAAATTTTGAAATAATTACTAATCCAAAATCTTGGAAAGAAAACGGGTGAATAAATAAAAAAGTTCGCTCATTTTTTTTTGAAACTGCTATAATCAGCGCAGTTTGAAAAAAGGAGAAATTCAATGAAAAAAGTTATCATTTTGTTGGTCTTAATGACCTGTTTTTCCAGTGTGATTTTTGCCGATATTGCACGTCCCAGCACCCCAAAACCGACTCCGAAAGGTAATCAAGTTGAAATGTTTGTTGATGTGACAACAGAAGTTACTGAGCCGACCCTGGTCATTAAAAAGAGTTCGACCAAATTGCTCCGTGCGGCATTGGACGAAGCCGAAGGAATCGAAAATAATTTGGCGCAGAATGAAACGGCTAAACCAAGTTTCGGTGCATCAACTCAAACTGTAATTGGTGGAATGTTCTTAACTTTAGCTTTTATTTTCGGCGGAGTTTGGATGGCACGTTCTAAACCTTCAAAAACTGTTATCGGCTTGTTTTTAGTGGGAATCATTATCGGCGGAGGAATGATAACTTTCGCCAATATTGCCCCGCCAAGAATTTTTGGAATTGATAAAAATATGCTTTCTCCCGAATTTCAAACCCGAAGCGGCGCGTCTGCTCGCGGAAAAGTGCGGATAAAAATAGTTAATGATTCAAGTCCCGTCACTTCTGATATAAAGTTATTGATTCCGATGAATCCTGAAACCAATCGTGAGGAATAAAATGAAGAAAATATTAAGTTTATTTGTATTTTTAGTATTATGTTCGATAGCTGTATTTGCAGATGTTCGTCCGCCGGAAACGCCAAAAACGGATTCAAAAAAATCCATTGATTCATTTTTGTCAATTAAATTTGATAAAAATACCAAAGAAGCAAAACTGATTATTCCTAAAAGTCAGTTAAAACAGCTTCGTGCAGAACTGGAACAGCTTGATAATGAACAAGATACAAATGCTGCTGCCAAAACAGGATTTTCGCGCACGCAAACAATTATTGGCGGATTATTTATGAGTTCGGCAATTTTATTTGGCGGAGTTTGGCTGACACGGACTAAAAAGCTCGTCACCAAAACAGGTAAAATTTTGGTGATCGGCGCAGTTTTATTTTTGAGCAGCGCAGTTGCGACCATCGTTTATGCTAACGCCGGTCCGCCGCCGGAACTACGGCAAATCACCAGCAAATTATTTGATAAAAAAGTTTTCGGCTATTGGAATTCAGCAGGTGGCAAGATCAAAATCCAGGTTTCGGATACTGCCCAAAACCCCGAACTGATTGTGCCTGAGGTAACGGATGAGAAAAAGCCGAGCGACGAAGAATAAATTTTTTTGACCTGTTTTGTCATACTTTTTGGCGATTACTGATTGAAAGGCAAATTTGCCGACAAATTTCAGAGAATCGAGGCACAAAAAAATGACAAAACAGATTTTATTTATTTCATTGGTTTTATTAGGATTAGTTCAGTTTTCATTCGGACAAAAAGCTGTTGCACCGTCCAAACAAAAATTAGTTTCCCAACTGGTAACAACTACGGAAAAGATCTTTCCATACGAAGAATTTGATGGAATGATCGAAAAAACAAGAGTTACTTTCTCAAAAGGAATGGAAGAAGAAATCGGTGCAGATATTGAACGAAGAATTAACGCATCGGATAAATTTTCTGCTGAAAAGAAAGCCGAAATCAAAGCAAAAATTCCGGCGTTGACCAGAGATATTTCCAATTATGTCAATGTTTTGATAGGAAAAAACTTCAAAATAAAAGCGTGGGTTAAAGAATCAGCCGCCAAACATTTTGCTAAAAATTTTACGGTTGCCGAACTGCAAAAACTGAATAACTTTTTCCAATCGTCAAACGGACAGAACACTTTGCTGGCAATGAATCAGGCTTTGACCTACGGCATCAGAAGCGAAAAAGACGAAACAAATCTGGTTGACGCTGATAAATTTGCCAAATATGCCGAAAAACTTTTAATGACCAAAACCGGCGAAAAATTCTTTAAGACCTTGAACAAAGACATTTTGAATGATGTCAGCGCAGAATTGGATAAATTCGGCGACCGTTTTTTAGATGAGTTAAAAGAAAGTTTAGAGAAAAAAGAATTGAATCAAATGTTTGTCAAATTTGTCGCAGACAACATAGCTTCTTAAAAAAAATGCAAAACATCAGTAAAATCAACAATGTAGGACGAGCGGACAATTCTTCGCTCGTTTTTGCCTGTTTATTTATTTTGCTGACCTTTTTCGCGGCGGTCGTGATTGGCAGTTTTCCGCTCCAAGCCTCGATCATTACAATTTTCATTTTTGCCGGCGTTCACAACTTTTTTGAATTTCGATATTTTGCTGCCCGAATGCCGGTGCGCTGGGGAAAATCCAAATTATTTTATTCGGTTGGAATCGGCGGAGTAATTCTGCTCACCTCATTTTATCTGGTGATTTATTTTTCCAGCGGATGGCTTTGGAACTATGAAACGTGGGCTTTTGCCGCCGCCAGCTGGAACACGGCATTTGTTTTTTGGGTTGGAGTTTTAGTTTATTTACGCGGTTTGCAGCGTCCGAAAACCGATTGGAGCTGGGGCGTTATCATTGCCTGTTTACTCGCATCACTTGCTTGGCTTTTTCCAGGATATTGGGCATTGGCACTTGTCTATATTCATCCTTTTATTGCGATGTATTTTTTAGAAAGACAGATCCGGCGCACCAAACCCAAATGGCTGACGGCGTATCGAATTTGTTTGGCGACAATTCCCTTTTTTGTCATTGGATTGTGGTTCGTTTTTGGCAAAACGCCAAAGTTATCTGAGGAAACTTATTTGTTTTCAGTAATTACGAATCACGCCGGTTCAAATATTTTGCCGACTATTTCGAGCCACTTTCTGGTTGCCACGCATGTTTTTTTGGAAACGATCCATTACACGGTTTGGATTTTACTGATTCCGCTGGTTGACCGCCGCGCAATCCCCTGGAAATTAAACGAGATTCCGCTTTTTGCCAACGAAAAAGGCTTTCCAAAATTAGTTTTAACCGCGTTGGCAATCAGTTTTTGCATAATGATTGCACTTTGGTTCGGCTTTTCGGCTGATTATGTTGTGACGCGCGAAATTTATTTTGGAATTGCCATCGCACATGTTTTGGCTGAATTTCCGTTTTTGATAAAAATGCTTTAGCAATGGATAGTGGAAAATAGATAATTGATAATGAAATCTGAAAATTATCAACTAGCAATTTTCAATTAAGTTATGTTCTTTTTTGATGAGCCGCCAAGCGGAATAATTGAAACAGTTTCGCCCAGTTATTTGTGGTATTTTTTGCCAATCGGTTATGTCACCACGATTTTAATTGAAACTACGGTTTTGATCTTTTTGCTTTCGCCTAAAATGAGTTTAAGGCAAAAGATTCTGTGCGGAATTTGGCTGACGGCTTGCACTTATCCGATCGTGGTTTTGGTTTTGCCGACATTGATGGCGAATTCTCCGCGTTGGCTTTATTTATTGGTTGCGGAATCATTTGCACATTTTGGCGAATGCGTTATTTTTTGGCTGGCGTTTCGTGGGCGAGAAGATTTTGATACAAACGACTGGATTCGATGTTTTATTGCAGTTTTCTTAGCAAATTTGGCTTCTTTTGGAATTGGTGAGGTTTTGAATTATTTTAGATGGTTCGGATTATTTTAAGATTATGAAAAAATTATCAGTCTTATTTGCAATTTTAGTTTTTGCCCAAATCGCTTTTAGTCAAAGCAATTATGATATTTACGGCAATGCACGTTTTGGTTATTCGATTTCTTATCCTACTTCGCTTAAACCCCAAGGCGAGGCAGAAAACGGAGACGGACAGGTTTTCAAAAATGCTGATGCCGAGTTGCGCGTTTGGGGAAGCAATAACGCTCTGATGCGAACGCTCAAAGAGGAATATCAATCCGCTTTGAAAGATTTCGGAGTAGGTCTCACCTATAAAACTTTGCTCAAAAACGGCTTTGTTATTTCCGGTAAAAAAGGCGGCAAAATATTTTATCAAAAGACTTTTCTCAAAGACGATCAATTTTTTACCTTTACCTTTGAATACAAAGAGTCAAAGAAAAGTGTTTACGATTCGATTACGACTAAAATCGCCAAGTCTTTCAAGATTTAATTGATCATTTTTCCATCTCGGAAAATAGTTGCCGAATATTCAGAGTCGTTTTCGCAACTTACTAAATAAGTTGCGTTATCTTGTTTGGACATTCTTACTGCATATTTTTCACAAGAATAGCGTGAGTTGTATCTGGCAACTATTTTCTCTTCTTTTTCTACTACCCAAATCAATTTAAGATTTTCAGCCTGACCGATAAAAAGTTCTCGCGGAAAACTGCTATTTATCAAATAATTTTTAAATTCTCCGGCATCTTTTTCATTTTTGGCTCTATAAAATTCATATCTTAGATGGTCATCATCAAACGAAAATAATGACGTTGAGGCATCTTCTGCGCCATTTATCCAAGTTAATCTTTTTGCTAAAGAGGTCAAATTTGCATCTTTAAAAATTCGCCAATCTATTGACTGAGAATCAGATAAAAATAAGTAAACATCTGCTATTTCATTATTACCAAGCCTTGCCGTCAATAAAAAATATATATCTTCAAATATTCCATACCACTTCAGGCAAGGTCCCGGCTCTGTCCACGGAGCAACATAATCATCGGCTATTTCTGGAATAACTCTTTCGAGGTTTTTTGATTTTAAATTAAAATTGCAGAAATAAACTTCTTGAACCTTCTCAGAAAAAGACATTTTTAATTTGTTTGAGAATTCATCTTTGTTGAGCCATACTAAATCATTCATATAACTATTTTATATCAATCTCTTATTCTATTTGCCCTTTTTTGTATCCTTGTTTATCCTTTTTTATCCCTGTAAGTTTTATGGATTTACGAATAACTGAAATTTTTCTCTCGATCCAAGGCGAATCTTCACACGCAGGTCGCCCGTGTGCGTTCGTGCGTCTGACAGGATGTCCGATGCGCTGTGTCTGGTGCGATTCCGAATACACTTTTACGGGTGGAGAGCGAATGCGTTTCGACGAGATTTTGGCGAAATTAAGAGAGCTCGACTGCAATTTAGTCGAAATTACCGGCGGCGAACCGCTAGCTCAAAAAAACATATTTCCTTTTATCACAAATCTTTGCGATTTAGGCTACGAAGTTTTGATCGAAACAGGCGGTTACGTTTCGACCGAAAAAGTTGATGAGCGCGCCAAAATAATCTTGGATGTCAAATGTCCCGCCTCGGGCGAAGCTGAACGCAATTATTGGGCAAATTTGGAAAGATTAAACCCTGAAAAAGATGAAGTAAAGTTCGTTATTGCCGATTTGGATGATTGGGAGTTTGCTGTGAGAATTATCGAAAAATATGATTTGCAGAATCAGGCTAAAGAGATTTTAGTCTCACCAGTTTTCGGCATTAAAAATCTACCTGAGATTGCCGAAACTATTGCCAAAAGTAACCTGAAAGTTCGCTTAAATCTGCAATTACACAAGTATATTTGGGGCGCAGATGTCCATGGTGTTTAATAATGGGAGTAGAATACAAAATAAGATTTCCAGTTAAAGATAGGAAGAACTTAGAATTTTTTTTAACAAGGCTTTCAAAGCTATACAAGGAAGAGGTTGTAGTCGCTTTAGAAAACGACGGGTTTTATTTCTGCGATAATTTAGGTGATAGAACAATTGCTGCTAATATTTTCTATCGATTAATCCAAGAAGCCAGTAACAGTTGTAGCCAAATTATAATTGATGAACTTTAACGAAAAATCCCAAATCCCAAATCTCAAATCCGCAATCGTCCTCGTCAGCGGCGGAATGGATTCGTGCGTCACGGCAGCAATTGCCAAAAGTGAAAATGATGAAGTAGCATTTCTGCACATTTCCTACGGTCAGCGCACCGAAAGGAGAGAAAGAAAGGCTTTTAATGAGATTGGCGATTTTTACGGCATTAAAAATCGGCTTGATATTTCGATTGAGCATCTAACCAAAATCGGCGGCTCAAGTTTGACTGATAAACGCATGGAAGTGACTGAAGCCAACCTCGAAAGTAAAGATATTCCAACGAGTTACGTTCCTTTTCGGAATGCCAATATGCTTTCGATTGCCACCAGCTGGGCAGAAGTTTTAGGTGCAAATTCGATTTACATCGGTGCAGTTGCCGAAGATTCCAGCGGCTATCCCGATTGCCGTCCTGAATTTTACGAAGCCTTTGAAAAAGCTATCGAAGCAGGCACCAAACCCGATACAAACATCAAAATCAAAACTCCGATAATTCATCTGTCCAAAGCCGAAATCGTTAAAAAAGGTTTGAAATTAAATGCGCCGTTACATCTTTCGTGGTCGTGTTATCGGAGTGAAGATCTGGCTTGCGGAACTTGTGATTCGTGCGCGCTGCGTCTGCGCGGATTTGCACAGGCAGGTGTCACAGATCCAATCTCTTATTCCTCAAAATAATTATAGTATGTGACAAAACCTCTTGGAAAATAGGTTTTAGTTTCGGAAGTTCGGAAAGTTTAGGAAGTTTAGGAAGGAAAAACCTGGTCTCCCTTCCTAAACTTCCTAAACCTCCTCAACTACAATCATTTTTTCTAATTTGTTATGTCACCAACTATAAATTGCTCCTACCCATTTAGGCAGTGTTTATATCGGAAGTTCCGATATACTCCTGTAAAACGCCTAAGTTTCTACCTGAATAGGTAATGACTCAATATTTTTTATTCCTTATTATCTAACCACTGATTAAGATTTTTTTCAGTCCAGGAGAAATTATGCGTAAATTATTAACTTTTTTTATCTTGATTACAATTTTATTTATTTTATCTATGGCATCAGGATGCACGGTTATAGCTTCCTTAAAGCCAAAAGAATATCGCTGCACAATTTCGGGCGAACCTGATCCGGTAACTGCCGAAGATTATTATTTGAGGGCAATCAACCATGCCGAACTTAGCGGAACTAATGTCAGCGGAGATTTTGATGAATGCGCGATGGCGGCTTTGAATGATGCCCTAAGAATTGACCCTAATCACGTCAAATCTCTAAGAATGCGAGGTTACGGCTATCGTCAAAAGAAAAAATACGATTTAGCTTTAGCCGATATAGAAAAAGCCATTCAAATTGAGCCGAATCATTCCAGCTCGTATGCAGTGAGGGGCGGGATTTTTGAAATGAGAGGTCAAATTGATAAAGCTATTGCCGACCAGACCAAAGCCATTGAATTGACTCCTAAAGATAGCCCTGAGCTTCATTACTATTTTGCCAGACGCGGCGAATTTTATTACAAAAAAGACGATTATCAGGCTTCCGTAGAAGATTATACTGAAGCGATTCGTCTCAAGCCGGATTATAAATATCATTACTCCGACCGCGCCAGAGTTTACCGTCAAATGGGCAAAATTGAGCTAGCCGCAGCCGACGAGCAAAAGGCAGAAGGAAACAATTCGGTCAGCACTTCAAATAATTCCGATTCGGGTAAAACCATCTCGGGCGGAGTCGTTAATTCTAAAGCCGTAAATTTAGTAAAACCTCCGTATCCACCTGCCGCCAAAGCCGTCAGAGCTTCCGGAGCAGTCAATGTTCAGGTTACAATTGATGAAAACGGGAATGTGATTTCCGCCAGCGCAGTCAGCGGACATCCTTTACTCAAAGCGGCGGCTGAAGCTGCGGCAAAGGCTTCTAAATTCACACCGACAATGCTGAATGGAAAAGCCGTTAAAGTATCTGGGGTTGTCGTTTTTAATTTCAATCCTGAATAATCGGCTTTACACTAGAATTGGGAGAAAGTTATTTATGAAAAACTTAATTACTTCGATAATTTTTTGCTTTCTGTTGATCGGAAATATTTTTGCTCAAAAAGCTGAGCCGAAATTTTCTTCTGTTTACACTGATTTGAATAAGAGTTGTAAAACGATTCGCGGTGGCGACGGTCAGGATGATGCTTTTGATTGCCGTGGAATAGGTGGTTACAGAATTTATAATTGGTCAGCGGCAGCGGCTCAATTTTTTGCCGTCAAAACGTCTAAAAAAGATGAAGATATGATCCAGCTTGCCACTCAGGATTTTAATTACAATATGAATAAAGTTAAGATCGAATGGCGATTGGCAAACGGAAAACCTTTTGCCGTTATTATGCGGTTCGATAAATATTCTGATACCAAAGATGAATTTGCTTATTTTGGTAAAAAGAACGGCGAAGAATTGATTATCAAAGGCTTAAAAGGCTTTGAAAAAATTGATTTCACGGTTGACGGAAAAACACCAAATGCCAATGCCGAAGCCAGGAAATTAGCCGATAATGCTTTTTTGGGTAAATGATTTTCTGACTTCAAATATGCTAAAATGAAGTTATGGAAAATGAAAAAGACAAAAGTAACCTGAAAGAAGAAATTTCCAACATCGGTAAGATCATTGTCGGTGAGCTTGAAAGCATCGGCGGTGCATTGACTGCAAATCAAACCGCCAGAGCAGAAGGCGATCTAATTGCTGATGAAGGAATTCTTCGGGAAAAAATTTCGCACGATTTGAACGAAAAGGAAGAAGAGCAGAAATAAGTTTTGCTCTTTTACTTTTTATTTAGAATTTCTTCGCGCTGTTGTTCGAGACGTTCTAACTCTTCCTTTAATTTGGCAATCTCGGCATCAATCTTTTCAATTTCCGGCTGATTAGCAGAAAAATCTCCGCGACTTAAACGATGAAAGATCGGAATCAGCACGGTTAAAGCCGCATCAACTATTCCCAAAACACCAAGTAAACGAAAGACAAAATCGTTTTCCCTACTCGGCTCAATAATTATCAGAATTGAAATAATCGAAGCTAAACTCAACGTCGCCAGATAGACACAGATTAATGCTCCTTGAAATTTTGCCGAAAGATTTGCCAGAGACAAAAGCGATAATTGCGCCAATGAAAACGCAAAAATCCCGCTTACTGCAATAGTTTTTTCCACTGTTTCATTGGTCGAACTGACGATTTGCCAAATCAATAAAAGTGCCAAAAATGCGGCGATTATTGCAAAAAATATTCCCGCAACAGGCACAATTTTAAGTCTTAATTTGGCTGATTTTTCACTTTCCAAAAATGCACCGCAAGCTAATCCCAAAATACTCGTCCCGACCACCGTCATAGTTGTCATTAGAATTCTTGCCTGAAAATCGCCAAATTCGCCGGAAATAATTGCCCAAATCCCTAACACGGCACTAACTGCGATTGAACCGATCAAGGTGTAAAGAAACAGTTTTTTTATTTTTAGATTTTCCACAGCACAAGGTTAAATTGAGTTTTAACCATTGTAAAGAGTTAAAGTTTAACTTTGATAAAAATACAGCAGCAGGTTTTTTAGTTTTTTTTCGGCTCATTTTCAGGTGAATTGTTTTCCAAAGATTTTTGGCAGATAAATAAAATTCCTGCCTCGGTTTCAAGGAAATGAATTCTGCCTGACTCAACCATTCGATAAACTTCGCGGCGGGAAAAGCCGAAAACGGAGGCGGCTGACTCGGCAGCGATCATCACTTCATCTCCCTCACATTCGGGGCAAGCGATGATTTCTTCCGTTTCCGGTAAAGTCACAATGCGCCGTTTGGTTTGCTGAATTGAGATTTCGGTTTTACGGCGTATTTTCATTGTTTTTGGTTAAAGCCTTGTTTGTTAACCTCGACTTGTTTAGAATCAATTGACTTAAATAAACAAGGTCGCTTTTATCAAACCCAAGTTAATCGAAATCAAATAATAAGTCCTGAAAAAAGTCGGATAAATTTCGGATAAATTTCGGATAGAGTGGAAAATACTGAAACAAAAGAGTTTTACGAATTCGGAGACTTTCGGCTGGATGTCAAAAACCGCCGTTTGATCAAAAATGGTGAAGTAATTTCGCTCACTCCAAAGGAATTCGAGGTTCTTTTGATGCTGATTTCCCGCGCCGGAGAACTGGTCGAAAAGAATGAGATTCTGGAAAATGTCTGGGCTGAAACTTTTGTCGAAGAAGCTACTTTAACCCGCAATATCTCCTGGCTGAGAAAAAAACTCGGTCCGAATGGTGAAAATATTATTCAGACTGTGCCGCGTTTGGGTTATCGGTTCGTGCCCGAAATTCGCCAAAAAGGTGAAGCTCCCGTTCTTCTCGTTGAAGAACAGATCAACCAAAAAATCACCATTGAAGAAACCTATTACATCGAAGATCAACTTGTCACACCGGAACGGCTTCAACTTTCTGCAGCTGCCAAAAACACATATTTTTGGTGGACATTTGCTTTGGGATTGGTGCTGATTGCTTTAATTTCGGGATTAATATTTTTATATCTGACCGGAACTTTTTCGTCAAAAACGATTATTTTATCCAAACCGATCCCATTCTCGGGACTACCCGGAGTGGAAAATATGCCTTCTTTTTCGCCAGATGGCAAGCAGCTTGCTTTTGTTTGGAAAGAGGAGCAGGGGAATTTTGATATTTACGTCAAATTTATCGGAACAGGTGAGCCGCTGCGGCTAACGCAAAATCCCGATAATGATCTATTTCCGGTATTTTCACCTGATGGCAGATCCGTGGCTTTTATCCGCTCTCATTTGAATAACAGTGAAGTTTTTTTAATTCCTGCACTTGGCGGAGCAGAACGCAAAATTTGCGGACTTAATGCGCTTTCTTCCGGTCTCGCAATTTCACCCGACGGAAAAACTCTCGCCGTAATTGATTCTGATCCAAATAAAACCAATTTCGGGATTTTTTTGGTTGATATTGAAACGGGCGAAAAGAAAAGACTGACCACACCGCCCGAATCGGCTTCGGATTATGAAATAAGTTTTTCGCCGGACGGAAAACAACTGGCGTTTCTGCGGGTTTTTAATCGGCAAGTCATGGAACTGTTCGTAATTCCGGTCAGCGGAGGTGAACCGCGCCAACTAACACAAGATAAGTCGGTTATTACCGGAGTAGCCTGGGGAAAAGATGGTAAAAATATCATTATCGCCTCGCACCGGGAGGGGAATCAATCAAATCTCTGGCAAATTCCGGCTGGCGGCGGAACTCCTGTCAGAATAGTTTCGGGCGAAAAAAATGTAGGCAATCCGGCGGTGTCGCCTGATGGAAAAACCATCGCTTTTGTCGAAGAGTTACGAGATACAAATCTCTGGCAGATTGATTATTCTCAAACCACACCCAAAGATTCTAAATTCATCGTTTCTTCCCGCGCAGAACACAGTCCGTCTTACTCGGCGGACGGCACAAAAATCGTTTTTGCCAGTGACCGCACGGGCAATTATGAAATTTGGCTGGCGGACAAAGACGGAAAAAATCAGCGGCAACTAACTTTTATCGGAAAATCTGCCGGTTCTCCGCGTTTTTCACCTGATGGAACCAAGATCGTTTTTGATGTTCAGGACGGCGAACGGAGCGATATTTTTACCATTTCGACAGACGGCGGACAGGCAAATAAAACTGTTTCGCTGGAAGCACGGGCGATTCTGCCTTCGTGGAGTGCAGATGGTCAATTTATATATTTTACCTCGAATAAAAGCGGCAGTTACCAACTTTGGAAAATCCCTACGATGGGCGGTGAACCCGTTCAGTTGACCAAACAGGGAGCATTGGAATCGTTTGCCGCGCCGGACGGTAAATACATCTATTTCACCAGAGCGCGGAATGAAATGGGAATCAGACGAATAACAACGGATGGCAATGATGAATCGGTTGTCAGCGGACTAGAAGACGCAGGCTATTGGCGTTACTGGACAGTGACGAACGAAGGCATTTATTATCTCGCCTACGCCCAAAATCCGCCCTATCAAATAAAACTTTATGATTTTAAGACCGCCCAAATAAAAGATATTTTCAGCACCGAAAAATTACCTATCCGCCTGTTTTCGGGCTTTGCCGTTTCGCCTAAAGACAAAAAGCTCATCTTTGCTCAACAGGATATTAATCAGTCAAGCATTATGCTGGCAAAATTTGAGGATTGAGTCGAATCGTAAGAGACAGAAACTTAATCCTAAAGGAGCGTGTTTTGGTTTGAACCTTCGACACGATTCCCGATGGACACATTTCTGCCTGATAAAAAATTTGTTTGAGCATTAAGCTGGATTAAGGTTTACTTTGCAATCGGCAGGAGAGAAGGTAAACCCCGGAAACGTGCTGCAATTAACATTTGCAATAGGTTGGGGAGCATAAATCGGACCCGTGCAGGTTGTGGCAGCTTGATGGAGTTCGCAATTTACATGCAAATTACAACCTGCCGGACAAATAGCTGATCCAGCGGGGATACAGGTTCCCAAAGGCGGGCAATTATTTGTGCTTAAAGCATAAAACGATTGCGGCGCAATCACCGCAGAAATGATTGGCAAAGCAATCATCGAAGTAATTCCGATCTTTCTGATGACTTCACGACGTTTTAGTCCGTTAAAATCGATCTCAAACTCTGAACTGTTTTCAAGCAGGTTATTCTTCTTCAATTGGTCGAGCGTAAGCCGGACGAGTTCTTCATTTACCAAAGTTTTGAGCCGTTTGCTCATCAAATCGGCAATCTCTAATATTGAATTCTGTCCGTCGGAATATTGCCAGACCAACGCGGAAGTTTCATTCAGACAAAAGGCTTTATTAATAACGAGATCATAAACCAAAGTTTCGGCTTCCATCTCTTGAACCACTAAATTTGATTTTCGGGCAATTGGATTAATGTTTCTATGCATAAATTAGTCTTTTTGGAATTGCGAATTCTTTAGAAATTGGAGTGACATTAAACTAATTCAGCAGCAAAAGTCCTGAAAAAACTCGGATATTTTTCGGATAAATTTCGGATAGTGGTAAAGTAAATGAATCAAGTGTAGAAAGAAAACTCTGTGTGCTGTTTGTCTTTCCGTGAGTTATTATTTTTCTCAAATCTGAGTAATTGCATATCTGTTTTAGATATTTTCCAATAACCTATGATAGAAAAGACCGAAATAATTCCCTTTATTCACAACTATTGCGACCGTTGGTGTGAGCGTTGCGATTTTACTTCCCGCTGTCACGCTTTTGAATTGGAACAGCAGCGAACGAATACCGAATTGGAAGTTGACGAAGAAGCATTTTGGCAGAATTTGATGGGAATGTTTTCCGAAGCCAAAGAATTGTTGACCGAAAAAGCCGATGAATTAGGAATTGATCTAAATGCCATTAATGACGCGGATTTTTTTGAAAGACAAAAACAAGTTGATGAAGTAATCTCTAATGAAAATCTGACCAAACTTTCCGAAAAATACGGTCAGGACACAAGAGTAATTTTGGGTGCCAAAGATGATTGGCTGATTTTCTCGCCGCTTGATGAACCGGAAAATCTTGAAATGTTAAGCATCATTTACTGGTATCAAAATTTTATTTTTATCAAGATGCAGCGCGGGTTGGTCGGGATTTTAGATCTTAACGGTAAAGTAGATTTAGAGGAATTGAACGACACGCAATCTGACGCAAACGGCTCGGTCAAAGTTGGTCTGATCGCAATTGAACGTTCAATCAATGCCTGGAAAAATCTTTTAGCCAAAGAAAATGAGGCACAAATTAATCCGATTCTCAATTTGCTTGAAAATATCAAAAAAACCGCCGAAACGAAGTTTCCGAAAGCAAAAGATTTTATTCGTCCGGGGTTTGATGAAGTTGAAGTAGTGATGTGATTAAAAGTCGAAAGTTGAAGGTCTAATGTCAGACCTTTAACTTTTGACTTTAAATTTCCAACCTTTCGCGTCCGATTTTTAACCCGTTCAAATTTCCAATCGCCGCCAATGCTAGTTTTTCGGTCTGAAAAAATTCGTCTGCAATTACTTGTAAATCCTCAACTGTTACGTTTTCAACATTTTGCAGAGTTTCTTCGAGCGAAATTTGTCTGCCGTGCGTCATTTCGCTCTGGGCAAGATTGCTTGCCCGGACGCCCGAATCTTCCAAACCTAACAAAACTCCGGCAATGGTTTGTTGTTTAGCTAATTCAAGTTCGTTTTCGGTCACGCCCTGCCGCTTGATTTTTCGCAATTCTTTGATGGTCAAATCAATCGTTTTACTTAATTGTTTCGGAGAAGTTCCAGCATAAATGGTAAAAATCCCGCAATCTTCAAAAGACATTCCGCTCGTGCCGACGCTGTAAGCCAAGCCGTTTTCTTCGCGGATCTTTTGCCATAAACGCGATGAAGTTCCTGTTCCTAAAATATTTTCGAGCAAGTGTGCGGCGTAGCGTTTTGGAGATTTGGCATCAACCCAATCGGTTGCCAAGAGCAAATGTGTCTGCTCTAATTCACGTTTTTTTTTGAGTAAAATAATTGGGTTTGCAGTTGGTCTTTGGTCTTTGGTCTTTGGTCTTTGGTCTTTGGTCTTTATGTTAAAGAATTGCTCTGCTAATTCGACAACTTGTGTATGATCAATATTTCCGGCAACTGCAATAATTAGATTTTGTGGTGTAAAATTTTCTGCGTGATAGGTTTTAGTAACTTCGTGATTAAATGTCCGAACCGTTTTCGGCGTTCCGGCGATCGAAAGTCCGAGCGGATGATTTGGGTAAAACTCAGCTTGGAAAAGTTCGCCTAAAAGTTCTTCCGGCGAATCTTCAACCATTTTGATTTCTTCGATGATTACTTTTTGCTCCCGCTTTAATTCGACCTCATCAAACTTTGGATTAGTAAGCATATCCGCCATTAGATCAAAGGCATTTGGTAGAGCAGAATCAACGGTTTTCATCGTAAATCCCGTCTGTTCGTGCATTGTAAAAGCGTCAAAATGTCCGCCTAATCGGTCAGTTTCAATTGCAATTTCGAGTGCCGTGCGTTTGTCAGTTCCTTTAAAAACGGTATGTTCGATGAAATGCGAAATTCCGCTGAGGTGTATAGGTTCGTGACGTGAGCCTATCGAATAGAAAAAGCCCAATGTAGCAGAACGAACATCAGGCATTTTTTCAGTTAAAATTGTTAAACCGTTTGAGAAGCGTGTGACTTCGATATTTTCTTTCATGCGCGTAAGTTCAAATCGTAACACTTCGCAAAATAAAAGAAAAGATTAGCCTTCTTTTGACTCCAGCAACTGACATCCTAATTTGCTTGCCAAACCTTCTCCGCCCCAGTTCATAATGACATTGTGATTCCAACGAAAAAACGGTTTAGCAACCGGAGCCAGCAAATTCATCCAGGCTTTTGTCGTTTTGACTTTCCAATCATAGCGAACGTGCGTAATATTTTCGTTTTCAGCAGTCAAAGTCCATAAGCCAATTCCGTCAAGCTCACCAAAAGCACGGGCTTCAATAATATTCATCGGCTCAAGACGAACTATTTCCGAATCAAATTCGAGTTTATAAGGCAGTTTGCTTTTCCAGGTTGAGCGTCGAATACTGCCCAAACCGTTTTTATCACCTTCTTTCAGTTCAACTACACGAATTACACCTTGCCACCATTCGTGCCAATGTTCCGAATGTTTAATCGTTTCCCAAACTTTTTCCAAAGGCGCATCAAATCGCCAAATCGTCACAAATTCGTAATATTCAGGCATATATCAGTTGCAGTTGGCAGTGGCAGCAGCAGTCAAACTTCTTTCACTAACTGCCAAGTGCTGGGGGCAACTGCCAACTTTTATCAATTGTTCGACTTGGGCGGCGGAACGGATGCAGGTTTGGCAAAATAACCTTGTTTATGAGTAACTTTAACTTTTTGTTTATTTAATTCGGGATTGACCAATTGAACTTCAACTTTGCGGTAGGTTCCGTCTTTTTTAGGATTGCTCGGTTCGTAGGCAACCATATATTGCGAACGCATTTCGATTTGGATTTGGTCAAAGGCGCGTTGTAATTCAACTTCATCTCTCGGAAAAAAAGCGCGTCCGCCGGTTTGCTCGCTTACTCTTTTAAGTGAACTTTCATCTACACCGCCAAAATAATTGTCACCGATTCCGATGGCGTAAACAACGGTTTCAGCTTTTAAAGCAGCCTGAACCGCATCTTCCAAATGCTTACTGCCATAAGTATTTTTTCCATCAGTTAATAAAATAATGGCGCGGCGGGTTCTTTCGGGAGAATCACCCAAAACTTCATCGGAAGTCACATAAATCGCATCCCAAATAGCGGTTGAACCGGCGACAGTTTGATTTCCGCCGGAAACAGGAGGAGTTCCGGGAACCACCACTCCGCCGCCAAGATAACCTGTCGGCGGAACAAATTGAACCCGATCAATTGACCGACCTAAACGACTTAGATTGCTGGTCAACCCTTGTTCGAGCGTTGATTCGCCGGTAAAAGAGATAACAGCAACTTCATCTTTATCCGGTCGAACAACATCCTGAATGAATGATTTGGCGGCTCGTTTTTCTTCGGGTAAGGTGCGCTCCTGCGAAGCACTGACATCTATTAAAATCGCTAAACTAAGCGGCAAATCAATCTGACGTTGAAAAGAAAAAACCGTTTGCTGCTGACCATCTTCCAAAACCCGAATATCCTCTTTTTTCAAACTGGTTAAGAGTCGGCGGTCTTTATCCTGAGCGGTGAAAAGAAAACTGACAAGTTCTGTATCAATGTTCAAAACTTCGTCATCTTCAACAACTCCGGGAGTAGGTGTCGGAGTTGGAGAAGGAACGGTTTGAGCTTGGATTGAAACAACTCCGAAAAAAAGAATTCCGATAAAAACCAAACTGGCTGCAAATTTTCCGTTACTTCTCATTATTTTACTTCCTTACTGCTTAATACTGTCTTTGCGGGCTATATATTTGTTCTTAAACCTCATTTTGTAATCTTTGGCTTTTTGAGCATCGGTCAAACGAACTTCGATTTTACGTTCTTTGCCGTCGTAATTTTGGTTAGCCGGTTTATAAGTAACAACATATTGAGTGGTCAGTTCTTCCCGAATCATACTAAATGAACGTTCCAATGCAAGCTGATCTCCGGTAAAATAAGCGCGTCCGCCGGTTTCCTCGCATAATCTGACCAAATCTTTATCGCCTTTATCATTAACCGTTCCCGCATCTACGCCCGGCACGCTTCCGGCAAATCCGGCTTTGGTTGAAATAGCAAAAATGGTTGTCTCGGTTCGCTGAGCAATGTCAATCGCATCATTCAGCTCGGCTCGGCTGAAAGTATCATCACCATCGGTAATTACCACAATCACCCGTCTGCCCGGCGCATTCCGTAACTTTTCATCGGTAAACTGCCAAATCGCATCATAGAGTGCGGTTTGGGAACCTGTTTTCTTAATGGAATCAATTGCTTTGGACAATAAATCCTGCTTATCGGTAAAGTCCTGAATCAGATTAACTTCGTTGTCAAAGGTCATAAAAGCGGCTTTATCTTTGCGAAGCCGCAATGCTGTGTAAAGAAAGTTCTTTGCAGTATCTTTGGAAAAGGTAATTTTTCCTGCGGTTGACGGCGAAGTATCCATTAAAAGTCCGACATAGATCGAAGGATTATTTTTTTCGTCACTGAAAAAAGTAACTTCCTGTGGAACACCGTCCTCTAAAACAACAAAATCTCCACGCGTTAAACCTTTTACAAACTGAGTTTTACCCTTTACTTCTTTCTTTTCAAAAACCGTCACCGGCAGATGAACTTCTACCGTTTTAGTGGTGTCATCATCACTGACTTTAGGCGTGGGTGTAGGCGTTTGCGCCGAAATGGTAAGACCCAAAGCAAAGATCAAGCTAAAAAAGGTAAAAATGCGAACTGAATTTTTCATAAATAATTTTCGATAAATTATTAGGCTCAACGTGTTTTCGATGCGAGATAATAATCGTTTGTTGCCTAAATCAATTTTTCAGTATAAATCCTTAATTGCAATTGGTAAATCGCAAATGACAAATGATAATGCAGTAATTTAACAAATATGAATCCAAATATTTTTCGTGAATATGATATTCGCGGCATTGTTGGCAATGATTTAAATGCGAAAACAGTCGAACAAATCGGACTAGCCATCGGAACTTAATTTCAGACAAAACGGCGCAGCCAAAATTGCGATCGGTTATGATGCGCGGGAAAGTTCGCCCGAATTTTGTAAAATTTTAACCAGATCTTTGAACGAAACAGGTTGCGATTGTTTTTTGATCGGCAGAGTTCCAACGCCTGTTTTGTATTTTACGACCTTTACCAAAGATGTTGACGGCACTGTTGAAAGTCGGGTTAAAGCATTGTTGGGAGAAAAAGTTTAGTTTTAATTTTTACATTTTAACTTTTTGAACTTTTATCTTTGCAGAAAAGACCTAGAATCCCATCCGATGCAATAAATCCTTATAACTCGGATCTTGGCGAATCGGTTCGAGCAGTTGTTGGGATTGAATAAATGCTAAATTATAATCGCGTTGGGTGTAGGCTTCTTCGAGCGACTTCAAAGTTCCTTCTTTGTCGCCGAGACGAATTTGCACTAAGGCTTTAAAGTATCCGCCGAAATTTTTCAGATGCGGGCGCGTTTCGATTTGTTCGAGGCGTTTCGTCCACCAGCCTTTCAAACCATTTTTCTTAAAGGCTTCTCTCACTTCGTTGGCGCATTCTTTCGGCTCTCCGAAAAGTTCCATCGTTTTGGCAAGCATTTCGGAGGCTTCCGCGTCCTGTCCTTTGGCTTCGTAAGCCATTCCCATCCAAAAATATGCCCACGCGAAATTCGGTTCGACTTCGAGAATCTTTTTGGCTTTCTCGATTGATTTGTCATAATCGCCCTGAACACTGTAAAGTCCGGCAATAATGGACAAAATCATTGGTGAAACCGGATCAATTTCGAGCGCACGTTCATATTCCCGATGCGCCTCGTCAAAGCGTTTAAAAACTTCCAGATATTCGCCATACCATTGATGCGCCGTCGCATAATTCGGATTTAACTCAATCGCCCGTTTGAAAGATTCTTCCGCCACCTTCCAATTCCAATCGTAAAAAGCCTGTGTAAAAGCTAGTGAAGCGTAGGCTTCCGCCAAATTTCCGTCAATCGCCAGAGCCTTTTCGGCGGCGACACGAGCTTTCGGATGGGATTCGGAAGGCGATGCCGCACCGTAAATTGCCAAAATCGTGTAAGAATCGGCGAGTCCGGCGTAGGCAAGCGCAAAATTCGGATCTTTTTCAATCGCTTTTTCAAAATGCGTGATGGCTTTCAAAAGATTTTCGCCCGTCCGTTTGTTCCAATAAAATCTTCCGCGCAAATAATCCTGATAAGCTGCAGCATTTTCAGTTCCGTGACGATTAAATTTCTCAAGCTCTTTTTCATTCATTCGGACGACTAACGCTTGCACAACTTTTTGGCTGATTGAATCCTGCACCGCAAAAAAATTCGTAAATTGGTCATCGAAATTCCCCGTCCAAATTGTAGCATTGTCGGAGGTTCGGACAAGTTGAACGCTCACCCGCACGCGCTCGCCAATGTGTTGAATGTGTCCGTCAAGCACCGCATCAACCTGTAATTCGCGCCCGATTTTGCTCAAATCTTCGCGGCTGTCGGCATATTTCAAAACGGAACGAGTCGGACGCACGATTATTTTTTTTAAGTCCCCAAATTTGTTTGCCAAAGCATCCGCCAAACTGATTCCTAAATATTTTTCTGTTTGTCCTTCGCTCAAATCTTCAAACGGCAAAACAGCAATCGTTTTAATTTCACTGATAGTTGACGGACTTGACTTTGGATAAAACCAATAAATTCCAAAGGCAATCAGAAAAATAATCGGAATTGCCAACCATAACGATTTTAGATTTTGGATTTTGGATTTTGGATCTGGCGGCGTTTGTTCGGAATTATCAAGTAATAAACTTTCTTCCAGTATCTTATCTTCGGGAATTATCTTTTTTACCGTAGCAATGAATTGATAACCACGATTCGGCACTGTCAGGATAAAGCGCGGTTTTTTATTATCTTCGCCAAGCGTTTTTCGCAAGACAAAAATCGTCTGGGAAAGATTAGCTTCCTCGACAAAAGAATTATCCCAAACCTTGTCAATCAATTCACTTTTGGATAAAACCCGTCCCGCATTTTCAACCAAATAAATTAAAAGTTCGACTGCTTTTGGCGTGAGAGGCACAAGTTCATCCTCAGCGCGGCGAAAAAGGCGATGGCTTTTTGCATCAAGCCTGAATTCTTCAAACTCGTAAATTCTTGATTCCGAAAGTTCAATCATCCGATTTTGAAAAGTTTTGAGAAATTTTGATACCAGTTTTGAGGATTTTTGAGATTTCGTCAAGTTATTTTTGCAGCACTAAATTTTAATTTCTTGAGGAGAAAATTTATGAACAGAAGAAAATTCATTAAAATGTCCGCACTTGCCGCTCCGCTCGCATTGTCACTCAGACAACCAGTTGTTTCGCAGATTCTGTCCGGCACTGCAAAAAGCGAACAATTTACACTTGATATGCTCAGTTCACAAGACCGGCTCATCGCACAACAAATCGGCGAAATGACTGCCGCCCTGTTTTTCAAAGGCTTACTGAATCGTTCAAACCCAAAAGATTATCCACTACCCACTGATTCTTCGTCGCCCGAAGCGACCGCCGCCAAAATTGCTGCAAACATCAGCTCGAAAGTTTTTGAGCGGATTACACCAAAACTCAAAACGGTTTTGCAAGAACCGACAAAACTCAAACTCGCTCTCGGCTCGCTGCAGACGCAGCAGATTGATTTTCGCCGCCCCAGTTTGATGCCATATTTTGATCGAATGTCGGTCAAACCAAGCACCAGAACGCCGTCACGGGTTCTACCCTCGCTCACTCTGCCATCAATACAACCGAAGTTCACCTCAACTCCGCCGCTCGTTATTGTGCCACCACTGCCGAAGGTTACTCCAATTCCGTCCACACCTCGCTACAATCGTCTGGATTTGGTTATGAGGCGGTTGGAATGTCTTGACGTGACTGATTCGGGCGGCACGGACAGTATGATTCTCGGCGGTGTAAAAGTTGAGGCAAACGGCGGTGTGGGAACTATCAACGCGTTTATCTGTGGTGATTTTGACAACGGGGATGTGCATGATTTCGGGGAACTTCCAATCGCGCAATATGACTTAACTAACACCGCCGGCTATCCCAAAACTGTTTACGCAGTTTTCCAACTGACGGAATCTGACCAGAACGATGCCGACGCGGCGAAGGAATTGAACAGCGCACTTTCGACCATCATTAACTATGTCGCCTCTTTATTTATCCCGGGAGTCGGTGCTGTTGTCGGAGCAATCTTTTCGGCAATCAATGTGCTAATTGATTTTTTGATAGACGATGATTATTTTCCGCCTTATGGTATCCGCCTGACAATGAACAACGAAAATCCATTTGGCAGTGCGGTCAGCCCCGAGCAAATGTCCGGATTTATGGACGGACACGACGGAAGATACCGCATCCACTACAAGTGGATTCTCAACGCCTAATTAACCTTGTGCTTAGTAACAATTTCAATTACTGAGCATTACTATCTTGTTCATAAAAATAAAATTAACCAATTTAGAAGGAGGAAGAATTCTATGAGAGTTTCTATTAAATTTTTTCAGATAATGTTTTTGCTGCTGTGTTTAGGGATTATTAGTGCTTTTAGCCCCAAAGCTATGGCTCAAGCTCGAATTGATCCTAACAAAGCGTTTCGCATCGCCAGCTTGGTCAGCGGTTTGTGTTGGGACGTGCCGAGTTCACGTTTCGTAGCGGGCACACGGTTACAACAGTTTCCCTGTCATGTAAATGAAAACCAGCAATGGCGAATAGAAGGCATTCAAACACAAGCCAATGGAAACATAGACGGCTTGATAATACGCACTGTCGGCGGCAACGCTAGTCTCTGTGTGACTAAGAACAATACAAACAACCTAGAATTACAGCAATGCCCGCCTTCTAGCACCGTTACCCGCGAATTATCTAAAGTATGGTCAATGCGAGAGGTGATTCTGTCAAATAACAACTCTCGTTCAATAAGACTGATAAACAAACAAAATAACCAATGTGCCGATGTGCCGAGCGGAAATCTTAATCCGACCAACTTAAACACTTTTGAATGTAATGACGGTGCTAATCAAGCGTGGGTTCTTTTACCGATGACTCCATAGCGCAATTTTGCGTGAACTTTAACCCAAGTTGCTAGTGCTAATAACCAAAGTCAGCACACTATCAGAAATAGTCCAAAAAATCTGATTCTGCTGCTTCGCGGGAAAATCGGAAAAACTTCGTATCTTTTTCGTTACTTTTTTTTTCAAGTTCCCGAAAATGTTGAGCAAGAGATAAAAATTTCCAAATTCTAAAATCAAAAAAAATAATTTTATGAGGAGAATCGCTATGAAAAAAACAATACTTCTAATTCTTTTACTCAAATCTTTAACAGTTTTGACACTAGCCCAAGGGTCTGCTGAGGTCGCCAAAAACGAATTTACTTTGTGGGGCGGAATTTCGCCGGATTCTTCAACCTTTATCAGAGGCACTGGGAAAACTCCCGATGTGCATTTCGGCATCATCGGGTTTCGCTATTCCCGACGTTTTGATAACAACAATTTTTTTAATCTGAAATATACGAGTGACGTGATCCCATTCGCGGTAATGAATTTTCCTGATATTGGGTTGAACAAACGCTCGACCCGAAAGGCATACGGAGTGGCACCGCTTGGTTTACAAATAAATTTTCGCCCGCACAAAAAGTATCAGCCGTTTGTCGGTTCCAGCGGAGGATTCTTATTCTTTGACAAAACAACCCCAAGCGTTGTCGGAGCAAAACTCGGGTTTACTGCTGATCTGGGTTTTGGGCTTGAAATCAAGCAAAAGGGTAAACCGTCTTTTACTATCGGCTACAAGTATTACCACATTTCAAACGGCGGACGCGGAATCCAAAATCCCGGCTTTGATAACAACCTCTTTTATTTCGGCTATACCTTTTCAAAGAAAGCTCTGTGAGATTAAACCAAAATTTAGAGTGAGCTTTACTTAGAGCAAAGATATTTTTTTAGCTTAACTTCGCTTTAACCGTCTCACTCACTAATTTTCCATCAACGGTTTTTCCGGCTAATTTGGCTAAAGTGGCTTTCATCACTGCGCCCATATCTTTCATCGAAGCTGCGCCTGTTTCGCTAATTGCTTCAGTTACGGCACTCGCAATCTCATCTGCGCTGGCGGCTTGCGGCAAATATTCTTCTAAAACCGTAAGTTCGCCTTGTTCCTTTTCGGCAAGTTCGGTGCGCCCGTTAGCAGTAAATTGCTCTATCGCATCTTTGCGCTGTTTGACCAATGAGTTCAAAATCTTAGTAATTTCTTCATCGGTTAGAACCGCTCCGACACCGCGTTTATTTTCTTCATTCATCAAAGCGGCTTTGACCATCCGCAAAGTTCCTAAACGGTTTGCATCTTTGGCTTTCATCGCCGCCGTTAAATCACTGACAATTTTTTCTTTTAAGCTCATAACTGTTAAGTCTAATGTCTCAAGTCCCAAGTCTCAAGTCTGAGGCTTTCATTTTTCCAATAAATTTGTGCTAATCTTTGTTTTCACTCCAAACAGTCTTAAGACTTTAAAGAATTATGAAATTACGCTGGCAATTTGGAATTTTAGCGGGAATTATATTGGCAATTTGTGCGACCTATCCGCAATTTAAAATGTGGTATCTGCGCGGAAACGATTGGCAGGGAGCATACGCATTTAACGATATTGATGAAGTAGCCTACGCCGCCTACCTCGGCGCATTGATGGAGGGCAGACCGCGCCGCAATGACCCTTTTACCGGACGTGACGATACGCCCGAACACAAACAGGAAGAATCTCTTTTTTCGATCCAATTTGCCGCACCGTATTCTGTCGCAATTCCTGCCAGAATTTTAGGAGTTTCGGTCAATACTGCAATGTGGGTTTCCGGGGCAATTGCCGCCTTTATTGCCGGATTAGCTTTGTTTTGGCTAATTGGCAGAATGACAGATGATTCGATTTACGCAATGGCAGGTGCTTTGATCGTCATTTGCGGAGGCGCGTTGTTTGCCGGAGAAGGTGCAATTAGTGAAATCTTATTTGATGGCTTTTCATATCCGTATTATCCGGGTTTAAGACGTTATTTACCCGCAATGGCTTTCGCCGGCTTTTTTGTAATGTGCGGATGTGTCTGGAAGTTTTTAACTGCTGAAAATACCCGTCAGCAAATGATTTTTATAGTTCTTTCAGTGCTCTGTTTTGCTTACATGGTCTTTTCGTATTTCTTTATCTGGACAACGGCGGCAGCGTGGCTGGGATGTGTGGGAATTATTTGGCTGATCGTTCGTCCCGAAGATTGGCTGAAAGATTTTAAAGCAATTGCCGCACTTGGAATTGGATGTATTCTGTCCTTAATTCCCTACGCTTATTTGCTTTCCAATCGCTCGCACACGATGGATGATGTGCAATTGCTTGTTTTAACCCGTGAACCCGATTTGTGGCGCGTTCCGTCTTTGGTTAGTTATAGCGTAATTGTGATGCTGATTTTGGGAGTTTTACTCAAAGCAATCAGATTAAGAGACCGTGCTACCCTTTTCATTTTATCGTTGGCATTATCGGTAATTGCTGTTTTTAACCAGCAAATCATCACCGGACGTTCATTACAGCCGATTCATTATCAGGTCTTTATTGGAAATTATGTGGCAGGGTTAGCTTTGGTTCTGATGCTTGGAATTTTGTTCAAAACGCTGGCTCAGTCAAAAATTAAAACAGTTGCCTTTGCAGTTTTAGCGGTTATCGCCACAGTTTGGGGAATTGTTGAGTGTCATTACACGGTGCGGGTTTTAGATGATGCCAATGTTGCCAGAGACGAAGGAATGCCGGTTGCCAAAAGATTAACCGAACTTTCGGTCAATGACATTCCATCACCTGACAGCCAACGTGCCGTCACTTTGGCTTTAAGCCTGCTCCAAGCCGATGATTTACCGACAATTGCACCGCAAGCCATTCTCTGGTCTCGTCATCAACACGTTTTTGCGGGTGTAACGTGGGATGAAAACAAAGAACGTTATTATCAATATCTCTACTACAACGATCTGGATGAAGAATGGTTGGAAAAACAATTAAAAGAAGGTGATTTTGTCTCAATGATTGCCTTGTTCGGCTGGGGCAGACACAGCAGCCGTTTAAGCAGTGCGGCAACCCCTTTAACTGTCGGTGAAGTCGAAGAAGAAGCCAGACGTTATGGCGAATATCGTAAAAACTTCAGTCTTAAACAAGCTTCGCATCCAACTATTTCTTATTTGGTATTTCCGGCAGACTGGAATCCAGAACTGAAAAATTTTGATCGTTGGTATGAGCGCGACAACGGAGAAAATGTCGGAAACTATATGCTCTATCGGGTTAAACTAAGAAAAGAACCTCTGCCGGCGCAATAAGACAAAAAAAGACCGCCTTACTTGGCGGTCAATTTATACTACTAATAAAAATTGCGTAAAAATAAAATCTAAGCGGCAAGAAGATCATTCGATGTTTCGGCAAAAACTCTTCTTCCGTTCAAAGCATCGTCAATGATTTCTCTGACAGCTGACGCATCAGGATTTACATCCATTCGCGCACAGGCTTTGAGATGTCGGATAATTCCTTCCGATGCAATCTCCAAAGTTGCGCCGCCTAATTTTGAAAAACGACGTGCTTGGATATGGTCAATTTGCAAAATTCTCTCTTGCAAAGTCATTGGTTTAGCTACTGCCACTGGTTATTCCCCCTTCTTAATTTATAAAAACTGTCATTCGCGCGAATAACAGCGTTAATTTAAAAAAACTTTTTATATTTGCGTTTCCAAACGACCTTAGTTGAACTATTTAAAAACAAAGTTGCTAACAAAGTCGGCGGAGAACTTTTTCATTAACAAATCAATAGGTCATTGTAACAAAGAATACATTGTTTGTCACTACTTTTTTTTGAGGTTGTGCATTTTTTCTCAAAGTTTTTAAAATAAAAAAACCGCTAAACTACAGCGGTCTTTCAATATTTAGTTGAATAAATTCCTAGCCGATAGAATCTTTCATTGCTTTGCCGACTTTGAACTTAACCGTTGTTTTGGCAGGAATTTTGATAACTGCACCAGTTGCAGGATTGCGTCCTTCGCGTTCCCTACGGGTTGCTTTAACCAATTTTCCAAATCCCGGAAGAGTGAATTCTCCGTTTTTCTTAACTTCACCGGCTGCCAATCCTGCCAAAGCGTTAAAGAATTCTTTAGCTTCGGTTTTCTTGATACCAGTTTTATCTGCCAAGTGGTTGATGATTTCTGTTTGTGTCATACGCGACATAATTTAAGTTTTACCTCCAAAAGTTTCGAGAAAATAAATTTTAATATCAATAAAACATTCTTTGCTAAATTGCAAATGTTTCTATTCGGGGGCTTTTTTTGTTTTCAACTTCATTAAGTTGGTCGGGGCGGCAAGATTCGAACTTGCGACCTCTCGGTCCCAAACCGAGCGCTCTACCAAGCTGAGCCACGCCCCGACTTTGAGTTGTTTCATTGAAGAAACTACTAACAAATGGCGAATTTTACAAGTCTCAGATACGAAAAGCAAGTTAAGAAACAGCAAAATCGTGTAAAAATTTAATTATTTTCGCAATTGCCTGTCCACGATGGCTGATTTTATGCTTTATTTCGTCAGAAAGTTCTCCGAAACTTTGTGAAAATTCCTTTGGAATAAAAATCGGATCATAACCAAATCCATTTGTTCCTGTTGGTTGAAAAGCAATTTTTCCTTCGCATATTCCTTCAACAAGATGTAAGATTTTACCATCTTTTTCAGAAATTGCCATTGAGCAAATAAATCTTGCAGATCGGTTTTCAATCGGCATTTCACTTAACTCTTTTAATAATTTAGCAATTCTTTCGGCATTTGTCGCGTTCGCACCCGCATATCTGGCAGAAAAAACTCCGGGCGCACCATTTAGAGCATCTACGGCTAACCCTGAATCATCCGCCAGAGAAATTAAACCTGTCTTTTCGGCATAGTAACGCGCCTTCAAAATTGCGTTGTCAGCAAAGGTTTCGCCTGTTTCTTCCGGCTCAGGAATTTCTTCAAATTCGTCCGCACTGTGCAAAACAACCGGAAAATCCGATAAAAGTTGACGGAATTCTTTAACTTTTCCCGCGTTCTTAGTAGCAATGAGTAGTTCTGTTTTCATTCACTTTTGTTCTTTATTTATTCTTAAACAAAACTTTATTTTACGCAAAAATATTATTTTTTCTTGCATTTTCGATGCGGTTCAAGGTATAAAATTAATAGCGGAGTTTCCGCCACGCCTGTTCTAACTTCAATGTGAGGGTTCCATCTTGGACGCAATCGTATCCTCTGATACAACAATCAATTCAAATAGTTTGACTCCGACAAGTTCTGTCCGAAGTGAGCAAAGTTTACCGACTACGCCCGTTATTTCAACTGCTGACGTAGCAATGAGACTTGGCGTTTGGCTTTCCGGTTTATACAGTTTTTTGCAAATCCGAAATTATTCCTTTGGCGAGAGCAATCGCGCCAAAGCATCGACACGGGATTGGACTAAAGAATTTCATCTGACCAATACCTCGCTGCTGCTTTGTTCAAAACTAACGCTGCAACTGCTTAAAACTTTAGGCGATCAAAAATATCGTCCTTCACAAAATAATGAAGCGATAGTTCAATCGGCTGTTTCGGAGTTCAGTTTTGAAGAAATTTCCGAGTTGGCAGAGGTTTTAAAGCATTCTATTTTACTGAACGAAGCTTTGTTGCGTTCAACTCCGCTCAGATTTGGTGAATGGATCGCCTGGGCAAATATTTTGAATGATAAATTGAAACAGGTCGAAGTCATTCAGAAACTAATTGTTCTGGCAGAAAAAGAAGGCGAAAAGTTTTTACCCAAAGAATTGCAAAGAATTTTAGAGAGTAAACCGATTCCCTTTGCAGTCGAAGCCGATTTACGAATTATTTTGCCGCGCATTGCCAAGATTCTGAAATGGCTGGATGTGATCAACGAAATGCGTCAAAAAGATGAGCCGCTGAAAACTACGTTGCTGCTCTTTGCCCGCATTTACGAGCAAACGCAGGAGATGATGAGCTATATCAGCAATCGCCTGCTCCGTTTTCCTAATGAGAATGATCCAGTTTTTGAAGCACTTGATTCGACAATTTATGCAGCTTCGATTGAATCAAAGAAAGTTTTTAATTATGAACTCGCCGGATTGACCGAAATCCGTCAGACTCCGCGTATTTTCGCTAAAGTTGAAACATCTTATTCACTGCTCAATGATTCTTTTCAACAAACATTGGTCAATTTTGCCCAACTGATTGAACCAAACGTTGATCCGTCCAAAATATTTCCAAATTTCAAAACTAAATTGGAACAATCACTGGCATTGCGCCGAAACCTCTGGTTTTTACAACAAGCCGTTCAGAAAGCAGAGCAAAGCCCTGACAATTATCCGATGGATGGAGTGTTTGATAAGGTTAGTGTCTTTCTCAAAGAAAATTTGCGCTATCTATTCTACAAAGACTGCGAAACTGTCGAAAGATTTGCCGAAGAAGTTTTACGCACCACCAACAAAAAAGACCTCGTGCCGATTCTTCATCGTTTCGGTGCGTATCTCGAAACCTTGCTCGGACAGGTAAATATGCGGACGTTGTTGGCGAATCATCCGTTTGATTACCCTAAAGAATAGTTGACAGTTTAGGAAGTTTGGGAAGTTTAGGAAGGATGTGACTTTCTCTTCCTAAACTTCCACAACTTTCAAAACTTCCAAAACTTTACTGTGAACGAAGAATCGAAAGCGGTTTCTTAAACAAAACATCAAAACTCGCCAGAGTTCCGACCAAAGTTACCAAAATCGCAGTTACTAAAATTCCAATTAAAATCAATCCGTAATCAATTTCCCAATCGAATTCCAAAATATATTTGGTGACGGCAAAAGAAAGAATCGTCGCGAAAAATGCACCGATCAATCCGGCTAAAAGTCCCAAAATCGCGTATTCGGTAAAGAGAATGGTGAAAAGACTTCCGCGTTTTGCGCCGAGAGTTTTCAAGATAGCATTTTCATAAATCCGCTGTGATTTGGTTAAAGAGACCGAGCCGATCAAAATCAGAATTCCTGTCAACATCACAAAGCTGCCGACAAACGAAATTGCCAGCACGAAATTGTTAATAAGTTTGGTGACGGTGGTTAAAATGTCCTGCACATCAAAGATTTGCACGTTTGGATAAGCATCAATCACACGGCGTTGAAAGCGGGCGCGTTCGACTGCCGGAATTTTGTTGATGATCGGTAAAGCAAAAGTTTGCGGAGCGATTTCGAGCGTGCCGGGACGAAAGACGAACATAAAAACGGTTCGTGTATTCCGCACATCTATTTTTCTGATGCTCGTCACGGTAGCATTGATTTTGCGCCCTAAAACATCGAACGTAATCACACTTCCTATTCCTACTTTCAGAGTTCGCGCCATATCGTCCACGACGGAAACTTCGGTTTCTTTGCTTGGATTCTCGTCCCACCATTTTCCGGCGATGACGGTTTCGTTTTCTTCCAGCTTCGGACGATAAGTCACGGCGAATTCCCGCCCGATTTGCCCTTGATTTTGGCGAACTTCCTTTTGCTGATAGTCAATCGGAACGCCGTCAACCATTGCAATCCGCGTTCTGACCGTTGCAACGGGGTTTAATTCCTCTTTAGTGACTTCGGCAGTAAGTTGTTTGACACCTTCGATTTGACTGCGCTGAATGTCCACCATAAAAAGATTCGGTAATTTCTCGTTGCGCGTGAAATCGAATTCGCGCACCAGATTGGCTTGGAGAGATTGCACCGCGAGAACGACAAATGCGCCGAGTCCGACCGCCAAAAGCACGATGCGGGTTTGATTTCCCGGACGATAGAGCGAATTGACGGCTTGCGAAATCGAAAATGATGAGAATTTCTTTGTCTGGCGCAGGAGCTTGGTCAAAATTATCGCCGCTACATAAAGAATTGCCGAAGTTACGCCTAATCCGACCAAAAATGCCGTTCCGACTTTCCACGAACCGGCTTGCCAAACCGCGATTCCCAAAATCCCGCCCAGCGTAAAAATAGCAAATAACGTTTTTGTCCAATCAAGACGGCGCATTTGCTGATTATTCGTATCTCTCAGAAGCAAGCTCGGTTTGATTTGTCGAATTTGCAGTAGCGGTAAAAGCGAAAAGAGAAGCGAAATTAGAATTCCGAGAATCATTCCCTGCCAAACTGCTGAGTTGGCTAAATTGTAAGACATTTTTTCCGGCAATTCTGTGCCGAAACGCCATCCGACAAACCACATTGTCAACTGCGCCAGCACAATCCCGAATAAGCTCCCCAGCAAACCTAAACTAAGAATTTGCAGTAGATAAACGAAAATGACTTTGCGGCTGTCCGCGCCTAAACATTTCAAAACCGCGACGGTTTTTCTTTTTTGTTCGACAAAGACTCTGGCGACATTCCAGACTCCGATTCCGCCGAGAACTAAAATCAACAATCCCGTCAGTGATAGATAATTTTCCGTCCGCACGAACTGTTCGCCCATATTTTCCTGCGTTTCGCGGTAGTTTTGGACGGTTAGAATCGTGCCTTTTAAGGCTTCGCGCAATTCTTTGACAACCGGCGTTGGATTATCCGAAGTCCGATACAAAATCCGGCGGCGAATCCTTGAGCCTGAACGAGTTAAGCCTGTTTCCTCAAAGGCTTTCTTTTCGATAAAAACACGCGGACCGAGGCGAAAACCGCTTTGCCCGCCCGGTTCTTCGTCAAAGGTGGCGCGGATTTCAAAATCCGCTTCACCGATTCGGATTTTATCTCCGATTTTCAAATTTAATTTTTCCAATAAAAGCGGAGCAACGACCGCACCTTTGTTTTCCAAAAGTTTGAAATCAAAAGGTTTGCCATTTGAAAGATTGAAAGTTCCGACCAGCGGAAATGGCGGCTCAATTCCTTTTAATTCAACAAACTGCAAGCCTTCCTGTGTAGCATTTGAAGGTCGCGTCATTGCTGCCGTAGTAATCGTTTCGTTACGGGCTTCGATGAGCGTTGATTTGTTAATAACCGATTCGATCCGCGAAATATCGTCAGGCGTAAAAGTGTTGGTCGAACTGATTTCAAAGTCTGCCGTCAGCAATGCCCGCGCATCCGTCCCAACCGCTAATGAAAGATTCTGGATCAAAGACCGGAGCGCAACGACAGAACCGACTCCAATGGCGATACAAAGAAAGAAAAAGAGCAAACGCCGCCACGATGAGCGAATTTCCCGAATTGTTAGATTGAAAATGAATTGCATAAAATTATTTCACAGGGATAGAGGGGATAAATAGGGATAAAAATCAAAAAATTTATTGGATTTCTAAAACAAAACTTAAAAAATCCCTTTCCATCCCCTTTATCCCTGTGAGTTTTCTTTATCCGAAATTATTTTTCCATCCCGGAGGCGAATCTGTCTTTCTGCTTTTTCGGCTAATTCCTGATCGTGCGTAACCAAAATCAAAGTTGTTTTTTTGTTATCGTGCAAAGCCGTCATCAATTCAAAAATATGTTGCCCGTTCCGCGAATCGAGATTGCCTGTCGGTTCATCTGCCAGCAGAATTTTAGGGTTATTGGCGAACGCACGGGCAATGGCGACACGCTGTTGTTCTCCGCCCGAAAGCTCGTTTGGATAGTGATGTCCGCGATTGGTCAGATCAACTTCCTGCAATAAGTTTGAAGCGCGTTCTTTTGCATCTTTTTCGCCGCGAATCTCTAACGGAATCAAAATGTTTTCAAAGGCGGTCAGACTTGGAATCAGATGGAAAGATTGGAAAACAAACCCAAGTTTATCGCTTCTGAGACGGGCTAAACCGTCTTCGTTCATAACGGTAATGTTTTCTCCGTCAATCAAAATTTCGCCTGACGATGGCGCATCAAGTCCCGCGATCAATCCCAAAAGAGTTGATTTTCCGCTGCCTGATGCACCCGTAATTGCTACAAACTGTCCGTCGGGAATTTCTAAGGAAACATCTGCTAAAATCGTCAAATCATCTGCGCCGGAACGAACGGTTTTGGTAATGTTTTTAATTTCAATCATAAATTGTTTTGGTCTTAGGTCTTTGGCTTTTGGTTTTGGCTGTTTGAATTTATACAGAGAATATTTTCCACTAAAATTTCCAAAGACCAAAGACCAAAAACCAAAGACCAACGAATTTTGCAACAATTTGCATCTAATTCCGTAAAAGCATCAAGCGCAAACGCGACAAATTATGTTCAATAGTATTCGTTCAATCACAATCTTATGTTTCATATTTTTTCTGATGTCGTGCGGAACTTCGTCTGCCAAAAGAGAATTTGAGCAGCCGCGCGAGAAAACTCAGGTTCCCCAAACCGTTTCCAATAAACCAAAGATCGTGGCTTTCGGAGACAGTTTAACGGCAGGTTTCGGGCTGAGCGAAAAAGATTCATATCCCTATCTTTTACAGGAGAAGCTCCGTGCTGACGGTTACGATTATGATGTAGTCAATGCAGGCGTTTCAGGCGATACCAGCGCGGGCGGATTGGAAAGAATTGATTGGTCGCTGGAACAGGATAACGTGCAGATCTTAATCCTCGAACTCGGCGCAAACGATCTGCTGCGCGGATTACCCGTCGAGAAAATGAAAGAAAATCTCGGCACAATGATCAAAAAAGCCAAAGCCAAAAATGTCAAAGTTTTGTTCTGCGGAATGCTTGCCCCGCCGACGATGGGAGCTAAATATCAACGCGAATTTGTCTCTGTCTTTCCCGATCTAGCCGCCGAACACAAAGTCGAATTCTTACCGTTTCTTTTAGAAAACATCGCCACCAATCCGAAACTTAATCAACCCGACGGAATCCATCCCAACGCCGAGGGCGAAAAGATCATGACCGACAATGTTTATAATGCACTCAAACCTTTATTGAAAAAATAAAATTCCTTAATTTCAAAAAAATCACTGTGACAGTTATAAAAAGTGTCACAGTCGCCTCTCACAACTTCTTTTAGCTTCGGCATAATTTCTTTCAGATTACCCGGAAAAAAGATTTATGCTGCACAGATTTATTAAAATTCTACCGGTTTTGGTTCTAGCGATTGTTTCTGCCAAAGTAATCACCGCACAAATGCCGATTGCAGTTGAAGCTTCGGTTGATTCGGTGGTGACGATTTTGTTAGCGGATGGAATAAATTCAAATGCGATCGGTTCAGGGTTAGTCGTGCGGGCAGACGGATTGATATTGACGGCAAATAGTCTGGTCAAGGATGCGAGAGAGATTCAAGTCCGCCTCCGCAATGGAGAAATTTTCGATCACGCCGAAATAGTGGCAACTGACGAAAGACGAAACCTCGCAGTTTTACGAATCAACGCGGCAGGTTTACGGGTAATCCCGAACGGAACGGTTGAAGAAGCGGCAGTCGGTTCAAGAATTTTTGTCGTTGCCAATCCAACCAACGGTGTTTCGATTAAAACGACCGTGCTTAATTCGGTTCAGCTTGCCGATAATATTCCGGGTGCGGGGAATGGTTACCGGGTTTTACAGTTTAAAGGCTTGGACGGCGACAAAAGAATCGGGGGATTAGTGATAGATGAGGGAGGACATTCGCTCGGAATCATCAACACTAACGATTCTCTCTCCGGTCAGGACATTGCCGTTCCGCTTTCCAGTGTTTTAGGGTTAATCCGTTCTGTTTCTCAAAAGATCGCTCCTCCAAATTACGCTACAACCTCTCCCTCACCAATTAACGCTCCGTATCCTATTCCGCAAAGCTCCGTGCAGATGCCGCAGCGCGGGGTGACACCTCTGACACCGAAAGGACCGGGTTCGACCATCATCAAACCAATTACACCAAAGGAAATTTTAGCTGTTTCAAAGACGATCTATGTTGTCAGCGACACCGTTTTTGTCAAACCCGATCAAATAGTTAACGCGCTCAATAAAAAGGAAGAAATGAACGGCTGGGGACTTTCTTTTGTGCAGGAAAGAGACTTAGCGGATCTGATTCTGGAAATTGACCATTTGCTCTTTACTTATAAATTCACTTTCAAACTTTACAGCGAACGGCTCGGTTCGATCATTACCACGGGCGAGGTCATAATTTTTGACGGAAATTTAGGCGCACCGCATATGGCAGACCGGATCATTGAGAAAATTCAAAATGTTCGCGGCGAAGAGAAGAAAGAAGAGAAAAAAGAAAAGAAAGCCAAAAAGAAGGACGACGATGATAATTAACCGAAAAGTTTTACCGAACGATTTATTAAAAATGCTGCTACTTTTGGCAATTTGCATTCAGTCAAGTTTTATTTCCCTTTCGGCACAAACGCCAAACAATAATTCAAATAATCCGGCAGCCAAACTTGATACCAAAGCCCAAAAGGTAAAAGACGAAATCACCAAAATAGGCAGATTTGGCGAAATCACGGTCATTGATAACGACGGCAAAGAGTTTTACGGTTCGGTGCTGGAAATCAACGATAATTCCGTTAAGATTCACGAAGTTGATCTGAAAGCCGATATGGAAATCAAATACGAGCGCATCAAAAAGATTCGCAAAGGTTACGGCGACGCAAAAGCCTGGAACGGCAAGCGAATCCCAACCCGCAAACATATTTTAGGTTTAGTCATTGGCGCAGCGGCTATTATTGCCGTTCCGGTGATTATTCTGGCAACCTCTAAAGATTAAACAAGCCTGCCTTTTAAAACTAGATAGCATCCTGTTTAATCTCCTCACCTCACTCCTTTTTCTGCATCCGTTTTACCCTTTCCGACGAATAATAAAATTTGACTTTTGTGTTTTGAGAGAAATAAATTTGGCAAAAGTATCTAAATTTGCTAGGCTTTGTTAAGTCTTACACCTTTCACTAAACCTAAAGAATTGAGATTTTGAGCGATTTATTTTTGAAAATTTAATATCAAACAGGTCAGATAAATTGTGCATTGATGCTGTTTCTTTCGTTTTCGGTTTTTGTCAGCCAAACTGTCAAACCGAAAAGGTCGGATAATTGTGCGCTTTTATCAAAAAATTAAACGAACAAGGAAGGGAAAAATGAATTTAGAGGGAAAGACCGTTTTGATTGTCGGAGCAGGACGCGGAATCGGACGTTGCGTTGCCGAACTTTTTTCACAGGCAAATGCTAATGTCGTTATTACTTCGCGGAACATTGCCGAACTTTTAGAGCTTGAATACAAACTTAATTCTAAAGGTAATCCAAATATTTTAGCCATCGAAGCAGACGCAGCTAATCAAACAGACGTTAAAAATCTGGTCGAAGCCGTCCGCAAAAAATTCGGCTCGATCGATTATTTGATTCACACTGCCGGATTAGGCATTTTAAAACCGTTCGGCGAATTAACTCTGCAAAATTTCAACGATTTGATCGATGCCAATGTCCGCACTGCTTTCAATGTTTTCCAAGCCGTTCTTCCGGTAATGGCGGAACAAAAGTTTGGTCGGGTAGTCGCTGTTCCCGGCATTTTGGGCAAAGCTCCGATGATGCAGGCATCTGCCTATTGTGCGGCAAAATACGCGCTGACCGGAATGGTCAAATGCCTCAAAGATGAATACAAACGCTTTGGAATCCGTTTCAGCCTGATGCACTTTGGCGGGGTTGACTCGACCTTTTGGGACAACATCACGATGAAAGTTCAACGAGACAAAATGCTTTCGGTCGAAGCCGCCGCTAAAGCAATTTTCTTTGCCGCTACGCAGGAAGGCGAAGGAGTAATGTCGGAAATCGTGCTGATGCCCGAAAATCATCAATTGGTTTGAGTTTTTCATCAAGTAATTGAAAAGAATTATTTTTAAATTCTCCACAGATGGACACAGATTCACACAGATACAAAGAAGATAAATGATTAAAAAATGATTATCTAAACCTGCTTTAATAATCAAAAAAAATCTGTGTCCATCTGTGTTCATCTGTGGAGAAATTTTGTCTTTATTATTTACAACATTAAATTTATGAATCAAAATGAAAAACTTCTTGCCGAAGGTTTTCAGAAATGTCAGGAAATTACTCGTCATTTCGGAACGAGTTATTATTTTGCGACGCAGTTTTTTCCGCGAGAAGTGCGTCTGGCAATTTATGCAGTTTATGCTTTTGCGCGGATTCCCGATGAATTTGTAGATAATCCCGAAAATGTTGATCTAGCCGAAGCACGAAAACAAATTGAAGATTTTCGGGATAAGTGGCGTGATGCAATGGAAAATAAGGATTCGGCTGATTCGATTTTACTGGCGATTGCCGAAACTTTTAACAAATATAAAATTCCAATGACGGAAGGCGAAGCTTTTTTCGATTCGATGTTGCAGGACACGGAAAAAATGACTTACTCCAATTATGCCGAACTCGAAAATTATATGTATGGTTCGGCGGGCGTGATCGGGCTGATGGTGACGCGGATCGTCGGCTATTCTTCCGAAGACGCTTTCAAACACGCTTTACAGCTCGGCTATGCTTTTCAATTAACCAACTTTTTGCGCGACATCCGGGAAGATTGGGATGTGCGGCAAAGGATTTATATTCCGCAGGACGAATTGGCTAAATTCGGTTTGAGCAATGAAGACATTGCCAATCACGTTTACGACGAAAAATTTATTGCGCTGATGAAATTCCAGATCGAACGCAATCGTGAGATCTACCGGGAATCGCTGAAAGGAATCCCGATGCTCAAGCTTCGCGGAAGAATGGCGGTTAAGATTTCATACGTTTTATATTCGGGAATTTTAAGCGAAATCGAAAAGCTGAATTACAATGTGTTCAAACAAAGAGCGCGGACTTCGTTTGTAACTAAACTAAAACTTTCGGCAAAGGCTCTAATAAAAATTTGATTTATTTGCCCGCGAAAAAACGCGGAAAGACGCGAAAACAAGCAGAGCAAATATTTTCCTAACTTTCGCGTTTTTAGCGTCTTTCGCGGGCAAAACAAAATTTATGAAACATTTAATTGTGATAGGCTCAGGCATCGGCGGACTTGGTGTGGCGGGACTTTTTGGCAAAAAAGGTTATCGCGTCACAGTTTTAGAAAAAAACGCCAACTTCGGCGGACGGGCGAATATTTTTGAGGCGGATGGGTTCAAATTTGATATGGGACCGTCGTGGTATCTCGCGTCGGATATTTTTGAGCATTACTTCAAATTGGTCGGTGAAAAAGTCGAAGACCATCTTGATTTGGTCAAACTTTCGCCATCGTATCGAATCTTTTTCAAAGACCGCAATATGCAGGTTGATATTCAATCAGACATCGAAAAAGATGCGGCAATGTTTGACAGTATCGAACCCGGCGCGGGCGAGCAATTAAAAAAATATCTCAAACAATCCGAGTATCAATACAACGTGGCGACCAACTTTTTTATGTTCAAAAATTACGATACAATTTTTGACTTTTTCAATCGCCGCGTGATGACCGAAGGGCAAAAACTGTCCGTGTTTTCCAAAATGCACAATTTCGTTTCACGCTTTTTCAAATCCGAAGAACTGCGCCAAATTATGGAATACACGATGGTTTTTCTCGGCACATCGCCTTACGAAGCTCCCGCGCTTTACAATCTGATGAGCCATATGGATTTTAATCAGGGCGTTTTCTATCCCCAAGGCGGTTTTTACGAATTGATTAAAGCATTAGTGCGGATTGCTGAAAAGAACGGCGCAACTCTGCGGGCAAATTCACCTGTCGCGGAAATCATTGTCAAAAATAAAAAAGCAGTTGGCGTGAAACTCGAAAGCGGCGAAATTATCGAAGCGGATCTGGTTGTTTCCAACGCCGATATGCAATTTACCGAAACGAAAATGCTCGACACGGCGCACCAAACTTATCCCGATAAATACTGGAAAAAACGGATTCTCGCGCCGTCCGCTTTTATTTTGTATCTGGGCGTGAAAGAAAAATTGCCAAGTTTGATTCATCACAACTTACTTTTTTCGCAGGATTGGCGCAAAAATTTTGCCGAGATTTATAAAAATCCTCAGCTTCCGCTTGACCCGTCGCTTTACGTCTGTGCGCCGAGCGTCACTGATCCGAGCGTTGCGCCCGCAGGCAAAGAAAATCTGTTTGTATTAGTTCCGATTGCGTCAGGTTTGGAAATCAACGAAGCGGAAAAACAAAAATATGCGGATGAGGTTTTAGCGATTATGGAACGCGAAATGAATTTGCCGGATTTGCGCCAAAAGATTGAATATAAACGTATTTACACCGTTCCCGATTTTGCCGCCGATTACAACAGCTATCGCGGAACGGCTCTCGGACTAGCGCATACAATTTGGCAAACCGCGATTTTCCGCCCGAACAATTTTTCTAAAAAAGTTAAAGATTTGTATTACGTCGGTGCGGGAACCAATCCCGGCATCGGCACGCAGATTTGTTTGATCAGTGCGGAATTGATTTATAAGCGGATTCACGGAATTAAAGATCCTGAGCCGTTAGAAAATTTATAAATGAAGAGAAAATAGGACACGGATTTGACTGAAAATTACGGATTAACACAGATTTTACAAAAAAAATTATCCGTTAAATCCGTTTTTTTTCTGTGTTCATCCGTGTCCTAATTCTTAAAAAACTTTGAAATTGCAATGAACCAAAAGAGCGCAAACCCGATAATCGTATTTAACCACGGAAAATAACGATACACGGCAAAAACATGCGCTTGACTGTAATTCCAGAGCGAAATCAGCATCATTGCCAAATAACAAATCGAAGCAATTGCACTGAAAATTCCGAGATATTTGAAAGTTAAAATTCCGGCTGAGAGGTAAAGAACAGCACAAAAGATCAGCGTTCCTTTTCCGCCGAGCAAGGTCGCAACGGTTTTGAATCCGGCGGCTTGGTCTGCGTCAATGTCGGGAACTGCCGAATAAGCGTGCATCGCCATTACCCAACAAGTCCCGGCTAAAACTATTTCCCAAGGCAAATTTGTTCCGCCTAATAAAAAGTAGGCAAAAATTCCGGGGAAAATGTATAAAATATTAAAAATTGAATCAAGGACAGGAATCGTTTTGGCGCGAATCGGCGGTGCGGAATAGAAAATTGAAAAGAACAGAAACCCAATCATTGCAAGGATTGTAGAAAGATTTTGAAACACGGTTAAAATCAAAAACGGCAAAGTTGTGAGCAAAATTGCGAGCCATAATTTTGAACGGCGTTCAGGTGTGACGAGAGTTTCGTAATCCTGCTTTTTAGCATTGAGAACATCCGTTTCGTAATCAAAAATGTCATTGATGCCGTAAATTAAGAGGTTGGCAAAGATTAAAAAAAACGGCGCAAAAAGCCAGAATTTCGGATTCAGCAATTCGGTTTTGTCGGAAATTGCACAAATCGAACCAATTAAAAAAGGTCCGAAAATATAAATCCAAAAACGAGGTCGGCTGACTTGTAACCAGAATCGAAGCTGTTGCATACAAATTACTTCCACGAAGCTTCACGAAGACAACACGAAGTTTTTTGAAATCATTTCAAAAAATTTTCTTTTCTTCGTGCCTACTTCGTGTCCCTTCGTGGATAATCTCTTTTTAGATAATTACAGATGTTGCAAAAAAACAAAAATCTCTTTTTAGCAATCATTATCTCAGTTTTTTTGATGATCGGCGCATTTTTTATGGTCAATGTGCCGTTGGTGGCGGAATATTCGACGATTTCTGCCATCAATGTTGTGTTGTTTGCGGTTCCGTCATTTTGGGCTTTATGGCGATGGATAGGATTAAAATACACACTGATTTTTATTGTCGCTTTAGGAATTTACGCACTGACGATTGAAACCATCGGATTAACCACCGGATTTCCATACGGCGAATTTTTCTACAATGATCTGTTGGGTTCGCGTCTTTTTGGAGTCACACCTTGGACGGTGGCTTTCGCCTGGACACCTTTGATTTTAGCAAGTTTGTCAGTCGCCAACCGGACTGTAAATTCAAGATTAAAAAGGGTTTTGTTAATGACAATCCTGTTGGTTTTAATAGATTTAGTGCTCGATCCGGGCGCAGTTCACCTGAATTTTTGGAAATATTCGGCAGGCGGAATTTATTACAATGTGCCTTTTTCAAATTTTGCGGGTTGGGTTCTTTCCGGCGCAATCGGCGCGATAATCTGCGAAATCCTTTTAACCTTTGCCAAACCCAAATTCCCTGCTCCGGTTCAATTAACCATCAGTTGTTTTTACATTTTGCTTTTTTGGACTGCGTTAAATGCTTTAGCCGTGCTTTTTATTCCCGCTCTCATCGGCATAATTTTACTAATTGGATTCGGTGTATTTTATTACAGCTTTTACGAAAAATTGGACTGAGCTATTTAGAGTTGTTTGAAAAATTGGTATTTTGTCTCTGAAAGAGACCAATATAATAGCGTAGGGTGAAACCCTACGAAATGAATTGAAAATCCGTTTCGACGCTGTAAGTGTCGAACAATCAATTTTTGGTGTTCGTCTCCTTCAGAGACGGTTTGGTTTATTTAGCTAACGTAGGGTTTCACCCTACGCTTGTATCTTGAGAATTGACATTTTGACAACTATTTTGGACGCTTGATAGTTGTTCTTTGGAAAAGATGAATCTGTCCCTTCGCTCAGAACTTTTGATTCTGCTTTATAGATGATGATC
>JAIBCC010000077.1 GCA_019694395.1 Pyrinomonadaceae bacterium | reverse complement strand
ATGAGTCGGAAACTTGGGATACTGTTCAGTGAAGAATTTGTTTGGTTAGCTTTACAGGACTTGGAAAAAGAGAATCTGCTGAGAAAAAGCGAAGAAATGACAGATTATCTGGTGAGTTTATCCCGACGGGAAATGGTAAAAAAAGCCGGTTTAGCTTCGATGGCTGCTTTGCCGATAATTGCTTCGGTAATTGCCCCAAGTGCGGTGGCAGCACAATCAAATTCATCCGTCCGTTGCTTGGTTCCAGGCGATTGCCCATCAGGGAATTGTGCCTCTACCTTTTTTCTTCCGGTGGGAATGTTTTGCTGCCCGGCGGGTAATGGGGGGGCGCAACCCGGTCCAATCGGGACAGCTGCCGGACTTGAGTGTTTTGCTAGCTGCTCCGATGCCGGAACAAACGTCTGTTGCAGTGGGAGTGCCATGTCGGTTTCTTCCGGCTGCGATCCTTTCTGCGCTTCAATACAACAGTTTTGTTGCTCTTGTGCTTAGACGGGTTCAATTATTCTCCTTTGTAATCAAGCCGTTAAAGCGATTAAGATGTATTTAGCCGGACAAAAAGTGATGCAAACAATGCAAAATATCAGTCAAAACTCACCTTTGCGGGTAGTAATAATCGAAGATTTGCGCGAAATCCGCGAAAGTCTGGCGGCACTGATTAACGGCACAAAGGGTTATATTTGCTCTGCTTCCTACGGAATGATGGAAACCGCTTTGGCACGAATCGCCAAAGACCAGCCCGGTATTATCTTGACCGATTTAGGTCTGCCGGGGATGTCGGGCATCGAAGGCATCAAGCGATTGCGCGAAATTTTCCCCGAAATTCCCATCATTGCACTAACTGTTTATGATAATGACAACAACATTTTCAACGCTCTCTGCAACGGAGCAAACGGATATTTATTAAAAAATACGCCGCCCGCCCGTCTGCTCGAAGCATTGCAGGAAGCCGTCGAAGGCGGTTCTCCAATGTCTCCTGCTGTTGCCTCCCGCGTGGTCAAACTTTTCCGCACCTTTCGTCCGCCCGAACACGCTGATTATCAACTAACATCACAAGAAACTACTCTGCTCAAACTCCTTATCGAAGGTCATCACAAAAAAACCGCCGCCCGCGAGATGGGAATTTCGATAAACACCATTTCGTTTCATCTGAAAAATATCTACGAAAAACTGCAAGTTCATTCTAAAACCGAGGCAGTGGCGAAGGCTTTGCGCGAAAAATTATTTTAAAATCAAAAGTTTTTTTCAAACCTACTCAAGCGGGTAGTTATTTCGGATTTTAAATTCTGCTAAAAATTTAGTTCTAAAGAATAGGTTGTAAGGAAAACGTCAATCCGAAACTGTTGGTTATTTAATCAGCAATCCAAATTAAGGTTCAATAATAATTTTTAACCCGTATTAAATTGAGCTTTCATTCAGCGATTGGCAAAGGAGTAATAAACAATGGCTATCAATAAGCAAAAAGTTTGCCAGATAATTAACGAAAAAATAGATAAGTCAAGCGGAGCTTCGCGGCGTGAGAGGATTGGCTATGCTTTTGATATGATTTCGGTTGACCGTGAAAATTGGTATAAGGGCGACCAGGATTATGCCGTTGCCGAACATTATTTATTTGCCCGTTGGTTAACCGCCTGGACCGGCACACCCGGTTTGATTTTATTAACTGCAACAAATTTTTTATATAGCTCGCTAAAAGCCACACTTCAAACATTAGGGGTCGAGCAACTATTGCGCTTTGGAAAAGGACCGGTCACGCCTGTTTCGATTGACGAATTTATCTGGGCTGAACGCGGAGCAAATGACGGGTTGGGCGACCGTCAATACCTTGTTTCTTCGCCGTCAGGCAAACCTAATTATCCTTCGGGGTGTCAATAGCGAAAATTTACAATTCGGTTTAATTAGAAATAATTTGGAGGACTTGAGCCAACGCTCAGACAGGAGCGAAGGAAAATCTGTATTTGTCTTTGAGATAAAAATTTATACCGATTGATGAGGGGTTTCCGGTGCGTTATTCAATAAACAGGCAAAAAAGGCTTGCAAATAAATAGTTTAAGAAAAGCAAAACAATGAAATTTTCAAACATCAAAACATTCGTAATATTTTTAGTTTTAGCCGTTACCACACTTTCGGCAAATGCCCAAAATTCGCTTAACAGTCCGCAGCGGCTTTCGGAATATCAAACCGCAATTACCTTTAACGGCGACAACCGCGAAAGCTATTATTCCTTTGTCGGAAAAGGAGATGTGACTGTCACGCTTGACGTTAAGGCATTGTCGGGCAACGCCGGTGTTTATGTTGATTTTTTGAACGCGAAAGGAAAAAAACTGAGCGAAATGGAAGTTGTCCAAGCCCAAAATCGCGGAACTGACAGAATTGTCAAAGATCTCTCGCTCGGCAACAAATTTCAAACTATTATCCTTAAAGTTAAGAGCATTGCTTACGGCAGTCAGGCTTCTTATCCGGGAAATTTAAAAATTTCTTTGGACGGAGAATTTGATGGAATGCGTTCAAGTGGCGGAACTTCTTCGACAGAGGATATAGATTTTGAAAAAACGATCAATTTAGATTGGACAGGTAACAGCATTGACAACCCCAGAATGCTCACCACCCGATATTCCGTCTTAAATTTTCGCGGCGATAATAAAGAAGAATTTCTAGCATTCTACGGTCAAGAAAAAATTGAAATCACTTACGATGTAAAGGCAAACAATTCTAACGCAGGCACTTACCTAACTTTGCTCGACAAAAATGGTGACAACTTATCAAGTCAGGGAGTAGCTCAAGCAATGAGCAAAGGAACTTCGCGGATAACCCAAAGCATTGAACTCAACAAACGGCAACTCGTGATCATCAAGATTGTCAGCATCGCTTACGGAAGCAACAGCAGCTACCCTGGAACGCTCAAAATAACCCTCAACCGTGGGTTTGCCCTATAAAGAGACTCTAGCCAAGTTAGTCTGCATGAGAAAATCATCTGAATTTTACCCTACCCATTTAAATAGTTACAGACGTTTTTCTTCTTGCTTAAACTCAAAGAGATTTTCGCGCTGATTTTGCTCGCCCGAAGCAAAATCGGCAATTAACAAAGGTAAAAAGGAGAATAAGAAATGGCAAACATACCAGTTAATTTCGGAGTATTAATGCTTAATCACCCTAGCCATATTAATATGCCAGAGTTGTTGTTTAACTATGATTTAAAGTGGGAAACCTGCACTATTCAAATGTGTTATGCCTTGAACAGATCAGGCGCACCCATCAAGAATACAGGAAAAAATGTCGGGTTTATTGAAAAAAAACTTAACTACATCATTAATGTTCCGACAATGAGAGATTATTTAAACGGAGAATACGGCGAGGCAGAAAATTTTGAAAGGTCAGGAGAGGCAAATTCGAGAATCGCAATTATTTCTCAGTTAGTTGACCGCACTGGCATTATTGCATTTGGAGACAGACATATTGATTTATGGAATAAGAATAATATTCACCGTCCAAGCGAATATTTTATGTCGGCTTTGTGGGAAGCCAAAAGCGCACTGACGAAAGGAATTTTTTTCTGGGAGGTATCAAAATAGCGTTTTTCAATAGTTAACGTCGAATAATTTATTGGGTGTGAGAGCGAAAAACAATAAATCGAGCATTCTAGATTTAGTAAATATAGGAGAAATTATGTCAAAACACATAGTGTCAATTAGCGATGAAGATGGTAAGGCATTCAAAATTACAGTATCAATAGGTTTTTTGGGCAGTTCAATCGGGAGCTGGCATAGTCTAGAAGTTGGGCGTATTCGTTATACTCAAGGCAAAGTCCTATATATGGATGAAACAGAAGGATTCTTCGGATCATTTTTGAGTAGGCATATTTTACTTTTCGATAGTCCGCAAAGTCAGAATTATGGAATGCGACTAAACGATTATTATGGCTTTGCGGGGGTTAATGACCAAGGAATGGGTTATTTATATCAACCATGGGTGCTTGATTTCAAACCATACCGTATTTCTTGGGCATTGATGGACTGGGAACTATAAGCGGCAGGAAATAATTTGCCAATTTCAATCAAACTTGAGCGGTTCTCAAAAAGAACGGCTTTTTTTTTGATCATTGATTTTGGAACTTTAATCTTTGATTTTTGCTCATCTTGTTTATGTTTCTCCAAATGTCATTAACCAATTCATAACTTGAGCAAGAAAAATCAAAGATCAAAAGTCAAAGATCAAAGACCAACCCGAAATTATTTCCCGTAACTGCTTAAAATAACGTATAATGATGTCAGTTTGAGTTTTATAAAACTTAAAGGAAGTTTCTCGTGAAAATTTGCCCGACTTGCAACCAAACTTATTCAGACGAATCTTTAAATTTTTGCTTAAATGACGGCGGAGCTTTAAATCCGGTAAATGATGAAAATTTAAGTCAGCAAACCGTTATTATGGGACAAGCTCCTGCAACTAACCCCAAAACCGTTTTTACTAATCAGCCTGTTTCCCAGCCAAATTGGGGAGCATCCCAAGCTGTCGTAATTCAGCCGCCAAAGAAAAAATCAAAGGCGTGGATTTGGATTTTAGGCATCGTCGCGCTTTTGGTAATTTTCGGCGGAATTGGTCTGGTCGGACTTATCGGTTTAGTGGCAATCTCCGGTTCAGATGAAACAACGGAAAACAAAAGTCCTCAGAAATCTCCAAACAAACCGGAGTCAGTTACTGTTACGAAAGATGATTTTTCAAATTGGGAAAGATTTTCAAATGACGATGCAAGCGGTGAATTTAGCAACGGCGAATATAAGTTGCAATCTAAAAAAGTCAGATTTTTCTATGTTGTAGTAACTCCGAACCTAAATTTCAAAACGTCAAATTCAACCACAACTGTCACTGCCAGAAATTCAAACGGAGTTGAAACTGAAACAGGATACGGGCTGATAATCCACAGCGACCCTGATAATGCACTGACCAAAGATTATGCTTTTTTGATCGATTCAGCTAAACAATCTTACCGGATAGTTAAGCATCTGGATAATAAAGAAACAACTGAGGTTTCGTGGACGCGTTTTCCGGCAATTCGGAGCGGAACCCAGACCAATGAAATACAAGTCAAGGATGAGAATGGCAAAATGTCATTTTTTATTAACGGTCAGTTCGCCACAAGCACTACGGACTCAATCGGTTACAAAGACGGAGTGGTTGGGATTTATGCCGGTGACGGAATTCCTATTGCATTTTCCAACTTGCAAATAGGAAAATAAAATTGTATCTCATTCATTAACTATGAAAATTTGCCCAATTTGCAAACAAACTTATACTGATCCAAATCTG
>JAIBCC010000076.1 GCA_019694395.1 Pyrinomonadaceae bacterium | reverse complement strand
ATTATTCGACACTTACAGCGTCGTTTCCTCTTAATAACTAACGAGGGGTGTCGCTCATTATCATTCGCTCTACCCCTCGCTATTGAATTTGTCTCCGTTGGGGACTTCACGGATTTTACTTTTCAGACAGCCTCTCTTTTAGATTATGGTTTGGTGGCGGCTTTTTTATGATCCAGTATATTACAGGATTCATACGCTCCTGACGGATCAATCGCAGTGTTGCCGATTTCAACTCTTTGAATTATTCCCTCTTTGTCTATGACAAAAGTTCCGCGCGTGCCGTAGCCGCTTTTTTCGTTGAAAAGTCCGTAATCTTTGGTGGTTGTGCGCTGCCAATCGCTGAGAAGCGGAAAAGTAACACCTAGGTCTTTTCCATAGCGGTCATTCGACGCAAAACTGTCCATACTGATTCCGATAACCTGTGTGTCTGTCGCTTCAAATTTTGCAATATCAGCCTGATATGCGGTCAATTCTTTCGTTCAGCCACCGGTAAAAGCCAGGACATAAAAAGCTAAGACAACATTTTTCTTACCTTTAAAGTCGCTCAGTTTAACTTTTTTTCTGGTTGTATCAACTAACTCAAAATCGGGCGCGACATCACCAACTTTCAACTTTGGCGTTGGAGCCGGAGTCGGCGTAGCAGTCTGCGCGAATGATGAGCTGATAAAAACAAACAGAAAAAAGACTAGAAACAAGATCTTTTTCATAATTTGTCCTCAATTTAAATAGAAATAACTATCAAAGAATACTACTGAAAATAGTTGTTTCCAAATAAAAATGGACAGATTTTAATCTTTTGCGCTAACTATAACTTTGAACTTATAAGGCGAATGCGGAGTTCCGGCGATAATCTGGTTTTCACCTTCTAAAAGCTCAATTGTTGCTCCGTGATGATGTCCGCCAATAGAAGTTCCGTTAACGATTGTGCCTAAAAAGCTTCCGCGATCCTGCACAAAAACTTTTTCGGCAGTTTTTTCAATCGAAAAATGGTTGCGCGAAACATTGTAAGGCGCATGATCCTCTAACATCAGGTCGTTGATTTCCAACGGGTCGTTACTGCCTGATTTTCTGCCGACACGGAATGAATTTGAAGTCATTTCATATCCATTTCTGGAAATGTAAACCTCTGACATCGGAGTCTGCGGAAAAATCGTGACGATCCATTCCTTTGGAGTCTCTCTTTTATTTGAAATCGGCACATTTTCTTTGGGAACGCGCATATTCATTGCCCGCAAGCGTTCAAAGAACATCCGTAAATAAACGAGTGCTTCGTCCGGCTGATGCCGGATCATATCGACGAATTCTTCGCGTGTCAGAGTTTGAACCCTGGTTTCGTCTATCGCCCGCGCCGTCAGGGAACGTGGTCGATCGTCAACCAATCCCATTTCGCCGAAGATATTTCCCGGCTCTAAAACTGCAAGCTGCAAAGGATTTTCGGGGTAGTCACGCAGGATTTCAACCTTTCCTGCCAAAATCAAATAAGCAAAATTGCTTTCATCACCTTTTTTGAAAATTATTTCATTCGTGTGATAGTAATGCTCAGACATCAGATATTATTCCTTAAGTTAGTTAAAAATAAAGTTTTATAGAGTTAATGCTTTTAATCTGGCAAGAAAATAATCAGCTTGCCAATCGCTCCAGAGTTTTAGCGCAGCAGTATAATTCTTAACTCGTTGGGCAAAAAATTCTGAGAGAATCCAAATCATTGTCTCACGTTCGATTTGGGTGAGATGTGATTGAGATAACAATTCCAATAATTTTTCGATCCATACATCACAGTCATGAACATCGCCCAGAAAGGTCTGCATTTTGGAGACTTTCTTAGCCAAAGTTTTTGCTTCTTCGCCTAAACAACCCGCAAAAACCTTCATTGCATAACGAAGACGTTTAGCGTGAATGCGAAGCCTGTGCAGCTTTTCTGTCTCGACCGGCTCAAAAAGTGACGGAATTAAATTTTCAAACTCTTCCAGATTTTTACCGATAACTGTTTTCCCAAATTCCTTAAAACTGATCGTTTGATGCAAATCTTTAGAGTGTAAAATCTTATGGAGTTTTTCGGTAAAATCTTTCTCTAATTCTTCCAGTTTTTCATTGGTCAGGAGTTTTTCCAGCTCCAACCGCGCCGCTTCGCGTGAATCGTTTCGTTCCTGTAAAAAAATTCCGATCTGTGCCTTTATCAAATCGCTTTCCGCCCCAATTTGCAGATTTTGAAGTGCCTCAACAGCAACATCTTCATCACGAACTCTGCCAAGCGCATCAGCAATCTCTTTCAAATCTTTCTTGATTTCCTTGAAAAATTCTCTGTCCAAAAGCGGCATAAAATCCCGCAACGCACTCCGCAAACGCCGTGTTGCCACCCGCAGATCATGGATAAAATCAACATCGGAAAAATCAAGCGTTGTCTCATGAAACTCGATGATTTCCTTAAACCGCACCCGCAAAACCTTAACTGCGCTTTTCAGAGCCTCGGCAGAACAATCCAGTTCGTTAATTTCTTTTGCTTTTGCCATTTAGACTTTGATTGTAAGTTTCATTGATTTAGCTGTCTGATTTCTTCAACTGTTTTCGGATTTTCCAACGCTGACAAATCGCCTGCATCTTCGCCTAAATACGCTGCCCTAATCACGCGACGCATAACTTTGGCATTACGGGTTTTCGGCAAAGCAGAAATGAAATAAATGCGATTAGGCTGCAAAGGTTTGCCCATTTCTTTGGCGATGAGTTGTTTTAATTCGGCTTCTAATCCGTCTTTTTCTTCTTTTAAAACGCAAAAGGCAATCATCGCCGTTCCTTTGATTTCGTCGGGAATTCCAATGACGGCGGCTTCGGCAACCGCTTCGTGTCCAACCAAAATACTTTCAACTTCGGCAGGTCCGACGCGTTTTCCGGCGACCTTCAAAGTATCGTCCGAGCGTCCCAAAATAAACCAATGTCCATCTTCATCTTTCAAAGCAAAATCGCCGTGAACCCAGATATTTTCAAAGCGATTCCAGTAAGTTTCCAAATATCTTTCCGGTTCATTCCAAAAGCCTTGCGCCATTCCGAGCCACGTTTTTTTGATTGCCAGTTCGCCAACTTTTCCGTCTGCAACCGATTCGCCGTTTTCGTCTAAAACATCGGCATCAATTCCTAAACACGGCGCGGAAAATCCGCAAGGTTTGATGGGAACGAGGGGATTATTCATCAAAATTCCTCCCGAAATTTCTGTTCCGCCCGAATAGTTGATGATCGGCAGTTTGGAATCGCCGACGACTTCAAAAAGCCAACGCCAAGGTTCTGGATTCCAGGGTTCGCCCGTCGAAGCAAACACACGAAGCGAACTCAAATCGTGTTTTTTCGGCAGATCGTCACCTTTGGTAGCGAGTCCACGGACGAGAGTCGGGGAAATTCCCAGAATCTCAACTTTATGTTTTGCCGTAAATTCCCACATTCGGTCGGGATTCGGATAATCGGGCGAGCCGTCATACAAAACCATCGTTGCGCCGTTGAGCAACGCTCCGTAAATCAGCCAAGGTCCCATCATCCAACCGATGTCCGTCACCCAACTAATCCGCGTTCCCTTGCCAACGTCCGTCCCGAAAGCCATATCTTCCGCCGCTTTGATCGGAAATCCGCAATGAACGTGGGCAATTCCTTTCGGTTTGCCGGTTGTGCCGGAGGTGTAGAGGATGATTAAAGGATCATTGGCGGAGGTTGGTTCGGGATAATTAAAATCAGCTTCAACTTTTGCTAGATTACCGTCCCTAAATTCATCCATAGTAATAGCTTTATTCACCCTACCTTCCATCAAAAGTTTTTTCCAGAATGAAATTTCATAATTGGGTTTTGGTCTGCTTGTTTGAAATCCACTAAACAATTGAAAACCACCACCTGATTTCGATTCTTTGATGTTTTTAAGATTTTCTCGAACCTTTTCAATCTCTTCTTTTGGAACTTTCCATTGTTCCATAAGTTTAAACACTTCTTGTAGCTGTGATTCTTGTTCCAAGTCTTTTTTTCTGTGGTATTCCGCTTTCTCCTCATCGCTCAGTTTGAGATATTCTTCATACTCTTTTTTAGCTCGCTCTAATCCTTCTTCTCTTGTAAATTCTCTGTGTTTTCCATCCATTGTGAAAACCTTTTCAATAGTCGGACATTTTTCAGCCGCTTCAAAGGCAATTTGTGAGGCATAAACACGCTTACCACGTCGCGGAAAATCGTTAATCGTAAACAATGCTTTTGCACTAACTGCGTTCATTCGACTGGCAATCGCATCAACGCCGTAACCGCTAAATACCGGAACTGCAATCGCACCGATTCTAGCAATTGCCATCAGCAAAATTACAGTTTCGGGAATCATCGGGAGATGGATGCCAATTGCAGCACCTTTACCAAAACCATTCGCCCGCAAACCTGCCGCACAAAGTTTTACTTGCTCTAACAATTCGGCATAGGTAAGAATTTCAGTATTTCCGTCCTCACCTTCCCAAATTATCGCAGGTTGATTCTCAATCTCCGTTCCAATCCATCTATCCAAACACATTTCCGAAATATTCAAACCGCCGCCAACGCACCATTTTGACCATTCGATTCCTTCGCTCGTATCAAGCAATTTTTCATACGGCGGATCGAATTTGATGTCGAGAAATTTAAGAACTTCGGCGGTGTATTTTTCTACATCGTTGATCGAAAATTGATAAAGTTCGTCCCAATTTTTTGCACCGACTTGCTGCATAAATTTGGTTAGTTGAGCGTGTTCAATGACTTCTGCGGTTGGTTTCCACGCGATTGGTTGATGATCGAGATTGTCTTTCATAATCTTTATTTATCAAAATATCACGAAAAACGATAAAAATGCAGGTCAAGAAAGTTGTTGTATTGTGCCGAATAAACAAAGTAAAATAAGTTTGTCCTTCCGACTTTATCAAACCCGCCGCAATTGAAATGAAGAAAACAAAAATCGAACAACGAATAAACAATGCCATCAATGCTTTTTTTGTTAATAACCAAGAAAATATTGACGAAAACAGTCTGACTTTGGTCAATGATTCTGCAATTATCAAACAAGAAGCCGCCACAAAACTAAGCGAAAAAGGAGACCTTTTAATAAAAACCCTCAAACGCGCTTTTCTCTTTTTACCGGGCGTTTTATATCTGTTTTTCGGAACATTTACGATTTTTTCCGTTGATCTTCTGTGGAACCCTCTATCCGTTTTGATAATGTTTTCGATTGGCAGTTTTTTAACCATTTTTGGAATCGGAAAACTAAAAAATCCGAAACATTTGGCAATTCCGCTTTCGATTGTGGCAGTTGCGCTCGCGGCATTTGGACTTTGTTCGTGGTTGGGAAACCTTAGATATGTTTATGAGTATGGAATCTACTTTTTCCCGCTGGCTTTGATCGCTCCATTTCTGGCAAAAAGTTTGGTTGATAAAACAGATG
>JAIBCC010000075.1 GCA_019694395.1 Pyrinomonadaceae bacterium | reverse complement strand
AATTCCCGTTAGAGTATCGAGGAAGATCTTTTTCGCTAAAAAAGGATTTTGAAAAAGCTCTCTCCGACTACTCTAAACTTATTGAAATCTCACCAAAAAACATTAGGGCTTTCAGCTTACGATCAAGCATTTATCTTGATTTGGGAAAATCCGAGCTTTCTCTGGCTGATGCAATGAAAGTGCAGGAACTCGAAAAGGAAAAACAACGTCCGGATTAAGATAAGAGCGTTGCATATTAAATCAAGCATTTATCAAATAAACAAGAAGGAGAAACATAAAATGAAACGACTATTGAAAGTAATTGTGTTAGTTAGTCTAACCTTGGTAGTTACTAATATCTATGCCCAAGACCAAGTGGCAAAAGAGATTCTTGCCCAAGCCGCAAAAGCCGTTTTGGATAAGGAAAATATTGCCAATGCCAGCGCAACGGATATCAAAGGTAAATTAACCGCTGTCAAAATAGAGAAGGGACAAAATGCAGATTTACAAAATGGCTTTTATGCCGGAATTTTAGAATTGGACGTTAAAGGAGATTTTGGAAAATTAAAGTCGGGTAAATTTAATCTCTTTTTTAAATCCGACGGACAAAACTTAAATCTCTATTTGGAAGAAAAAGGGAAAATCAGCGTGATATTGGAAGCTATGACAAAATCTCCTGAAGGATTAAAAGATACAAAAAGCGGTTCAAAACCTGAATTAGCATTTCTTGAGGTGTCGGTTGATGATAAATTATCGTTCAACGATCTGCCTAAATTTAACTTTATGTCTTCTTTTACTCCGTCTTTCCCCTCGCGTAAACGCTGCAAAATTTGGATGAAAATAACAGTTGGTGGGCGCGGTTATTGGGTTTGGAGCGGTTTTTATAAACAATGTCGCGGTTCGGCAACTTAACTTATTTTAGGAGGTTGAAAGAATAAGGTTTATTTAAAAACCATTGTCATTTTGAGCCTCATCTTTGCTTTTCCGAATCCGCCATTTGCCGAATGTAAAGACGGAAAGTGCGTGCTGAAAAAGCTCTGAAGAAATGACATAATTAATTTAAACAGATTCTATTTCCTTTCTAAAACTTAAAATTCGGGATAAAACTCGAAAAGTGGGAAAAGAGAAAAACCCGATATAGATTATTCTATTTTGTAATTTCCTGCTTGAGCCAAGCCTTGGCTAAATTCCAATCAAGGCGGACGGTTGAATTGGCAATTCCCAAAACCTCCGCCGTTTCATCAATCGAAAGTCCGCTGAAATATCTTAATTCGACAACTTTTGCCTGCCGTTCATCTAATTTTGCCAAACGATTCAGGGCATCATCCAACGCGATCAGATCAACCGATTTTTCATTGGCAGAAATTACTAAGGCTTCATCCAGAGGCAAGTTTTCCGCATTTCCGCCGCGTTTATCACGATTGCGTTCGCGGGCATAATCAACCAAAATCCGCCGCATTGCCGTCGAAGCCAGTGCAAAAAAGTGATTACGGTTTTGCCATTCGATTTCGCCGGCTCCAACAATTCTCAAATACGCTTCGTGGATTAAAGCCGTAGTTTGCAAAGTGTGCCCCTGCCTTTCCTTTCGCAGATAACGCGAGGCTTGACGGTGTAATTCGTCATAAACGAGCGGCATCAGTTTGTCCAGAGCCGCCTGATTTCCGTCTTTCCATTCGTTTAGAAGCTGTGTGATTTGCACGAAAAGATAATAGCACAAAATAAATTTTTAGCGTTTTTCAAAAGAAAAACCGCTTTTTATTAACGGAGAGGAAATCTTATGAAAAAAATACTAAGTGAATTTACGTTATGGTTGGGTATGCTGTTCTGTTCAATCGTGGTCGGCGCAACCATCTATCAGATGATAGTGATAGTTCCTGAATACTACCGCGACATTCCGCATGGGATGATCGAATTTGCACGCGGACATTTTCTGCCGAAAGCTTTCTGGACATCTCCGATTATGCCTTTAGGATTTTTGGCGTTAATCGGAACTTTAATTTTTAATTGGAACAATTCGCGGCGCAAATGGATTCTGTTATCGGTTGCCTTAATTGGACTCGCCGAAATTTTGACCATCCTTTTCATTTTTCCGCAGATGAAAATTATGGGTTTGCTGGACGGAAATCCTTCAACGGATTTGGATTTATTGACTCAATCAATCCGGCAATGGGTTTTGAGCGATCACTTAAGATTTTGGCTGCTTCTGATGCCTGCTTATTTTATTTATCTCAAGGCTTTAACCATCAAAAATGATTCGGATTTATCGTCCGAAACAAATTAACAAAAAAAATTAGCGTTTTGCGGCAAAAGTGTCGCTTAGATAATTAAGGCATAAAAACAGCCCGAAAAATTCAAAAATAAACAGGAAATGAAATTATGAAAAATATATTTTTAGTAATCACAATCGCAATCTTTTTATTTTGTGGAACCGCTTTCGCGCAAACTAAACAAACCGATGACGAAAAAGCGATCAATGCGATTTTGCTGAAAGCAGGACAGGCTTGGGAATCAGGCGATATGGCGAAATTTACCGAAACTTTAACCGATGAATGCGTTCACGTTGATCCTTTTGGAAAGGTATTTACGAGTCGTGAAAACATAAAAACGATGCTTCAATGGGTGCGCGATGAAATCTATAAAAAAGAAAAAGTGGAGCTGGAAATCACCGAAACGACTACCAAATTTCTTAATGCTGATACGGCAATCGTTGTGATGAAGCTGAAAGAAACCGTTAAAAACGATTCAACCAGCATAACAATTACGGAAACATTTATGGTCAGCCGGGTAAAAAACGAATGGAAAATTTCATCGTTTCAAGGCATCGAAGCAAAAGAACCGCCCAAATCACCGACAAAATAATTGGCAATAATTCAGAGTTCAAATAATAAATTTGGACTCTGAACCTTTTAGGTTTATGATGATGAAAAATTCTGTGAATAACAAAAACGAAACCGAAGCAACCAAACATTTTGCCGAAACTGAGGAAATGCAGGAACGCTGGCAGAAAGTGAAAAAACTTTTTGAAGTAGCATCTTCGCTCACAGGCAAAGAACGCGAAAAGTTTTTGCAGACATTGTGCAGTGAAGATGTCGAATTACGCCAAGAGGTCGAAAAACTTCTCGCTTCGTTTCAAGATTCGGAGTCTTTCCTCGAAAATCCCGCCGTTGCGGAAGCTGCCAGTTTGTTTGAAGATAAAAAAACTCTGGTCGGAAAGAACACAACCGGCAGTTTGGACAGCGGAAAATTCGTTGCCGGAACGGTTTTGGCGAGCCGTTACCGCATCATTGGCTTGCTCGGCAAAGGCGGAATGGGCGAAGTTTACAAGGCGGAAGACATCAAATTATCGCAAACCGTTGCCCTGAAATTTTTGCCCGACAAACTCGAAAAAGACAAAAACGCACTCGAAAGATTCATTGGCGAAGTCCGCACCGCGCGACAAGTTTCACATCCGAATGTCTGCCGCGTTTTTGACATCGGTGAGATTGACGAACGGCATTTTCTTTCGATGGAATTTATTGACGGCGATGATCTTTCGTCGCTTTTGCGAAGAATCGGGCGCTTGCCGTCGGAACGTGCGATCGAAATTGCCCGTCAACTTTGCGTCGGACTTTCGGCGATTCACAATGCGGGAATTCTGCACCGCGATTTTAAGCCGGCGAATGTCATTATTGATTCCAAAGGCAAAGCGAGAATCACGGATTTCGGTATCGCCGGTTTGGCGGAAGAAGTTGAAAAAGATTCGCTTCGCGTCGGCACGCCCGCCTATATGTCGCCAGAACAAATTCGCGGCAAAAGCGTCACGGTCAAAAGCGATATTTACGCACTCGGCTTGGTTTTATATGAAATTTTTACGGGCAAACAAACATTTTCAGCCGATTCGATTCCCGAATTGATTCGCAAACATCAATCCGAAACGCCGACTAATCCTTCGGAATATGTCAAAGGAATTGATCCTTTGGTCGAAAGCGTTATCGGGCAATGTCTGGAGAAAAAGCCTGATGACCGACCGCAATCCGCACTTCACGTTGCAATGGCTTTACCGGGCGGAAATCCGATGCAGATTGCGCTCGAAGCAGGTGAAACTCCTTCGCCCGAAATGGTCGCAGCTTCGCCGAAAAAAGGTGCTTTGAAACCTGCAATCGCTTTATCTTGTTTAATTGGCGGAATTGCGATGCTTGGATTTATGATCTTCGCTTCGATGAAAGTTTCGCCGCAAAACCGAATTCCGTTCAACAAATCTGCCGAAGTTTTATCCGAAAAAGCCAACGAAATTGCCAACAAATTTGGCTACACGGATGCGCCTGCCGAAAGATTTTATCGGTTTTACGCTGATTCTTCTTATATGGAATCGGTTCGGGAAAGTCGTTATCCCGAAGAATTTGCCAAAATCGAAAGCGGTCAGCCATTGCTTTGTGTTTTTATCGAAAGGCAAAGTCCGAAAAATTTTGAGGTGATGATGCTTGGCACCGGTTTTTGGACTTTTGGACCGCAGGTGGAAAGTAATCAACGGACGATTTCGCTCGACACACGCGGGCGATTGGTCGAATTTTCCGCCGTGCCACAGCAATTCGGTGTAAGTTCCGACGCGAAAACTGATTTCTCAACCGCGTTTCAATCAGCCGAACTTGATTTAGCGGAATTCAAAGAAGTTTCGCCGAATTGGACACCGCCGTATGCTTTTGATGAACGCAAAGCTTGGGAAGGCGTTTTGCCCGACCACGAAGAAATACCTCTGCGCGTCGAAGCCGCAAGTTTTCAAGGGAAAATAATCTTTTTCAAACTGGTTTATCCGTGGACAAAACCCGACGTTACCGAATTTGATTCCTACACGACCCGCGATTGGATCGGAGTTTTTGTTTTTGCCGGAATTTTCATCGGATTATTCGTGACGGCAAATTATCTGGCTTGGAAAAATATCAAATCCGGCAGCGGAGACCGCAAAGGTGCATTCAAAATCTCGCTCGCCGTTTTCGTTTTGTCATTCCTCGGCTGGTTTTTCAGTTTGAATCACGTCCCGTCATTTTTCCCCGAACTTGACCGCATTACGCTCGGATTTCGGATGGCTTTATACATTTCTCTATTGACTTGCGTAATATATCTCGCTCTCGAGCCGATTGTCCGCCGCAATTTACCGGATTTGATTGTGTCTTGGAATCGTCTGCTCGTTGGCGATTGGCGAGATCCGCTGGTCGGACGCGATGTTTTGCTCGGAACGATGCTTGGCATTGGACATATGGCGCTGATTTACGCCGGATTTTATGTGGAGCGATTATTTCACGGCGATTTTCGGCTGTATTTTTCCTCGAGTTCCCTGATAAGTTTGCGAAGCTGGACAGCAGGAAATTTAGGAGTTGCCGGAACCGGTTTCGGCTACGGATTGATGTTTATTTGCATTCTTGCCTGTTTGTTTTTACTGCTGCGCCGCCGACTTTATGCCGGACTGAGTATTTTCGTCTTAATGACAATTGTAGAGATTTTGTTTTTTACTCAATCGTGGGCTTATCTGCCTTTTACTTTAGCTATTACCACGCTGATGTCTTTGGCAATTGCCCGACTCGGATTGATAACAATGGTGGTTGCCCAAATCGTCTTTCTTTGGCTCGCATCAAGTCTATTAACAACTAATTTTTCCGCTTGGTATGCTGGCGGAATGTTTTTGACATTGGGGCTGATTATGATTCTGCTGATTTACGG
>JAIBCC010000074.1 GCA_019694395.1 Pyrinomonadaceae bacterium | reverse complement strand
TTCGATTTTAGTTTCGGCACAATCCAAAACCAATGCTCAAATTTCAGCGCAAATGAAAGCGTTAAATGCCGCCAAAAATATTCAGATCGAATATGATAAATCGTCAAATTATTCAAAATTGTTTATGTTGAGCGATGAATTCGCCAATGAACAAAGCAAGAAAAACGGACTTTCTTCGCTGACGTTTGGAATGATGTATGGATTTAACGGCACTGAATTAACCTTTACGCCCGATGTTTTTGTGCTGACTTTTTGGGCAAGAGGCAAGAACACGAAATTTGCCGAAGCGCATCAGTGGACGGCAATAGTTGACGGCGAAACGGTTGATCTGGGCGAAGCGCGTTATGCACATAAAAACGGCGACGAACGCGAATTTCTGAATTTTGCCGTCACCCGCGAAAATTTAAGCAAGATCGCGCAAGGCAAAGATGTGAATTTCAGTTTAGGGAATTATCAATTCAAATTTACTGCCGAACAATTAAAACAATTTGCAGATTTTCTGAAAATTTCAAATATGGCTGAAAATTAAGGAATTGAAAAGTTATTTTGAGACTTTTTCTTTCTCGAATTCTTCGTTACAAAATTTGATGAATTCATTTGTAACAAAAGCTGATTCCTCAATATATAAAAGGGATTCTTCTAAATCTACAATATTGAAGATTTTTTTATATCCGTTTTTATTGGCGAACAACTCAAGTTTGTCATTAATTTGTTTTTCAATTAGTCCAACCAAAAGTGTGTAGCGTTTCTTTTTAGATTCACTTATTGCATTTAATTTTTCTTTAAGTTCGTTAAATTTAACGTCTTGAATTTCGGTTGATTTGCCTAGCTTTTTAAGGTTTTCAATCTCAATTTTTAACTCTTCCGCTCTTTTTGAAATTTGGGGAGTAATAAAATCATCCTCATAGGTCATTTTGATAGCTTCAACTAATTTCTTAATTCCCGATTTTTCATCATAAAATTCATAGCCATTTATAAAGCCAATTTTATTTTGAGCAAAATTTGCACCAACTAAAATCAAGATAAAAATTGTAATTTGGAATAGTTTCATTGCTTCCGCTTTGATTCGATTTTTGCCAATCCTTTTAGAAAATCATCTTCGGCTTTTGAGAGTTTGATGCTCTCAACCCGCAAAGTTTTGTCAGGACGATACCAAAAAAATTGCGAATAAAATTTGCGAAGCTGCTCGTCTTTAAAATCAAGTCCGCGCACCGCATAAAAATAGTTTCGCAGATATTTGAAATCTTTGGCAGTAAACTCATTGAAATCAATACTTTCAAATTCTCCGTAAGGTTTCAAGTCAAAATAACGGGTAATCTTTTCGAGCGATTTGGCTTCGACGCATTCCTGCCCGTAATTGCACCAAGTATCCGCCCAACCTGCCGCCCAATTATATTCGCCAAAAGTAATATCGTAGTCAGGCTTAAAATTTGTCGCCTTGAACGAAAGATAACCGCGATTCAAATGCACCATTCTAACCTGCGGCGAGTTTTCCACATTAAACCACTGTCGTTCGTTTTCTTCCATTTTTCCATCGCCGACAATTTTCCAATCGGCTAATTTTCCATCTTTGATAAAACGCGCCGGAACCGCAAAAATTCCGTTATCAAGGTGGATTTGCATTTCAAAATCGTCAATTTGTTTGTTTGCCCAACCTTTTCCCGTCGTGATCTGGTAATCAAAATCGCGGTCAAGCTCGACACTTTCTCCGCCGCGATAACGATAAGTGTGACGGATGATATTCAAGCCTTTTTTGAAAGTGACGGGAAAATAATAAACGAAAAAATCATCCTTCGGCGATTCATCCTCTTTTGTTTCCAGTTTAAAGGTTGTTTCTTTCAACCGCTTAATTTTATAAAGCAAATTTTTGCCGTTTACATTAACCGTAAAATTTGAAATAAAAGGTTTTGCCGCCGCCTCTTCGGTAACATCGCCATCAGCGGGCGGAGTGACAAAACCAACCGTCACAGTCTTAGTTGCCGAAGGATTATAAAACTCAAAATACACATCAACTTTGGCAAAATTATGGTCAACGACAAAGAATTTCAAGATTTCTTTTTTCAATTGAACCTGCGTTTCCTGCAAAGGAAAAAGAGTGTCGCCCTGAGCATAAAAAACGCCGTCATTGGCAAAAAGTTGAAATGTGAACAAAAGACAAAAAACGATTGGGGACAACAGATTTTTCATAATTGCTGAACGGCGAATTTAGTTGAACTTGCAAATGATTATCCACGAAGCCACACGAAGGGTTCACGAAGAAAAATTCAAAAGCAGTGAGCAAAATCAAATGGCAGAAACGCGACTGTTAAGGAGCGTGTTTTCAAATCAAGGCAGAAACGCGACTGTTAAGGAGCGTATTCAACGCGGATCATTGAAATTGCTAACTTGAAACACACTTGACTTTCCGTGCGTGTTTCTGCCTGTTTTAACTTCGTGTGTTCTTCGTGTAACTTCGTGGATGTTTAAATCTATTTCAAACTTGCATTTATTTTGCCGATAAAATCATTGATTTTCGCGTCCTCGATCCAACGCAGAACGATCACCAAATCATTTTCGGGATCAACATAAATGACATTTGTGCCGTTTCCGACGTGCGCGAAAGCAGTCGCAGGAGCGTTTGGATAAAGTTTTTTGTCGGTATTCAAAAACCAGTTCATAAATCCGTAAGTCGGCTGCGGAACAGTTGGAGTTTTGGCTTGTTTGATAAAGGCTTCGGACAAAATCTGTTTGTCACGCCATTTGCCGTTGCGGGCGGTAAGTAAGCCGAAACGAGCCATATCACGCGCCGAAATAAACATTCCGCCGCCCCAATGTCCGCCGCCACTGACTGATTGAATAATTTGTCCGTCAAGCACGACAAACGAATTTTCGTAGCCGAACCAACGCCAGGTGTTTGACGCACCGATTTCGTCCATCACGTTTTCTCTTAAAACTTGCGGCAGAGGTTTTCGCCAAACATTGAGGGTTGCCAATGCCAGAACATTAACGCGAACATCATTGTATTCATAAACCGTTCCAACCTCATTTCGCGGACGATTAAGCCATTTGCTTGCGTCTCGGTCAGGACGATCCGCCCATTCCGGTTTGCCCCACAGAGTTCCTTCCCAATCACTGGTTTGGCGCAAAAGATGTTCCCAGGTAATTTGGCGATTATGTTCTGTTTCAAAAAGAGTTATTAGTTTGGTTTTACCGAATTCATCAAATCTTTCGAGCGGATTATAAGGCAGAATCGGAGCCGAATAATCAATCACTTTATCCTGCAAACTACGAATCAAATGACGGTCAAAAGCAATTCCTACTACACTTGAAAGAAAACTTTTGGTGACACTGTGCGTCATATCCACCCGGAAAGGCTCTCCCCATTCCGCCACAATATAGCCGTTTCTGATAATAATGCCGGTTTGTTCGCCACGCGATTTTTGCACGCCGATGGGTTCACCAATCGGTTCGCGCCCAAAACTCTGCGCTTGGGCAAGCTCCATATCTCGCGGAACTTTGGTTTCGCTTTGTTTGGCAAAATCTATTGCTTCTTGTAGTTTAGCTGAATCAAATTTGGCTTGTTCAGGCGTGCGAGTCTCCCAACTTTCGGCAGTTGGATAATAAATTTTTTGGGCAAAAGTGTTAATGGAGAAAAGTAGCAGAAATAACGTAGCGAATCGGATTTGATTGACCATAAGTGAGGAAATTATCAACTAAAGTCTGTTTTTTGCAAAGAGAGACGCAATTTTTCCTAAATTTATGAGTTGAAATATTTCTGATTGTAGATTCTACTTTTCGGACGGATTAGTTGTAAACAGGAAAGGTTACAGAAATCTGCCTCAAAATTATAATTCAGACAGTAAATTTCAAGTAAATTCGCTTAAAATCCTTTTCAATTAAAGTTCGGGCAAAAAAGTGCTTTACAAATCTATATTGTTCTTTGTATTATTAAATTCAGGTAAACAATCTTCTACACTGTTTATCTGAATTTAATACTCTACAATTAAATTCCAACCAAACAAAATAACTCCTGTAACAAATAGTAATAATTTATTAAAAGATGTCGGTCTCTTAGACCACCCCCCGTCTAATGTATACTAAGTTATTTGGGCTATTCATAAAGCCATTTTTCGGCTTTACACTTTACATTTTATGTATACTAAGTTATTTGGGCTATTCATAAAGCCATTTTTCGGCTTTACACTTTACATTTTAACTCTAACCTCTTTATTCCTTAAAGTAGGAAAGGTTTTCTTACGCTTAATCGCCTGTTCATCTAACCAAAATTACATTTTGGTTAGTAAAAAGAGGAGATTAGCCGTAAGGGCTGTGTTAACTGGGCTTGGTTCAAAACCTATTGGTCTTTGGTCTTTAGCAGTTTTGTTATTGATATTTTTTAATACTAATCTCAATGGGCAAATTGCAACCAGAGTCTTTTATAATCCAAGTTTTGAATTACCTGCCACTGGATGCAACAGCAATTGGAGTCAAATCCCTCAGTCAGAAGTAACTGGCTGGAGAACAACCGATAACGGAACATCCCGAACTGATTGCGGCAATTCAACCGGGTCTCTTACAAATCCGATTGAAATATGGACGACCGGTTTCTTAGGGATTAATGCCCAGTCTGGAAATCAAATTGCTGAAATTAATGCCACAATGAACGGCTATCTTTATCAGACAGTTTGTATGCTGCCGAACGAATCATTCAATTATTCGATTTGGCATCATCGCCGCAACAACAGCGGAACTGACACCATGCGAGCCAGAATTACCGATACCAGCGGCAATTTGATTAGCGAAACTGGCAATCTTTCTTCTTCTAATAACAGTTGGAATAATTTTACCGGCACGTTAACCAATAATGGGACAGCCGGAATCCGGCGTTTTGGTTATGTAGCTATTTCTACGGCTACCGGTGACATCAGTGTCGGTAATTTGATTGATAATACTTCTTTTTCAATCAGACCATTAGTAGATATTAAACAGTTTAATCCCTCAACTATTTTTGAAAATGGTGGAACAGGTAATCTTGAGGTTTACGTTAATGGAACTCTCAGGTCAACTGCAACGGTTGTTCTGACAAAAACCGGGACAGCAACCATCACAACTGATTATACGGTTGGCTCGCCGTCGCGTGGCAGTATAAGCGTGGATGGCAGCGGAAACATAACTTTGACACTTCCGGCAGGCGATTACGATCCGAATTTCAGTTCAGGAACAAATGCAGGTTTTATAAGAATTCCTATTACTGCCGTTAATGATACGGTTAGTGATAACAATGAAACTGCGATCTATACTGTTGGAGCAGTTTCAGGTGGCGGAGGCAGCAACTCAACTTTAGATTTAGCAGCCAGCATCAGTGGTTGGAGTGCTTCTTGTTCTACAGCGGTCTCAACTGCAACTCTGACCATTCAAGAACCAACAGATTTAACAATCACTAAATCACACACCGGAAGTTTTACTGTTGGAAGTAGTGGAAACTATTCATTTGCTGTTACTAATTCAGGCTCTACAACTTCATCAGGAACAATTACTGTGACGGACACTTTACCCAGTGGGCTGACTGTTAATAATGGTGCGGCGGGCGGAATTACTGAAGGCGGAACAAATTCGGCAAACTGGACTTGTAACTCAAATGCCGCATCGCCGCAAGTCATCACCTGCACCAGTTCAACCGCGATTGCGGCTTCAGGAACGAGTGTTTTCAATTTTAATGTTAATGTCGGATTGGGAACTGCGGTCGGCACCAATAGTGTCACCAATTCTGCCAGCGTTTCCGGTGGTGGACAAACCAACACGGCAAATGACAGTGCAACCGATCCAACTACAATTCTTTCACCTAATTTAACTATTGCGAAATCTCACACAG
>JAIBCC010000073.1 GCA_019694395.1 Pyrinomonadaceae bacterium | reverse complement strand
ACACGCACTCGCCCGCGCCAAAGCAAAAGGTTATGTCGTGCCGAAAGAAATGATCGCCAAAGTTTCGGGCTATTTAAAATCTATCGAAACCAAAGCCGCCAAACTCAAATATTCGCAAGAATCAATTTGGGCAATTTCCGCTTATTCGCTTTATGTGCGTGATTTATTCGGCGATAAAGATTCATTAAAAGCTCAAAAATTATTAAAAGACGTTGGATTGGATAAACTTTCACCCGAATCAATCGGCTGGATTTTGTCAGTTTTGGCTAATGATCCGAAATCAACTGCTCAAGTTGCCGAAATCAAAAAACATTTGCTTAATCGCGTCACCGAAACTGCCGATAAAGCTCATTTTGTCACCAAATACACGGACGGCGAATATGTTCTTTTAAGTTCAGATAGACGGGCAGACGCAGTAATTTTGGAAGCACTTCTTAAAGTCTCAAGTCTCAAGTCTCAAGTCTCAAGTCAGGAAAACGATTTGATTCCGAAAATTGTGCGCGGACTCTTGGCAAATAAAATCAAAGGTCGCTGGCAAAGCACACAGGAAAATGCTTTTGTTTTGTTGGCATTAGACAAATATTTTCAAACCTTTGAAAAAGCTACGCCGAATTTTGTCGCAAAGATCTGGCTTGGAAACGGATACGCCGGAGAACAAAAATTTGTCGGACGCACAGCTAATTCAAATTTAATAAATGTGCCGATGAGTTATTTCCAATCGCAAAATTCTGCACAAAACTTAATTCTGGATAAACAGGGCGCGGGTCGGCTTTATTATCGAATCGGTTTGAAATATGCTCCGAAGAATCTGAATTTAGCGGCGGCGGATTACGGTTTTGAGGTGACGCGAACTTATGAAGCGGTTGATAATGCGGAAGATGTTAAGAAAAATCCTGATGGAAGTTGGACAATCAAAGCCGGTTCGCGTGTGCGGGTAAAGGTTCAAATGGCAAATCCGGTCGTTCGTTATCACGTTGCGCTGGTTGATTATTTGCCAGCCGGATTTGAGATCATCAATTCCGAATTAGCCAATTCAAGTTCGACCGGCGAAAAAGTTACGACTTTTTGGAATTGGTTCGACCATCAAAATTTGCGCGACAATCGGGCAGAAGCCTTCCGCGATTATTTGCGTGAAGGAGTTTGGGAATATAAATATGTTGTTCGGGCAACCACGCTTGGAAATTTTGTAACGCCGCCCGCCAAAGCCGAAGAAATGTATTCGCCGGAAACTTTCGGCAGAAGCAAAACGGATTTTGTGAAGATTGAGTAAGTTTATTAACCACAAAAAACATATAATTCAGGTGAATCAAAGGTAGAAAAAAAAACTTTGTGTGCTGTTTGTCTCTGCGTTTGTGTATTCTTTGGTTTTCACAAATTTGAGCAGATATTGGAACTTTTTTTCTACGCAGAGACGCAAAGTTCGCCAAGAAAAGCCTTAAATTAATGAAAATATAAACTCTTTTTTGTGCTTTTTGTGCCTTTTGTGGCAGTTTGACTCTATTTTATCCAAACTTCAAGCGTGTAATTTGCCGTTACATCCGTGCCGATAACGATCAGAAATTCGCCTGTTTCGCTGAGCATTCCACGCCACATTGTTTCGCCGTCCGCGCCTTCGATAATTCCTGTGGTGGGCGCAAAAACCGTGAACGAAGTTTGTTTGCCGGTTTTCAAAATGACGGTCATATTTTGACCTTCACGGGCGCGAAGCCGATACTGATGCGAAGTTCCTTTGCGAATTTGTTTTTTTATAATTGATGAACTGGCACCACTTTTGAAAACGATCTTTTGGTCAACCGTGGTGCGATCCTGGGCTTTTGCCTCAAACGAAAAGCCGCACAACGTCAATAGAAAAAATGATAAAACGAAAAGCGAGCGGGTATAACATCTCATTAAAAATTAACTCCTTAAAAAATTCAGACAAAATTGCCTTCAATTTTTAACGCGGAAAAAATACGTCGTTTGTATCAAAAAAAAATGCGGATTGGACTCCGCATTCCTTTTCTCAATTTTTTTGATGAACTATTTATTAAAAACTTCAAGCGAATATTGGGAAATAAAGATCGAACTGACCTCGATGGTATATTCACCTTCTCCGAGCAAATTTACATCAAAATATTTGTCCTGATATGTTTTGGTTTCTCCGTTTGGAGTTTGAACTTTCAGAGTTAAACCTCTTGAACTATGAATTTTGATTTTAGTTTGTTTATCAACTTTAACAGTATAAGTATGTTTGCCGCCGCTGGTTAAAAAGTCATTGTAAAAACTAGAATCTTTATCAACATTAACTACCACAGCCTTTGTTTTAGAGCCAGTGGTCGAAGAATTTGGATTTGCCAAGACTGAACTGCCGAGAATCATTAAAGAAAGCGAAAAAACTGCGAAATAATTACTAATTTTACGAAACATAAATTTTCCTCACTATAAATTATTTTTTTGACCAATTGGTCTGAATGTATGAATTATGGTGGAATCAGGTTTTATTTCATTAAAGATTCAAACCGATTCCGAATGATTAGCAAAATTGCTGTCAATTACTAACGCGAAAAACCTTTGAAAGTTCAATCATTTTTCAAAAAAAATAAAGCGGCACAGTAACCGCTTTATTTTACTTAGTTTGACGTAACTTTTATTTGGCAACCGTATCAACAATTGTTTGTGCAATTTGTTCGATGATCGGTGAAATAATGTCTTCACCGTTGGCTTTGGCTTTAGCTTTATATTGTTTGGTTAAGGCAACTGAATCGCCGTTTTGCAGTTTAAGATCAATTGTAATCTCGTCTTTTGACTTAATATTGCTTGACATAGTTGCTGCGACAATAGTGCGGGACGCAACTGCTCCGGCAACATCGGCGGTTGTGTTGCCCCAGTTTCCGCCGCCTGTTTGAGCCACTACAGTTCCCAGAGTTTTACCGAACATTCCTAAACCACCTCCGCCTTTTTTATGTGCAACATTTGTATAAATTACATAGTCGCATTCTTTTGTTTTTGCTTCTTCGGCAATTGCTGATGGCAATTTGGCTTCGAGCTGAACAAGCTCAACTTTGGTTCCTTTCAAATAATCAGTTAAAGAGTTTTGAATTGCCAAAGCCAAATCATTACCGCTTATTCCTTCGCCAACTGCACTAACCTTAACACTTGCCAACCCTATACGAACTACACCTTCTTTTTTCGCCCCTACTTCAGTTGTAGGCATTGCGTTATTGGTTGACAAATTTTTCAAGGTTTGGCTCATTTCCGAATTTATAGAAGAACCATAATTATTTGAATTAGAAGGGTTTGATGCAGATGATGAGCTGCTTGAATAACTTGCAGCCTGATACATCTCAGCCTGATTTTTCACTTCACGATAACCTGCCGGAACATCAAAGAGTGAATCTTCAAGCGTAGCTTTTGAAAGCTCAAGCACTTCGCTAACGGTTGAAAAAGTTTCTTTGCCGCTTTCGTCAAACATCGTCATTTTTTCGTAAACAGGATAACCGCGTTTGCCGGTTCCGACCTGTTTCATTTCAAAACGATCCTGACAGCCGCCCGAAGCCTTTTGATTGCTATAGCTTCTGACTAATTGATCATTATCACAATCAATCGCAAAAGTTGCGTCAATATACCAACCGTCCGTTTCCATTTTGGTTTTGGATTTTTGGCAAGCCTCCGGTGAAGATTCCGTGTTCATCGTAATAATCAAATGTCTCGCCGTATAACCGAACATTTGTTTACGTTCGCCGGTATCTTTAATGGTGACAGTGGTTGTAATCAAACCGCCTTTAACATTAGGCTGAGAACCTGTCACGGTTTTGGTAGTAGTAGTGGCAGGAACGCTTTCGGCGGATTCCCAGGAATTAATTGTATAAGTTTGATTAACAGGCATTATTTGCAAACTACGTTTGAGGTCGCATTGAGTGATGTTAACCATCTGCATCCCGCCGTAATTTTGTTCGGCACGTTGCCGCTTGCCTTTGATATAAGTTGTATTTTCGTATGTTTGACCGCTCATTGTTTGGCGGATTTTGACCTTCGTATCTGCAAAAACATTAGTTGAAAGAACAAATAAAGATATTATGATTGCGAATTGGAATAAGTTTTTCATTCTGCTGCTCCCTGACTGATTTCTATCGGCTGTAAATTGCCTTCAAAATCTAACGTGCAGGCGTTTGGCAAAATGTATCAAAAAATTTATGTGTTTAATTTTTTATGGCTTTTCGATAACCGCGAAAGATATGTGCGCCTAACAAAATACGATAAAGTTTTTCTAAGATTGAGCTGTCAGGTGCGAGTTTTTCTAAAAGATCAGTTAATTTGAAAAGAATTGCAACGGATAATTTTGAAGCGATTATTGCCTTTAATAATTTACGCAAACTATTTGAAAAAGGCTCTTTTCCCCATTTTACTAAACCGTTAATCCTTTCGCGCTCAATGTTTATAGATAAATCAGGATAGCGTTGATAAAAAGGCTTCATTAAACGGCTGCCCCATTCGTTACGTTGACAGTAGCCGCGAATATCCAGCGCATTGTCCCGATGAATAACTTCTGCTTCAGGCAAAAAAACAATTTTGCCGCCTTGTGAGGTGTGGCGAAGTGCAAAATCCTGATCTTCCGAACTTGAAATTGTTGTATCAAAACCCTTAAGCTGCAAAAACAACTCACGCTTGATCGAGGCATTTGCTGCCGCACAAAAGTTTTTTTCAGCGACCAACCCTCTTTGACGCGGAATGTTGGTTTGTTCTAATTTTTGCCGAAAACGTCCGAACGGAGTATTTTTGGTTTCTTGAGGCAAAAGAATTTCGCCAATTGCCAAAGCATTTACAAATTCCTGATGCGCCTGCCAATGATTTTTGACAAAATCCGGTTTGGTCGTAATATCGTCATCCACAAAAATCAGTAATTCACCTTTTGCCTCGCGTGCGCCCGTGTTACGCGCTACCGAACGCTCTTCTCCTTCCAAACGGATGATACGAACGTTAGGCGAAACCATAAAATCTTTTTCAAAAGTAACCGGAGGATTTGAGCCATCATCAACCACGACAATTTCATAATCCGCAACAGAAAAATCTTGCAAACGCAGTTTTTCAGCCGTTTCGCGCAATTTTTCGAGCCGATTATGAGTTGGAATAATGATGCTAACTTTCATTGAATAATTAATTACAACAAACTATTGACCAAAACTCCATCGCTCAACATTGAATTTTCCAGACAAGTATTCTCGTCAACTTCAGAATTATGACCGATAATCGAACCAATAATTTTGGTATTTGCGCCGATTTTTGCGCCGTTCCAGATCACCGAATTCTCAATGATTGCGCCTTTTTCGAAGGTCACATTTTCTCCAATAATTGAACGAGTAACCTGTGCTTTATCAAAAATTACAGTATTTTTGCCAATTATCGAATCATCCGTTATCAAATCCAAATTAGCCTGCAAATATCTTTGCGGCGTTCCAATATCGAGCCAATAATTATCATTGGCAACAAAAGCATAAAATTTTACTTTTTTCTCTAACAAATTCGGAAAAAGCTGATACTCAAACGAATATTTTTCGCCGTTTGGAATTAGATTCAAAATCGTTGGCTCTAAAATGTAAATTCCTGCATTGATTGTATTTAACTTCAGTGTTTTTATTTCTTCGAACGTTGGTTTTTCCAAAAATCTGAGAACTCTAAAGTCATTATCAAATTCAACCAAACCATACGCCGAAGGATTTTCGACGGGAGTTAAAACGATGGTTACTTCAGCTTTCCAACTTTGATGCTGTCGGATAACTTCTTTCAAATCAAGGTCAGTCAAAATATCTCCATTCAAAACTAAGGTAGTTTCTTTCAAGGAGTTTGCCGCAAATTTGAATGCTCCGGCTGTTCCCATCGGGGCTGGTTCAACGATGTATCTCAAATAAACACCGTATTTAGAGCCGT
>JAIBCC010000072.1 GCA_019694395.1 Pyrinomonadaceae bacterium | reverse complement strand
CGACAACAGCTCGAAAGATCTTTAGTTTAATCTCAAATGAATTAGCTTTAGTTGAAGAAGAGTTTAAATCGCAAGCCTCAAGCAACATTCAGGTTATAAATTATTTAGGGGACTATTTGCGGGCTTCCGGCGGCAAACGGGTGCGTCCTTCACTGCTTTTATTATCGAATTATGCCGGCGGAGGGAATGCAACCAATGAAAATGTGATTCGTCTGGCGGTGGTAATGGAAATGCTCCACACTGCAACGCTGGTCCACGACGATATTATTGATAATGCTGATACCCGGCGAAATCGAACCAGCGTCAATGCCCGTTTTGGTAATCAAACAGCGGTTTTAATGGGCGATTGGTTGTATATGTCAGCCTTTGAAACGAGTTTGCGCGAGCGAAGTTTGGAAATACTCGATATTCTGACCACCTTAACCCGTAAAATGACCGAAGGAGAATTGATCCAATTAACAATGCTTGGTCGGGTAAATATTACGGAAGCTGAATATTTTGATATTTTACAGCGCAAAACTGCATATCTGTTTTCTGCTTGTTGTGAAATCGGAGCAATTCTGGCAGGAGCAAATAAAGAACAACAATTTGCTTTGCGGGATTATGGAATGAATCTCGGAATTGCGTTTCAACTTGCAGATGATTGGCTTGATTTTACTGCTGAGGATGAAGTTTTAGGAAAAGCATCGGGAGCTGATCTATTGGAAGGAAAAATTACTTTGCCGCTACTATTGCTGTTAAAAAAAGAGCCTTCAATTGCTTCAAATTTAGAGCAAATAATGCACGACGGCAATTATCAAAATGTTCCGAGAGAAATTATTTTGGCAAAACTGGAAAAGTTCGGAACTTTAGATGAAACTCAAGAAAGAGCTTATAGTTTTGCCGAAAAAGCAAGAAAAAACCTTGAAGTTTTGGACAATTCAAAGTATCGTGAAGCATTGGAAGAAATTCCTGCCTTTATGATTGAAAGAAATAAGTAATTTTTGAGGTTAGTTCAATGATTTTAGAAACTAAAATATCAACAATTACGGATCAAAAATTATAATATGTTAGACGAAAATCTTATTGCAACTCTGGAGCAAAGTTTAAGACAAACGAGAAATGCCCAAAATCGTTTGTTAGTGCGTTTGCGCGAAGTTGAATCCGAAGCCGAACGACTGCGGCAGGAAATTGAAGCGTTAGAAAACAGCGCATCCCAAACTGAGGCTGCAATTTTCAGTTTATTGGCAACCATGAGGTCTGGAAATCAAACCTGGAATTTCACTAAAACTCAAAAGATAGAGGATGATTACGAAATTCCGCAGGATATGAAACGCGCGAACCGAACAATTTCCAATAATCAACAACTTCCCCCTCAAAATTACAATCGCGGCGGATCAATTGCATATCTCAATAATAATCGGAATGTTCCTACGGTAAGTCCAAGAATAGAACCGATCAGTCACCGCTTTACCGACAGAACTATCACGCAGGCTTGCTCTTTACTATTGCGTGAAGCAGGCGGACCATTGCATGTCAATGAACTTTATAATCTTTTGGTTGCAGGTGGAATGGAATTTACAGGCAACAATCCGACAATTTCAATTGCCGTTTCACTAAACCGGAATCGAAGGTTTAAAAAGGTTGCTCCGGGAACTTTTGATCTGGTTATGAGAGACGCTTCACAAGCAGTTTCTTAAAAAAAATTATTGAAAATAGAAAAAAGCCTGAAGTCTTGAAAAAAAAACTTGACTTTGGGCTTTTCAAATTTATATTAGGTGTATGAAGCTAACAATAACTGTTCAAAACGGCACTTTGGCAGGAAGGAGATTTGACCTTTCAACCGGAAATTTAACCGTTGGCAGAGGCGCAAACTGCAATTTAGTTTTCGATCCCAACCAAGAAAATATGGTTTCGACCAAACACGCGCATTTTGAGGCTCAAGCAGATGGGTTTTATCTTTTTGACGATCGAAGCACGAACGGAACTATGGTAAATGGAAGCCAAATTCAAATAACAAAATTGAATTCGGGTGATATTATTCAATTTGGAAAAAACGGACCCACAGCTCTGGTTCAAATCGAAATGGATGGGGTTCAACCGCAAATGAGCAATCAATTTGCCCCGCCCCCACCGCCTGCCTCAACGATTCAGCAAAATCAATTTTCCGATCCATTTCAAAATCAAGCTGCAAGTTTTGGACAGCAATCACAACCCCAATTCAATGCCGACCCTTTTCAGCAGCAAAATCCAAATTTACGAAATTCGATGAGTTTTATCGGATTAAGTAATCCGGCGGTCAAGATCGAAGAAAAAAGTTCGACCGGAAGATACATCGGCATCGCAATTACACTTTTCGCGCTTGTATTTTTAACTTTGATTGTAATTGCTTTGATTACTTTGAGTCTTTCACCGTCATCCCGAACCGGTCAACTTGATATAGTAACCGGATTAATCGTTTCGGTAATTGCTGCAATTGTGGCGTTTACGCCTGCTGTGATTTATATTATTCCTTTGATGTGGCTGGATCGTTATGATCCGGAGCCCCCTTGGCTATTGGCATTGGCATTTAGTTGGGGCGCCTTGGTTGCGGTTATTTTTTCATTTGTTATCAATACTATTATCGGCTCAATTTTTGGCGGGGCAGTCGGAGCCGTTATTTCAGCCCCTGTTTTTGAAGAAGGTTCAAAAGGACTTGGGGTAATTATTTTGTTGATTTTCTTCCGCCGGGAATTTGACGATATTTTGGATGGTATTGTATACGCCGGAGTCATTGCGCTGGGTTTCGCCACGGTTGAAAACGTCTTGTATTACGGAAGAGGTTTTTTAGGCGGCGGTTTTGGCGGTTTGATAATTTTGTTTGTTGTTCGCGGTATTATGTCGCCGTTTGCACATGTAACTTTTACGGCTATGACAGGAATTGGTGCGGGAATTTCGCGGGAATCGCACAATATGCTGGTCCGAATAATAATGCCGTTTGTCGGTTATTGTTTTGCCGTTGCGCTTCACGCGACCTGGAACGGAATGGCAACGTTCTTCGGTTTTGAAGGGTTTTTACTCGGATACTTGATCTTGGAAATTCCGTTCTTCTTAATTTTTACCGGATTTTCGTTCTACATTATGTATCGTCAGAATAAGATTTTGAAAGAAATGCTGGCAATAGATGTGGCGCGGGGATTGATTTCTGAGGAACAGATGAAAACCGCAACCTCTGCATTTAAGAGCACAGGATGGTTGTTGGGTAGTATCTTTTCAGGTAAGTTTGGTGCCAGACGAAAATTCCTGAGAGCGGTTGGAAAACTTGGTTTATCCTATTGGCATATCCAACGTGCAACTGCCGCGCAAGGTCATACCGGTAGTTTTCAACAAAATCCGATTTTAAGAGCTGAAGTTGAAAAATGGCGTGATAAAGTCTAAAACTCAAATAAAACTCAGTAGCAAAAATTGAATTATTTTTGCTACTGCTCAATTTATTTAACGAATTCCACGATTTTGGCAATTTCAAACGCTGCATTAGGTCGGGCGAGCTTGGCAATATTTTCCTTCATTTTTTCAAAACGCTCCGTATCTTTAACCAATTGATCAATTTTATATGCCAAAATCGGCAAATTATTGCATTTAATAGCGCAACCTTTTTCCAATAAATGATCTGAGTTCCGTTCTTCTTGTCCCGGAATCGGATTTACAACACAGAAAATCAAACCTTTTGCCAATGCTTCCGAAGTTGTTAGTCCGCCCGGTTTGCCGACAATCAAATCAGAAGCCGACATATATTCATCCATTTCGCGGGTAAAGCCGATTGGGTTAAATTTAACTCGTTCATTGTTTAGTTTTTCAACCGCAAGTTTTTCAAGTTTGTTTTTCAAATCTTCGTTCCGTCCGCAAATGGCTAAAATTTGCGAAGGGGTTTCCAATTCGCTCAAGGCTTGCAAAAGATGTTCGATATTTCCAACTCCAAAACCTCCCGCCGAAACCATAATGGTGAATTTATCTTGGGCTAAGCCAAATTTTTCGCGCATTGCAAATTTGTCTTTGGATTCGGCAAAAACAGGATCAATCGGAATGCCGGAAACGGTGATTTTTTCCGCCGGAATGCCAATTTTTGAAAGATGAACTTTGGTTTCTTCGAGTGCCACAAAATATTGTTCGTAATGATGGCAAAGCCACATTGCGTGAGCGTCAAAGTCTGTCACTACAATAGCTTGCGGAAAATCTACTTTGCCTTTGGCTTTGAGCCACGAAATTATTTCGGACGGCAAAAAATGAGTGCAAACGGCTAAATCGGGCTTTTCTTTTTTGAGTAAATTGATTAAGGGTTGCGTGTTTAATCTGTCTAAAGCAAATCTGCGACGTTCATTTTCCCAGGGCTTATCCAGCGAATCATACATCCACCCCAAAACTTCGGGCATATTGTTGACCATATCGAGATAGGCTTTGCCGTAGAGACGGCGGAAAAGCGGATTGGTGTAGTTCAAAACGTCAATATTTCTGACTTCTTCGGCAAAATTTAATTGTTTGAAGGCTTTTTCGACTGCTTCGGCTGCCCGCAAATGTCCTGCTCCAACTGCGGCGGAAAGAATTAAGACTTTTTTCAACATAATTTTGTTTGTGAAATTTGGAATTGATAACCAAATTGTTACAATCATATCTTTTACAGGGAATTTTGGAAACAACAAATAATTCAAAATTATTAAGTGAAGGTGTCAGGGCAATGTTTGTCTCTGCTTTTTCCTTTTCGCTGATGAATATCTTTATTAAACAGCTTTCGCACCTGCCGGCAATGGAAATTGTTTTTTTTCGGTGTGTGGTTTCGGCGGTCGCTTGTCTTGTTTCTTTGCGCGGAAAAGAAGTTAATTTATTGGGAAATCATCGTTTATTGCTTTTCCTGCGCGGTGCATCGGGAACGACCGCACTTTTCTTTTTCTTTTTGACAATTCAAAATGTTCCTCTCGCCAGCGGGGTTACTTTGTCCTATACTTCGCCAATTTGGACGACGATTTTAGCAATTTTTATACTCAATGAGCCGGTGAAAGGTTTGCAGTGGATTTTCTACGCAATCTCCTTTTGCGGAGTTTTTGTTATTAAAGGTTTTGACTCAAATTTTCCGACAATTTATTTTATAACCGGACTTTCAGCCGCTTTCTTTTCCGGTGTAGCTTATAATTTAGTCAGAAGTTTGAAAGAAAGTGAACACCCGATTGTAATTGTTTTTCAATTTCAGGTTGTGGGAATTATCGCCGGTTTTATTTACATCCTGTTTGACTGGAAAACGCCCGTTGGTTGGGATTGGCTGATGTTGGCGGCAACCGGAATTTTAACCCAAATTGGACAAGTTTTTTTAACCAAAGCGCTTCAAGCCGAGGCAGTTGGAAAAGTTTCAATTATCAATTACACCGGAATAATTTACGCCATCTTTTTCGGCTGGCTTGTTTTTGACGAAATGCTTACTTTACAAGAACTTGCCGGAATTTCTCTGGTTATCGGCGGAGTGATTTTGAGCATAATTTATAACAAAAAACAAGCCGTTTTGGTGGATGAAGAAACCTTGGGGTAATTAAAAATGAAAAGGCGAAAATTTCACCAAATTACTTTTTTGTTGGCAGGGATTTACAATATTTTATGGGGTTTGTGGGTTAGTCTTGATCCGAACTGGCTTTTTCGTTTTGCCAAAATGGAATTACCCAATTATCCAGAAATTTTCGTTTGCGTTGGGATGGTGGTTGGGCTTTATGGCGTTGTTTATTTAGAAATTGCCCGCCGCCCTGAACGCGGATTTTTGTTGGCTTTGGTTGGTTTTGTTGGCAAAATTTTGGGTCCGATTGGTGCAATTTACTATGTTTCGATTGGAAAATGGACTTTCAATGCCTTGATAATGAATTTGACCAATGATTTTATCTGGCTGATTCCTTTTGCCATTTATCTTTTCGATTCCTGGAAGTTTTACAAGCAAGATTTATATGAACGAAATTGAAACAATTAAGCG
>JAIBCC010000045.1 GCA_019694395.1 Pyrinomonadaceae bacterium | reverse complement strand
CCAAGTGCAAAATTATTCGGGTCGGGAAAATCTACGATAGCAATATCAAACGGTTCAGTTTCGTTATTATCGAGCCAGACAAAAGCGTCCGCATTGGTAACGTGCACACGCGGATCATCAAACGAATGATTGTTCAGTTCGCCCAGAGCCGGAACTCTTTTGGAAACATTCGTCATATCAGGATCAAGGTCAATCAGCGTAATATTTTCGACGCTTTTATATTTCAAAATCTCGCGCACCGCTAATCCGTCTCCACCGCCGAGAACCAAAACTCTTTTTGCCTGCCCGTTAAAAGCCGCAAATGCCGGATGAACTAAAGCCTCGTGATAGCGATATTCATCAAACGAATTGAACTGCAAATTTCCGTTCAAAAAAAGCGAATAGCCGGTTTTGCCTTTGGTAACGATAATTCGCTGATATGAAGAACTTTTTGTGTAAATAATGTTGTCGGCGTAAAGCGAATCTTCGGCTAAACTCGTGATGTAATCGGCTTTGATAAAAGCAAGTGTGAGCAGCAAAATAATAATAAAGCCCGCAATCCGCAAAACATTTGCCGCCATCAATTTAATTCGGTTTTCCAAAATCCAGGTTGCCCAAACTCCGACCACAGCATTTAAAATTCCAAACATCAGCGAAGTTCGCACCAATCCCAGACGCGGAACTAAAAATAGCGGAAATAGTATCGAAGCTACCAACGCACCAACATAATCAAGCGCGAGAACCCGCGAAACAAGCTGTTTGAAATCAAGTTCGTCTTTTAAAATCCGCATCAAAAGCGGAATTTCCAAACCGACTAAAGCTCCGATTCCAAAAACCACTCCATAAAGCAAAAGATTGAAATAAGAAAGTTTAGCAAATCCTAAAAAAAGAATCGGTGCGGAAAGTCCGCCTAAAATCGCCACGGCAAGCTCGATCTCCACAAATTTTCGCCCTAACTCTTTATCCAAAAAACCTGACAACCAAGAGCCAACGCCCATTGCCGATAGATAAATACCAATAATGAGAGAAAATTGAGTGACCGAATCGCCCAGCACATACGAAGAAACCGTTGCCGCCAGCAATTCATAGATCAAACCGCAAGTTGCAATAATAATAACGTTTAGAAATAAAAGCGGAACTTGTTTCATCTCTTAAGAAACGAAAAGATGAGGACGAAACGAGACAGTTTCATCCCTCATCCCTCATCCTTTACCCTTCAATTAATTACCTGAAATTGCTGCCGAAATTATTATCGCCACGCCGATAATAATTGAACCGATAATAATTGCCAACGAAGTATTTTGGTCTTCTTCAATCTCTTTTTTAACTGAAAAAGGCGAGACATAAACAATTACCAAAAAAGCAATCGCAAACACTACCAAACCGATTGCCACAAAAATCACGGTCGTCAGCAAAACCGGTAAAAGTTTGTCTAAATCAACAATTAAAGCCAACATATTCAACATTTATTATTTTCCTCCACGATAACCACCGCTAAAAAACGGCATCCGACCAAAATACGAATTTTTCCCGGAACTGGTAAGTTCCCATCCCATAAAAGTGGAAATCGAATAAAGCCCGATCACACCAACCGCAAACATTGTATAAATAAATTTTGCCATAGATTTAAAGTAAAAAAGTGAAAAAGCTGAAAAGTGAAAAAGTTAATCACAGCAAAATTCCATCTAACTTTTGCCCTTTTTCACGTTTAAACTTTTCAACTTTTAATCCTACGAAGAACAACTGCTGCAGCTCGAACAACTGTCACCGCTGTCACTTCCTGTATTCACGTCACCGCTTGAGGTAAACATACTCTGACTCCAACGGCTGCTTTCAAATAACCATTTTCTGACAATTCCAAAGATCGGTCCAATTATCAGGAAAATAAAGGCACAGCAGAAATTCCAACTCGAAGTATTTTGTTTAACGGAAACTGTGACAGGCAACGGCTGCTGCCAATTTTGCCATTGTCCGTCAATTTTTAAACGATATTTTCCGCCTTGAATTGATGAAAACGAAGTGCTTTGCGTAGTTGAACCTTCCGACCAACTTTCACCGTCTTCGACCCCGCTGTAAAACTCAATATCAAGCGGAACTTGTTCAACTTCATCATTTGCTTCATTAACAAAATCCACATCGAACGAAGCCCATGAATTACTGACCGGTGCAGTCATGGTAATTTCAACATTACTACGCGGTTTTAATTCAAATGGTTGGGTAAAGACTGGGTTTGAACCTTTTTCAGCCGGAAGCGGCGGAAGCATTATTTGCGTCGGGGGCAAAGCGGATGACTCCATTTTCAAAGGAATCATGACAATCCAGATTCCAATCAGGGCAACCAAGAACAAAAGTCCCCAAGTATACCAAAATGAACCTTCAAACGGCTGATTCGGCGCAACATTCCAGGGTTGCGGCAAATCGGCTACGCCAAAGGCTTTTTCGATGTCGGGAATGCGTGTGTAGGTGCCTTTCGACCAGTTCATTTCATTGCCCGTCATTTCATTGGAAATTACATAGGGCGGACAAACATAATCAATGGCGCGAACGGTTTCGCCCTGTTCAACCCGCCAGTAAAATTCACCTTTGACATATTCAACGACAGCATTTGCGTCCTGGAAAAGTTTATAGGTTTTTCCGTCGTATTGAGCGGTATTTCCCCCGCCTGTGACATCAGCAACATTAAGCGGTTCAACAAAATTCCAATGATTATCGCTGTGAACCAGCCAACGAAAACCGACTGCGGGATTATAGAGCAGATATTCGTGCCAAAAATATTTAATACCGTCAACCGTCACGCTGCGGACAACTGCGCCGATGATCCGCATTTTCTTTTCGTTGAAGGTGCCTTCCATCCCGATCTGCAAATCGAATTTATGGGCATCCGGCGAAGGCGCGAGCGATTTCATCCACGATAATTTACCCGTGCTGCAATCAAGCATTGAATCGCAATTCGGACAAGTGACCCGCTCGGATTTATCGGGAACTTGCAGATTTATCGGACCGCCGCAATTCGGACATCCCATTCCGGCGGCAGAAACTCGCGGAGCTTGGCGTTCGGCTGGTTTCAAATCCGCCCAACCTAAATCAGTCAGTGTTAATTCCTGTCCGACAAAAACGAACGGCGGATTCATTCCGTAATCAATCGTGCCGAATGCGTGATTTTTTCCGGCTAAATCTGCATATTCGCTTTGTTCATTGGGAACTAATTTGTAGGGAATCTCGCCTTCGGCGGCAACAGAGGTCGCAACGCCTTTTTCGGCAACCATCAAAGGTGTTCCGCTTGGATTAGGAATTTGCGGCAAACTTTGTCCAAGCTGTAAATCGGTAAATGACGGCAGCTGTGCGCCTTCTGATAATGGTTGATAAAAAGTTAAATAGAATTTTCCCTGTGCTTCGGCAAGCCAGCCAACCCAGCCGTTACCAAAAGTTGCATACCATTCATCCCAAAAACCGCCAAGCTGATGCCGAAGCTGTGCGCGTCCCGTTAATTCAAAACGCTGATTGTTCCACATTCCGTGCAGTCCCACACGCAAAGGCGATTCGGATTGCATTATTTCGGCGACTTTGCCTAAATCTTCGAGTGCACGGTCGGTTCTGGCTACTGCCGAACGGCAAAACGGGCAAACAATAACAATGCTTGAGCCGGATTTAAACTCAATCGGCGCGGCGCAAGATGGACAATTGGCTTGCAAAAAACTCACGCTTCACCTCCAACGGTTTTTGATTGCGGATTTTCACCTCGCACAATTCTTTCGATTTTCACTTCTTTTGCCCCAAGCAAAGTTTTTAGATTTTCAGTCCAATCCCATTCAGGACGTTCCCTGCAGCAATACAAATTAAAAGTTGCCGTGCCGTGTTCAGGATAGGTATGGCAGGCAAGGTGCGATTCGGTCAGCATTACCAAACCGGTAACGCCGCCTTCGCCGTCAAATTTGTGCCAGTTCCCTTCGCCAATGGTTTTAAGTTGTAAATCGGAAATTATGCGTGCAAAAACATCACGGAGCATTTCAACTTCGCGCAGAGCATTTTGATTACAACCTTTGGCATCTATCAGCCATTCAAAACCTACAATCATAGAATTTATTTACGAAAAAATCCCTTTGATAGTTTGACGAAATTTTTAGTGAACATTGCGAAACTATTTGGCGTTATAATGCGATTGGCAAAACTATGTTGAATAAGAATATATCGAAAAATCTTTTATTTGTCACAATATTTTGTGCGATTTCGGCAATTTTAGCCAATTGCTCACTGATTTCATCAAATAACAACAATTCATCAAATGAATCCGCAGAAAATTTGAACACAAACTACTCAAAGCCAAAGGTCGTCGGAACGATAAAATCAAATGAAATAACCGAAAGCAGCGGTCTGGTCAACTCCCGCTGCAACCCCAATGTGTTTTGGACTCACAATGATTCCGGCGGCAGTGAATTTATTTACGCTATCAATGAAAAGGGCGAAAAATTAGGAACCTGGAAAGTAACCGGCGCAAAAAATAACGATTGGGAAGATATTGCAACCATTAAAGATAAATCCGGCAAATGTTTTCTTTATCTTGCCGACACGGGTAACAACAGCGGAAGCAAAAGTCAATTTACGATCTATAAAGTTGCCGAGCCGAAAGTTACCGAAGTCGATAAAAGCTCAAGCAAGAAAAAACCAAGTATTACCGAAACGGCTGAAGAATTTAAGTTCAAATATCCAGACGGAAATCCTGATGCCGAAACGCTTTTGGTTCATCCTTTGACTGGCGAAATTTATGTTTTGACCAAGAAAATGCTGGGTGCTTCGGAGGTTTTCAAGATCGGCAGTAAAATTGAAAACATCGGAAGCGTCAGCGTTCCGGCAATTCCTAACGGTTTTTTGACCGGCGGAGAAATTTCCCCGGACGGCAAACACGTTGTTCTTTGCGATTATTTGGGAGGTTATGAAATTGATTTGCCTAAAGGCGCAAAGAATTTTGACGAGATTTGGAAACAAGAGGTCACCAAAATTGATTTGGGCAACCGCGAACAAGGCGAATCAATTTGCTATTCATCCGACGGCAAAAGGATTTATGCCGGAAGCGAAAAGAAAAATTCGCCTTTGATTCGGGTAGAGAAGAAATAGCTAGAAAGTTGAAAACGAGTATTCGATAATCCTCACAACTGTAATTGGTTTATTATCTTTCTGAGCAGGATCAAACTTTATTTTACTTGCCGCCAAAATGGTGTTTTCAGTCAAACCATCAGGCAGAGATTGAATGGCAAAAACCATTCCGATCTTTCCGTCACTTCCAAATTCAATAGCGAGTTTTGTTGTTCCCGAAACTTTGTTTTGTCGGGCTAAATCTGTGTATAAAGGAAATGATTTTAACGTTATTTTTAATCCGTCACTGATAATTTCACTCTTGACATCATCTTTTATTCCTCTAATCGAATCCGCTTTCTGAAAGTCTTTAAGAGCTTCTTCTTGATTCCCTTTTTTGACCAAACTCGCACCCAAATATATCCACGCCTTGCGGTCTTTCTCATTAATTTTAACCGCTTTTTCTAAAAGCGAAATTGCGCCGTCAAAATCGCCGTTGCGATAAAGATCAATGCCTTTTTCCGTTTCAGTTTGAGCAAAAATCGAAATAACTGAAAGTAAGAAAATAAAAGTTATTAAACGAAGTGAAAATTTCATAAAGCACACCTCAAGCGAAGAATTTAAACGAATTCATCTTACTGCTAAATTTGCCTAATTGGCAACAAAAAAGGAATCAGAAAATCATCTAATTCCTTTCTATAGAGATTTTATTGTTTTTTTTACAAAATTTAGTAAAGAATTCTATTGGTAACTCCAGAAGGAAATCCTCCTGCAAAAGTCTTTCCGCCGTTTATTGCAATATCAAGAATTAATTGACCGATGCTTTTCTTAGCCTTATCTACCTCAATAATGTCATATGGTTCGAGCATTACCTGTTTGCCTTCTTTACGAAGCACTTCATAATTAAGTGCAATCTCTTCACGATCTTTAGAGTTAGGCTTTAACCGATAGATTCTTATATCTTTAGTTTTCGCTTCGCGGTTTAACCCACCAACCATTGTAATAGCTTCCATTAAGGACAAACCATTTTCTTTGATATATACTCCTTGCGGAGATTTTACTTCACCGACGATATAAACCGGCTTAGCTTTTTCAACCACGACAATATCGCCAGGATACACTATCGGATTTGAGGCTTCGGAACCCTGTTTAATGCTGCTCAGAGTATAAATACTAGAAGGAACTCCGTTAGTATTAGCCGCTTGAGCTTTCCAATCAGCAATTTCCTCAGTTTCGCCGCACATCGGCGGTTGAGTGCGAAAGATTTGAACTATGCCGCCTGCTTCATCACTTGAACCTCCTGCCGCCGCAATCACTTCGCTGAGCCGGAATTTCCTCATCAAAGTAAACTGTTGCGGATTTCTGACTTCGCCGTAAATAGTTAGAGGCGCACGGCTTTTACGTTCTTTGATTTTGACGCTGACTTGCGGACTTCTCAGATACTTACCCAAAAGTTGTGTCACCTCAGTTCGTAACTCACGATCATTTTTACACATTGCCGAAAGCGGCTTATCAAAGAACGGAACTTCAATGTTACCGTTTTCGTCCAAAGATGCTTCAAAATCGAATTGCTGCTCCCCTAAAACTTTAACGGCAATTTCATCGCCGGGACCAAGTAAATACCCGCGCGAGGTTGAAGCATTGATAACTTCTTGGGCAAAAATGGTGTTCACCAAACCAAAGGCTAAAAGCAAAAATAGAAATACGGTCTTTTTCATAGTCAGACACTCCTTTTTAAGGTTTTGCAATCTCTAAGATTAACTCACAAAGGCTTTCGATTCAACCTTTTATTTGTCGGTTGTCTGATATTTATTGATTTTTTGGCTGATTAATAAAGAACATCAGGAATAATCAGCAATTATTTTTTTGGATTTCTCTTAAAAAATTCAACTATTGCGGGAATTGATTCTATCGGAAATTCGTGTCCGGCATTACGGTCTTCGATAATTAATTCTGTTCCATTTACACCGTTGTAAGTTGTAATTTCTCCGTTTGCTACGCCTTTGTTTGTATCAACTTTTAAGACCGTTTTTACTAACTCAGCAGACCTTTTTTGTAACCCAATCGGGACAATCGGATCACTTTCGCCCATACTGATCCAGATTGATTTCGGCGGGGCATTCTGGATCATCGCGCCGCCGGGACCTGCGACAGCACAAAATGCCGCAAACTTATCAGCCCGCGCCGCCCATAGAACGTTAACGAAACGCGAACCGTTTGAATGTCCAACGGCATAAATCCTTTTGTCATCAACCTGATAATCTTTTTGCAATTGTTTGAGAACTTCATCGAAAAATTTCAAATCACGGTCATTTACTTCACCGGGATTATTCTGCCAACCGTTTCGCACGCCCTCTCTGTCGGTCAACATTCCAATTCCCGGAATTCCTTCCATATAAACAACTATTGCATCTTTCCAGGCATCGTGAAACTTAAACCGACGCTCAACCAAACGGGCATTTCCGCCATGTCCGTGAAAAACAAAAAGGACAGGCGACTTTTTCGTTTTGGCTTCGCCTTGGTGAATAATGGCTTTTCGCTCGACACCTTCGATGTTGAAAGTGCTGTAGTTCTGAGAAAAACAACTTGTCGTTAATGAAATGATGGCAAATAAAAGTGGTAAAATTTTCATAAAAGTTTCCTCCGCTAAAATTAGACGAAGCGGAAAGTAATTTGGTCTTAAAAAGATTTTACTTTAATTGGAAATATTTATGGTAGTTTTGAATTTAATATGACCTTATGCCGGGAACGAATTTCTACTCCGTCACAATGCGAACTGACCCGCACTTTTCGCTGCTCAAAATTCTTTGTGTCGGCAATCGGTTTGGTCGGAGTGTAAGTAACGATATAATTTGAATCAACTGCATTGGCTACTCTGATAGCTAAACGAAACATTGTTTCAAATTCTTCCGGAGCCTGAAAAATTCCGCCGGTATCTTCCGCTAAATTCTTTAACTTTTCCTGACTTTTCTGCCAATCATCTTGTTTTTTCTGAATTAATTTTCTTCTTTCATTATCGAGATCAAAAACTAAAATACCCTGTGATTTATACATTGACCGCATTGTTTCCCGCATACTTACTTTTCCGGGAACTTCGGGGATCATTTGCAGAATTGATTCCAAAACCTCATCCGGCACGCGGTCTTTGGTTTTGCCGTCGCCTAATTTCAATCGGCGTGAAGCCTTTTTTGCCTGCTCCTGTTCAAAAGTCGTGTAACTGAGAACGTGAACTGTAATATTGGCGGCAACTATATTTTGCAAAGCATTAATTTGTGCCGATTCGTTTGCTGTATTTTCCAAACCGTCCGTAATCAGAACTAGATGGCGGTTTTCCAACGGACGTGTCTTAAATTGTTCAATTGCCGCATTTAGAGCATCGGAAAAGCGCGTCCGTTTGCCTGAAAAAAGTTTTGTATCCAATTTGGTTGAAACTAAATTGAAATCTTGTGTCCAATCCGCAATAGTTTCAATTTTATCGTAATACTGCATTACCGAAATTGTATCTTCAGGTAAAAGACTGTGAAGAAACAGTTTAGCTGTAACCCGTGTCATCTTCAGGCTTTTGATAAAATTCAACTCGCTTCCGGTATCCAGTAACAACAGAACATTAGCGGGAACACGTTTCATACTCGTAATCGTTTGGGGAGTTCCCTCTTCAACAATTAACAAATCATCCGCTTTCAAGGTCGGGACAAACTTTCCGTCATTGTTTTGAGCAGAAACATTTAAATGCACCTCTTCGGTAAAAATTTTGATGGGTTCATCAGTCGGAGTTAGTGTTGGCGTTTGAGCAAAAGTGAGAAACGAAAATGTAAAAATCAAACCGATACACTTTGCGATATTAAAAGAATTATTCATTTTATTGTAAACAATTGAAAATATTAGGTTTGCTTGGAACTAAATCTTCCTTTGAGATGGGACAAGATTAGCGAAAGTTGCTTTCGGAGAAAAAATGTGGGACTAAATTTGAGAATTTCGCAAGAAAAATAATTCAATAGTTTAAGGTTAGGTTTTTCTAATGCTCTGAGTTCCAAACTTAGCGAAAAAACAGCCGAATTTGGAACTCAAAATGTTTGTTACTTTTACTTATAAAAATTTCACTTCCAAATGCGTTCTGGCTTCCCAGATTTCAGGAAAGATTTTTTTTCAGGAGCGTTGTGCGTAAATAAAATACGCTTTCCGAACCAACCGTTTATTTATTCGATGGATAATTTCTGTGTGCAATATACAACATCGGTATCCCAATCACGATGTTCAATAATGACGCACCGCCAAGAAAAAAAATCCAACCCATTCCCCAACCATCCCCCACCCCACTCCATACAGAAGTTGGATAGAGCGAAGTGGGTAACGAACATACTAAGCAGATTGCTGAGAAAATAAAGGTATTATACGTCCGGCGTTTAGCTTGGATAACAACTGCTACCAACGTCACTAGCAGAAGCATCAAGTGTGGAAGTGTAAACCAATAAAATGTTTCTGCGAAGGATCGTGCGAATGAGCCATTAAGACCGGGTAAGATACTTGTGATTACGAGGGTCAACCAGATTTGTATCAAAAGTCCGACACAGACCAAAATAGATAGCAAAGTTGCTAATGACATAACTTGCTCACCTTTTTTCAATGTTGAATAATCCCCAAAATCTTCTTTATCTTCAACCCAACCTTCCAATGCAATAACTAATTACCAACTAACTGCAAATGCGTTCTTGCCTCCCAAATTTCGGGAAAGAATTTTTTCGAGAGTGTGGTGCGTAAATAACCTGCGCCTTCGGAGCCGCCCGTTCCGCGTTTCATTCCGAGCATTCTTTCGACCATCAAAACGTGGTGATAACGCCACAAGGCGATATTTTCATCGTGTTCGATCAGCAAATCCTGCAAGATAAAAAGGTCGTGATCGTCTTCGGGATGCGTTAAAATTTGAACAATAGTTTTGACGCGATTTTCTTCGGTAGAAACGTCGTAGCCTTTTTCGCCAAGAATTTTCCAAACCGCATCCGCCAGCGTCGGCGAATTAAATCTTTCGATCAAACGCTGATGGGCAAACTCATCAAACTTAAAGAAATTGAGGATTTTTTCGTCTTTTGCGCCGGAAACGAATTCAAGCTCGCGGAACTGCATTGATTGAAAACCGCTCGCCGGATTTAATCGGTCACGAAACTCCAAAAAACCGATTTGCGCCATTGATTCGAGAATATGAATCTGCGAAACCAAAACTTTTTCAATCGCCGTAACTGCTCTTAATGCGTGATTTGCCCGAAAAATTCTACCTTCTCCGAGCCAACCTATCGAAGCATCAACTTCGTGCAAAATCTGCTTGAACCACAGCTCGTAAGTCTGATGAATAATGATAAAAAGATGCTCATCGTGACTGGTCGGTTCGGATAAAGTTTCTTGTAGCTTAATTAATTCGGGAACTTTCAGGTATGAGTTATACGAAAGTTCAGGATTTTTGCCGTATTCCTTCATATTTACATCATACTCCAAAAATATTCGCTGTCTAAATCCGCCTTTGGCGAAAGAATTTTGAACTGACGAAAAACAACAAAAACCCCGACAGAATCGTGGTAATTCCCAACAGAGAAAAACCGCGAAGCAGATAATTGTTGATGTTGTCGCGCTCCTGATAATCCATCGTGTGCAGCATCCACAAGAAATCATAAACTCGCCATTTATCAACTCGAAATGCACCGATTTGCCCTGTTTCCGCTGAAAGATAAACTGTCAAATTATCTTCAAAAGTAACTGCCCAAGCCGGAAGCGGTTTCTCGCGGTATTCGTGATGTGCGCCGACATTTTCTTCGGCTAGATAGGTGATTTGTTTGATATTTTTCGGATTAGTTAAAGATTCGACGGCAATTCTTTTGGCTTCGTCTTCGGAAATTGGCAGACGCAATTTTCCTGTTTCAGCATCGGCTAAAATGCTTTCGTGATGAAGTTTTATTTCGTAAAAAGGTTTATTCAAAATTTCGACGATTTGGATTTTTTGAATGGTTGAAATGTCTTTGGTTTTAGCGATTTCATCTAAAACCATTTTTGGCGAAACAAGATTTGCAGAAACATTCAAATTTTCATCTTTTTTCCGCAAATTTTCGCCGCGAATTTCTTTGATATTCGACCAGCTAAAATACAACCCGCCGAGCGTCCAGAATAAAAATTGAATACCGATAAAAATGCCCAAATAACGATGCGATTTGCGGATGTAATGTTTATAATTTCTGCGTTTCATTCAATTCGTTTAACTATTATTTTCGCCAGATTTTTGACGTATCTTCTGCCGGTTTTGTAATCATTCGGAGTTAGCAAAATTATTCTTTCCCCAATCTTTTCGTCGGTTTGTCCATCTTTTTGCGTAACGATAAAAGTATTTTTACCGACATCGGAATTAAATATCTCATTCCACGAAAAAACGACTTTATAGCCGTCCGAAGCCTCGAAAATCAAATAGAATTCGCTCAAAAATCTTTCGTTATCAACCTCAAATTCGATTTTTTTGAGCAATTCGACAATCGGAATTCCGCGAAGTTTTTTGAGCGTCCCTTTATCTTCGCCGCGATAATTCAGGATTTTGACATCTTTGATTTTCTGTTGCAGAAAAGATTTGAAATCGCTCGCCTTGATAGTAATTTCCGATTTTACTTTTCCTAAAATCTTGACTTCTTCAGTTGGCGTAAACTGTTTTTGTGCAATACTTTGTGATGTAAGCAAAATCAACACAAAGAGATTTAAGAATATTATTTTTTTCATATTTTCCAATTTTAATGTGAATGCTGATGACTGTCTTCACGCACCGCACCTTTCTGAATCTCATTTCGGACGTAATCAACCACCGCTTTGATTTCTTCGGCTTTTAATTTGTCTTTAAAGTTAGGCATTTTATTAGCTTCGCCATCCGTAACTTGTTTAATATGTTCATCTTGCGAATGATGCAAAGCGTGTCCCGAAATTAGCGGAATTCCTTTTTTCGCGCCTTCTCCGTTTGCTCCGTGGCATTCCGAACAATTGGTTTTGTAAATTTCCGCACCGTTGATAATTGCAACTTCACCGATTTTCGTCAGTTTGGTAAAAGTGATATTTGCACCGATTCTTTCGATCTCAAAATCAACTTTGTCGCCGACTTTGATGTTTTCCAATATCGCCTTATCTTTAAACGGCTCAGTCATTTCCATTGCGGACATATAACCCGGAATGTCTTCGTGGTCAATGGTAATCTTTCCCTTTTCCAAGTCAATTTTTTTGACCACGCCTTTGGATTGGTAATAATGCAATTCGGCGTTTGGCGAAACAGGTTTGAGCGGTTCCTGGTTCGTGCAAGCAAATGAAAATAAAGCAATTGTAGAAATAATTATGAATAATTTGATGTTGTTTTTCATTTTTTCTCCCAAGGATTACTGAATTTCGGATTGTTGATAAATTCGGTGTCGGTCAGACTTTTCAGAAAAGCAATCAAATCTTGTTTTTCATCCGACGTTAGGCGAAAACCATTGACAAAGCTCGATTTATACGGATTTTCGCTGCCTTTTCCGGCGTATTTTCCTTCCGAAATTGTGCGTCCGGCGGCTTTGTAATGGTCAATCACTTCTTCGAGCGTGGCAATGCTCCCGTCGTGCATATACGGGGCGGTCAATTCGATGTTGCGAAGCGTCGGGACTTTGAATTTGCCCATATCTTCTTTTTTGTGCGAAATTTCAAAAAGCCCTGTATTATCAGCAGGATACGCTCCTTTTCCGCCAATGTTGTAAAGCCCGTTATTTTCGTATTGAGCAGGTTCGTTAGATTTTCCGACAAAATTTACCGTTCCCGAAAGGTTAAATCCGGCGTGGCAATCGAAACATTCGGTTCGCTCGCTGAAAAAGAGCCGCTGACCGCGTTTGGCGGATTCGGAAATTGCGTCCTGCACTTTTCCATAGCGATATTTGTCATACGGAGAATTCCCCGAAATCATTGTGCGGACAAAACTTGCGATGGATTGGGTGATGTGATTGAGCGTGACTTTTTCGTTGTCGCTCGGATACGCATCCGCGAAAAGTTTTTCGTAAACGGGTTCGGCTTTGACTCGTTCGAGCAGCAAATTTTCTTTGCCTTCCATTCCCATTTCGACGATTGGAGTAGTTCCGAAAATCGGTAATAAATGATGTCTTTCCAATGAATTAACCGCCGGATTTGCCCAATTAAACGAAGGATTATAAGCCACATTTGCCAGCGTCATCGAATTTCGCGGATGAACTTCGCCCGTTGAGCCAACCGAAGTTTTCTTGTCTTCGGTAAAGGCTTTTTCCTGCAAATGACAGGTCGCACAGGAAAAATCTTTGTAAATCGAAAGCCGTTTATCGTAGAAAAGATGCCGTCCAAGCTCGACTTTTGCCTCGCTCATCGGATTATCCGCCGGAACATTCGGAGTCGGAAAGCCTTTCGGCAAATCCCATGTATATTCAACGGTTTGAGCGTTTGAAACTGAAAAATTTTGGCTCAAAATAAAGACGCTCAAGAAAATAAAAATAAAAATAATTGCAATTTTTAGATATTTCATAAATTTCTTTTTTCATCCACGAAGTTCACGAAGAGAAGAAAATAGAAAATCTTCGTGTTTGCTTCGTGCCCCTTCGTGGATAAAATCATTTGGCTTTCTCCGCCCGCATAAAAGTTTGTTTGCCTGATAATTGATTCCCTTCTGCCTCAAAATTCAAGCCTAGATTCTTGAAAATCGCCGTGCAATCACCATCACCGGGAAACGACATACAGCCTGCCGAAGTTTTTTCCTGATTGACATCCACGTTCGATCCGGCAAAAAGTGCTTTCAAATCAACCTTTATAACATCTTTCATCAAATCAAATTTTGCAAACGAAAATTCGGGGCGATTGCTGTATTTACAATTTGTTTTGCCGTTTGGATCGGTTTCGCAGTTGGTCGAGCCGAGATGCAAAACGTAGCCGTTCGGTCTGCCGCTCGTTTTCGTGTCAATGCGGGCGAATTTGTAGCCGATTTGCCAAGACCACATCATCCGCGTCAGATTCAGCGGCGAAGGCTGCAAAGTCGGATCGAGATGATTGATTTCTTCGGGAACACCGATTACGAATTTCACACCCGAATATTTGCCTTTCGGAACATTTCCGCGAATCGTTGTGTTCAATTCTTTCGTGCCATTCGTGCAATTTCCCTCACCGTTTTCAAAATCCAACAAGGCAACTTTTTCGCTTTGAAACTTTCCGTCATTCGTCAAACTAACCGGAATTTCTTTGCCTTTTTTGTCAATCAAGCGAACTTCTTCGACATAAAATTTGAAATCGGAAACCATCATTTTTGAATTGGTCGTGCCGATTCCTTCATAAGTTTCCTTGCAGTCAAAGGCTTTATCGCCAACGACTGCTTGAAAATTTATTGTTACGGGTTGTTGAGCGTGAATCGCCAAAACGCCGCAAATTGTAATAATAAATGCTGTTATTAAATTTTTCATTTTTATTTCCTCCTAAATTTAACTGACTATGTGTTTCAGTTTTGGCACTTTTTGAATCACCAAATAATCAAACAGCAAGCAAAAGATGAGCGAAATTCCAACGAGCGGAAATAAAATGCTCATCACGACAATAATTACTGCCGCAGTTTTCCAGAGCGGAAAATTTTCCGGCATCGGCGGGGTTCCGAGCTTTCCCGACGGACGGCGTTGCCACCACATAATCGTTCCGCTAACTGCCAGAAGAAGAACAACCAAAGCGGCAAAAAGCATCAAAAGTTGATTTGCCAAACCGAAATATTTTCCTTCGTGCAGGGCGATTCCCATTTCCACCGTTTTTGGCAAAATTTTGTAATCTTTCCAGCGAACATCGGTTAAAATTGCTCCTGAATATTGGTCAATATGAAGCGTTGTTTGATTTGCCGGATCATTCGGTGTTGCGGTTACGGCATAAATTCCGTCTGCTGTTTGCGGAAGAGCAATTATCGAATCATCGGGAGTATTATTCGCTTTGGCAATTTCTAAAATTCGCGTCAGATTTAGCGAATTTGGGCTAGGTTGAAATTGATTATTAGAGGTTTCCCGATGATGTTCGTGTCCTTCGTGCGAATCTTCGGAATTTGCCAGCGGCATTTCTTCGACTGCCCACGGAACGGTTTTTCCGCCTGACGGATTGAGCGTTTCCATCGTCACGGTTGATTTCGGTTTTTCACGTCCAGCAAGCGGATAAGATTCTCTCGCCCGCAGAATGTTTTTGCCCCAAAAATCTGTCCACGGCAAACCCGTAAAAATCATAAACGCAACAATTAACACACCGTAAAAACCAATAACCGAATGCAGATCACGCCAGAAAAGCCGCTTATTTTTCCAATTCAAACGCGGAATCAAAACGCCCCAAATATACGAACTTTTGCGTGGAAACCACAGATAAATTCCCGAAATGAGCAAGACCAATCCCCAACAAACTGCCAATTCGATAAGCCATTCGCCGAAGCGTCCAGCCATCAGTTTTCCGTGAATCTCAAACGCGTAATGCTGCAAATTATTTTTAGTGTCTAATTCGCCCAAAACCTGATTTGTGTATGGATTAACGAAAATTTTCAGTTCGTGGTTTTCGTTCAAAATATCGAATTCACAGCTTCGCTCGGCTTCCCAATTCGGACGAAATTTCAGAACTTTGGCGTTTGGGTAGGCTTTTTTGACCGTTTCAAGTTGTTCGGCGGGCGAAAACGCAGTTTGCCCGACTTCGACAAACATCAATTTGCCATACATCAAAGCATCCGTGTTTGGTTTAAAAAGATAAATAATTCCCGTCACGGAAAGAATCACCATAAACGGCACGACAAAAAGCCCCGCGTAAAAATGCCACCGCCAGACGACTCGGTAAAAATGATTTTCAGGTGTTTTATTAAGTTCTTCCATATCAATAATTTCAAAGGATTTCGGCAGAATCTCCGCAAGATTTTGAGAAGATTCCGCCAAAATCTGTGATGTTAGAAATTCAATCTGAAACCGAATTGAATTTGTCTCGGATCAAAAGCGGCGGTCGGCTGTCTGAAAGTTGCGAGCGGTGTTGTTCCGCTGCCGAAAACATTGTTCGGAACGGAATAATTCGCCCGATTGAACAGATTGAAACCTTCGGCTAAAAGCTCTAAATTCAATCTTTCGGTCAGACGAAAAGTGCGGCTCAAACGCAGATCAAATGTCGCAAAATCAAAGCCTTTGCCTGTGTTTCGGGCAGCTCCGACGGGACGATCATTGTTGTTTGAATCGCCGTTGCGGTCGCTTCCGTATAAAACATTGAACGGCAATTTTGAAGCGTAAGTGAAAATGTAACTCGCCTGAAATCCGCCGAACAACGTGCTGATTGTCTTGTTTGCAATATTTTTCGGAGTGTTGAAAGTTCCGCTCAACGTCAAACGATGGCGTTGGTCGTTGTCGGATAAACCTTTGTCGTCACGCAGATTGAAATTGTCTTGCGGAGTTGAGAAAAAGAAATTTCCCGTGTTGTCGAGCGATTTGGAAAAGGTGTAAGAAACGCGGACACTCGCCCAATTTCCTTGACGTTTATTGAACGAAAAAACCATTCCGTCATAGTAAGAATCGCCCGAACCTTCGTAACGCGAAATATTTCCGAAATTCGGATCGGGACGACACAAATTAGCATCAACCGCCGAAGTGCAGCGTGGAACATTAACGTTTCTCGACAAAATTATGTGCAAACCTCTGAGATGCAAATATCCGAGCGACACCGAACTTTCCCAAGGCAAACGGCGTTCGATTTGCAAGCTCGCCTGTTCGCTGTAACTGTTTTCGATATTCGTATCAATCCGCGTAATACTCGGTTTGGTGGTCAAAGTTGTTGGCTGAATGGTTAAAACATTCGGAAAAACAGGTGCTCCCGCCGAAGTTCTCTGCAAAATCGCCACGATATATTTCGAGCCGTCACGTTGTAAAGCGTTGGAAGTCGCCCGCAAAGGAATTCGGTCATAATACAACCCGAAACCGCCGCGAATAACCGTTTTTTCATCCGGCGAATAGGCAAAGCCAAAACGCGGCGAGACGTTATTCGTATCGGGCGAAATCGGACTTGGCAAATCTTGTAAATCATAGCGAAAACCGAAGTTAAGCGTTAAAGTGCGGTGCAGTTTCCATTCGTCTTGAGCAAAAAATCCGTAATTCGGATTTTTTTGAATTTGATTCGGAACGCCGAACGCCTGCTGAAATTGGCTGTAATTTCCCGAAAGAAAATTCGCTAAATTCGTAAAAGTGTAAACGCCTTGAATCGCTCCCGGAAAAGTGATATTCAAATCGTTGTAAACCGTTTCCGCACCGAATTTAAGCGAGTGATTGCGAAATGTCGTGCTGAAATTATCGCCCAATTGGAAAAGGTCAATGTCGCGTCCGGTCGGCGAACTCGTTGCCGTTCCGAAACTCGCCACGCCCGTAATATTTACCGCCGGTCCGGTTTGATCAATCGCGGGCGCGGAAAGACGCGAATTGCGGTATTGAAAGCGTAATTCATTCAAACTTTTTGAGCCGACAAAGGTAATATTTTGCAGATTCAAAGTATGATCTTTGTTTGCCAAATTCGTTCCGCGACTAACTGCATTCAAACCGCCGACCGTGCGGGCATTTACCGCGTCAATATCGTAAAAATTATAAGTTGCCGTAAAAAAATTGCGGGAATTGAATTGATGATCGAGCCTGCCGAAAAAATTTGTCGTATCGTAACCGCTTGAAACTAAACCTGTTTGAATTTGCTGACCGCGATAACCGACCGCTGTTAAACGTGAATTGATCGCCGCGACATTTGCCGCTGAAATCGTGATAACGCTCGAATCATTACGGCGTGTTTGCTCAAAATTTCCAAAGAAAAACGTGCGGTTTTTAACAATCGGAAGCCCGAAATTCGCTCCATATTGAGTTTGCGTCAAAGGGTCTTTGGTCGGTGCGAGCGGATTTCGAGCATCAAAACGCTGATTCCGCAAAAATCCGTAAACTTTGCCGTTAATTTCGTTCGTTCCCGATTTGGTGGCGATATTGATAAAACCGCCCGAAGTTCTGCCGAATTCGGCAACCGCTCCGTTTGTGACGACCTGAAATTCGCGGATAACTTCCTGTGAATAATAAGTTCCCGTCAATTCAACTGCGTCATCATTGGCAGATGAACCGTCAACGATAAAACTATTCGCCAAATTTCGTTGTCCCATTACGGAAATTCCCGTTCCCGGAACGGCGGAAGTTTCGGCAAAACGCTGAACGCTTCCCGTATTCGTGCGTGAAACTCCCGGAAGAAGCAACGCCAGATCAAGAAAATTTCGCCCGTTGAGCGGCAAATTTTCAACCGTTTCAGGCAAAACGGTTTCAGCGACCGAATTTCGGGAAGTTTCAATAACTGCTCTCTCTTCAATATTTACTTGAGCCGATACCGCTTGAATTTTCAAAACGATATTCAGATCCAACACTTGCCCGACCGTGACGGTCAATTTTTGGCTGTAATTTTCAAAACCTTTTTGTTCGGCTTTGATTTCGTATTCACCGACAGGCAGATAAGCAAAGCGAAAACGTCCGTCTGCGTTTGAAATTGCTGTTTGCGTTTGATTCGTTTCCAAATTTGTCGCCAAAACGGAAACGCCGCCGATAATTGCTTTGTTTGAATCTTCAACCAAGCCGTTGAGAGTTGCCGAAGAATTTTGTCCGCTCACCAAAGCAGGAAATAAAATAAAACTTAAAATTAATACTGAAAAATAATTAACTACTTTTTGTAACACTGTAATCTCCTCAAACCGCATTCTAAAAATGCGTCAAATGCTCTGCATTGACTTAAAAAGTGAGATAATTGCAGTTCTGTAAAAGGCTGGCTTGAGAATAAATTCAGCCGAATGCAGAGCAATCCTAAACCAAGATTTAGCGTTTTTAGAAACACTAAACCGTTGAAAATATTGTTTTATCTTGGTTTGATTAAATAGAAAACGGCGGAGAACGCGGATTTATATTGCGCGAGATTTGGTCTAAAGGCTGAGCTGACTGAGAAGCAAAAAAGTTGATTTCTTTGACAAAAGTCGGCGGACGTGCAATTTGTTGCAGCGTGAATCCGGCTAAATCCTGCTGACCTATTTCTTGACGAAAATTATTAGCGACAGTTTCGGTTTTATGATTTTGCGCCAAATTTGAGTCGGGTAAATTCGGATGATGATTTATTTCGGCAAAAGCCAAATCACCTTTTTGCAGATAATTGAAGAAAAGTTTTTCCGTTTTTGGCTGAAAACCGAGCGTTTTTTGACTAAGTTGTAAACTAAATTGAGATTTTAACTTATCGCTGGCACAAATATTTTCGAGACTGTCTTCGATTTTAGGTTGCGGAACATTTTGTTGAACCCAAGTCTTTTGCAACGGACAATAAACTAAATTTTCGTCCGGGAATTGATTATTCAGAGGCAAAATGAAAAAAGAAAGGCAAACACTCAGCAACAACAAATTGCCAAGTAAAAAAATTCCAAATGACAGGCTTTTTAATTTCATTTTACAAACATATTTATCCTAGACTTGAGTTTTTGTGAAAGTCAAGTAACGATATTTCCTGAGCAATTTATTGATTTTCTTGAAGTTTATAAAATATTTTTTTAAAAAACCGCAAAAAGGTCTTGACTTTGAAAGTTTTTTGGGCTAAATTTTCGGTCGTTCTATACAAAAACAAACACAACTAAAATCCCTAAAATCTTGCAGTTTAAGATTTTCTTTTCGTAAGAAATGAGTTTTATTACATTTCTGTCAGTCTGCGTCTTACCAAGCTAATTTGAGGCTTTGTCACGGCGCGGATTTTTGTTTTTATGCCGTCTTTTCTAATTCGGCGCAGAACTTTTAACTTAAATTATGAGTGCTTAACGAAGCATTCAACTGAAAAAACTGAAGTTTGTAGGAGGAAGTAAATAAAAAAATGTCTAAAATTAACGGTAAGGTCAAATGGTTTAACAATGCAAAGGGTTACGGATTTATCGAACAACCCGGCGAACAAGATATATTCGTGCATTACAGTGCAATTCAAGGCGACGGATATAAAACCCTAACTCAGGGACAAGAAGTCGAATTTGAAGTGACAAACGGACCAAAAGGACCGCAAGCCGAAAATGTGACAAGGGTCTAAACTAATAATCAGAAAGACTTATGTGAATCAAATGTCCAAAAACATTGGTTCACATATTTTTTTTAACCTCTCCCACTTTTCCCGTCTTTTCTCCAAAATATTTTGCAAGCCATTCCCCCCTTTTTCGTTCAACAGAAAGTAAATTTGATTTTTTCTTTGGGAGCTTTGCAAAATTTATGAAAACCAGCCCGTTAAACAATCTCAAAATTGCCAGTCCGTGTTCCGCTAATTGGGATGAAATGCTCGGTGACAACCACAAAAAATATTGCGGAGAGTGCAAATTAAATGTTTACAATTTGTCGGGAATGACCAAAATCGAAGCTGAAAACTTATTAAATGAATCTGAAGGTCGTGTTTGTGTTCGATTTTATCGGCGGTCAGACGGAACGATTTTAACTCAGGATTGTCCGGTCGGGTGGGCAAAAATCAAACATAATCTTTCACGCACCGCCACTGCTGTTTTCACTTTGCTGGTTGGGTTGTTCGCAGGAATTTTTGCTTTTAATCTGAATCGAAAATCAAACATTGATAATGTTGGGCAACTTGTTCCCTCAAATATTAATGTAAAAGTTGAAAATGATGAGGATACTTGTTCGCGTCCCACGATTGGAAATGTCGCAACCATGGGAACTCCTGTGCCTATTAGAGAAGAAGTAGGCAAAGTGCGTCTGATTCCACCCAAGAAATAATGTCTCTTAAAATAAACTCGGCTGCACAAAACTTTTTGTCCATTCGATATATTTTTTAGAGTTGAATTTCTTTCCCGAACTACCCGAAGTCATATATCGAATCGTTCCAAACACGGGACGCTCGAACCAAGGTCTATCATGTTTGCCGAAACACCAAAGAATTCCGGCGTAACTGTTCGGATTCCTGCCGTCCAACGCATATTTATTGTTAAAATCCTCTAAAATCGCAAAGGCTTCCTCATAATTCCGCGTCCACGCAATCACATTTTTGCCCCACAACATTCGGACGTAATTGTGCATTCCGCCCGTTTGCACCAATTCTCTTTGCGCCGCGTTCCAGATTTCATCGTGTGTGCGGAAATTCTCTAGGTCTTCAATCGAATACAAATAATCTCTCCTGTCATTTGCGTGTTTACGTATTGTTTCCTGCGTCCACGCCGGCAAACATTTCAAAGAATTATAGTTTGGATTAAAACGAGTGAAATTATATGCCAATTCTCGGCGGACAATTAGTTCTTCCAAAAACGCTTCCTTTGATTCCTGCGGCACATCCGCATTTTCCACTGCCTCAACAATCTCGTAAACCGATAAAAAGCCGAAATGCAGATAAGGAGACAGTCTGGAACTGCCGTCAACCGAACATTCATTACGGGTTTTGGCATATTCAGGAAAGATATTCTTTATAAAATGCTGCAAACGCTTTTTGGCAGTTGAGCTTCCGCCTTTGTAGATTGATGAAGCTTTGACTGAATGATTAATTGCACAATTTTTGACTAGATTCGGAATATTTTCGATGCGGTTCTCAGGACAATTTAAGTGCAGATTTTCCGCCCGCACAATAACTTTTTCGTCTTTTTCGCATTTCCAATATTCCGGCAACATTCTTTTGATCTTCGGTCGAATCGTATATGCAGCATATTCTTCCTTTTCAAAACGGGACATTGGAATCATTCCGTTTGAATCAACTTGGTAAACCGGAATCTCTGCTTTCTGTGCAATACGCTGATTATGTTTGGGAATGATAAAACACGGAAAATCATCCGTTACAATTAAACAAGCATCTTTCGCAATGTTTGCGATTACATCTTTTGGAGAGTTTTCATCTTGTTGCAAATAAAAGATATAATGTATGCCAAGTTCGGCAAAGGCTTTTCTCTTTTCTTCCACGCCTTCTAAAATAAAAGTATGAATCCGATCATTTGCCCAAGGATAATAAAACTTCAAACCTTCATAGACAACTAACGGAACTTTGCGTTCATTTGCCTGATGAATAGCAAAATTCAGCGAGTGATTATGCGTAGTTCTTTTGAACATCTGCATCCAATAAAGAACAAATTTTCCATCATTATTTGCAGCTTTGTCATTTAAGAGCTGCACCCTTTCATTGATTTGAGTCATAGCTTGAATTACTTAAATCATAGAAAGTTCCGAATAAATCTGCAAAACTTCAATGATTTTTCGGCTCAAGTTTTTTGGGGAATCAGGTTAATTTGCAAAAAAAATAACACCAAAGACTATTTGAATCTCTGGTGTTGTTATTCTGTTTTGTAAAAATTACCGATGTTTCTTCGATCTATCTTTTCAATCTATCTACAAACATCTTTCTGAACTTCAACACTTTTGGTGCAACCACCGCCGCACAATAAGGTTGAGTCGGATTATTGGCGAAATATTCCTGATGATAATCTTCCGCCGGATAAAAGTTAGTAAATTCTGTCACCTCTGTCACAATCGGGTCTTCCCAAATATTTGCATCATCCAGTTTGTTAATGACTTCTTCGGCAATTTTGCGCTGTTCGTCCGAATGATAAAAGATTGCCGAACGATACGACGTGCCGATGTCATTTCCCTGCCGGTTTAAGGTCGTTGGGTCGTGAACAGCAAAGAAAACGTGCAAAAGATCGTTATAAGAAAGCTCTTCGGGATCAAATCTGATTTGCACTACTTCTGCATGTCCGGTAGTTTCCGAACAGACTTCCTGATAGGTCGGATCTTTTTTGTGTCCTCCCGAATACCCCGAAACGACATCCACTACTCCGCGCAAATCATCAAAAACGGCTTCCACGCACCAAAAACATCCTGCCGCCAAAGTTGCTGTTTCTAATTTTTTTGTTTCCATATTTCTATTTCACCACAAAGGATTAAAGGATACAAAGGCGCAATTTTATTTCAATCAATAAAAAATAAGTTCCAAGATTATTAATCCTGAAACTTATTTATGATAAAAAGATCCGCTATAAGCTAAACCGTTGCGGTTTCGCCTTCATTTGCTATTTCTTTTTCGTGTTCATCGACGTTACGCATCATTCTGGCAATCGGAATAGCCAATAAACCCAAAACAACCGCTGAAATTGCCAATGAAGCAGTGGTCATTGTGAAAAGCTGCGGCATTTGGTCGAGTTTTTCAGGATCAACGTGACCGCCAACCAAACCGCCGATCAAATTACCAACCGAAGCGGCTAAGAACCAAATTCCCATCATTTGCCCAACATATCTGCGCGGAGATAATTTGGTCATCGAAGAAAGCCCGACAGGGCTAATACAAAGTTCACCGACAGTTTGGAACAAATAACTGAAAATCAGCCAAAATGCCGAAACTTTAACTGCTCCGTTACTGCTAACTACGATATTTGCAGCAAAAAGCATTATCAAAAAACCAAGCGCAGTAACGCCTAATCCAACTGCAAATTTAGCCGGACTGGATAAATCAAAGCCCATTTTCGGCAAAGCCACCCAAATCCAGGCAAAAACGGGAGCCAAAGCAATAATAAAAAACGAGTTAAATAATTGGAACCAGGTCGCAGGCATTGTAAAACTGCCGAATTGTCTTTCGGTAAAATCCTTCGCAAAAAGGTTAAGCGAAGTTGGAGCTTGTTCAAAAGCTGACCAAAAGATCGCAGCCGCAATAAACAATACCAAAATAATCAGAACCCGTTTTTTCTCGTCACCATTTAACCCGCCAAATAGAAAAACATAGGCAAAAAACGCAACGGCAATTCCGATTAGAATGTAGGTCATATATTTTCCGACTACGGATGCAGTTAATGGTAAAATCCCGGTTGCCGCCAAAATAATGACCAGAGCCAACAATATCAAACCGCCTGCAATGGCAAGTTTAACCTGATTTTCTCTTTTAGCCTGTTGAATCGGATCGGCTAATTTCGTTGGGTGTAAACCAATATCTCCAAGAGTGGATTTAGCCCGTAAGGCAAAAACGGCGCAACCGATCAGCATTCCAACCCCTGCGGCACCAAATCCCCAGTGCCAACCAACACCTTCACCTAAATATCCTGCAATGAACTGTCCTAATAATGCGCCAAGGTTAATTCCCATATAAAATATCGAAAAACCTGCATCACGTCTGGCTCCGCCCTCAGGATACAAATCTCCGACAATTGCAGAGATATTTGGTTTTAACATTCCTGTTCCGAGAACAATTAAAATCAAACCGAGGAAAAACGGCAGTTTTGAATTGGCAAAAGAGGAAACCCCGATAGAAATATGTCCGGCGGAAATTAAAAATGCTCCATAGAGAATAGAAGTTCTTAATCCAAGTAATCTATCAGCAATCCAGCCTCCCGGTAATGAAGCTAAATAAACCGAAGCCGCATAGATTCCGACAATTGCCGAGGCTTCTGTGCGCTCAAAACCAAATCCGCCGTCTAAAAGCGCAGCAGACATATACAAAACAAGTAAAGGACGCAATCCGTAATACGAAAAGCGTTCCCACATTTCGGTTAAAAAAAGCGTCGAAAGCCCCCAAGGATGTCCAAAAAATCCTTTTGAAGTAGTTGGTTCACTCATAAATTATTCTTATTGTCCTATTTGTTTATTGAAATGATTTTGGCAAAATATAACAGATAAGAGGCTTAAAACAAAGGTTGAGTTGTAAATAGTTTTGAAAGTTTATCCCGTAATAATTAATTTTGCTTCAAAATATAGTTAATTTTTATTTTTCCAAACGCCTTTGAATTTCTAGACAATTTGTGAGATAAAAACGTAAAAGAAAATTCAAGTATCTTAATTCCACCATCTCTAAATAATTTGAATCGAAACTAAATTTACAATTTTATGGAAGTCTTTAAACAATTAGGCAAAATAATAGAACAAAACTGGCGCGATAAAAATTACAGCGAAGATCATTTTCCGACGGTTGCGGCGCACGCTTTACGCGAATTCGGACTGCCTGAAAAAGTTTCGGCATGGGACACGATCACTTGGGCATTAGGCGAAACGACATTGCCCGAACAACGCGATTTACCGGGCAGATTCGGTGATCCGCCGATTACGCTTTACAACAGTCCGCGTTTTCACATTGACATTTATTTTTGGATGGAAGGCACGACCTCGATTCACCAACACGCTTTTTGCGGCGCATTTCAGGTCATTCACGGTTCGAGTATTCACAGCAGTTACGAATTTGAAAAAAAGGAAGCGATTAATGCTTTTACCGAATTAGGCGATATTAATTTGGATTATTGCGAGCTTTTAAGTATTGGCGATGTTCGCAAAATTTTACCGGGCAGAGACTTTATTCATTCGCTTTTTCATCTTGACCAACCTTCGGCAACAATTGTTGTTCGCACACATTTGAGTCCGCTGCAGCTTCCTCAATTCGACTACCGCAAACCGCATTTGGCGGTTGATCCGTTCTTTTCTGAGCCGAATTTGACTAAAAAACTGCAAACGATCTCGATGGTTTTACGAGCCAAACATCCCGACGCAGATAAAATGCTGCACGAAATGTTGGAAACTGCTGATTTTCAAACCACATTTTCTCTTTTGGGAAATACACGCGGATTATTGCGGAGCAATACTATTCAGCATTATTTTAATGTTGAAAAGCCGGAAGACCGTTTTGAAAAAGCTGTCGAAATTGCCCGTAAAAGACACGGCGCACTGACCGATACGCTTCTTTCTGTTTTTGAAAAACAAGACAAGCTAAATGAAATTACAAATCGGCGAAATTATATTACTCAGCCGGAGCATCGTTTCTTTTTGGCTTTGTTGATGAATATTGATGAAAAAGACCGGATATTTTCGCTGATTAAAACCCGTTTTCCTGAAAGTGATCCAATTGAAAAAATTTTGGATTGGACGACCGAACTTGCTCAAACCAAGGTGATGGGATTACACGTTCCAAACGCGCTTGGGGTTCCTGATTTTAATGATTTTGATTCATTTATTTTGGAAGATATGCTGAAAGGCGTTTCCGACGATGACATCAAAAAAGGCTTAGCCGAAGAAATGTCCGACCGTCCGGTAGAAGAAGTTGAGAAAGATATTTCAGATCGAATTGAAAAGATTCGGGCTTCAACGATTTTGAAACCACTTCTTTAAGAGTTGACAGCAGCTGGCAGGAGTAGTTAAAAGAAAATTATGACGCTGCAAATTTCAATTTACTGCTTTTGCCACTGCTACTGCTTCTAAATCACTTCCATAATTTCATCCAACGGCTTCCGTTTTATATCAGGAATTTTAGCATTTTCAGCCGGATAGCCGACCGGGATCAGCACGAACGGAACTTCATTTTTGGGGCGACCAAGAATTTCCTGTAAAAATTTCATCGGGCTGGGCGTGTGTGTGAGCGTGGCTAAACCCGCATTGTGCAAAGCCGCCAGCAACATTCCAACTGCGATTCCAACCGATTCCTGTGAATAATAAGTCGGTTCGGTTTCACCCTCCTCAACAATCGAAGTAATCCGAAAAACCACGATCAAATATGGTGCAATTTCGAGAAAAGGTTTGTGCTCGTCTGTCCCAAGCGGTGCAAGTCTCCGCAGCCATTTTTCGCTCATTCGATGATGATAGCTTTCAAATTCTTCTTTTTCGGCGGCTTCGCGGATTTGACGTTTGATTTCCGCATCTGCAACCACCACAAATCGCCAAGGCTGCATATTTGCCCCACTGGGAGCAGTTCCGGCAGTTTGAATTGCGGTTTTGATTAGTTCAAAAGGAACGTCTTTTGTGGAATATTCACGGACTGTGCGGCGCGAATTTAGTAATTCAAAAAACGCTTCGGCACGCGAAAATTGCTCACATTCTTCCACTTGATGAAAATTTAGGTCAATAAATTTTGGTTCAGGAAAATCTTTATTCATTACGGTAGATAATTATCTAGTTTCAGCGTCAATTTATTCCTTTCCGCATCAAACTCATAACTTGTAATCGCTCCGTTTTCAACATCCGAAGCAGCATCTATTGCCAAAATTTCGGGTTCATTTAAGTTTTCCAAAATGTAGCGAAAACAGCGAATTACAACTTCGTGCGTAACAATTAAAATATTCTCTCCGTTGAGCTTAGATAAGTCAGTTTCAATAAACGAGCGCAAACGCAAAACCACATCTGCCCAATTTTCACCACCCGGCGGACGAAAATAAAATTTGCCCCAACGTTCGCGTAAATCGCATAAATCGGGATATTTGAGCATCGCACCTTCTTTGGTCAAACAATCGAAAACTCCAAGCTCGCGTTCCCGCAAACGCTCATCCAACTTGATCGAAATTTCATCACGCGAAAATCCGGCGGATTCTACCAAAATCTGCGTAGTTTCCATCGCCCGAATATAAGGCGAAGTGTAGATAATTGTCGGCTTTTCCGTTTGCAACGCAAACCATCTGCCAACTTTTTTGGCTTGCTCTTTGCCAAGTTCAGAGAGTTCCACATCAGGCTCACGATGCGGCGATTCGATTTGAAGTGATTTTTGCCTTTCGGCTTCGTGACGGGCTACATTACCAACGCTTTCGCCGTGACGAACTAACCACAAAAAACGTGGTTCGTCGAAAGTCGAATGTCCAAAGTCGAATGTCATTGTTGTAAATATTTGATTAGTCCCGAAATCTTTTGGCTTGTGATAATTGCTTTTTCGGTGGCTTGACTAAATTCCTCTTGGGTAACGTATCTTCGATCAAGCGAAACATAAAGCTGTGATCGTATCTCTCCACAAGATGCTTTTGCGATAAATAAAAATCTGGCAAAATCTTTGTCGCTTCCCCGCTCAAAGCCTTCGGCAATATTTGACATAATTGAAACCGAAGCACTTCGTTTTTGATTCTTCAAATCGTAGTCTTTTTTGAAAACATCATTATCAGTCAAATCATAAATCAGATTTACTAATTCTCTCGCCAGTTTCCACTCCTCTAAATCCTCAAACCTTTTCACAGTTGCTACAGTTTTAAGTTGTTTAGGGGCAGATTTTATTATGTTGAAAGTCTTAAAGTCTAACGTCAAAGACCTTTTATTTCACTCAATCTTATAAGTTACAAGGACTTTAGACCTTCGACCTTATGACTTTAGACGCGGAATTCCGCCACCACAGGCGTATGATCGCTCGGACGCTCCCACGCGCGAGGCTCTTTATCAATCCAACAATTTGTGCATTTTTCGGCTAAACTTTTGCTCGTCCAGATGTGGTCAATTCGCAATCCTTGATTTTTCGGGAAAGCACCTTCGCGGTAATTCCACCACGAAAATTCCTGTAAATCGCCGTTGTGTTGGCGAAAAACATCGGTAAATCCCCATTGTTTGACATGATGAATGGCGGCGCGTTCGGGTTTGGAAAAGTGTAGTTTGCCTTCCCACGCTTTGACGCTCCAAACGTCTAATTCTTCGGGCGCAACGTTAAAATCTCCGCAGAGCAAGACATTGGAATCTTTCGGACAATTTGTATCAAAATATTTTCGCAAACGCTGCAGCCAATCAAGTTTAAAGGTGAATTTATCCGTCCAAAGTTCAGTTCCGTTGGGAATATAAGTGTTGACAATATGAATTCCTTCGATGTCAGCGGCAATCAAACGCTTTGGCGAGTCTTCAGCATCATCGGGAAAATTATAAACAGGATTTTTGATTTCACGGTTTGAGAGAATCGCTACCCCATTGTAGCTTTTTTGCCCCATAAAAACGGAATTGTAACCGGCGTTTAAGAAATCAAGATGCGGGAATTTTTCATCGACACATTTAATCTCTTGCAAACAAAGAACATCTGTCTTTGTCGAATCGAGCCAGTTCAAAACGGCTTCAAGTCTGATAGCGATTGAATTTACATTCCAGGTTGCAATTTTCATCTTTGATTTATTTGCCACAGAGCGCACAGAGTTCACTGAGATTGTTTTAAAGTATTTATCTTTTCTCTGCGGTCTTTGTGTGCTCTGTGGTAAGTCCTTTTTAAAGTTCCAAGATCAGCGAAGCCAACAACGTCGCCCGTTTTGTGACATCCGAAATCAAAATATATTCGTTATTCGTGTGCGCTCCGTTCCCCGTGATGCCTAATCCGTCCAAAACCGGAACACCCAAAGCCGCTACAAAATTTCCGTCAGACGCGCCGCCGACTTGGGTTTCGCCAAGTTCGTAAGCAAAAGATTCGCCAACCGCTTTGGCTTTTTCGTAAAGCGCAATGACATCAGCGGTTCGTTCCATCGGCGGACGATTTATTTCGCCTAAAAGCTCAAGCGAAACTCTATCGTCAAAACTTTTTAGAGTTTTGATTTCGTTTTCAATCCGCACGGCTTCTTCCATTGAAGTAAAACGAACATCAATTTCGGCAGCAGCATTTTCGGGAATGACATTTGAAGTTGTTCCGCCGTTAATGGTGCAAACATTGACAGTTGTGCCTTTTTCGAGGTTGTTCAGCGAATGGATTTTATCTATTTGACGCGAGATTTCCAGAATCGCCGATGCGCCTTTTTCGGGTTCGAGTCCGGCGTGTGCGGGGATGCCGTGAGTCCGCAATTCATACCAGCCGGTTCCCTTGCGTCCGGTTTTGACTCTGCCATTTGCCGAAGGCTCGCCGATCAAACAATATGCAGATTTTTGGGCTTCGGCTTCGACAAATTCGCGTCCTGTTTCACTCCCGACTTCTTCATCGCAGCTTAATAAAACGGTAATCGGTTTGGATGATTTAAGGTTTAATTCTGAAAAAGCCTGTAAAATTTCCAACATCACAACCACATTGGCTTTCATATCGAAAATTCCGCAGCCGTAAAACTTATCGCCTTCGATTCGGGTTGGATTTTTCGCGTTTGCTCCGCGCGGGTGAACGG
>JAIBCC010000044.1 GCA_019694395.1 Pyrinomonadaceae bacterium | reverse complement strand
TCGATAACGATTTTGCAATCGTGGCTCAAGTTTTGGAACTTTTATTTCATACTTTACAATCTTATCAAAGAACTTTTCTATTTGTGTAGAAACTAATGATTAGCATTGTGGGCTACAAATATATCGCAATCTTCGATTGCTGAAAGCGGTTTATTTAGGAAAGTTGTCTAATAAATTTTGAGGGTGAATTTAAACCTCAAAAAGAGAAGGTAAGATTATGGGCATAGGAACAACGGGAATTATTTTAATAGTTGTAGCTTTATTTTTATTATTCGAGGCAAGTCGTTTGCCACAACTGGCGAAATCTCTCGGGCAATCGCGTAAAGTATTTAAAGAAGTGATGCGCGAAGCTATGGATAAATTTAGGAAATAAATTGTTTTTAATTGGAAACATTCGGCAAATCGCTGTATGATGGAATTATCTGTGAAATAAACTTTTTGGCAAACTTAATCGTCAAAAAGAAAAGGTGGAATTATGTTTGGAATGGGAACAACGGAACTTCTTTTAATTGCAGCAGTTTTATTTTTATTATTTGGAGCCAGCCGTCTGCCGCAACTGGCAAAATCGCTTGGACAATCACGTAAAGCATTCAAGGAAGGAATGCGCGAAGCTGAAGAAGAATCGCAAACTGAGGAAGAAAAAAAGAAATTGGCTTCTACCACTAGCGCACCGCAAATCACCGCAGTTAGTGACGAAGAATTATTGGCTGAAATGCGCCGCCGCGCAGGTGTGAAGTAAAAAAATAATTTAAGTAAAAAACGCCGTAATTATCTTTAAGATCAAAAATAATTATGGCGTTCTTATTTTAAAATTAGCTGTTTCGAATTAATTTCCGTTTTCGATAAATTTATCGGCAAAAACAATAACCGTCACATGACCTCCGCTATCGTTGGATCCGTGAGCAACTCCTGCCAATTTGAAAGTTTTGTTAAAAATATTTTTTCGGTGTCCACGGCTTTTTACCCCGTCATCCACAATCAGCATCATGACAATATCTCTTGGAGTTTTAAAAACATCAATAACATTTTCACCATAGAGTTTGCCGCCTTTTCCGAATCTGCCGATTCTTTGGGGAGCAGTGCTTTTATCTTTGCCGATATGACCAAGCGAATAATCTTCCAAGAGGTCTGTAAGCTGTAAGCGAGCAGGTTTGGTCAATCCGGCGGAATAAGTAAATGCCTCAAGTTTTGATTGTTTTTGCAAGAATTTAATTGCTTCATCAACTGCTTTGGCTCCCTCTGATGTTGCCATTGTAGCTCCCTGGTATTCAACATTTGTTCCGTTGAACTGTTTTTTATATTCTTCTAAATAGGGAATATAGGACTGCGGATCAGTGCGAATCTGGTTTAATTCTTTCAAAATTTCCTGTTCAATTTGTGCTTCATCCTGAGCGAAACTCAGATTTGAAAACAAACAAATCAAAAAACTCAGCCAAAGAAAACTTTTAATTTGGGGGATTTTCATAAATTTTTTTCCTTATTTAACTCTTGCTTTATTTTCAGAAATCATAACCTGAAAAAATATGTGAAATCAAATATTTAAATTGTCACTGAACTAAATCTGATGATGTTAGAGTTACGCCTTCAGGCGTGATTCAACTTGAATAATTATTTGGTTAAGTTTAATAAACTCCAGGTAATTCACGCCTCAAGGCGTAACTCTAACTTTTATTTAAGACAAAACAAACTTTGAGGCTTTTACGATATTTGGTAAAATGTAGCAAAAAATCTTCCTAAAAAAATATGACGGCAAAAAATTCAACTTCCTGGTTCAAGCCATCGCTTGATTGGCTCTTAATCTTTTTACCGATTGCTATTTGTTTTCGATTTATTCCATCGTTGGAAAACCCGACCGCTCTTTTTATCATTTCGTGTCTGGCAATTATTCCGCTGGCGGGATTGATGGGAAAAGGAACTGAGCATTTGGCAGAACATTTAGGACCTGGCGCAGGCGGATTGTTGAGCGCAACTTTCGGAAATGCCGCAGAGTTGATAATTGCGCTATTTGCTCTTTCCAAAGGACTTGAAGATGTAGTCAAAGCCTCAATTACCGGTTCGATTTTAGGAAATTTATTGTTGGTTTTGGGACTTTCGCTTTTGACTGGCGGTCTTAAATTCAAACGGCAAACTTTTAACAAGACAGCTTCCAGTATGTCGGCAACAGCTTTGACATTAGCTGCTGCAGCTTTGTTAGTTCCAACTGTTTTTCATGCTGTTGCAGAGCGTGTTCCGGTCGCCAGCGGTGGTTGGACTCCGCAAAAAGAGCAAAGTTTATCGTTTGCGATTGCAGTAGTTTTGATGATTACCTACGGTTTTACGCTGATATTTTCGCTAATCACGCATAAAAATTTATTAGTTAGCGATTCGATGCACGCGGTTGAGGAGATCGGGGAAGAGCTGGAAGAATCAGGTGAACATTGGTCAAAAGGGAAAGCGTTAGGTGTTTTGCTGGGCGCAACTTCGATGGTGGCATTAGTGGCGGAATTTTTGGTTGGCGCGGTCGAAGAAGCAGGAAAAACTCTTGGTTTAACCGAAGTTTTTGTTGGCGTGATTGTGGTAGCAATTATTGGTAACGCAGCAGAAAATTCTTCGGCAATTTTGATGGCTTTGCGAAATAAAATGGATTTGAGTTTGGGAATTTCGCTTGGTTCATCGCTGCAAATTGCGCTTTTTGTTGCTCCGTTCTTAGTTTTTGCTTCATATTTTCTTGCGCCGCATCCGATGAATCTGGAATTCACCTTGCCCGAAGTTTTTGCCGTAATGATTGCTATTTTAATAGTTCAGCAGATTTCATCCGACGGTGAAAGTAACTGGATCGAAGGCGTGCAACTTTTATCGGTTTACGCAATCTTAGGAATTCTATTTTACTTTTTGCCGGAAATTCATTCGGCAGTTGAATCAATTTCACATTAATGTTGTGACCTTTGACCTTTGACCTTTGACCTTTGACTGTTTTGTAAAAGATTTGAATTGAAATTAAAGATTTAGGAAAAACAGAATTCAAAGATCAAAAATCAAAGGTCAAAAATCTTTTCAAAATTTTATGTCAGAAAAAACAACTTCAAATACATCTTGGCTCAAGCCTTCACTTGATTGGCTTTTAATCTTTGTTCCGATTGCGATTGCTTTACGGTTTATTCCATCTTTTGAAAATCCGACGGCACTTTTTATTGTTTCGTGTCTGGCGATTATTCCGCTGGCAGGTTGGATGGGGAAATCAACCGAACATCTTTCCGAACATTTAGGACAGGGAATCGGCGGATTATTGAATGCGACTTTTGGAAATGCGGCGGAATTAATTATTGCTTTGTTTGCGCTCTCCAAAGGGCTTGAAGGGGTGGTCAAAGCCTCAATCACAGGTTCGATCATCGGAAATATGCTGTTGGTTTTGGGGCTTTCGGTGGTTGCCGGAGGTTCAAAATTTAAGGTTCAGAAATTTAACCGAACGGCTGCTGGAACGACTGCGACGGCTTTGAGCTTAGCGGCGATTGCTTTGTTAATTCCCACAATTTTTCACGAAGTTGCCGATAATGTGCCGATTGCCAATGGTGGCTGGACTCCTGCCAAAGAGCAAAGTTTGTCGTTAGCGATTGCGGTGGTTTTATTTTTAACCTATCTCGGTTCGCTTTATTTTTCGCTGGTCACGCATAAAGATTTGTTTGTCGGTGAAGCATTACAAGGCGCGTCGCAAGAGGTTGGCGAAGAGGAAGAAAAAGCGGGTGAGCATTGGTCAAAAGGAAAATCAATTACGATTTTGTTGGTTGCAACTGCTTTTGTGGCTTTGATTTCCGAATTTTTAGTTGGTGCAGTCGAAGCCGCTCGCGGACAGCTTGGATTTACCGAAGTTTTTGTCGGTGTCATCGTCGTTGCTGTGATCGGTAATGCGGCGGAACATTCATCGGCGGTTTTGATGGCAATGCGGAATAAAATGGATTTGACCTTGAGCATTGCGCTCGGTTCATCTTTGCAAATTGCTTTATTTGTTGCGCCGATTCTTATTTTTGCATCTTATTTTATCTCGCCCCATCCGATGAATTTGGAATTTACGATTCCCGAAGTTGTTGCTGTGATCGCTTCGGTTCTGATCGCCCAGCAAATTTCGTCAGACGGAGAAAGTAATTGGGTTGAAGGCTTACAATTACTGGCGGTTTATGTGATTTTGGGCATTCTATTTTACTTTTTACCGGACACTCATCACAGCGCAACGGAGGCTTTGGAAGCAGTTCCGCATCATTAATATGAAACGATTTTTACTAATTTTAACTTTACTTTTAATTCAAACATTGATCGGTTTTGGGCAGGCTACAACGACTTCCAAAATAATCAATGCCGAACAACTTTTGCAGGATGTTAAAATCCTTTCCGCTGACGATATGGAAGGGCGTGACACGGGAACGGCAGGCGGCGCAAAGGCACGCAATTATGTGTTGGAAAGATTTAAGCAGTCTAATCTTAAGCCGTTTGCCGACAATTATTTACAGCCGTTTGAGTTTACCCGCCGTCAAAGTCAAAAAGTCAGTGGAGTTAATGTTGTCGGTTACATCAAAGGCAAGAAAAATCCCGAAAAATATCTGGTTGTAACGGCGCATTACGATCACGTTGGCACCAGAAACGGGAAAATTTACAACGGTGCGGACGATAATGCTTCGGGAACTGCCGCGCTGTTTGCAATGGCAAAATATTTTGACAAGAATCGCCCCGATAATTCGATAATTTTTGTGGCGTTTGATGCCGAAGAACAAGGTTTGCAGGGTAGCAAATATTTTGTAGCTAATTTGCCGGTCAAAAAAGAAGAGATTTTGCTGAATCTAAATATGGATATGATTTCGCATAATGATAAAAATGAACTTTATGCGACGGGAACTTTTCAGAATCCAAGCCTGAAACCGACTCTGGAAACAGTGCAAAAAAAATCGGTCATCAAATTATTACTGGGTCACGATGATCCGAAATTAGGTTCGGATGATTGGACATTTCAATCCGATCAAGGTTCATTTTACAAGGAAAAAATTCCGTTCATCTATTTTGGCGTTGAAGATCACAAAGATTATCATCAGCCGACTGACGACTTTGAAACGATAACTCAATCGTTTTATGTTCACGCCGTTGAAACAATTCTTGAGGCAGTCAAAGAATTTGATAAAAATTTGCAGAAAAAATAATGGCAGAAGAAAAAATAAACCTGAAAACCGAAGCAGTCGCCGGACTAACTACCTTTTTAACAATGGCTTACATTGTCGTAGTAAATCCGGCGATTCTGGCAACCGAAGGCACTGGAATTTCATTCAGCGGAGCGTTGACCGCGACGGTTTTAGTTTGTTTTTCGATGACATTGCTAATGGGGCTTTATGCCAAACTACCGTTTGCGGTCGCTCCGGGAATGGGTTTGAACGCCTTTTTTACTTACACCATCATTTTGGGACAAGGCGTTCCGTGGCAAACTGCTTTGGGAATTATCTTTTGGGCGGGCGTTCTGTTTTTGATAATTTCCATAACACCGATTCGGGTAGCGATTGCTAAGGCGATTCCCAACAATTTACGAATTGCGGCAGCAGCGGGAATCGGAATTTTCCTGACTTTTATCGGTTTGAAAAATGCCGGATTTATCGTAGCTGATGCGAATACTTTTGTTAAGTTTGGCGATATTGGCTGGCAATCAATCGTAACTTTATTGGGCGGAATACTGACGATCTTTCTTTTGAAACGAAAAAGTTCGTTGGCTTTTTTATCGGGAATTGTCTTTATCACGATAATCGCTTTACTGATCGGTTGGGTCAAACCGCCCGAAAAAGTCTTTAGTTTGCCCGATTTTAACAGCACGATTTTCAAACTTGATATTTTCGGCGCGCTAAAACTTTCGCTGCTTCCTGCCATCATTTCGATAATGTTCACCGATCTTTTTGATTCGCTTTCGACCTTTATCGGAGTTTCTCATGCGGCAAATCTGCTGGACGAAGAAGGAAATCCAAAAAACTTACAGCAAGGACTAATTGTTGATTCTTTTGCTACTTTCGGCGCGGGGTTGTTCGGTTCTTCGTCAGGAACAGCCTATATCGAAAGCGTCGCCGGAATCGAAATGGGCGGACGCACGGGTTGGACTTCGGTTTTTACCGCACTTTGTTTTTTGCCGTGTTTGTTTATCGCACCATTAGCGGGAGTTGTTCCGTCTTATGCAACTTCGGTTGTTCTGATTTTGGTGGGCGTGTTTATGTTCCGAAGTGTAAAAGAATTGTTGCTTGAACATTTGGAAGATTCAATTCCGGCATTTTTAACGATAATTCTGATCCCGCTGACTTTTTCGATTACGCAGGGCATTTTGTGGGGATTCATCTCGCACGCTGCGCTATATCTGCTCGCCGGACGCGCACGCGAAATTCATCCCTTGATGTATGTTTTAGGAATAATTTCGATTGGTCTGATTTGGTTAGAACATGGAAAGTTTTAAAGTAAATATTGTTCTAAAAGCGGTTTTAAATTATTGAAATCAAGCGGCTTGTTGATCAGATCATCGCAACCTGCTTCGATTGCCTGACGATAGTAAGATTTACCGTAAGCAGTAACAGCAATAATCGGAGTTTTGGTGAATCCTTCAAATTGCCTGATTATTTGAGTCGCCGTCAAACCATCCATTACCGGCATAGAAATATCCATTAAAATCAGATCAACACTATTTTCTTTAATTTTGTTGATAGCGTCTTGACCGTCGGTCGCCTCCAGAACTTCATAGCCGAAATTTTGAAGCAGATACCGCATTAACGCACGAGTATCTGCGTAATCCTCTACTACCAAAACTCTTTTCATATCCCACCTTGTTCATTTAAAACTTAAAACTAAATATAGGATACAAAATTTAAATTAGGATTGAAAATATTTTTTCTTTGCAAATTATTTCATCGAAACTATTAAATGCTGCGGCATCGGAGTCAAGGGAATATGCTCATTTTGTGAAAATCCCGTATTTTCAAACATTTCGCGCAGTTCTGAAAAAGTATAAGCATCACCAGCCGGAGTCGCCGCCAGCATTACTAAACTAAACATTGCTTCTAGCGGCGGAGAAATTCTATCTTCGTTCGGGACAAATTCCAGCGTTAGAACTTTTCCACCATCAGCTAATGCTTTGTGGATTTTTCGTAATAGATTTTCACAGGTTTGTTTGTCAAAATGGTGCAGAAAATTCGTCAATAAAACAACGTCGTAACCTTCGCCGTATTCGACCTCAAAGGCACTGCCTTCAATTAAATGATGACGGTCGGCAACTCCAAATTTTTGAGCATTTTCTTTGGCGACTTCCAACACATTTGCCCAATCAACGGCATAAATTTCGGCATTCGGATATTTTTGCGCCATCATAATTCCAAAAATTCCGTGTCCGGCGGCGATGTCTAAAATCTTTAACTTGCGGTTGGCTTCAAAACCTAATCTTTCCGCCATTTGCTGCGCCGAAGGAAACATCATCGGCATCATTCCTTTGGCAAATTTCACCCACATCGGGCTTTCGGGATCAAGCGAACCTTCTTCGCTAATAGTCGAACCCCCCTGCCGGACAGCATCGGTCAAAGTTTCAAAACCCCGCATTTGGGTTGGCGACATCAAAAAATAAGCGGCATCACCCAGATAAGCAGGCGATTGACGACTCAAAAATGTTGCAGAAATTTCATTCAAACTGTATTGACCGTTTTCTTTGGTCAAAAATCCCAAAACCGTCATCACATCGCATAAAGTTCGGATGCCACGCTCCGAAGCGTTGCAGGCTTTGCTTATCGTTTCGAAAGTGCTGTTTCCTTCGGCGATTTTAGTAAAAATTTCCAGTTCAACAGCGGCTTTCATCGCGGCTGAATGATGATAAGCGGTCATTATTTGAAAAATTGATTCAGGCGTTACGGGGGTAGAATTTTGCATTGATTTCTCCTTGTTTTGATTGTTCGTAAACTATGTTCAATTTAGATTCAGAACCATTAGAAAATAGAACATATCATAACTCAGAAAAAAAACTTACTATTTTGTAAAGATGATAGACAAATAATTATTTCCGTCATACAATGCACCCTGTCAAGAGAAATATTTAACAATCCATAAAATAAAACTATGAAAAGAATCTACCCCCGTTACCTTCTTTTTGTGCTGTTCTTCTGTTCAGTATCAGTTTTTCCCCAAACTCCAACAGCAACTTTAACCGGAGTTGTAACTGATCCGAATGGTGCAGTTATTTCAGGGGCAAATGTTACCGCCACTAATAAAGCGACAAATCTTTCGCGCACCACTTCGACAAATGGTGAGGGTGTTTATGTGTTTACCAATTTGCCTCTAGGTTTTTATGAAATCAGTGCTGAGGCAAATGGTTTCAAAAAGTCCAGTTTTGAAAATATTGAGTTAAATGTTGGTCAAACAAAAAATCTTGATATTAGTCTAAAAATTGGAGAAGTTATTATTGCGGACAATTTTGATTTTTATGATAATTTAGTTGATACCCAAACTTCTAAAATTGATACTCTTATTAGAAGCAAAGAAGTTGAAAATCTTCCTTTGAACGGACGAAATTTCCTTGAACTTGCGCTTTTAACTGCCGGAAATGCTCCTGCGCCAAATTTTGATCCGACCAAAACAAACACGGTTGTAGTTTCTTCGGCAGGACAAATCGGACGCGGCGGAAATGTGATGATTGACGGAACGGACAACAATGATGATGTGGTTGGCGGTTCGCTCATCAATATTTCGCAGGATGCGGTGGCTGAATTTCAAATTGCCTCAAACAGATTTTCGGCTGAATACGGACGTTCTGCCTCTTCGGTCATCAACGTTGTCACCAAAAGCGGGACAAATCAATTTCGCGGTTCTGCTTCATTTTTTGAACGCGATAAGAGTTTGCAAGGGCTTCCCGCAACTTTTGACCGTTCACAATCAACGCCGCCGTTTGACCGTCAGCAATATTCGTTTACGGTTGGCGGACCGATCAAAAAGGATAAAGTCTTTTTCTTTGGGGCGTTTGAGTATCGCAATCAGGATGGTGCAACTTTGGTCGGTATTCGCAATGTCGCTACGCGCACGATTACACGAGGTTTTGCCGCCGCTCCGCTCGATAATCTTTTATTCAACGGCAGAGTTGATACTATTGTAAATGATAATAACCAATTGAATTTTCGCTATTCTTTTGAAGATATTAAAGCTCGCGGAGCCAGCAAATTGGATCGGGCAATCGGAACAGCATCTTATCAACAGAATTTGAAAAACCGTTTTCACGCGGCGATGGCAAATTGGTCTAGCACGATTTCGCCGACGATGATCAATCAATTTAGTTTCAGTATCAACAATTTTGACAATGCCACCGATCCTGTTTCAAACGGAATTCAATACACTTTTCCGAGCATTTTAGCCGGTTCAAGTTTCCGTGTGCCGCAAGGAACAACGCAAAATCGGGTGCAGTTTTCCGATGCTGTAACAAAAATTATTGGTAATCACACCTTAAAATTCGGCGGAGAATTTCAAAGGATTGATTCAAGCCTTTTCCTCGGAGTTTTCCGGCAGGGAAGAGTTGAATTTGTGCAGGATTTTGCCACTGCTGATTTCAATAACGATGGAAAAATTGATGATAACGATTTGCTTTTTGCCGTCACTTTGCGAAGCGGAAAACCGAATCAGGACTTAACTTTAAATAACGTTGACAACAACTTTTTCGCCTTTTTTGTGCAAAATGATTGGCGGATTCGTCGAAATCTGACCTTGAATCTGGGATTGCGTTACGAAGCCGATACCAATGTCAAAAACGTTTCCGGCTATAACCAAATAAATCCGTTGGTGGCTTCGTTTTATCGCGGAGACAGAAAACCGGATTACAACAATTTTGCGCCCCGCATCGGATTCAATTATTCGGCATTTGGCGATAAATTAAGTATTCACGGTGGTTACGGAATTTATTATGACCGTGTAACTTTGGAATTGATTACATTGGAACGTGGTTTGGACGGACGCGCTTTGCCTGTAGAGGTTCGGGCAGGAAATGCTCTGACCGACCAGAACGGCGTGCCGATTTTTATTGACCAAAACGGGCGTTTTCAGCCGTTTGCACCGACTTTCAGCAATCCTTTTTCAGGATTCGTTTTAACGGGCGCAGGAGCATCGGGAATCAACATTATTGACAACAAATTGCAAAACCCGATGGTTCAGCAATCAAATCTTGGAATTCAATATGAGATTGCCAGAAATTATGTGCTAAAAGCGGATTATCTGCATAACTTCGGAACGAATTTTATCATTGGTCGCAATATCGGGGTGGTAAATAATCCCGTTGTAGGTGGACCTGACAGAGTGGTTAATCTCGAATCAAGTGTCAAATTCAAATATGACGGATTGCTTTTAAGTTTAGAAAAACGCTTTGCCAATCGCTACGGTTTTCGCGCCGCTTATACGCTTTCCAAATCATTCAACTATGCCAATGATGACCAAATTCCGTTCTCGAACGGTCCGGTCAATTCCAACAATTTACAGCTTGAATACGGTCCAACGCCGAACGATCAGCGTCATCGTTTTACTTTGGCGGGAACGGTTGATTTGCCTTTCGGAATCAGATTTTCACCGCTTTTGACTTTGGCTTCGGGTGTGCCGATGGATATTCTTTTGCCGGATGCTTCGAGTCGCGTTCCGGTTTTACAGCGTAATGCGGGCGGACGAATTTTCAAAACTGCGGCGGATTTGAATGCTTTCTTAACGGCTTATAATGCAAGTCGTCCGGTGGCAAATCGTTTGCCGTTGGCTCCAACCAATGCCAAGTTCAACGATTCGTTCAGCTCAGTTGATTTTCGTTTATCAAAAACTTTCAAATTCAAAGAAAGATTCACACTTGAGCCGATTATGGAAGTTTTCAATGTCTTCAATACCACCAATATTTTAGGCGTTTCAAATACTAATTATTCCGGTTATGGAAACGTTTTAGGTTCATCGAATTTCGGTCAGCCGATTACAACGGCGGGCGGAGTTTTCGGCACGGGCGGTCCGCGAGCATTTCAATTCGCCGGACGTTTTACTTTTTAAACTTAGCCACGAACAAACACAAAAAATCACGAAAATAAATTTTGTGTTTATTTGTAGTTGAATCGAAAATATGCAGCTAAAAAGGCAATTCGGTTTGTGGACGGCAGTGGCTTTGATCGTTGGTCAGGTCATTGCCGTTGGTATTTTTTTGACTCCGGCGGGAATGGCAAAATCGGTCGGTTCGCCTTTTTGGCTGTTGGTGATCTGGCTCTTGTTGGGAGCAATGACTCTTAGCGGGGCGTTGTGTTACGGCGAATTGGCTTCGCGTTTTCCAGAAGCCGGCGGAAGTTATATTTATTTGCGCGAGGCTTTCGGCAAAGGAACGGCTTTTGTTTACGGCTGGATGGATTTGGTCGTTTTAGATCCGGGATTAACTGCGTTTTTGGCGGCAGGATTGGCGAGCTATGCAGGTTATATTTTTCAGTTTTCGCAGTTTGGACAAAAAGCTCTGGCAATTTCGGTCATCTCATTTATTGGATTAATTAACATTCTCGGCGCAAAAATATCTGCCAATTTTCTTAAAACTTTAACTTTGCTGAAAGTCGGAACTTTGTTATTTATAATTGCTTACGGATTTTTGGACGGTTTCGGCGATTGGAAAAATTTTACGCCGTTTTTTACTGCGCCGACGGATACTTTTGGGGCGTTAGCGGGCGGATTTGTCGGGGCTTTTATCGCATTTGCAGGCTGGTGGGAAGTCTCGCGCGTTGCCGGAGAAATTGAGCGTCCTGAGAAAAATTTACCGAAGGCTCTAGGTTTGGGAATTGCGGCAATCACCGTGATTTACATTTTAACCAGTGCCGTTTTTTTCTATTTAGTTCCGGTGGCAAATGTTGCGAGTGATGAGACTTTTGCGGCTCAAGCGGGTGAGATCCTATTCGGAAACACCGGTGGAATCATTTTTGCTTCAATCGTCGTCGTTTCGGTTTTCGGCTCGTTATGTGCTTATTTGATGTCTGCTCCGCGAGTTTATTATGCGATGGCGCAGGACGGATTATTTTTCAAGATGTTTGGCGAGCTGCATCCGCTTTTAAATACGCCGCACCGTGCCATTTTAATTCAAGTCTGTTTGGCATCAATCATAGTTTTATCGGGAACTTTTAACGAAATTCTCTCTTATTTTTTCTTTACGGTGGTGTTTTTTATCGGTCTGACGGTCGCCGGACTTTTTAGACTTCGGCAAAGAGATTTTGAAGGCTACAAAACTCCGCTTTATCCTCTGACACCGATATTTTATTTGGTTTTGACAGCTATTATTTTGTTGTTAATTGCTTTAAGAAATCCGCTCCAAAGCTTTTTCGGCTTAGGCATAGTTTTACTTGGCATTCCCGTTTACTTATTTATTTTCAATAAATCCAAATCCTCAGCCCATTAATGATTTATAATTAAAGAATCAAAACTGAGTAATTAAAACGAAAAATTTTACATTTCTTTGCTTTTGGTCAGAACTTTTTTATAGAATCACGCATCTTAAGCAGTAGTAAAGTTAAAATTTTTTGAGGAAGCAAATAATGAAAAGGGTAGTTTTGTTGAGTTTTTTGATTTTAAGTTTGGTTTATTTGGGAGTCGCTCAGTCAGGGCGAAAGATAAAAAATCCGATTCCGGGCACATCTGCCTCATCCGGCACACAAAAGGAAATTAACACGACAGAACCTCAAACGGATACCGTTATTACAGAAGTCGGTTTTTCTGAATCAACTCCGAATCAGGCAGTTTCGATTTATGTTGATCGGGAAAATAGACGCAAAAATAAAAATTCCAAGAATGAAAAAATACAGACCTCCCAAAATACGCAAAATACAAAAACTGAAGAAGATGAAGATGTAGTTAAATTTGATACGACTTTGATTACTATTCCGGTTACTGTGCTTGAGCGGACGGGATTGTATATGCCAAGCCTCAGCCAATCAAATTTTCAGATCTTTGAGAACGGTAAGGAACAGGAAATTGCCTATTTTGCTTCGACAGATAAGCCTTTTACGGCAATTTTACTGCTTGATGTCAGCGGATCAACCTCTTTAAAAATTGAGCAGATTCAGGATGGTGCAATTGCTTTTGTTCGTCAAATGATGCCGCAGGACAAAGTAATGGTAATTTCCTTTGACTCGGGCGTAAAAACTTTATTGGAATTTTCGAGTGATAAGGATGCTTTGGAAGCTGCTATCAGGAAATTAAAATTTGGCGGCGGAACTTCGCTTTATGAAGCAGTTGATAAATCTTTGGACAAATATATAGCCAAAATCGAAGGTAAAAAAGCCATCGTTTTGTTTACTGACGGAGTTGATACTACATCAGCCAGAGCCGGTTATGAATCAACTGTTTCGGAGGCAGTTGAGTCAGAGGCGGTAATTTTCCCGATTTATTTGAATACTTATCTTGATAATATCGGAATTGGCGGCGGTGGAGGACCGATGCAGACTCCGCCAACCATCGGTGGTATTCCGGGAATTGGAGGAGGCGCACAGGCGATCGGGATTGCTAAAGAAGACTACGCTCGCGGTCGCCGATATTTACAGGATTTAGCAAATGCGACAGGCGGCAGAGTTTATCGTCCCGATAATTCTTCAAGAGGATTAAACAGTGCTTTTGAAGGTATTGCCGAAGAGCTTCGCAGTCAGTATGAGGTTGGTTATTATCCAAATACTGAAGGTAAAAGCGGCGAGAGAAAAAGTGTTAAAGTTCGTATCAATCGCCCTAATTTAATTATCAGAGCGCGTGATAGTTATGTAGTTAAATAGTTTCCGATTAATTAAAAATACTAAAGCCCTGAATTTCGTCAGGGCTTTTTTCATTAATTACGGCATTTTGTTGATCCAATCTAAAAGTTTTTCGGCTAATTCGGCATTCAGCGGTTTTACTTTTTCGTATTGCTGCTGGGCTAATGCTTTATTGCCTTGATTGAAATAAACCAAACCAAGTCCGTATTGTGCACCGGCATTTTTTTCGTCAAGCGAGATTGCCTTTTTATAAACCGGAATCGCATTGGCATATTGTTTAGCATTGAGATAAGCATCAGCCAAATAAATATATGCCGTTATGTATGTGGGCGATAATTCGGAGGCTTTTTTATAAGGTTCAATAGCCTCTGCCGGACGCTTGTTATTGTAATAAGCATTTCCCAATTCCATATAGGCATCAACCAGATCAGGTTTTAATGCTACCGCAGATTTTAAGACTTCAGCAGCCTTATCCGAAAGGTTTTGGTCATTGTAAATTTTACCTAATTCAAATTGAGCGTAACCGTTCTGAATACCTAAACTGACTGCTTTTTCAAGCTCACTTTGAGTATTTGGAGTTTGGTTTAATCCTTTGTAACAAAGCGCCAAGCGATAATGTGAGTTAGCATTCTGCGGATCTATCCGAATTGATTCAAGAAAATATTTAGCTGCTTCCGAATAATTCTTTTTCCGATAGTTTGCCACGCCTAATTCAAAATAGGCATCAGCATTATTTGGGTCCAGACCAATTACCTTTTGATATGCGGCTACGGCTTCATCAAAACGATCAAGATAATCCAAAGCATTACCTAACTGGACTAAAGCCTGTATATAGTCAGGTTTGATCGCTACCGATTGTTGAAAAGCCTCGGCAGCTTTGTCATATCGTTCGAGATTATAGTGACAAAGCCCGATATTGTAAAAAGCCGCATAATTTTGGGGCTGTTGAGTCACCACTTGCTTAAAAGTTTCGATTGCCTGTTCATATTGTTTAGCCTCAAATTGCTTTAACCCTTGGTCAAAAAGTGTTTGAGCGGAAACGGAAAAAGCAAAAAATGCTAGAACAAAAATAAATATTAAAGTAATTCTTTTCATAAAACTTTCCTCCATTATCAATCGCAAAATTTTTGAGAGAGAAAGGTCAATTTATTTTACTACAATTTGGTAGGAGTTCCTTGTGATTTATCCTTTAATAAATGAAAAGAGCTGCCTGGTTTAGAAGGCAACTCACAGATTTTAGAGATGAAAAAAAGTCTTAGCCGATTCGTGACAAAAGTTTAGTTGCCAAATCCGAATCTAATGACTTTAATTTTTCATATTGCTGTTTAGCCATCGGTTTGTTGTTCAAATTATTGTAAACCAAACCAAGACCGTAATAAGCCACCGCATTTTTTTCATCTAAACGAATAGTTAGTTGGTATTCGAGAATTGCTGAATCATATTGTTTAGTATTCAAATAGGTATCAGCCAAATAAAGATGTGCGGTTGTCCAGTTCGGGTCAAGTTCGACAGCTTTTTTGTAATATTCAATAGATTCTTCCCAATGTTTACTATTGTAGTAGGCATTTCCCAAACCAAAATAAGCATCGGGAAATTTTGGGTTTAAATTGATGACCTTTTGATAAGCATCAATCGCCTCTGTATACATCTTTTGAACATTATAAAGGTCTCCTAATTCTTGAAAAGAACGATAATAATCAGGTTTTAGGCGAGCCGCTGTTTGAAATGACTTGATTGCCTCCGCAAATTCCTTCCGGTTTTTTTGCGTAATTCCGAGTTCAAAATATGGCGTATGATTATTTGGATCAAGCTGAATTGCCTTTTGAAGTTGTGCCACAGCTTCATCTGAGCGATTGAGATAATCTAAAGAAATTCCAAGATAAGTGTGCGCCCGTGCGTAGTTTGAATTGATGGCGATTGATTGCTGAAAATAGTCAACCGCTTTGCTGTATTGTTTCAGATTGTAATAGCACAATCCGATATTATAAACGGCAACATAATCGTTTGGAGATTTTTCGACCACCTGTTTAAAGGTTTCAGCAGCTTGTTCAAATTGTTTATTGTCAAACTGCTGAAGACCTTTGTTAAATAAATCATCCTGACAGGAAACTGAAAAAACGAAAAATGATAAGACCAGAATAAAAGTTAAATTAAGTTTGTTCATAAAATAATTCCTCCTCATCCCAGTAACGCAACATTTTCGTTCAGGAGAGGTCAAATTATTTTGTGACGACCGGAAGTTTAATCACGGAGTTATGAAAAACCTTCTCAGTTGCCTTTTGAAAATCGGCTTGGCTGGCGGTCTTATAATTTGCCATAAATTTCTGCGGATTCCGTGCTACCAGCGGAAACCAGGTGCTTTGGATTTGCACCATAATTCGATGTCCTTTTTTGAAGGTATGATGAATTCCGGGCATTTCAAAAGCTATTTTAGTTGCCACGTTAGGTTTTAACGGTTCAGGTTTTTCAAATGAATTTCTGAATCTGGCAGGCATCGGTTCGCCGCGCAAAAGCATTTGATAACCGTTCGGATTAAAGACCGAAAAAGCCGAACTGTCAGGCGGTTTGACTCCGGCAGGGAATTTGTAATCATCCGGGAAAACATCAATTATTTTAACTACAAAATCCGAATCGGTTCCGCTGGAAGCAACAAAAAGTTCTGGTTTGATGTCGCCTGAAACGGTTACATCTTCGGTCAAAACATCCGTTTGATAAACCAGCACATCAGGACGGCTGGCAGCAAAACGCTGATCTTCGGTCATAAAATCACGCGGATAATTGGAAGTGATCTTTTGTGTATAAGGCACGGGTTTCAACGGGTCGGAAACGTATGAATCAAATGTTTTGGCATTAGCCGTTCCGCTCAAAGATGCCTTACCGTTTGCCTGCAAATACAAAGTTTTTTCCGTGGTTGCGGGAAGCTTATCCAATTGACTCCATTTGTTTGCGCCGGTATCGAACCAGTTGATTTCTTTAATGTTGGAAATGTCGCCCTTTCCTTTCAGATAATAATTGAAAAAAGGAAGTTCGATATTTTGGCGATACCAAAGACTGGTTTTCTCATTAAAATAAGCCGTTCCGAGCCAATCGCCTTCGCTACGTTCCCAACCACCGTGAAACCATGGTCCGATGACCGAAACATTGAAAGGAATATTCGGATTTTGTTTTTCGACGTGACGATAGGTGTTCAATGCGCCGTATAGATCTTCGTTGTCATACCAGCCGCCAACGGTCATCGTCGCACAGCTGATGTTTTTCAATTTGGGTAAAACATTGCGGTCTTTCCAGAATTGGTCGTAATTCGGATGCTGCATCATTTGATCCCAGAATTTAATGCGTGTTCCGAGAACTTTTTCGTAATTGTCGGCAGTTTCTTTTAATCCGCCCAAGTTTAGATAATAATTGTAGCCGTCCTGAGTCCGAAAAGTGAACGGCTTCATATAACTGGCGTTGCTGGTCGGAGTCGGACGAGCTTGACCAAATCCGGTAAAGAACGAATAATTTTGCGCCAAAAACAATGCGCCGTTGTGGTGCATATCGTCACCGTGAAACCAGTCGGAAACGGGAGCTTGCGGCGAACAGGCTTTCAAAGCGGGATGCGAATCAATCGAACTTGCCGAAGTATAAAATCCGGGATAAGAAATTCCAAACAAACCGACTTTTCCGTTATTGTTATCTACATTTTTCAAAAGCCAATCAATCGTGTCGTAAGTATCAGTTGATTCGTCAATATCTTTCGGCGTTTTGTTTTCGATGTCGGGACGCACATCTTCAAATTCGCCTTCGCTCATCCAACGTCCGCGCACATCCTGATAAACAAAAATATAACCTTCTTTGGCAAAAAGTTCGTTTGGTCCGAGTGAAGTTTTGAACGCATCTGCTCCATAAGGCGAAACCGTATAAGGAGTGCGGCTCATTATCATCGGATACTTTTGGGATTTATCCTTCGGCTCATAAATCGCCGTAAAAAGTTTAACGCCGTCGCGCATCGGAATCATCACTTCGCGCTTGGTATAATTGGCTTTGATATATTGAGCCAGATCATTTGGACTAGGTTGTTGAGCATTTGCCAAAACAAATGCCAGAAAAATAGCGGCAAATAGAAAAAGCGAATTGATTTTCATAGATTTTATTTAAAAAGAAAGATTGATAGCCCAAAATTATCACGAATTAAATTTGAATCAAAGCCTGCAAAAATCTTTTTTAATAGCTTTTAATTTTCTATCGAAGGGCTTGAACAAAAGGGCTTATGTTTCAACTTGTAGCATTTTCAATCAATTACTAAAATCAATAAGAACTCAAAACTTATGGAAAATAAATGTCATGTTATTGAATTGTTGAAAACCGGACCAAACTCCGAACATTTGCGGTGGCTTTCCAAACTTGCCAGTGCAGGATTTTTTCAAGGTCAAAAAAGCGAAGAAAGCTGCGGACGGGTTTTTTCTGAAAACGAGATGAATCAGGCGGACGAATTATTTTTCAGAACCCGTTGCTGTGATGAATTGGATTTGCTTGAGCATTCGGACGGAAACCACTATTGTTTGTTCCATTTACCGACCTATTCCAAAGATATTGGCTTGTTTGAAAATGCTTTTCGGAAAAAATTTATTGAGATTGAAAAACAAATTTCAGCGATTCGGTATTTTGGCGAAAAAGAGCAGAAAATGCTTTTAATAGAATATTCTTTTGACTTTCGGCATTATTATTTCCCAACCTATTTATCTTTTTCGGGTCAGACTTTTGCCGCGCCCCTGAATCTCAGTTCCGCCAATTTCAAATCCTATCTTGGTTTTGAAAACTGCCGTTTTATGGATGAAGTTGATTTTTCTCAGGCAGAATTTGAAGGCTATTTCAAAATTTCGGATTGCACTTTTAACGATAGTTTCAATTCACAATCTGCAACTTTTCATAAGGACCTAACTGTCCTTCATTCAATATTTAAGAAAGATGCGGATTTTTCCAAAATGTGGATCTATTCCGATATTGATTCGGAAAACGCAGCAAAACGTATTTTTGAAAATCTGAATTTTGGGGGCGATACAACTTTTTCGGGTATTTCATCTTCTTCGCCGATTGATTTTAAGAATTTAACTTTTTCGGCAAACGCCGATTTTAGTTATCTGACCTTTGAAGATCAAACTTTTGAAAACTTAACTTTTGAAAAAGATGCGTTTTTCAATAATTCAAACTTTTATTCGGACATTGATTTTAAAAACTTCAAATTCAAAGGAAAAGTGGATTTCATCAATGTCGAATTTGATAAAACTTATCAGCGTTGGGATGATCTGATCTTTTTTGATGAAGTGAATTTTTCGGGGGCAAAATTTAAACTCGGATTGATAATTAACGATTGTAAATTCAAAGGATTAACGAACTTTGATAACGCGGAGTTTGATTCAACAACCCAATTTCTCAAAACAAGTTTTCAGGACGGCACAAGTTTTCAATCAACTAAGTTCAATTGGCACACATATTTCGAGAGTTGCGAGTTTTCCGAAAATGTGAATTTCGCGGCTGATTTTGCCAAACAAACCAAATTCAAAAGTTGTATTTTCAATAACGAAACTCAATTTGGCTCGGCAATTTTTCCAAATAATTTTAATGGTGATACTTTTTTTGAATCGGTTAAATTTTATGATAAAGCCGATTTTGCAGGGGCGAATTTTAATCATCCGACCATTATTTTTTCGGAGGTTGATTTTTCTAACGTCATCAATTTGCCAGAAAAGGCTAAAAGTAACCAAAAAATAATGACCAGAGCAGATTTGATAATTCATAATTGCGGACAGCTTGTAACCTGTGTCTCGAACGGTAAAGCTAAAAAAGGCAAGGAGATGCAGAAACTCGGCATAATTCCAAAAGGCGCGGTTGCCATCCAGTCCGGGAAAATCCAAGCCGTAGGAACGACCGCCGAAATTCTCGAAAATTATATGTGCGACAATCTTGAAAATGTCATTAACGCGGGCGGAAAAGTTGTCATGCCCGCCTTTGTTGATCCGCACACGCACATCATTTATGGGGGAAATCGTCTGGATGAATTTGAATTAAAAATCAAAGGTGCGGATTATTTGGAGATTTTAGCTAACGGCGGCGGAATCCTTTCGACGGTCAAACGCACCCGCGAATCGAGTTATGATGAATTGTTCAAAGCAACCTCCAAACGGCTTGATAAAATGTTGGCTCACGGGACGGCAACTGCTGAGATCAAGACAGGTTACGGATTAAATCCCGAAACCGAAATGAAAATGATTGAGGTTTGGGCTGCGCTGGATGAACGCCATCCGATGCACCTTGTCCCCACATTTTTGCCTGCTCACGCCGTTCCGCCCGAATTCAAAAATAATCCCAACGGCTATGTTGATTTGATTTGTGAAACGATGATCCCAAATTTGCGGGATTGGAAACTGAATTTTTATGCTGATCCTGATCGCCTTGATTTTCAGGAAAAAATTGACCGCACCATCTTCGTTGATGTCTTTTGTGAAAAAAATGCTTTTGATTTGGAGCAAACCCGACGGATTTTAACTGTTGCCAAAGAAAAAGGATTTGCTTTAAAAGCGCACGTTGACGAATTTACCAATTTAGGCGGGAGCAAACTTTGTATCGAAATGGGGGCAACTTCGATTGACCATCTGGACGCGATTTCGGATGAAGAAATTAAACTTTTGGCTGATTCGGAAACAGTTGGAATTGTCACCCCGACGGTCAATTTCAATTTCGGCTCATCACATTTTGCCGATGCACGAAAATTGATTGATGCGGGTTGTGCGATTGCCGTTTCAACCGATTACAATCCGGGTTCCGCGCCTTGTCCTTCGCAACAAACCGCAATGCAGATAGCTTGCCGTTATCAAAAGATTTTGCCTAGCGAAGCAATAAACGCAACAACGATAAATGCTGCCTTTTCAATTGGTTTAGGAGAAAACACAGGCTCGCTTGAAGTCGGAAAATGGGCTGATTTAGTAATTCTGGACGCGGACGATTACCGCGAAGTTTGTTATGAATTCGGTAGTAATTTTGTTAAATCTGTTTTCAAAGGCGGAAAAAAAATCTGATTTTCTGACCTTTTTTTCTGCTTAAATTTGCGATTATAAACAGCGGAATTTTTTCGCCTTAAAACTATGAGCAAATTATTATTTACCCTTTGTTTTTCTTTTCTAATTTTGTTGACTTCTGCTTTTGGGCAAACGACCGATTTTAGTCCGAACGGAAAATTTTTTGCGGCGGCTGATGCGAGTAATCAGATTTTTATCTGGGATTTGCAGACTTTTAAAGAAGCAGGCTCTTTTCGATTACCGAAAAAAACGATTAGTCAACTCCATTTTTTACCCGATAATAAAACAGTTGTTGTAGTTGATGAATTCAATGACCAGTTATTTTTCTTTGATTTTTTGACGGGTAAAGAATTAAACAGAATTGAACTGAACAATCTTAATCAGGAGGAAAATCTTTTCTTTACTGCCGACGGGCAAACGATGTGGATTGGCGGTAATGCGGGAGAAAACGAAAAAGGGGAAATGTGGCTGGTTGATCTGAAAAACAACAAAGTAAAATCCCAAACCCCTTTTTCGGGGGAAGAATGGATCTTTAATTCAAAGACCAACACTGTTGCCTATTTTGTCAAAAGTGAGCGTAAAATTCATTTGCTTTCAGGCATTGACGGCAAAGAAATTCGCAGTTTTCCGATAGCTGCCGATTATGAACTTGATAAAGAACTGAATTACACCTGGAACAAGCCGATCATAATGGATTTCAGTATGGACGGCAGTAAAATTTTCCTTTATCGAAAAGTCAATATTGCCGCTGACAAGAATTCATTTTTTGACCGCGATTTTGTCAATGAAATTTCGGTCTATCAAACTGCTGACGGCAAATTTTTGAAAAAAGAAACCACTCCCGTTCCAAAAGACAGCGATCAGGTTTTTGCCGCGCATCCGACCATCAAAATCAGTCCTGACGGAACATCCATCAATCTGCTCTCGTTGGTCAGCGGCAACAGCAATACAAAATTGCTGACTTCGATTGACTCAACTACCTTAAAAATTACCCGTGAAGAAAAATTTGCTGACCAAAAAGAAAGTTGGAGTGAAATGACACCGGATGGGAAATTTTTGATCACGGCTGATGCGAACGGCAAATTTACGGTTCACAATGTTGCTACAAAAGCAGTTGCCGCAACATTTTACGGTAATTCCAAAATATTTGACACTTTGGCGGTTGCGCCGGATGGTTCCAAATATGCGGCTCTCAGCAACAGCGGTTTTATCAAAATCTGGTCGGCGGACGGAAAATTTTTGCAGCAGATCAATAGCGAATTGCCGCAGGGAACTTTTATTACATTTAGTCCGAACGGGCAAAGTTTGCTGACCGTTCACCAAACCGCTTTCAAAAAAAGCAGCGATTCCGAACCGATCACTGAATTCAGACTTTGGAATCCGCTGACGGGAAAATTGATTAAGAAATTCGATAATTATTTTTATTCCGAAATGAGTCCGCGAAATTTTGCGGTTTTTAATCAAAGCGGCGACCGTCTGATTTTTGATTGCGGGGTTGATGACCATCAAATGGCGGGAATTTGCTTGCTAAATCTAACTACTGGCGAATTTTCCGGCAGAACTTTTCCGATGTTGCCTGAATCTGAAAATTATCTCTGGCTTTCGGATACTCAACCGATTTTTTACGGCGAACCCAAATCTAACGAAATCAAAAGAGTTGGTGATGCAGAGGATAAAAACTATTTGCTCTGGAATTTAGCCGATCAATCGCTGATTAAACAAGATTCTGACCCGGAAGCCTTAAAAAAAGCTCTTCCCGCCAATCAAAACGGCACTTTAATTAACATCAATCCATACGGCGGAACCGATTACGAAGCAACTATGATTCGCATCAAAGCCGGCGAGGGATTTAATTTTGATCTGGATTATTACGGCGATTATGTTTTCAGCGAAAACCGCAAATTCGGCGCGAAGTTCGTAAAAATACCGGAAAAAAAGACCGATTCTACAAATTTATCCACCACACAAGTTATTCCAAATACGAATAATAGCGAATCAGATAAGGTCTTAAAAATCTCCGCGCCGATTCAAGATGAAATCAAACCGCTTATCGAAATTGAAGATTTTACAAAAAGCGAGACGGTTTGGACTCTGACGGGACACGCGGCGGATGTTTTGCATTTTGTTTTCGCCCCGAACGGACGCGGAATTTCTACTTCGGAAGACGGCACGATTCGGGTTTGGGATTTGCAAACGGGGAAAGAATTGTTTCAACTGAAGTAAGTTAATGAATGATTTTTTTATATCCACAGATAAACACAGATTCACTCAGATAAAGTTAAGGATTTCCAATCTGAATTAATTATCAAAAAAATATCTGTGTTTATCTGTGGATAAATTTTGTTTTTTTGTTAATTTTGAACCCTTTTGGGCAAAAATATTGCGATACTGGTGGGAAAGACATTTTCCGACAATTTAGGAGAAAACTTTTATGAAAAGAATATTTTTATTCGCAATTTTTAATCTTATTTTTTGTTTCGCTGTTTTTGCTCAGGAATCATTGAAACTGAATCAGGAAGCAAAATTTACCTTAAAAAACAAGGAAGCAAAAACTTTTGATTTAGAACTTAAAAAAGGTGATTACACGCAGATCAACTGGGAAGACAGTTTGGATCGCTACCCCGATTTTACGATCATTTCCCCCAGCGGAAAAAATATCAGCACGGGAAATTACGAAGAAAATCCGATGCCGTTCGTGGCAAAAGAAACGGGAAAATATACTTTGGTCGTCAAATTTGAAGACACCGAAGAAAATAAAGTGGGAAATGTTGCCGTCAGTTATTCAAATATTTTCAAATTGCCCAAATCAGCCAAACTGAGAAGGCAAAAAACTGTAAACGGCTATCAAATCAAATCTTACACAACTTCTGAAGAAGAAAAAGACGGTTATGGAAGCTATTTGTTAATTCAAAAAGACGGAAAATTAGTTGATATTCTGAAAAGTGGAAGTTTAGTTGGCGGAGGTTTCAATTTTAGCGAAAATCCTGCCGATTACGATTTCGCGGGCGGCAAAAAATCAGCCAATCTGATGCGAACGACGGTTGATAAGACGGGCGACGGAACGCCTGATATTGCAGTTGGATTTTACACAGGCGGCGCACATTGCTGTTTTAATATGCACTTTTTTGAATTAGGCAAAGATGAAGTCCAAAAGCTGCCGACCATCGAAGGAAACGATTCCGATATTATCGCCACCGGCAAAAATCAAAAGGGAAGCTTGATCTTACAGACTGGAGATTCAAATTTTGCCTATTGGCTGACGAGCTTTGCGGGTTCGCCGATTCCAACTGTGATTTTGAGCTATCAAAACGGCGAATTTCGTCCCGATGTAAAATTAATGAAAAAGCCTGCACCTTCGCTTGCCGTTCTCAAACAAAAAGCCGCTAAAGCTAAAAAAGAGATGGACTTAAAACCTTATACAGGCGAAGAAAATTCAGATTTTTTATATGCTTTTTGGGGCGAAATGCTGGATTTAATGTATTCGGGCAATGAAACTGCGGCTTGGCAATATTTTGATCTGGTTTGGGATTCGCGTAAACCGGGAAAAGAAAAATTTAAGCAGGATTTTCTGCAAAAATTAAACGACAGCAAGTATTGGCAAATGATGCGGGAAGATAGAAAGTAAAAAGGCAAAAGTAAAAAGTAAAAATTGGCGGTGAAAAAATCATCGCCTTTTTTATTCGACAAAGGCAGAAACGCGACTGTTAAGAAGCGTGTTCAATGCCGATGATTGAAATTGCTCATTTTAAGACACACTTCCTTTGTTCGGTTACTTAGGAGAAATACCTCTTGAAATTTGGCGTAGCTGGAAAGTAAAAAGTAACCCTCTGAGCTTATTGAAATCTTTGAATAATTGAACTAAAAACATCTTTTGGGATGATTTCTTTACATCCTTTACAATCTTTTTACAGACTATTAATCAAATCCGGATTTTATTTTTGTAAAGTAAATTTATGTCATCTAAAATTCTGACCAAATTATTAAACATTTTAATTGGATTGACTTTAATAATCCTTTTGTTCCAGGTTGGATTTGCTCAAACAAATCCTGTAAACAATACATTTACTATCAAATCCGCAATTCTTGGCGAAGATCAAAAAGTATTTGTTTATCTGCCGAAAGACTATGAGAAAAGCGAAGCCAAATACCCGGTCGTCTATCTTTTGGATGGCGAATATAATTTTTCTTTCACGGCGGATGCAGTTAAAACTCTCTCTAGTTGGACAAACCGAATGCCTTCCTGCATCGTTATCGGCATAACCAGCAATAATCGTGACCGGGATTTAACAACTATTCCCGATAAAAGTTGGCAGCCGCCGCAGCCAATTCCGGCAGCAGGTGGGGCAAATAATTTCCTCGATTATATTGAAAAAGAACTGATTCCTTACGTTGATAAAAATTACCGAACCCAACCTTTACGAACGATCATCGGACATTCACTAGGCGGATTGTTTGCAGTCAATGCTCTCTCAGTCAAACCCGATTTGTTTCGTTTTTACATTTTATTAGATTCAAGCATTTGGTGGGATGACGGCAGAGTTGCCAAAAGAGCAATGAGTTACCTTACCAGCCATCCAAACTACAATGGCAGAATTGCTTGGATCAGAGACAAGATTCCGCACGAAGTTTGGTTTGATATCAATACGGAATTTCTTGCATTTCTGGAAAATAAAAGACCTGCCGGATTATTGTTTACTTTTACGGAATTGGAAAACGAAACCCATTCCAGTCTGGTTTTTCCCGGAACTTACTTTGGATTAAGAGAAATTTTCTCTGATTTTGCCTTTAAATTTGAAGAAAAGACGGATCTAGCCGCTGTGCAAAAACACTATCGGAAATTGTCGGAAAATTACGGGTATAGTGTTTCAATTCCTGAACAGATTTACAATAATCTGAGCGGACAACTCATTTATTTAAAAAACTTCAAAGACGCAATAGCCGCCGGTGAAGCGTGGGTTAAAGATTATCCGAAATCATCATCAGCCTATGAAACTTTAGGAAAAGCGTATCTTGAAAACGGAAACAAAGAACTCGCAATCAATAGTCTAAAAAAATCTATTGAATTAAATCCCGAAAATCCGAGAGCTAAAGAATTATTAAAACAGGTGGAGAAGTAATTAATCCATTGTTTAATTATTCATTGACCGCATAATCGTCGCCGTAATATTTGCTGGTAATGTTAGTATGAAATTTTATGGCAGAAATCGGTTCATATTTCGGCTCGCCCAAATTTGGTAAAACTTCTAAAATTTCGTCTTCCCAAACATAAATTGCCATTGGAATAGAAATTCGCGGTTTTCCGTATAAATTTTTATCCTGCGGTTTGCTAACGCGGTGCGTGGTTGAGGGCAAACGGTCATTGGTAATTCGCTGCATATAATCGCCGGTATTCAAAACAATTGTTCCTTTTGGCGCATTGAGCCGAATCCATTTATTGTTTTGGCGATTAAAAACCTGCAAACCGTCAACATTTTGAGCCGGCAGAAAAGTAAACAGATCAACGTCCTCGTGTCCGAGCATCCGTCCCGCGCCCGAAGCATCATCCTGCGCCGAAATTGCCGGATAATAATTAAGCCGAAAACCGAAATTGGTCGCGCTCAGTTTTTCGTTATAGAGGTTTTCATCAACTTTCAAATACCGCAAAATACTTTGCATAATCGGCAGGATCAATTTTTCCTGTGCTTTAACAACTTCACGAAAAATCGGCTCAAAGCCGGATTTTGCCCAAAAATCTTTTTCACTGTAATCGGCTTTTCCGTCTAAATCAAAAGCGCGGCGGCAGAAAACCCAGCCTTCGACCAGATCGGGATGAATGATGGAAGTTTCTTTGATTGGAAAATAGCCTTGATTGACCGAACCGAAACGCTTAGCTTCGTATCTCAGCCGTTCTTCAACTGTTGTGTTTTCAAATAATTCAACGACTTTTTCGGTGGCGGTTTCATAGAGTTTTTCGTCAATTCCGTGACCTGACAAAATCGCAAAACCGATTCCTTCGAGTGCTTCGCCCAACTCGTTGGCAAATTGAGTTTTTCCTGCTTCACCGCCATCGAAATATTGGCTCATATCACAGGTTTTGATTTGATAATCTTCGTCAAATTCTTCTAAATTTTCGTGTTCCGCCAAAAGATATGATTGATTCTTTCGGACTTGCTCATACTTTTTAAAATCCTGATTGACGGCGGAAATTCCTTTTTGTTGGGCAGTTTTCATAAGTTTAATTTATCATAATTATTTGAAACTCCAGACAAAAAAAGTAAAATAAAGGCGAGGTGAAAATATGACCGCAATTCCAAAATCAAAAATGACGTTGGAAGAATATTTTGAATTCGACAAAAATGCCGAGGGAAATTTTGAGTATTTTAACGGAGAAATTTTTGAAATGAGCGGGGTTTCAGTTGAACACGCAACCATAGAAATGAATTTGGCTGAGATTATTAATCCGGTAGCCAGAAAAAAGGGATGTCGGGCGTTTCCGGCAAATCTCAGAATCAAAGTTCCGATTTTGCCGACTTATCGCTATCCTGATTTGTCAGCAGTTTGCGGAAAGGCTCAATTTATTGAGGTTAGCGGTCTGCAATGTTTGGTGAATCCGGGTTTAATTGTTAAAGTTTTATCCGATTCGACTGAAAAGTATGATCGGGGCGATAAATTCCGTGAGTATAAATCAATTGAAAGTTTCCGCGAATATTTATTGATTTCCTCGACCGGTAAAAATATCACTCATTACCTCAAACACAATGACCGCTTTTGGCTTCAAAGTGATTATATTAGCGGTGAATCATTGCATATTACAACGCTTGATTTTGATTTGAATGTAGATGAATTGTATGATGGCGTTGAATTTCAAATTAGTTAAAAAAGCGATTCACGACCTTTTACCATCGCAAATCGCTGTTAAATTAAAAGTCCGAAAATGTTATTTTCCGGCAATTTGTTTATCAACTGCTCCCGCAATTTCCGACCACGGCAGCATCGGTGAATGGAAAGCGAAAACATTATCAACCTGTAGATTTTCTCTTTTTACTGCCTGCATAATTTCCGTTAAATATTCCGGCATAAAGAAATTACCGTCACGTTGTTTTTGAATCAAATCGCTGGCGTAAAGCAATTTATGTTCGGGAAAATAAATCATCAGCATTCGTTCGCCTGATTCACTCCGAATCGGATAAATTTCTAAACGGTTTGCGCCATCGCCCAGCAGAGTTTTTCCGGCGACAATTTTGAAATTTGCTTTGCGTGGATTTTTCTGTAAATTGTCAGGTTGAAAACTGTGTGGCGCGGTTAAAACTCTTTCCAAAATCGGACGATTAACATCCAGCGCGTAAATTGGAATTCCTTGCGCCGCATATTCGCGGACGCCGCCCAGATGCGGAAAAGCATCCGAGGTTGTGATGACGGCTTTAACTTTTGAATCGGGAAATCGTTTTTTGGCTTCTTCGATGGCTTTTGCCGAATATCCCGAGCCGATCGGAGCCTCAATAATCACAATTCCGTCATTTTGCCTGATAAAAGCAACGTCCCACCTACCCGGAACTTTGACGACACCCGGCGCAATTTCTTTGGCGGGATTATTGGGAATACCAAACGGCAGCTCATCAATTTTGGTCAAAGTTTGCGTCGCAAATTTTTGTTTGATGTCGTCGGGAATATTGAATTGCGCTTCGTCAATCGGCACATTCAACTGCATTTTTGTAATTGTGAAACTGCTGAAATTCATTCCGATCTTTTCCACGTCCCACTGGCGCGGATAGCGGATTCCGCCTGTTTCCATATTCCAGAGCGTATAAAAAGTTTTGGTCGTAAAATCTCCCCAAACCGAATAAAAATGTTCATAAGGCGAAAATTCGAGCGTTTCAACCGCTGTCGGCAAATTTGTATCGGCGTTCAGATAGATCGTGACAGGAATTTGATTCCAGGTAAATTTGATCACTCTTTGACGAACACTTTGTATTTGCACATCTTTTTCCAGACGTAAATCTTTAGCTTCTAACGCAGTTAGCAAAACCTTTTCCGGTGACAGAGCCAAATCTTTATTGGTCGTTTGGGCTTGGAGCAGGGAATTTGGAATATATCTGCCGCCGCGTTCAAAGGCTGCAACTCCGTTCGCCACAATTGTCGTTAAAGCAGGCGACCATTCAGGAACTTGGAAATGACGATTTTGCACCGAAAATCTGACGCGATTATTGACTAAATCCCGTGTTTCGACATTTTGCGAATAGGCAACGATCCATGGACCTTCGGGGCGTTCCGATTGCTCAATGGCAAAATTATGTCCGATTCCTTCAAATTGAACACTTTTCAATTCGCGCAATTTTGCCTCGCCGCCCATCGCTTCCATAGCTGCCCGAATCAAAGTTTGTGCTTCGTTTTGGGGAATCGGATGAGCCTGAATAAATCTCGCAAATAAAAATAATAAGACGATAAAGATAATAGCTTTAATAATTTGCATATTTTGTGTAGTTTTTCTTAATTAGCCTCGGTAGTTTTAAGTTTTATTTTGAAACGGTAAGTATTGTTGAAAGAATCTTCCTCTTTCAATACTTCTTTAGTTTTTTTCGCTACCCAAAACTTCTGCACGGATTTGTATTTTTCGGAGCGAAACTCCATTGTCCAGCAATCAACTTTTTCGCCGGAAGAATCCTTGATCGTGTCGCTGCCTGTCACAACATAATCGGCAATTTGAGGCTCGGCAGCACCCGGATCATAGAAATTGACTCTGAAAGTTCGGTTTTCTTTATACGGAAACATTTGGAAAATTATCAAATCCGAATGCCAATTTAGATTGTAAGCCGCGAAAGATTTTTGAAAACCGGTTTCGGTCATTGTCTTAAACTGCTCATATCTTGGTTTTATAGCTTCGGTCGGCTCTCCTTCCAGACTGACTTTTTTAGTTTCAAAATCAAATTTAGAATTGATTCCGGTTTGTGACCAAAAAGTTTCGTGGTAAAGAGTTGTGCCGTCAGTTGCGCTTAAAACCGTGTAGGCTTTATGAAAAGGATTGGCGGCATTTTCCCAACTTTGGGTAATGGCAAAAGCCGATTTTCCGTTGTATTGTTTGGCTTCGATCTTGATATTAACGAGCGATAAATTTTCCGCGCCGCCATCTTTGGTCTTTTTTGTATAAACCAGATACGAATAATTTCCGGGTTTGACGACTTTCAAATCCAAATCTTTGGCTGAAATGTTGATTATTTCAGATTTGTTCTGAGCAAACGCCGAAACCGCGAAAGTTAAAACCGATAAAAATTGGACGAATGTAATAATTGCAATAATTTTATTTTTCATAACTTTTTAAGTAGTCCGTTTTTTAAATTTTTTAACAAATTAAGTGTTTATTTCTAATATGAGAAAAGAACACTTAAAACTAAGCGAACAAGATTACAGTTATTTGACAAGGCAAACCACTTCGGGCGAACTAA
>JAIBCC010000024.1 GCA_019694395.1 Pyrinomonadaceae bacterium | reverse complement strand
ACAGAAAGAAAGAAAATAAACAAAATGAAAATAGTTATTCTCATAAGCTATGGATGGGGATAGATTAAAATTGCCCACTAGAAGACTTGAACTTCTGACTTCTCGCGTGTGAAGCGAGCGTTCTACCGCTGAACTAAGTGGGCTGGAGAAGGCAAAAGTAAAGAAGCAAAAGGTAAAATAAAGAATCCGATTGCATCAATACTTTTGCGTTAGATCATAACTATTTCTTTGGTTGATCGCCAATCGGCTGACGATATTTTTCCTTTTCCTTCTCACGATCAAGATAAGGAATTCCTTTCTGCATCCATTCGGGGGCAGGTGCACCTTTCAGAAAATGATTAAAGAATTCAAACATCCGTCGTGAATAGTCTTTTTGATTGGCGCGGCGACGTAACCCGTGAAATTCTCCGTTATAGGTGAACATATAAACTTCTTTGTTCAAACGTCGAAGCGACAGATAAAACTCAATCCCTTGATACCAGGGAACTGCATCATCGTTGTCGTTGTGAATCATCATAATCGGCGTGGTGATGTTTTTAACGTAGAAAAGCGGCGAATTTTCCATAAATTTCTGCGTTGAATCCCAAGGCGTTCCGCCAATCCGACTTTGCGTGCGTTCGTATTGGAACTGACGCGGCAATCCCGTTCCCCAACGAATTCCGTTGTAGGCGCTGAACATATTGGCGACCAAGGCACCCGGCGCGGCGGCGGCAAATTTGTTGGTTTGCGTGACCATATACGCGATTTGATAACCGCCCCAACTATGTCCTTGAATACCGATTGCTTTTTCGTCAACAAACCCTTGTTTGACAACGGCATCAACTCCCGGAATAACACAGTTCAAGGCACTTTTGCCCGGATAACCGATTTTATAAACGATGTCCGGCATAAAGATCAGATAACCGTTGCTGGCGTAAAAGCTGAAATTGATCGAAGTTCCGGGACCCGGATTTTGGAAATTATGGACTGTATCCGAAAGTTTTTCATAGAGATAAACCAGCATCGGATATTTCTTTTTCGGGTCAAAGTTGTCGGGTTTGATCAAAATCCCTTGTAATGGAACGCCTTCTGCATTTTTGTAATTGACTAATTCGGCTTTGCCCCAGTTGAACGGCGCACGTTGAGCATCGCCGTCACTCATTTTTTTCGGCGCATTAAAACTCGTATTTGTCACCCAAATATCAGGGAAGGTGTCAAAACGCGAAGCCGAAAGAACTAAAGTATCAGCATCTTTTGCTTTTGTCGGAAAACCGAAATTCTTGGAATCCATCAATAACTTTTCGGGTGTTCCGTCCAGTTTAATGCGGTAAAACCCTGAATCACGATTTGCTTCACTTTCGGCGCGGAGCAGCATTGTTTGTCCCGGTTCGATAAATCTTTCGTCAGGATTAAGTCGGACATAGCGGAATCCGGTTTGAGAAGTTCTGCCGTTGGTCAAAAGTTTTCCGCCGCTGCCGTCGGCATTGACTTGCCAAATGTCGAAACGGTCATAGATCAGAACTTGTTTATCGTCTTTTGTCCAACCGCCCAAACCGTAAGATGGAGCAGGATCAGGCGTGTCATGATCTTCCTCGACAAATTTTCCGTTCAATTTAGCGGTTAAATTGGTGATTTTCCCGTCAGGAATTGAAATCGAATTCCAATCTTTGCCGTCAAAAAATACGACATATTTGGCATTTGGCGACCAACTCATTCCGAAGCGTTGTCCTTTTTTCAAAAGGGTGCGAGTGCCGTCGAGCGTATTGACCAAATAATAGTCCGAAAATCCGGGATCATAAGTGGCTTGGATGCGATACGAGCGATCGTCCGTTCCAAGAGCGTAAAGCCCGTTAGAACTTGGAATGACGTTTTCCATCGTTTTATCGGCAAGCTGAACAAATTTTTGCTCTTTGATATGCCAAACGGCGCGGTATGAACGGTCGCGGTCAGCGATTGCCCTAACTTTCTGGATCGGCTGAACATAATCGTCCTTCCAGCTCCACAGATCCATCGAAACTTTTTCTTCATCAGGAATTGCATTATTCGGATCCGGTTCAGGATCAGGCGGCGGCGCATCGCTCAAAAAGAGACGTGTTCCATCGTAAGAAAATGCCAGCGAACCTTTTTCGCTGACGACGAATTCGGGACGAAATCCCGCAGTTTTGACAGAAACAATTTCGGTTGCAGCAGGATTTGTGCGAAGCCAATGATAAACCTTGAATTTTGGTTGGGCAGCAGTTGCATCGTCTTTATCGCTGATAAATGCAAGTTGGGTTTGCTTTTCATCCCAGGTGAATTTCAGGTATTTTCCCGCTCCTGAAACCAGCGCGACAGGCGCGGCATCACTTTGCGGCGTGACAACAAATGCGCCGTTATTTTCTTCTTTTTTGGACGAAACCGCATAAACGAGCGTCTTTGCGTCTTTACTGAAACTGTATTCCAGAACATCTGCAAAAGTGCGGTCTGATCCGTTTGCCAGATTTCGCAAAATTAAATCCGTTCCGTATTCTTTTTTCTTAGCAGGCGGACGAGCACCTCCGGCGGCTGGTGCAGTTGGCGCATTCGGTTCGGCTTTTCCTGCTTCTTTTAGAATTGCGACAAAGCCTGCACCGTCTTCGGGAACTTGATAATTTTTGACATTCTCAAATTTCGTGACTTGTCCGGTTGCTAAATCTAAGATTCCAAGCGCATTTTTCGGCATTTCATCAGGACGTTTTTTGTCTTTTCGGGCTTTCAACAGATCCGCTTTGTTCGGTTCAATATTGAAAAACAAAAACTTGCTGTCAGCTGAAAAAGCCGGACGCAGGAGACGCGCTTGGGCTTGAAAAGCGGCAGTCGCGGCAGGATCGGACGGATCAGGCGGCGGAGTCGGCGGACGATAACCGCGGGCGAATTTCCATTCCGCGCCGGTGGCGGTATTTTTAACAAAAAGTTCGCCGTCGCCATCCTGCGGCTGCATCACATACGCGACGAATTTTCCGTCACGCGAAATGGTTGAGCCTTGCAAACTGCGCCACGAATCAAAATCTTGTGCGGTCAACGCCCGTTTAGCTGTTGATTGGGCAACGATTTGCGAAATAAAAAAGAGAAAGAGAACGACAGAATACGAAAAACGCCTCAGTTTCACAGACATACTTCTCCCGAATTGAATTGATAAATTTTATGTAGAACTATTCTAAAAATAACGCTTATGTGGATTTTTTACAATCGGATGGGCAAGTAAAGCAGGATAAATTGATAAGAAATCTTGGATAGTTTTAGAGGCTAGCAAAACAGAGTAAGAACCAAAACTTTCTTTATTATTAAAGCGGAAAGATTTGGTTCTCAGTTTTTCAGAAATTGGTTTATTGTTCAAATCTTTCGGTAATTCTACCGTCTCTTACAAATAGCGTTTTAGTTGATCCCCACAGATGAACAACGTGACCGTTAAAAGGATTGCCAAACCCCACTGAAGTTTGCCCAAAAACTTCGCCGCCGCCGCTGGTCATAAAGCAACCAACTACTGACTCAAGAAAAGACCATCCGCTACTTCCTTCGGCAACGTTGCATCCGTTAAAATAGATCCGGCAGGTTGATGCTGCCAAACGATTGTAACGACCGGGTCTGGCATTCCAATAAGCTGCATCAATATAAATATTTCCAAAATAAATTCTGCCGGGTGAGCCGTGTGTTTCAAATAAAATCCGATCAAAAAAAGAGCCGGCAGTCAATAACCCGTCGAGTGCGCCCTGCAAATCGTTGCCGTTGGCAATTGGTAGTCGGTTGACAGCTCCACGCTGATTAGCAGTTTGGACAATTCGGCTGTCACTTGAATCGTAAATGTGTAATAAAGCCATTTTTCTTTTCTCCTTTGTTTGCAATAGATAAAATACAAAAGATGAAAATCTTTTGCACCAAAATTTAGAAAATAGAATTTGTGATTCCTTCCATTTTAGGAGGACGAAGGTCTCTTATAAATTTTGCCATTGCAGAAAAGAGAAATAATTTGATAATGAAACGTCAGAAACATCGTAAATTGTCCGCCTTCTCATTATCCCACCATTTTTCGAAAACTTTGAAATCAAAATTTTCGAAAAGTTTTACGTTTGTCTGTTTGTTCAATGAGAAAAACTTTGTCTTTGGGCAGAATGGTCATTTTGGATGCGCCGTCAAATTATTTTCCCAACATCTGTTTTAAGGCTTCAAAATCGAAGTTTTGTTTGAACTGACGAATGGCTTCTGAGGTAACGGGATTTTTATTGTCCCATCCCCAATAAACGGTGATAAATTGAATGGCTGAACGCGGCAAATTGGGATTAAAAAAATCTTTGTCCAGGGCAACTACGGATTTGCCTCCTTTGGGGCGTGCGGATTGGTAAGGCAGACGAGAATTGGGAGTTATGATGAGGGCTTCTTGTTTGACATCGAGCCGTCCGCCGCTCGGTTCAAGCAAAGTCATCCCCCGCAATTTGCCTAATTGTTTGGGTGCGTAAAAAAGTGATTCGCCGCCATTACTTTCAACATTTTCCAAAACCCAGCCGAAAGAGTTGAAATAGAAATAAATCCAAGTTCCGCTTTCAGTTCCGAGCCGGATTTTTCCGGCAAAGGCGGGGCTGTAGCCTTTAACCGGAACGCAATAAAATTCAAACAACCCGACATCAACCCGAAACGGCAAAGCACCGTTTGGCAACAAAGAATTTCCCCGGATGCCTCGATAAGCTGAGGCTTCGATGCCCTTGAATTCGGGATTAGAAATTTTGAAAAGTTCGATAACTTTGTTCGCCTTTGCCAAAACTGCCGAATAATTTGTTTTGGGAAAACTGCGGTCAGCCATCGCCAAATCATCCGTTTTCGGTTTTCCCCATTTGCCGACGGTTTGGAAAGCCATTTCGTTGGTGCAAGGCGTTTGCGAAAATAGACTGACGCAAAAAACGAGAATTACGATGGTTAGAATTATTGCTTTCATAACTTTTGCCGTGATTTCAAGGTCGAACGGCTACCTCTCATTTCTTCCTCACCCAAACATTATTGAGGTTTGCGCCCTGTTCGGAGTTGTTCAGATGCCGCGCAATATCTTCGTCATACAAAGGTCCGCAGAGAATCATAATTGTCATATCGGGCAATTCCAGCCAACCGCGAATCACAAATTTCTGCGTAGAACTTTGGATAATGGAAAATACCCGTCCGTTGACGCTAATTTTTCCGTTGGTATTCTCAAGAATCTTTTTACCGTTCTGGATGGCAAAAAAGTCATTGAAATAACCTCCTTTTTCAGTAATTGTCATCTTGCTTTGGAATGCAAGATTATCGCTTCCGGCGTATGCACCTGACGAACGATAAACGTAAGTGGTGGACAATCGTTTGGCATCCTCGCCCCATTCGCCTGCAAAATCGGCAACGGTCAATTGGCGAGTCGGCAGCGGAATGATGAGTTTGCCGTTACTGTCGTAAGCTGCTGTATTAGCTGTAGTTGGTGGGTTGTCAGGAATAGAAGTTTTATCTAAATCTATCCCGCTGACAAATGCCGCGATTTGAGACATATATGATTGGTCATTGAAAACCGCGAGAATATTCACGGTTTTGCCAAAACCGCTGATTACGGTCAAAAATGCCGCGCCTTTGATGCCGTCCGAATCAACTGCTGATGCGCCTGCAATGATTGTCCAACCGTCCGCGCTTTGTGTTTCGGTTTCGGGATTGGTTTTGGCATTGAGATTTTTAACGGCTAAATTATTCCATCCGGTTGTGAAATCAGTAGTTGGAGTTCCGCTGCTCACCGTTGCGCCGTAAAGCGTAATGATGCAAAAAGTTCCCGTAGTTTGATTTAATTCACTAAAACCGACTACATTTTCCTGCACCGATTTTTTCATTCCTTTGGGCGGCGTGTAACTGATAATTCCCAGCTTTTCCGTTTGGCAAAAAGCCGTTGGCGGAATGAAAAAAAACGCTGCAATCAAAATAAATAGTCCTAAAATAATTTTTGACACTTTCATAATTAACTCCTGATTTTGAAAAAAAAAACTATTGATCCAGAAGTGTAATGCTTTCAGTCAGTTGATAAACTTTAATTTCACCTGTCCCGCATTTACTTTTCATTCGGATAGTGGAAATCTTTCGCCCCATCTTCGGCAAAAAAGTAATCGACCATTTAGCCGCCGTTTCATTGGTATAGTTGGGAATGATTGAAACGGAATCCATATACTTTTCTTTAATAACTTCAAACTTATCAACATTTGTCCCCAGAATATTCAGTTGATAGCCATTGCCGTCGTTGAGACCGGGATGAACTTCTGTGACAGATTGCCCCGAAGCCACAAAATAAATTTGGCTGACGGTTGATGTGCATCGTGGCGGTATTTTGGGAACTTTGTCGCCTTCCTTCTGCGCCGGGACGTTGTTAATTGCAAACAGGATAATTAGGACAACCAGCCCCATAAAAATTTTCGATGTTTTCATGATTTTTCTCCTTAAAATTTAATTTCGTTTATCAATCATTCGGGAAATATTTCGATAAGTAAGCGACCTCCTATTGCCTTAAATGGTGTGTCAACATACTTTGCGATACTAACCTTGGTGTAATAAGTGCCGGCAGGCAGGATAACAAAGCCGGTAGAGTTTGAACTTACTGTCGTGTTCGGGAAAACCGGGGTAAAACTTTGTTCAGTGGCAACCGCCGAGTTAGAGGTATTTGTCAGGATTTGCACCAGAACTTTCCCAACTCCGCCGCTCCCAAATGGAGTTGTATCAGTATTTAGGAGAGAGACGCTGGTGTGAAAAACAACGCGGCTGTTTTGAGTTAAAGTAAAAAACTTATTATCCAATCCCGGAATGATTGCCGTTGGATTAAATGAGTTGATCTGCGGCTGATTACCGCCGGTGCTTTGCTCAAAATATAAAAATGTCGGTTTATTCGATGCTGGCGTAGTGATTGAATTGGTTGAGGCAACATTATCATCGGCAGGCTGCCACGCCGTTCCGTTCCATTTCAAAACTTGCCCAACGGTTGGGGTATTATTTGAAACAGGTTTCCCGTTAAGTTTTTGCACCGTCGGGTTCGGAAAAACTCCGCCGAGGTCGCCCCCTGCGTTTCCATCCGGCGGGAGCGAGGTCGGAATCGGACAATTACAGGTTGAACTATTTTGTGTATTTGTGTTTAATTCGGGGATTACCGCCGCCGTTTTCGGAACATTGATAGTGCCTGAGACAACCACGTTGTAGGCAGTATTCGGTTGCAGAGCCTTGCCGTTAATATTTTCGATATACCATTTTCCGACATTGGCATCATAGACGATGCGAACTTCATTTTGATTCAGATAAAATGCCCGAAAGTCCGGCGCGTGATTTTGGAAAATTCTGACTTGGGCGGTTGGGTTATTATTAAGCGCGGGATTGTCAATAAATGAATAGCCTCCGGCATTATTGACCGTCACTACGTGCAAAAAATGATTGGCATCTGATCGGATGAAATATTCGACCTTAAACTGTAATCCAAGCGGCATAACGGCGTGGTCAACGTTAAAAATGTTCCATTTATTGTTGTAATACCAAGCCCCAATCGGATGCGGATTTAAAGTCGCCGAATTACCAAGCGGTGTGGCGACAATCATCGCATTCGGATTGCCGTTAAGCAATGGCAAATCAATTTGCGTTTTTGAAGCAACCGTATTGCCAGCGGTGGATGTGACAATTATTTCCTGCGCGTAAATTGCCGAAAAACAAGATGCCAGCAATATCGAAACTAAAACTAATTTGGACTTCATAAATCCTCTCCAAAAAATGAAACTCAAACTTTCTCGAAAAAGTGTTGCAAAACTTTTTCTGCACATTACGCGCAAAAGGGAGTAAAATCAGTTCAAAGTTTTTTTAATGAGAACTGATTGGGTCTTTGGCTTTTGGTTTTTGGTCTTTGATTTTGTTCAAATCAAACAGTTTAGTTTTAAATTGAGATTTGGAAATAATAAAAAAATTAAGCGAAAGGTTTTACATTCTTGCAAAAACCAAAAGCCAAAGATCAAAGACCTAAATAAGTTTTTTAATGAACGAAATCACCAAATTGCTGGACGATTACAGCAACGGCAACCGCGAAGTTTTGGATGAACTCCTGCCGTTGGTTTATCAGGAATTACGCCGGTTAGCTCATAGTTATTTGCGAAATGAACGCCAAAATTTGACCCTCCAAACCACAGCACTTGTCCACGAAGCATATTTAAAATTGATTGAGCAACGCTCGGTCAATTTCCAAAATCGCGCTCAATTTTTTGCTCTTTCCGCTCAGGCGATGCGCCGGATTTTGCTCGACAATGCCCGCCGTCACACTGCCGAAAAACGCGGCAAAGGTGAGAAAGTAATGTTGGAAGACATCGGCGAGATTGCGGTTAAAGCCAATGAAGATTTGATTGAATTGGACTTAGCGTTACAGGAACTCGAAGAATTTGACCCGCAACAATCTAAAATTATTGAACTCCGCTATTTTGGCGGTCTGACTTTGCAAGAAACTGCCGAAGTTTTAAAAATCTCCGAATCTACCGTCAAACGCGAATGGACGATGGCGCGGGCGTGGCTCTTTGAAAGGATGAGGGCAGAAGGATGAGGGATGAATAAAAATTTTTGGACTGAATGACCAATGCTTTGCGCGTAATGTATGAGACAAATTCAATTTTAGCTGTCCGTATATTTGTAAAATGTTAATTTTTATCGGCTTACTTTTTATTTTGATCGGAATTGCGATTGTCATCAGCGCAATTTTTGCAATTCTCAAAGTTCGCCGACAGCTTGCGGGTTCAGCTAAAGCGACGGGGAAAGTCGTTGATTTCGGCAAAATTCAGGGCAAAAGCGGCTATCTTTATTGTCCGCAAGTGGTGTTTCAAACTCCAAACGGACAAACTTTCAAATTTCAATCGGAAGTTGGTTCGCAGCCCCCTGCTTTTAATGTCGGGCAACAGGTCGAGGTCGTTTATCAAACTGCAAATCCAAATCAAGCCGAAATAGATTCGATGATGTCATTGTGGTTTCAACCCGGCTGTATGTTATTGATGGGATTGCTTTTTTTAGTTTTAGGGTTCGTATTGTCCGGCTTCGGAATTCTGATTCAAATCAAAAGTCAGCAATGAAAACCAGCGATTGGCAAAAATTAAAAGAAGTATTTAATGCAACGCTTGATTTGCCCGAAAATGAACGTGCGGAATTTTTGGCAAAATACGATGAAGATTTGCGCCGTGAAGCTCAGAAACTCCTCAACGCTAACGAAAACGCGCAGGATTTTATTGCTGAATCTGCCTTTGTAGATATTGGATTTACCGATCAGACCGAAACGGATTTTTATCTTGGCAAACAGATTGACGATTACAATATTTTGGAAGAAATCGGACACGGCGGGATGGGGACGGTTTATCGTGCCTCGCGTTCAGGCGAATCTTTTGACAAAAATTTTGCGATAAAGTTGATAAAGCGCGGGATGGACACCAATGCTGTTCTCAAGCGTTTTATGTTGGAGCGCAAAATCCTTGCCCAACTTGAAAATCCGAATATTGCAAGTCTGATTGACGGCGGTTCAACGGCGGAAGGTTTGCCTTATCTGGTGATGGAATACATCGAAGGCGAGCCGATTACAAAATTTTGTGATTCGCATCAATTTTCTATCGAAGAACGCCTCGAATTATTCCGCAAGGTTTGTGCCGCTGTTTCCTACGCACACCAGAATCTGGTCATCCATCGTGACCTAAAGCCTTCAAATATATTAGTTACAAAAGACGGAACGCCGAAATTGTTAGATTTTGGAATTGCCAAATTGCTCCATCCCGAATGGTCGGCAGACACGGCAGAAGCAACCGCGACAATGTTTCGGCTGATGACTCCTGAATACGCTTCGCCCGAACAAATTGGCGGCAAAAAAATCACAACTGCCAGCGATGTTTATTCTTTGGGAGTAATTTTGTTTGAACTTTTAAAAGGGACAAGACCTGCGGGAGCGGGCAGTGGACAGTGGGCGGCGGGCAGAAATACAGATGAAAATAAGATCGAAACTACCCACGAAAAAAATCAAAGATCAAAGACCAAAGACCAAAGACCTTTAAATTTTGATTTAGAAAACATCATCCAAAAATCTTTGCGCGAAGAACCCGAAAGGCGGTATCAAACGGTGCAGGAATTTTCGGAAGATATTCGCCGTCATTTGATTGGATTACCTGTCACTGCTACAGCGGACACGGCTTTTTACCGCCTCGGAAAATTTGTCAAACGGCATCGGGCTGGAGTTTTTGCCGGAGTGTTTATGATTTTGTCCCTGTTGATGGGGACTTCCGTGGCGATTTGGCAAGCGGTAGAAGCGCGAAAAGAAAGAGTCAAAGCGGAACAACGTTTTAACGATGTGCGAAAGTTGACCAATTCATTTTTGTTTGATTTTCACGATGCTATTCAGGACTTGCAAGGCGCAACTCCGGCACGCGAGATGACGGTTAAAAAAGCACTGGAATATCTCGATATTTTGGCGCAGGAACAGTCAAACGACACATCTCTCCAATTTGAACTTGCAGTTGCATATTCAAAAGTTGCAAATATTCAAGGCTCTCCCGGTGCATCAAATCTTGGCGATACAGCGGGTGCGGTTGCGAGTTATCAAAAAGCAATTGAGATTTTAGAAAAATTGGTGCAGATTGAGCCGAAGAATCGTGAATTTCAAAAGGCATTAGCTTTAAATTACAAATCAACCGCCTTTATTTATGAGAACATGGGAGATTCGGATTTGAATTTTTCCAGTAATCAATCGGCATTAAATTTATTTCAGAATTTGGTTGTTTCGGATGAAACTGATTTTGATTCAAAACTCGAACTTGCCGATTGTTTTAAGAGTCTCGGCGATTTGATCGCCTCCAAAGGCAACCTAGCAGAAGCATTGCAAAATTATCAAAAAAAATTAGAGATAAGCGAATCTGTTTTACGCTCTCAGCCTGAAAATAAAAAAGCAAAACAAGGAATAATGGTTGCTTGTGACGCTATTGGAACAACTTTGGGTAATCCGAATTTTACCAATTTAGGAGACACCGACGGAGCATTGCAAGCCTACCAAAGACAGTTGGAAATTGGCAATGAAATGCTCAGAACAGACGAAAAAAGTCAAACTTTACAAGCGACGAAAGCTTTTACACTCAAAGTTATCGGTGAAGTTCAATCAGCACGAGGCGAATGGAAAGAGGCAATTCAAAATTATCGTCAAGCCTTGGAAATACAAGAAAAATTAGTCCAAAATGATGCGAAAGATGCTTTTGCAGGCACTCGTCTGGCGTATCTGTTGACTAATTTGGGCGAGGCTTTGGCAAACACAAATCAACTGGCGGAGGCTTTGAATTATCACCATCGCGCCGTTGAAATCTTGGAAAAATTAGTCGCAAACGACAAAGAAAACAGCGCAATTATCTTGTGGCTGAATCGTGCTTATCAAAAGAAAGGCGATGCGCTGGTAATGGCTGGACAACCCGCTGAAGCCTTAAATTTTTATCATCGTGCGTTAAAAAGTAACGAAGAAATTGCCGCTCAAGACCTCAACAATATGGATATGCGTTTGCAATTAGCCAATGATTACCTGCAAATCGGACGGGCAAATGTCATTTTGGCAAACAAAACATCCGCCAAAAAACAAGAATTTTTAAGCGAAGCCCGAAAAAGGTTTGAACAATCAAAAGCCGTTTTTCTTGATATGCAATCACACAATTTGCGGACTAAACCGATAAACGAATCATTGACAAAAATCTCGCAGGAAATTGCCAAATGTGATGCTGAATTAGCCAAACTGTAAATTTGTTTATTTTTCAAAGGGAACTTTTTCCGCGTTTTGACATCTAAAAAATCAGATGCGGAAATTTTTTTGATGCTAATTTGCTTCAAAATCTTGTAGAATAAAAAAGGCATTTCGCCCGTCAAATAAAAAAATGAGAGATTGGATAGTCAGCGAATCACAACCCGTCGTCCCGCTTACGTTTAACCCGGCTGAGAAAATTAAGACTTTACAAATTGCGATCGAGCAGGTTATCAAAGGCAAAACCGAAACCGTCAAACTTGCTTTGGTGGCGTTAATTGCACGCGGACATCTTTTGATCGAAGATGTGCCGGGGATTGGTAAAACTACGCTTTCCAACGCTTTAGCGCGTGCGCTTGATCTGTCGTTTCAGCGGATTCAGTTCACTTCGGATTTGCTGCCATCAGATGTCATCGGGATTTCGATGTTCAATCAGCGGAGCGGAGTTTTTGAATGGAAAGCCGGACCGATCTTTGCCAATATCGTTTTGGCTGATGAAATCAACCGCGCGACCCCGAAAACTCAATCGGCACTTTTGGAAGCAATGGCGGAAGGTCAGGTTACAATTGAAGGTGTGACTCGTCCGCTTCCTGCGCCTTTTATGGTCGTGGCAACGCAAAATCCAACCGAGCATCACGGAACTTATCCGCTTCCCGAATCACAGCTTGACCGTTTTATGCTGCGTCTGCACGTTGGTTATCCAAGTCAGGCGGACGAAAAAAATATTTTGCGCGACCGCGAACGCCGGAATCCTTTGGAAAATGTTCGTGCGGTGATGAGCGAAAGCGATGTTTTAGATTTGCAGGAACTTGCTTCGGAAGTTCGGGTTGATGATGTGCTGGTTGATTATTTACTGAAAATCGTCGCCCAAACTCGTGAAAATGAAGCGATTGAACTTGGAATCAGTCCGCGCGGAACTCTCGCCCTTTTCCGCGCTGCCCAAGCCTTAGCTTTGATCGAAGGGCGTGATTATTGCATTGTTGACGATATTAAACGCTTGATCTTGCCGTGTTTTGCTCATCGAATTATGGTCAGTTCGCGTTATGCCAACGTCACCCGCCGCACACACGAAGCCGAGCAGATTTTGAAAGATATTTTGTCAAAAACGGATGTGCCGATTTAAGGCGAAAAAGTAAAAAGGTAGAAAAGAGAAGAAGTTTGAAAGTTAGATCAACAGCTTTTTCACTTTTCTGCTTTTAAACATTTTCACTTTAAAAACTTTTACTTTTCCCTTTGAAAATGTTTCAATAAAAATCAGTTAGAAGTTTGGATTCCGCAATGCTCAAAAAGCATTCGGACGGGTTACACGATGCCCCGTCTTGACACAAATGGCACGTCGAAAATTTCGTAACAATCAGCGTAATGAGCCTGTTACACAGCGTTCTTTTCAAGAATACATCTTGAACACCTCTGCGCCGCAAACCTCGCGCACTGAACTTTTGCGTCTAATTCGCGGTGGCGAAGATACCTTTTTAGAACTCAAAGTCAAACTTTCCAATAGCGAGCGGATTGCACAGGGAATTGTTGCATTAGCAAATACTTCCGGCGGCGTGATTGTCTTTGGAGTCAACGACCAACTGCGCGTCGAAGGTTTGGATTATCCAGATTCGGTGCAGGAAGAATTGGTCAGAATTTGCCGTGAAGACATTGTTCCGCCGATTATTCCTCTGCTTGACTGCCTTTCTTTTGACAATGGAAGAAGAGTTGTCGCACTCGAGATCGAAGGCAAACGCCCGCCCTATCGCACTCGTGACGGACGCTATTTTTTGCGGATCGGTGCGGAAAAAAGGGAAGCCACGCGGGAAGAACTTTCGGCTTGGCTCGAAGAAATCCGTCCGCTTGGCTATGAAAATGTAACGGTTTTGAATGCCACTGAAAACGACATTGACGATGCGCTTTTGTGGAGCTTTGCCAAACATTTTGAAGAAGATTTTGAACTCAAGATCAGCTACAACACGGGCGAGTTTTTGAAAAAAGATTTGCTGCTGGCGGTTGGAAATACTGATGAATTTGTTCCGACCAATGCCGCGATTTTGCTTTTCGGGAAAAATGAACGGGTGGCTAAACTTGTGCCGCGTTCAGGCGTGACGCTGGTGCGTTACGCAGGCGATACGCAAAGCGCACAAATCGTGGAAAAGACTCAAACTGAAGGAAATCTTCTTTCGCTTTACGAATCAGCGATGCGGTTTATCAAACTTTACACCGACCTGCGCGATGAAAAGACGGTAAAATCGAATAACAACGGTAATTCTCCGATTCAGGCGCGGGCAAATTACAGGTTTGATGTGATTAGCGAAGCGGTTGCGAATGCCTTGGTTCATCGTGATTTAGCCTTGCGCGAACCTGCCACGAAAATTCAAATTTTTGATAGTTTTATCGAAATTTCCAATCCGCGCCGCACTAACGGATTTACTCCGCCTGCTTCGCGGGCGATTCGCTACGGCATTACTCAACGGCTCAATCCGCAAATTTCTGCAATTTTTTCCAGCGAAGCTTACGAAGCCAACCATTCCAAAATCGGCTTGCCTCAATTACTCCGCAATGCACGTATTTTTTCGGGTAAAAGAGCAGAAATTTACACTTCAAATGATGAGTTTAAATTGAAGATTTATGGAGTGTAGATAAAATAATAGCCACAAAAGGCACAAAATTCACAAAAATAATAAGAAAAACTATTTTGTGCTTTCTGTGCTTTTTTGCGGCTATTTCTTTTTCAAATTTTACAAACTGAATTGATTTGTTTCCAAATAATTCTTCATCAACGACAGGAATTTTTCAGCGTCCGCACCATCAACAATTCTGTGATCGTAAGTCAGTGCAAAATAAGCCATTGAGCGAATTGCGATATAGTCTTCGCCTTCGGTGGTGGTGATTACTTTTGGACGTTTTTCAATTGTGCCGAAATTTAAAATCGCTACTTGTGGTTGATTAATGATCGGAGTTCCAAACAATCCGCCGAAAGTTCCAGTGTTGGTAATGGTGAAAGTTCCGCCTTGAACTTCGTCAGGGTTCAGCTTTTTCGTGCGGGCGCGTTCGGCTAAATCATTGGCTTTAATGGTTAAACCCGAAAGCGAAAGCGTATCGGCTTGGCGAATGACGGGAACGATCAAACCCCAATCAAGCGCAACCGCAATCCCAAGATTGATGTCGTTTTTGTAAATGATCTTATCGCCGCTAACCTGTGAATTAATGACCGGATATTTTCGCAAAGCCTGGGTTACGGCTTGGAAAATAAACGGCATAAACGTCAATTTTGTGCCGAATCTTTCGGCAAACGCCGCTTTATTTTTCTCGCGGAATTTGACCACGTTGGTCATATCAATTTCGTAAACCGAGGTTACGTGTGCCGAAGTTTGCTTGGAAAAAGTCATATGTTCGGCAATTTTCTTCCGCATTGTTGACATCGTTTCGACACGATCGCCGCCTGTGGCAGGGACAGTTGCAGGAGTAGTAACCGGAGTAACTTGCGGAGTTGAAACAACTTTTGGTGTCGAAACAGGTGTAATCGGCTTGACGAGCAAATCTTCCGGTTTCAAAGCTGCGCCGGTATCCAAAAAGTTCAAAATATCTTTTTTCGTAACGCGTCCACTGATTCCTGAACCCGCAATGCGCGAAATATCAACCCCGTGTTCTTTGGCAATATTGCGAACCAACGGGCTGGATTTGGTTTGACGTAGATGTTCAAGAGTTGATGGCGTTGCAGAAGCCGTGGCAGTTGCAGCGATAGTTGCTGGTTTTGGAATTTCAACGGGTTTAGGTTCTTCTTTGACAGTTTCAGCCTTTGGAGTTTCAGCAACCGGAGCAATTGTCTGACTACTACTGCCAGTGCCGCTGCCAACTAGGGCAAGAACCGTTCCAACTTCAACCGTTTCGCCTTCCTGATGGCGGATTTCCAGCAGTGTTCCGCCAACCAGACTTGGCACTTCGGCATCAACTTTATCGGTTGAAATTTCTAAAATTGCTTCGTCTTTTTCAATTGTATCGCCGACTTTTTTCAACCATTTTGAGATTGTTCCTTCGGTAATGGATTCGCCCATTTGGGGCATTACGATTTCAGTGGCGGGGGAATCAGAGGGAGTGGCAGAAGCAGTTGCCGTTGCAGTTTGGGGGACTTCAACGGGTTTAACTTCTTCTGTAACTTTTGGAGTTTCAGCGACGGGTTCCGGTTTAGTTTCTTCAACTTTCGGAGCTTCTACATCTTCAACTGAAATTTGACTGCTGTTGCCACTATTACTGCTTGCTGAAGCATCGCCAACTACGGCAAGAACCGTCCCGACCTCAACCGTCTCACCCTCCTGGTGACGAATCTCTAAAAGAGTTCCTGCGCCCGAACTTGGGACTTCGGCATCAACCTTGTCAGTTGAAATTTCCAAAATTGCTTCGTCTTTTTCAACTGTATCTCCGACCTTTTTCAGCCACTTTGAAATAGTTCCTTCAGTAATGGATTCGCCCATTTGGGGCATTACGATTTCCACGCTCATTAAAATAAATCTCCAATATTATGCTCAAATAAGTTTTTTGAATAATTGCCAAAAGATAAGTTTAACGCTTCGGCGGAAAAACGACAAAGGGTAAGGTAAAAGGAAAAAGAGTAAAAGGTAAAACTTTGAGCAATTTTTTGCAAAATCTCAGAAAATAAGCAAAATTATTTTAATGCCCAGAATTGAACTTGAAACTATTATCAACGCACCAATCGAAAGAGTTTTCGACCTTTCACGCTCGATTGATCTGCACGCCGATTCGATGTCCCACACGGACGAAAAAGCGGTTGACGGAGTGACAAAAGGGTTGATAAGCCTTGGCGAAACAGTCACTTGGGAGGCAACACATTTTGGTATTAAGCAAAGATTGACTTCAAAAATTACGATTTGTGAACGTCCGACCAAATTTGGCGACACAATGGTTTCAGGTGCATTTGCCCGGTTTGACCACGAGCATTTTTTTGAGGAAATTGACGGCAAAACCGTAATGCGTGACGCTTTTGATTACGATTCACCGCTTGGATTTTTGGGCAAAATGGCTGATTTTTTATTTTTAGAGAATTATATGAAAAACCTGCTAATTGCCAGAAATGAGACGATTAAACGTGTTGCCGAAAGCGATGAGTGGCGAAAATTTTTGAATCAATCGTAAATATCGCAACAAGTCTTATCCATTCTTTTCAGAATTTCAGGATTGTTTTCCGCATAACGAACTGCACAAGTTTCAGAGACTAGGCAAGCGTTTATGGCTTGCAAAATTTCTTCTTCAGTTTCGGGCTGTTTATGAAAATAGCAATGGATATTTTCATCATATTTCAATAGATCAGGGGCTTCGGAAGGTGCTGCATCGCAACAAATACACATTTGATCTTCCACATAAAAATCGCCGTCAACATTTAACTTGTGTCTGATTCGTTTACTCATTTTATTTTCCTCTGTAATTTATCGCGCCAAATTTTGACGTTTCCTTCTAAATAGACGCCGTTCGCAAAATTTCCGACCGTATAGATTTTGTTGTTGACTTGAAAGCCTTCGCGCAAGAGAATCGGCACGGCTAAATCGGATTTATCGTTTTCATTAGGCGGTAATTCTTTGATTTTCGGCAGTCTGGCAGCAGCGTCCGCTTTATTGGCAAAAGTTTCTTCTTCAAACAAAACTTTGTAAAAAAGTCCGTCTTTGGCACGGCATTTGGCGATAAAACTTTGTTTGGATTGGAGATGGAATTTTTCTTTTTGCCACGCCTCAAAATCTTTTTGGCTAATGCTCATCGGTGTAATGTTTGCTATTGTAATTTGTTTGCAACCGATTGAAGTAATTGCACTTTTTAAGTTTTGTGCAAAGATTTGGAAATTAAAAATCAATCCTAAGAAAAGTAAAAAACTAAACTTTTTCATTTTGCAAAACTCCTGATTTTTGGGTGATTTTTTCAACTAAACCTTTCAAATCGTAAATAATTTCGGTCAAAACTATCTTTTCACCGTCATTTTTGATAATTTCGCAGCTTGATTGGTTGTTTTGAATTTCCTTTATCTCATTATACAGACAAGTCTTTTTAGCGAAAGTGAAGCCGTTTTCATAAAGTTTGACCACTTTTTTCCGCGCCTGCATAAAGCTGAAAAGAGTAAAAAGTTTGATCAGCAAAAAAGCCGTTGCCAGCAGAAAATAGCCGACATTCTGCCGAATCGAAAAAACGATCAGCATCGCCAAAAAAAAGATGAAAGACAGAATGATAATTATTAAAGCTCGTTGCAGATACACGGGCGAAATAACGTGAACGCTTTCGAGTTTTCCTAAAGTTTGGGTTTCCATTTGAAAATTATTTTAGCATCAACAATTACGGCTTAAAAAAGAGTTTGCTGTTCCAACTCGACAAAATCTTACTGTTTATGCCAAAATCTTAGTTTACATTTTAACAGAAATTATCAAACAATTTTTTAGAGAGGATTTTATGTCAGAAGAAACAGCAACCGCCGAAGCGACCGAAGAAGTAACCGAAGCAGCGGCAGAAAACACAGAAGATATTTCATATCACGCCGTTGAAAAAGAAGGAAATATTACCGCGATTTGGGAAATGCAAGGTCGCAAACACATCCGCACCATTGACCCACGTTCCAGCGAAGGCAAACAAATTTTAGCCCTTTTTGAAACAGCAGGGTAAAAATTAAAAATCAAAAATTAAAAAGGCAAAAATGAGGAGTTTTAATTCTTCGTTTTTGCTTTTTTGTGCTTTCCGCAATTTTTCATTTTAATTCCGTCTAAATTTGGGGCGAGATTATAATTGGAAAAATATGAAAAAAACAAAATCTGTATTATTTGGAATAATTAGTGTCTTCTTTCTGTGTGCGGCTGTAAATGTTTCGGCTCAGTCGGACATCAATGTGTTTTGGCAGAAATTCAAAATCGCTGTCATTAAAGGAGATAAGGCTGCGGTTGCCAATTTAACAAGTTTTCCGCTGGAAATGCCTTACGGAGTCCGGAGCATTAAATCAAAAGCCGCATTTATCAAAGACTATAACGGAATTATCAATCACGAAGCCAACGCCAAGCGTTGTTTTCAAGCGCAAACGCCCAAAAAAGACGAGCAATTAAAAAATACCTATTACGTTGATTGCACCTTCAAAGGCGAACCCGAATCAAGCGATAATCGCCCGATTGTTTACTATTTCACCAAAACAAAATTTGGTTGGAGATTTTCGAGTTTGGATAATATCAACGAATGATTCCAGTGGCAGAGGCAGTAGCAGTATTTTTCCATTAGATAGAGTTGAATTAGATACAACTGCAACTGCAACTGCAACTTAATTACGAGACATCTTGTCGAGTAGTGCCTTCAATTTCCAAAATTAAATCTGCGCCGTAGCATTTGGCAGGAGTTTGAAATCCGGCGCAGAAATTTCCGTCTAAGATATTTTCCGCGATTTTCAGTGCGGTTAAAACCGTCATCGTGTAGCCTTCTACGCCTTGCTGCCGCGCTTCGACTCGATTTCCGCTATCATCCGACGCTTCGCCCCAGAGCAAAGTTTTGCCTTTTTCTCTTTCTTCGTCCGATGGTCCGCCTTGTGGAATATTGGCTTGTAAAAGTCTTTGAAGAGGTTTTGTTGCCAGCAGCCAGCCAATGTAGCGGCTCATTTTCATCATTTTCAAAGCGGATGGCGGAACAATCGTATAAACTTCGATATTTGGAATTTCGGTTGAATAAAAGGCAGTTGAAACATCGCCCCAAGGAATCGTAACACCAAGTTTTTTGACTTCGCCAAAATTAATTTCGCGGGTTTTCCAGGCAGTTGGAACGCTGGTAATTTCACCGTTTCGACGAACTGCGCCGCCTTTGCCGATATTCATCATCATAGTTGCCTGTGTGCCGTGTGAAATTCGTCCAAGTCCGTAAAAAGCCAAAGTTAAATTTGTAGCCGACGGCAGACGATCTTTGAGATGGTTAGCCAGACAATCCGAAGGCACAACGTCGAAACCAACGCCCGACATAATCATAATTTCTGCATCTTTTGCCTGTTGATCAAAGCCCGCCATTTGCTCAAAAACGGCAATTTCGCCTGTAATATCAAGGTAATGTCGTTTAGTTCGCAAACACGCCTCGACCATCGGTTTTGAAGTAATTGAAAAAGGTCCGGCGCAATGCAAAACAAACGAAACTTCGCGTAACGCATTTTCAAGTTTCTCGGTTTCTTCCAATGCAAAAACGCGAAATTCAAGATTGTGCTGTTTAGCTAATGCTTCGACTTTTTCGGCGTTTCTACCTGCCAAAATCGGTTTCATTCCGCGCTCAACGGCATAACGCACAATTAGCTCGCCTGTGTAGCCGTTTGCTCCGTAAATTAAGAAATTGTTGGACATAGTTTTAGTTTTTCGGCAATAAATTTCCTGCAAAATCTTCAATCTTTTCGACTAATTTTTCATCACTGCCAAACTTTTCAATTTCGCGCACAATTGCCGAACCGACAACTGCTGCATCAGCATATTTCCAGGTTTCGGCGACTTGGTCGGCGGTAGAAATTCCAAAACCAACTGCAATCGGTAAATCGGAAAATTGGCGCATTCGATTGACCAGGATTTCGGCGGATTGGCTGGTCGTCTCTCGTGCGCCGGTGACACCTGTCCGCGAAACAGCGTAGATGAATCCCGAAGCGCGTTCCGCCACCATTTTGAGCCGTTCATCGCTCGAAGTCGGCGCGATTAAGAAAATCATATCCAAATCGTGCTTTTTCAATAGATTGGAAAAATCTTCGGCTTCTTCAGGAACTAGATCGGTGACGAGAAATCCGTCAACTCCTGCATCTTTGGCATCGGCACACAGTTTTTCCAAACCATATTGCAGCAACGGATTAAAATAACTGAACAGAATGATCGGCACTTGAGTTTCTTTTCGCACATCTTTAACCAAATCAAATATTTCCGCGATGCCGAAATTATTTTTGAGCGCACGTTCGGAAGCCTTTTGGATAACCACGCCATCCGCCATCGGATCGGAAAAAGGCACGCCGAGTTCAATAACGGTTGAATCAATCCGCGCAAGTGCGAGAATCAATTCTTTAGTCTGTTTCAAATCAGGATCGCCCGCCGTAATAAAAGGAATAAAACCTTTTGTTTGATTAGTTTTAAGTTGTGAAAATTTATTCTGGATTCTCATTATTTCAAAGTTACTCCGACTATCGCCAATTCTTTGTTGTCAGCCAAAACATTTGCTGTGACTAATTCATTTGCAGTTAACTGATTAACATATTCCAACGGAACTATCACCACTCCGGTTTTACCTGTTTTCTTAATGTCATCAGCAATTTCGCCAACGCTTTCAAACCGTTTCAGTTTTCCTTCAGGCTCACGCGCCAAGCGATTTGCTCCGTAAAATTCTGCATTGTGCGAAAGAGTATGAAGATTATAGATTTTAGCGTTTTTGTAACCTTCTGCATCTGCTTTTTCGATCAAAAATTTGACCGTTTCGTGCGAAGCAAAACCTTTGACGAACAATGCGAGCAAAATAAAGCAAACGGCAATCGTTCCGCTTGAAATCCCAAAGATCAGCCATTCGTTATATTCGTGATTTTTGACAAAACGGCGGATTCTATCACCGATCAAAATCATCGCACCGGGCAAAGCCGGCAAAATATAGCCCGGTAGTTTTGAACCCGAAAGACTAAAAAAGGCAATCGGAAAAATCATCCAAGCCAAAGCAAAATAACGCAGATAATCGCTTGGAATCTGAGCAATTCCGCGCCGCCAGTTTCGAGTATGCCAGAATGCTATCAGCAAAAAAGGAATCCAGGGAACTGTCAAAGCCGGAAGCACCCACCAGAAAAAGTAAAATGGCTGGGGATGCTGATATTTGTTGGAAGTGTAGCGTTGGAAATGATGCTGCACGAAAAATTCATCAATAAATCCGTATCCGTGCGTCAAATACATCGGTAAATACCACGCGGAAGCCACCAAAACCGCTAACGGAATTCCCCAAAAAAGACTGAAAACAAATAATCTGGGTGGAAAACGGAATTGGAAAAAGTAATAGGTAAAAACTACTCCCAATGGAATTACAGCACCGATCAAACCTTTTGCTAATAGCGCAACTCCAATAAAAACATAAAATAGCGCGAGAAAAAGCAAGTCTGAGACAAAATAACCGCGAAAATCGTGATCGCTCTGACCGTGAGGCGCGTAAAGCTCAAAGGTCATAAAACAAACCAATGACAAGGTAATCGGTAAAGTAAGAATAATGTCAAAACTTGCACCGCGCGAAAATGCAATCAGTCCAATGCTGGTTGCTAACGAAATTGCGGTAAATCTGGCTAAACCCTGTGCATTTTGCGAATAAAATCCTTTCTTTTCGACGGCAATTTCAATCCGGCGACACAGACGGTAAACGCTGAAAATCGTCAACAACCCGAAAATTGCTGAGAAAAAACGCGCCGAAAATTCGGAAACTCCAAAAATATTGTAAGCAATAATTTCTAACCAATAGAGCAGGATGGGTTTTTCAAACCAATTAAATCCGCCCAGAGTGGGTGTCAGCCAATCATTTCGCTCAAACATTTCGCGGGCAATCTGGGCATATCGCGGTTCATCGGGACCGAGCAGCGGCACAAAATTCAGTCCGAAAAAATACAATGCAATAAAACCTATGATGACGACTAGCCACAAAGCCTTTGGAAAGTTAGAATTTCGCATAAGAGTCAAAAAAAGATTCTAACGCAAAGTTCAATAAGTCAAAAGTCAAAGGTCGAAAGTCAAAGGTTTTAGGAATAATGAGCAAATTTAGAACAGCAGTTATCGGAGTTGGAAGTTTGGGGCAGCATCACGCCCGAAATTATGCAGAATTAGCAAACTTGGGAAAAGGTGAATTTATCGGCGTTTGCGATACTAGCGAAACACAAGCCAAAACGATTGCCGAAAAAAACGGATGTAATTATTTCACCGATTGGCGCGAATTGTTGGACAAAGTTGATGCCGTTTCGATCGTTACTCCAACCGAAACTCATTGCGAAATTGCTTGTGCATTTTTGGAAAAAGGCGTTAATGTTTTGGTCGAAAAACCGATTGCCCGCACTCTGGAAGAATCCGATAAAATGATTGCCACCGCTGAAAAATCAGGGGCAAAATTGATGGTCGGACATCTCGAAAGATTTAATCCGGCGATGGTCGCGCTTCGTCCACACGTGACGAAACCGCTCTATTTTGAAATTCACCGCGTTTCGCCTTTTCCCAATCGCAGTTTGGATGTGGATGTGGTTTTGGATGTAATGATTCACGATCTGGACGCAATCCAATGGCTGGTCAACGAAAAAGTTTCCGAAATCCGTGCGGTTGGAATTCCGGTAATTTCTGACAAAGTTGATGCCGCAAATGCCCGTATTGAGTTTGAAAACGGTGCGGTTGCCAACATTACCGCTTCGCGCATCGGCACGGAAAAAATTCGCAAAACCCGATTTTATCAGACAAATTCGTATGTCGTTTTAGATTACGCGACCAAATTTGCTTCGCTGACTTCGCTCAATCCCGAAGCCGCGCATCCACTGTTGGGAATTAAGATAAATCGGTTGGAAATAGTTGATATTGAACCGCTTCGTGCTGAACTCGAAGCGTTTTTAGATTGCGTTATCGAAGACAAAACTCCGCCAATCACCGCCGAAGACGGACGCAAAGCTTTAAGTTTAGCGTTGGGCGTGCTGGATAAGATTGAAACGCATCGAAGTCGTTTGAATGTATGAAGAAACGGAACGCCACGCTTCTAGCTGGCAGACATCGTGTGAACGATGTAACTCAATTTTAAGTAAAAGTCGAGAAAAATTAAACTTGAGTTGTTCGCGCTCTGCGCTCAATGCCAGCTAGAAGCGTGGCGTTCCAAACAAAAACAAAATGATTATCTCCGAATTTTTACAATCCCGAATTGATGCCCGCGATTTTCCGTCTGCCGTTTATCTGGTAGCGGAAAAAGGCGAAATTATTTTGCAGGATGCGCTTGGTTTTGCCGTGGTTGAGCCTGAAAAAATCGAAGCAAAACTAGATACAATTTACGATTTGGCGAGTTTGACTAAAGTTTTGGTGACAGGTTTGTTGTGTGCGAAGTTGATTGAAAATGGTGAGATTAGTTTGACCGATAGGGTTTCAAGATTTACTTCTTTCTTCCATATGAAAGACAAGCAAGAAGTTTTGATTCAAAATCTTTTGACGCATACCTCTGGATTTTTTGCGTGGAAGCCATTTTATTTGATAGATAAGAAATCAAATATGATAGATAAAAAATCAAATTATTTGTCGGGTTTGATAATTATTATTGCTGAGTTCAAAAATGAGAATCCAATCAATTCAAAAGTTGTTTATAGCGATTTAAATTTTCTCACGCTCAGTTTTGTAATTGAAAAAATCTATGGAAAATCTCTGAATGAAATTGCGCGAACTGAAATTTTTGAGCCGTTGAATCTGCAAAATACTTTTTACAATCCGCCGAAATCTTTGCAAAAACGAATTGCCGCCAGCGAATTCGGTAACGAATACGAGAAAAATACGTGTTTAGAATCAGGTTACGAATCACAAATTACGAATTACGAATGGCGAAATTACCAAATCTGGGGCGAAGTTCACGATGGAAATTGTTACTTTATGGGCGGAGTTTCGGGACACGCCGGACTTTTTTCAACTGCCGAAGAAACTTTCAAAATCGCCCAACAGTTTTTAGCGAAGGAAACGACGATTTTAAAACCTGAAACCTGTGATTTATTCCGCACAAATTACACCAAAGGATATAATGAAGCGCGTTCAATCGCTTTTCAATTAGCTGCCACACCTGAATCAACAGCTTCTAATTCATTGCAAAAAGACAGCTTCGGGCATTTAGGATTTACCGGAACATCGGTTTGGATTGAGCCGGAAACGGAAAGGATTTTTATTTTGCTGACGAATCGCACCCACGCCCGCGAGCTTCCGTTTGTCAATATCAACTCAACCCGCAGAAAATTTCACGAATTGGCTACAGAATTTCTTAATCAAAGCTAAAAAAATTGGCATCTTGTTTGATAATATCTACGTCAAAGGGGATGGCAGAGGGTTGAGAACGCTTTCAGTGAGGAAAATTAGGATGAAAAAAGTTGTTGCGATGATTTTGTGTGTTGGGTTGCTGAGTATGGCGGTTTTTGCACAATCAAAACCTTCGCGTCCGCGAGTGGTCGTGACGGATAATCTTCCTAATAATCAAAATCAGACAACCAATAACGACTCAAATTCACCAACAACTACCCCAACTTCAACGCCGGAAACAACAAAACGTCCGCCTGTTTTGATCGGTGATAATAAACCGATAACTCCATCGTCTACACCAAATAAAGATGGAGCAGTGGTTGAAGATGACGATGTGATCAATATCGAAACCAATTTGGTCACGCTTCCGGTTACTGTTTTAGATCGGGATGGAAGATTTATTTCGGGCTTACAGCAAAAAGATTTTCAAATTTTTGAAGACGGTGTGCAGCAGCAAGTGGAATATTTTGCTTCGTTAGAAGCTCCTTTTACGGTTGTTTTATTGTTGGATGTCAGCGAATCAACCAAATTTAAAATCGAAGAAATTCAGGACGCTGCCATCACTTTTGTTAATCAATTACGAAGAGATGATCGCGTTTCAGTAATCGCTTTTGATGAGAAAATCCACGTTCTCGCGCAAGCAACCAATGACCGCAATGTTTTGCGAAATGCAATTCAGCAAGCCAGATTCGGCGGCGGAACCAGTCTTTATGAAGCGGTTGATTATGCCATTAACAATCAATTACGCAATATAGAAGGGCGCAAAGCCGTGGTTTTATTTACGGACGGAGTTGATACGACTTCAAAACGCGCAACTTATCAAAGCACGGTTAAAGAAGCAGAAGAACTTGATGCAATGATTTACCCGATTCGTTACGACACCTCGATGGATATGGGAACAACCGGCGGTGGCGGCACAAATAATCCAAATCCACCGCGAAATCGTCGCCGTAGCGGTGGCGGCTGGGGACAAATTATCGGCGCAATTTTAACCGGAGGAAGTGTCAATATCGGAGGCGGCGGTGGAATCGGAACTTCAAAAGAAGATTACGAAAAAGCCAGACAGTATTTACAAGAGTTATCACAAGCCAGCGGCGGCAGAAATTTCGATGCGACTTCAACTTATAATTTAGATGCGGCTTTTTCGGGAATTGCCGAAGAACTTCGCCGTCAATACAGCATCGGCTATTATCCGCAAAAAGAAGGTCAACCTGGAGATCGTAAGCAAATCAAAGTTCGAGTAAATCGGACCAATGCGGTAGTTCGTGCCAAAAATAATTATATTGTTGGACAAAACGGCGTAGCAAATTCAACAACTGCCGCCAAACAGAAACCAAAACCGACCGTAAAAACCAGACTTCCTTTTTAATTGGTCGAAAGGCATCCTTTTTTAATTCCGAGGCATCTTTCAAAATGCCTCTTTTATTTTTTTAAACGGAGTCCGAGAAATGAAAAAAGTGAGCCTTTTCATTGTTTTGCTCTTATTTTGGGCAAATTCTGTCTTGATTTTTACTCAATCACGCCCGCAAACAAACGGAGATAATCAAAAAAGAAATCAACGACCAACTCAAACTCCGACTCCAACGCCTCAAACTACTTCTGCAAATTCGGAAAAAGTTGATGCAGCTGATGATGGCGAAGTCATCAATGTTGAAACAAATCTAGTGACGATTCCGGTCAAAGTTTTAGATCGCGGCGGAAAATTCGTTCCCGGATTGAAAAAAGAGGATTTCAAGGTTTTTGAGGATGACCTTGAACAGGAAGTTGCGTATTTCTCAAATGTTGAAGAACCTTTTACCGTTGTTCTGATGTTGGATATGAGTTATTCGACTGTTTTCAAAACTACCGAAATTCAAACTGCCGCTAATGGATTTACTGCCCAACTTCGTCCTAAAGATAAGGTAATGGTTGTGTCATTTGATCAGGAGGTGCATCTGCTTTGTGAGCCGACCACCGACAGAAAAGAGGTTTGGAGTGCGATTAAACAAACAAAAATCGGAACGGGAACAAGTCTTTACGAAGCAGTTGATTTCGTTATGAAAAAACTCCGTAATATTGAAGGAAGAAAAGCAATTGTGCTTTTTACCGACGGAGTTGATACGACCAGCACAACAGCGCATTTAGAAAATAATTTGCGTGATGCCGAAGAACTGGATGCAATAATTTATCCGATTCAATACGATACTTACAGCGATGTGCAAAATGCCTCGCGGATGCCGACTACTTTGCCGATTCCAACCGGAACTCCGTCGTCAACTCAAATTCCGCCAACTACCACTAATACAAATCCGTTTCCTTTTCCGTTTCCCAATATCAAAGTAAATCGAAACCCGACTCCGACCCCGACTCCAAACAATAATCCGTTTCCATCATCCACGACAACTATGCCCGGAGGCGGCACTGGAACATCTTCGCAGGAATACGAAACTGCTAATTTATATCTCGGTCAAATGGCAAATGAAACAGGCGGAAGAGTTTTGCCTGCTACCGACAAGATGAGTATGGCTTACGCTTTTTCGCAAATTGCGGATGAATTGAGACAAACTTATAGTCTCGGTTTTTATCCGAAAGATGATAAAACAGAAAAAAAACACAAATTAAAAGTTCGTGTAGCTCAAAAAGGCGTAGCCGTTAAAGCCAGAGAAAGCTATACCGTTAAGAAAAAATCAAGTAAAAAGTAAAAAGTTCAAAGTAAAAAGTTCAAAGTTCAAAAATAAGAGCGTGAGATTTAACTAAACAACTAAATCATCACGCTTTTTTACTTTTTACTTTTTACTTTTTACTTTAAATCACTGTTCCATCAGGAATTGTTGCATTTTTAGGAATCAAAATAATTCCTTCGCGGATAAAATAGTTTCCGTTTGGTCCATCTTCTTTATCAACTCCACGCTGATTGATAAGCTGCACATTTTTGCCGATTCTGGCGTTTTTATCAACAATTGAGCGTTTGATAGTGCAATTTTCGCCGATTCCGATGTGCGGAACGGCTTTAGTAATATTTGTTTTCATCTCTTCGAGGGACTCAAAGAAATCGGTTCCCATAATGATCGAATTTTCGATGCTGGTGCCTTTGTCTATGCGCGAACGCAAGCCGATGATCGAACGTTTAGCTCTGACACCATTCAGGATACAGCCTTCACTGACCATTGAATTATCTATATCGCAATTATGAACTTTTGACGGCGGTAAATAGCGGCTGCGGGTATAAATTGGTGATTCGGTATTGAAAAAATTAAATTTCGGCAGCGGAGAAGCCAAATCAAGATTGGCTTCGTAAAAAGCGCGGATTGTTCCGATGTCTTCCCAATAATCTTTAAAAAGATGTGCCTGAACATTGTATCTTTTGATTGCGTCAGGAATTATTTCTTTTCCGAAATCTACCCAAGATTGATCTTCGGCTAAAAGAGTAACCAGTTTTTCGTAATTGAAAACGTAAATTCCCATTGAAGCCAAAAACGGACGTTCTTTTGCTTCTTCTTCGGTTAAACCAAAGCGGGTTGTGTCAACCCTCATTGCTTCAAGCGCATCACCTTTGGGTTTTTCTTTGAATTCGATAATTCGCCCATTTTCATCAGTTTTAAGTAGACCGAATTCTTCAGCCTCTTCGCGTCGGTTTGGAATTACCGAAATGGTTAAATCCGCATTTGTATCAAAATGCCGCTGTAAAAATTTGCGGTAATCCATTCGATAGAGGTGGTCGCCTGACAAAATCAAAAGTGTATTGACACGCCAATCACGGATGTGCGGAATCATTTGGCGGACAGCGTCTGCCGTTCCCTGAAACCATTCAGGATTATCTTTGGTTTGTTCAGCCGCTAAAACTTCGACAAACCCGGTCGAGAATGAAGAAAAGCGATAGGTTCTGGCGATATGACGATTCAGTGAAGCCGAATTATATTGAGTTAAAACAAATATCTGGGTGATACCGGAATTGATACAATTGGAAACCGGAACGTCAATCAAACGATATTTTCCGCCTAACGGAACAGCCGGTTTAGAACGATACTGAGTTAAAGGAAAGAGCCTTGTGCCTGCTCCACCGCCGAGAATTACTGCAACTACATTTCCATTTTCAGACATAAATTAATTTGTAAACTATGAATAATTTAATACTTATTTTGACAAGCATATCCGCAATCGGCTTCTAATATCAAGAATAATTTATGAAAAGATTTTGACTTTTGCCAAAAAGGGTGATAACTTCCAAGTCATTAGGTGATGTAAAGCGATTTGCAAAACTTAATTGTTCTTTTCAGCATAACCGTTTTGGTGTCGTTTTTAAGAACGAAGAATAGGGAAGCCGGGTGAAAGCCCCGCACGGTCGCGCCACTGTAAAGTCAGGAGACCTGCCAAAATGTTTATAGCCAAATGAATGCTTCGCGTAAAGGTGTTCGGCTGTGTAAGATGTTGTTTTTCTCTTTTCTCCTTTTTTGTTGATGTGAAAAGCCCTGTTTTGCTTGCCTTTGCGTTAGAGGCAAACAAAATGGGGTTTTTCATTTTGAAGTATTATAAAATTTTATTTGCTGTTGTTTGTTTATTTCTCTCCTTTGCCTGTAAGTCCACGCAAGACACTAATTTACCATCAAGCCAATCACGCGAAATCACAGACGATCTAAATCGTAAAGTAAAAATTCCCGAAAAAGTGACACGGGCAATTTCGCTTGCTCCGAATCTGACGGAAATAATTTTTGCTGTCGGTGCCGGCGATAAATTGGTCGGGAGAACTGATTTTTGCAATTATCCCGAAGACGCAAAAAAAATTACCAGCATTGGCGATACGCTCAAACCGAATGTCGAAAATATCATTGCCTTAAAGCCGCAAGTTGTTTTCGTTTCAACCGCTTCGCAGCTCGAATCTTTTACCAAAACGCTTGAAGCACAAGGAATTACGGTTTTTGTGACGAATCCGAATTCACTTGACGGAATTTATCAAAGCATCGAAAAAGTCGGTGAGATTTTCGGCACAAAAGATAAAGCCGCCGAAGTTGTTGGCAATTTGAAAAAACGAGTTGCCGCCGTCGAAGAAAAAACAAAAAATGCAGCAAAACCCAAAGTTTTTGTGCAGATTGACAAATCACTCTACACCATCGGCAAAGATTCTTTTATCACGGATTTAATCAATAGAGCAGGCGGAATTTCGGCGACACAAGATTTAGCAACTGCGTATCCTAAATTAAGTAAGGAAACAGCTTTGGCATTGAACCCCGACATCATAATTTTGTCGGAAAGTTCCGATAACGATGAGCCAAACGAGGTTTTCAAAAACTCAAATGCGGTTAAAAACGGCAAAGTTTTCAAAATAAACGCCGATATTTTGTCTCGTCCCGCACCACGAATTGTAGCTGGATTGGAGCAGATTGCGGAAAAGATTCATTGATGAAAGTCCAAAGTCCAAAGTCTAAAGTCCAAAGTCTTCGTTTCGGCGTTGTTCTGTTAGTGATGTTGGTTTTAGCGATTTTGGCGGCAATTTTGCTTGGAAGTGAAAAACTATCGTTCTTTGAATTAACCGAAGCACAATCGGCAATTTTGTTTGATATTCGGATTCCGAGAGTTTTACTTGGTGCAACTGTCGGTGCAAGTTTAGCGGTTGCCGGGGCGAGCTTGCAGGCACTTCTTAGGAATCCGTTGGCTGAGCCCTATCTTTTGGGTGTTTCCAACGGGGCGGCACTCGGAACGATGGTGGCGATTGTCTTTTTTTCGAGCTTTGAGTTTTTGCGCCCGGTAATGGCTTTTGCCGGAGCGGCTTTGGCAACTTTTGCGGTTTATCAAATGGCAAAGTCACGGGCGGGAATGAATGTCGAAAGGCTTGTTTTATCAGGAGTTATCGTTACGACTTTCCTTTCGTCGATTATTGTTTTGCTGACTTCGCTGCTGGATGCGACCAAATTGCAGAGTTTTACTTTTTGGCTGTTAGGAGATTTGTCACAGGCGACCAAAAACGGATTTTACCTGACGTTGTTTATTGCAATTTTTGGCACAATAGTTTTGAGTTCACAGGCTAAAGCGTTGAATTTAATGATGATCGGTGAACGTGATGCGTTTGATTTCGGGGTTGAAGTCCAACGTGTGCGCTTGATAATTTTTGCCACTGCGGCGGCTTTGGTTGGAACTTCGGTAGCGTCGAGCGGTTCGGTCGGCTATGTCGGTTTGATAATTCCGCATTTGATTCGGCTGATAACCGGCAGCGACAATCGGTTAGTGATTCCGTTTTCAGCCCTCGCCGGAGCGGTTTTTGTTGTGTTAGCGGACACGGTGGCACGAACCGCCATTGCGCCGAGAGAATTGCCGGTTGGAGCAATTACGGCGTTAATCGGTGCACCGCTTTTTATATATTTATTGCGAAAAAATTAACGCAAAGACGCTAAGAAGCAAAGGCGCAAAGATTTATAAGAAAGCAAAAAGTAAAAAGGTGAAGAAAAAGACTTTGCGTCTTTCACACTTTGCGCCTTTGCGTTAAAAACAAATGTTAGAGATCCAAAACATTTCCATCAATTACGGCGCGAGCGAAGTTATCAAGAATGTTTCTTTTGCTTTGCGGAAAAATAAAATTGTGGCTGTTTTGGGCGCGAACGGAGCGGGAAAAACAACGCTTTTGAAATCTTTGAACGGCTCAATTCCGATTACAAAAGGCTCAATTTTATTAGCTGAAAAGCCTTTGGAGAGTTTTTCACGGCGCGATATTGCCCAAAAAATTGCGGTCGTCGCACAGGAAAATGAAACGAAATTTCCTGTCACGGTTTTGGAATTTGTTTTATCGGGAAGATTTGCTCACGGCGGAGTCTTTGGTTGGGAAGGCGAGGAAGATTTGCGGATTGCCGAAAGTGCTTTGGAAATGTGTGATCTGCGTGATTATGAAACCCGTTTGATGAACGAGCTTTCCGGCGGTGAACGGCAGCGGGTGGTTTTTGCGCGGGCTTTGGCGACACAGGCGAGAATTTTATTGCTGGATGAACCGACGGCAAATCTCGACCTGTCGCATCAGACAATCCTTTTTCGGCTGGTGCGGGAGCGTTGCCAAACCTGTGACTCTTCGGCAGTTATCATCACGCACGATTTGAATCTGGCTTCCGAATTTGCGGATGAAATTTTGTTGTTAAAACGCGGAGAAGTTGTTGCCAAAGGTGAACCGAACCAAGTCATAACGGCGGAAAATCTGCGCGAAGTTTTCGAGGTCGAAGTTTTTTTAGACGGGCATCCAAAAAGCGGAAAGCCAAGGATTACGCTGAGTTATTAACAAAAATATGAGTCTGCGCGAACGTATAAATAATCTAGTTTTACTGCGTAAATCAAACAACTGCGAGAGCTGCGGAAAAGATTTTTCCTGCGAAATTGGTCTCAAAGGTTGTTGGTGAAGTGAAATCAAAGTGAGTGATGAAACCAGACAATATTTGCGCCAAAAATATAAATCCTGTTTATGCCGGATGTGTCTGGAAACAATCGAAGCGCAAATTTCACAAGACTTAAGCTGATGGGAAATAATATTGCCCGCGAAAAACGCGAAACATACGAAAGGAAAAAAAATCAATCAAGTTAGTTATATTTTCGCGCCTTTTAGCGAATTCGCGGGCAAATAAAAAATGTTTAATGATTTGGCGGGTTATCCGCGACGAATAATTTGTTTGACCGAAGAAACGACCGAAACGCTTTATTTGCTCGGCGAAGGCGAGAGGATTGTTGGAATTTCGGGCTACACGGTGCGTCCGGCTGAAGCGCGTCAGAAGCCAAAAGTTTCGGCTTTTATCAATGCCAAATTTGACAAAATAATGTCGCTCAAACCTGATCTGGTCTTTGCTTTTTCAGATTTGCAAGCGGATATTGCGGCAGAACTGATCCGGCGCGGCGTGACGGTTTTTACTTTTAATCAACGTGGTGTGAATGAAGTTTTGGAAATGATTTTGACTGTCGGCAGAATCGTTGGAGTTGAAAACAAAGCTGTTGAATTAGTCGAAACGATGCGGAATGAATTAAATGAAATCGCGGAATCTGCCAAAAATTTTCCGCTTCGTCCGCGAGTCTATTTTGAAGAATGGTTCGATCCCTTAATTTCGGGAATTCGCTGGGTTGAAGAATTGATCGAAATTGCCGGCGGTGAGCCGATTTTTCCTGAGTTGAAACAATTTCAGGGAGCAAAAGACCGCATTATTGATTCACAAAAAGTGATTAAAGCTAATCCGCAGGTAATCATCGGTTCGTGGTGCGGCAAAGCATTAAAAAAGAATTTGGTTCGTTCGCGCGAAGGTTGGGAAAAAATCGAAGCCGTGCAAAATAACCATATTTACGAAGTCAAATCGGCTTATATTTTGCAGCCGGGTCCGGCATCTTTGACCGAGGGAATTCGACAAATTCACAAGATTTTAGCAAAAACTGCCGGAGTCGAAATTGCTGCAACTCTTCAGCCTTTGGAAAAAACAGACCCCGATTTGAACTGACAGAATTATAAAATTTGCAGAAAAATGCTTTTTAAATTTTCTGCTAAGTTATTTGAAAATTTAATTTTACGGATAATTCAAAACAGATCTACAGGTTTATGAATTATCTATTTTAGGCGAAAAAGGTTTTGCTCGCTGCAAATTAAAAGGGAATCGTGTGCAAATCACGAACTGTCGCGCAACTGTAAGTAACGTAATGCTGAATACCGACAATATCCACTGTTCCAGCCAGAATGGGAAGGATGGTAAAAAAGGTTACAAGTCAGGAGACCTGCCTTTTTCAAAATTGACAATGCTTTCGCGGATTAAAGCAATTGGTCAGGTTTGACGCGTTTTGTTGTATTTGACGCTATTTCTTCTTCAATTTTAATTCTCAAAAAGCATGATCGTTTTTTTTGACTGTCCTGAACTTACGCAGATTAAGTTTGGGACTTTACGGAGGATTAAACTTTGGAAAAGAAAGATGTTTTTAAGGCGTGGGGCAAAATTTTAAGCGGAAATTATCCGTCATTATCAATCGAAATTACCCGTGAATGTCCGCTCAGATGTCCGGGCTGTTATGCTTACGAACCGGAACATTTAGAACAAAATGTTGGTTCATTGAGAACTTTGAGTGATTTCAAAGGTGAGGATTTAGTCGAAAAAGTTCTGGCTTTGGTGCAAAAATATAAACCGCTTCACCTTTCGATTGTCGGCGGCGAGCCTTTGGTCAGATTTCGCGAGTTGAATATTTTGCTGCCGAAACTAAGTAAAATGGGCGTTTCCGTTCAGCTTGTGACCAGCGCGGTCAGAGAAATTCCCAAAGAATGGGCTGCTATCAAGGGTTTATACATTGTAGTTTCAATTGATGGATTACAGCCCGAACACGATGTCCGGCGCAAACCTGCTACCTACCAAAGAATTTTGCGGAATATCGAAGGTCATCAAATTACGGTGCATTGCACAATCACTTCTCAAACAGCTCAGCGCGAAGGTTATTATGATGAATTTTTAGCTTTTTGGTCGTTGCGTCCTGAGGTCAAAAAAGTTTGGTTCAGTTTATTTACACCGCAAATCGGAGCCGAAAACGAAGAAATTCTAATGCCGAAAGTTAAGGACAAAATTCTTGGCGAATTGGCGTTTCTGCGCGAAAAATATCCGAAGCTTTACTTGCCGGATAGTGTAATCAAAGCATTTCAAAAACCGCCGAAATCGCCTGATAAATGTATTTTTGCCAAAACTACATTAAATTTTACGGCGGATTTGAAAAACAAAATAACGCCCTGTCAGTTTGGCGGAAATCCTGATTGTTCACAGTGCGGATGTTTTGCTTCCGCCGGTTTAACCGCAGTTGGAGAATATCGCTTATTTAATCTTTTACCGCTCCGAAAAATTCTCAGCACTTCGGACCGAATCGGAAAGGCTTTCGGGAAATTTGCTGAAACTAAAGAGATAAGTTCCGAGGAACTAACGACGGAAAATAGTAAAGTTGCAAGATTGATTACAAAAATTAGTAGATTCAGACAGTTTTGAAACAAAAATCAATTTCGTAAAGTTAATTTATGCCCCAAAATAAAGCGGTAATGAACTGGAGCGGCGGCAAAGATTCTGCGTTCGCCCTCCATAAAGCCCTACAAAATAAAGAGTTTAAAATTGAATATCTTTTAACCACCGTTAATTCGCATTGGCAGAGAATTTCGATGCACGGCGTGCGGCGCGAGCTTTTACGAAAGCAAGCCGAAGCGATTGGAATTGAACTGATCGAAGTTCTTTTGCCCGAAATGCCTTCGATGGAAGATTACGAAACCGAAATGAATAAAACGCTTGATTTTCTGCTTTCAAAAGGCATTACGCATTCAATTTTCGGTGATATTTTTCTTGAGGATCTACGGCATTATCGAGAGCAAAAATTGCGGGAAAAGGGTTTAATAGGCGTTTTTCCGTTATGGCAAATACCAACGCAAAATTTGATAGAAGATTTCATCGCTCAAAACTTTAAAACAATAACGGTTTGCGTTGATGCGACAAAACTCGACCAAAAGTTTTGCGGCAGATTGATTGATCGGCAATTTATCGCTGAATTACCGAAAGATGTGGACGTTTGCGGTGAAAACGGAGAATTTCATACTTTCGTTTATGACGCTCCGTTTTTCCGAAAACCGATTGAATTTACTAAAGGCGAAACGGTTTTTCGGGAATATGCAAGCGATCACGGAAAAGGCAAGTTCTACTACTGCGACCTTTTACCGATTTAAAATCAGGAATTATCCACAAAGTAACACGAAGAAAACACGAAGGTTTTTTTTGAAAAAACTATCTCGAATCTTCTTATCTTCGTGAAACCTTCGTGAACTTCGTGGATGAAGTTTTTACGACTGATAAGCATCAGTTTAACCATTAATTACAGACAATAAACAGAGGAATGCAGTGAGATTCTGCGACTGCCCTCGCAACTGTGAAACAAGTTTCACAAGGCAAAAAGTAAAAGTAAAAGTAAAAATGCCTTGTGAAAATAGCGTTTAAGTCAGGAACTCTGTTGAGTGAATTGAGAAAGTAAATAAGGAAAAGATTTTTGCCTTTTTACTTTTGCCTTTTACCTTTGTCTCTTAGACCGACTCCGCGAAGGGCGTGAGTTAAGGAGATTTATGAAAATTTTATCTACTTTATTTTTAGCAATATTTTTGACAATTAGTATTTCGGCACAACAGCAAACGCCGACTCCAACTCCAACTCCAACAGTTAAAGAAACAGTGAATATTTCCGCCAATTTTGAACAAACGGTTGAGAAAGTTTCTAAAACAATCAATACCATTTCAGGGCAAGAAATGCGTGACCGAGCCGATTTCAGTCTGGTCGAATCTTTAAAAACAATTCCGGGTTTTCGGGTGCAGCAGCTTGGCGGATTCGGCAGAACCGCAAACATCAAAACCCGTGGTTTGCGTAATCAGGACACCGCGATTTTAATTGACGGAATCCGTTTTCGTGACGCGACGGCAATTACGGGCGATGCGTCAAGTTTTTTGAGTGATTTTACTTTGACCAGCGTTAGTAAACTCGAAGTTTTGCGCGGTTCGGGCAGCTCGCTTTACGGCACAAATGCGATTGGCGGCGTTATCGATTTTCAAACGCCAAAGCCGCAATCAGGTTTACACGGACAATTTTCAACCGCTTTTGGCGGCTACGGTCTGCAACGCTATCGCGGAAATTTGAGCGACGGCACAAAAGACGGAAAGTTTGGTTTTAATTTAGGAGGTTCGCGCACCTTATACACAAAAGGAATTGACAACGATGACCGGGCAACAAACACAAATTTTCAAAGCCGTTTGGAATTTAATCCAACCCAAAACACCAATATTTCAGGCAGATTTTTTGTCTCCGATGCTTTTGTTAAATTAAATTCCAATCCCGATACTAAAGGGGCTTTGCCGGCTTCAAATGCAACAATCATCAACGCTAATCAAGGCGTAAATTTTGTTTATGATGTTAATGATCCCGACAATTCGCAAAAATCAAATTTCTTTAGCGGACAAGTTGCATTGACGCAAATCATTACCGACAAATTGATTTTTCAAGGCTATTATCAAGGCTTAAAAACTCAACGCAGAAATGAAAACGGAACGCTCGGCGTAGGTTTTCAATCCGCTTCGACCAGCATTTTTGACGGGCAAATTCATACTGCCAACGGTCATTTTAACTGGAGTCCGAATCGGGTTAATGAAATTACTTTCGGCTACGAATTTGAACAGGAAAAATTTGGTAACAACGGATTCACGCCCAGTGGAACAGGCAGTTTTTTTACCAAGGTCAATCAGTCGAGCAATACGTTTTATGCACAGGATTTGCTGAGTTTTTTGAACAATAAACTGCAATTGGCAGGCGGTTTTCGGGCGCAATTTTTCAATTTGGATAAACCGGCGTTTAGCGTCAGCAATGCACCGTATTCAAATGTGACTTTATCAAATCCGCCGACTGCATATACTTTCGACGGTTCGGGTTCTTATTTCTTTGAAAAATCGAAAACCAAACTTCGCGCTCACGTCGGCAACGGTTATCGAGTTCCATCGCTTTATGAGCGATTCGGCACGTTTTACAGTTCGTTTTCAAGTTCATTTACCGCACTCGGCGATCCGAATCTGAAGCCGGAAAAAACGATTGCTTTTGACGGTGGAATCGAACAAAATCTTTTTGATAGCCGCGCCAAATTCTCGGCAACTTACTTTTACACCAAACTGATTGATACGATTGGCTATGGAAATGTGGTGGCAAATATCGGCTCAACGACACGACCTTTCGGCGGTTATTTGAACACTAAAGGCGGAATTGCCAAAGGCACGGAATTCAGCGCGGATTTGAAACCGCATAAAAACACCAGTCTTTTTGCTTCATATACTTTCACCAACAGCGATCAACGCGAGCCGCAGGTTTCGGGTAGCCGAATAATTGACACTTTGGGGATTCCGAAACATCAATTTACTCTGGTTGCCACGCAAAGATTTAAAGATTTTTGGGTCAATCTGGATTTTGTTGCGACAAGTAATTATCTTGCGCCGATCTTTAGCAACACGACTTTCGGAACTTATGTTTATCGTTTCAAAGGTAATCGCAAAGCCGATTTAACGGCAGGCTATACTTTCAAAATGAATAACGAAAAACTTAATCTACGTTTGTTCGGAACAGTGGAAAATCTATTCAATTACGAGTATTTTGAAAATGGATTTCGCACGTTTGGACGCACGGGACGAGTTGGTTTGAGTTTTGGGTTTTAAGGTGAAAAAATGAAAAAGTGAAAGAGTGAAAAAGTTGGTTGCGGTAGACTCAGCTTTTTCACCTTTCTACTTTTAAACTTTTTCACTCCAAACTTTTCTATACCTATTGCATCCAAGCAAATGTTATAATTTTCAAAAAGAGAGTAGTTTTATGAAAAACAGAATTTGGTTAGCATTTGCATTGATTTTTGTTGTTTCGAGCATTGTGTTTGGACAAACCAAAGCAACCCGGACAATTACCAATTTTGAATTGGAAAAATATAAGGAAAGACGCGAGCAGTCTGAGGATGAATACCGAAAGACTTATAAAGAGCGCGGACTTCCTTCGCCCGAAGAATTAGACCAGCAACGTCAGCAAACAAAACAGCGGAATGAAGAAATAATCCGTCAAGGTGCTGTCAATCGTCAGCAAGACCAAAACTATTACCAAATTCAAGCTGCCAATTTGCGTAACCAAATCCTCAATGTTGACGGGCAGTTGCGCTATTTAAACGCACAAATTGCCAATACTCCTGCCCAAAATTCAATTTTTATGAGCCCCGAAAACTTTTATTCGGTTGGTGTCGCTAATGTTGGCAGAGGAGGTTATCGAAATAATCCCCAGGTAAATACGGTAAATCAGGCAACCAGTGTTCAGTCTGTGATTAATCAATCGGCAGGAAATCCAAATCCTTTTTGGGGAACTCCTTTATATCCTTCAAGCATTCAATTGGTTATCGGACAGAACAATCAACCGCAGCATAATCGCCGTTATTCCCGACCATATTACGGAGGTTATTCGTATCCTGTTCCGGTCAATAACAACAATGCTCAACGGGAAGAATTGATTTCACGCTATCGTTATTTGCAGCAGGTTCGCGCCGGACTCTCCGCTCAATGGAACAGTTTAGTTGAAGAAGCACGTCGGGCAGGGGTAAGGATTAATTAAAAACAGCAAAATCAAAACTTTGTAAATTTATGAAACGCGGATAAAATAATTATTCGCGTTTAATTTTTTGTAAAAGATAAGTTGTAAATTGAAAAAAGCAGACTTTAAATAATTTAAATCCTCGAAAATACAGATATGATTGAAGTTAATAGAATTATTGATTATTTGGATTTGATGAAACAAAGACCCAAAATGTGTATTTACCCTTTTAATACAGATAGTTTACGCAATTTTCTATATGGCTTGGAAAGGTGTTTTTTACTTTCGTTTGATGAATCGGAATTACATTTAAGGTTCAGTGAATTGATAAATGCCCGATCAGAAACTATACATAACAGAGGATGGAAAGTGCTTAGTGTTAGTCCTGATTATGAAATGCGGGAAAAAGGTATGCCTGAAGAAGAAATAATTCAAGAGCTTATCGAAATTGAAATTGGAAAATGGAAGATTTGGGATGGATTGGAAAAGAAAAAGTTAAACTAAATAATTATCCCAATAAATGCTTTACAATAGTTAAAGACTATGAAAGGGAATAACTTTCAATTTACACGAAACGCGGATAAAATGATTATTCGCGTTTTATTTTTTTCTGAAAATCGCTTGGGAGAAAATTATGAAACTCTTAAACTGCTCATCTTTGATTTGTATGGTTGCTTTTTTGTTTGTGCAAACTGCAATCAGTCAACAGTTTACGCCGCAAGGAGAAGGTTTTACAGTTTGGCTGAACGGCAAACCTTCTCCGCAAAGTCAAACTGTTGAAAGTGCAGTAGGAAAAATTACCATCAAACTTTATTTGGTTAGCGGTCCAAGCGGAACACATGGCATTTCCATCAATCAATATCCGATTGCCACAGAAGATGCACAAGCCATCGAAAATCGACTCAATGCCGGAGTTGAGTCAATGCTTAAAGGACAAAATGCTAAAAAATTAACTGAAAAAGTAGTGTATTTAAATGAAAATAAAGGAAAAGAAGTTACTTTCTCATCTGCTAAGGGTTACGGAAAAATAAAAGTTTTTTTGATTAAATATAACCTTTATCAGGTTATCTCTATAGGCGATAATAAGTATGTTAATTCGCCGGCAATGACTAAATTTTTTAACTCATTTAAATTAGCCGGAGAAAGTATGGGTGAAAAATGGTCAACGTTTACCTCAACGGCAGCAAAATTCAGTATTTTGTTTCCTACAAAACCGCAAATAACAACAACAAAATTGGATATACCTAATGAAAATCTGTATCAGAATACTTTTTCCATTCGCTCGCAAACAGAAGAATATGGTGTTGTCGTAACTGATCTAAACAAATATTTATTAGGTTTATCTAAAGCCGAGGCTATCGGACTTTTTTTAGACGATTTGGGGGATAAAACTGAAAGAAAACCAATTGTGTTAGACGGAGAAAACGGGTTTGAAACTTTATCTAAAAAGGAAAATCAAAAAACCAAATTAAGAATTTTAATAAAAAATGGAAAGGTCTATGAAATTTTCTTTTACGGTTCTGATGAGAAAGTTAATAGCCCGGAAGTTAAAGCGTTTTTTGATTCATTTAAGTTTATAAATTCAACTCCTGCCAAGGGCGGAAAAAATTGATATTAAAGAAAATTAGAAGAATATGAAAGAAGGTTGGGAAGTAATTATTGGAATGGAAATTCACGCGCAGCTCGCTACAGAAACTAAGATTTTCTGTGGTTGCGCCACCAGTTTTGGACACGATCCGAACACAAACACGTGTCCGGTTTGTTTGGGATTGCCCGGAGCATTGCCGGTTTTGAATGAAAAAGTCGTTGAGCTTGGTGCAAAAGCGGCGTTGGCATTGGGGTTGGAGGTTCAGGAAACCTCGATCTTTTCGCGCAAGAATTATTTTTATCCGGATTTGCCGAAAGGCTATCAAATCTCGCAATATGACAAACCTTTTTCCGCTAACGGCATTTTGACGATTATGACTGCCGAGCGTGATGAGCATGGGCGGGCAAAAGAGTTTAAGCCGATGCAAATTCGCATTGAACGGATGCACCTCGAAGAAGACGCCGGCAAAAATGTTCACGAAGGTTTGCCTGATGTGGATAAATTTTCTTACATTGACCTCAATCGTGCCGGAACTCCGCTCGGTGAAATCGTGACCAAAGCCGATTTTCGATCAAGCTGGCAGGCTTATGATTATGTCAATCACGTTCGCCGCGCCTTGCAATGGGTTGGCGCAAGTGATGCCGATATGGAAAAGGGGAATTTGCGCTGCGAGGCAAATGTGTCTGTCCGCAAAATTGGTGAAACAGGTTTTCGCAATAAAGTGGAATTAAAGAACTTAAACTCGGTGCGTTTTATGCAAAAGGCGATTGAATACGAGATCGAACGCCAAATCGAAGCGCACGAATCGGGCGAAGGCGTAAATCAGGAAACCCGTTTGTGGGATGAAAAGAATAATAAAACCCGTGTCATGCGCTCAAAGGAAGATGCTCACGACTACCGCTATTTTCCTGAACCCGATTTGCAGCCGCTTGTTGTTTCATCGGAATTTATCGCCAAAATCAAATCCGAAATGCCGGAATTACCGGATGCAATGCGCGATAGATTTATGCAGGAATACGGTCTGTCGTTTGCGGACGCTTCACAACTTGTTTTGGAAAAAGACCTTGCCGCGTTTTATGAAACAACTGCCAAAGCTTCGGGAAATCCTCGCGTCTCGGCAAACTTTATTTTGTCTGAACTCATCAGAGAATTAAACAATGCCGGAAAAACTGCGACTGAATCGCCCCTTTCAGCCGAAAATTTGGCGGAACTGATCAAAACTCTGGACGCAGGAAAGATCAACAATAACCAAGCCAAAGAAGTTTTGGTCGAGATGTTCAATTCAGGCAAAACTGCTGATGCAGTCATTAAAGAAAAAGGCTTTGAACAAATTTCCGATACTTCAGCGATTGAAAAAATTGTTGACGAAATTATTGCAAACAACGAAAATCAAGTTACAGCGTATCGGGGCGGGAACGAAAAACTTTTTGGATTTTTTGTCGGGCAGGTAATGAAAGCCTCGCAAGGCAAAGCAAATCCAAAGGTAGTTAATGAAATTTTGAAAAGCAAACTTTGAATGTTATGAGACTTTTAATCTTGGTTTTTCTAATAATAATTCTACCTATTTTGAACTTGGCACAAACACCAAGTCCGACTCCCAATCCGACTCCCAATCCGACACCAACTCCGAGTTTGACAACGCCGATTCCAACGCCTCAGCCATTCCCTTCTCAAAAATCTCAAGATTCAGCAAAGGAGGTTTTTGAACAAAGACGTTTGCTCGGGGAACAAAAGAAACTTGAAGAAAGGCAAAAACAAGCAATTCAAATTTTAGATAGTCTTTATCGGAAACCTTCAAAAAAAGAAAGTTTATTAGTAGCAGTAGATACAGATTTGCTGGAGAAATACGCTGTGTTTTTACAAGACAGCAATACCGGGTTAATCAAACTTCTTAACTCTTTTGATTGTGCAAAAAATTCTCAGGTTCTGGTGGCTTCAGATAATTGTCTGAATAATACGATGCCCGGTGCGGGGGCTTCTTATTCATTTAGATATAAAAATTATCGTATCCCGCAACTTGCCGATATTAGTCTGGTCGAAAACTCTTTCAAAGTGACAGGGGACTGGCTTCACGGAATTTTTGTTGACGTGGGCGACATTGCCTTAAATTTAGTAGATTTTAAAATAGCGGGAATGCAATATTTGTCTAATTTTCCGCCGGCTTTGGAGTTTCAATCAGCCAAAGAAACAGACTATAAACTTGCTGCCGGAATTATGAACAAAGGATTGATTTATAAACGGCAATTGCCAATTAGAGAAAACACCACATATTTATTACGTTCAATTGCTTATCGTGGCGAAGTCTTAAAAACTGTAGAAGGTTTTGTTTATAATGAACTTGATTATGATAAACGTAAGGATGTGATAATTGCCTTTCGGGTTGTGAAACAGGATTTGGATGGAAGTGTGATCATAGCTTGGAAATTGCTGAGTAGTAAGAATTCTCCTAAAATAGAAAAGCTGGAGAAGAAAGAAAATATTAAGGAAAATAGATATACGGCTAAATCCGTTAAAGAAAAGTGAAGAAAATCGGTTTCTTTGTCGGGCAGGTAATGAAAGCCTCGCAAGGTAAAGCGAATCCAAAGATAGTTAATGAAATTTTGAAAAGCAAACTTTGAGAAAATAGTTAAGTTTTTATGAAATACTGTTTGAAAAAAATCCCGTTTTACTTTTTGTGGATTATTTTATTCGGCAGTATTTCTTTATTTGGACAGGACGATCCTATTGCTGCACCTAATATTAATAAAGAGTCATTTCCAAATAAAGCAATATTAAAAAGATGGAGACCGACAAACCCCTATCCGACTGTAGCTTTGCCTGAAAATTTGCTGCCGTTGCTCACATTAACAAATAATGAGGTAAAAGAGTTTCAAAAACTTTTGTCGGAAAAAGATACAGGCATTTTCAAACTTTGGAATGATATTTGTGGTGATCTGAAAATCATTGATGCTTCCAAAGATTCAGAATGTTTGGAATATTCCGATTTTGCCTTTGGCTCACAATATTCGCTCGATCTGCAAAGGTATTTGAATATTAATTCCAATTTTCTTTTATCTAAAACGCAGTTCAGCGTGACCGAAAGATCTCAGCAATCGTCCCAAATTTTAATGGATCTGGGAAAGCGTGAATTCAGCGAAATCAACAAAAAAACTAGAGAAGTAGTAGAACTGTCAAAGATAAAAATGGTTGACAGGTATGGCGAATTTCAGATGAATAAAATTCTGAAAAGCGATGAGATCAAAAATAATCGAATATCGCTTTCTTATCCCGCAGCCACTGACCATATTTTTCTTTTACGCTCCGTTTTTTTTGATAACCGCCAGAACTTCACTTGGCAGCGGGAAACTATCTACGCTTTTCAAATGGTAAGGTTGAAAAATAACATCGCTACTATAATTTGGAAGAAAATCACTTCTAAATGGGTTTAATTTAAAGCAGCAAGTCCAGAATCCTTAATGAAATTTTGCCAAGCGAAACTGTAGATTATTAGGGGAAACCATTTTTATGAAAAAGATAATACTTACAATAACTCTTATTATTTTTACCTTTGGTATCGGCTTTGGACAAACAAATTCCGAGGCAGAAGAGAGAGAAAGATTACGTCAGCAAGAAAATGAACGAAATTTTGAACAAAGAAATATTGAACAAAGATCACAAAACTTAAATAAACTTATGTCAGTAGGTTCCCAAATCAATTGGGATTATAAAAGACCGATTTTCATTAAAGAAATATTTGAGGAAAACTCTCTTCCGCCACAGGAGCGGGCAAAAATCAATCCGTTAAAAGAAGATTATGACCGATTTTCCGCCTTTTTATCGGGTAAAGATACTGGATTGGTAAAAATCATCCTTGACCCGAAATGCGGTAGTGCTTTGGTGGTAGATGTTAATGATGCAAGATGTTCAGAAGTTTTTCCGCTTAAAGGAAATGGGGCTTATTATTCATTTAGATTAGGCAGTCATGCTAAATCTTCTGCCTCTGATATTTATTATGCTGACGGGAAGTTTGAAGTTGGTTTTGAAAAAGAATTATTGGGCATTTTAGTTGAATTAGGAGACATCCCGATCGAATCTGTGGATTTGAAAAATGCGGATGTTAAATTACTCAAAGATTTCAAAATTTTCAATAAAGCAGAATTGGTTGAGCAGCAAAAAATAGAACTTAAAAATGGAATTCAGGTGAGCCAAAAACTTTATTTAGATAAGGTTTTAGTTAAACCGAATAACACGTATTTGATTAGGACTATTGCTTTTCGATATGAAGAGCAAGCCGTAAATGATAAAAGAATTGATGCTTTACTGACATTTCGGGTAGTCAGAAAAACACATAACAGTGTTACTATTCTGTGGAAAGGGTTAAACCGAAAAGATTCTCAGAAGTTAAAAGCAAAATAGCCGAATCATGATACTAATTTAGGATGGTGAAAACTATTTGGTAAAGCTGACGATTCTAGAGTCGAATTAAACGGAGGTTTTATGAAAAATTTATTTCTCACAGTTGTTTTGATATTAGGATTTTCTCTAACATTAATTGGACAAAATACCCCTTTAACTCCGCCGGGGTCGGGAGAGACCCAGCAACAAATGCGTGACTCGCGCGACAGAGATATTCAAGCCAATCAGCGGGTGCGTGAAATTCAAGACCCAAGAGTTAGCCCACAATACGATATTGATGGACCAAGGGGCAGAACGATTTACAGTGGAGCCAGTAACATAGACGGCACTACCATCAATTATGAAAACTCTACCTTACCGCGAACTACCCATCCGGTATTTATTCCGGCTAGACTTAGCAAAGAGCAGCTGCGTCTGATTTCGCCAAGTATCGAAGACTCGACAAAATATGCGACATTTCTCAAACTGCCACATACAGGTCTGATCAAACTTTTTCCTGAAATGGATTGTTCTTCAAAAAATGTGGTTCGGGTTGATGGTCCTTGTGAAAAGTATATTCCATTTAGTAATGCGTATTCTTTCCGGAAAATAATGTATCCTCAAAAAGTCTTGGCAGATTTGAGATTAAAGGAAAACACATTATTTACGGATGGAGTATTTTCAAACGGAATGATTTTGGCACTTGGAGACATTCCGCTGGAAACTGTTTCCGCCAACATTGCCGGAATGGATTTTTTGTTTGAATTTAAATCTGCCAGAGAAAATAACGAGATCATTGCCAAATCGAAAGAACTGGGGCAGGGAATTAAAGTTGAGAATTACCAGTATTCCAATCATTTTACGGCTTTTGAAAACACAACCTACGTTCTTCGGACTATTGCCTATCGGGGCAGTATTACAAAAACAATTCCGGGTTTTCCTTGGGCATATAACTTGCTCGAAGGTGATAAAAGAATTGATGTTATTATCGCGTTTCGGATCGTCAGAAAAGATTCGGATGGAAGTTTAACCCTGCTGTGGAAAGAATTGCAAAGAAAAGATTCTCCAAAAATTAATCTTTCAAAAAAAGAGCAGGCGGAATATTCTTCGCAACAGTAAAAATTGGAAAAACAACAAAAGGCACAAATTAACTACTACCCCTTAACCTTAGAACGGCTTAAAATGCTGTATTAATCCTTGGAGCTGATATGAAAAGAATAGTAGTTTTGCTCGTATTTATAATGACTGTTACTAATTTTGGACAAAGCAGTCAGGATGATCAAGATAAAAAATGGCGACAGGAAATGACTAATCGCAATGGATTTCCTCCAACACATGCTTCTCCATCAATTTTTGATACTCGTAGAGTAGATGAGGTAACAAAAAGTTTTCCTATAATTTTTCTTCCTAGAGATAAACCTCAATTATCGAAAGATGAAATTGAAGAAATAAAGAAAGAAGAAGAGCGGGTTGAGCTAATGCGTGCGCCTCGAGCCGAAGACCTTGCCAAATTCAGTGAGTTTTTAAAACAGAAAAATACCGGAATGTTTCGGCTTTTTCCTGACTTAGACTGTAATAACAAGTTATTAGTTGATGCCAATGACAATTGTGCTCAGGCAACTTCTTTAAGCTGGTCATATTCATTTATCTACAAATACCACGGAACTGAAGACCTATATGATTTACGGCTCAAGGACGGAGGTTTGGTTGCCGACGGATTTCTTTCTCAGGCTATTATGGCTCCATTGGGGGATATTCCATTAGATTCAGTTTCATTAAACTCTAATGGGATGAAGTTTTTGAATGACTTTAAGCCTGAAAAGAAAAGCCAAAAAGCTAAAGCCCAATTTACCGAAATTGCCAAAACAATCACTGTTGATGGATATGTTTATGGAAAAGTTGTAAATTTCAGTGAAAATCAAACCTATGCTTTACGGCTAATTGATTACCAGCTAGCCGACAGACATAAGTTAGACTGGACTGAGCAGGACAAAATTAAATCAAAAGAAGAAAGAAAGCTCTATTTGTTTCAATATGCTAAAAGAGCCGATAAAACCATTGTTTTTCGAGTAATTAGGAGAGATACAGATGGAAGTATCACTATTCTATGGAAAGAATTATCAGATAAGAAGGCACCAATAATTGTGTTTGATAAAAATGAGAAGTTAACGGATTTAAAGATGGCAAGTTAGTTTTTTTCTTGATTAAAAATAATGAGAGATCGAAGTTGAAACTGAAAAAATGAGGTGAACAGATATGAAGCTGTTACTTATTGCTTGGTTGATTTGTGTTGCGCAACTTATTGGGTTTTCACAAACTCTAAATCCTAGAAACCACCGGAACCAAATTTTTGCTTGATTTTAAGCCCGAAGTTAAAGTGAGAAATTTACAGGAACAATATTGGCAAATCGCTGATAAAATAGCAGCAGATGGTTTTAATTACGGAAAAGTTATTTTGCCAAAGGTAATTACGACGTATTTAATGCGTGTTATTGCCTATCGGATTAATTACAGCGACATTGCATAAATTGAAAGAAACGAACCGGATTCAGATCAGGAAAAACGGCTTTTAGTTGCTTTAGATGGTATTAAAAGACGCGAAAAATAATTGCCTTTCGGATCATTAGAAAAGAAATGAATTAGCTAACGAAAAATCACTGACTTTGGAATTTGAAGATCATAGCGGAGTGGCGGAGTTGGCAGAGAGGAGAAAAAGCCAATAGTTAAGAAAACGGGACATTAATGAAAAAAATAAGTTTTATATTCATCTTAATAATTCTCTTTGTCTTAACAGTTTATGAGCAGGAATATCCTGTAACAAATCCGCCGGGCGAACAAATAGTTCGGGAAGAAGAACGAAGAGCGGGTAGAGCCGGTAATGATTCATTATTTCCCGTTAACCGACCCAAAAGAGTTGGTGAATCTTTAACGAAAGAAGGAAGGGCGTTGCTAAAACCTTCTGAAAATGATTATGAAAGATTTCGAGAATTTTTAAAAAGATCAAAAACCGGAATTGCTAAGATATTTCCTGATGTTGGATGTAATAGATTAATAATTGATGCTGCTGACCAAAGATGTATTTTAGCTGCCCAGATGATCGGGCAAGGGGCATATTATTCGTTCAGAAAGAAAAACAATGATGAGTCCCGTTGGTTCGACATTTACTTTGCCAAAGGAGAGTTTTCAGTTATTAAAGCACCGGGAACAATAGGTTTCTGGAAAGATTTAGGAGATGTGCCGATAGAATCCTTAGAAAAAGATTCTTCCGAACTCGCTCTGTTGCAAAAATATCAATTGCCGAAAAACATTTCAGAATTTTTAATAGAAAAATCCAGGTTTGAAGCTGAAAATTCACCTTTAACTACAAAGATCAACGTCAAATTAAATGAAACCTACGGATTAAGATTAGCTTATTGGACAAATCGGTATTACGGCGGCGAAGATATTGACATTTTACTGGTTTTACGTGTAATAAATGAGAGTGAAGACGGCAGTGTGACCTTTGTTTGGCGCGAATTACAGCGAAAAGGGACTCCCAAATTAAAATAGTCTGATCCGAAAAGCTTATTTGTGATGAAATTATGAGTAATAAATTGATGATAAATTGGGTGGTTTGTGTATTTTTTTCAATGATACCTGTTTTTTCTCAAGTCATAGAGCGTCCTTTAGCTCCTGCTCAGATCAACCCTGAAAGGCGAAACTCATATGAACAAAGGTCGGAAAGTCCAAGCCCTTCTTCCAGAAACAGCACTTTTTTCCCATTCAAGGTCAAACGCACTAAAGATCAGGAAAACCGACTCAAGCCAAACTCGGAAGATTTAATAAAATACGCCGATTTTCTCAAACAGCCAAAAACAGGAATTATTCGTTTGATCAGCGACCTCGGTTGTGAGTCTAATGTCTATGTGATCCGGGTTGATGAAGCGTGCAGCAATACGATTCCCGGCGGTTCGTATTACTCGTTTCGAGAAAAAGAATATACGACCGCGTATTTAGCCGACATCCGTTTTAAACAGGGATTACTTATTTCCGATGGGGTTTTATCCCAGAATATATTGGTCAAATTAGGTGATATTTCTTTAGAAGATATTAGCCTGGAAAGTGAAGGAATTAAATATTTAACTGAATTTATTCCCGAAAAGATAAATACAACTGCGACCAAACAATTTATGGAGATTGTCAAAGGAGTGAGAGTCCGAAATCACGAATATCGAAAAGTGATTCCGGCTTTTGAACATACTTCTTATGCAATCAGGATAGTAGCTTATCGGGGTAGTATCTATCGAAATTTTCGCGGTTGGTTTTTTGACCTGCTTGCCGGAGATAAAAGGGTTGATATGATTCTCGCTTTTCGGGTAGTCAGAAAAGATTCGGATGGCAGCATTACTCTGCTTTGGAAAGAACTCGACCGCAAAAAAGCCCCCAAAATCGAGTATGAAAAGAAAAAGAAAAATGCTCCGCAGTCTGCACCATACATTTCAAATAAAACAGTTGCAGAAGGCTGATAGCCGAATCCGCGAAAATTTATTTATAAAAGTGTGAAGGTTTCAATTTCCTGCCCGAATGGGTGGCGTATTTCTTTATCCGGTCATCGTATTTTAAGAGGTGGAGGAATAAGTTTATGTTGAATATTAGAAATTGGATAATTATTTTTTTTATACCTCTCTTTTGCCTTTCAGGTTTTGCGCAGACTCCGCCTCCGACTCCAACACCAAGTCAGCGGGTAGGAGGAACCGACTGGGAAAGAAAGTCGGAAGTTCAAAGAAAACAAGATGACGATGCGTGGCTGGCAAGCAAAAAAGTTGAAATAAGCACTGTTAGTTCTCCGGCTGCTTCTAAACCTCCTTCAGGCTTAGATTTTGCTAAAGCTACTACTGCAATGAGTCCAACCGCCGCACAGATGAAAATTCTGGCTCCGTCAAATGATGATCTGGCAAGATATTCTGCTTTCTTATCTCAAAAAAAGACGGGAATATTTCGTATTTTCCCGGTTTTAGATTGTGGAGATTCTCGGATCATTCAGGCTGGTAGTCCGTGTGTTGATGCCATTCCTTTGAGTAGCTATTACTCATTTCGCAAAAAAAACTATTCTCCGCAATCGTTAGCGGATCTTGAGTTAAGAGACAGTAAATTGGTGACAAACGGAAAGTTGGCAAACGGAATTATGGTTTCATTGGGAGATGTTCCGATTGAATCAATTACTTTGGCAACTTTAGAGGTCGCACGATTAACGGACTTTCCTTTTGTCAAAAGCGAACAAGAATTATCCGCCAGATCGACTCAATTGCAAAACGGAATTAAGGTTGGAGATTTTTTATATTCTTCTTCTTTACCTGTGATAGAAAATAATACATATGCTATTCGCGTAATCGCTTATCGGGGTTTAGATTATTCCAGAGGAACAGACCCGTATTTTCCTTTATATGAATGGGATAAGAGAAATGATATTTTAGTTGTTTTTCGGACAATTAGAAATGACGGGAGTGGAAATTACACACTGATTTGGAAAGAACTACAACGAAAGAATACGCCGAAAATTAAATCTTAATTTTTTTATTATGACTTTTCAAAACAAGATCGCAGTTATTACCGGCGGAACGAAAGGAATCGGACGTGCTATTGCTAAAGCACTTTTGCGTGAAGGTGCAAGTGTATTCATCTGTGCCCGGGATAAATTTCAACTAAAACGGGCTTTGGAAGAATTGTCGAAATTGGGCAGAGCTGAAGGTGAAATCTGTGATATTCGCAGTGCCTCGCAGGTCAAAGTAATGCTAGATGAATGCGTTCGTTTGTTTGGCGGAGTTGATATTTTGATCAATAATGCAGGCGTTGGATTGTTTGGTAAAACCGTTGAAGAAATTGATCCCGAGGAATTTGAATGGGTGGTGCAAACTAATCTTTTCGGTGTTTATCACACTTGTCATTATGCGATTCCTTTTCTCAAAGAACGGAACGGCGGTCATATCATTAATATTTCTTCTTTGGCGGGACAAAACGCGCACCCCAAAATGTCGGCTTACAACGCCTCAAAATTCGGTTTGAACGGATTTACCGAAGCCTTAATGCAGGAAGTCCGGCAGGATAACATTAAAGTCAGTTTAATTTGTCCCGGCTCGGTTAATACCGAATTCGGCAACTCGGAAATTACCGAAGAAAAATCGTGGCAGCTTCACCCCGAAGATATTGCTCAGGTTGTGGTTGAATTGTTAAAACAAAAATCAAATGCGCTTTCCAGTAAAATTGAGATTCGTCCGAGCCGACCGCCGAAAAAATAATACTAAATATTTTCATTTTATCGAACGCTCTTTTAATAATCCCAAAATAGCAGTTTTGGCGGTTATCATTTTTTCGACAGTGTGTTTTAAAGCATTAAAAAACACCGACGGATCATTTGATTGTGGCAAGGATTTGAGATGTTCCGAAAGGTCGAGAAATAATGTCGAATTCAAAGGGGCATCGTCGTAAGAATTGCTGTCTTCGGTGTAAAATACCCAAACCGAACCGGGCGAATCAGTTCGACCAATCTTTCCCAAAATCAAATCAATGTCATATTGTGCGGCTTTACGGTTTGAGTTTTCTTCGGTAATGTAGCCTTTATTGTTGGGAATTCTATCGCATAATTGTTGTGCGATTGCCAATGTTTTTCTGGCGGCAGAAACATCTCCAACCAGAATTTGGAGATCGGCAGCTTTAGTTAAAATTTCGACATCACCCTCATAAACTTCACCTTTCTTTTGTTTGATTTTCTCATTCAATTTTTCATCCGATAGAATTAAATTTGAGGTCTCAATTGCGCCGGAACGATCTCCGTTATTTATTTGTTCGGTAGCAACTAAGATCAGTGCGGTATATTTAGGAAATCCTGTTATCAAATCTATGGTCTTTTTAGCCGAGGGAACATCCCCGCTTTTAGCTTGAAATTTAGCAATCTCATTCAATGCTAAATATTGATAATAGCCGTCTGTTATTGCTTTAGCGGTATTTAGGGATAAATCAAAATTACCATTTTTTGCCTCTTGCACGGCTATTAATTGGAGAAGTTTACTCTTTTTATCTGTAGCGTAAATATCCTTTTTGTCATAAGGGGGAATACTGTCTGCTATTTTATGAGCATTTAGTAACGTTTCTCCAGCTCCGGCAATATCGCCGGCAATAGTTTTGCCATCGGCAATAAAAATAAGATATTCGCCGCGTTCTTCCGGCTTATTGTTAAAGATAATTTCCGGTAATTCGTTGTAAAATTGCTGAAGTTTTTCGAGAGTTGTCTGAACTCCTTCTTTGTCTCCCGCTTTGCTCTGTAATTCAGCAATTTTTGAGATGGTTTTCATTCGCTCTCTATAATTATCAACCTTGACAGGATAATTGGCAGCAGATTTTAGTATTTCCTGTGCTGCCTTAAAATCTTTCGACCAGATTTTATCTTCGGCGGAGGCTATCATCACCCTCACGTTTGAATTTCCTTCGGTTAAATTGGAAGCGATTTTTTCGGCTTGAGCCAGATCGCCGTTTGCAATCAGAGCATCGACAATTTCTATTTTTACCCTATTTTTATAATGATCATCACGGATTTGATCGGCTGATTTTATTGCCTCGGAAATATCTCCCGCTTTGATCCAAATCCGCACAATATCTTCCCAAAAAGAATCTTCGTAAAAATTTGTATTGCTTTTTGCTCCGGCTTTCATTGCCTCAACAATTCGCTGAAAATTGCGTTGATTTTTGACTTCTAAAATTTTTATTTGTTCCAAAATTGCCGCTCTATTTGGGGTATTTGGCTCTGCTGTTAGGTAAGCCGCGAACCAGCAAATCGCCCGTAATTCACGTCCCGGAATCTTAGACTCAGCCAGTCCGAGATTGAAATAAATTATCGGCGCATCGGGAGCAATCTTTCGGGCTTCTTCAAAATATTTAATTGCCAGTGGATAGTCAGGAAGTTTTGCGGCAATAATTCCTTTATCAAGTGCGTCCTGCACGGAGGGCGGGAGCGGAGTTTGGCTGTGAACGATGATTGGAAGGGCAAATGTAAAAAACAGCATCAACCAACCGAATCCGACGAAACGATTATTTGTTTTGTTCATAAATTTTTATCTGCTCCTGCTACGGTTTTTTTACTGGATTCGACGGTGAAACAAGACGATCGTAATTACTGTCATTATAAAGCGTCTTCCAAACTGTCAACTCATACTTGTCAACCGTCGGTGTCAAGGTTCCATTAGCTTGAACGGTAAACGGTCCATCGGGCAGATAAAGGTGTTCTCCGGGTTTCGGGTGATATGGTTTAGAAGTGCCGTCGCTAAATGTTATGAACACCGTTGGCACATCTTTCCCCATAAAAAGAAGTGCCACATCATCGCGTTGCGGCACTTGAAGACCATTAGCCGGCGCAGGCGGAGGCGGCAAATACCCAATGTTATCCAACACGGTTTTCATCAGGTCTTCTGAAGCCTGCTTCTCATCTATAACAAGCGGTTGTTTCAAGATGACTTTGGGGTTTGATTGATATTTTATAGTATCCTCAATCAGTTCAATTACTCTTTTTAATCCTTCGTTATTCGGGTCGAGACCTAAAGCCTGTTTAAACCAAGCCAGAGCGACACTTCGATCTTTCACCAGCAATGACTGAAAGCCTTTACTGACTCTTTCACCCACACCCGCCGGAGATTTGGCAAATTCCCTGGCAATCGAATCATCAATAAATTTGCCCAATCCTGAAGGAACACAACGGGCATCAACCGTTTTGGTATCGCCAAAGGTTAATCCTCCGTTGCACGGCGCAGGCGAAGCGGGATTATTGGTAAAATCCAACCTCGGGGCTTTTACCAGATTGATGCTTTTGTCAAAATCAAGTCCGTCATCCGCCGAAACGGTCAGCGAATCAGCCAAAGCCCTCGCGCTCTGCTGCATTGCGTTGACAGCCGCTTGGTTGCGTTTTGCCGCTTCTTCCGCCTCTTTTTTCTCTCGAATTTGCCGATCAAGCATTATTTTTGAATTTTCCAAATTTTGTTTGATACGTTGATTATCGGGAGCCAATTGATACGCTTTCATGAATAAGTTCAAAGCCAAAGCATAATCGCCCTTTTCAAATGCTTTTACTCCGTCTTCGTTGGCATTATGCGCTTCATTACGCCGGGCGGCAGCTTGTTCTGCCGCAATGTCCCGATGATACGTTTGAATTGGAGATGAACTTCTGCCCGAACCGCTACCGCCGCCTGTGCAAGGATTGGCGACAGTTGGGCTGCAACCTTTATCCACGCCTTGTGAAAATGCTGTGCCGAGCATTGCTGCCAATAAAAAGAGAGGCAGAATAATCATTAAGCCTCTCGCCTGGGTTCGTCTTAAATCTTTTTGCCGCATAACCACCTCCGAAAACCATCATTCGCGGGACAAATTCATCAAAATTGAACTTTGATTTTGCATTGGTAAGTTATATGCCTATTCAAATACTAAGTCAAGAAAATAAAATTGGTGGTAGCAGAGTAAATTATTGATCTCAAAGATTAACTAACTGCTTAATTTTTTCAATTAAAACCCATTCTTCAAAAGGTTTGGTCAGATATTCGGATACGCCGAGATCGAACGCTTTGCGCCGGTGTTTTTCGCTGGCACGCGAAGTTATCATAATTACCGGGATCTGACATAAATTTTCTTGCCGCTTGAGCGATGCAAGTAATTCATAGCCATCCATTTTAGGCATTTCAACGTCGGTTAAAATAATGTCGGGCAGTTCCTGAAAACTTTGAATAACTTCTAATGCTTCCAGACCGTCACGAGCCAGAATCGGCTGCCATCCGGCATTTTTGATCAGATTTGAATTAACCTGCCGCACGCTCGGACTATCGTCTACGATCAAAACCGAAATTTCCGATTTTACTTTTATTGGAGACGGTTTTGCTTTATGCGAAGAGTTAGGCTTACGTTTGAGTAAATTCACTAAATCCAAAACAGGAACAATGCTACCGTCTCCCAGAATTGTAGCACCGAGAATGTCCGGAGTATTTCGTAGTAAATTGCCAAGCGGTTTGATAACAACTTCTTCAGGTTTAATAAGCTGGTCAACCAACAACGCACAAGGTTTATCGGGTGTTTCAAGCAAAAGCAGGGAAATTCTGGGGCTGAGATTTTTGTTTGAAACGGGATTGTTGATCAGTTCATTGAAATGAAAGAATTTATATGATTTTCCGTCCCGCTCAAATTTTTTCTCACGGATGATTGTCTCAAGCTCGCCCGGAGAAATTTCTACTACTTGTTTGACTAATTTCAAAGGAAAACCAAAAGTTTGATGATGAGATTTGACCAAGAGAACCCGTGTCACAGCTAAAGACATCGGCAGCCGCACAGTAAAGGTCGTCCCTTTTTGTGCTTCAGACGAGATAAAAATGTCTCCGTTGCGGCGGTTGATGATGGATTTGACGACGTTCATTCCTACTCCGCGTCCCGAAATTTCGTTGACATTTTCAGCGGTTGAAAGCCCCGGCAAAAAGATCAGCGAAAATGCCTCTTCATTCGACATATTTTTGGCTTGTTTAGGCGTGATAAATCTTTGCCGGATTGCCTCATCCTTTAAAGCATTTGCCGAAATTCCGCGTCCATCGTCCGAAATTACAAAAACGATGTGAGTTCCTTCGCTGTAAGCCTTGAGCGTAACTTTCCCTTTTTCGGGTTTACCTAATAATTTTCGGGTTTCCGGCGGTTCAATTCCGTGTGCAACAGCGTTCCGCAAAAGGTGAATTAACGGTTCAACGAACGTATCTAAAATCTGTGTATCAATTTCGATATTTTCGTTTTCGATATTAAGCTCAACCAATTTCTTTTCATCAGTTGCCGTGACCCGAATTGCGCGTTGCAGACGCATTGAAATTGAACTTAGTGAAACCATTCGCAAACGCAGCAGATTTTCCTGCATTTCATCAATCAAATGGTGTTGATTATCAAAAAGCAGACCCAGATTACTTAAAATATTTTCGAGGTCGTTGTGAATTGCCGAAGTATCGCCTGTCGTTTCGATCAATTCGCGGGTGGTTTGATGAAATTCGGTATATTGGTCAAACTCAAGTAGATCAAATTCAGTTAATTTATTGTGAGAAAGACTGTTAGTGGATTGTTTGTTAAAACTGAAAGACGGCAAATTACTGTAGCTGTTTCCGAGTGCGCGGGCTTCAAAATCAACCTCAAGTTTGTTGGTTGACCGTTTTAAACGATTGTTTGTGTGTTTTAATTCCTGAATTTGTTGTTCAAGCTCAAACAGTCTTTGTTCAAAAAACGAACGGGAAATAACCATTTCGCTGACGAGTTTGACCAGATCATCCAATCTTTCGATCGAGACTCGGATAACTGAGCGATTATTTATGGTTTGAATAGGACTTTCCGCCGTTTCGGCACTCTCTTCCTGATTGATTGCTGAATCTGTTAGGGCAATTTCTACCTGAGACGTGGTAATTTTTTCGGCATCCAATACGGAATCGGAAACGGCGGAAATTTGAACGGCTTCTTTTTCTTGTAACGAAGCCATCAAAACATCAAATCTTTGATAAAGTTCGGAGATTTTTTGCTCAAGGTCGGTTGACAGAGAATTTTTGGCTAAAGCTTCCAGACAATCGGTCGAAGCTAAAAGCAATTCAAAAATCGCCGTATTACCTTCAATTTCGTTGTCGGAAAGATAGTCAAGCAAATCTTCCATCCGATGAGCGAGGGTTGAAAGTTTTTTCAAACCGACAATTCCGGCAGAACCTTTGAGGGTATGCGAACTTCGTCTGATTTCAAGCAAAGCCTCACGGTTATTGGGATTTTTTTCTAAATTGGTAAGATTGGCACTGATATTTTGCAAATGGTCATCAGCTTCCATCGCAAAAACTTCGAGCATTTCATCATCAATTTCAAAGTCTTCAAAATCTTCAAATCCTTGAGATGCGCTATCTCCGCTATCGGAAATTTCAAGAACCGATTCATCCAACAAATCAGGTTGAATCGACATCTCAGCAAATTTTTCGCTGATCGAATTCAAAAGACTTTCGATTTGAATGAACTGTTCAAATAAACTTTCCGATTCGCTGTCGCTCAGCGGATGAGGATTTTCGATAATTTGTTTGATCTCTTTCTGGAGTTTACTGCACATTTCGCTCACTTCGGTCAATCCGATCATCGAAGCCGCGCCTTTAACTGTGTTAAGTTGTTTACTTGTTTCTTTAAGGCTTGCCAAAGCGGTAGAATCCAGACAAAAATCCGAGATCCCTTCGCGGATGGAAGGTAAATAGCTTTGGGCTTCAGCAATTAATCCTTGAAAAAGTTCAACGTCCATTTTTTTGTCTGAAGTCTAAAGGTCGAAGGTCGAAAGTCTGTTCGATTGCCGTTGGACTTTTGACCTTTGACTTTTGACTAATTTATATAGAATTGTGCTGAGTCACTTAAACTGCGGCGCAGTTTATTTTCGGCAGGTAGTTTGAATGGAGCAACTGAACCGCGTAGCTCATCCGAAAGTAGAACCAGCATTTTAACTGAATCGGCAGCACGTTTTGAACCAACATTGACCAGTTCGGTAACTTTGGAAATATTGGTCATAACTTGCGAAATATCTTCCGAGTTAAGGGCTTGTTTTTTGGCAGATTCCGAAATTGATTGAATGAGTTCCGCCAATCGTTGCGAAACCTGTTCAATTTCGATCAGAGCTTGTCCGGCTTTATCCGCCAGCGTTGAACCGACCACAACTTCGTGAATGGTTTCTTCCATCGAAGCCACCACGTCTTTGGTTTCGATCTGAATTGTCTGAGTCAGACTCGAAATCTGTTGAGTCAGTCGGTTTGAACGTTCGGCTAATCTTTCAACTTCTTCGGCAACGACGGCAAATCCGCGTCCGGCTTCTCCGGCGGCAGCAGCTTGGAGCGATGCGTTCAGAGCCAGCAAACTTGTGCGGTCTGAGAGGTCGTCAATCAATTGCACGATCTGACTGATTTCCTGTGACCGTTCCCCGAGTTTTTTGATCCGTTTAGCTGTTTCCTGCACCTGATTACGGATTGAATTCATTGCGCTGATGTTATCTTGGACAGCCTGTGAACCATAACGGGCATTGCTTAGAGATTCACCTGCGACGTGTGCTGAAAGTGCGGCATTGTCCGAAACTTCCTGCACCTGCATCGCCATATTTGAAATGGTCAGGGTCATCCGCGAAATTTGTGATGCCTGAGCTTCGCTGCCGCGTGCAAGCTGTTCAGTAGTGTCGTTGATTGCTTTAGCAGAATTACTGACCTGGAAAGTAACTTCTTTGACCTGTCCGATCAACGAACGAAGTTCAGTTGTCATAAAGTTAAATGCTTCCGCAATTTCGCCGGTAATTTCAGAAGTTGATTGCGCCTGAACGGTTAGATCGCCGGAGGCAACTTCGGTTACTTCTTCCAACAGTTTCAAAATTGATTTTTGCAGACTGTCGCGCTTTTCTTCAGTTTGAACGATGGTGCGGAGATTGTTGATCATATTTTGAAAAGATTTTCCGAATACATCGCCTTCGGAACGCAATTCAATTTCCGCCGATAAATTTCCCATCGCAATTTGGTCAGCTACGGCAGATTTTTCTTTAAGATACCGCGCAATATTTTGCAGAAGAAACTTGAGTTCTTCTCGGCGTTCATCAAAATCTTCTTCCAGTAAATCTTCAGCAAAATCGCCCTGGGAAATTTGGTGAGCAAACATCGTTGATTCTTTTAATTCGTTTTGAACCGAGGACAGCGAAAAATTCATAATCGCAATGATCAAAAAGGCTGTTACTCCGCCCAAGGTCGTCAGCACCAATCCGAGCTTGGTATTGGTTTCAATACCAAAAAACGAAGAATAGAGAAAAATCAGCCCGACCACTAAAAAAATGACTGAGAAGAGCGATGCAACTTTAATTAAAAGGCTTTGTAAAAATGACTTTTGCATAAATTATTTCCTTCTCTAAAATTTTGAAACGTATTCGTTTTCGGTTGAATCCGCTGAACTAACGGAATCCATCATCGGCAATGAATCTATCATTGGAACCGGCGTGGTTAAAGATTGAAAAGAATGCTGTGCAGTGGTGAAATGTGAAACGGAGTTTTGCAGACTATCCACCGAATTGCTGATCTTTTCAACATTCCGCGCTGATTCTTTGAGATTGGTAATTGATTTTTCAGTTTCAGAAATTGAGTCGACAAAAACTTGAAAAGCATTTTCGGTATCATCCGTTTGCTCACGGGTGTGACCGATGATCTGTTCCTGCAAGGTCAAAAATTGACTGACATATCTTTCTAGTTCTTCGATCAATTTTCCGGTTTCAATGGCAAATCTCGATAAATTGGCAACTTCGCTGATAGTTGTTTCCAAAGTGTTTTCGACATTATTGATTTCGGTTTGAATTGATTTATTAAGATTTGAAATATGTTTATTGGTTTGGTTAGCGCGTTCTGCCAGATGTTCAACTTCCTCGGAAACGATGGCAAATCCGCGTCCTTGTTCATTGAGTTCGGCAGCCTGAATCGAAGCATTGAGCGCGACCATATTGGTTCGCAACGCTAAATCTTCAACGGTTTTGGCAATTTTGGCGATTTCCTGCGAACTTTCATTAAGTTTTTGGGTTCGTTTGATGGATTCGTGAATTTGTTTACGAAGTTGAGTAACCGCATTTAAATTGGCTTGAGCAATATTGGCACCGTTTCTGGCTTTTTCAATTGATTGAGTGGCAGAAAAGGCGGACTGCGAAATTTCTTCGGAAATCTTTTGAATAAGCTGCGGCATTTTCTTCAAAACTATCGAAGCCTGATTCATTTCTTGCACGCGGCTTTCATACTTTTGAATGACAATCTGCAAATGCCGTTGGGCTTCAACCGATGAGTTTTGGGTTTGCGAAGTCGAAAGTTTGACTTGCGAAACTGTTTCACGGAGTTGTTCCAATAAATGCGAAAAGGCGTTGGAAATTTTGGCGGTTTCTTCCGTTTCCGCATTGATGACCAAGTTCAGATTATTTTGGTAAACCGCGGCAACATCATTCGTCAAACGATCAATTCCTGATTCAAGCCTTTCGAGGTCTTGTTTAGCGTGAATTGATTCTGAAACTTTGGTCAATAATTTTTGAAAAGTTCCGCTAATACGATCAGAACCGGCAATTGTCGCAGTCGAAACATCAAGATTTCCCTGAGACACTTCTTCCATCAAATCCACAAGTTTTTGAGCCTGTTGGCTGATTCGGTAAAGAGTTTGCAATAGATCATCAGTTTCATTTGAGCCGGTTGTTTTCGGAATCGAGGTTGAAGTGCCGCGTTCCAGACTTTTAGCTACCAACGAAACTCTTTCAACCGGATTAACTACTTCGTTTGAGATCCACCAGCCAAAACCAACCACAGTTAAAGTGATGAGTAAAAAGGGAATAACGACCGGGTAAAAGGTGTCATTGACCAAAAATGAAGTCAATAAATACGAAAGAATTCCAAAAGTGCAGATAAAAAAGGCTAATGCGGTTGTTGCTAACCAAATCTTTCCTTTCAGCGAATTGGAAAGAGAATTGTTAAATTTTGTCGCCATATTTTCTCCGAAAAATCAGCGCTGTTTCAAATTGACTTTGAATCAGCTAAAGTCAATGAGGACAAGATATTATCAATATCTAACAAATAAAGCGGGTGTGATTTAAATTCAGCTTTGCCAAAAAAAGTGGGAAATGAGTCTTCAAAATCAGCAGCGGAAAAATTAATGTCTTTGGCAGTAAGCGTGACCATTTCATTCAATTTATCAACTACAAAAGCGATTGACGTTTCGTGTTTTTGAGAATGAAAAACAATAAGTCTGGTTTTATTGGGGGTAGTTGTGTCTTTTTTCCAAAGTTTCCGTAAGTCTATAACAGAAATAATTTCGCCGCGCAGATTTGCAATTCCTAAAAACCAATCGGGAACATTGGGCAGTGCGGTAACAGGAAGGGAAGGTGCAACTTCAGAAATTGCTTTTGAGTTGATGGCATATTGTTTTTCGTCCAAGTGAAAAACTACATACTTTTCACCCTCAGAAGCTTTATTTTTTTCAGCTAAAAATTGGAGTGGGTTTGATAAATCCAAAAGTGAGGAGAAGTCAATTTCACCTAAATCATCGGTTTCGAGCAGAATTTCGTCAGTTAAAATATTTTCTTCTTCCATATTTGATTAAATAAGAATTCGTTGCACGAGAATTTTCGCGCAACGAGTCTTGTTTAACTAAATCAACAATTCATTAAGCGAGATAAGTTTCGATGGTTTTCATTAAAGTGTCAGGACCGAAAGGTTTTGTGATATAACCTGTCGAACCTGCCATTCTTCCGCGAACTTTGTCGAAAAATCCGTCTTTACCGGAAATCATCACAACCGGAATATCTTTGGTGATTTCGTTATTTCTGATCAATTTGCAGACTTGATAACCATCCAGACGCGGCATCGTAATGTCGAGCAGAACCAGATCAGGAATAACTTCGTTGATTTTGGCGAGCGCATCCATTCCGTCAACTGCCGAAACCACTGAATGTCCGCATTTTTCGAGCTTGCCGGTGATCAATTTACGAACGGTCGGACTATCATCAACCACCATAATTGTGCGGCTTTGCACCGGATTTTCCTGAGCCTTTTGGTCATATTCTTCGATCTCGCTCAAGCGGATTGCCAGAAAATTGACCTTTGAACTGAGAACTACATCGTTCGGATTAAGCTGAGATGCTTCTTGAAGATAAGAAAAACCTTTCCGCAAATTATGAGCATTAAGATGTGCTAAACCTAAATTCCTTAATTCATCGGCATTGAGTTCCGTAATGTCTTTTTCGACTTCCATTCTTTCAATGGCTTGGAGCATTACATTTTGATTAGCATTTTGATGTGCCAGTAACATTTCCAAATCTGAAAGTGAAAGCATTGCCTGACAAGAATTGCAGGTTACGGCTTGAGGTTCATTTTCAAAAGAACAAAACGGACACAGAGCCGGTTCAACTTGTGTTTCTGAAAGCGGAACTGAAACAGATTCCATCACTTCTTGCACCTTTTCTTCTACCTGAGATTCTTCTTCGGCAAAATAATTCGGCTGAGGTGCGACAGTTTCCTGAGGTGCGTAGGAGGTTAAAGTTTCTGCGGTCGGATCAGTATAAGAAGCCGCATTTTGGTAAGAAAATTCAACCGTCGGTTGTTGATAATCTGCAAATGTTTCAGCTTGGGTGAAAGTTCCGACTCCGTTAGTTGATGGATATTCCGTCTGATATTCAACGGGTTGTTCAGTTTGATATTCAACCGTCTGTTCAACCTCTGGTTCAGCTTCTTCCTGAACATCTGTCTCATGTTGGGAGAAGTCCTGAAAGTCTTTCATTTCATATACTTCTTCATTTTGAGGAACTACTTCATTTTGATCTGTCTCTTCGGATTGAGCATATTCTTGAACATATTCTTCCGTTTGGACGACTTCTTCAGCCGCAACATTTTCTTCCGGTTGATAATAATTTAAGTGTTCGACAAAACTTTTTTGAGATTCTTCAATCGGTTCTTGATTTTCTTCGGCTGCTTGTTGCTCAACTGATTCCTGAACTACTTCAACTGTTTGTTCTTCGATAACCTGAGTTTCAGGTTCAAAATCTGGAGCCTTTTCAGCTTCAACTGATTCTTCAAAAGAGGTAGGAACCTCAGTTTGTGAGTCAGCGTTTAATTCTTCCTGTGCTTCAGCTTGTGCTTCGACTTCTTCATTTTCAGAAACTTCCGGCTGAGCAACTTCTTCAACAACCTCGCCGGCTTCTTCGGTTTGGAACGAAACTTCTTGGGTCGGTTCAGATTCTTCAAAAACTTGAGTTTGAGCTTCTTCTTCGACTACTTTTTCTTCTTCTGTTTCAAATTTGTTTTCTACCTCAACAGATTCTTCCGCCACTTGAGAATCGGTTTGTTGAGTTTCTGCTTCAGCGGCAAATTCTTCTTCGTCTTGAATCACTTTTGAACCAAATTCTTCCTGTTGAACTTGCTGCATTACTTCCTGATCGAGTTCGCCTGTTGGAGCATCAAAGACCTCAGAGAAAAGTTCAACCGGTTCATTATGAGAATTTTCGACTTCGGCAACTTCATCGTGAGGAGTTTCAAGAAGATTTTCGGGTTCTTGGTCTGTTTCCGCTACAGCCTTTTCAACCTTTTCTTCAACTACTTCTTGTTCGACCTTTTCTTCAACTACTTCTTGCGGTTTAGCTCCGCTTTTTGAAACAAGTGCTTTTAACGAAGCCAATCCTGCATGGGCTGCGTCGTGTTCAGGATTGATTTCCAACGCTTTCTCATAACAGGCAATTTTTTCATAGAAATCCTGAGCTAAATAGGCTTTGAGAATCCACGCATCTTCCATCTCCGGCGAATGCTTCATTACTTCTTCAAGATTTTGCCGTGCGGTTTCGTGATCTCCGGCGATAGCTGCCGAATTGGCTTTTTTCAAAAAAGGCTGCGCCAATTGATTTTTAACTGATTTAAGGGATGAGAGAGCTGTTTCATTTTCGGGGTTGATATTCAAAACTTTTTGCAGATGTGAACATTTTTCCTCAACCGATTCTGTTGAAGAAGCCAGCCATAGCCAAGCCATTTCATTTTGGACATCGTGAACAATGGCTTGTAAAAAGCATTGTTTGGCAAATTCTTTTTGACCTTGGTGAGAGGCATCTATACCGCGTTGGACAAAGGTTTTAGACAGTAATGATTTAGTTTGTTTTGACCATTCGAGAGCACGTTCGTTCTCAGGGTTTATTTTCAAAACATTTTGCAGAAAAACCAAAAGTTCCTCAGGGTATTCACTGATCGAAGCCAGCCATAGCCAAGCCGTTTCATTATTGGGGTCCGCTTCGGTGACTTGCAAAAGAGTTAAACGGGCTTCGGCACGATTACCTTCTTTGGCAGCATTGATGCCGGAACGGAGAAGTTTTTTAACCTCTTCGGTATGATTGGCATCAAAACCATTTGAATTGACAGAATTTTGGTTCGCGGATTGATTATGCGCGGATTGAATATCAAGTTCTAGTTTCATATTTTTGGCGGTAAAAGAAAAGAATTTCTAATTGAAGTTTCAAGTTGATTTACAAAACTATCGAGACCCGTTTTATAAATCCCTCATTAAAAGTTAGCAAGCAAAATGCCATAGAGAATTAATGTAAGTAGCTTTACTTATTAAGTCGAAACTACTATAAAAAAAAAAGCGAAAACGTAAGAATTGCTCAATTTCAACGAATCTGTAAATTGTCAAAAAGTCTCAAAAGTGACAAAAAACGGTAAAGGCGCAATGACAAAAAATGGTAACTTTTGTCCCGCAAAGAGGTCATTTTTGAGCATAAATAAAAGAAAAAACAGGAGGATTTCGTTTCGCACGTTCGGAGCGAGGTTGAATCCTGATCAGAATTAGTGCAAAAATCAGACCACAGGAATTTTCAATTTTTAATTTTCGATTATTAATTTTCTTAGTGCGAAATTTATGGGAAATTCAGAGAACTTTGATGTAGTAATAATTGGCGGCGGAGTAGCTGGAATCTCGGCGGCATTCTGGTGCAATGAGTTGGGTTTATCGTCAGTGATTCTGGAGTCTGAAAAAGAACTCGGCGGACAACTTTTGTGGACTTACAACGCCATCAAAAACTACCTCGGAATCGAAGCCGAAAACGGTCGGGAATTGCAAAAAATCTTTCTAAATCAAATAGAAAAAAGGAATTTGTCCATAAAAACTAACACGAAAGTTTCACAAATTGACACGAAAAATAAAACGGTTTTGCTTGAAGATGGAAAGATTTTATCAGCTAAGTTTTTAGTTATTGCAACGGGAATCAGACGCAGAAAATTAAATGTCGCAGGCGAAGAAGCATTTCAAGGAAAGGGAATTTTACGATCCGGCAAACGCGATGCCGAACTAGTTCGCGGAAAAAATGTTTGTGTGATCGGCGGCGGAGATGCGGCTGTCGAAAATGCCCTGATTTTAGCCGAAACAGCCGAGAAAGTGACGCTCATTCATCGCCGTAAAAATTTTCGTGCCCGTGAAGAGTTCATCGAAAAAGTAAAGCTAAATCCTAAAATTACAGTTTTGACCGAAATGGAAATTACAAAAATAATCGGTGATGAATCGCTCGAAGCCATTGAATTAAAACAAATTACAACTAATCAAACTCAAATTTATCAAACTGATGCGCTTTTATTAAGAATTGGAGTTGAGCCGAATAATGAACTTTTTAGGGGACAAATCGAACTTGATAAAAACGGATATTGTTTAATTGATTCAAATTGTGAAACCAGCGCAATGGATGTTTTTGCGATTGGCGATATTGCAAACCCTGCTGCCCCAACAATTAGCAGCGCAGTCGGAATGGGGGCGACTGTTTCTAAAGTAATAGAAACAAGGCAAAAGTAAAAAGTAAAAAGTAAAAAAGAGAGCCAAAAATCAAAGATTAAAAATCAAAAATCATTGAGCCAAGTGTGGAATAATTTTCTGATATTCTGTAATTTTTTGTAAATAGAAACAGATGTTTGCTTTAAATGCAGAATTTTTGTTTACTAAATCGAACTTTTAAGGCTAAAATATTTTCCATTGCGTCAAGCAACCAATTTTGGGAGGTGCAACATCATAGACACAGAGCAATTTTTACATCCAGACAGCATTTTAGGAGCAAATATGGATATTACCTCGTCAGCTATAACTGCAGATGATGTCGCTTTTCAATTTGAGCAAAGCACTGTTGCGCCTGTTTTTGTGTCGCCGACTCAGACCGAAACCGCCCAGGCAGATGAATCCGATATTGATTTAGCCCGTAAAGCCGCTGCCGGAAATGTCGCTGCTTTTGAGTTGATCTATAATCGTTATCACCGCCGGACTTATAGTCTCTGTTTGCGAATGACGCAAAGCGGAACCGAAGCCGAAGATTTAACGCAAGAAGTTTTTATTCAACTTTTCCGCAAGATCGGTTCATTTCGCGGAGATTCGGCATTTTCGACCTGGCTGCACCGGATGACCGTTAATCAGGTTTTGATGCACTTTAGAAAACGCGGAGTGCAAAACGAAAAAACTACCGAAGACGGCGAAATGCCGGAACAGATCGTGCGTGGAACGGAAGACCAAAATAAAATGCCGATCATTGACCGGCTTGCTCTGGATAAAGCCGTAGCGCAGCTTCCAAACGGATACAGAACCGTCTTTATGCTGCATGATGTCGAAGGATTTGAACACGAAGAAATTGCACGGATGCTGAATCTTTCGGTCGGGACATCAAAATCGCAACTTCATAAAGCACGTCTGAAACTGAGAAAATTGCTGATCGAGCAAAAAAGCGTAGCGTAAAACACAGGCGGAAAGGGTAGTATTGGCAAAAAAATATTATCCACAAGGCAACTTAAAACAAAATTATACAATCATAATTTACGAGTCTCCGATTGAGGCAATCTTTAACGAAAAAGGGTTTTCTACTTTTTTAAAGCTGTATTTTGGGTGAATAAGGATGAACTGCGAGCAATGTCAGGAATTACTCAGTGAGTTTATTGACGGTGAACTTCAAGAAAAAGTCGCGTCAGAGCTTGAAACGCATCTGAGTCTTTGTGCTGAATGTGCCGAGCTTCACGAAGATTTTGCGGGTATTCTGTTAATGTGCGACAAAAAAGGCGTGACCGAAGATACTATGCCGCCTAATGCACAAGCAATGTGGTGCCGCATCAACAATATCATCGAAACTGAGATCAAACCCGAAATTGTCAAAGAAAAAGAACAGGAAGTCATTAAAAAGAAAAATCGAATCTGGTCTTTTTCATTTTCACAGATTGCTACGGCAATTGTTGGAATTGCAATTATCAGTTCACTTTTGACCTTTATTGGAATTAAGAATGCAACTGAGCCGGGTGATATTTCAGACGGTTCAAATCAGTCGCAAACGCTTTTTGAAAAAGTTTTGAGCAAAGTTGGTTTAGCCGATACGCCAAAACAAGCGCGTGAGCGACGGATTCACGAGCAGCAAGCCGCAATCGAATATTGGAACAAGCGGGTAGAAGCACGACGCACTCAATGGAATCGCAATTTGCGGGAGGCTTTTGACCGTAATTTGAATGAAATTGATCAGGTCGTCAATGAATACACCGAAATTTTGCAGCAAAATCCGCAAGACGATCTTTCGAGCGAAATGCTTGATTCGGCTTTGAACGAAAAGATGAATTTGCTGCGTGAATTTTCTGATTTGTAAGTTAGTTTTTGAGATGAGTTTTTCCCCGAAAAAATTCAAAATGGACGCATTACTCAAAAAAACTACGATTCTTTGTCTGAGCGTAGTTTTTTTCTTTGCATGTGCCGCAACCGAAGTTTTTGCCCAGAAAAACTTTAATAAGTCGTATCCGGCAACCAAGAATGTCAGACTTCAACTGACCAATCGCGCCGGAACTGTCACTGTCGAAGGCTGGAACAAAGACGAAGTGCGGATCAGTGCATATTTGGAAGCTCCGGCGGCAAATATTGTCCCGCAAAATTTAAGCGGAAAAATCGTTATTGATGTCAAAAAAGATAATCAGGGCAGAGATGATGTCGGCGAAGTGAATTTTACCATCAGAGTTCCATATACTTCTTCGGTTGATATTGAAACGATGATCGGAAACCTGAAAATCAATAATATCAGCGGCGGATTGGTGCGGGCGCATATTTCAACCGAGGGCGACATTACCTTAACCAATATCGAAGCGAGCATGGTTTCAGCGGAAAACGGCATCGGCGACATATTTTTTGACGGCGAACTGCGAAACGAAGGAACTTACCGTTTTAGTTCAACACGCGGAAATATCAATTTGCGGATTCCGCTTAATTCATCTTTTAGTTTCACTGCAACAGCTCCGTCAACCCGAAATATCACGCTTGGACAATTCGGCGGAGCAAATTTGAATAGAGTTGGCGATGGTCGGCGTGTGGTTGGAAGATTCGGTGAAGGCAGTGCAACTATGAATATTATTAATCAGCGCGGAAGTATCTCATTTATTGCCCGCTAAAAATTTGGTGGACATTCCTCAAAAACTGCTATAATCAATTTGGCACTCCTGCCTTTTACATTTCAAACACTTTCCCCGATTCAAAATAATGCACAAAAAAATAATAGTTCTATTCGCCGTTTTTCTCGCTTTAGCCAGTCTTTCATTTGCTCAGAACATCAAACGCACAACTTATAAAAACGAAACTGTTGCCTTTGGTGCGGGCGGAACTTTATCCATCACGGGCGCACCGAACGGTTCGATAACGATTGAAGGATGGAACAAAAATGAAATCGAAGTTTCTGCCGAAATCGAGATGCAAGCCGCTAATGAAGCCGATTTAGCCGAAATTGCAAAGGTCAGCGGATTTGTTATTGATCCGCAATTTGGTCATATTCGCATTATGAGCGTTGGAACTTATGATAAAGAGTATATGAAACGGGCAACCAAAAATTTCCCGAAAAGATTGCTCAACAGCCCTTTGAAAATTGACTATAAGATCAAAGTTCCGGTTTATTGTGATTTGGATATTAACAGCGGAACCGGAGATTTAACTTTGTCCAGAGTAGAGGGCGCAATGTTAATAAAAGCGTATGAAGGCAATGCTTCGCTCAATCTGACCGGCGGAATGATAAATGCGACCATTGGCAAAGGAAATGTGAATGTCAAGATCAATAATCGCAGTTGGCGCGGCAGAGAAGCCTCGGTTCAGCTTGCCAGCGGGACGCTCAATGTCCAATTCCCAACTAATATGAATGCCGAAATAGATGCTTCAATTCTGCGAACGGGAAAAATAGAAAATTCAATTTCTGCCTTAAAACCTCGTGACAGCAGTAAATTCAGTGAAACTTCGATGATGGCAAAAGCCGGAAGCGGTGGCGCATTACTCTCTTTTACAGTCGGGGACGGGACTCTAAAAATGAGTAATTGGTAAAAAGTCGAAAGTCAAAAGTCAAAGGTCAAAATTCGATTTGTAATTTAGAAAGTGATAGGTTAAATTTCCTTATCACTTTTCTTTTTTTACTTGAATACTTATGTCAATAAAATCAGACCTTTGGTTACGTCGGATGGCTGAAGAGCATCAAATGATTTCACCTTTCCTGCCCGAACTCGTGCGCGAAGTTGAAGGCAGAAAAATTATCTCGGCAGGTTGTTCCAGTTATGGCTATGATATGCGGCTGGCTGATGACGGATTTCGCGTTTTTACGCCGGTTCATCACTACGAAATTGATCCTAAACGCTTTGACCAAAATTCTTTGTCAGAGCCGCCATTGCGGGAATCCGACGATGGTTCGCGGTATTATTTGCTCCCGCCTCTTGCCTATGGTCTGGGGGTGACAGTTGAAACTTTCAAAATGCCGCGTAATGTCACCGGAGTAGCCTTAGGCAAATCAACTTATGCACGCGCGGGCTTGCTGGTGAATACGACTCCATTAGAAGCAGGATGGACGGGGCGTTTAGTGGTTGAAATTTCAAACCTTGCCAATTTACCTCTTCGGGTTTACGTCAACGAAGGAATCGGACAAATTCTTTTCTTTGAATCAAACGAAGATTGTGCAGTTTCTTATCAGGACAGGGGCGGAAAATATCAGGGGCAATCAGGTTTAACTTTTGCTAAAGTATGATTTTTCGGGAACTTCTTGCCAATCAGTTGGCAGAAAAACAAATAGATTTTACTGAATTTTCCGAGCAGCAACGGGATTCTTTAGAAGTCTATCTCTCGAAAATCAAGAAACTGGAACAAACCCCGGTCGAAGATTTGCAAAATCGTTTTCAATTCAAAGAAGAAACAGGTGCAATGCCCTCGGCTGAGCTGTCAAAACATAAATCTTTTTCTATAAGCTTTACCCAAAGCTGGAGTAATCACGAAGAATCGCGCAAATGGGCGTTTGAAATTTTGCAGAACCGCACAACTTTTGCGGTTGACGGCAGCCAAATTCCGCCAACCCGTGATGTTTCGATGACCGTGGCGGCAGTTCAAGTCGGTTGGTTTGAAAATCCTCATTCCGAATCCGTTCGTTACGAAAAAAATGCTGAATTCTTTATTCTTTCGCCTAGCGATTTGATGCCGACTCCGGCAGAAACCCGTGTTAGTGAACGCCGGATTCACGAAGAAGTTCGCAAGGTGCGCGAATTTCTGGAAAAGAAAAGTGGTTGGCGTGAACGCGGTGAACGAATGCCATTGGCTTTTTACGACAATACTTTGCTGGTTCCTTTTCCGCTTTCTTCCGATTCTCAGAGCAAATACATCGGCGAAATGCAGAATCTGATTTTACTTTCCGCACAAACCCAAGTTCCTTTGGTTGGATATGTTGCGCGAAGTTTTTCCCGTGATCTGCTTACTTTTTTAGACGAATTCGACTCTGAAAAAGCAAACGCCGATTTACTTTACGATGCCGATATTTTGTTTCCAAGGGTTTTACAGTTTTGGGGCGACCGAACTTGTTTTTGTTATGCCAAACGCAAGGGCTTGATCGAGTTTTTTGGCGATACGATCGGCTTTGTTTATTTGCAAACCACGAGTAATGCCACGCCTGCCAGATTGGATATTCCGAGTTGGATTTTTGAAAAAGGTTTGTTGGAAGAGGTTTTAAATGTAATTCGTGCCGAGTGCATCATTGGTTTAGGCTATCCCTACGCGCTCGAAACAGCGGATCAAACGGCAGTTATCACCACTCAGGACCGCGAAATGTTTTACCGGGCTTTACAAGACTTTGCCAAAGAGAATAATCTTAACTTTACAGTTTCAAGAAAAGCCGCCAGCAAGGGAAGAAGAAGGTAAAAGTAAAAAGTAAAAAGGCAAAATGAAATCTGATTCACAAATCCGCAATCCGCAATCCGCAATCCAAAATCGGTGTTCCGCCTGCGGTGCGGAATTTGGGCGCGAAACATCAAAATATTGCCGGGTTTGCGGAAAATTTTTGTCGGAAGATTATCAGCCTTTAGACACTTTACGTGCCGCCAATCGTCTGCACGGGAAAGCGATTGTGTTTGAGAAAAAACAATTCTCATCGCCGGAGAACCTATTTGAAATAAACGAAAACGGAGTTGCTCAAACGGCTTGGGCGTGCCTTGTTTATTCATTCATTCCATACATCGGAATTATTTTTATTCCTTTGGCAATTGCGGTTGGCTCATTTGGCGTTCTTGTTTCGTTCCAAAAACCGTGGATTGGCGGTCGAAAACTTTCCATGACCAGTATTTCATTGAGTTTTGTTGTTTTGGCCATTCAATTATTTTTGTGGTGGCTGCTTTACATAATTCCAACTTTAGGGAACGGGTTTCAAAAGTAAAAAGGCAAAATTAAAGGAATACTCTCTGTGAATTCTGTGTTCTCTGTGGCAAAAATGCTATGAAAATTGCAAAAATCGTCAAATCAAATTCTCATCTTGATTACATTGGGCGAATTATTGATTCGTTGGATGTTGCTGAGCCGCCAAAGGCAGAAGATTACGGTTTTGCCCAATTTGTCTCTTTGCCGGTGACGGAAGATCAGGAAATTGTTGGTGTAATTTACAACTCGATTTTAGTAAATCCCGAATACTCAAATTTTGGTCCGCGCCTTTCTCCAAAACCCGAATTGCGAGGATTTAGCCCTGATTATCTGAATGAACAAGGCGTTCTAGTTGGAATTTTGCTGCTTGGTTCGCGTGAAAACGGAAAGATTTTGCAGGGCGTTCCGCGTCGAATTGTTCCTGCCGGACAAGACGTTGTGCAAATGCCACACGAGGAAGTTGTTAAATTTCATACGGACAAAAAGGGAAGTCTGCAAATTCATTATTATTCGCAAATTATTGCACACGCGGGACTTTTTGCCGTTTCACTGATCGAAGCAATTGTTGAGCAGCTTTGCGAAAATGCTTCTGACGAAGACAAAAATCGGCTTAATGTGCTAAAACACGCGCTGGCTTGGCAACGAACTGTCGGCGGAATGCGTCTATAGTTTTGGATATTAAAATTTTAGAAAAAAATCGTCTAAATTTTGTCCCCTGCGTCTAAAGATTAGGAGAAAATTTTATGAAAAAGTTTGGATTGCTGATCATTGCAATATTGTGTATGACGTTTTTGGTTTCCGCTCAACCGCGAATAGTGGAAAAGAAAGTTGAAAAGTCATCACCGGCATCAATTGCACCGCAGTCTTTTAAGGTTAAATATGAAGGCGGAATGTTCGGTTTTAGTCAAAAGGAAGAAGGAACGCTCAAATTTGACGATGCGAATCTGCGGGTAGTTTTCTTTGACAAAAACAATAAGGAAAAATTTGGAATTCCATACGATGCGCTGATCGTCATTTACCCAAATACAGAATCGGTTCAGTCAACCACCGGAAAAATCGTGCAGTATGTTCCGTATGTCGGACTTGCCGGACAATTTATGAAGAAGAAAATGCGCTATATGGTGGTGAATTTTGATGACGCTGATATGGATGTTAAAGGAACAACCAGTTTCAAACTTGAATCTTCCGAATTGTTGGGGTCAATTATCGAAACGCTCGGCACAAAAGCTGAAATGACCTCTCGCGGCGACGCATATTATCGCCCGAAGAAATTGAAAATTGACGACAAAACTAACGAGTAATTACTTCAAATCTCCGAAATGATTTTGCAAGAGAGCAGGAATGACGATGCCAGCCGTTTCTGCTCTCAAAATTCTTCCGCCCAAAGTTACGATTTGAACGCCGTTTTCTCTCGCCAAATCAAGCTCTGAATCTTCCCAACCGCCTTCCGAACCAACAATTCCAACTATTTTTTCACTGAACAAAAAATCCGTAAGATCTTTTCCGTTTCGTTCTGCAAATAAAATCTTTGTGCCTTCCGATAATTTAATAAATTCTGCAAAATTAATCGGCTGAGTAATTTCCATCAGTTTTGCGCGTCCGCATTGCTTGGAGCTTTCTAAAATTATGCGCTGCCAACGCTCGATTTTTTTGTCGGAATCCTTGAGTTTGACATCGGTTCGTTTGGTGATGAGCGGAACGATTTTTGAAACGCCGAGTTCAACGGCTTTTTGAATGACCAAATCAAATTTTTCACCTTTTAGAAGCGCAATTGCGAGAGTTAAATTTAATGAGGATTCAGGCGCAGACGGGGCAATTTCTTCAATTATTTTCAAAACCGTTTCTTTCTTTCCAATCGTTTCAATCTCGCAGGAAAACTCCTTGCCGTTGCCGTCAAAAACCTGAATGATTTCACCAGCGCGCAAACGCAGAACATCGCGCAAATGTCTTGTTTCTTCAAGACTTAGCACAATATTTTGTTTGCTGAAATTTTCGGGCGGAGCGTAAAATCGTCGCATAAAAATCAGATTTGATTAGCAAATTTTTCTTGAAAATCTTTGGAATTCATTCGTAATTGGATCCAGTTTTCAAAAATTTCGGGCGATTGCAGCCAAAGCTGGAACCATTCGGCTATTTCAGCTTTCTCAATGCGTTTCTGTTCATCAACTTTCTCATTTTTGGAAATCATCAAGGCACGATTTTTACCTTTGATTCCGGTTTCGCGCACTAAACGCAATCCGTCTTTATCATTTTCGGTTTGAAATTTTCGGCGCAAATTATCAAGTTGACGAATTGAAACCAAAGCTTGTTTGAAATCAGAAAATTTCAAAATATTGCGGAACATTGCATCATACGGCGATTCCTGGCGGCGTTCGACATCGAGTTTCATTATTTCAGAATGGCGCAATTCTGCGCCTTCATCCGCCAACAAACGCGCAATCTTCATCGGAGAATCAACCGCGTTTGCTCCAAATTTTCCCCGCACTGCATTTTCAATCGCAATAATCTCTTTCGCACCGACCGATTCGCAGTCCAATACTTCCCAAACTTCTATCATTAAATCGGTTTTGGTGCGGGATTTATACATATTTAATCATTTTAACATTGATGGATTGAATAAATGAATCAATGATTTAATGACTCAATGAGTTGTGTTGATGAATGGTCTTTGGGGTCCCCGACAATCGCGACTTGTCCGCCGAATTCTTTGACAATTTCGCGTTCGGGGACGGTTTCGGGCGTGTAGTCTGTGCCTTTGGCGTGAAAATCGGGACGGATAGCGCGAAGCAATTCGGTTACAGTCGGTTCGGGAAAAATCGTGACGTAATCTACAAACCTAAGAGCCGAAATGATTTCCGCGCGTTCATTTTCCGGCATAAACGGACGTTTTTCGCCCTTTAATTTTCGGACTTGTTCATCAGAATTTATACCGACAATCAGAATATCTCCGAGAGCCTTTGCACCAGCCAAATAACGAATATGTCCAACGTGAAAAAGGTCAAAACAACCATTCGCCAGCACGATTTTTGCACCGTTTTTTCGCTCGGCTGCAATTCGGTCAATAATTTCGTGACGTTCTAAAATGTTCATTTAGTAAAAGGTCTGATTTCAAAAGTCAATTTCTTTGATGATCTTAGGCTTTAGCTTCTGCTTCGTTTTCTGTATGTTTGCGGATTGATTCCAATAATTCTTCGACACTGACGGTTGCGGTTCGTTTTTTCATTACGACAATCCCGCCGGAATGATTGGCGATGGCTGCGCTTTCGGCAAAGCTCATTCCCGAAGCCAAACTCAAAGCATAAGTTGCAATCACAGTATCGCCTGCGCCGGTCACATCAACCGGTTCTTTTGAACCGACTGCCTCGATTATCAAAGGCACTTTGTCTTTTTCGATCAGCAGCATTCCTTTGTTTCCGCGCGTCACCAAAAGCGATTGCAGCCCAAGTTTTTCAACTAATTTCAAACAATCCGATTCGGTAAAATTTTTGCCCAAAATCTGTTCAACTTCATCTTGATTCGGAGTTGCGGAAGTTACACCGTGATAATTTTGCAGACGAAAACGCGAATCCAGCACCACCGGAATTTTCTTTTCGTTCGCAATTTTTATTGCAAGTTGTGCAATTTCATCATTTACCACTCCTAAATCAGGATTAAAACTGTAATCGGAAATAATAATGGCATCTGCATTTTCACAGGCTGAAACTAAATTTTGCTGCAAAGTTTGACGAGTTTCCGTATCAACTACGGTTTTGTTTTCGTAATCAATCCGAATGACTTGTTGACGCAGTGCATAATGATGTCCGGCTAAAACTCTGACTTTGGTAATAGTTTGAAAGTTTTCCGGTCTGACGACAAAATCGCAATTGACTTTGGATTTTTGTAATTCTTTCAAAAGCGCATCGCCGTTTTGGTCTTTGCCGATCAATCCGACTGCCACTGCATTTCCGCCTAAACTTGCCACATTGACCGCTGCGTTTGCCGCGCCGCCGCCCAAAGTTTCGGTATCATCGTGGCTCAAAATAAAAACCGGAGCCTCTCGCGAGACACGCGCAATCGTCCCGCGCAGGAATTGGTCAGCCACCAAATCTCCTAAAATAACGACTTTACGTTTCGGAAATTCTTTGAGAACTGTTTCGACAATATTTTTCATTTACTCAAAAGAATAAATTACTACAAACAGTGAAGATAAACAAAAAAGGCTGAAAACTATAATAATTTTCAACCTTTTCTAAAATTAATAAGGCGGCTAGAGGGATTCGAACCCTCGACATCTTGAACCACAATCAAGCGCTCTAACCGCTGAACTATAGCCGCCATTTGTCAGTGAAAATTGTATAGCGAAAAACGAAAAATTACAAACAAAATTAAAAGTTTTAATTTTTCACTTCTAACTTTTCACTGTTTAAATACCCCCGGCACGACTTGAACGTGCGACCCACAGCTTAGCTTACCTCACTTGGTTTCCCAAGCCTTATCTTTTGAAAAAGAATAAGTTGAAAGTCTGGACTATATCTTAGACATTTCAGTCTGAGTGCGTGTAGTCTCTACGGAACCCCAGTAAAATTTTCAGCGAAATTTATGTTTTTCGATTGATTATTTTTAGGTGTTTCTAGTCTAATTGAAAAGTAAGTTTGGGCAATTTTTGGTTTAAAGTAATAACACTTATCAGAGTCAGGACAATAAACACAAAAAACATCAACTTGACTTTTATCAATTGGCTTTCCGTGTGAACCGTTACGGTCTGCCCACCAGTTTTCTAATCTGATTTGAACTGAACCATTTACGGCACGTCTAAATTTGACTTGAATTCTTATGAAGTTTGCACCATCATAAGCTACAAGGTCAAAGGGAGCGTGTTCAGTTGAAGGAAACAAAACTAAATATCCTTTTTCAACTAAATCACAGTAAGCCTTAGCAACCCCTAAATCGCCTTTACTTTTGGTATGATGAGTTTTCATATACGCATTTTACCGTAAATATAAGCAATTACAAGGTTTCCTCGGTATTGTCATAGGAATTTTTTTATCCCCTTAGAGTTTCACCGATATAGCACTCTCCACTATGTAAGTTACTGATTCCCTACACAGGCTCCTATTTGAAGGCTGTTGCTCTATCCAACTGAGCTACGGGAGCATATCAAAGAACGAATAAAAATCTTAGCGATTGAAAAGATTTAAGTCAAATAGCGGTTAAAGTTTTATTCCATCGGCGTAATTGGAACTTGGGAATTCTTTTCAAAACACCAATGCACCAGATCCGTTCCGAATTTTGTTTGCACATCGGTTGGAACATCAGCTTCTTTTAATTCGTGGAAATTAAACTGAATAGTTCCTTCGGGCGAACCAGCAGGATTGACGGTTGCCATCAAATATCCGTAAACATTAGTTTTAGCGGCTTTTGCCAAAGTTTCAGCGTTAGCCGGTAATTTATACCGAACTGCGCCTGATGTTCCGACGATCCAACCCGGAAGCACTCCGCCATTGTTTTTCCAATAATCGGTGTTAAAAATTCCATCCATAAAAAAATGCGAATGGCTGGCTAAAACATAAACTAATTTGTGAGCATCATTTTGTGATTTTAAGAGCCTTGAATAGACTGCGCGTCCGCTTTGAACTCCTGCCGGATAGTCGCTCATACTGTGATCGGCGGAAATACTGTCAGGCAAGGCTTCGTGCATTCCGACCACAATAGTTTTGATATTTGGATCGGCGTCTGCTTTGTTGACAACTTTGTAGAACCAACCCATTTGTGCTGCGTCAAATTGGTCAGTCGTCGAGTTATCCAGATAAATAAAATCAATTCCGCCCTGCTGCCAGTGAAAATAGGTTTTTATTTTGTGGTCGTTCGGATCGTCTTTTAATCGCTGGCTTTGAATCAGCGGAGAATTAATCCAATCGGCAAATTGAATCAAAAAATCATTCCGGGTTTTCGGCGAAGCCGTTTCGTGATTGCCGATGCCTAAAATAAAAGGAACTTTGAAAGCATTGATCTGATTTTCGATGAAATCCTGCCAGACTGTATTTTCATAGGTGGCAATTGAAATAGGTCTGGCTCCGGTGCGTTGTTTGATGTCTTCGTCAAAATCTGAAATCCATCGCAAATCGCCGAGATGCCAGTAGAATTGTCCGTTATTAGTTGAAATATCTTTGGCGATGGTCGGCATCACGACATCACCGCAATTACGCGAATCTCCCGAAACCGCAAATTGCCATTGCTGATTGGAATTTTGGGAATAGGATGTAAAAACTGACAAAAGGACGCAAAAAACTAACAAAAAGATTTTCGGTAAATTATTCATATTCAAGTAAGTTCAGGTTGCGATCAACGACTTTTTTCCTTCAACAATCTCCAACATTTTGGCAAAAACTTCGGCAGTATTTAATTCACTCGTATCAACTAAAATTGCGTCAGAGGCAACCGAAAGCGGGGAATCGGCGCGGGTTTTGTCCCGCTTATCACGCAAATTTATTTCTTCTAAAGTTTTTTCGTAAGTGACATCCAGACCTCGCTGCAGATCTTCTTCGTAGCGTCGGCGGGCGCGTGCTTCCGCTTTGGCATCCAGATAAAATTTAATATCGGCGTTTGGAAAAACCACTGTTCCGATGTCGCGTCCATCCAAAACGCAACCTGCGCCTCTTTGCCCAAGCTCCTGCTGCCGTTTGACTAAAATTCGTCGAACTTCGGAAATAGTTGAAACAATCGAAGCCGTTTGTCCGACTTCATTGGTGCGGATTTCGCCCGAAATATCGCGTCCGTTCAGGAAAATATGAAGACTTTCAGGTTCTCCCGATAGCTCTATTTCCGATTCGGAAGCCGTTTTTATAATTGCTTCGTGATCTTTTATGTCTAACCCTTTTTCCAAAATCGCAAAAGCAACTGCCCGATACATCGCGCCGGTATCGAGATAAAGAAGTCCGAGTTTTTTTGCCAACATTTTGCCGAGCGTTGATTTGCCCGCGCCGGAAGGTCCGTCAATCGCAATAATCATCGTCCATTATTGTGCCAAATTTGTTTGAAATAGAAAACTTGAGCCGTTCTTTTCTGCCTCAAGCGCATATTGATAACCCTCATCGTCTTTGTCATAATTCTGCGGATTAACCCGATGAGAAAATTCGACGGTAACAACAAACCATCCTTTGCGGTCGAGATAAAAATTAACGAGTTGGATAGCTGCCTCCAGATCAGGAAAATTTACCCAACAATGCACCGTCGCACTGCTAAAATTATTAGCTTGAGGCGAATCATTCTTGGGCACAGTTTGAACTGTCAGAAACCACATTTATTCGGTTTCTGAAAAGTAATTCAATTTCGGGATTTTTTCAAGTTTTCTGATTAAGGATTGAATTTGTTTTTTTAAGTTTCTAAAATCTTTTGCAACTCCCCCAAAGTCTTTTCAATATCGTCACGGCTCACATCGTAATGAGTTACCATCCGAATTGCTTTGCCGAATGGGATTGCCAAAATTCCACTTTCTTTCAACCTGCTGCAAATTTCTGCCGAAGTTTTTCCGGTTTCCGAAACGTCAAAAATAACGATATTGGTCTGCACTTTTTCGGCATCAATTTTGATTCCTTTGATGTTTGCCGCGCCTTCCGCCAGACGTTTGGCGTTTTCGTGGTCGAGATGTAAAACTTTCGGTGATTCTTCGAGCGCAATTATTCCTGCCGCCGCTAAAATTCCGACTTGACGCATTCCGCCGCCAAATCTTTTGCGCCAACTGCGGGCTTCGGCGATAAAATCTTTTTTGCCTAACAGCATTGAACCGACAGGTGCGCCTAATCCTTTGGAAAGACAGAATTGCACCGAATCAACGTCTTTAGTTAAATTAGCGACCGTTTCAAATTGGGCGACCGCCGAATTAAAAATCCGCGCCCCGTCCAGATGCACGGGCAAATTCAAAGCGTGGGCTTTTTGACAAATCTCGCTGGTTTCGTTTGCACTCATCACGCTTCCGCCACCGAAATTATGTGTATTTTCTAAACAAATCAAACCTGTCGGACAGGCATAATAAGGCTGATTGATGTGAATTGCTGATTCGATCTCTGCCCAGGTCAGCAGCCCGTTTTCATTAGCCGCGCGAACCGGACGAATCATCACCCCCGAAACAACTGCCGGTGTTCCCATTTCATAGTTAAAAATGTGACCGCGTTCTTCGATAATGACTTCATCGCCTTGTTTGGTGTGCAGTTTTACCGCAATTTGATTGCCCATTGAGCCCGTTGGAACAAACAAAGCGGCTTCTTTGCCGAAAAGCTCAGCGGCTTTTTCCTGTAAAAGATTAACGGTCGGGTCTTCGCCGTAAACGTCATCGCCGACTTCTGCCTCTGCCATTGCCCTTCGCATTGCAGCCGTAGGACGCGTCACTGTATCACTTCTTAAATCAATCATCGTAAAATCTAAATTTGTTTTTTCGCCAATTCAAATATGCGCCATAGCCTGCTAAGACACCGGCAAATATCATCGAAACGGCAACTATAAATATGTAAATACCATCAGGACCGAGTTTGTTGGAACCTAAATCCTGATGTAAGAAAGAGCGTATATCTGCAATACAAAACCACAGAAGAAGCGGAACTATTGATGCAATGAAAAAACGGTGAGCAAAACAAACTCCGAAACCAACAATGCCAAAAATGAAATAGAAGAGCAAGTAATCGGTAAGCGGAACATCCCAAACCTGCGGGAGTTGATTCATAATTCCTCCGTGATATTTAATTTTTACCTTGGTTCTAAAGAATTATTGCACAGTTTTGCTCGAATTAATTATTTTAATTTGTCATTTTTGCTGATTATTTGAGTGATAACAAAAATTATTCCTGGGATTAAAATTAGGGGAAATACGACATAAACAATTAGAATTAAAGCAATTATATTTTCGTCTAAACACATATCTTAAATTAAAAAGACTTAATCTTTTCTTTCAATTATCCATTTTGTGTCAATTTCCGAGACTTCGCCAACTTTTAGGCAGGCTCTTTTGATTGTTTTCAAAACTTTTGCCGGATTACATCCATAAATTCCCGAAGCCCAACATGGATTGGCTTCGACAACTGCCCAACCTTTGCCAATAATTTCGCCAATGTCAATAACTACAGCAGGAGGAATGAGTTCGGGGCATTCATCTAACAATTTTTGGCAAAAATCAAAAGCGTGTTGGTTTTCGGCATCGGTTGCAAGCCATTCATTATTTTCGTTTTTGATTAACTCACCATTTCTCGAATAAGGCGAAAAAGTCTGAATTTCACCATTGGCGATAAAAAAGCGGAATTCTGCATTCCATTTAACTGCTTCGGAAATAATGACAGGGGTGTTTTCCGATAAAGAAGAGTATTCGCTTAGATCTTTTCCGCTTTGGTAAATTTTGGCAGGAAAGCATTTATCGTCAGCGGGTTTGAAAAATGCGGTTTGGTCAAATTCCTTCGCCTGTGAAAAAGTAACGCATTGGATTTTACGAAGTTTGAATTTTTGCGGCAGTTTATCAAGCCAATCAAATTGCGGCTCGATCAATCGTAAATTAAGTTGTTCGGAAACTACCGCACCAAAAAGCGATTCGCCATAGATCGCAAAATCTCGCGTTATATCGAAGTTTTCAGGGATTCGCCAGCCTTGTAGTCTTTCTACTTGCCAATTTTCGATTGATGCGGCTTGATATAAGGCAATCGAATCCTCGCTGTATCTTGGAGGTAAAATTAGGGTTGTCATTTTCTCACAACTTTATCAATCTCAACCCGAAGCATTTTTGTATTGACTCTGCCGACTTTTTGAAAAACCAATCTTCCGTTTTTATCAAACAGCAAAGTCAGCGGATAAACGTCAATAAATTTTGGGTAAAGCTGGCGAACGGCTTTGGCAGTTTCCCGACGATTTAGCGAATCAAGCAAAAATGAGGGCATCGTTGATTTGTATTCCTGCAAAAATTCAGGCACGCCCGTTTGAACCAATCCGGCGTTATCAACCGAAACGACATTAAAAACCAGACCTTTTTTGCGGTAATCGGCATCAATTTTGACGAGTTCGGGGAATTCGGCGTGACACGGACCGCACCACGTTGCCCAAAAATTGAGCAGAACAGGCTTTCCTTTATTATCCGAAACTAACTGCTTTAATCCGGCAGAATCAATGATTTTGGTGTCGGTAACAACGGTTTGTGCCGAAATTTGAAAAGTGAAAAAGGCGAAAGATAGAAATAACAGCAATTTTTTCATTTTCTAAAAAGTTTTCTTTTGGATTTTTTTGTGCATTTTGGGAATTTCAATCAAAGTTGCCGAGCCATACCACGGATGAAGCTCGACTTCAAAAACTCCGGCTTTGATAGCAGGATCGGTTTCGACCAATTTTTGCGCTTCTTCGACGGTTTTGACATCGAAAATGTAAATCCCGCGCCAATCCTGATCGTCCATAAACGGTCCTGCCAAAACCAGTTTTCCTTCGTCAGCCAAACGCCCGATGTTTTTCATATGCCCGTTTATTAATTCCTGACGTTGGGCATCATCAAATTTGATCTTTCCGCGTTTAAGCATTGCAAAAACGTAGGCTTTCATTCCCAAATCGTCTGCGCCAAGTTTTTTGGCTAACTTGGCATCATAGTCTTTAGATGGTTTTTCTTTGGTTGCGGTTTGACCTAAAGCATTAAATGAAAAGGCAATTATTCCGATTAAAAAAGCTAAAATAATTTTCATAGATTTATTCAAATTGTTTCTTAAATTCTTCAAATTCAGCGCGTAAAGCGGCGTAATTGGTTTTCAATTCTTCAATTTCCGCTTCCAGTTTGGCAATTTGATCTTGTCTGGCTTGAGTTGGTGTAGAAGGTGTAGCTGCCATCGCTTCCGCCGAAATTTCGCCTGACAAAAGATGGGCGTAACGGGCTTCTTTTTGACCTGGTTGTTTGGGTAATTCGATAATTAGAGGCTCTTCACGTTTTCTCAATTCATCCAAAGCCTGATGAACCTCGTTTAAACTTTCAAACTCGTAAATCCTTGCAGTTCTTTCTTTTATCTCGCCAATGGTTTGAAATCCGCGCAGCATCAAAACGCATAAAATTGCGACTTCGTGACGGTCAATTTCGAGCAGTTTGGGCAAGATGTGTTTGTATTTGGGAACGCGGCTGGTGCTGCCGTAAAAAACGTAAACGATATTTTTCTCGCGCAAATCTTCGAGGGCGTTTGAAACCGTTTTTTCATCGTATTCGACTACCGGAAAACGATTTGATTTTTGGTTGCAGGCGGCGACTAAAGCGTTTAGCGTCAACGGATAATATTCGGGAGTAGTTGCTTCTTTTTCGATCAGGCAACCGACAATGCGTGCTTCGACTTCGTTTAATAAAATGTCCATTTCTTTTTGGTAAAGTAGCTAGGAGTAAAAATCAAAGCTATTTTCCAACACTTTTTCCATTCAGGCAAATGATTTTATCGGCGGGACCATTTAGCTTTTCGTTTCGGCTTGTTTTTTGCCAAAGTTTCGTCGAGCAGAATTGCTTCCTGTAAAATTTCCGCAACAGTTTCCGAATATAAATCTTCAATGGAACGAATTTCGAGATAACGAACCTGTTTCAAATTTTCATTCTCGCCCAATAAGATTTTTGGACGCAACGCGAGTTTGTAACCGTGCGGAAATCCAAGCGTAAAATGATCCTTGTGACGATTAAGGTAACAAAAATTTCGATGCAGTTTGTAAAAAGGAATTTTCCATTTGATCGCACAAGTCGCAAAAGGTGGCAGAGTTTCCTGTAAAAAATGATGTGCGGTAACAAGCAATTGCCGAACTTCGGGCGGGTTGGTTTCTTCGATGTAATCTAAAACGGTCATTGTTTTTGAGTCTCAAGTCTCAAGTCTCAGGTCTCAAGCCAAAATACACAAACTTGAGACTTGGGACTTTTGGGACTTGAGACTTGAGACTAACCCAACGTCGGCAAATATTTCGGAGCTTCGCGCTTTTTGGTTTTTTGCTCGAATGCGTAGGCAAATTTGATTAAAGTTGGTTCGGTAAAGGCTTTGCCAAAAAATGCCAGTCCGGCGGGAATTCCGTCAATAAATCCGGCTGGTATCGTGATGTGCGGATAACCGGCAATCGCAGACATTCCCCACGTTCCGCCGGTTGGAGAAACGATTGCGTCCAAATTATTTTTTTCAATCGCCGAATTTATTCCGTTTTGCATTGTGCTTTTAATTAATTGTAAAGCATCCGTGTAGGTTTTATCGGTCAATTCGCCTCTTTCCTGTGACGCGATAAAAATTTCCTGTCCGAATTTGGGCAATTCTTTGTCCTTGTTAGCGTCGTTAAATTTGATGAGATCAGCCAAAGTTTTGTATTGCGATTTTCGTTTTGCCAGATATTTGTTCAAATCGGTTTTGAATTCGTATTGCAGAACAATCGTTTGATTATCGCCCAAATTTGTAATTGGCAGAGTCACATCAATCAAAGTTGCACCTGCATCCTTCAAAAGCTGCAAATAAGGTTCGGTCAATTTGCCAAGCGGTCTGGTTGTATCAAAAGATGACCGGACAACGCCATCAACCATTGAGCAAGCGACACCGATTCTCGCGCCTTTCAAACCGTTGGCATCTAAAAACTTAGTGTAATCTTTCAATCCTTTTTTACTATCGGCGGTAATCGGATCGTTTTTGTCTGCGCCAACTAAAACTCCAAGCAAAATTGCGGCATCGGTGACCGTTCGCGCCATTGGTCCTGCTGTGTCCTGCGTATGTGCGATGGGGATAACCCCGCTTCTGGAAACTAAACCGAGAGTTGGTTTAATGCCGACCAACCCGTTTCTGACCGAAGGACAAATGATCGAGCCGTTGGTTTCAGTGCCGACTCCGACTGCTGCCAGATTTGCCGAAATCGCCGCGCCTGTTCCCGCACTTGAACCGCACGGATTTTTGTCGAGAACGTATGGATTATTGGTCTGTCCGCCGCGTCCCGACCAGCCGCTGATTGATTTGGTCGAACGGAAATTTGCCCATTCGCTCAAGTTTGTTTTGCCTAAAATCACTGCACCCGCTTCGCGTAACTGTTTGACCAAAAACGCATCTTCTTTCGGGGTTGGTGCATCCATCAAAGCCAAGCTTCCGGCGGTTGTTTTCATCTTGTCGGCGGTATCAATATTGTCTTTGATGAGAACGGGAATTCCGTGCAGTTGCGAACGGATCTTTCCTTTTTTGCGTTCTTTGTCCAGCTTTTCAGCAATTGCCAAAGCGTCAGGATTTATTTCCAACACCGAATTTACTTTCGGATCAACTTCTTTGATTCGCGCCGAATACATTTCAACCAATTTTTTAGCAGTCAATTCGCCTGATTTCATTTTTGCCTGCAAATCGAAAATGGTTGTTTCCAAAAGCTCAGCGTGCGGCTCAACGAAATTAGATTCACTTGCCTGAGTTGTATTCATTAAACTTAAAGCAGTTAAGCCGCTAATTCCGGCTTGTAAAAATTCTCGACGATTTGGTTTGTTGTTTTTCATAAATTTACAATTTTTTTAACGCAAAGACGCTAAGATGCAAAGGCGCGAAGGGTTTTAAATAAATTTATTAGTTTCTGTTTTTGCTAATTTTTCTTTGCGTCTTATGTTATTTTGCGACTGTGCGTTAAATTAAGCTATTGTTCGGTTTTAATGGGACACGGCTCGATCACAGCCTTTAATAATCGAACAGGTTTTTCGGGCTTTTCATTGACGACAGGCATTTTGTTAATGGCATCAGCGATTTCCATTCCTTTGATAACGCGACCAAAAGCGGCGAATTTACTGTCAAGATTAGACGCGGAATCTGCCACGATTATAAAAAAATGTGTTGTAGCACTGTCGGGTTCATCGCTTCGAGCCATCGAAATAATACCGCGTTCGTGTTTGACCTGATTCGGCTCATCTTTTAATCTTCGCTGTGAACGCTCATAAAGTTCCATCGTTCTTTCCTGACGAGTGCTGAAATTTCCGCCCTGCACGACAAAATTAGGAACCACGCGGCTGAAAACCGTAGTGTCGTAAAACTTAATAGCAACCAGATTTAAGAAATTGCGAACGGTTTCCGGCGCGGTTTCGGGGAAAAATTCAAGCTGAATATCTCCAGCTTCGGTTTGGAGCGTGACGCATTTTTCCGCCATCGTTTTAACATCGGCATTGTCAAAAGGTTCAGCATTTTTAGGTGTTGTTTCAGCCGGACGTTGGTTGGCTTTTTTCGCAGGCGTAGGAGCTGGTGTAGGCGTTGGTTCCTGCGCTATTGCCAAACTTGAAAAGACAAGTAAAAGAAAAAAAGACAAAAAGTTTTTCCGAATCATAGAGGGATTTTACAACGGAAAAACCTCTTGTCAAAGTCCAATATAAAAGTGAAATATAAACGATGAAAAATGAAAAAGTTTTACCTTTTGCCTTCACTTTCCGCCCATCTTTCAAAAAGTTGGCGGCGTTTTTCAAGCCTTTCGTCAACGTTCGGAATCTTTGAAACAAGTTTTTCAAGATGGATCAAATAGTCATCTTCATTGATAATTTGGCGTAATTCCGCCAAAAAAGGCTGTAATTTGCAGTAAATCGCAACGTGTTCGGTATTTGCGCCAAGAAATAATTTTTCGTCAATTCCGCCGTTCAGAACAAAAGACGCAGCCATATCCCAATACGAAGTAATCATTCGGAAATTTGCGCTTGCTTCTGCGCCGCTGACCAGCAATTGGACAATATCCATTGCACTGTTCGGGCGAAATTCCGTGATGAACCATTTTCTTGCTGCACGCATTTTTTCATCACGGCGAAGCTCGTAAAGTTTTAAGATTGCCAGGACATCCTGTTGTTTATCACTCATTAAATATTCTCCTAAATAGTTGTATTTTCAATTTACCAAACGGTAGTTTATTTAAATTTTCCGGCTTTGTTTTTGATAAAGCCAAAAGCCGTAAAGCTGAACAATTCCCCAAATTGATTCGGGAATTACAAAAAAAACTAACAAATGGGTAGCATTTCCAAAGAGCAAATAAAAAATCATCCACGATGAAAAAAGAACTCTCGCAATGCCGTCATAAAAACCAAAAAGCGGTTCGCTTTTATGAATTCGCAACGTTGACCAAACCAAAACCACACTTCCCATCAAGTTGATAAAAAACAAGTGCATCGGCTCAAAATTCGGGATTTGTCCGCCAAATCCGAAATAATTATGGAGCGTGTTTAAGGTCGAAATTTGATAATTAACCAAAAACGGAAAAGCAAACGGCGCAGTTACGATCCAATCGTAAATCGCACTGGCTTTGACAATTTTCCGGTAAGTTTTTTCAAAATTGGTCATTATTTCTCCTTCAAGATCAGTTTTGCAACCAAAGTTTTATCGTTTGTTGCCAAAGCGTTACGCACAATGTTGAGATTATTTGCGGCTCCGGCAAAATTTAGTTTTTCGGAAATTTCCAGTTCTTTTTTAGCTGAGTATAAATCTCCTTGCATCGCATAAACCACACCCAAATTATTATGGCTGGCAGCGACGGCAACGCTTCCGAATTTAATGGCGTTTTGGAAACTCTGCGCCGAATCATCGTATTTTTTCAATTCAAAAAGAACCAACGCTAAATCAAACCACACTTCGCCGTTGTTGGAAAGTTTCAACGATTGGCGAAATGCGTTCTCAGCCTGATTAAAATCTCTCAAATCAGTTTTTGCCATTCCAAGTGCGTAAAACGCTTTGGCATAATTCGGATAAATCTGCACGGCTTTTTCAAATTCAGTAATTGCTGCATTAGTTTGTTTTAGCTGGTAAAAACAAACGCCGAGATTGTAATGAATCTGAGCCGATTTTTTGACGGAAATGTTTTTATCCAAACTGTTTTGAAAATGCTGCAAAGCCGTTTGAAAATCGCCGGAATTTGCCGATTTAATTCCCAAATCAAATTCGCCGGATTGGGCAAATATTCCAAATTGTAAAATTAGGACGAATAAACCTACAAAAAATAATCTTTTCATTTTTAGCCTCTCCTTGAAACCTCAGTTTCAAATTGAGTCTAAAAAAATGACGGCAAACAAATCTTTTCTCTGCTTGCCGTTTATGTTGTGAAATTGCGGTTGATTCAGGTTTTAACAAAAATAATGATTATTTGTGTAAATAAGGGGCTTCGCTATAAGCTAATTTTCTGACGTTCTCTAAAACGTGTTTCATATAAATTTTCCAAAATACTTTAGTAATGAACCAATGAAACGGATATGCCAAAAGACTTTTGGAAAATAAAGTGTAGGCATACAAAACTTCCGTCCTATCAATATCTATTTCTTTAGTCGTCCATTCGCCTTGAAATTTTGTAAAACCCATTGCAAAAAACTTAAAATCAGAAATTTCAATTTTCCAATATTCGTTTTCGATTCTTTCTAAAACCGTATCTAATGCTGCTTCTCCGCCTTTGAACATTAGATTTTTCTTCATAAAAACCTTTCTGCTACCACCGATTTTGCCCCAATCGGAATCTTCGGTGCAGTGTGTGACGCGAGGCATTAATCCAAAACCTGTGTGAATTTTAGTTATGTCGCAGAGCATGGGACTCTTAAAAGCTCTTTCCAAAGTGCAATTAAAAATAGTTTTGATTTGAGTTTTGGACTGCATTAGGTAAATTAAATTTCTGATCTTTACGGCAAATATTTTCTCTGCGTGACGCTTATATTATGAAATTGCAGTTGATTATATTGAGAAAAATCATCCACGAAGTTTCACGAAGATTACACGAAGTTTTCATTATTTTAGAGCACAAAAGAATCTTCCTTCGTGACTCCTTCGTGTGCCTTCGTGGATGAATATTTATTTATTCGATAGTTTCTTCATCAATGCTTCTTCAATCGGTGCTTTTATTTTTACAACCTCATCAACTTTGTCGTTCGGAATCGTCATCGAAAGCACATATTGCTGTAATTTCCACTCTTTTCCGTGTTTTGTAAGCACTCCCGAACCACGACAAATTTTCATTTGAGTATCCAGCAATTCATCAAACCACGCGAATTTGCCGGATTTATCAAGGAAAATATGGCGTTCGATGGCTTTGAAATTCCACGTTCGTTTTTTGTCAAAAAACGGTTTTGCCCAGACCATAAAAGCTTTTTTATCCCAATTTTCCGTTGCATCCGTGCCGATAAAAATTGCGCCATCGGCATAAAAATTGAAATATTTTTCGTATTCGGCATTAGCAGCGGCAACGTTGAAATCGTCGAGCAATTTGCCGATCACAGCTTTTTCTTTATCGTTTTGGGCAAAAGCAGAAAGAGGAAATAATCCTATAATTATTAAGACAAGGGCGTTTATTCGGCAGAATTTATTTAGTTTTTTCATTGATTTAATTTTGCTTAACTTCACGCCAGATTTTCGGTGTCAGCGAAGTAAATTTTCGAAACAGCGTGGTGAAATGGCTTTGGTTTTTGAAACCCGTCTGGAATCCGATTTCAACAATTGGTAAATTGCTTTTTGCCAGTAATTCTTTGGCTTTTTCGATGCGGCGGTTGGTGATGTATTGCTGCGGCGTGACGCCCATTGTTTTGCGAAAAGCCCGTGCAAAATGAAAATGGCTTAAATCGGCAATTTGCGCGATTTCGCTCAAAGTTAAGTCCTGATCTAAGTTATCATTGATGAAATCCGTCACGCGGCGTAGCTTATTGCCCGAAAGTCCGCCGGAAAGAAGTTTTTCCTGAAAATTTGCGGTGCTGTAATTTTTGATAAGGTGAAACATCAAAGTATGAGCGATTGATTCGGAATAAAGCCGCGACGAAGTTTCCTGTTTCTCCGCTTCTTCCAAAAACGCCAAACCTAGTTGCTGGATAAGCAAATCTTTTTGTTCAAGCACCGTGTCTTTTAATTCGACCTTTGACGAAATATTCATTTCCTGAGCCATTTTGGAAAGATATTTAGGCGAAAAATCCACGGAAACAAGTTCGTATTCATTCTTCCATTTTGCCGAAAAAGTTTGACCGTAGGGCATCAAACACATAGAGTTTTCGTCGGCAATATCGTTCCGGTTTTTCCCGCTCGAAGTATGCCGTTCAGTATATAAAGAGCCTTTAATACTCAAATTAACTTCGTTATAGCTGGCTATCTGTTCCGGGGCTTCACCGGCTATGACTTTTCTATGTCTGACACAAAATTCATCCCAACAGGCTTCGCGCTTAAATAAAAAGGGCGATTTTTCAGGCTCGCGGTTTTCCCAATTAACTTGCATATTTGAATCTTAGAAAAAAAAATAGAAAAAAATCAAATTTATTTTTTATTGCAGCTGTTTCCGAAACCGCCACATACTTATGCTGACAACAATAATGCAAAACGTTGCCAGAGCCAAAAAGTTCGGATAAAGAATGCTGAAATCCGTTCCTTTGAGCATAATACTACGGGAAATTATCCCGAAATGACGAATCGGATTGACGTTTGTAACAGGCTGCAGCCATTTCGGCATCGCTTCAATCGGAGTTGTCACACCCGATAGTAAAACGAGCGGCGGCATCACGAAAAAGCTGATTAATTGGGCTTGCTGTTGAGATTTTGCCAATGTCGCAATTAAAGTTCCGATGCCGATTCCAGAAAGCACGCACAAACATCCGCCGAGCAGAAAAATGACGAAAAGACCTAAAAACGGAACTCCGAAAGCGATTTTTGCTACAAACAGAGCTAGAAAAATATCCATTGTTAACAGAAAAAATATCGGAGCAATTTTCGCCGTGATAATTTCGATGGCTTCGGCGGGAGTCATCAAAAGCTGCTCAATCGTTCCCACCTCTTTTTCTTTAACCATCGAAGCCGCCGCCACAATCGAGCCTTGAATCACAAGCAACGCCCCGATCAATCCCGACACGATGAACCACGAATTTTTCAGTCCCGGATTGTAAAGCAGAGCAACATGCGGCGTGATATTCGGTAGTTTTCTGGGAATTTGTTCGACAGCAAAGGTTTGAAGTGAAACTTTCGGTGGATTTGCCCTTAAGATTTGCTGATTCAAATTATTGATGATTCGTGAAGCATAACCGCCGACAATCGTTGCCGTATTTGAATTTACTGCGTCCACGATTAATTGGACTTCCGCCGTTTCACCCCGCAAACGCTTTTTGGCGAAATCATTTGGAATTATCAATCCTGCGTCCAGATTTCCGGCGGTCAAATCATCGTTCAGCTCGTTGTCGGAAAGATAATATTTGGCAACTTGAAAAGATTGGCTTTCAGTTAAAGCGGAAATCAGTTCGCGGCTTTCGACAGATTGGTTTTCGTCAACTACGCCGAGTTGGAGATTCGTCACAGTTGGATTGAGAGCAAAACCGAAAAGGATAATGTTCATTGTTGGCGGAATTATCAGCATTATCACCAACCGCTTGTTTCGCTTGATTTGGTTAAACTCTTTGCGAATCAACGCAAACCAACGCAAACTCAAAAATTTGTAGAACAATTCTTTCATTTAGGCATTTACCTGCATCTTTCGTGTATTTCGCCACGCTACCATAAAGAAAAACATTCCAATTCCCAACAAAATCAAAGGAATGTGCCAAACTCCCGACCAATCGCCGCTCCGCACCAGAGCGTCACGGGCAACCACGATGTAATACCTCGCGGGAATAATTCGGGAAATTATACTGAAAGGAAAAGGAATATTTGAAACGGGAAAAATCGAACCTGACAGCAGATACGAAAACAGAAATCCCGCAATTTGAACGGCTTGAATTGCCGCCGCCTGATTCGGAATCGCTACGCCGACCATCGCCCCGAAAGAAACTGTCGTGAAAAGATAAATCCCCGTGCAGACAACAAACGGAGTCGGATCGCCCTTGATACTCAGACCAAATAGGAAATACGCCAAGATCATTGATAAAACCCATTCGCCGACCGCAATTAGCCAATACGCGCCAATTTTTCCCAAAAGATATTCGCGGGCGGAAATACTCGAAACGTAAACCTGCAAAATCGTTTTTTGCTCGCCTTCGCGTGACATCGCCAGAGCTGCCAGCAATGGCGGAAAAAGTGAAAGTCCGACCGCCAACATTCCCGGCGCAATGTAGGTGCTTGATTCACGTCCGGGGTTATACCACATTCTTACATCCGCTTTGATTGGAACTGCAATGGCGGAACGCATGTTTTTGACGAAATTCAAGGTGATTGCGGTTGAAGCTCCACGCATAATGTTCGCCGTATTTGCATCGCTCGCGTCAACTAAAAACTGAACTTCCGTATTCATCCCGCGTTCCAAATCGCGTCCGAAATGTTCGGGAATGATGATCGCTCCGCGTGCATGATTGTCTAAAAGCGATTCTTCGGGCTGTTCGTCAGTCGGCAATTCCACGATGCGAAAAGTCAGCGAATTGCGAAAAGCTTCAATATAACGGCGGGATTCAGGTGAATTATCTAAATCCTGCACCACAATTGGCAAATCCGTCACGGAAAGAGAAATCGCCGTTCCCATCAAAGCCAGCAAAACGAGCGGCAGAAACAATGCGAGAGTCAGCGTCAATTTGTCGCGTCCAACCTGTGTTAATTCTTTTCTGGCTTGGGCAATGATTCTTCGCATAAAATTTGGAACGCCGCGCTTCTAGCCGGCATTGAGCGCAAAGCCCGAACAATTCAAGTTCAATTATAAGGCGACTTTTAATTAAACACGGCTACATCGTTTCACGACGTTTGCCAGCAAGATGCTGGCGTTCCTAATTCTCCCGCTTACTCTCAACAACCGCAATAAAAACGTCTTCGAGCGAACGGGTTTCTTCATACGCATCGAAAACTTTGATTCCTGCTTCTGTCAGGCGTTTTTTCAGATTATTGATTCCTGTTTGGACATTTTCTTCAACGACAACGTGAAGACGGTCACCGAAAAGCGAAATCCGCCAACGCTCCATTTCTTTTTTCAAAAGATTTGAGGCGGCTTGCGGCTTATCGGTGATAAACTCAATCAAATGACCAGTTTGAGCCGCTTTCACACTGGTCGGAGTTCCTTCTGCGACGACTTCGCCCGCGACCATAAACCCCAAACGATTGCATTGTTCCGCTTCTTCTAAATAGTGTGTTGTTACTAAAATCGCCACGCCTCGATCCGCCAATTCATTTATCATTTTCCAAAAAGCACGACGGGCAAGCGGATCAACGCCCGAAGTCGGTTCGTCCAAAAACAAAACGGACGGTTCGTGCAAAATTGCCGAGCCGAAAGCGACACGCTGTTTCCAACCGCCCGGCAATTCGCCCGTCAACATTTTTTCCTGCCCCTGCAAGCCCGAAAATTCCATCACCCAACGCTTTTTTTCTTCCCTGTCCGCGAGCGGCACGCCATACACGCCCGCGAAAAAGTCGAGGTTTTCTTCAATCGTCAAATCGTCATAGAGCGAAAATTTTTGCGACATATAGCCGACTCTTTGCCGGACATGTTGCGAACGGGTTGAGCCGCGTTCACCGGCTAATTCGATCACGCCGTTAGTCGGCGGAAGCAAGCCGCAGAGCATTTTGATAGTAGTTGTTTTGCCCGCTCCGTTTGCTCCTAAAAGTCCGTAAATTTCGCCGTATTTTATCGCCAGATTGATGTCTTTGACCGCGATGAAATCACCGAAAATCTTGTTGACATTTTCGGCTCCGATGGCGACGGCTTCGGGCGAACGCTCTTGAAAATGACGTTTGCGGGGAAACGGCGGAGCAGTTAATTTGCCTTCCAAATCGCGTAAAACCGCAACGAAAGTATTTTCCAAAGTTGGTTGCCCAACGTGAAAACCTTCGACCGCAACTCCTTCTTTTTGCAAGACTTCGCGGGTTAATTTTTCGCCCCCTTTCGCATCAGCAACCATCAAATCCAGACGGTCGCCGAATCGCTGAACGTCGTCAATTTTTTCGACTTGGTTGAGAATCTCTTCGGCTTTGCTGAGATCGTCCGCCCGCAATTCCAAACGCTGCAAGCCTAAATTTTCACGCAATTCTTTCGGTGTCCCGGTTTCGACGATTTTGCCATCAAAAATCAGCGAAACACGCGAACAACGCTCAGCTTCGTCGAGGTAAGGCGTGGCGACGACCATCGTCATTCCTTGATCGGAAAGCTCGGCGAGCGTGTCCCAAAATTCGCGTCGGGAAACTGGGTCAACGCCCGTAGTCGGCTCGTCAAGCAGCAAAATTCGCGGTTCGGCAATCAACGCACAAGCGAGGGCGAGTTTTTGTTTCATCCCACCGCTCAAGCGTCCCGCAAGCCTATCTGTGAACCTATCCATATCGAAAAGCCGCAGATATTTCATCCCTCGTTCTTCGATTTCGCGCTTGGACAAAAGCCGCAAATCGCCGATGTAACGCAGATTTTCGGCAACGGTCAAATCTTGATAGAGGCTGAAAGCCTGAGTGAGATACCCAACGAAAGAACGAGCTTCACGGGCGGTCTTTCCGTAAATCGACATTTCGCCGGAAGTCTCTTGCATCACACCGCCGAGGATTTGGAAAATCGAGGTTTTACCAGCTCCGTCAGGTCCAATCAATCCATAAATTTCGCCTTGTTTGATACCCAAATCAACGCCTTTCACCGCTTCCAACTTGCCGTAAGACTTCCGCAAATCGCGGACGAAAATTGCGGTTTCTGGGGATTGTTGAATTTGGGTGGCGTTTTTCATTTTTATTGCCCGCTAAATACGCGAAAGGATGCTAAATTTTTTCCTTTTTTCGCGTTTTTAGCGTGTTTCGCAGGTAAAGTTTATCTATTTCATAATTCGACCAATGCTTGTCCATTCGCCGTTGACAAGAATTTCGCCGTCGGCTGGCATTCCGGGTTTGGAAAAACCTTGTGGATTTTTAATGACGAGTTTTACGCCGATGACTTGTTTGACACGCTCATTTCTGAAATATGTGTTTTCGGGCGTAAAAGTGGCTTCAGGATCAATCCGCAAAACTTCTGCATCAATCGGCTGATTGGGATTTGAATCAAGGAAAACTCGCGCGGCTTGTCCGATTTTTACCTTTCCGATTTCGCTTTCGGGAACGTAAGCGCGAAGGTAAACCATATTAAAATTAACGATTGTGGCGATAGCCGTTCCGGGTGAAACGACTTCGCCGGGTTCAGCCGAACGGGTGGCAATTGTTCCGTCAAAAGGTGCAACGATATTTAAATCACCACGATTTGCTTCGGCTTCACGTAGTTGCGCTCGGGCTCGCTCCGCGTCTGCATTTGCCGAATCAATATCGGTGTTTGCCTGAGCGATTTGTTCATCAATCGTCGTTGTTTGCGAAGCGCGAATAATTGGATTCGCCAAATTTGCTTTGGTCGTCATTAAAGATGCCTGGGCGACTTTGAGCGCATTTTGTGAAACCTTCAAAGCGTTTCGAGCGACATCAACCTGTTTTTGCTGTGCATTAACGACATTTGCCTGAGCATCGGCAACAGTTTTTGCTTGTCTGTATTGTTTTTCGGGAACGTCGCCGGAATTGAAAAGATTTCGTGCTTTTTCTTCGTCCCAACGCGCTTGCTGCAAATTAGTTTTGGCTTGTTCGAGTTGCGCTTCGGTTTGGGCGACTTGTGATTGAGCCTGCGCGACTTGCGCCTGAACTTGTAAAATTTGCGCCTGAGCTTGGTCAACCCGACCTTGTGCGTCCATTTTTGCTTGCTCCACGCCGAGCTGAGAGGAATTTCGTTGAGATTCAAGCACGGAAATTTGCTGTTGAGCACGGCGAACGCGGGTTTCGGCTTGAGTAACAGCGGCTTGGGCTTGCTCTTCACGAGCGCGAAGCTGTTCGTCATCCAAAACTGCGATCACATCTCCCGCCTTGACCTGATCGCCTTCCCGAACTTTTATTTCCTTAATTTTTCCGCTCGATTTAGGCGCAATCGTCGCATCGTCGGATTCAATTCGCCCGCTGACTTCAATGATATTTTTTGCCGTCACAGGCTGACGCAGGACGAAATACCAGACCAAAAATCCGGCGATTCCTAAAATCAGCAAAACCGGAATTATCTTAAAAGGAAAATTACGTTTGGGGGCGGCAGTTTGGGAAGATGCAGTTTTAACAGGTTCATTTTCACTCATAACTTTACTTATTACTTAAACCATTCAGAATTAGGTCGAAATGGGTTTGGACGAGCGATTCGACATCAAGTTTTTTATCGCAATGACTTTCGAGCGAATGTTTCCAGAGCAGGGAAAAAATAACGGGTGCGATGATGCACTTGACCGTGTTTTCAATATTTAACGGGCGAAACTCGCCTCGATCAATGCCTCGTTGCAAAACACCGCCAAGCAAACGAAAGCCGCGTTGGATTACTTCTTCTAAATAAAATCGACTGATCTCGGGAAAGTTCTTGCCTTCGGAAAGAATCAATTTTGGCACTGCGCCAATGCGGGTTTTTAAGAATACCTGCGCCCAAAATTTGAACATTTGTTCCAAAATTTCCGCCGAAGAATGTGATTCGTCCGCCGCAATTTCTTCGACGTGAGCAATATTTTTAACAATTTCTTCGCGCACGACGGATTTGAAAATATCTTCTTTGCTCTGAAAATAGAGATACAAAGTTCCTTTCGTTACGCCTGCCCGTTTAGCAATTTCATCGAGCTTTGTTGCCGCAAAACCGCTTTCGGCAAAACATTCCAGCGCAGCTTTTAAAATCTCGCCCGGACGTTCCTCTTTGCGCCGCTGCCAACGCGGGTCGGTTTGCTCAGTTTGGTTCTCTTCGGGAATCATAAATAAATAACTGACCAGATAGTAAGTTATTTATTTATGGAAATCAATTTACTTTGCAAGAAAAATATTTATTGTCCGTTCATTAATTGCCAGATCAATCCAAAGGAGTATTTCCAAATGAAAAACAATCAATTTCTTGTTCTGATTTTAGCAACACTTTTAACTATGAGCTACAGCCAATTTATCTATGCCGAATCAGTAGAAAATCCGAAATCCTTAGCAATTCAAGCCGTTTCGGATAATCCGAAAGAAGCGGCGTTTGCCATCAGAGAATTACGAAATCTGGGCGGTTATGGATTAACTTCTTTATTTGAAACTTATCGGGTTGACATTGAAGAGTTTAAAAAGACGGGCGAAGCAACGGAAAAATGGCAGAGAATTGCTAAAGCTCTTGATTCGGTGGCAATGCAAAAGGACGTTTACGCCTCGGAATTGTTTTGGTTCACCGATCTGGAAAAAGCGAAAGCCGAAGCTGCACGGACGAATAAGCCGATTTTGAGTTTGCGTCTTTTGGGAAATTTGAACGAGGAATTCAGTTGTGCCAACAGCCGTTTTTTCCGCGCAATTCTTTATCCAAATTCTCAAATCTCAAAATTTTTACGCGAAAATTACATTCTTCATTGGAAATCGGTGCGTCCTGCGCCAAAAATTACGATCGATTTTGGTGACGGCAGGAAGATCGAGCGCACGATTACCGGAAACAGTATTCATTATGTTTTGGATAAAAACGGAATTGTAATTGATGCGCTTTCCGGTTTGAACAATCCGCAGATCTTTCTCGAATTTTTGCAGAACGGTAACGAATTTAATAAACATCTGAACACCCTTTCGGTTGCAACAATTGACGGAACGGGATTTGTTTCGCCGCTGACAACTTTTCGGGCAAATAAATATCGGGAATTAACCGCACAAATGAATCGTTTTAGTGAGAAACTCAATTTGAAATTTGATACTACCCAAAAGGCGGCGAGAAATTTTGAAGGAATGCCGCCGGCGATTATGGCGATGACCATTGCAGTAACTAAAAAGGTAGTGGAAATGCCTGTTTTGAAAGATATTACCTCGGATATGACCAAATACGGCGAAGAACAAATTAACCTTGAAAATTGGAAACAGATCGCCAAATTAAGCGGAAAAGAAGCTAAATTGGACGAAAACTCCATCGCTTTTATCCGTCGCCAAACTGCCAAAAATAATCTTACCGAACAGGAATTTGCGAGTCTTATTTCTAAACTGGAAGAATATATTTCGGTTGATACTGCCCGCAACGAATTTCTTTTGCGCCCGACCTTGCTGGTTTGGATGTCCAAAGGCGAAGATAAAGATTTGGCTAAAATGAATGAAAAAATCTATTCCGAATTGTTCCTGACTCCTTCTGCCGATAAATGGCTGGGATTGTATGCGCCTGATATTTATACGGCTTTGGATGGTAACGGAATCAAGTAAAAGTAACACATAAAAAGTAAAAATCAGGAAGAGGAAGTTGCTCGGATTTCCTCTTTTTTGTTGGAATTTGGAATAAATCAGTGATTTAAAGTATTCAATTTGTGAACTATGGCTACCCAAAAATGTCCCAGATGCAAGAGCAAAAGAATTAGATTAGGTTATCGTCCGACTCCTTTTTTATTGAAAATATTATTTCGATATTATTTGCTCTGTGACAATTGCAATTGGCAATTTAACGGCTTTGCCATTCCGGGAACAGTTTCGACCAAATCAAAGAGAGAGAAGTAGATTTTTGTAATGAAAAAGGGACAGTCCGGTTTTTTTATTGGACTTTTTTTTGTTGACCAAAAACGGAAAGAGAGTAAAATACTCGCAAACAGAGGTTAGGGTTATGAAAAAATTGTTTATTATCTTTTTCTTTTCAGTTTTTTCAATCGCCACTTTTGCTCAAAAGGCTGAAAACAAAGAAACGATGTCAGAAAAAGAAAACGAAATCTTTGTTTTTGGTGAAGTTGTTTCTCCTAAGACCATTAAAACAACTAAAGAAATAACTCTTTCACAGGCGATAGAAATGGCAGATGGTTTAAATGAAAATGACGGCGATAGTATTTTGATTATTCGCCGGAATTCGTTTTTAGCTAATCTTCTGGATATTAAATCGGGTAAAGCCAAAGATGTAATCTTGCAAAATGGAGATTTGATCATAGTTGCCAAAAGCTCTAAAGCACAACAAAGAGAAAATCAGCAAAAAATGAGAGAAAAATTAACACCAAATACTGTTAAGATTCCAAAGACAATTACCTAAAGATTTTTCATTAATCAATTTTAATTGAGGAGTTGCCGAATGTTTCCCATAATCTTAGCCCACGGCATTGCGCGTTTTGACATTTTACGAGAAAAAGTCGCTCAAGAATTAAATATTTCGCCAAATTCATTGGACGATCAGCTCCAATATTTTCGTAATATCCGCACCTTTTTAGAATTAAACGGTTTTACCAATATCAAAAATACCAACGTCCAATTTGCAAACTCCGTTACTGTCCGCGCCGAAACCCTGACTAACAAAGTTAATGATTTTCTGATTCAAACCGGAGCCGAAAAAGTTCATATCATCGCGCATAGTATGGGCGGATTGGATGCGCGTTGGATGATCGTCAAAATGGGAATGGCGGAGAAGGTCGCCAGTTTAACCACTATCGGAACTCCTCATCTGGGAACGGTTCTGGCAGACAGGATTTTCGGCATTGGCGGGAATTTTTTGCTCAATAGTTTGGAAAATCTGTTTGGAATTGAACTGGACGGATTCAAGGATTTGACTACCGAAGCCTGCAATAAATTTAACGATGAATTACGCGATGCAGAGGTTAAAAACTCAGTGGTTTATCAAACTTACGCTAGTTACGAACATATCAACAAAATGTTTTTGCCGCTGGTTTTGTCGTGGGCGATCATCCGTGTTTTTGAAGAAACCAATGACGGATTAGTTCCGTTCAGCTCGCAAAAATGGACAGATAAATTAATTGCTTCGGATGGTGCGGACAAAACGATCAAACAAAAAGAATTTCCGATTCCTGCCGATCATCTGAACCAGGTTGGTTGGTGGGATTCGCAGGAAGCCGTGAATTCTTTTATTGGCGGTAGCTGGCTGGAACAAAGAGACGATTTTGAAGCCAAAATAAAAGCCGTTTATCTCGAAATCGCTAATGGTTTGAAAGAATTATAAAGCTAAATCAATATCAGATGTTTGCACCAAAAAAAGGCGAAAACAAAAATCAAATAGATTGTTATTTTTCTTTAGTCTGTAATCTAAATTACTTGATATTTTTCAAAACTTAAATAAAAGTTAGAGTTACGCCTTGAGGCGTGAATTACCTGGAGTTTATTAAACTTAACCAAATAATTATTCAAGTTGAATCACGCCTGAAGGCGTAACTCTAACATTAATAAATTTAGATTACAGACCACTAATCTTTTGTTCTGGTTGAAATACCTAATGGCAAATAAAGCGGGCAAAAACTAATCAAACTTGTCAGCACAAAAACAATTGCCAAAATTCCTAAAATAATTGCGGTAACTCCGCTAATTTGTCCGGTAAAATATAAAACTCCGACAATCAAAGCTAAAACGATTCTGATCGCTTTATCAATTGTTCCCATATTTGGTTTCATTTTTTTGTCCTCCTAAAATCTTTGTTTCAGAATTGATCTTCCGAATTAATTTCGGTTTGCTTAGATTCTTTTTTATCTTTCTGTCGAAACTCGACATCGCAGGCATCGCGCATTCAGGTGCTGACCCCGAATTTCGGTAGAATAAAAAGCTGCATCAAGAGCCAAAAGCCGATAAAACCAATTACTACAAAAACATCATTCATAAACTTTTTCTGTTTTAATTTTCAATCGGTAAACCCAAAGAAAGTTTTATCACTATATTCTAAAGTGATTATATAGTGATAAAACAGAAAGTCAACTTTAATTCAAATTTTTTGGAATTTGTCCTGACAAAAACAGCAATTTTTTACAATACAAGACCGAAAAGCATTCTTTAAGCTACAAAGGCTCACGGATAAATTCGGCGTTTTAACATAAATTCAATAAAAAAAGTGAGAAATTGTATGCGGGAACAAAAATATAAAATTGTGATTGTGGGCGGCGGAACTGCCGGAATTACGGTGGCTGCCAAAATTGCAGGTAAATTTTCAAACGGTGAAATTGCAATTATTGAGCCGTCAACGAAACATTATTACCAGCCGCTTTGGACTCTGGTTGGCGGCGGAGCGGTTCGGAAAGAATCAACTGAGCGTAACGAACAAGATTATATTCCAAGAGGAGTGGAATGGGTCAAAGATAAAGTTACGGAATTTCAACCTGAACAGAACTACGTTTTAACTGAAAAAGGAGATAGGATCAGTTACGATTTTATGGTGGTTTGTCCGGGAATCCAACTCAATTGGGATGCAGTAAAAGGACTTAAAGAAACGGTTGGGCAAAATGGCGTGTGCAGTAATTATTCCTATCAAACCGTTGATTCGACCTGGGAAAATATCCAAAATCTAAAATCGGGAACAGCGATCTTTACCCAACCGACAACTCCGATCAAATGCGGCGGCGCACCGCAGAAAATTGCTTATCTGGCAGAAGATTATTTTCGTCAAAACGGTGTTAGAGACAAAATAAATATCAAGTTCATTACCGGAACGCCGACGATTTTTACTTCGCCGCACTATGCACCAACTTTGACCAAACATTGTGCAGACACCGGAATCGAAACCGGTTTCAAACAAAATCTGACGGAAATCCGCGCTGATGAAAAAAAGGCTGTTTTTACCAATGTCGAAACCGGTGAGGAAACCGTTTTGTCATACGATATGATTCACGTTACGCCACCGATGAGTGCACCGGATTTTGTGAAAAAATCTTCTTTAGTCAATGAAGCAGGCTGGATTGATGTTGATAAAGAAACCTTGCAGCATAACAAATATAAAAATATTTTTTCTTTAGGCGATGCCAGCAGCTTGCCGACTTCAAAAACAGGCGCAGCCATTCGCAAACAGGCTCCTGTCGCGGCGGAAAATCTTTTGAATGCAGTCAACGGAAAAGCCCTGTCAGCGAAATATGACGGCTACACCTCCTGTCCGCTCGTGACGGGTTACGATAGTTTGATTATGGCTGAATTCGGCTACGATCTGAAACCGAAAGAAACATTTCCTTTTGACCAAAATAAGGAAAGATATTCGATGTTTTTGGTGAAAAAATACCTGCTCCCACAGCTTTACTGGCACGGGATGCTGAAAGGCAGAGCGTAATTCATTCCCCAAAAATCAAAGGATAAGGCTGTTTGTGTATTTAACCTATCAAACAGCTTTTTTCTTTCCATTTCAGGAAATCAAATAAACCTCACGATACAGCAAAATTTTACAATACAAATCCGAAATCAAACTTCAACATATATTTAGCAAGAACTATCTATCAATCAATTGGTAAATAGTAAAAGGAATTAATAGTGGATTTACATTTAATAATCGGTTTATTACTCAGCGGCTTAATCGGCTTATCACTCGGTTTGATCGGGGGGGGCGGATCGATTATTACCGTTCCGGTTCTGGTCTATGTGATCGGGGTTGAGGCACACGATGCCGTTGGAATGTCGCTGGCGGTGGTTGGCGGAACAAGTCTGGTCGGCTCACTTTTGCATTATTGGCGGGGAACTCTGGATCTAAAAACGGGAATGACTTTTGGGGTTTTGGGAATTATTGGAGCCTTGATCGGTTCACCTTTAACCCATCTTTTATCGCCTCCTGCGCTGATGCTGACCTTTGCTTTTCTAATGTTGGTAATTGCCACTTTAATGATTCGTCGGCAAAGAAAAGGAATAGCAAAAGTTACTGAAGAAGTTTATGAAAAACCGATTATTTGGAAATCATTATTGGCTGGATTCGGAGTCGGAATTTTGACCGGATTCTTAGGAGTCGGAGGCGGATTTTTGATTGTTCCGGCTCTGGTCATGTTTGGCGGATTGCCAATGAAACAGGCAATCGGAACTTCGCTTTTCGTCATTTTGTTAAATTGTCTGGCGGGAATTGCGGGGCACGCGCGACAAAGTAATTTTGATTGGCAGTTGACCTTGTTGGTGACAAGTTTGGCGGTTACCGGAACCATTGCCGGAACTTTTCTTTCGCATAAGATCGCCGCCAGCCGATTGCAAAAAGGTTTTGCAGTTTTTGTTCTGTGTGTGGCTATTTATCTGATTTTGATAAATTTCCGGTTTATTACGGGTTGATTAGTTAGGAAAAAAAAGATGGCGGATTTTACGAAATTGAATCTTTCAAAAGAATTACTTTTATTGGTTGCGGACTATTTCAAAGTTCTGGCTGAGCCTGTCCGGCTGCAAATTTTGTGGAAAATCGGCAATCGGGAAATGTCGGTCGGAGAAATAGTTGAACAAATCGAGACTAAACAACCAAATGTTTCAAAGCATTTAAAAGTAATGCAGGAAGCAGGAATATTAAACAAACGGAATTTGAAAAATCAAACCCTTTACACTATCGCCGATCCGAATATTTTTTGTCTTTGTGATACGGTTTGCGGCTCGCTCGACGAACAGACTAAAACCAGAACCGAAATGATGAAATTATTTACCAATGAGAAAAATGTAAATTTTCCGAAATTTCAGAAATTATAAAGAAGCGCAATTTTTTACAATACTTTGATTTTTAGAAGGATTTTAATGGTAATCAGGATTTAGAGAAACTCTTGAAAATATGAAGAACTAACCAAAAGCTACGGGAGAGAAAATTATGAAATTCAAACAGTTTTATTTAGGATGTCTGGCGCACGCGTCTTACTATATCGGTTCGGAAGGAGAAGCGGCAATTATTGATCCGCAGCGCGATGTTCAGCAATATCTGGACGAAGCCGAAGCGAATAATCAAAAGATCAAATACATTATCGAAACACACTCGCACGCCGATTTTGTTTCGGGACATCTTGAATTAGCTGAAAAAACAGGTGCCGAAATTGTCTTTGGTCAAAGAGCAAAAACAACTTTTCCCACGCATTTGGTTAATGACGGAGACGTTCTTCCGCTTGGCAAAATCAATTTGAAGTTTCTCGAAACTCCCGGACACACGCCCGAAGGCATCACGATCTTAGCTGAAGTTGAAGGCGAACCGCTGAAAATGTTCACCGGCGACACACTTTTTATCGGTGATGTCGGCAGACCTGATCTGGTTGGTTCCAAAGGCTTTTCTGCTGAACAAATGGGCGCAATGCTCTTTGATTCATTGCAGGAAAAGATTTTGCCTTTGCCCGATGAAACCGAAGTTTATCCTTCGCACGGTGCAGGCTCGCTTTGCGGAAAATCTTTGTCCAAAGAAACCTGGTCAACTCTCGGCGAACAAAAGAAAGTAAATTACGCACTGAAACCAATGTCCAAAGATGAATTCATTCAGGTCGTAACCGCTAATCAACCCGAAGTTCCCGCATATTTTCCGGTCAGTGCCACGCAAAATTTGAAAGGTTCGCTGGCTCTCGACAAATTGCCGAAACCGACTAATCTTTCGACCGAAGAAGTGGAAAAATTTGACGGCGTGGTGGTTGATCTGCGGCAAAATTTTGAATTTGGGGCGGCTCATATCCCTAATTCGATCAACATCGGACTCAGCGGACAATTTGCTTCGTGGGCGGGAACTCTGATTCCGATCGGAACTCCGGTAGCGTTGGTAGCTGAAAACCTAAAAGAAGTTGATGAAGGATTTATGCGGCTTGCCAGAGTCGGAATTGAAACGGTCAAAGGCTTTATTTTGATCAGCGAATTTACCGGTAAAACCAGATCCATTGAGCAAATTTCGGTTGAAAAAGTAAATGAACTTTTGCAGGAAAACGAGATCCAATTTGTAGATGTTCGCCGCGTTCCCGAATTTAACACCGGACACGCACCGAAAACAATCAATATTCCATTGGATAAATTATCAATGGAGTTGGAAAAAATTGATCCGTCCAAACCGACTTATTTGATCTGTCAATCAGGTTTTCGCTCAAGTGTCGGAACGAGCATTTTAGAAAACGCCGGATTTGAAACCATTTACAACGTTACGGGAGGCACAAAAGCCTGGATCGAGGCAGGATTGGAAACCGAAAGTTCTCTGACCGCCTGTGCAAGCTCCAAATAATTTGATTACCAAGTCGGAGGAAAACTAAAAAATAATTTTGAATGGTTTTCCTCCTTGAAAATTATATTTTTTACTTGATATATTCCTAAATAGATATATAGCGATAAAATAAAAAGAGGTGCTTATGAAATTAAACAATATGCTCCACGTTATAGCCGGAACATTTATTTTTGTCAGTGTGGTGTTGGGATTTACGGTTAGTCCGTATTTCTTTTATTTCACCGGATTTGTCGGCTTAAACCTGTTTCAATCAGCCTTTACTAATTGGTGTCCGATGATCAGCATTCTGCGTTGGGCAGGATTCAAAGATTAAGGGAAAAGGTAAAAGTAAAAAGGCAAAAATATGTCTGTCAACTTAAAAAATAATAAAACCTTTCGCCTTTTATATTCGCAAATAATATTTTGGGTGCTGATCTTTTCGGCATCTTCAACTTTTGCCCAACCGCCGAAACTTGATTTGGAAAATGCAGTTGAAAAGGCTTTGGAAAATAATCCGCAAGCCAAAATGACCGAAAAAGGAATTAAGCTGGCGGAACTCAAAATTGATGAAGCCAAATTGTCCAAAAAACCTTTTGTTCAATTCACTTCATCAGTGACAGGCGGAAATAATCCGGTTTTCGTTTTTGGCTCACGTCTCGAACAAGGTCGTTTCAGCGCTTCAAATTTTGCGCTCGATGCCCTTAATTCTCCAAATGCGATCATCAATTTCCGTTCGCAGATCAATGTTCAAAAATCTCTTTATGACCAAAAACAAACGCTCTCACGCATATCCCAAGCCCAAATCGGCAAATCACAAGCCGAATTACAAGCCGAATTTGTTCGCCAACAGCTTCGTTTTAACGTAATTCGCGTTTATTACGGAACGGTTTTAGCCAAAGAGATGGTCAAAGTCAGTGAGGAAGCGATCAATTCGGCGAAGGAAACCTCCAAAAAAGCAAAGGATTTGGTTGAAGTCGGAATGAGAACGGATGCGGATTATTTAGCCGCAGAGGTTGAGGTGGCAAATGCCAACCAGCAAAAACTTGAGGCTGAAAGCAAAGTCTTTACCGGCAATGCCGTTTTGAATATTACGCTTGGCGAGAAAACTGAATTTGAACACGAATACACAGACGAATTGCGCGAAAAATATTTTCCGATCGAAACCCGTGACGAGTTGATTCAGATCGCTTTGGAAAACCGTCCCGAATATCAAAAAGCCGATTTAGCCATTAAAAACAGTCAGGAACAAAAAAAGGCAATTATCAATAAACAAAAACTTCCTGAAATAAACGCTTTTGGAAATTTCGGCTACAGCTCGCCTTATTTGGCAAACGGCAGCACGGATTTTACGGTTGGTGTGAGTTTGACCTACACAATTTTTGATGCGGGAAAAAAGAACCGGCTTGAACAAGCTGCGGAAACTGAAAGTTTAGCTGAACTTGAAAAAGAAAATCTTGCCAATCAAATTCGGATCGAAGTCATTCGGGCTGAACAAAGTTTTCAAACTGCTCGCGGCAAAATCTTGGTTTCGGTCAAAAGCATTGAACAGGCAAACGAAGCATTAAGAATAACTTACGACCGCTATCAATACGGATTGATAACCTTTAGCGAATTGGTTCGGGCGGAAAACGCTTTGGTTCAGGCAAAAAGCAGTCTTTTAATGGCTCGTTATGAGTATTACATCGCTTACGCCTCAGTGTTACTGGCAACAGGCAGATTAAATGACGTTCGCGTCTTTAAGTAAAACGATATGAAAAAGAAATTTATCTTAATTTTAGTAGTATCAATTTCGCTTTTTCCCTTCGCTAATTGCGGTAAGAAAGAAGATGTTGAAAAGAAAGCCGAAACACCTTCAACCGAAGTAATAAATGTTCCGACGGCGAAAGTTACACTCGGCTCAATGGAAGATTTTTACGAAGCTACGGGAACGGTGAAAGCCAAAACTACCACGCAAATTGCCGCGAATATGATGGGCAGAATTACTTCAATCCCGTTTGTGGAAGGCAGCACGGTTTCACGCGGACAAGTTTTGGTCGAGATTGACAACCGCGAAAGCTATGCGCAAATCGAAAAAGCCAAAGCCGTCATCAAAGAAGCCCAAGCCGCACTCGTCGAAATTGATAAATCAGCAGTCGTTGCGAATGCCGCCGTCAAAACCGCCGAAGCCAACAGAGCATTGGCGGAAAAGACTTTCGCCCGAATTAAAGAACTTTACGAACGAAAATCTGCCAGCGGACAGGAGTTTGACGAAGCCCAATCGCGTTTGAAAATGGCGGTTTCGGAAGTTGAACGCGCGAAAGCGAATATTCCAGCGATCTTGTCGAAAAAAGAACAGATCAACGCCAAAATTCAGCAGGCGAACGCCGACATCAAAAACATCAACATCCAACAAAGTTATTCAAAAATTACTTCGCCTGTTTCGGGAATCGTCGTCAAGAAATTCGCCGAAACAGGCGCAATCGCTTCGCCCGGAATGCCGCTCCTTTCAATCGAAGATAATTCGCAATACCGTCTGGAAGCGGCGGTCGAAGAATCGAAATCCAATTTGGCGCGAATCGGCAACCGCGTCAGCGTGAAAATTGACGCACTCGGTGACGGTGAATTTTTCGGCGTAATTTCGGAAGTTTTGCCGTCCGCCGATGCCGCCAGCCGAAGTTATACCGTCAAAATTGACCTGCCCGCAAACCCTTTATTAAAAACAGGTTTATACGGTCTGGCACGTTTCCCGATTGCAGGAAAATCGGTAATCATGATTCCAAACACAGCGATTGTTGAGCGCGGTCAACTACGTGGAGTTTACGTTGTTTCAACCGATGGAATCGCTCAATTCCGTATCGTCACAACCGGAAAAACAGGCGATGGAAATGTCGAAATTCTCTCGGGACTTTCGGAAGGCGATGTTTACGTTTCGGCAGATATTTATCGCGTCAATGATGGAGTGAAGGTTCGATAGGGAATTTTGCCGCAGATATATATGAGATTCAGTCGCGTAGCGACACCACGATTTTAGCCGTGGGGTTTTAACCCACGGGAATTGTGATTTGAAATTCTTGTCACGTTAGTGACGATTGAAAAAACAAAAAGTTCAGCCGTCGCTGACACGACGAAATGATGAATTTAATCCTAACTGTGCGTTGAAACACACCGCTAAATTCAAATAATCGCTACGCGATATTTAAGGATTGGCTAAATTTTTATGAAAGAGCTTGGAATTGCCGGAAAATTAGCCGGAGCATTCATTCAATCAAAACTCACGCCATTGATCATTGCGGCTTCGATTCTGCTCGGACTCGGCGCAGTCGTGATGCTTCCGCGTGAGGAAGAACCGCAAATCATCGTGCCGATGGTTGACGTGATGGTGCAGATGCCCGGGGCTTCGTCCAAAGAAGTCGAAGAACGCGTAACAAAGCCGATGGAAAAATTGCTCTGGGAAATTCCCGGCGTTGAATATATTTATTCGACATCTTCAACCGGAATGGCGATGGCGATCATTCGTTTCAAAGTCGGGCAAAATGAAGAAGATGCGCTTGTCAGGCTCAATCAAAAGCTCTCTGCGAATCTCGATATTGTGCCGCAAGGTGCTTCGATGCCGCTCGTCAAACCGCGTTCTATTGACGATGTTCCGATTATTGCTTTAACGCTCTCAAGTGCGAATTACGACAGTTTTACACTTCGGCGGATTGCCGCTCAAATTACCGATCAGGTAAAAGAAATTACAGACGTTTCCGAAGTAAAGATCATCGGCGGACAACGCAGACAAGTCAAAGTCTTGCTCGATGAAGCGAAAATGTCTTCGAGAAATATTGCTCCGGCGGCGTTGATTCCGATGTTACAGCAAACGAATCAGCAGATAACTTCTGGAGCAATTTCTTCAAACAATAAAGAAGCGATCATCGAAACCGGAAACTTTTTAACCACAGCGGAAGACGTTGGAAACGTCGTCGTCGGAGTTTTCGGCGGTCGTCCCGTTTTCCTGAAAGACGTTGCGACAATCAGTGACGGTGCAGAAGAACCCGGCGATTATGTGATGTTCGGACACGGCGCTGGGGAAATACACGAAGCGAAAACCGAACAAAAAGTGACTGGAATCGAACCTGCCGTAACGATTGCCGTTTCCAAACGAAAAGGCACGAACGCAATTGATATTTCGCATAAAGTTTTGGAAAAGGTTGAAGCCTTGAAAGGAACTTTTATTCCGAATAATGTTCGCGTCACGACAACCAGGAACTACGGCGAAACGGCGGCGGAAAAATCGAATGAATTATTGCTTCACATGCTGATTGCGGTGGTTTCCGTTTCGGTTTTGATAATTTTTGCACTAGGTATTCGTGAATCGGGAATCGTTGCAACGGCAATTCCCGTGACGCTTGCTTTAACTCTCGCGGTTTTTTACTTTTACGGCTACACGCTCAACCGCATCACGCTTTTCGCGTTGATCTTTTCAATCGGAATTTTGGTTGATGACGCAATTGTCGTCGTCGAAAATATGACGCGGCATTACGGTTTGCCCGAAAACAAAGGAAAATCCATCGTTGATGTCGCTGTTCGGGCAGTTGACGAAGTTGGAAATCCGACGATTTTGGCGACATTTGCTGTGATTGCCGCGATTTTGCCGATGGCGTTTGTCAGCGGTTTGATGGGACCTTATATGCGTCCGATTCCGGTCGGAGCGAGTGCGGCGATGATCTTTTCGATGATTGTGGCGTTTGTCGTCACGCCCTGGGCGGCTCTGAAATTGCTCAAACGCGATGCGAAACACGAACACGAAAAAGAAGGTTTTACCACTCGCCTTTACCGCAAAGTGATGCACGCGATCATCGTCAAACCCGTCTGGCGATATTCATTTTTGGCTGGCGTTATTTTCCTTCTGCTTGCTGCTGCGTCGCTCGTTGCTCTGAAATTTGTCAAGGTGAAAATGCTTCCGTTCGACAATAAATCCGAGTTTCAGGTCATCGTTGATATGCCCGAAGGTTCGACGCTCGAACAGACCGCCGCCGTCACGCGTGAAGTCGCAAATTACGTCGGAACTGTGCCGGAAGTCGTTGATTATCAAATGTATGTCGGCACGGCTTCGCCTTATAATTTCAACGGTTTGGTGCGTCATTATTTCCTGCGTCGCGGCTCAAACGTCGCAGACATTCAGGTCAATCTCCTGCCCAAAGAGGAACGCTCGGCACAAAGCCACGACATAGCCAAACGTGTCCGTCCCGAACTGCAAAAAATTGCCAAAAAATATGGTGCGAATATCAAAGTTGCCGAAGTTCCGCCCGGTCCGCCCGTTTTGCAGACGATCGTTGCCGAAGTTTACGGACCGAATTATGAACGGCAAATCGAAGTTGCCAAAAGCGTTAAAGATATTCTTGAAAATACTGAAGGCGTGGTTGATGTGGATTGGTATGTCGAAGACAACCAGACGAAATACAACTTGAAAATAAACAAGGAAAAAGCCGCGATCAGCGGAATTTCCGCCGAGCAAATCGCACAAACTTTGCGTGTTGCAGTTGATGGAATGAACGTTGGACTGCTCCACGTTCCGACTGAAAAAGAAGATGTTTACATCAATCTGCGTCTGCCGAAAGCCGAGCGTTCGAGTCTTGCGGATTTACAACAAATTAAAGTTATCGGACAGCAGGGAAATCTCGTTCCCGTCAGCGAACTCACGGAAGTTCAGGAAGTAAAGAGCGATAAATCTATTTATCACAAAAATTTAATGCCCGTCGTTTACGTTACGGCGG
>JAIBCC010000071.1 GCA_019694395.1 Pyrinomonadaceae bacterium | reverse complement strand
CCGTATCGGCGAATTGCTCGACATCAACCGGATAACCGCGCCCGTTTCCACACTTTTCGCGGTATAACAAGTTATATTCGAGAGCGATTTGATCTATATCAGGGTTACTCGTCCATTGGCTTGGTTCGGGAACATTAATCTTCAGCATCCTGGTTTTCTTTTTTTAGTTTCTCCTGTTTGTGTTGGTTAATTAGATCGAATAATTCTGCGATTTCATCTTTCGGAGTTTCCACAACAGCGCGGAACAATGGTCTAAGCTCCGGTCTCTCAACCGCTTTGATCGCCAATTCTTCCATTTCCTTATCAATTCGTCCGGCGGCGGCAAGCAGTTCGGCTTTTTCGTCGTCGTTGCAATCGAGTTTTTCGATTATTTTCTCGATTGTTTCCCGACTTGGTTTGTAATCAAATTTGTCATTTTCGATACGCGAATAATATCCATAATCCATTCCGATTAAATCGGCGACTTCGCGCTGTGTTTTTCGTTTTGCACGGCGTATTTTTTGTAATATTTGCCCGAATGTCATTGATTTTTAAAATTATTGTAAAATTGTGGTTGACCTACAACTACAATTTTGATAAGTTAGACAAAATTGAGGATTACCCTCAACATTAAATATAAAATACTTGAAAAGATTGATTTAGTAAATGTTTCAAAGAGGATTATTTTGAGTTTTCCAAAAATTTTATGAGCGAAGTTTCAATTGATTATTTTATTAGAGAGTATCTTAAGTCACTCGAAGAAGACAACGCCGCAATTTTCGCCGGCGCGGGTCTTTCGGCAAAGCTGGGTTATGTTGATTGGAAAGGATTAATGAAAAGTGTTGCTGAAGATTTGGGACTTTCCGTAGATAAAGAAACCGATTTAATTGCTGTCGCCCAATATCACTCAAACCATTTCGGGGGCAATAGAACTAAACTTGACGAGTTGTTAATCACGGAATTTACGAAAGACGCTAAACCTTCGCGTAACCACGATCTAATTGCCGCTTTGCCGCTTGCCGCGATTTGGACGACAAATTACGACACTTTGATTGAAGACGCTTATCGGAGTATCGGCAAGAGGGTTGATAAGAAAACAACGGTTCAAAATCTGGCACAAACCGCGCCCCGCACCGATATTGTCATTTACAAAATGCACGGCGACATCTCGCAGCCGCAGGAAGCAGTTCTGACTAAAGATGACTACGAAAACTATACCGACAAACGCGGACTATTCACGATAAAACTACAAGGCGACCTAGTTTCAAAAACCTTTTTATTTGTCGGCTTTAGCTTTACCGATCCGAATATTGAATACATTTTGAGCCGTGTTCGTGCACTCATCGGACAAAAAAACGAACGACATCACTATTACTTTGCAAAGCGAATTGAAAAACCGAAACCGTTCACCGGAAAAAAGAAAGCTGATTATGAATACGACACTTCCAAACAAAGGCATTTTCTAAACGATTTGCAAAGGTTTGGAATTCAAACTGTTTTAATCGATGATTATTCGCAAATTACTGAAATTTTTGAAGAACTTCACAGAAATGTCTATCGCCGCTCGATTTTTGTTTCCGGTAGCGCACATGAATACGCGCCGTTCGGTCGTGAACGGGTTGAGCGTCTCGCTTATAATCTGGGACGGGAAATTATCAAAAACGGTTATAACTTGGTAAGCGGTGTCGGGTTGGGAATCGGCGGAACGCTTTCGCTCGGCGCACTCGAAGAACTTTACACAACACAAAGCAGTTTCAGCGCGAATAGCCGCACGCTTTTGCGCCCTTTTCCGCAGAACGCACCCGCCGGAATCTCGCAAGCCGAATTTTGGCGTAAACACCGCGAAGATATGATTTCAAAATCCGGCTTTGCGATTTTTTTGTGCGGCAACAAGGAAAAATCAGGCAAGACTGTTATTGCCGACGGCGTGTTGGAAGAATGGGAAATCGCTAAGGCAATGAAAAAATATCCAATTCCAATTGGCGCGAGCGGACACGCGGCGCGGCAAATCTGGGAAGAAGTTAATGCTGATTTCAGTAGTTTTTATCCGAAATCCGGCTTTAAGCAGCATTTCCAAACGCTCGGCAATGAAAACAGCACGGACGAGCAAATCATTGACGCTGTTCTGGGCATTATTAAGCGTGTTGCTGGATAACCGTTAATTCATAAATAAAAGGAGAGAAAGTAAAAATGCGAGTTGTTTTTTTCAGTTTTCATTATCAACGCGATATTTGGCGGGCAAATGTTGTTCGCAATAGCGGCGTGGTTATCGGCGAAGCGGCTGCCGGTTTTCGGGACGCGTCGCTTTGGGAAGAGGCAAAAAAGAAAGGCGACGCGGCAATCAAAAAAATGATTGATGACGCTTTGCTCGGAACGACCGTAACCGTTGTTTTAATCGGAAATCAAACCGCTAATCGAAGATACGTCAATTACGAAATCGAAGAAAGTCTGAAGCGTGGCAATGGGCTTATCGGTTTGCGAATTAACAATATCAAAGATCAATACGGCAACACGGATTTGCCCGGTCCGATTCCGACAAAATTAAGCAATATCGGTTGTCCGATTTATTCTTGGACGAATAGCTCTGATTTTGCCCGATGGGTTGAGTCCGCCTACCAATCCGCTTACAGATAATTTTTTCAAAAAAATGCCATTTAAATTGAGTTACAAATGAATGTTTTATGTCATATTTTACGCTAAGCCAAATAAAGAGTGTTTCTAATGTCGTGAATTTTCGCCAAAAAAATCTTGAGCGAAAATCGTTATCCGGCAAAACGACGGTCTTTCTTTCGCACAGTCACAAAGACGCGGATATTATCGAATACGCAATCGAGTTTTTATTGTCTCTCAACGTGCTGGTGTATGTTGATTGGCTTGACCCGACAATGCCGCAAACCACTTCCGGTGAAACCGCCGGTAAAATAAAAGACAGAATTAATCAATGCGAAAAATTTGTCGTTTTGCTCAGCGAAAATTCAAAAGACTCAAAATGGGTTCCTTGGGAGTTGGGATTTGCCGATGGGAAAAAGGCGAATAAGGACATTGCCATTTTGCCAATCAAAAGAAGTATCTATACGACTGATTCGGAATTTAACGGGTTGGAATATATGCAGCTTTACCGACGGATTAAGATTGGAACACTAAAATCGAGCGGCAGAGAAGTCCCTTCGATTTTCCCGCCGGATGGCAATGATGGCTTAACCGTAGAAGATTGGTTAGGTTAATTTTCAAAAGTTCTTTAGCGGAAACAATCTACTTACAATTTAACTTTATTTATGTTACCCGAAAATTCATTATCAATGCGTAATCTGCTATTTATCAGCCACGCAAACCCCGAAGATAACGAGTTTGCTCGCTGGATCACACTTCGATTAGCCGCCGAAGGTTATCCTGTATTTTGTGAAATCGTGAATTTTTTAGGCGGCGAAGATCCTTGGCGGGATGTTGATAAAATTATTCGGCAAAACACAACTAAATTTCTTTTCGTCCAGTCGAAAACGGCGATGGAAAAAGACGGCACTCGCCGAGAACTTAATCTCGCGTATCAGATAGCTCGAAATGAAGGCTTAAAAGATTTTATTATTCCGTTGAAAGTTGAACCAATTCCGCATTTTGAGGTCAGCGTCGAACTGCAAACTACTCTATCAATCGAGTTTTCTCGGGGCTGGGCGAAAGGCTTGCACCAGCTACTGGAAAAGTTGGAACAGCAGAAAGTTGAAAAAAATCCCGATTATTCCCCCGAACTCGTTAATTCTTGGTGGCGAAATTCTTTTAGTGCTAACGCCGGATTATCTAATGAACCGGAAGAACTTCTCTCAAATTGGTTTGAAATTGACAGCTTGCCGGAAAAACTTTACTTTCACGTTTTTCAACCTGGTGTGCGTCGCGGACTGCTTGAGCCATTGGATGGAGAAATTGTCTTTCCGCATCGCCTGCACGGAAATGGAATTATTTCTTTTGCCGAAGCCAAGGATCTAACTGACAATCCGAATGTTTTTGGAGACAAATTTACTTTCAAGGTCGCGGACCTGCTAAATAATAAACACCGTAACAATTTTCTCGATGAACAAACGGCGCGTGATGCAATAACGGACTTGCTCAGACAAGGGTGGGAAAATGTTTTCATCGAACGGGGGCTTGATTCATATGAATTAGCCAATAAAAGTAAATTTTGCTTTTTCAAAAAAGATCAAATTGAAAAAGACAAAATTCATTTTTCGGGCGTGAATAATAAAACGACTTGGCGCAGCATCGTCGGTTATCAAACGGTTGGGAAAAATCGCCGCTATTGGCATTTCGGCGTGAGCGGCAAACCTGTGTTGCGTAGGACAAAGTATCTGGCTATTAATCCGCACGTTTTGTTTTCCGATGACGGAATTGATATATGGCGCGATAAAGACCGGATGCACAAAGCAAAAATGAGTTTGACCCGAAGCTGGTGGAATCCGCATTGGCGCGACCGTATTCTGGCTTTAATGAATTACCTTGCCGGAGAAAATTCAGGTATTTTACTGCGGCTCGGAAAGGAGGAAGAAACTCACGTTTGGGTTGAAAAACATCCGATGTCTTTTGTAAGTCCCGTTGCTTTTTCCGATCCCGTAAATCAGCGTCTAGCAACGGAAGATTCTGTAGATATAAATGATGAAGAGAATGATTTCGAGAGTGATTTGGATTTTGAAGATGACGAAAATGAAGATGGTGAATTGGAGGACCTATAATGCCTGAGCTAATCAAACTCGATGAGCCGCCGCTTCTATTCGGCTACAATCAAACTCTTGAAGACCCGCGCGACGGCTTAACGCTTTTTAATCCTCTAGACGAGGGTAGCGTTTATGGGGTTCGCGCCGGTGTGATCGGAACGCCGGAAGGAATTGAACGATATAAACGTTGGGTGGAAAGTATTCAGCAACCGATTTTTGAGTTAGACAGCAACAAAAATGAAACCAAAGAACACCGTCCGCTTTACCCCGGATTTGAAGCCGCTTTCGGAATCGAATGGAAAGCAAAGCCGGTGTTGGAACTAACGATTTCTCCCGAGAAAATAAATCAAACAATTTATATCAAAGACCAACACCAAAGGGTATTCAAAACCGTTGATTTGTTTGCCAGACGGATTCTCAAAGCCAAAAGTGAGGAAGACGCGCACGTTGATATTTGGTTTGTCGTTATACCTGATTCGATTTACAAATATTGTCGTCCGAAATCAGAGGTCGAAGTGGCTTTAGTCGTTCCTTCAAACGAAAAAATGACTTTGAAGAGAGCGAAAGAATTGCAAAGATCCCCTTCGCTTTTTGAGGAAGAAAACGACTTAACCGTTCCTTATCAATACGAAGTCAATTTTCATAACCAGCTAAAAGCCCGACTATTACCGGACAAAATTCTCACACAAATTGTGCGCGAGACCACACTTTGCCCTGAGGATTTTCTCAAATCAAATGGAAAGCCGATACGTCCTCTCGGTGATTTATCAGCGGTCGCCTGGCGTTTGTCAACCGGTGTATTTTATAAAGTCGGCGGGCGCCCTTGGAAAATTGATAGCGTCCGCGAAGGAGTTTGCTACATCGGACTTGTTTTTAAAGAAGATTTGACCAGTGCCGACCCGTGTTCGGCATGTTGCGCGGCGCAGATGTTTCTCGACTCCGGTGATGGAATTGTTTTCAAGGGCAACGTTGGTCCGTGGCGTGTTCCCGGAACAGGCGATTTTCATCTTAAACCCAAAGCCGCCGAACAACTGATAGATCAAGCTGTCAACTCTTACCGCGACAAATTCGGCGAACCGCCGAGAGAGCTTTTTATTCACGGTAAAGTCAATTTTAATGACGAAGAATGGAGTGGTTTTACAAAGGCTGTTGATACGAAAAAGACTAATCTTGTCGGAGTTCAAATTTATGCCGAAAACCATTTTAAGTTGTTTCGTAAAAAAACTCGTCCCGTTCTCCGAGGCACGGCATATATTCGCAATAATTTTAGTGCATACCTCTGGACAAAAGGTTTTATTCCAAGACTTCAGACTTATCCGGGACGTGGCGTGCCGAAACCTCTTGCAATCAATATCCGGCGGGGTGAGGTTTCAATGAGAACAGTTTTGCAGGATATTTTGGCACTGACAAAATTGAATTACAACACTTGTATGCTAGCTGATGGTCAACCCGTAACGCTGAAGTTTGCCGATGCGGTGGGAGAAATTTTAACTGCCGGACCCTTGACTGAAATCCCTCCGCTGCCCTTTAAACATTACATTTAATCGATTCCCTAGAA
>JAIBCC010000023.1 GCA_019694395.1 Pyrinomonadaceae bacterium | reverse complement strand
GCCAAAGGGGTTTTAGATATTTTGGGCGACAAACCAAACTTCAAGGAGGTCAAATGACTTGTGTAGAAACTAATGTCGCCAGTTATGGGACAAAGTAAATAAATGTTTGGAGTTCTTGAAAAGAACGGCATAAATTTATGCCATCATTTTTAATGGCTGAAACGGATGTTTGAATGTGTTCCCACAGGTTCTCTGTGGGCTACAAAAATCCCGCCATTTTCAATGGCTCATCCCAAAGTTAGGTTATGAATAAGGATTAACCCAAATCCAATTTTTCGCCTGTAATCCAAATAACTGTTTCACATCTTTATCCGAATTCTGAAACATCTTGTCACCAAGAGTTTCGCTTCGTCACATTTTGCTTTCAACTTTTTAAAAAGCCGTTAAACTCACCGAGACACTTAATTTCGTCAAAATAACTATGGCTAATCGAACCAAATTCAAAGTTCTTTTTCTGCTCGCTTTCTCGGTAATCATCTGTTGGCGGAATTATGTCATAGTTATCGGACAAAACAATAAACCTGTTTTAGTTGCGCTCAATAAAGCCGAGAGCACTCTGGCAATTATTGATGCCAACGAAATGAAAGTTCTGGGCAAAGTTCCAACCGGCGACAATCCGCACGAAGTAATTTTATTGTCGGACGGAAAAACGGCAATCGTTGCCAATTACGGCGCACAAACTCCGGGAAATTCGTTTTCGGTAATTGATGTGGTTGCTCAAAAAGAACTGCGGCGGGTGAATTTATTGCCGCTGATGCGTCCGCACGGAATCGTCGAATTGGGCGGAAAGGTTTATTTTACATCGGAAACAAATCGTTTGATCGTGCGTTACGATGTGACTGCTGACAAAGTAGATTGGCTGATGGGAACCGGACAGAACACAAGCCATATGGTTGTCGGAACGGTTGACCAAAAAAGATTTTTTACCGCCAATATCGGGTCTGATTCGGTGACGGCTTTTGAATTTGCCAATGTTCCGCCCGCCGGTTCAAAAATTACGCATATTCCGGTCGGCAAACAACCCGAAGCGATTGATCTTTCGCCGGACGGCAAAGAAGTTTGGGTTGGCTTAAATGTAGATAACGGTATAGATATTGTTGATACATCTCAAAATAAAGTGGCGGGAAGAATTACTCTTGGCGAACGTCCGTATCGAGTAAAGTTCACCCCTGATGGTAAACAAGTCGTTGCCACAATCCCCAATACCAAGGAACTGGCAATTATTGATGTTACTTCCAGAAAAGAATTGAAACGTATCAAACTAGAAAGCGTTCCGCTTGGAATTGTCTTTACGAAAGATGGCAAAACCGCTTTTGTTTCAGCTGTTCAAAACGATTTTGTCTTGAAAATTGATTTGGAAAAAGGTGAGGTCATCAGCAAAGTTGAAACGGGGCAAGCACCGGATGGGATTGCCGTTTGGGGAATGTGAAGAAGTGGGGAGTAGAGAGTAAGGAGTAGGGAGTTTCAATCAAAGATCAAAAATCAAAGGTCGAAGATCAAAAATCGAATTAAATGAAGAAAATATCGGCACTAATCTTAATTTTATTATTCGTTTTAAGCGGAATTTCCGCTAAAGCGCAAACAAAAGCCAAACCGGGTAAAACGTCTGCGGCTCCGGCTAAACCGACTTTTGGAAATACTGACGGTGTGACGGCAGAACAACTCAGAAATCATTTGGAATTTATCGCTTCCGATGAGCTCGAAGGACGCGATACGCCTTCACGCGGACTTGATATTGCGGCACTTTATATTGCTCAACATTTGAAACGGTTTGGTATTAAACCAGCCGGAGACAATGGCACTTATTTTCAAAAAGTTCCGCTCAAGCGAAATAAAATTGATGCACAAAACTCTCGTTTAATCTTGAATAATCAAACCTTCAATTACGGTGATGATTTTCTGACAAGCTATGTAGCCGGAAATGTTTCCAATGCAAATGTCGTTTATGTCGGGCACGGTTGGTTTATCAAATCTAAAAATATTGATGCGTTACAGAATATTGATGTCAAAGATAAAGTAGTTATTGCTTACAACTCATTGCCAAAAGGCGTAACTTTCAACGATTTACAGGGCGGAAAGCAAGGTGTGGATTGGGCAAGTCCGACACTTTACGCCCAAATGAAAGGCGCAAAAGCCGTTATTTTAATTGGTTCTTACAACGAATTAGCCAACTGGAGAAATGCCGTTCAAACCCAAACTGAAAAAGGCGGATTGCAATTCGGAACGCCGCAAACTCAAATCACAATTCCTATTCTGACAGCTTCTCCGCGTTTAATAAATGCTCTTTTCCAAGGCGAAAAGTCAAACGGTTTAAGTGTTTACAGTCGCGCAATGGCGCAGGATTTCATCGAACCTTTTGAATTGAATGCAAATAAAAAAGTCAGTCTCACAACCTCAATCAAAACCGAAGATACTTTTACCCAAAACGTAGTCGGAATTTTGGAAGGTTCGGACGCGACTTTGAAAAATGAATATGTTGCTATCGGTGCACATTACGACCACGTTGGAATGAATCCAAATGCACCCGGTCCCGATAAAATCTGGAATGGAGCAGACGATGACGGTTCGGGAACGGTTTCGGTTCTGTCCATTGCCGAAGCCTTTGCCAAAGGCTCACAACGCCCGAAACGCTCAATGCTTTTCATCTGGCACGCAGGCGAGGAAAAAGGTTTGTGGGGCAGCGATTATTATACCGACCATCCGACCGTGCCGATCAATCAGATCATTACTGAACTAAATATTGATATGATCGGGCGTTATCAAAATCCAGGTGACGAAAATCATCCGCGAAATAAAAATTTGCCGAAGCCGGGTGAAGTTTTCTTAATTGGTTCAAAAATGATGTCAACCGAGCTTGGCGAATTGAGCGAAGCCACCAACAAAGCCTTTTTGAATCTGCAATTTAATTACAAATACGATGATCCGAATGATCCCGAACAATATTTTTATCGCTCAGATCATTACAACTATGCCCGCAAAGGCGTTCCGATCATTTTCTATATGGACGGCGACCACGCCGATTATCACCAACCGTCGGATTCGGTTGAAAAAATAAATTTTGAGCAAATGGAAAAGGTGGCGCGGACAATTATGGCAACCGGATGGGAGCTGGCAAATCGTGCGACACGTCCGACAGTTGATAAACCTTTGCCGAAATAAAAAGTTTGATATTGCCGAAAATATTTAATTCGGCAACCTACGTTCACGTCAGTAAAGCCGTTAAGGGGAAAGCAAAATGTAGTGGTTTTTGTTGACGTGAACGTAATTTTTTGAAAGCAAAATAAGCCACGAATTAACACGATTTTCACGAATTTTTAAATAATTTGTGAAGATTTGTGCAAATTCGTGGCAAAAATCGTTGAATAGCGAGGATTTATGAAAAAAATTATAACGGCGATCATCTTTATTTTATCAATCTCAGTTTTAATTTTCGGTCAGACTGCGAAGGAAACCAAAGCTATTCAGGCGATTGAAAAACTCGGCGGAAAAGTTGAATTGGAAAATAATCGGGTGGTTAAAGTTGATTTGAACAAAACCCAAATTACCGACGAAGATTTGAAGATTCTCAAAAATTTAACCGAATTACGCTGGCTTGATATGCGGATTACCCAAATCGGAGATAAAGGTGTAGCAAATCTCAAAAATCTGAAAAAACTTACTTTTTTAAATCTTTTTCGCACAAATTTAACCGATAAAGGTTTGTCTGACCTCAAAAATTTGACCAATCTCCAAACACTTTTGATCGGCGGCACAAAGATCACTGATGCCGGATTAAAAAACATTGAAAAATTCTCAAAATTGAATCGGCTAAGTCTTTTCCGCACCGCAGTAACCGATAATGGATTGAAATATTTGGAAAAACTAACCACCTTGCAAAATCTTTTGGTTGGTGAATCGAAAGTTACAGCGGAAGGCGCAAAATCCTTGCAAAAAATCTTGCCGAATCTGCAATTGACTGAACAAACCTAGACCTATGAAAAATATAATATTTACTACAATTCTAATTTTGTTGATTTCATTTCCAGCTTTTGCCCAAACACAGGACGAAAAAGACGCTTTAGCCGTCATCAATAAAATGTTTACGGAGATGGCAAATCATAATCCGCCTGCTATTGCCGAACTTTTCACAAAGGAAGCTAATTTAGCCGCAATCATTAAAACTAAAGACGGAAAATCTGTCGTTCGTGCCTTTACGGGCGAGGCATTTTCCAAAAATTTTGCCGAAAAACGCGGGGAGATCAAAGAAGATATGTATGCTCCAAAAACTGAAGCCGATGGCGATTTTGCAATGGTTTGGGGCAGATATGTCTTTTTCATTGACGGCAAAGTTTCGCATTGCGGAGTTAACGCTTTTCATTTAGTTAAAACCGAAACGGGGTGGAAGATTGCTAATGCTTCTTCAACAATTGACCCAAATGCCTGCACCGAATCTGAAAAAGCCAGAAAAGCAAATTAGTTTGAAACTTTATGAAACTTTGGCAGACTGTTTTTGTAATTCTAATTCTCTTTTCAAGTTTTTCGGCGCAAACAGTTGATTTTTCGGAACTTGAAAAAACAATCGAAGATGAGCTGAAAAATACCAAAACACCGGGAGCCTCGTTTGCAGTAGTTTCGGGCGATAAAGTGATTTTTGCCAAAGGTTTCGGCACGACCAACACGGAAGGCGGAAATCCGGTAACGCCCGATACCCTTTTCCGAATGGGTTCGACCACGAAAATGTTCACTGCCGCCACGCTGGTCAGTCTCGTTAATGCCGGAAAAATCAAACTTGATGCGCCAATCGGTAATTATCTTAAAAATCTGCCACCGAAACTTTCTGCTTTAACGGCTCACCGGCTTCTTTCGCACTCTTCCGGCTTGCGCGATTTCGGACCGCTTTTTTCGGGAAATGATGATGCGGCTTTAGGACAAAATATTCGGCTTTGGAAAGATGATGTTTTCTTTACCGAACCAAATAAAATTTACTCGTATTCGAGTGCAAATTATTGGCTGGCTGGATATTTAGCGGAAGAAGCAGGCGGAAAACCGTATGCAGATGAAGTTGCCGAATTTGTTTTGCGTCCGCTGGGAATGAATCGCTCAACAATTCGTGCTTTTGAAGCGATGACCTATCCGCTCGCGCTCGGACACGAGGTTATAAACGAAACGGCAAACCTGATTCGTCCGATTGACAATAACGCCGCCAAATATCCGGGCGGATCGCTTTTTTCGAATGCGAACGAGCTTTCACGTTGGGCGATTGCGATGCTCAATGGCGGAAAGATTGACGGAAAACAAGTTCTCGCGCCGACAGTCGTTGAAAATTTGATGAAACCGCAGTTTTATTTGCCCGGAGAGGAAAAAGTTTTTTACGGCTACGGACTTTTGGGTTATGAAGATCGCGGGGTCAAAACCATCTCGCACGGCGGCGCGTCACGCGGTTACGGCTCGACCATTTTCTTCGCGCCAGAACAAAAAATCGCCATTATCGTTTTGGCAAATACAAGCGGACAAACTCTGCCGAAGTCCCGCCAAAAAGCAATGGAAATGCTTTTGCCTTTAAAACCTGAAGAAACCGAACAACCTAAACCGGCTACACCAAATGCCGAAGAAATGAAGTCTTTTGTAGGAAAATACACCCACGAACCGCAAGCGTGGGAAGTTTTTGTCAAAGACGGAAAACTCTTTTTCAAAGAAGACGGCAAAGATTTTGAATTAACCAAAATCGGCAAAAATAATTTTTCCTACGAACAAGGAGAAGTTCTTTTTGTGCCGAATGAAAAAGGCGAATTCGAGCATATTTTTATGGGATTATACGCTGCCCGAAAAACTTCTTAATTAAAAATTCAAATTTTATCCGAAACCAAAAACGCTCAAACTTCGTTTATAGAACAAGGTTCTAAAAAAATAGATAAAATTTAAGGAGTTTTCAGATGCTAAAACGCAAAATCGTCAGCGTAATTTTGCTTTCTACGTTTTTATTTTCCAGCGTTGCCTTTGGTCAGGCAACTGTTTATCAAGCCCCCAAAGATGTCATTGACAAAATTAAGGACGAGGGAATGAATCGCTCGCAAGTGATGCAAACTTTGTCATATTTGAGCGATGTGATCGGCGGACGTTTGACCGGTTCACCGAATATGAAACGGGCAAACGAATGGACACGCGACACGATGACAAAATGGGGAATGCAAAATGCACACCTCGAATCGTGGGGACCGTTCGGACGCGGTTGGGCGTTAAAAGGTTTTACGGCTCAAGTTGTTTCGCCGCAAATAATTCCCGTGGTTGCCTATCCAAAAGCCTGGTCGCCTTCGACCAAAGGCGCAGTCACAGGTGAAGTTGTTTTTCTGGATATAAAAACAGATGCAGATTTAGATAAATATAAAGGTCAACTTCGCGGAAAAATCGTTTTAGTTTCGCCTTTGCGTCCGCTCAAAGCAATTGATACCCCTCTTTCAGCACGTTTTTCCGAAGAAGATTTAGCAAAAATGTCGAATGCTCCGGCTCCTCCGGTTGGAAACAATCCGAACCAGTTTCCGCCCGAAAGAATGAAGCAAATTCTGGACTTTTTTAATTCTCAAGCCCGCCGGATGAAATTTTTGATGGACGAAGGCGCAGCGGTGATGATCGATAACAGCGGAAACGGAAGCGGCGGAACTATTTTTGTTCAGGGTGCATCGGTCGGGCTTGAACTTTCACCGAACATTAAAACCATCGAAGACCTTTTTAATGAACCCGGATTCAAACCTCAAAGCAAAGAAGCGGAAAAAAATATGATGCCACAAGTGACAATGGCAACCGAAGATTACAATCGTTTGGTGAGAATGATTCAGTTCGGCGAAAAACCGAAAATGACGGTTGATGTCCAAACTCAGTATTACGATGATGATCCGATGAGTTACAACACGGTTGCCGAAATTCCGGGAACTGATCCGAAATTGAAGGATGAAGTTGTGATGATTGGCGGACACCTTGATTCGTGGCATTCAGCCGGAGGCGCAACTGATAACGGAGCAGGTTGTGCCGTGGCAATGGAAGCCGCCAGAATTTTACTGGCTTCGGGGCTGAAACCACGTCGCACGATTCGTGTTGCTCTCTGGTCAGGTGAAGAACAGGGAATTTTCGGCTCGAACGCCTACGTCAAACAACATTTTGGCGAAATGAAAAGCGGAAGTTTAGTAAAAGGCGCGGATTGGGATAAGATTTCAGGTTATTACAATCTGGACAATGGCACAGGCAAAATTCGCGGCGTGTATCTGCAAGGAAATTCAGCGGTTAAACCTTATTTTGAAACGTGGCTGACACCTTTTGGTGATTTGGGCGCAAAAACTTTAACGCTTTCCAATACGGGCGGAACCGACCATTTATCTTTCGATGCGGTTGGGATCCCGGGATTCCAATTCATTCAGGATACGGTTGAATATAACACGCGCACCCACCACTCAAATCAGGATAATTTTGATCGCATTCAGGCTGATGATATGAAACAAGCGGCAACAATTATGGCTGCTTTTGTTTATCAAACAGCAATGATGGACGAAAAATTGCCTCGTAAACCAATGAATTAATTCCACCACAAATCAAAGATTTTCAGGTAAATATGAGCTTAAAATGAGCTTTATATTTGCCTGAATTTTTTCTAAAAATATAGACAAAACTCAAAATCTTGCATTTTGTTTTCGCGTTCTGAACCTTATTTTTTACGGCTCATCACAAAAGTATTGTCTCAAATCCCCAAATGACCAAAAATCAAATTTAGTCAAAATTCAAAATATTAGACAAAAATATAGATTTGAACGGGAATAATTTCATTTGGAAAATAATTTATCACTAATAATTTTGCGGTTTTCAAATGCCAAGATATTTGGCGTTTTTTTGTCAATTGCGATGATTTTTATTTTGGTCGTCTCAAATGTTTCGGCGGCTGATTTTGAAGTTCAGAAAATTACCAGCGATATTTATGTTGTCATTCGTCATGAGCCACCTTCGCTGTGGTTTAACCCAAACACAACTTTTATCATCGGCAAAAAAGATGTCATTGTAATTGATTCAAACATCAATAGTAATTACACCCGCGAAGTTCTTGCCGAACTGAAAAAACTTACCGATAAACCTGTTCGTTACGTCATCAACACACATTGGCACGAAGACCATATAATTGGCAATCACGTTTATAAAGATGCTTTTCCGAATGTCGAATTTATCGGGCATCGAAGCACTTTGAAAGATTTGCCGGAAATCGGCGGCGCGAATCGAAAAGGCTCGATTGAAAACGGCGCAGGTTTTGTCAAAGCACTGAAAAAAGCGATTGAAACCAACAAAGATTTTGAGGGACAACCAATGACCGAAGAAGAAAAACTTGGTTATGCGAGCGATATTAAACTTGTCCAATCATATCTTGACGAAGCTCCGAACTTTCAAATCATTTTGCCGACGATTTTGGTAGATAACAAACTCGAATTAAATGACGGCAAACGAAAAATCGAAATCCTTTTTCTTGGTCGAGCACACACAGGCGGCGATTTGGTCGTGCGTTTGCCAAAAGAAAATATCGTGATTAGCGGAGATATGACTGTTTACCCGATTCCGCTGGTCGGCTCGACTTCCTACCCGCTTGAATACGGCGCAACGCTCGAAAATCTGCGGAAATTAAAAGCCAAAACTATCATTCCAAGTCACGGAAATGTGATGCATGATGATTCTTATATTCGGCTAATGATCCGGCTTTTAAATTCGATCAAGACGCAATGCGAAGCGTCTTTTCAAAAAGGCGAGACGCTGGAACAAATGCGGAAAAGCGTTAATTTGGACGAGTTCAAAAAAATATTTGCGGGTGATTCGCAACACAAAAGATTTATTTTTGAGAACTACGTTTTTCTGCCAGCAACGGCGGCGGCTTTCAAACAATTAACGGAAATCAAGAATAAAAATTCAAATAAGTAATGTATGTGCAGAGTTTCGAGGAGAGCAAATGAAAAATAAAATCAATCGTCGCACTTTTGCCATTCAAAGCGGTGCTTCAATTTTGGGTTTATCGGCACTAAACGTTTTTGCATCTGTTTCTGCTAAATCTTCTTCGCCTTTGTCCAAAGAATTCCTTGAGGAACTACCCAAAATGATGGAGTTGGCAAATGTGCCAGGGGTAGCAGCGGCAGTAGTTGAAAATGGTAAGTTGAGTTGGAGCGGAGAATTTGGGGTAAAAAATGCAGAGACCAAAGAGCCGGTTACCTCTGAAACCGTCTTTCCTGTTGGTTCTTTGGGCAAACCTGTTTTTGCTTATACCGCTCTTCTCCTTAAAGATGAAGGTTTACTTGATCTTGACCGTCCGCTGATTGATTACCTACCGATTGATTATGTTCCGAATGAACCTCGTGCTAAGACAATTACGGCGCGGCAGGTTTTGAGTCATTCTTCGGGACTGCAAAATTGGCGGTTTCAGACAAATCAGCAACTCCAACTTGCTTTTAATCCGGGCGAAAGATTTTCGTATTCGGGCGAGGGGATTTATTATTTGCAGCGCATCGTCGAAAAAATTACGGGCAAAGGCTTTGAGCAATTTATGCGCGAAAAAGTTTTTGAGCCGTTTGGAATGAAACACAGCAGCTATTTCTGGCTTCCTGAATACGAGAAGAATCTGGTCACCAGCCACAATAGAGAAGGACAGGTTGCACAATATTTAAGCACACCTCAAATCCCTAAAATGCTTGAACTGGCGACAAAATGGAACAAGCCGGTCGAGACCTGGACTTACGAAGATGTTGAGCGTGCTTTTCCTTTAGTTGAAACCAGAGTTCCCGCACTACCCACCTTTTTTAGCATCAACGCTGCCGGAACTTTGCAGCTCACAGTTAAGGATTACGCACAAATTCTAATCCGAATGTTAGACAAATCCAGCCGCGATAAATTCAGTCTCAAAGATGAAACTCTGAAAGAAATGCTGACGACTAAAAGTAAAATCAACAGCGCACTTTCGTGGGGGTTAGGGATTGGATTGGAAACTAACAAAGATGGTTCTTATTTCTGGCATTGGGGCGAAGGCGTAAATTACAGAACTTTTGTGATAGGAAACCGCACCAAAAAATGGGGAATAATAGTTTTTACCAATGCCCGAAATGGTCAAAGGATTTGCGAAAGAATCATAACGGCAGCGGCAAAAAAAGACTTTGCTTCGTTTTTATGGGTTTAAGGAGCAAATATAAAAATTAAAAAAGAAAAATCAAAATTATGATAAAAAAACATTCCATATTTTTAGCAGTTTTCTGCATTTTGTTATTAACGGCTGTGAGCTTTGCCGGAGTAATCGAGTTTGGCACATCCATAATTCCCGAAACGCCTCCTGCACCAAAGTTTTCTGATACCGAACGGCAGACAGAACTCGCCGCCCGCCGCGAAAAAGTTTTTGCGGCGATGAAGGATAACAGCATTTTGATAATGTTCAGCGCAGAACCGCGACTTTACACCAACGATGTGGATTACGTCTTTCGTCAGGAAAACAACCTTTATTATTTGACGGCTCTCAATCAAAAAAATATCACGTTGGTTTTAATCAAAAACGGCAGTCAGTTAAGTGAAGTCTTATTCGTTCCGAAACGCGATCCGCAAAGAGAAACCTGGAACGGACATATGTATTCGAAAGAGGAAGTTCTCGGTCTTTCGGGCATTAAAACGATTGTAGATTCGGCTGAATGGAAAGATTTTCTGACGGCAATTAAAGAAAAGAAAGCTTTTAGCACTAAAGATAGCAGCCTTTCTTTAACTGTTTCGGCAGAAAATTTATATCTCTTAACCCCGCAACGGGATTTTGAATTGAGCGATTTGCGTGAGAATCGAAAAGAGTGGGAAACCGCCAATCAATTTGCCAAAGTTTCCACCGATGAAAAGACTCGTCAAATCAAATATGAACCGACTCTCGGCTATAACGTGCAAAGTGCCACTCCGATTTTTTCTACTTTGCGTTTGGTCAAATCGCCTTACGAAATCAAATTGATGCAGCATGCGGTTGATATTTCTACCGAAGCGCATTTGCGGGCGATGGCAACTGTCGGCAAAGCCAAAAACGAATACGAAACCCAAGCCGAAATTGAATATATTTTTCGCAAACGCAACGCAGATTCCTGGGGCTATCCGTCAATTGTCGGGTGCGGTCCGAATGCAACCACTTTGCATTACGAAGAAGCGCAATCTCCGGTCAAACCGGGCGATGTGATGCTGATTGATGCCGCCGCCGAATATCAGCATTACACCGCCGACATCACCCGCACCTTTCCGGTCAACGGCAAATTTTCCAAAGAGCAAGCCGAACTTTACCGCATCGTCTATGACGCGCAGGAATCCGCCGCCGCACAGATGAAACCCGGCAACAGATTTGGCGATCCAAATACTGCTTCGCGCAAAACTGTCGAAGAAGGTTTGGTCAAACTCGGTTTAATTACAGCAGTTGGCGCCTTTATTCCAGGCACGGAACGCGAAATTCCTGATGGCAACGGGGGCAAAAGAACTGTCGGCACTCCGCAATCCTTTCTGTGGTATATGCACGGCTTAGGGCACTGGATCGGGATGAATGTTCACGATGTCAGTGTCGGTGCGGTCATTTTCAAACCCGGAATGATGATGACCAACGAACCCGGAATTTACATCCGCGAAGATGCTTTAGATTATTTCGATTTAACCAAACCCGAAGTCAAAGCTTTTGTCGAAAAAATTCGCCCCGCTTTTGAAAAATACAAAAATATCGGCGTTCGGATCGAAGACGATATGTTGATCACCGAAACAGGCGTTGAATGGATGAGCAAAGCCCTGCCGCGCAAATTGGAAGATGTCGAAGCGTTTATGGCAAAAGCCAAAAAAGAATTTCAGTAGATTCCAAGTTGCTGATTAACAATTAAATTCTTTTTCTGCCCGCGAAACACGCGGAACACACGGAAAAAAAGAAATGTTTTGAATTATTTTTCGCGTTTTTAGCGTGTTTCGCGGGCAAATTTTCTTAGTTTTTACAAACTGAAGTTATGAATGAAACTATCGAAAATCTCAAAAGTTTAATGCAGAAAGGCGAGGCGTATTTTCAAACCGCTTCGCCGGAAAAAATTGAGAAAAAATCTGATGGGAAATGGTCGAAAAAAGAAATTCTCGGACATTTGATTGATTCGGGGATCAATAACTTACAGCGATTTACCGAGATTGAATTCAAACCGAAGCCATTTCCGATCAGAAAATATATGCAGAACGAGTTGGTCATCGCCAATGATTATCAAAATGCGGAAATTACTGAAATTTTAAATTTTTGGCTGTCTGTTAATCGTCAAATTGAAAGAATAATGGCAAAACAAACTACTAAATCGCTGAAACAGGAAATTCTGCTTGACGGTTCGCAAATCGAGACTTTGGAATTTTTGATGAAGGATTACGTCAAACATTTAGAGCATCATCTTTCGCAAATATTCAGTTAAAGATTTTTATGAAACGAAAATGGATTCAAAAATGCGATGTTGACCAACATAATCTGCCGATTCCGACGCAGATTATTTCAACCGAAGAATTTGCGCCGATTGACCAAACTGTTGAGCAAAAACAAGTCGAGAATCGTTTGATCGAAATCGCTTCCGAAAGTTCAAAAAAACTCGGCATCTCACGCCGAAAATTCTTAGCTTCTTCCGGCGGAATGGCAGCGGCGTTTTTGGCATTAAATTCGGTTTTTGGAAATCACTTTAAGGTTGACGAGAGTGAACTTTTTGAATCAACCGCTACTGATGAAAAATTCCCCAAAGAACAATTCATTTTTGATATTCATACTCATCATGTTGGTGCTCCGAAAATTATTCAAGTCCCTGATTTGATTCGTTACCGTGAAGTTGGCGGGCTGTGGGGAAATCAGAATTTAGTTGATAAAGAACATAAATGGGAAGATCTTTATCTCGCCAATTACATCAAGGAAATGTTTCTTGATTCTGATACTTCGATGGCAGTCATTACCGGATTACCGGCGAAAACCGATGACCAAAATGTGCTGACACCAGCCGAAATGTTTGAAACACGAGCTGAGATCAATGGTCTGGCAAAATCTAAACGTCTGCTCTCACACGGAACTTTTTCGCCCGATTTGGGCAAATCTCAGCTTGAATCAATGCACCAACAATTCGAGCAGTTAAAGCCCGAAGCGTGGAAAGGCTATCCCGGTCAGCCGCTCGCCGATGGAAGCGTCGGTTGGTGGATGGATGATGAAAAAGTCGCTTATCCGTTTTATGAATATTCCCGCAAAATCGGCATCAAAAACATTGCCGTCCACAAAGGTTTGCCATTGCCGGGTTGGGAAATTGAACATTCCAGTCCGCGCGATGTCGAAAAAGCGGCGAAGGATTTTCCAGATTTGAATTTTCTGATCTATCACGCCGGATTCAAAGGAGTCCGTGATTCGCTTCCGGCAGTCGAAGACGATTTCAAAACCAAAACCAATATTCCCTGGATCACGGATCTGTGTGAAATGAGAAAGCGAAATCCGAAAATGACTAACGTGTATATGGATTTAGGCACAACATTCGGAATGACTGCTATCACTCAACCGAAACTTTGTGCTTTTATGCTCGGACAAATGCTGGACGCTTTCGGTGAAAACCACGTTTTATGGGGAACGGATTCAATTTGGTGGGGCAGTCCGCAATGGCAGATCGAAGCGTTTCGCCGTATTCAGATGCCCGAAGATTTACAAAAAAGATTTGGATTCAAACTATTAACCGACGAAGTAAAAGCCAAGGTTTTCGGCTTAAACTCGGCGAAGGTTTACGGCATTGATGTCAAGGCAAAAATGAATGCGATTCCGACGGATTATGTTACGAAATTGAAGGCGAAATACAAAGCGCAGGGAGCAAATCCATCGAACACACAATACGGCTGGATTCGCGGGTAAAGAAGAAATTATGAAATCATTTTTCGGAGAAAATACAACTTTATCGGTTTTTATCGGATTATTGTTATTGTTTATTCTGACAAATTTAACTCAACAAGTTGAAGGGCAGCAAACTCTTTCCATTCCACCCGATTCTTCACGTTGGGAATTGGAAGGACAAACAAAAGTGACCGAATATCAAGGGCGAAAGAGCCTGATGCTCGACGGCGCGGCGGCAATCGTCAAAGATTTTGAAATGCGCGACGGAATCATTGATGTTGATGTTGCAACTCCTGCCAGTCGCGGCTTTTTCGGCATTCAATTCCGAATTGCTGACGAAGGAAAAAATGCCGAATGGGTTTATTTGCGCCAACACAAATCCGGTTATCCGGATGCGATGCAATATACACCTGTTCTTAATACCGGATTAAATTGGCAGATTTACAATGGAGAGGGATTTACCGGAGCAGTTGATATTCCGAAAAACGAGTGGTTTCATCTTCGGCTGGAGATCACCGGGGCGCAGGGAAAATTATTTGTTAAGGATATGGAAAAACCTGCTCTCGTAATGAACGATTTGAAATCAGGTGTTCAGAAAGGGCAAGTTGCATTGGCGGTTTTAACGGGCGAAACATATTTTTCAAATTTTGAAGTCCGTCAAACTCCCGATGTTGCGTGGAATCGGCAATTACCGCCAATGCCTTCAGACACGCTGACCAAATGGAGCCTGTCTCCGATATATGACGCATTGGCGAGAAATCCTGAACAACCATTGACCGAATCGGAGATTAAAAATATCAAATGGGAAAATGTCGAGGCAGAATCACCAGGATTTGTTGTCCTTTATCGTTATTTCGATGCTCCGCATCCGCGCGTCACGTTTGCCAACGATTTTTCCAAGCGTCTCGAACCACAGCCGGGAATGAAAATGGTTTACGCCCGCACCGTCATTGAATCAGACCGTGAACAGTTCAAAAAACTTTATCTCGGCTACAGCGATGATGTCAGCGTTTTTGTCAATGGCAAAATCCTTTATCGCGGGCGCAGCGCACAATATTTTCGTGACCCCGGCTTTCTGGGAATTATGAATCCTGAAAACGATGTGCTTTACATTCCGCTAAAGAAAGGGAGTAATGAATTAGTGCTTGCCGTCAGCGAGCTTGGCGGCGGTTGGGGATTTATTTGCCGTTTGACAGATTAAGAAATGCAGGGAATTTGGAGAAAAATCTGTTTACTTTTGTGGATTGTGCTTTTAGCCGCAACGCTCTCTGTTTACGGACAAAAGGAAAAAACGGGAATGGTTTTGATCAAAGGCGCGACTTTTGAAATGGGAATAGATAAAGCCGATATTCCGAAATTCCAGCAAATTTTCAACATCAAACGCGCCGAACTTTTTCAGGAAGCAACACCGCTCCATAAGGTCAAGCTTAGTTCGTTTGACCTTGATAAATACGAAGTTACTAACACTGATTTTAAGAAATTTACTGACAAAAATCCTGATTGGCAAAAAGACAAAATTCCGGCTGAATTTCACAACGGGAAATATTTGCAGGATTGGAACGGCAATGATTTTCCAAAGGGAAAAGAAAATTATCCGGTCGTTTTCGTCAGTTGGTATGCAGCGGTTGCCTTTTGTCAATCACTCGGAAAACGTTTGCCAACTGAGGCGGAATGGGAATATGCGGCTCGTGGCGGATTAAAAAACAAAATCTTTCCGTGGGGCGACGAGATGCCGGACAAAACACGAGCCAATTTTGGAGCAAGCCAAATTGAAGCAGCTACCAAAGTCGGAAGTTATCCGCCGAATGGTTACGGTTTATTTGATATGGCGGGAAATGTCTGGGAAATTTTAGCCGATGAATGGAAGTTGTATCCAACCACGACCGAATTACAGGTCAATCCCGTTGTTGGCGGAGATTTTTTTCTGACGGATTCTTATCGTCAGATCAAATCACGACGTGCGCTTCGCGGCGGCAGCTACGGCGGCGCGCCTGTTAATTTGATGATTACTTACCGCGATAGTCATTCACCCGAAAACGCAGGCGATCACGTCGGTTTTCGCTGTGCTCAAAATGCTAAAAAAGGAGAATAGCGATTTAGAAAAAAATAAATGAACTTCAAACGGACAATTTACTTTCTTCTTTTGTTTGGTTATTTTTCTATGACCGGATGTTTTGCTCAGGAAATCACTGAGCAAGGCAAACTGATTTTATACAAATACCAACAGCCAATCGGAGCAGAATCTTACAGCATTACTTCCGAAGGCGAAACTGTTTTGCTGAAGGCAATTTTTAACCTGAGTTTTGTCGGTGGAAAAGTTTCGGTTGCTACGAATTTGAAAGTCCGAAAAAATGATTACCGCCCGATTTTGTTTGAAAGTAAGGGAAGCACTTCGACGCGAACTGAAATTGATACAAAGGTTGAGATCAATAACAATCTAGCCAAAATTCAGGTCGGCTCAAAAGTCACAGAAGAAAAAGTTTCCACAAATTTTTTCACTGTTTTTCATCCCGCGCCAATTGCTCCGCAAATGATGTTATTTCGTTACTGGCAGCAAAATAAAGTTAAAGATAATTTACCGATTTTTCCCGGTGGCACCGTAAAAATAAAGTTTTTAGGTCAGGACAAAATAATGGTTTCGGGGAAAAATGAAACTCTTAATCGTTATTGCATCGAAGGCGTAATGTGGGGCTGTGAAACGGTCTGGTTTGACGAAAAACAAAATTTGGTGGCATTGGTTGGAGCCGATGCCGAAATGGACAGATTTGAAGCCATAAAAGAAGGTTACGAATCTCATTTACCTTTTTTTGTTTCAAAAGGCGCAGAAGAAGCAGTTAAACAACTCGAAGAATTAAGCCGCCGGATCAGACCTCTGGAACAAGGAAATCTTGCGATTGTCGGCGGACTTTTGATTGACGGAAAAGGCGGCAAGCCTGTTCCTGATAGCGTTGTTTTGATCGAAAACGGAAGAATCAAAGCGGTTGGTAAAAGGTCAGATGTCAAAATTCCCGATGGTTTTCGAGTCGTCAATGCTCAGGGAAAATCAATCCTGCCGGGAATGTGGGACACACACGCACATGCAACTCAGGCGGAATGGTTTCCGGCTTCGCTGGCGGCTGGAATCACAACAATGCGCGATGCGGCAAACGAAAAAGAATTTATCGTGCCGGTTCGTGATGCGGTTAAATCAGAGCGGATTACGGTTTCTCCACGTTTATTGCTTGCCGGTTACATTGATAGCGGGGCAAATGCGCTCGGCAGTGAGAAAGCCGAAACTCCCGAAGACGCGCGAAAAATTGTTAATCAGTATCATCAGGCAGGCTTTGAACAAATCAAGATCTATCAATCGCTGAAGCCCGAACTTATCAAAGTTGTGACTGATGAAGCGCACAAATTAGGAATGACCGTCACCGGACATATCCCGAATGGAGTCAATATTTACGAGGCGGTCGAAAATGGATTCGATCAGGTCAATCATCTTGGATTCGTTTATCCGGCTATGCTGCCGAAAAATTTCAAACCTGCGAATGGGCAGCGTCCCGAAATAAATCCCGAAAGCGAAAATGCTAAAGAAGGTCTCGCCTTTTTGCGTCAACATAATACCGTTATCGAACCGACTTTAGCGCGTGGGGAATTGGGTTTTCACTTTAAGGACAAACCCTTTTCAACGGTTGAACCGGGCTACACAAAACTTCCATTTGAATTTTCATCATTGATTGACTCAATGGGAGTTTCGCCAAATCCGGCGTTGGAAGAACGAATCAAACAACGAACAATTTTGTCTAATCGCGTCATTATGGCTTTGCACAAAAACGGCATTCCGATCATTACCGGAACGGATTTAGTTGTGCCGGGGCATAGCCAGTTTCGGGAGCTGGAACTTTTGGTCAAAGCCGGATTAACACCGATGGAAGCAATTCAAGCCGCCACCATCGTTCCCGCGCGAGTGTTCAAAAAAGATAAAGAATTAGGAACAATTGAGGCTGGAAAACTGGCAGATTTGATAATCGTGGACGGCAATCCTCTCAATTCGATCAGCGAAATTCGGAAAGTTAAATTTGTCATAGCCAGAGGTCGAATGTTCGATACGGCAGATCTATGGAGAAGGGTCGGTTTTCAACCGTAGTTTTTATGAAATTTAGAGCGAAGAATTTACTTCTGATTGGCTTACTTTTAGCGGGAAATATTTTCGCGCAAACTAATCCGTCCGAGATTATCGAAAACTCTTCGCAGGCAATCGGCGGAAAGAATGAAATAGCTAAAGTTCTTAATCTCAACGCTTTTGCCGACTGCATCGGACCGAACGGTAATTACACTACCCAAATTTATTCCGCCAAAAATGGCAAACTGATTTTCAAACAAGTGCGCGGAACAAACATTTTTATCGGGCAAACGAACGGGCAAATATTTTGGACAAAAGATGAAAAGAATGATGATTTTTCGTTAGCTGATAACCGCGCTGCATTTGCATGGCGTTCGCACGATTTTCAGTTTTTGGCAATGGAAATAGGTGAAAGGTTTACGAATTTTGCCTTTGCCGGAGAAGAAAATTTGAGCGGCAAAATAGCTTTGAAATTAAATGCGACAGACGAAATCGGCAATCCGGGGAGTATTTTTTTCGGTAAAGAAACCCGTTTGCTATCAGCGATTACGATTCAAAATCCGTTTGATAAAAATGAAACGATTCGGATGGTTTTTAACGATTGGAAGCAGGTCGGGAAATTAAAACTTCCTTCAAAAGTGACGGTGACGGATAAAAAAGGTGATTTCGTTCTGAATTTCCGCGAAATAATTTTGAACAAAACGGACGAAAAAATCTTTGTAATTCCAACAAAAGTCACGGCAATGAATGAAATCGCCGCGCTGCTCAAACAAGCGCGAGTAGCGCATTTTACGCGCAATGCAAAGCTGCTCGTTTCAACTTTTGCGGAGGATTTTTCGAGCGTCTCAAGCGGTAAAATCTCTAAACCTTCACGAGAAGCGAGTCTCACCAGATTCCAAAATTATCTGAATAACTCGACTTTTATCGAATGGGACGACATTACTCCGCCGATTATCAAGGTTTCGGACGATGCTTCCATGGCTTATGCGTTGGTGCATAAGAAAGTGCGTTTAACGGCGAAAAATGAAAGCGGCAAAGAAGAGGAAGAAACCGAGATTTTTGCTTGGATAGAAACCTATCGAAAAATCAAGGGCGAGTGGAAATTAACGGCGGTTGTTTCCACCAATACGCCTGAAAACGATCAAAAATGATGATGAAAACTGCAATATATTTAATAAAAATTATTCTTGTTTCGGTAATTCTGTCTCAGGCGGGAATTGCCCAACATCATCATCAGGGCGAAGAATATGCACCCGCTTTCGATGTTTCTTCGCTTCCACCACCACCTTTGATGACCGGAATTGGAACGGCAAACATCAAAATTACGACCAAATCCGAACTTTCGCAAAAATATTTTAATCAAGGCTTGAATCTGCTTCACGCATTTTGGGATGTCGAAGCCTATCGCGCTTTCCGCGAAGCCGTCCGCAACGACGAAAATTGTGCTATGTGTTACTGGGGAATTTACAACGCGCTCGGACAAAATTCACAGGAAATGTCGGCGGAACGAACGGCAGCTTTGAAAAAAGCGGTTGAATTAATGCCGACCGCTTCCGATCACGAACAATTTTATCTGCGGGCAATTTCATTACAGGCTGAGCCCGGAAAAGGGCGTGCTGCTTGGATCAGCGAAATGGAGGCTTTGATTGATAAATACCCCGAAGATATTGAAGCCCAACTGCTTTTGGCAAACACTCTTTCAACTCCGGCAGGCAGCTATTTGCCGGACGGCAGACCACGCGACGGGAAAATTTACGGACAGATGATTCTGCGAAATTTGCTGATTACGCACCCGAATCATGCAGCGGTTCATCATTACTGGATTCACGCAATGGAAAACAGTTCGCGCCCCGAAGAAGCCATACCGAGTTGCGAAAAACTGGTTCAGCTTGCGCCGAATTCGGGACATATGCTCCATATGCCGGGACATATTTATTACCGTTTGGGAATGTATGAAAAGGCTCGGGAGTATTTTTTGAAATCGCTTGAATTCGACCTCAAATATATGAAAGAGCAAAAGATACACCCGATCAATAATTGGAATTACACACATAATCTTGATTATTTGGTGGCAAATTCCGCCGAAGAAGGTCGTTATCAGGAAGCCGTTCATTACGCCAAAATGCTGGCGGAAGTTCCTTCCGACGATAAACGTTTGAAAGCTACCGGACTCGGTTATTTGCTTTACGGCGGCTACACGGCTCTGACTCGTGTGCAAATGCGTTTCGGGAGGTGGGATGAGGCGATAAAAGATTTACCACTCTCAAATCAAGCTCCGCCAACGCTCTCGGAAAAATATCAACTTGGAATTTTAAGCTATCTGAAAGGCATGAGCGCGGTTGAAAAAAATAACGCCGATGAAGCCGAAAAAAACGCACAGGAACTCGAAAAAACAATCGCCGATCTATCAACGCAGAAAATTCAGCAAGGCTCCGACTGGTATTTTAACTACGCCAACCGGATTTTGGCTGTTCATATTTTGGATTTGCGCGGTTCGATTTTGAGCATTCAAGGTAAACATGAAGAGTCTTTCAAAATGCTCAAGGATGCCATCGAAAAAGAAAAAAATCTCGGTTACTGGGAACCGCCGCATTACACGCGACCTGTTTTGGAAAGCCTCGGACAAGCCTACATTCGGGTAGGGAAATTTGAAGAGGCTCGTCAATCTTACGAAAAGATTTTGAAAGTTAGACCAAACAGCGGTTTTGCCGTTCTGGCAATTGCCCGCATTTCCGCCAAAGCCGACGACAAAGCAAAAGCGGCTGAATTTTATAAACAATTTTTGAAAGCGTGGGCAAATGCCGATAAAGATTTACCGCAGATTAAAGAGGCGGAAAAAGAGTTAAAACAGTTTTGAGGTTCTGTAGCAATGAAAGTTCAATTTATAACAGCATTATTCACAATTTTTACAATGGCATTACAAACAATTTTTGCCGTTCCGGTCAATAAAGATTTGCAAAAAATGGCGGAAACGGAAAGAGAGTTTTCGGCAACTGCGGTCAAGGAAGGTTTTCGGGATTCGTTCATCAAATTCTTTGCCGATGACGGAATCGGTTTTGGACCGGCTCCCCAACTAACTAAAGAAGTTTTGACAAAAACTGCTCCTCAAACCGCACCGCGCAAAGTCGTTTTTCGGTGGCAGCCGTATTTTTGCGATATGTCGCTTGACGGCGATTTGGGCTACTCAACGGGACCTGTTATTTACGAAGATGTCAGCGGAAGTAATCGCCCGCCGCGACACGGATTATATTTTTCAGTTTGGCAAAAACAGACTGACGGCAATTGGAAAGTTGCGGTTGATATGGGAACTGCCACGCCGCAAGCCGTCGCCGCGCAAGACGTAAATTACGAAGTTGCCAAAAATCCCGACGGAATTAGCCAATCAAAAGCCAAAAAACTCGATAAAGGAAATTTCGATTCACTCGATGCGGACTTTTCGGCGGAAATTGCTAAATCAGGTTTGGTCAATGCTTATAACGCTTGGTTGAGTGATGAGTTTCGGGTGCATCGAAACGGAATAATGCCGATTTTAACCAAAGCCGAGTTGAAAAAATATTTGGATGGAACGAACGGCAAACTTTCTTTCAAACAAATGGGCGGCAAAATTTCTAATTTGAAAGATTTGGCTTTTACTTACGGCAGTTTTCATTTTGATGGAAATGATTCGCCGTCAGGTTATTACGTTCACGTTTGGCGCAGAAATAAAACGGAAAATTGGAAATTGGTAGCGGATATTTTTAATGAATTACCGAAAAATTAAGAGATGGAAGTTTTTATGAACAGACTTTTTTCAATTTTTATTTTTGCCGTTGTAATTACTCTTAATATTTCGGCACAAACTGTTGCATTTAAAAATGTCAACGTCATTCCGTTGGACAAAGAACAGGTTTTATCAAATCAAACAGTTCTTGTTCGTGATGGAATAATCGTCGAAATCGGCAGCAAAGTGACTTTGCCCAAAGACGCGCAAATCATTGACGGAAAGGGTAAATATCTGATTCCGGGTTTGGTTGATATGCACGCGCACCTGCTTTCGGATGAAAAATTTCCCGATTCACTTGCGCCGGATGAATTGAAAATAATGCTTGCCAACGGAGTCACGACAGTCAGGATAATGATCGGCACTCCCGAACATTTGATTTTAAGAAAACAATCCGCCAATCAGGAAATCCTTGCGCCGACTCTTTATGTTGCCAGTCCGCAGATTTCGGGACGGTCATTCGGAGACCCGTTCAATGGCTACGTTGTCACCAACGAAACTCAGGCGCGTGAAGCGGTTCGCCACGCCAAACAAGTTGGTTACGATTTTATCAAGCTGACTTTTTTCATTACTCGTTCGGTTTACGATGCGGTCATTGACGAAGCCGACAAACAAAATATCCGCGTCATCGGACACGTTGATCGTCAGGTCGGATTGGCGCGAGTTTTTGAAGCCAAACAGCAAATCGAACATCTGGACGGATTTTTTGAAGCGATGATTCCCTCGAGTGCGAATTTGCCCGGTTCGACTTCGGGAGTTTACGTCTGGCAGGCGAAAGCCTGGGAAAGTCTGGACGTTTTGGATGAAAAAATAATACCCGAACTCGCCCGAAAAAGCGTCGCCGCGAATCCTTTTTCGTGTCCGACCCTAACCTTTTTGAAAACCTCATTCGGCACGGGACAAACCGATGAACAGGTTTTTTCCCGTCCCGGTTATCGTTTTTATCCGCCCGAATTGCAGAAAGAAATGGACGAGCCACGCCATCGTTTTTGGGAAAATCCGCCTTCTGCCGAACGCCGCGCCAAATACGTTGATTACCGAAACAAAATTACCAAAGCGATCTGGCAGGCGGGCGGACACATTATGGCGGGTTCAGATTCACCCGAATGGCTTTTACTTTACGGCTTTTCGCTTCATACGGAACTGCAAAATCTGGTTGAAGCAGGACTTTCCAATTATGCCGCGATTGAAGCCGCGACCAAGAATCCGGCAATGTTTTTCGGCACTTTGGAACAAACCGGAACGATTGAAAAAGGCAAAAAAGCGGATATGGTTTTGCTTGACGCGAACCCGCTCGAAAAGATTTCTAATACCGAAAAACGCTCGGGTGTGATGCTTAAAGGCAAATATTACACGCAAACCGAAATGAACAAGTGGCTCGATGAAATTGCCGCCAAATTTCAAAAAGCACTCAATTAACAGGTGATCTATGAGACTTTTACAAAATTTTTTAATTATCTTTCTGACGACATTTTTCGGCTTTTTGGTCATCTCAGGACAAACAATCGCCTTTAAAAATGTCAATGTCATTCCAATGAATAAAGAACAGGTTTTGCCTAATCACACGGTTCTTATTAAAGATGGAATAATCGTTGAAATCGGGAGCAAAGTGAATGTTCCAAAAGACGCGCAAATCATTGACGGCACCGGTAAATATTTGATTCCCGGTCTGATTGATATGCACGTTCATATGCTCTCGGACGATGCCGAATATCCGAAAAATATTGCCGAAGACGAATTGAAAATAATGGTTGCTAATGGTGTGACCACAGTTCGTTTTATGATCGGAACTCCCGAACAGCTTGTTTTGCGCGAAAAATCAGCTAAAAGTGAAATTATTGCGCCGACAATTTACGCCGCCAGTCCGCATTTAACGGGACGCGAACAGGGGAATGATTTTGTCGTCAACACGCCCGATGAAGCCCGCGAAGCCGTTCGCAAATCAAAAGCGGCAGGTTACGATTTCATCAAAGTTACAACTTATATCAAACCCGAAGTTTACGAAGCCGCCGTTGACGAAGCCGCCAAGCAGAATATTCGCGTTGTCGGTCACGCCGATTCTCGTTTTGTAGGACTTGAGCGTGCATTAAAAGCAAAACAGCAAATCGAACATCTTGACGGCTATCTCGAAGCACTTCTTAAAGAAGATGCGCCGATGAAAGGTTCGGTTTCAGATATTTATATTTACCAGCCCAAAAACTGGGAAAGTATTGATTACGTTGACGAAAATAAGATTCCAATCATTGCGAAACGCACCGTTGAATCAAATCCGTTCGTTGATCCGACTCAAAGTTTTATGAAGAACACTTTCGGTTTGTTTCGGAGCGAAGAATCAATTCGAGCTCAGCCCGATTTTAAATTTTACCCGAAAAAGAATCAGGATTTTTACATCAACTATATGAAGCGAACGCCGCTCAATCAGGTTTCGTGGGAAAAACGCGCTCGGTGGGTAGAGATCAAAAACAAAATGATCAAGGCGATTTATGATGCGGGCGGTAAAATTATGGTCGGCTCGGACACGCCGGAATTCCTTTGGTTATATGGATTTACGGAACATCGTGAAATGAAAGCATTGAATGATGCGGGACTTTCGACCTACGCCGTTTTGGAAGCTGCCACCAAAAATCCATCCGAATATTTGGGAACGCTCGACAAAACCGGAACAATTGAAAAAGGCAAACGCGCCGATCTGGTTTTGTTAAATGCCAATCCGCTCGAAAATATTTCCGCCACCGAAAATCGTGCGGGCGTGATGCTCAAAGGGAAATATTATACGCAAGCCGAAATGAACAAATGGCTCGATGAAGCCGCCCCGAAACTGCACAACTCCCTGAAAGAAGATGAAACCAAAAACAACAATCTGGAAGGTTTTTGGCAAGGTGCGGTAACAATTGCCAATAAATTCTGGCGCGTGAATTTTACGGTCAAAAAAGACGGCGAAAATTACAAAGCCGTTGCTGATTTTCTGGATGCTGACGGCTACGGACGAGAATTTTCCGTCAGTCAAAACGGCGAAAATTTTCGTCTGGAAAGAGGACAGCCGAACGCAAATCCGATTGTTTTCGAGGGAAAGGTTGAAGGCGATTCATTCAAGGGAAATTGGAGTGGTGTTGGAATCAAAGCGGCGTTTGATTTTCTGCGTTTTTCGATCCCAAAACCTTCTTATAAGGAAGAAGAAGTTACTTTCAAAAACGGCGATGTCACTCTTTCCGGCACACTGCTTTTACCGAATAGGCAAACTCCTGGTCCGGTTGTGGTTTTTACGCACGGGGGCGGAGCAGAAACCCGCCTTCCGAATAAATCGTGGGCTTTGCATTTTGTCCGCCGGGGTTTTGCGGCTCTGATTTATGACAAGCGCGGAACCGGCAAATCTACGGGAAGTTGGCAAACTTCAAGTATGGAGGATTTAGCCGATGACGCACTCGCGGGAATCAACTTTTTGAAAACCCGCACGGACATTGACCTCAAGAAAATTACGGTTGCCGGACATAGCCAGGGCGGTTGGATTGCGCCTTTGACCGCGACCAAATCAAACGATGTTTCATTTGTCATTACGAGTGCGGCTTCGGGCATCAGCCCCGATAAACAAAGCATTTTCCATCGTGCCAATGTGATGCGCGAAGAAGGTTTTTCCGAAGATGCGGTCAAAATTGCCACCGACTTACGCGAAAAACTTTATGCAACAGGCAAAATGCTTTTGAACAACGATCCGAATGCTGCTGCCGAGCGCAAAAAAGTTTCTGCCGAACTCGAAAAATATGCGAAAGAGCCTTGGCTGGATGCCGCTGCTCTGCCGCCGAATCTTGACGAAGATAAACCTTCGCGCGGTGCATTGGAATTGCTTTTCTTTCAGCCGGTGCCGATGTGGGAAAAAGTAAAAGTTCCGGTTTTTCTGGTTTGGGGCGATAAAGATACGGTTGTGCCTGTGGTCGAAGGTAGAAAAATTATCGAAGACACTCTGAGCAAAAACGGAAACAAAGATTATTCGGTCAAAATTTTTCCCAATGTGGATCACGGCGTTGTGATAGTCAATCCAAAGAAAAACTCCGATTTTCCGCGAGTTCCGTTGGATTATTACGAATCAATGGTTGATTGGCTGGTCGCTCAAGTCGCTAAGAATAAATAGGACGATTCACAGGGATAGAGGGGATAAAAAAGGATATTTTTTATTTTTATCCATTTCATCCCCTACATCCCTGTGAGTAAAAATTTTGAAGAAATGTTGAGTAAAACAATAATTTTATCGCTGTTAATGATAGCTGTTTCGTTTAATTGCTTCGCGCAAAAGCAATTGATTGCGGAAAAAGTTGCGAAATTACAGCAAGCAAGGAATGAATTAGACCCGAAAAACGACAACAGCGGATTTGATGTTCAAATTAAAGATTTAGAAAATGATTTGTCCGCAAATCGTTTATTTGCAGGTTTATACAAACTGCAAAACTTGTGGCTTGGTGTGGAAAGTTTCAATTACAATGAGAAAAAATCCTTAGTTGTTCAAGACAAACTGCCGCTTTTGGAAGTCGAATGGAAAAAGATGGGTGATGAACTGAACGGCAAAGAAAAACAATTTTCCTCTGTTGCAATCAACAAACTCCCTGCGCTGGCGAGAGCCGTCATCGAAGCCTCGCGTCATCGCAGCAAGCCGCTTTACCAAAGCAGCATTTTATACGGCAAAAACACGAATCCGAATCAGGGACTTTATTATATGGGCAATGCTCAGGCAAATATTGACCTTGCACTTTTTACTCAAAACTTACGATTTACTGCCAAAAAAACAAGTCCCAAATTCGATTCGCTGGAAAAGGAATTAACGCAGTTGGAACGCGAAATTATCGAAGCCTATCGCACTTCCACGCCCGAAGAGCAAACCCGTTACAACGCCATCAATGCCGCACTCAAGCTCGCGCAGGAACTGAACGAAAGAGGTTGGTTTGAAGGCACAGCACTTAAATATCTTGATGTTGTTTCAGCGTTTGGATTATTAAAAAATCCGTCCGTAAATTCAAATGAAATTCCTGCAATGAAAACGAAATTAGCCGAAAAATTGACGGAATTAAACAAAAGCAATTTCGATCACAGCATCGGAATTACCTATTTGGAAATTGCACAGGGAATTTTAGCAAACGAAAAAGTCAGCGAAACTGATTTGAAACGGGTAAAAGTAATTCTGGATACGGTTTTGCCAAAATACGAAAACAAATTTTTAAACAAAGGAAGCAAATAATGAAGAAAATAATTATCGCAATTTTGACGACATTTTTAATTAGTTCAAGCGTTTTTGCCCAAAAAACGGATAAAAGATTATCGGTCACTTTGGTTCGTTGGGCTTATACCTGAAGTCTTTCCGATCCGGCAAGTTTGCTGATCAAAGACGTAGTTCAGGAGTTTGAGGGAAAAGTTAAATTCGTCAGCGAGGACTGGGGAACTTCCGCCTTGGCAAAACAACTGGGAATCCGAAAATATCCCGTCGTTTTTGTCGGTGATGTTTTGTTTGCCCGCCCCGAAGAATTCGGCGGATGGGGTGCAAAAGAAGGTAAATACAAACCGTGGAGTGATAAAGCGAATCAGGCGAGATTTAAGACAGACCTTTCTCAAATGGTCAATTTAATGCTCGAAGGCAAACGCGCTGAAGCACTAAATTTACAACCAAAATTTGACACAAATGCCAAAGAAGTTGCCGAACTTCCGAACTTTACACTTACCGATATTAACGGAAAAGCGATCAATTCAACGAATTTGGCAGGAAAAGTCGTAGTCGTGGATTTTTGGGCAACGTGGTGTGGAAACTGTCGTCCGACTTTGAAATTTTTAAGCGATCTGAAAAAAATACACGGCGAAAAAGTCGTGGTTTTGGCATTGGCTCTGGATTCGGAAGTTGAGGACATCAAGAAATTGACTCAGCCTCTAAATTCTTCAATGAATTTTGTTTCGGCTTCGGAAACTCAGATCGCACCTTTCGGCGTTATCAACAGCGTTCCGACAATGCTGATTTTTGACCAACAGGGCAAATTTGACACAGCTTTTTACGGTGCGCCGAAGGATTTGCACGAAAGTGTCAGTAAATCGCTCGAATCTTTGTTGAAGTAGGAGACTTGCCCACGGAATACGCTAAAAACGCGAAAATAAGATTTTTGGTTTTCGTATATTTCGTGTTCTTTCGCGGGCAAACAAAATCTTTTTGAACTTTTATAGATGAAGAAAATTCTAATCATTGGCGGATTAATAATGATTTTGTTTTCCATGGCAAAGGCACAAAATGCCGATGCTCTGCGCGTTGTAAATTCTGCTTTGCAGGCTCTCGGCGGTGAAGAAAATCTTAAATCTTTCGTCTCGATTTACGTCAAGGCTAAAGGAATTGAACATCGTTCCGCCGACACGCAGGGCTATAAACCTGACAGCGAAACGACCACGCAACACGAAGAGATTTTAGCTGTATTTAATGATGGAAAACGGCTTGTTTATGAATACAAAACAGGTCGTCACGACGGAACCACCCGCTGGCGAAGAGTGATCTTTAATGAAACTCAACGGATCGTTGCGGATTTTACGACCAAATCGGTTTTTCCTGCGCCGGTCAGATTTCCGTCCGTTGACCGCAATCAGGATGCAAGGAGAATACCGCACACCTTTTTGCTGGAAATTTTGGCTAACTCAGCAACTTTGCAGTATTTAGGTGCAAAGGATAATCAGGAAATAATTTCGGTTCAAGTGCCTTCGGCAAAAGCTCCGATTCGGCTCTATTTTGATAAAAACACAAATCATTTGAGTAAATACGAATACACGGTTGATTTTCCCGCCTTGGGCGAAACGACTGCCGAATATTTCTTTGAAAACTATCAGCCGCATCCAAAGTTAAAATGGTTTCCGACCAAACAAACTATTAAACTAGGCGGAAAAATCTGGCGGACGATGGACGTTGAACAGGTTTTGGTTGATTCAAACGAAGCTAAAACACTACTCGAACTTCCGCCCGAACTCGAAGGTTTTCTGATTCCAAACGGGACGGTCAAAGAAATTGCCAAAGGCGTTTATTTGGTTTATGGACTCAGCGGTTTTCAGCCGATGTTTATTGAATTTAAAGATTTTGTGATGGCAATCGAAGCTCCGGCGGCTCATCCGAGTTTGGAAGAAACTCCCGTTGAATCAATCGGAAATGTCAACGCAATTTCAGAAGAATTTATCGCCAAGATCAAACAAACAATTCCCAATAAACCAATAAAATACGTTGTTCCGACTCATTATCACAGCGACCACGCCGGGGGAATTCGGGCGTTTATTCCCGAAAACTCGATTCTTTTATCAACTTCAGGCAATAAAAAGTTTTACGAGAATTTTGCACCGAATCTGAAAGTGGAAACTTTTACGAATAAACGAATAATTTCGGACGGCGAAAGAACCGTTGAATTGATTGATGTCGGCGCGAATCCGCACACGGCAGAAAATATTGTGGTTTATCTTCCGCAGGAAAAATATCTCTTTCAGGGCGATTTGTTTTATTTCAATGGCGAAGCGACTTTTCCGCCGAAAGATCGTTTGACGGTAATGCCGTTTTTTGCCGAATGGATCAAGAAAAACAAACTTTCGCCAACCAGAATTTACGGTTTTCACAGCACTTTATACGGAACGATGGAGCATATCGAAAAGATTTTGGAGATGAAAAAGTGAAGAGAAATTTTAGCATTGCGGTAATTATTTTAAGTTTTCTTTTAGCTTTGCAAGCACAGGAAACCGTCAAAATTTCCCGATCAAATTCCGCCACAATTGACGGGAAAATCGAAGAAATCGAATGGCAAAACGCAAAATCTTTTGATTTAAAGGGCGGCGGAAAAGTCTTTTTTAAATACGACGGTCAATTTTTATTTGTCGGAGTTCGCGGCGTTGCTAAAGGTTGGAGTCATCTTTATCTAAATCAGGACGAAAAGGTTTTGATTTTGCATGCTTCCGCCGCACTCGGAATGACTTCCTACAGCCAAAACGAAAGCAAACTCTGGCAGCCTGCAAATCCGTTTTCGTGGGATTTACGGGATAGAACGATTACGGCGGAAACGAGCAAGAAAATGGCAGATTATTTAGCCAAAAACTATTGGGTGGCGAATAACAACAATATGAGCAATTCGAGTGAAATCGAATTTCAGTTAAAGCCGCAGAATATAGACAAACCGTTTTTTCTGGCAATTGTTTACGCAACGGATGCCAAAAATCCGCAGTATTTTCCGGCAAGTCTGAAGGATGACACGATCAAAGAAGAATTAGTTTACGGAAATACGCCGAATGATTTGAAATTTGACTGCAATCAATGGGCAAAAATCAGTTTGGAGAGTAAATAGGAATGTATTTATGAAGAAATTTTTAAACATAATTATATTTTCTTTTTCAATCTCAGTTTTTGTTTGCCTTAATTTGCAAGCGCAAAGCGAATTACATACAAAAACGCAAATCACCATTGGTGAAACCTTATCCATTCAATCCAAAAGTCTTAACGAAGAGCGCGAAATTCGTGTTTTTCTGCCTCGCAATTATGTAAATTCCAATAAAAAATATCCGGTAATTTATACGCTTGACGGTGAGGGAACGGGTTCAGTTACAGCCAATACAGCGGAATTTATGACGAGTTATTCGACAGTTCCGCAAATGCCCGAAGTTATCGTTGTGGCAATCATTAACGCTAACCGCAATCGGGATATGCCGATTCCCGAAGGCTACGGTAAAGCGGGCGAAGGAAAATTTCTGAATTTTCTGGCTGATGAGCTTATTCCCGCGATTGAAAAGAAATATCGGACACAGCCGCTCAGGATTTTACTCGGACATTCGCAGGGCGGATTGTTTGCGCATTATGCGATGACTGTTCGACCGGAAGTTTTTCAATGGTTTCTTTCAATTGATGCGCCTTTAGGAGGTTTTGCTGCCGTTAAACCATTGCTGGAGAAGGTTAAAACGATTGTCAAAAAAACGAATTATCAAGGACGACTGGTTTCCATCGAAAATCTTTACGGTTGGCGAAACGAATGGCAATCTTTGAAAGATTCCGCACCTAAAAGCTTTTATGCCGAGCAATTTGTGATCAAAGACGAAACTCACGAAACAATGGCATATAAAGGAATTTACGAAGGATTAAAACGTCTTTTTCAAGATTACGCGCCGAACATTATCAAAGACACTAAAGTTATCCAAACCTTGGCGATGTTTGAAGAACGTTACAAAACGATTTCAGCAGCTTACGGTTATCAGGTAGAAATTCCGCAACAGCTTTTATTGAATGCGGCAGACCAAAATATTGCCATTCAACACGGAGCCGAAGCCGTCGAATTGGTCAAAAAAGCCGTTGCGCTCTACGGCGAATCTTTTAGAACCGAGCGGGAGATGAGAGAAGCGGAAGATATGGTCAAAAAAGGCAGAGACGCGAAACTGGAAGAGTTAATGAATCTGCCGCCGCCTTCGATTGATTCAATGAAAGCATTTCTGGGAACCTGGGAAAGAAAAAATGATGCAATCTGGACAGTAACTTTTGATGTTCGGGATGAACAATTTCGGGCAGACAGCACTGTTCTTCCGCCGGGATTTGAAGCCTTTCATCTGGATGTGCAATTTGTTCGGGTATTGAGTGACAAAAAAATACAATGGGGCGAACGCAACGGCAGAGGACCGGGAATAACGATTTATACGGCGGAATTAACTGATGAAAATACCTTAACCGGAACGGTTGAACGAATCGGTTTTATTATGCCTCCGCCGACATTTTCCTTTACCTATAAGCGTCGCGCAGAAACCAAAAAATAACTAGGAAACCAACGAACTTTATGAAGAAAATTTTAATGATTCACATCTTAATTTTAACAATTTCAATAGCAATTTCAGCTCAGGATGATAGACAGGCAGCAATCAATGTCGTCAATGACCTTTTTGCCGGAATGAAAGCTAAAAACGCCGAGCAAATAAAAGCCGTATTTTCTGCCGAAGGACAACTTATCGCCATTGATAAACCACGTGACGGCAAAGGTTTATCGAAAACCCGCCTCTTTTCGGGCGAGGCTTTTGCCAAGATGATTTCCGAAGCTAAAGGCGCAGATTACATCGAAAAAATGCCTTCGCCCGAAGCTAAGATTTCCGGCGATTTAGCCATCGTCACGGGACGCTACACTTTTTTTGTCGGTGACAAATTTTCGCATTGCGGAACGAATACTTTTAATTTAGTCCGCACCGAAACGGGTTGGAAAATCGCCAACGGTGCATCAACTCTGGAGTTTCAATGCGACCGCGATTTGAAAGCAGTTGAGATTCCAAAAATCGAGGCTGATCCAAAAGATGTTTCAACTATTGAAGGCATCGTCAAAGCCTTTTACGAAACGATTTCCGGCGGCAAAGGCGTTTCGCGCCAGTGGGGACGTGACCGAACTTTGTATATGCCCGATGTTCGCTTTGTTTCAATGAGTGAGCAGAACGGAAAGATTCGCGCAGGAATTACGAATCATCAGCAATACGTCAACGGTTCAAACGATTTTTTCGTTAGTGAAGGTTTTACCGAACACGAAATTAACCGTGTCGTCAGAAAATACGGCAACATTGCTCACGTTTTTTCGACTTATGAATTTTCGACTGATGACGGAAAAGAAAAAGGTCGCGGTGTGAACAGTATCGAACTTTATTGGGACGGAACGCGCTGGTGGATTTCGTTTGCCGCCTGGGACGAAGAACGTCCGAACAATCCGATTCCAAAAGAATTTTTGCCGAAAGGAAAGAAATAGAACAAACATAAGGAAAATTATGAAACGCAGAGATTTTATCGGACAAACAGGTTTAGCAATGTTTGGGGTTACGGGATTAGTTTTGCCGTCTGATGCCAAACCAACTCCGCGAAGTTGGGATGCGGATGATGCCGAAGATTTATTTAAAGCCAAACAAGCGATAGATTCATCCGAAATTATTGATGATCTGAAACCGACGGTTGCGCGTGAGCTCGGTCCGTTTTATCGCAGTGGTTCGCCGTATCGCGTCAAACTGACACCGCCATTTGAGCCGGGAACGGTTTTGGTCGTAACGGGACGCGTCTGGTCTTTTGAAACGAAAAAGCCTTTAGCCAATGCGATGCTCGATCTATGGCAGGTGGATAATCAAACGGCGGATTATTCGGCAGGAAACGGCGATTTCAAAAATCGGGCGCGGCTTATTACGGACGAGAACGGCGCATTTGAATTTGAAACCGTTCATCCGATTCCATACGAACCAAGCCCGAATTTCTGGCGTTCGCCGCACATTCATTTTATTGCTAATGCTCCCAAACATCGCCAATTGGTCAGCGAAATGTTTTTCAAAGATGACGAAAAACAGGATGTAGATCGTTTATTTCATCCGGCTTTGGTAGTTCCTGTCAATAGAAAAACAATTAATGGCAAAGAGTATGAAACGGCGGTTTTTGACATTGTGCTGGAGTCTGAAAAATAGGAGATTTATTTATGAAAAAGATAATTTTATTCGCCATAATTTTTACATTTTCTCTTAATTTATTTGCCCAAACTGAAGAGATTAAGTCGCCTTTGGACGGACGCAATTATGGAGTGGTTTACGATATTCCCGCTACCAAAAATGTGACGGTCAAAACCGATGTGCCTTACGCAGGCAATCTGACCATTGATGTTTATTCGCCGCCGAATGCCAAGCCGAATGATAGATTTCCCGCCGTTATTTTTCTGAACGCGATCGGAGATGCTCCAAACCAAATGAAGGTCAAAAAATGGGGAATTTATTCGTCTTTTCCGCGCCTGGTGGCAGCACACGGAATGATTGGAATCTCGATGGATATGGACGGCGGACGGATTCAGGAAAACTTAAAAGGATTGTTTGATTTTCTGGAAAAAGATGGTGTGAAATACGGAATTGACTCGACTCGTTTGGGTGTTTACGCAGCTTCGGCAAACGTCACGCAAGGTTCAATTTATCTGCTGGGTGAAAACGTCTCAAAAAATATCAAAGCGGCGGTTTTGTATTACGGCGGTGTTCCTAATTCGGCGTTTCGGCGTGATTTGCCTGTTTTATTCGTGATTGCCGAAGGCGATATGGTGCGAAACGGTCAGCAATATGCGACTCTTTGGCAAAAAGTGAGCGAATCGCGCGCGCCGTGGACGGTAATGTTTGCGAGCCGGATGCCGCACGCTTTCGACGCTTTTGCCGATAATGACGAATCGCGGAGAATTATTCAGCAAACCATCGCCTTTTGGAAATCGAACCTAGAACCCGTTCCCCAACCTTCGTGGAAACCTTCATTTGCCCGCGAGATTGTCGCATCTTCCTATGATGCCGATTCACAAAAAACCGCTGATTTATTGAGCAAATGGATCGCTCAAAATCCGAAAGATGTAGTTGCCTATCAACAATACGGACGCGTTTTGTCACAACTTCGCCGTTTTGATGAGGCAAACACCGCTTACGAAAAGGCTCTGGAATATGGCGGAACTGATGCGGGAATCTATCTCGGACTTGCCCAAATGCGTTTCGGACAAAAGCGTTACGAAGAAGCCGCCGCAAATTTTGCGAAAGCCATTGAAGGCGGAGCGCGTAACAGCCAGGTTTACGGTCAATTAGCCTTTACTCAAATGTTCCTCAATCGTAATGAGGAAGCAATTAAGTCTTATGAAAAAGCCTTTGAAGCAGGAATTCCACCGGGGGCAAACACGCGCGGAATTGCTTATTACAATATGGCTTGCGCTTATGTTCGCCTTAAACAAACCGATAAGGCTTTTGAAATGTTAAATAAAGCGGTTGATGAAGGTTTTGCCAATCGAAATACGCTCGAAACCGATGAAGATATGAAACCGATTCGAGAGGATTCACGGTTTCAGCAATTGTTAACGCGACTGCCGAAAAATACGACTTCAAACTAGAAATTACAAACGAAGAAACTTGTCATTAAAAATACTCGTTTGGGGTTTTAAATGATAAAGGCAAAAGGAAAAATTTATGAAAAAAAAGTTTGAAGTGTTTTTTAAGGTTCTTGGGCTTGCATCCGTAATTATGGTTTTGGTTTCGGCACAAATTGTTGCCCAAAATCCTGCGCCGCAAATGACAAAGGAACAATGGCAGACTGACGTTAATTTTTTAGGCGAGCAATTGGTCAAAGCCCATCGCAACGCTTTTCATCGAATGAAACAAGCAGATTATGAAGCGGCTGTCAAAAAACTGCACGACAGCGTTCCGCAGTTGAGCGAAGATGAAATCATTGTTGGTTTGATGAAAATCGTGGCGATGATCAAAGACGGTCACACCAATATCATTGCTCGTCCTTTTTTCCGCAGCGGAATTTATCCGTTCAAACTTTATATGTTCAGTGATGGGCTTTTTGTGCAGAAAACCGCGCCGGAATATGCCGAAATGGTCGGCGCAAAAGTTGTCAAAATTGGCGATATGAGTGCGGAAGAAGCTTTTAAAACAGTTGGTCAAGCCGCCTTTGCCGATAACGAAATGGGTGTCAAAGAAATCACTCCATTGCTGATGACAATTCCCGAAGTTTTGTCAGGATTTAAAGTCATTAACGACAAACAAAAACTTAACTTAACTGTCGAAATTAACGGAAAACAAAAGACTTTTGAAATTCAGCCGAAAGGAACGGCAGCAGATTTGAATCATTCTCCGGCGGATTGGATTGATGCTGCCCCGAAAACAAAGCGGGCTTTATATTTGAAAGACCCCGAAAATATGTATTGGTATGAATATCTCAAAGATCGCAAAATGGTTTACGTTCAGCATAACGGAATCGGCAATAAATCTGATGAACTGGTAGCGGATTTTTACAAAAGAGTTTTGGCTTTTGCTGATGAAAATCCGGTTGAAACTTTCGTTCTGGATTTACGTTTTAACGGCGGCGGCAACAATGGATTGAATAAAGCAGTCGTTATTCAGCTCATCAAATCAAAGATCAATCAGCGTGGAAAATTCTTTGTCATTATCGGCAGAGAAACTTTTTCCGCTGCCCAAAATCTGGTCAATCAAATCGAAAAATATACCGAAGCGACTTTTGTTGGTGAGCCAACCGCCGCACATCCGAATCATTACGGGGATAATCGTCCGTTCACATTGCCGAACAGCAAACTTACAGTTCGCGCTTCAACTTTGTGGTGGCAAGACCTCGACCCGCGCGACGATAGATTTTGGACTGCACCGGAAATCGCTTCGGAAATTTCTTCAGAAGATTACCGCAAAAATATTGATCCGCCGATGGAGGCGATCTTCAATTACAAACCCGGAACGACTTTTGCCGATTTGACCGCCGAAGCGACAAGCGGGCGCGACATCTCGGAATTTATCAAAAAATATCGGGAATTCAGAGCAAATCCGCAGCATCGTTTTATCAATACAGAAAGTCCGATCAATCAATTCGGCTATTTTCTGCTGAACAACAAACGGGTTAATGAGGCAGTTGAAATTTTCAAATTAAATGTCGAGTCTTATCCGAATTCAGCCAATGTTTACGATAGTTTGGGCGATGCTTTGCAAGCGGCAGGGAAAAAGGAAGAAGCAATTAAATCTTATGAAAAAGCACTTTCGATTGATCCAAATTATCCTTCTGCGCTCGAATCGCTGCGTAAACTGAAAGGACAATAAACAAATGATTTTATTCAGGTTAGCCATCATAATTTCGATTCTGTTTGGAATTACTTTTCAACTTTCGGCTCAGTCCGTGCCAAGATTTGAGCCGTCCGATTGTGCTATTCAAATTCCAAAAGGGGAAAAAGTCGAATGCGGTTATTTAATTGTTCCCGAAGACCGCACAATAAAAAACAATAAAACTATCAAATTGCCGATAGCGATTTTGAAAAGCGATAATCCAAATCCTCAACCTGATCCGGTTTTGCGGACGCTTGGCGGACCGGGCGGCTCATCTCTGCGAATGGTCACAGGCAGACGTTTTTCGCCATGGCTCAAGCAGCGCGATATGGTTATTTTTGAACAGCGCGGCACAAAATATTCTCAACCTGCGTTGGAATGTCCCGAAGTCAGCGAAGCAAAGATCAACAGTGCGAAAGCACAATTAAACCCAAAAAAAACTAAAGAGCAGGAACTAAAAGCCGTAAAAGTTTGCCGTGACCGATTAACAAAAGAGGGAATTAATCTTGTCGTCTATAACAGCACCCAAAGCGCGGCTGATATTGAGGATTTACGGCAAGTTCTAAAGTTCGAAAAGATCAATTTGTATGGGGTTTCTTACAGCGCAAGATTGATGCTCAATGTAATGCGAGATTTTCCAAACGGGATTCGCACCGTTGTTTTGGAATCAACTATGCCGCTTGAAATAAATTACGACGAACTCGGCGTAACTGAAATTGTCCGTTCATTGGATTTGTTTTTCGGCAAATGCGCTCAAAATCCTGATTGCAATGCAGCTTTTCCGAATCTTGAGCCTAAATTTTATGATCTGGTCAAAAAAACGAATGTAGAGCCAATTGTAATTAGTGTGAAAGACCAAAAAAGCGGCGAAAATTTTAACCTCAAATTAATCGGAGATGATCTTGTCACCTGGCTGGTTGATTACTCGCTTTCTTCCGATGGAAATACGATTTCTGAAGCCCCGTTGAAAATTCAAGCAGTTATCAACGGTGATTATACTCCCTTAAAAGATTACGCCGAATCAAAATTGCAGCCCGATTTTTATTCACTCGGAATGCGTTATTCGGTTTGGTGCAGAGAAGAAATTCCTTTTGAAAATCGTTCAAAAATTGCGGCTCAATCAAATCTTTTCCCAAAATTAAAAGGCTACGAAGTCCAATCTTTGCCCGATGTTTGTCGTATCTGGAAAATTCCTCCGGCTAAAAAAATTGAAAATGAACCTGTGAAAAGCAACATTCCAACCTTGATAATGGCTGGCGAATACGATGCTTACACACCTCCCGAATGGGGAAAAATGACCGCCGCAAATCTCAAAAACAGTTTCTTTGTCGAAGTTCCGTGGGCGGGACACGGACCGGGTTTTAACAGCCCGTTATGCGTCAACGAAATGATTGCCGATTTTTTAAATGATCCTGCTTCTGCTCCAAAAACGACTTGTTTGGACAAAATTAACAAAATTTTCAAATTCAAAACCAAAAAATCGTAATAATTTATGAAATTCAAAGTCATCATTCTAATTCTTTTAATTTGTTCGGCTGTTTCTTTTTCCGCGCAAACTGTTGAATCAAATATTGATCAATATTTGAAGATACGTTCCGAAATGGGAAACTTTAGCGGTGCGGTTTTAGTGGTCAAAGAAGGAAAAGTTATCTTTCGCAAAGGCTACGGTTTTGCCGATGTCGAAAAACGAATTCCATACACGCCCGACACACAACACGCCATTGCTTCGGTTTCAAAAATGTTCACTTCGGCTGCTGCGTTAAAATTGCGCGACCAAGGCAAACTAAAACTCGAAGATTCCATTTGCAAATATCTGGATGATTGCCCGTCGGCGTGGCAACCCGTCACAGTTCAAAATCTGATGCGCCATACTTCGGGAATTCCCGATTATGAGGAAAAACTCGAACTCGGCTCGGAAAAATATTTGCAGATGATGGCTGAAGGCAACACTTCGGCACGTATTTATGCCGAAGCGAAAAAACTGCCACTAGATTTTAAACCGGGTGAAAAATTTCATTACAGCAATACAGGTTATGTCGTTCTAAGCTATCTGGTGCAAAAAGTCGCCAAAATGCCGTTTGCCGAATTTGTCACGAAAAATATTCTGAAACCTGCGGGAATGAAAAATACGGGGATTTTCAGCGTTGGAAAATATCCGAAAAATCTCGCTGTTGGCTACACTTACGGCGATTTGGGTTGGGAAAAAACTTTGGCGGGATTTCCGTTGACTGATGGGACTTTGCAAAAAATGCCGCCAATTACGATCTCATCTCCGCACGGAGACGCAATGCTTTACAGCACTCTGGACGATCTTTATCGTTGGAGTCAGATGATGGAGGGCAGCAAATTGATTCCAAAATCCGAAGTTGATGAAATTTACACAGCAGGATTGGAAGATTACGGATACGGTTGGTTTATCGGGCAAGGTTTTAATCGTAAAAGAGCGCGCCATAATGGTATGTTGCCCGGTTATCTGACAGATTTTATTAGATTTCCGGACGAAAAAACGACCATTATAATTTTTTCAAACATAGACCGTGCCCGCTTGAACAGTATTGCCCGTGATGTTACTTCTATTACACTTGGAACGCCTTTTGATATGCCTGTTCGGGGAAAAGTAATTAAACTTTCAGCCGAACAAATCGCCAAGCTCGAAGGCGATTACAAAATGAAAGACGGCAGGATTTTGAATATCAAAAATGGAATGGAGTTTCTGACCGCCAAATTGCAGGATTTTTACACCGCCGGATTAATTCCGCTTTCCCCAACCGAATTTTATTTTCCGCTGGCGGACGGAAAGGCGATTTTTACACTTGATGAAAACGGCAAAGCAATGAAAGTAAATATGCGTTATAGTGGAGAAGACCACATTGCCGAACGGGTAACAAATTAAACGGAAAACGGAAAGTGAAAAATGGAAAACTGTTGATTTGATTTTGCAATTTCCATTAAAAGTCTATGAAAACTCTATTTGTTAAATCTATCATTATTTTGGCAGTTGCGCTGACATCTTTAAATTTATCGTTTGCTCAAAATTCAAACGCTTTACAGCAAAAACTACAAACGCAATTGGACGAATGGCAGAAAAACGGAAAGTTTGCCGGAGCGACTTTGGGAGTTTGTCTGGCGGACGGAAATTGCTTTGGTTTGGCAACCGGATTTTCCGATTTGGAAAAGAAAACGCCGATGAAACCGACAGATCTGATGTTAGCGGGCAGCACCGGAAAAACTTTTGCGTTAGCGGTTGCAATGCAATTGGTCAAAGAAGGCAAAATTTCTTTGGATGATAAAATTGAGAAATATCTTGGCAAAGAAGTTTGGTTTTTGCGCTTACCGAATGCAAAAGACATTACCGTTCGCCAGTTGATGAATCACACTAGCGGTTTGGTTCGTTACGAATTTAATCCGAATTTTCTCAAAGATTTGACCGCCAACCCCGATAAAGTCTGGAAACCCGCAGAACTGATTGCCTATCTTTTTGATGCCAAAGCACCGTTTGAAGCAGGCAAAGGTTGGGATTATTCTGACACAAATTACATTGTCCTCGGAATGATCATGGAAAAAGTAACCGGCAAAAAATTCTATGAACTAGCCGAAAAACGTGTCGTTAAGCCTTTGAAATTAAACAAAGTTTTCCCGCAAAACAAACGAGTTTTAAAAGGTTTGGTGCAAGGCTACGCAGGCGAAGGCAATGAATTTACGGGAAAAGATAAAGTTTTGGATAATGGAAAATTTATCATCAATCCGCAGTTTGAATGGACGGGCGGCGGTTGGATGACCAATTCCGAAGATTTGGCGCGTTATGCAAAATTGATGTATGAAGGCAAGGCTTTTGATGCTTTGCTTTTGCCGCAGGTTTTTGACGGAGTTGCCGCACCGATGCTTGGACGGGATGCCAAATATGGTTTGGGTGTAATTATTCGTCCGACCAGATTAGGTTTGTCTTACGGACACGCTGGATTTTTCCCCGGTTATATGACCGATATGATGTATTTTCCCGACAAGAAAATTTCGGTTGCAGTTCAGGTAAATACGAGCGTTCCGCAAAATCTAGGGAAACCTTTAGCCAGAGTTTTGGTCGAAACATTTGAAACGATTACCAAATAAAAAGCGAAAAAGTTGGAGCAGTATTTCCAACTTTTTCACTCTTTCACTCTTAAACTTTTAAACTTTGTTATGCTTGCTGATGTGCCTCAACGAACCACAATAATTTATCAATCGAGCGCGAAATTCCGGTAAATAAATCAGCAGTGTCTGCATCGCCGAGTCCATCTGTTTCATCAATATCGGCACGAACTTTTTTACCAAAATCCGCCAATGCGCTTGAAAGCGCGTCAACATGCGCCGCTCCGTCAGTAATTTCCAATGGATATTCGCTCAAAGTAGAATTTTGAGCGGCTACGCGAACTGTTCCTAATGCCGTTCCGCCCAAAGTCGTGACTCGTTCAGCAATATCGTCAATGTGAGTTTCAACTTCGGTCGAAACCTGATCGAATAATTCGTGCAAAGCAATAAAATTCATTCCTTTGACGTTCCAATGTGCTTGTTTGGCTTGCGATTTTAAATCAATCGCATCGGCTAATCTCGCGTTCAAAATCCCGACAATCTTTTCCCGTTTACCTTTTGCTATATCAATTTTTGTATTATGTAATCCCATAATGCCTCCTATTTAGAATTATTCTAATTCTAAATATTTTAAATGTCAAGCTAAAAATTAATCTTTTTGGACGTTGCATAACTTATTGGAATAACTTAAATTGCAATAGGAATTTAGAGTTAAAATGATTAAGTTTGATTCAGTAATTTGCACAAATTTTGAGAGCGCGACTTCGCGTGAGTGGTTAGAAACGAACGGAATTGGCGGATTTGCCAATGGAACGATCTCGGGTGCAAATTCGCGCCGCTATCACGGGCTTTTGACCGCCGCGACTAAGCCTCCGCTAGGCAGAATTACGATGCTTTCCAAATTTGAAGAAACACTCACGATTGACGGGAAATTATATGAACTTTCGTCAAATCAATATCCGAATACAATCCATCCCGAAGGCTACAAATATTTGAAGTCATTTGCTTTAGCACCTTTTCCAACCTGGATTTACGAAGTCGAAGGGATTGAAATCGAAAAGACTCTGTTTATGGTTCACGGTTCAAATACAACAATCATTGAATACAAAATCAAAGATCAAAAATCAAAGATCAAAGATCAAATTGAGATTGAATTAAAACCACTGCTTTCTTTTTGTGATTATCACGCTTTACAGCACGAAACGCCGAATTTCAATCCGAATTTTGAAGTCTTTGATAATTTGGTTTATCTCAGACCATTCGCCGAAATGCCTGCGCTTTACTTGACGCACAATGCTCAATCTGTTGAAAACACAGGGCATTGGTATCGAAATTTTGAATACGCAATCGAAAAGGAACGCGGTTTTGATTTTCACGAAGATTTGTTTCAGCCATTTTCGCTAAAATTTGATTTGACGGAGGATGCAATTGTAATTGCTTCGACTGAGCCGCAACAATTATCTGATGCGTTGAGTTTTCGGATGACGGAAATTGCGCGGCGAGACGCTTTGATTATGCAAGCCGAAGCAAAAGATGAGTTTACCAAACAGCTTGTGTTAGCGGCGGATCAGTTCATCGTTAAACGTGGCGAAGGGCAAACCGTAATTGCGGGTTATCCGTGGTTTTCGGATTGGGGACGCGATACGATGATTGCGTTGAATGGTTTGACCCTGGCGACCAACCGTGAAGAAATTGCCAGATCAATTCTTTTAGAATTTTCCAATCATCTTTCCGAAGGAATGCTTCCGAATCGTTTTCCCGATGCGGGCGAAATCCCTGAATATAATACGGTTGACGCGACGCTTTGGTATTTTGAAGCGATTCGCGCCTACGCCGAAAAAACAAAAGATTATGATTTTGTGCGTCAATTTTTGTATGAAAAATTAGCCGAAACGATTGCGTGGCATATCAAAGGAACTCGCTACGGAATCTTTATGGACGAAGATGGTCTGCTTCACGCCGGCGTAAAAGGTGTGCAGTTGACTTGGATGGATGCCAAAATCGGAGATTGGGTAGTTACTCCGCGCATCGGTAAACCTGTCGAAATCCAAGCTCTTTGGTATAACGCACTTTGTGTCATGGCGGATTTTGCCAATCATTTTGGGAATAAAGCCGAAAAAGAGCAATATGAAGCGATGGCAAAACGGGCGAAAAAGAGTTTCGGCGAAAAATTCTGGAATGAAAATGAAGAATGCCTTTTTGATGTAATTGAAGGTGATGCGGAAGATTTTTCAGTTCGTCCAAACCAAATTTTTGCCGTCAGTTTGCCAAATACGATGCTTTCCATCGGACAAGCCAAAAAAATAGTGCAGAAAGTTGCAGATGAATTACTTACTCCGGTTGGATTGCGGTCGCTTTCGCCGAAAAGCAAAGATTATTGCCCGATCTATATTGGTTCGCCATTGCAGCGTGACGGCAGCTATCATCAGGGAACGGTTTGGGGCTGGCTCATCGGCGGATTTATTGATGCCTATCGCCGCGTGAATCCAAAAAATAAAAAGACGGAGCGGCAAATTTGGCAATTTTTACACGGTTTTGAAACACATTTGAGCGAAGCCGGACTCGGACAAATTTCCGAAATCTTTGATGCTGATGCCCCGCATCTTCCGCGCGGATGTTTCGCTCAGGCGTGGAGCGTTGCGGAAGTTTTGCGGGTTTTGAAAAAATAGTTGGAAGATTTATTATTGCTTAATCAAACTACTATGAAAAACATCAATTTTCTGTTATCACTGATTTTTGTTTTGACTTTCGTTATTTTTAATTTTGGGCAAAATACCTTTGTTATTACTGATCCGCTTAAAGATGAAAGCAAATTAGAAATTGACTCTGGTATTGAAAACCTGATAAAGAAACAAGTTTTCCCAACGGTTAAAAATCATTGGAAAGAGGACTATTGCCCGTCAGGTTCTGAAGAACTTGCGGGAGTAGTGAGAGGCACATTTACGAAATCCGGTTCGACTCAAACTCTGGTTTTATATCAATATTGCCAAACCGGAAATGGTCTTGGAAACAACATTTTGGTTCTGCTTGAGGATGGAAAAATCATTAAAACTTTTGGAGAAGAAAGCGGTTGGGCAATTACTTTGAAACAATTACCAGACATTAATCAGAATGGAATTGATGAATTTTCGATAACTTACGGCGGTGGAATGCACCAGGGACAAGGCGGAACCGGAATTGATATATTGGAATTTGTTAATGGCAAGCCCAAAGTCCTCGGTTGGCTGCAGGAATCAGCTTACACCGAAGATGATGAATATTCCTACAAAGTTTGGGTGAAAAAAGGGAAAATACCTGTATTTTATCGGGAAAAATACGTTACCGGCAGCAACGATAAATTGCGGAAAGTGGGAAAAGCTACCACATTCAAACTTAAAAAAATGGAAGGTGAGGAATTCAAAATCTGGAAATAAAAAACTTTGCAAGAATTTTTTCAAACTTCATTCAATAAACAAATCGGAGATAAAATAGGTCATAAAAAAGTTGCCGATTTGTTTTTTTTACAAACGACAAGGAGTCAGAAATTTAGGATGAAGAAAACTTTATTAATTTTTGCGATTGCAATTGCGTCATTTGCTTTTGCTTGCAAAACACAATCTACAAACACAGATTCAACTAAAACCAATACCAATAACGCTCAAAAAGAAGTGAGTAAAACCCCCGGAACTCAATCGTCAGAGGACGGTTTTGTGGCTTCGGAAACCGGAACGGAAAAAGAAAAACCTGATTCGGGAAAAGCAAATGTGCAAGGGAAAGCTTTATTTAATGAAAAGCCCGCCCCAAATGTTGAAGTTAAACTTTGCGAAAAATTCAGCACTTTTATGGGGTGCAGCGGTCAGCAACTTACGACCAAAACCGATGACAACGGCGAATATCTTTTCAAAAATGTCGAGCCGAAAATTTATGAAGGTTTGATCGTTAAAGTTTTTAATACGCCGAGCTACATTTTCGCCGCCCGAACCTTTGGCATTTCCGCCGCTAAATATAAGATCGAAGCCGACAAAACATTTTTTGCTCCGGCAACCAATCTTTTCAAATCTGATATAAAAGCCCAAAGTCCGAAAGCAAATTCTAAAGTTGATGCCAAAACTCTGGAAATAAAATGGGATGCGTATCCTGATGCGGCGTATTACAAAATCGGTCTGTATCCGAAAGAGGTCAAAATAACTTCGCCCTACATCAATTTTAAAGTTGAGGGAAACAGTTTCAAAGCCGATAAACCTTTGTTTAATGGCGAATATCATTTGAAGATCGAAGCTTATAACGCCAATGACATCAAACTTTCGCAGCTCAACGAAGATATAAAATTTACCATCACTGGTGGCGAAGAATTGCCTTCTGAAGGAAGCGGTAATGTTCCGGTCGGCAAATAATGTAGAAAGGTAAAATTTAATGAAATATTGCAGAGGAGATTAACTGGTCTCCTCTTTTTTTCTGAAAAAATCTCAACTTTTCCGACAAATTTGTCGTAGAATGATTTAGTAACAAAAAATCTCTTTTGATTGCAATCAAATCAAATTCAGATAAACAAAATTTCTTTGAGGAGCAAATTCTAAATGAACAGGATTTTTGTCTGTCTTTTGCTAACGCTTTATCTAAGTCTCGCTATTTTTGCCCAAAATGCGCCAACCTTATTTCGTCAACCGACCATCAGTAAAACCGACATAGTTTTCTCGTATGCCGGAGATTTATGGACGGTTTCGCGTAACGGCGGCGATGCCAAACGATTGACGACCGGAATTGGTATTGAAACAAATCCTTATTTTTCGCCGGACGGAAATTGGGTTGCATTTACAGGTGAATACGACGGCAATACCGATGTTTATCTGATTCCGGCAACAGGCGGAGTGCCGAAGCGTCTGACTTATCATCCGGCGGTTGACCGCGTTTCAAGCTGGACTCCTGACGGCAAAAATGTTCTGTTCACCTCAAATATGAACAGCTACGCCAATTTCTTCCGGCTCTACACAATTCCGGTCAGCGGCGAAGGATTAGCAACAGAAATTCCGCTCCCGATGGTTGAGCGTGGAACGCTTTCGCCGGATGGGAATTTTGCGGCGTATGAGCCTTTGACGCAATGGCAGCCCGATTGGAAACGCTACAACGGCGGACAAACTCAGCCGATTTGGATTGCCAAATTATCTGATTCAACTATCGAAAAAATTCCGCGTCAAAATTCCAACGACAAATGCGCGATGTGGATCGGCGACAAAGTTTATTTTTTGTCAGACCGCAGCGGCGGCGTAGTTTCGCTTTTTTCGTTTGATACAAAATCGAAAAAGGTTGAGCAAATTGTTGACAATAAAGGGCTTGATATTAAGTATGCTTCGAGTAACGGTAGCGCAATCGTTTATGAGCAATTCGGGACGATTTTCACGATTGAAGCAGGGGCAAAAACTCCAAAGAAAATTGATATTCGCGTAGCGGGAGATTTTCCCGGCGTTCGTCCGCGTTACGAAAAGGTCGGAAGCAGAATCGCTAATTTTGCAATTTCACCAACTGGCGCACGCGCGGTTTTTGAAGCTCGCGGCGAAATCATTTCTGCTCCTGCTGACAAAGGCGATGCGAGAAATTTGACCAACACTCCAAACGTGATGGAGCGCGATCCGGCTTGGTCGCCTGACGGCAAATGGATAGCTTATTTTTCCGATGAATCAGGCGAATATATGCTCAATCTGCGTGACCAAACGGGAATGGGCGAGGTCAAAAAATTTGCACTTGGCGATGCGCCGAACTTTTATTCAAATCCCGTCTGGTCGCCCGACAGCAAAAAAATCGCTTACAACGATCAGCGCGTAAATCTCTGGTATCTGGATGTGGAAAAAGGCACGAATACCAAAGTTGATACCAATACTTACGGCGATTTAGTAGATGTTTTAGAGCCTTCGTGGTCGCCCGACAGCAAATGGCTGACCTACGTCAAACAGTTGGATAATCGTCTGCGGGCGGTTTATTTATTCTCGTTGGAAAACAATAAAGCAAATCAAATCACGGACGGTTTGGGCGATGCGCGTTTCACGGCTTTTGATAAAAGCGGCAAATACGTCTTTTTTACCGCCAGCACTAATGTCGGTCCGGCGATCAGTTTTGCCGATCTTTCGGGAATTGATCATCAATCTTCGCGGAGCGTTTACGCAATAGTTTTGCGAAATGATATTCCTTCGCCGCTCGCCCCTGAGAGCGATGAGGAAAAAGTTCAGGAAGAGAAAAAAGAGGAGCCGAAACCTTCTGCAACCCCAACTCCAAGTGCGAGTCCAAGCGGAGAAAAGCCTGCTGAAACGCCGAAACCTGCTCCAAAGAAAGAAGCCGAACCGACCCGAATTGATTTGGACGGAATTGATCAGCGCGTGATTGCGATTCCGCAAATTCCGAATCGTGATTACAACGGACTTTATGCCGGAAAAGCCGGAATCATTTATCTTTTGGAAATTCCCCAAAGCGGCGGCTTCGGTTTGACTCTGCAAAAATTCGATCTGGAAAAACGCAAAATTGAAGAAGTAAAAACCGGAATCGGTGCTTTTAAAGTTTCTGCCAATGGCGAAAAAATGATTTTTTCGCAAGGTCCGGGCTGGAATATTGTTTCGACCACGATTCCGGCGCGTCCGGGTGAAGGTGTAGTTAAAACTTCTGATATGGAAGTTTACATTGACCCGCGTGCCGAATGGAAACAGATGTTCAATGAAGTTTGGCGCGGCGACCGGGACTTTTTCTATGATCCGAACACGCACGGACTTGATCTGGAAAAAGCGAAAAAACTATATGAGCCATATCTGCAAGCAGTCGCGCACCGTGATGATTTGAATTATCTCTTTACCGAAATGGTCAATCAAATCGGTGTTGGGCATACTTTTATTCGCGGCGGAGATCAACCGCGAGCTAATTTTGTGCCGGGCGGACTGCTTGGTGCGGATTACAAAATAGAAAACGGGCGTTATCGCTTTGCCCGCGTTTACAACGGCGAAAACTGGAATCCGAATGCACGTGCGCCATTGACTGCGCCGGGAGTCAATGTCAAAGCGGGTGATTATTTGTTAGCCGTCAACGGACGCGATTTGAAATCAACCGATAACATTTACTCATTCTTTGAAAGCACTGCGAACAAACAAGTCGTCATCAAAGTCGGTGCAAATCCCGACGGCACAGGTTCGCGCAATGTGACGGTTGTTCCGACTGCCAGTGAAAACGGTTTACGAAGTTTGGCTTGGATCGAAGACAATCGGCGCAAAGTTTCCGAGCTGAGCGGCGGCAAACTCGGTTATGTTTACATGCCGAATACGGGCGGTCCCGGTTTCACAAATTTTCAACGCTATTTCTTTGCTCAAACCGATAAACAAGGCGCAATCATTGACGAGCGTTTCAACGGCGGCGGACTATTGGCGGATTACGTGGTTGAATATCTGAAAAGAGCGCAGCTTGCCAAAATCGCTTTTCGCAGCGGCAAAGACTGGAACGTTCCCGCCGGAGGAATTTACGGACCAAAAGCAATGCTGATCAATGAATTAGCCGGTTCGGGCGGTGATGCGATGCCCTGGTTTTTCAAAAAATTAGAGGTCGGCGCATTGGTCGGCAAACGGACTTGGGGCGGATTGGTTCGCGCTTCGGGAATGCAGCCTTTGATGGACGGCGGCAGTATCACCTCGCCAAACGGTGCGGTTTATGGACTGAACGGCGAATGGGAAGTCGAAAATGTCGGCGTTGCACCCGATATTGAAGTCGAATTCGATCCCGCAATGTGGCGGCAGGGACGCGATCCGCAGCTCGAAAAAGCTGTCGAATGGTGCTTGGAAGAACTCAAGAAAAATCCGCCGAAAGAATATAAACGTCCGCCGTATCCGAATTATCAGAAAGGAACGGGATTGGGTAAACCGTAGTTGGGAACGCAAGCGACTCGCTTGCAAGCGTGTGCGAACACGCTAACAGTCTTTGCTAAAATTCAAGTTGAATTACAACTCGGCATATTGCGAACGCCATGCGTCCGTGCAAGCGAGTCGCTTGCGTTCCAGTCAAACAGGAAAAATTATGAAGAACATTTTCTTAACAATTTTGGTTTTAATTTTCGCTTCTTCCGCTTTCGCTCAAGGCGATAAACCGATGATCTTTCGTCAGCCGACGGTTAATCAAACGCATATCGTTTTTGTTTATGCAGGAGATTTGTGGAAAGTTGCGCGTGAGGGCGGAAGTGCAGAACGTCTGACTTCAGGAGTTGGCGTGGAAAGCAATCCGTATTTTTCACCTGATGGAAATTGGATTGCTTTCACGGGCGAATACGACGGCAATGTAGATGTTTATGTGATGCCTGCCAATGGCGGAGAGCCGAAACGCATCACTTATCATCCGGGCGGCGATGCGGTTATCGGTTGGACTCCTGACGGAAAATCGGTCGTTTTTCTTTCTAATCAGTATAGTGCAATGCCCACTCCGAAAATGTTCACCATGCCTGTCACAGGCGAAGGTTTACCAAACGAATTGCCGTTTCCGATGGCGGGAGGACAGGCTTCTTTTTCGCCCGATGGAACAAAAATCGCCTATATGCCGCTTGCTCCGGCATTTGCCCAATGGAAAAAATATCGCGGCGGACGGACGACTAAAATCTGGCTTGGCAATCTAGCGGATTCAGCCGTCGAAGAAATTCCCAAACAAAATTCCAACGACTACACGCCGATGTGGGTTGGCGACAAGGTTTATTTTTTGTCTGACCGTAACGGCAAAAATACGACGCTTTATTCTTTTGACACCAAAACCAAAAAAGTTACGGAAGCAGTTCCGAATACGGGATTGGATTTAAAGACCGCTTCGGCAAATGCCGGAATGATCGTTTACGAACAATTTGGCTCGATCAATTTATTCGATCCAAAATCGGGTAAATCTAATAAAGTCAATATCACTCTCAACGGAGATTTACCGCAGGTTCGTCCGCGCTATGAAAAAGTTGCGGGAAGAATCGCCAACGCTTCGATTTCTCCAACCGGAGCGAGAGCCGTTTTTGAGGCTCGTGGCGAAATTTTGAGCGTTCCGTTTGAAAAAGGAAATGCACGAAATTTGACCAATTCTTCGGGTGTGGCTGACCGCGATCCGGCTTGGTCGCCTGATGGCAAATGGATCGCTTATTTTTCGGACGAATCCGGCGAATATCTGCTCCATTTGCGTGGTCAGGATGGAATGGGTGAGGTTAAAAAAATCAATCTTGGCAATCCGCCATCGTATTTTTACACACCGAAATGGTCGCCCGACAGCAAGAAAATCTCCTATTCGGATAAGCGTTTGAACCTCTGGTATGTGGACATTGATAAAGGAACTCCGGTCAAAGTTGATACGAATCCTTTTGAAAGTCCGACCGCTTCTCCTGTGACAGATGCCAATTGGTCGCCGGATAATAAATGGATCGTCTATTCAAAACAACTGAAAAATCGTCTCTCGGCTGTCTTTGTGTATTCAGTCGAAACAGGAAAATCTTCGCAAATTACCGATGGTTTGAGCGATGCGCGTTTTCCTGCTTTTGATAAAAATGGTAAATACATCTATTTCACCGCCAGCACCGACACGGGACCAACGACGGGCTGGCTTGATATGTCGGGGTTTCCGTTTCAAACATCACGAAGCGTTTATGCAGTTGTTTTGAAAAATGATGATCCGTCACCGCTTGCGCCTGAAAGCGACGAAGAAAAAGCACAAGATGACAAAACTGCCACGCCGAAACCGCCGGGAGCAAAACCCGAACCCGTTGCAGTAAAAATTGATTTTGACAAGATTTTGCAGCGAATTGTTGCTTTACCGATGGCGGCTCGCAGTTATCAAGGTTTATATGTTGGACGCGCCGGAACTATCTTTTTACTCGAAGCCCAATCGCCAAACGGAACTGCTTTGCAAACTCTTCCGGGTTTAACGCTTCATCGTTTTGACATCAGCAGCCGCAAAGCTGAAAAAATTCAGGACAACGTCACGCTTTTTGACGTTTCCGCCAATGGCGAAAAAATGTTATTGGGGCAGTTCCCCGGACGCTTTACGATCATGTCCACATTTTTACCGCCGAAACCGGGCGAAGGTGTTGTCAACGTCGGCGATATGGAAGTGCAAATTGATCCGCGAGCCGAATGGAAACAGATGTATCACGAAGCGTGGCGCATCCAACGCGACTTTTTCTACGACCCCGGCTTTCATGGTTTGGATTTAGCGGCGGCTGAAAAGAAATATGCAGTTTTTCTTGATTCCGTAGCAACTCGCTCCGATTTGAATTATCTTTTCCAGGAAATGCTCGGCAATATGACCGTCGGACACCATAATTCAACGGGCGGAGATGTGCCGAATCCGACAAGATATACAGTCGGATTGCTCGGTGCAGACTACAAAATCGAAAACGGGCGTTATCGTTTTGCCAAAATTTACGATGGCGAAAATTGGAATCCCGGCACGATTGCGCCATTGACTCAACCCGGAGTAAACGTCAAAGAAGGTGATTATTTACTGGCAGTCAACGGGCGAGATTTGAAAGCAACCGATAATGTTTACCGCTTTTTTGAAGAAACCGCCGGAAGACAAATTGTGATAAAAGTTGGTGTAAATCCTGATGGCAAAGATTCAAGAAATGTAACGGTTGTTCCTGTTGCCAATGAAGGCGGTTTGCGAAACTTAGCGTGGATCGAAGGAAATCGGCGCAAAGTTTCTGAACTGAGCGGCGGCAAGCTCGGTTATGTCTATCTGCCGAATACGGGCGGCGCAGGTTACACCAATTTTAACCGCTACTATTTTGCCCAGATTGATAGAGACGGAATAGTCGTTGATGAACGTTTCAACGGCGGCGGCAGTGCGGCGGATTATTTTATTGATGTTATGCGCCGACAACTTTGGAATTACTGGTCAACCCGCGAAGGTGAAGATTTCCAAACGCCTGTCCATTCGATTCAAGGACCGAAAACGATGATGATCAACGAATATTCATCGAGCGGCGGCGATGCGCTTCCGTGGCTTTTCCGTCAGGCGAAAATCGGCACGTTGGTGGGCAAACGGACTTGGGGCGGATTGGTTGGAATTTACAACTATCCGACTCTGATTGACGGCGGCGGCGTAACTGCTCCGCGTGTTGCTTTCCGTAATCTTCAAGGCGGGCTTGATGTCGAAAATAAAGGCGTTGCACCTGATATTGAGGTTGACCTTGATCCTGTAATGTGGCGGCAAGGACGTGATTCGCAACTGGAAAAAGCGGTTGAAGTAACTCTTAAAGCCGCTCAGCAGAATCCGGTCAAGAAACCGGCTAATGGAGCTTTTCCGAATTATCAAAAGCCGTAATATTAATCAGAACTATTTGCGTTAGCGGATGGGAAATGTTAGTGAAAATAGCTCATCAAATTTGGTGGGCTATTTTTGTGTTAAATGATAGGATTATGAAAAATTTATCAATGGTTTGGATATAAATATGCGAATAAAATTTTTCTGCTCGGTCTTTTTATTGGTTCTGATTTTGTTTGGTTTTGAGAATGCAAAAGCCTGTGAATGTATGGGAAGAGAAAAACCAACAACGGAGTTCAGAAAAACTCCAGTTATTTTTGTCGGCACTGTTAAATCTGTAAATTCGGTAGATAGTAGAAAATTCGGGTATGAATATAATCGTTATGATTTACAAACAACATTTTCTGTTAATGAAGCTTTTAAGGGAGTCAAAGGTAATGAAATTGATATTTTTAGCAGCAGTCAGGGAACAGCGTGCGGCATAGAGTTTCAGAAGGGAGAACAATATTTAGTTTATGCCTACGACGATGGCGAAAAAAAGAGATTTTACAATACTGACATTTGCACCCGAACAAGGTTTACTGAAAATAAAGAGGATGAAATTGCTGTTTTACGCTCTTTGGCAAAAGGCAATTTCAAACCAAGAATTTATGGAAGAGTTGAGGAAATAGTTCGGGGAATCTTGCTCGAATACAAAGAAAATGTCCCGATGTCTAATATCAAAGTGATAGCTAAAAACGGTAGTAATATCTATGAATCAATTACTGATAAAGATGGAAGATTCAGATTTGTGAATATAAAAACGGGAAGTTATAAACTTGAGGTAAAATTGCCCACAACTCACAAAGTAGGAGATGATTCCTGGGGGTGGACAGAAAAGCAAAAGGTGAATTTGAACTATTCTGTAACAAACAGAGATTGCCCCGATTTTATAAATATTGCAACCAGAGTTGATGGCAGAATCAAAGGCAAAGTTTCAGATTTTCAGGGAAACCCTGTTGGCAAAGGAGTTCGGGTTACTTTGATCACAAAGGAAATAGTCAATAATCCCGATAATAATATTCAATATATTGGGACTGATACGGATAACAGAGGTTTTTATGAATTTGAGGGAATCCCGAAAGGAGAATATTTTTTAGGAATAAATTTAGATTTAACTCAACCTGACAAAAACAACCCGTATTCAAAAAATTTCTATCCGAATTCAACTGATTCTAAAAATGCAGCTTTGATAAATTTAGGATATGGACAAAAATTGAGTGGTTTCGACATAACTTTGCCGCCGCCTTTGAAACAAATAATTGTGAAAGGAAAAGTTATAAAAAAAGATGGAAGTCCAGTGGCTGGAATTACGGTTTATGTCAGTAATCAGGCAAGACACGATTTTGAAGATTTTGTCTGGCTGAAAACCGATAAAAACGGAGAGTTTACAGCAACTTGTCTTGAGGGAGTAACATATCGTTTTTCAATTTATGAGAAAGATTTAAAGAAAATCTCGGAAATTATGCAGAAAATTAATGAACAATCAAATAATCGTCTTGAATTTGTGATAGGAAATTAAAATATGAAAATCAGAATTTTTAAGCGCAAATAAATGAAAACATTACAAATTATTTTTCTGATCAGCTTTGCCGTTTTAGTTTTGGTGATTCCGTTTTTGGTATTTAATTTTATCCAGGGAAATGGAACCAACACGACTTTAATAATTTTTGTGGCAGTAATTTTTATAGTCAACGGTTTTTTTATCGTTCGCAAACTATTGAATCTAAAGAAAGATAAACAGAATTAGAAAAATGATTCTGAAGGAGAAAAAATATGAAACTGATAATTGTGTCACTTTTGATTGGTTGTTTAAGTTTTGTTGTTTGTGGATTTAATTGGCAGCCAATTGCTAAACAATCAAAATCACTTGATTTACAGACTAATCAACCGAAAACAGTGCGAGATTTTTTTAATTTATTGCCGCAGAAATATTTTACTCTGGAAGGTTGCGAGCCGAAAACCGATAAAAATTGTAATAAAGCGAGAAGGGAATATATCGAAACTTTTCTCGAAACCGAAGACACGGCGAACGGATATTGGAAATCAGGCTGTGACGGAGCGCAAAGTTGTTTGACGATGGCACTTTTTAAGCGTCCGAACGGAACGTATATCGTGGCAATTCAAACCGAATTTGAAATGGGAAGCGATAATTATTTCCTTGAATACAAGAGTGGAAAATGGTTTGATATTTCAACTCAGGTGATTCCGAGTTTTTCAAAAAAGAATTATTACGAGCTTCCGCAAAAAGGCACAACCATTGAAGTTTTTAAGAAAAAAACGGTTGATACCGATATGACCGAAAAAGGCGCGAAACTCTACGATTTAATCTGGAATTCAGGAAAATTCAGCATCAAAAAATAATCACCGATGAACACAGATAAACTCAGATTTTTACGACTGCTCATTTTAGTTTTAACTTTTACTTTTTGCCTTTTACCTTGCGTCTCGCAAACGCTCGCTCCCGGCGCACCCGGTAAAGATGCTCAATGGGCAACGGCGGGGAAACAGGGAATCGGAACTTCAGTAAGTTTAAAAAGTAAAGTTTGGTTCACGCTCGCGCAAGGCGTGATGACCGAAGTTTATTACCCGGACGTAACTGTTGCAAATGTGCATCTTTTGCAGTTTGTGGTGGTCAATCCGAAAACTAAAAAGGTTGAAACTGAACAAGATAATGCAACTCATCAAATCAAAGTTCTGCGTCCCGATTCTTTGAGTTTTCAGCAAATCAACACGGCAAAATCCGGAATGTGGAAAATCACAAAAACCTATACGACTGATGTTGAACAGGATTCAGTTTTGATTGATGTCAGATTCGAGTCAAAAATTAAGGATTTGAATTTATATGTTTACTATGATCCTTCGCTTGGCAACAGCGGGATGTATGATTGGGCGCAGTCGCCCGTTGCTGCGGCTGAAGCTGAAAGTGAGCGGATGGATTTTGATGGAAAAAGGACGTATCGAAAAGAGGTTATCAATAAGGGAATTTTGGCGCAGGACGAAAAGAATGAGGAGCAAAAAATTGCCTCGGTAGTTTTATTTTCCAGTAATATTTCCGAACTGACCAATGGGTTTTATGGAATCAGTGACGGACTTAACCAATTAAGAAAATTTGGAAAGATCAAAGATCATTTTTACGCCGAAAAAGGGAATGCAGTGCAGATGGCAAAAATTGATGAGCCGTCAAATTTTACGGTTTCAATCGGTTTTGCCAACGATGATTATAATTTGGTGACGGCACTTGGAAATGCTGATAAATCATTAACCAAAGGTTTTGCTAAATGCCAATCCGAATACGAAAAAGGTTGGGCAAATTACGTTGAAAAACTCCCCAAAGTTGACCCAAAATATCAAGTTCAATTTAATATGGCGGCAATGATTTTAAAAGCGTTCGAGGACAAAACTCATCAGGGCGCAAACATTGCCTCGCTTTCGATTCCGTGGGGCGGCGGTGCAAATGCCAACGAAGTCGGTTCAAGCGGCTATCACGCAGTTTGGGCGCGGGATCTGTATCAGGTTGCCACGGCTTTTATGGCAGTAGGTGATAAAGATGCGGCAACTCGTGCGCTGGATTTTCTTTTCAAAGTTCAGCAAAAAACGGACGGGAGCTTTCCGCAAAATTCGTGGCTGGATGGCAAACCGATCAACGGTTCTTTGCAAATGGATGAAGTCGCTTTTCCATTGATTCTGGCACACGAACTCGGCAAATTTGATAAAGAAACTTATGCAAAACATATCAAACCGGCGGCGGATTTCATCGTCAAAAACGGTCCAACCACACCGCAAGAACGTTGGGAGGAAAAAGGCGGCTATTCGCCTTCGACCATTGCTGCCGAAATTGCGGGATTAGTTTGCGCGGCGGAAATTGCCAAAAAAAATAATGATTTAGATTCAGCTAATCTCTGGCTCAAAACGGCTGATGATTGGCAGAGCAACATTGAAAAATGGACGGTCACAACCACCGGAAAATATTCAAAGTCGCCTTATTACGTTCGCCTAACTCAAAACGGAAAACCCGACGCTGGTGAAAAATACGAAATTAACGGCGTTTACGGGATGAAAGATGAGCGCGAAATCGTGGACGCAGGATTTTTGGAATTAGTCCGTTTGGGAATCAAATCGCCAGATGATCCGGTTATCCAAAACTCATTGAAAGTCGTTGACGAAATAATTCGTGTCAAAACTCCGAACGGCGAAGGTTTTTATCGTTATAATTTCGATAGTTACGGCGAACCCAATAACGGACAACGTTGGAATTTTGACGGCAAATGGACGGGTAAAGGCAGAATTTGGACTTTATTGAGCGGTGAACGTGGACAATATGAGCTTGCATGGGCAGATTTAACATACCAACGAAGTCTGCAATCTGCAATTATGCGTAGCGGACGTTCCAAAAAGCCAATAGAGAATATTGAAGGAGTGAAATTATATACGAGTGCAAAATCACGGCTTGATTCAATGTTAGGTTTCGCCAATGAGGGTTTGATGATTCCTGAACAAGTTTGGGATTCGCCGAACATTCCAAAAAATATTGATAAACAATTCGTTCCCGAACTCAAATTTGGCGAAGGAACAGGCTCGGCAACTCCGCTAGCTTGGTCAATGGCTCAATTTATTCGGCTGGCGGTTAATTTGAAAGAAGGTCGCAATCTTGATACACCGAAAGTTGTTTATGATCGTTATGTTTTGGGGAAGAGAGAGGTAGTTAACTCAAAAGAAGAATTTAGGAATGGGCTTTATTCCGAATGTTTTAGCCAAATGCTTAAAAGAAGAGGCTGGAGTTCTGCCAAACTATTTTTTGAAGAGGTTGGAACTCCATTAGCAGGAGTGTGTTATTTAAAGGAAAAACCATTTTATGAAGCTATTTTTATGTATAAGGGGATGGCGAAAACAGTCGAGGTTGTAGGGGATTTTACTGGTTGGAAATCAAAAGGAATATTTCTAAAACCTGATCCAGAAGATTTGAAAGTTGTATCATTACCTTTTGCGCCAACCGCCCGCGTTGAATACAAACTCATCGTTGACGGCAAATGGATTACTGATCCTTTGAATCCAAATAAAGTTGATAATGGTGTCGGCGGTGAAAATTCATTTTTTACAATGCCGGATTACAAACCGACGACTTGGGATGATCGTGCCGGAGATTCTCCAAACGCTCAGGATGTTCTGCGATTAAATTCAAAGATTTATGGTGAGCGCGAAATAAATATTTATGTTCCTGATGGTTTTGAAAAACAACCTTTACCTGTGATGTATCTTCAGGACGGAAATGATTATCAAACGTATGGGAAATCAATAACAATACAGCGAAATCTGGTTAAAGCAAACAAAATAAAGCCTTTCATTATGGTTTTTTTGACTCCGGCAGACCGCAACAAAGAATATTGGGCAAACGATGATTACGCTAAATTTCTCGCCGAAGAGGTAGTTCCATTTATTGACAGCAAATACAACACAATCAAATCTCGTGACGGACGAGCAGTTTTCGGTGCAAGTTTGGGAGGAATCACAGCAGTTAATGTTGCTTTGAAATATCCGAATGTTTTTGGTCGGATCGGCGGACAAAGCACTTCATTTTGGATTGATAATGAACGCATCGTCAAAGATTTGGAAAAATTGGACGGCAAAACCGAATTCAAATTCTATTTTGATGACGGAAATCTGGAAGGAACTGAAGATTCGCAAAAGGTCATCAAAATTTTGCAAGACAAAGGTTTTGACGTAACTTACATCGAAAGCGAAGCAGGACACAATTGGACTGCGTGGCGGGATAGATTGGCGGATGCTTTTGTTGCGGTTTGGCGTTGAAATTACTTGCCAACCAATGCGTTAAACAATAGAATTTAATCAATCTCAGTAAATCAAACATTTTTTGGAAAACTATGAAACAAACAATTAAATTAACTATTTCAGTAATTATTATTTTAGGAGGAATGTTGGCAGTTTTTGCAAATAAAACGTCAACAGTTACAAAGTTAGAAACAGCAGTTCCCATGAAAATGGCGGATGCGGTTTATACCAGCAATTGTGCTCGTTGCCATGGCGCAGACGGTAAAGGCAATACCCAACTCGGACGAGAATATGATGTGCCGGATTTAACTATTACGGCTCGTAAGATGAGCTTGACCCGGGTAAAAAACATTATTAGTAAAGGTGCCGGTGATATGCCTGCTTTTGGTAAAAAATTGAAAGCTGCACAGATTGCATCATTAGCAAGTTATGTTCGCGGTTTACGATAAAAAATTAAACCAAACGCTTTCTTATTAAAGAGATGGAGGGAGCCGGTTTTTCCCTCTTTTCTCTTTTAGAGTGAAAAGACTTTCATAAAGAAAAAATGGATGATAGATTAAGGCTTGCTGGATTTGTCACTCTTTTATTTATCGCCATTTTTACGACTGATTTTTTAGATAAGTGGCTAAAGTTTTTGACTGATGAAAATGATTGGTGGAATTTAGTTGTTGCCGCTCCGCTTTTGATCGTCATCATTACGACAGGTTTTTTGGTCTTTCACATTAAGTCTCTAATAAAGTTTGCTTTTTTTGGTGCACTTTGTTTTTTTATTTTTATTTCTACTCAAACTTACTTTAATCCAGATGAATTTAAGGAAGAGTGGATGGTTTTGAAACAAAACTGGACTGAAATAGGAAAATATTTTGGACTGATGTTTGCGGCGATGTTTGTCTCAGTGCTGGTTTTTTTGAGCATTGGTGCTATTTTTAGATATATTTACAACTTATTTTTTGCGGCTTCTCAAAAGAAGAATGCAGAATAATTCGTTTTATCCAACTTAAATAAATGTTAAAGAAGATATTGGTTTTTTCGGCATTGTTGTTGATTTCATCAACTTTTGGTTTTGCTCAGGGAGGAGCATCAACCGGCGAAGCGAAGGTTTATACATCCAAACGAACAGCGGGGATAGTTGACGAAAAAGCTGCAAAAGTTTTTGAAAATGTCGCCTCGCAAACAACTTTACAAGGATTCAAATGTATTTCCGGTAATCCAAGCAAAGAATATATTGTTGAGACAACTGCCTGCACCGTTGCCGTATTTGATTACGATAATGACGGCAAACCTGATATTTTTCTGCTTAACGGATCAACTATTAATGCTCAGAAAGGAAACGAACCTGCACCAAAATCTGCACTTTTTCACAATCTCGGCAATTGGAAATTTGAAGATGTGACCGAAAAAGCCGGATTAACCAATGACCGTTGGGGAATGGGAGTCACCGTTGCAGATTATGACAATGATGGTTTCTCTGATCTTTTCGTTTCAAATTACGGTGTTTGCAGGCTTTATCATAACAATGGTGACGGAACTTTTACTGATGTTGCCGAAAAGTTAGGAGTAGCAGTTTCCGGTTGGAACACCGGCGCAACGTTTGGCGATTATGACAAAGACGGAAGGCTTGACCTTTTTGTTCCTCAATATGTCGAATTCGACTTGGCAAATCTGCCGCCTAGTCCGTTGGATGTGGATAAAGGAACTTCGGTCGGTCGTAATTATTGCCAGTTTCGCGGCGAGCCGGTAATGTGCGGACCGCGCGGTTTGAAAGGCGCAAAAGATCATTTATTTCATCAAAAAGCAGATGGAACTTTTGAGGATGTCGGCGATAAAGTTGGTGTGACAGATGAATTAAAAGGATATGGCTTATCATCGGTCTTTGTGGATATTGACGATGATAAAGACTTGGATCTGTTAGTGGTTAATGATTCTACGCCGAAACAACTCTACCTCAATAAAGGCGACGGAACTTTTGAAGAAACAGGTTATCCGTCAGGTATTGCTTTGAGCGAAAACGGACGCGAACAGGCGGGAATGGGATTAGGCGTTGGCGATTTTGACAACGATGGCAAAGTTGATTTTCATATTACGAACTTTTCCGATGATTCAAATACTTTGTATCGAAATGACGGAGACGACAATTTTACCGATATTACTTTTCAAGCCGGTTTAGGCGAGCCGACGATTCCGTTTTTAGGCTGGGGAACGAGCTTTATTGATTTTGACAATGACGGTTGGAAAGATGTGATTGTTGCCAACGGTCACGTTTATCCGGTAGTTGATAAATTTCAATGGGGAACAAGTTTTGCTCAACAGGTTTTGCTTTTCAAAAACGGCAAACAAAATCGTTTCGAGCGAGTCAGTGCCGCACCAAACAGCGGTTTAGCCGAATCTTTTGTCAGTCGCGGTTTAGCGGTCAGTGATCTTGACGGAGACGGAAAACTTGATGTTGTTATAAATGTAATGGATGGTAGTCCGGCGATTTTGAAAAATGTCAGCAGCACAACTTCGCATTGGCTGGCACTCAAGCTCGTAGGCGATACAGCACAAAAAACTCCAAAAGATGCGATTGGTTCGTGTGTTTTTGTAACTACGGGGAATTTGCGTCAACGCTTTGATGTGACCAGCGGTGCAGGTTATGCTTCGCAAAACGACCAGACAATTCACATCGGATTAGGTGCGGCTGCCAAAATTGATAAACTCGAAATTGTTTGGGCAAACGGACAAACCGAAGTTGTTCCGGTTGATAAAATTGATACTAACTTAGTTATTAAGCAAGGAGCCGGAGTTTCAAAATAGTCGAGGATAAAATTTGAATGAAACACGAAGACATCTTCAAAAAAGCACGAAAACTTATCAGCGAACGTGAACTTGATGAGGCAAATCTGGATACTGCTTATGATTTGCTCGAGGGAGTTATCGAAAAAGATCCGACCTGTGATTGGGCTTACGGTTTGATTTCGGAAATTTACTATTGGACAGGTGAATTTGCCGATGCGGACGATAAACTTTTCAATTTTGAGCAAGGCGTTGAGTGGGGTGAAAAGGGCGTTGAAGTAAATGAAGATTCTTTGGAAGCAAATTTTTGGCTGGCGGTAAATTACGGCTCATTCGGCAATGAAAAAGGCATCATGAAAAGCCTTTCACTGATTCAGCCTATCAGAGATTGTATTGAGCGAGTGTTGAAGATCGACGAGAGTTACTTTTACGGCGGACCTTGGCGGGTCTTGGGCAGGCTCTATCACAAAGCACCCGGATTTCCTTTCTCCGTTGGTGATACCAAAAAATCCTTGGAATGTTTTGAAAAAGCCCTCGAATTAGGTCCCAAATTTTATCTGAATCATATTTTTGTAGCCGAACTTTATCAAAGCTTGCGAAATAAAGATAAAGCCAGAGAGCATTTGGAATGGGTTATTAATGCACCGCTTAATAAAAATCACGAAATAGAAGATGCAGGTTATAAAAAAGACGCTGAGAAATTGTTAGGAAAACTATAGCAAAGAAAATCTTGCTCTTTAAACGAATGGCATAGCGTTTGCACTTATAATTATTGTTCGATAAAGATTTGTATTAAATCAATTCATTTTGGAAAGTTTTATTACACAAAATCGAACAGAACGAGCAAGGGGAAGGGAAAAGTCCTGGTTTTTAGATTAGTTTTAGAATGAACAGCAATATGTGAACAGGGGCAATTTCGATTGCCCTTTTTTTATATGCGAAAACGCTTTGTCATTCACGAACATCACGCGCGACAGCTGCATTTTGATTTAAGATTGGAAATCGGCGGCGTTCTCAAATCGTGGGCAGTTCCAAAAGGTGTTTCGATGAATCCTGCCGAAAAAAGATTAGCTGTTGCCGTGCCTGATCATTCGCTCGGTTACATTGATTTTGTCGGCACTATCAGTGAGGGCAGTTACGGCGCGGGACGAGTTGCGATTTGGGATAACGGCGAATTTGAAACTGTTGGCAATGCCGAAGAAACTTTGCAAAAAGGTAAACTCATTTTAAATTTTTACGGAAAAAAATTGCAGGGCGGATTTTCATTGGTTAAATTCAATGATCAACCGAAAAATTGGCTGATCATCAAAGCGGATGATGAGTTTGCCGATTACGGTTGGAAACTGGAAACAGTTTTAGAACCAAAAAAATGAGTCGGAAGATAAAAAAAGACATCTTTCACTGATGTCTTTACACTCTTGAAAATTAAATCCAATTCTATAAAAAGATCAGATTTCAATTTTTGAAAATAACCATCCGCCGATAATTAAAAAAACAATAGCAAATCCGCTGAGAACTGCAATATCAAGCGAAATTCCCAAATGGCTTGAGTCGATCAAAGCTCCGCGTAATCCATCAATTCCATAAGAAAGCGGATCAATTCGGGTAACTACGCTCAAAACTGTCGGCAACCCTTCGAGCGGATAAAGTGCCCCTGACAAGAAAAAAATCGGCATCACCAGAAAATTCATCACTAACTGAAAGCCTTTCATATCCTGTAAAACCGAGCCGATCGCCATTCCGAGACCGCTAAAAACAATTGCGGTTAAAATCATAAAGATAACTGCCAAAGGTAAAGCTAACCAGTTGGTTGGGCGAAATCCGAAAACCAGACAAGCGGCTAAAACGATAATACCTTGAAAAATCGCCACGGTTGCACCGCCTAGGATATTGCCGATAATTATCATCAGACGCGGAACAGGTGCAACCAGCGTTTCTTTCAAAAATCCGAATTGCCGATCCCACAAAAGTCCGATTCCCGAAAAAATTGAGGTGAACAAAACGCTCATCCCGACCACTCCCGGTGCAACAAATTGAATGTAATTTCCATTTCCGGCTTTTTGAAACACGGGACCGAGACCAAACCCTAAAACCAGCAAATACAGCATCGGCTGTCCAAGCGAGGCAATGATTTGCGAACGCGAACGGAAATAGCGTTTCATTGACCGCAGCCATAAAATATAGATTGCATTCATTATTTTCTACTCCACATTTTTGCTATTTCGCGCATTTGAGCTGCAGAATCAGCTTTTTCGTCACGAATTGACGAGCCGGTTAAGGCGAGAAAAGCTTCCTCTAAAGATTCACTGTTTGTTTGTTTTTTAAGTTCGTCCGGCGAACCCAAAGCGACAATTTTACCGTGGTCAATTACAGCCACGCGATTGGCTACGCGTTCGGCTTCGTCCATGTAATGCGTGGTCAAAAAAACAGTTACACCTTCGGTTTCATTAAGATATTTAACGTGTGTCCAAAGTTGTTTGCGGCTTTGCGGATCAAGTCCCAAGGTCGGTTCGTCCAGAAACAAAATCTTTGGCGTGTGTAAAAGTCCCCGTGCAATTTCCAATCTTCGTTTCATTCCGCCTGAGAACTCTCTGACAAAAGAATCGCGTCTGTCCCAAAGCTCAAAAAGTTTGAGCAGCATTTCAATTCTTTCACGTCGGATTTTACGCGGAACGTGATATAAAACGCCGTGCAGTTCCATATTTTCAAACGCTGTCAGTTCCTGATCCAAACTCGGATCCTGAAAAACGATTCCAAATCTCTGGCGCACCTCAAGCGGTTTGACGACCGGATCAAGCCCATCAATCGTAATCGTTCCGCCCGTCGGTTTCAAAAGTGTGGTCAGCATCTTAATGCTCGTCGTTTTTCCCGCCCCGTTCGGACCTAAAAAAGCGAAAATTTCACCCGCCGCGACCTCAAAAGAAATATCGTCAACGGCTTTTACTTCGCCGAATTCTTTGACCAAATGTTCAACTTTTATCATAGGAATATATTGAAAATGTGTTTGTCTTAAACATTTAACAGTTGGTTTAACACTGAAAATGCCTATTCAAACGTTTAGCCGTTAATGCGGAAAAAAAGCGGAAATAATGAAGTTACATCAAAATTATATTTGGATGTAAAAAGGACATCTTTGCAGATGCCCTAAACTGTTGAAAATTAAAATGGCTTGGGACGGGGTCGAACCGCCGACACGCGGATTTTCAGTCCGCTGCTCTACCAACTGAGCTACCAAGCCAACCGCTCCGCAAAACATTGGAGCAAGTGAATTAGTGTAAATAAGCAAACCGCGTCTGTCAAATTCGCAAACGCAATTTTTTACTCTTCTTCAACACTAATTAAGCCCAAAGTCACTTTTACATCTTTTTCAATTCGTCCGCAAAGTTCAGGATTGGCTTTGAGTCCGTTTTTGACATTTTCACGTCCTTGTCCGAGCCGTTCGCCTTGATAAGAAAACCACGCGCCGCTTTTTTCAACGATATTATTTTTGACGGCTAGATCAAGCAAATCTCCTTCCTTGGAAATTCCTTCTCCATACATTACATCAAATTCGCATTCCTGGAACGGAGGTGCAACTTTGTTTTTGACTACTTTAACTTTGGTGCGGTTGCCGACGATTTTATCGCCTTCTTTGATTTGACCGATTCGGCGAATATCAATTCTGACCGAAGCATAAAACTTCAAAGCCTTTCCTCCGGTAGTCGTTTCGGGACTGCCGAACATTACACCGATTTTATCGCGTAATTGATTGATGAAGATAAAACAGGTATTGGAACTTGAAACAATTCCGGTCAATTTGCGAAGTGCCTGCGACATCAGACGCGCTTGCAAACCCATATGGGAATCGCCCATTTCACCGTCAATTTCTGCCCGCGGAACCAGCGCGGCAACCGAGTCAACCACAATTACATCAACACTTGCCGAACGGACTAAGGTTTCAGCAATTTCCAATGCCTGTTCACCCGAATCCGGCTGTGAGATCAACATTTCGTCAATGTTGACACCGAGTTTTTCTGCATAGTCAGGGTCGAGTGCGTGTTCCGCATCAATGTAGGCGGCAACTCCGCCCATCTTTTGAGCCTGTGCGACGACTTGTAATGCCAAAGTAGTTTTACCTGAACTTTCAGGACCATAAACTTCGATAATTCTTCCGCGAGGGAATCCGCCGACTCCGATTGCTGAATCAATGCTGATACAATTGGTCGAAATTGACCCGATTTCTTCGTGCGGACGTTCTCCGAGTTTCATAATTGAGCCTTTGCCGAATTTTTTTTCAATATTCGCTAATGCCGCTTCAATTGCTTTACTTTTATCTACTGATGCCATTTTTGTTGCTTCTCCAGCCATTTTTTCTCTCCTTTTGTGTCAATACTCAATTAAAAGACAAAAGCAGTCTAACACAAAAGAAGGTGTTTGTGAAATGCTGTTTCATATATGAAACGCATATTTTTAAAATTTTATGAGAGCAGGGACTTTTAAGTTAGTTGAAAAATAGAACTTATGCAAGTTTAGGCGGCAATAAAAAAAACTAAAATTACAGTGATTGATTTGAGCAACCTAAGATTAATTGAGGTCAAAGTAGATTTGCTAATTTAAAATTTCTCTGCTAACTTTCTGCGATACAATATCGCGTATTTAATTCAATTTCTGAGAAATAAAATCAAAAAAATGAAAAAAGATACAAAATTTTGAAGATGCTAAAAAAAAGAACTATCAGTTAAAAATGGCAAACCTCATTATTTTCATTTATTTAATAAAAAAAGGGTGTATTAAAATACTTTGGAACAATAGGTGCTTATTTAAAACAAGGCTCGCCTTACTAAACATAACAGAAATTATATAAAAGCAATATTTTCAAGAATAATATTCAGGAGGAACTATGAATTTGAAAAACAACTTTAACAAGACTTTAATCAAGCTTCTTGTTGTTGTGAATTTTATGGTGTTGCTTTGCATCAGTAGTTTTGCTCAGGGAACGTCATCTGTTAGAGGAACTGTAACAGATGCTCAGGGTAAAACAGTAGTTGGTGCAACTGTCACCATCAAGAGTGAAACAAAGAGTTTTACCCGGACTCAAACATCTTCTGATGACGGACAGTTTGTTTTCGCCGCCATCCCACCCGACACTTATACAATTACAATTGAGGCAAAAGGATTTAAAAAATCAGTTGTTCCAAGCTATGTAGCAGCCGTTGATTCTGCTCAAAACTTAGATGTTTTGTTAGAAATCGGTCAGGTTAGCGAAACAGTTACGATCACAACTGAAAACGAAGCCCCATTGAATACAAGTAATGCAACATTAGGTAATACAATCAATAAAAAACAAATTATTGATTTGCCTTTGTCAGCCAGAAATACTGCCGGGTTGCTTTCGTTGCAAACAGGCGTAACCCCTGATAACGGAACCGGTAACGGTGGTGCTGTCAATGGCGGACGTTCCGATCAGGCTAATGTTACTTTGGATGGTGTTGATGTTAATGAACAACAAGGCGGACGTGCATTCTACAGTGTTCTTCGTGTGACACCGGAAGAACTGCAAGAATTTCGTGTTACCACAACCAATGCGGATGCCAATATCGGTCGCTCATCTGGTGCACAAATTTCGTTAGTTACTCGTTCTGGAAGTAATGAATTTCACGGATCAGGTTATTATTACATGCGTCCGGCAACCAAATTCCAAGCCAACGATTTCTTTAGCAATGCAAGTAATACTCCAATTGCTTCGCAGCAACGCAAAAACTGGGGCGGATCATTTGGCGGACCCATCAAGAAAGATAAATTATTTTTCTTTGGTGCTTATGAAAGATTTCAGGAAGCAACCGAATCTCCTGTCACTACTGAAGTTCCTTTAGCAACTTTAGGACAAGGCATTGTTCGTTATAAAACTGCTTCTGGTGCGAGTGATGCAGGATGTCCCTCAGGAACTCCGACAGGCGTAAATTGCTTAACAGTTGCTGAAATTAATGCTGCTTATACGGCAGCTAACGGGATGACTCCCGGAGTTAATCAAACCGCTTTGAACTTTTTGGCAAGTGCTGCCAATAAATATAAAGCCAATGATACTTCCGTAGGTGATGGCTTAAATACATCAGGTTATAGATTTAATGCTAAAACTCCTATTAAAAATAATTCGGTTACTTTTAGACTTGATGGCAAATTAACCAGTTCACAGGACGTGTTTTTCCGGTTTAAATCGCAATATGATAATCAAACTTTTGCAGCGCGCCTTCCTGACACACCTGCTCCAAGTAACTGGACACATCCCTGGGGAATTGCTGCCGGACATACCTGGACACTAAACAGTAACATTGTTAATAAAGCTACTTACGGTTTTACCCGTGACGCATTTACTAACGGCGGCGATTCAAATCAAAACTTTGTAACTTTCCGGTTTATTTTCCAACCGTATAATTTTTCCAGAGAATTAAGCCGTGTAACCCCAGTTCATAATCTGGCAGATGATATGACTTGGGTTAAAGGTTCGCATACCTTTAGTTTTGGCGGCAACGTCCGTTTGATCTCAAATAAGAGAAGTTCATATGGTGCTTCATTTGATAATGCCTCAATGAATCCATCCTACTATGATGGATCAGGTGATGTTGTTACTATCAGTGAAGTCACCGGAAATCCAATCTTTGGCGATGTTTCGGGCGCAGTTACGACCGATTTGCGTGATGCACTGACGGCAGTTATCGGAAGATTTTCGCAATACGGTGCAAATTTGCAGTATGACGCAAATGGTAAATTATTACCTTCCGGTCAAGCCGCTTTCCGTAATTTCAAAACCGAAGAATATGAATTTTACGGACAAGACAGTTGGAGATTTAGAAATAATCTGACCTTTAATTACGGACTTCGTTGGTCAACTTCGACTCCGGTTTATGAAGCAAACGGATTACAAGTTTCACCAACCGAAAGTTTAAGCACATTTTTCGACAAACGTGTAGCTGGTGCTTTCAACGGACAACCCTACAACGGTTTGATAACGGTTGATAAATCTGGTCCGGTCAATGGCAAAAAAGGTTACTATGACCAAGATTGGAACAACTTTGCTCCGGCAATTTCGGCTGCGTGGTCACCAAATTTTAAGAGTGGTTGGCTGAAAACTCTCTTTGGCAGTGATGGCAAGAGCAGTATTCGCGGCGGTTTCCGTATGACATATGATCGTATCGGAAGCGCATTGGCAGTTGCTTTTGACGGTGGTTCAACGCTCGGTTTCAGCTCAAGTTCATCAACTGGTCCGAATACTTTCAACATGACCACGAATTTAGGTCCTTTATTCTCAGGACTTACCACAAATGTTCGTGGGTTTGGCGGACTTATTACTCCGTCAACTTTGACTTTCCCGCTTCAAACTCCGCCGTTAGAGGCTGAATTGATTGAACAATCATTGGATGATAAATTAACCACTCCATACAATTACAGTTTCAATCTTTCATACGGACGTGAATTGGGCAAAGGCATCACGATGGAAGCCAGTTATGTTGGCAGAATCGGAAGAAATCTTTTGATTTCGCGCGACGTGACTCATTTCAATAATCTTCGGGATCCGGCTTCAGGACAAGACTTTTATGGTTTTATGAAAACCCTATTAGGATGGAGAGCAGGTAATGTTCCGATTACTGCTGTTCCAAATCTTGCCTGGGCTAATAAATTCATTCCGGGTTTAGCTACAACTCTGACGATTTGTGGTCAAAGTGTTAATTTAACTCCAACACAGGCTGCCTATCGTCGTGTGGCTCGTGCAACTGCTAATAATTCACCGACAGGTGCTTGTATTGGTGGACGTAATACTCAGGACTATACCTTTGTTCAAACTCTTTGGGATGATGGTTTAGGTTTTGGAAACAATATCTTTGAACATCCGCAATATGCGACCTTTGACGTTTATTCGACTCTTGGAACATCTGATTATCATGCTTTCCAATGGAATCTCCGCAAACGATTCAGCCAAGGATTAGGATTCGATTTCAACTATACCCTTTCTCATTCGCTTGATACTGCTTCAGGAAATGAAGCTTCAGGTTCGATCAGATCGGGTGCGGTATTTATCTTGAATCCGCTTGATTTGAATGAAAATAGAGGGGATTCCGATTTTGATGCCCGTCAGATGATCAATGCTAACTTTATTTATGAAATTCCGTTCGGAAAAGGTAAGAGATTCTTTAACGGAATCGGTAAAGTAGGCAACCATATTCTTGGTGGATGGCAATTGACCGGAATTTATCGTTGGAACACAGGTTTTGCTGCCGGAACTCCGTTTGACGACGGACGTTGGGCAACTAACTGGAACGTTCAATCGAATCTGGTTGCAATCAAAGATATACAATCTTCGCCAACTAAATCAGGAACTCCTAACTTATTCAGCAATCCTTTGGCAGCATTGAATTCTTATCGCAATGCTATCCCGGGTGAAGCTGGCGACAGAAATATCCTTCGTGATCAAAGTTATGTAGTTTTTGATGCGGGATTGTTCAAATCAGTCAATATTAACGAAAATCACAAAGTCACCTTCAGATTAGAGGTCTTCAATTTGACCAATACTCAAAGATTGACAGGTGTTTCCGGTTTTGGAGTTGGAATTGATCCATATTTAGCAACAACTGCTCCAACTTCGTTTGGTAAATTGACCGCAATTCAAGGCGCGCCGAGAGTTGTTCAGTTTGCTTTCCGTTATGATTTCTAACGATTAATTTCGTTGGATTGAAAGCGGGTTGAATTTTCAGCCCGCTTTTTTATTTGGGTAAATTTTCTTTGATATATTTTTCGAGTTTTTCTTTTTCTTTATAATTGGGAATTTTTTCTAAAAAGAGTTTGTATTCCTGCGCCGCCTTGTCTTTTAAGTTAGCTCCGTTATAAAGGGCGGCAAGTCTCAAATGCGCGTCGGCTTTTCCAACCGGATCAAGGCGAATTGCTTCGTTAAGATAACCAACCGCTTTTGAACCTTTCTTAACAAACAAATAAGCTTCACCTAAAAAGTAATTTGCATCGGGTGAAGCCGGTTGATCTTCAACTGCTTTAGTCAAAGTTTCAATAGCTTTTTCGCCATTACTTTTGACTAAATAAACTCTGCCTAAATTAATCATTGCGGTTACAAATTTAGGGTTCTGTTTGAGGGCTTCCTGATAAGATTTTTCGGCATCGTCATTTTTTTCCTGTGAAAATAAAACATCTCCCAATTGTGTCCAGGCAACAAAGTCTTTTTCATCATTCTTAATAACTTCTTTGAGGAGGGAAACTGCTTCATTGTTTTTCTTGAGTTTTATTTGTTCCAGAGCTTTTTCAAATAATTTCTGGTTTTCATTGCTGCGTTGATATAAAGAATTAGCTGCCACGACACCTGTTTTATTTTTGGCGTTTTGGATTTGCAATAAACTAATGTTGGCATCCTGAGAAACAGTATCCGAGATAGGTGTCATAATTTGATAATTTGCGACCTCAACACCGTCAATCTCAAAGCTAATGGTCAATCCATCACGCGGCAAACCGTTGATTGTATATGAACCGCTCGGAGAAACTTGCCGTTTTTCAACAAATCGTCCGTAGGAAAAAGCCAAAACATAAATTGTTGGTCTTTCTTGAGTCGAAGATAATCCGTCAATAAAAACCTTACCGAAAATCGTAATAGGATTTTTAACTCGGCTGTTTGAAGAATCCCGATTACCGATCATTTGCGGCAAACTGTTAGGGTCATTGGGAATTTGCTGCCCAAATATAGGAGAGTAATATGATAATCCTCCGAGCACAATGGTCATTAAAATAGTTTTTCCGCGCATTTTGCTAATACTCCTTTTGACACAAGATTTAACCATTATAGCAAGGGTGTCAATAGTTCTAAGCAGAAAATATACAACCAATGATTTTCAATTTACCTCAAAATACCGTAAAATAGCTTTCCTAACTTTCGGGGGCGACAGGCTTCGACAGGGGTTAGTTAGATCTTTGGATGCACGTCGGGCTTGCTTTCGGTAGCTCGTTAAACCACTGGAAGAAAAACAAATGCCAACCAAGAATTGGCTCTTGCTGCCTAGTTAAGTCTAGCCACAAGTGTCCCGCCACAAGTCAGTTTGGAGCGAGTGAACGGGGCATAACACAGTTCAAACTAGCGCACGTCCACCGCCTGCGGGCGTGTGCGAAATGTTAGTCAGGCTGGTCTGTCAAAAGGTTTTGTTAGTTTGCTGACTTTTGACGGACGAGATTTAAAGCAAATTAACTAAGCGTGTAGATTCCCTGGGTCACAGCCTTTGGATGCGGGTTCGATTCCCGCCGCTTCCATCAATCGTTATGAATTAGTAAATCGGTCAATCTGACCGATTTACTTTTTTGTAAATCTTCTCAGGAAAATCCAAAATCACATTTTGTTCAATAAATATCGGCATTTCACAATTACTAAGGCAATTGGCACGAGGGTTGCACTAATTATAGTTGCCTGATGGCAGATAGTTTTATAAGGGGTAATTATTTTATGAGACCAATTGCACGAACCAATGATTTAGTAATTAAACGTGACACCGGCGAACTTTTTATCGAAGATATTTTGAACCATAGCTATATTCATCTGAATCCGACCTCGGCATACGTCTGGGAAAAATGCGACGGCAGCAAGGATTCACAGGAAATTGCACGGGAAATCGGCAATGAACTCGGTGTTTCTGTGAGCGAAAGAGTAGTTTTGATGGCTTTGGATCGGCTCAAGGGCGAAAGATTACTGGAAGTTTGTTAGAAAGCTGATACTTAACCTTACAATCTCTGAAGGAACGCACCAATCCCTAGAAAAATTGGATTTCCTGTCTGTAGGTAATATACGGGAGATATTTACTCCCCCAATGCGAGACTCGAAAACTATGAAGTTTTTTATTTGAAACTAAAATAGTTTTCGAGTTATCGAACAAAAACACGCTCGGTTTTTTGACTTTTACACGGTCAAAACCATATTCTTACTCTTTCGGATCAATGAAGGAGTTAACAACCCAAAATAATACAATAAAAAATTTACCAATAGGAATTTTTGATTCGGGTGTTGGCGGCTTAACGGTCTATCGTGCTTTGCACAATCGGCTGCCGAACGAGCATTTTATCTATCTCGGAGATACGGCTCGGGTTCCATACGGCACAAAGTCTCTGTCAACCGTAGAACGCTATGCGCTGGAAAATGCGGTTTTTTTAGCTTCACGCGGAATTAAAATGCTGGTTGTTGCTTGTAATACGGCTTCTGCGCTCGCTTTACCGAAAATTCGTGAAACTATCGGGCTTGATGTCGTTGGCGTAATTGGTCCGGGTGCGCGAAAAGCGGCGAAAATTGCTGATCGGATCGGCGTGATAGCTACCGAAGCAACCGTTTCAAGCGGAGCATATGAAAAAGCCATCAAACTCGCCAAAGAAACTGCCGAAGTTATTCAAACTGCGTGTCCGCTTTTTGTTCCGTTATCCGAAGAAGGCTGGACGCAGGAGGTGGAGACATTTTCTATCGCTAAACGCTATTTGTCGAAAATAATTGAATTTCAGCCGGAAGCCGTTGTGCTGGGCTGCACCCATTATCCGATTTTGCGCGATGTCATTCAGCAAACTGTTGGTGAAAATGTTACACTTATTGATTCAGGTGAAGCCTGCGCCGAAGAAGTTGCTGAATTATTGGAAAGAATGAATTTGGCAAATCCAAATCAGGTTAGTGGAAAACGCAATCTTTGTGATGATTTAGACCATTTTTATGTCACCGACGCAGCATATCGTTTTGCCAATGTTGCCGAAAGATTTTTAGGCGCAAAGCCAACCAAATTAGAAGATATTGAACTAGCAGAGCTAAAAGTAAAAAGTAAAAAGTAAAAAATGACTTGAGACTTGAGACTTTGGACTTGAGACTTTAAAAAAATGAGTTTTGAAAGAAAAGATAAACGCGCAATTGACCAATTACGCAACACGAAAATTACCCCAAATATTTCACCATATGCCGAAGGCTCGGCGTTGATCGAAGTCGGAAATACAAAAGTGATCTGCACTGCCAGCGTAGAAGAAAAAGTTCCACCATTCCTGCGGAATAAAGGAACAGGCTGGGTAACGGCAGAATATGCAATGCTCCCGCGTGCCACGCAAACCCGCACACAACGCGAAACCCTGCGTCCTTCGGGTAGAACGCAGGAGATTCAGCGGCTCATCGGACGCAGCCTACGGGCGGTAGTTGATACTAAAACACTAGGCGAGCGTCAGATTTTGATAGATTGCGATGTGATTTTAGCGGATGGAGGCACTCGTTGTGCCTCAATTACGGGAGCGTATGTGGCAATGTCTTTAGCAATCAAAAAACTGATGGCGAAAGGTATTTTGAAAAAATCCCCGATTCTGAGCGAGGTTGCGGCGGTAAGTGTGGGAATTATTGAGGAAACTGCAATTCTTGATTTGTGCTACGACGAAGATTCAACCGCCGAAGTTGATATGAACATCGTTTGCACCGGAGCAGGGAAGTTTATCGAAATTCAAGGAACTGCGGAACGTGAGCCTTTTTCCCGTGAGCAAATGAACGAAATGCTCGAATTAGCCGAAAAAGGAATTAATCATCTCTTTACGATTCAAAGATATGCACTTAATGGGTAAGGTAGAAAGTTTAAGTAATTCTGTTTTATGACCTTAGACTTTTGACCTTTGACAATTAAATCGCCGCTGCCCCGGTTGCTTCATTGAAATAATGATAGAGTTCATTAAAATCCCGCAAAGCACGATTCAGAATAAGAGGTAATTTAGGAATATCAGCCGTATTTACGATCAGGTTTAGATTGCGGATAAAGGCTTCGTGAGCATTAAGAGTTGCACCGTTATCTTCTACCAAAACTAAAAACAAGCGGCGGCGTTCGGACGAATACATTGCATTTAGTTTTTGCTGCAAAATTGCCGCACCGCCAAATTCAGCTGCAAAATCGGGCGAAAAAACCAAAATCTCGGTTTTTCCTTCACGCATTCGCTCATTAGCTTGGGCAGGAGTTTGAGCCAGATACACCTTGTAACCCGAATCTACTAAAACTTTAGCGATTGCATCCCGTCTTTGTCCGAGACAAAGCAAGACCCGGCGCGGTTTTTCGCCTGACTCATCATTTGCATCCAGAACTTTATTTTCTTTTTGCAATGCCGAGAGCAAAGAACGCATTGCATTATTTATTTCAAACTCCTGTTCTTTTGCCGAAAATTCTTGTTTGCCGTCTTCGACCGCAGGAGCAGGAACATTTGCTTCTAATTGTTGAACAGTAGAAGTTTGTTTGCTGTTGACACGAATCAAGTTTTGACAGCGCGGACAGCGGACGGTGAAATGACCGGCTGGAACCTTTGATTCATCTAATTGGAGGGAAACTGAGCAGTTATCGCAACGTATGATCATAATTTTATGATTTTAGACCTTCGATCTTTGATCTTTGATCTTAATAATTTTCTTAGCGGTTCAATTCTGGATTTTTTACAAACGAATTAAAGAAGATTTATCAAAGGTCAAAGATCAAAGATCAAAGACCCAAATAATTATTCAAGTAAATCAACAAAAGTATTATTGATAGCAGCTGGCGGCGGAACTGCCCCGCCGTTAAATTGGTTAGATGCCGGCTGACTATTAATAAAGTCTTCGGTGCCGCCCAAACCTTTTAATTGAAGCAATAAGTTATTTTGATTGGTAGCATACGAAAGTCCGTCATCAAGTGTTACAACTTCCTTTTCTATCAATTGGCGAATTACGGTATCAAAATCCTGCATTCCGTCAATTTCTCCGTCCTTCATTGCGTCAAGCAAACTCTTGCCTTGTTCTTCACCTTTTTCGATGTATTCGCGGGTTCTCGGATTAGATTTCAAAATTTCAACCGCTGCCACCCGACCTTTGCCATCTGCTTTGGGAATCAAACGTTGTGAAACGATATAACGAAAAGTTTGCGCCAAACGGGTGCGAATTACCTTTTCTTCGTTTTTCGGATACATACCGATAATCCGGTCAACTGTTTTGGAAGCGTCAATTGTGTGCAGGGTTGAAAGAACCAAGTGACCTGTTTCTGCTGCTTCGAGAGCGATTTCAGTCGTCTCAAGGTCACGCATTTCACCGACCAGAATAACTTTTGGAGCCTGACGCAGAGCGGCGCGTAAGGCAGAGCTGAAATCTTTTGTATCGGAACCGACTTCGCGTTGATTGATAGTGCATTTTTTATGCGAATGCAAAAATTCTATCGGGTCTTCGATGGTGACAATGTGATAACTTTTTTGTTCGTTAATACGGTCAATAACTGCCGCCAAAGTCGAACTTTTACCTGAACCTGTCGGACCTGTCACCAAAACCAAACCATTTCGTAAACCGCAAATATCGGAAAGCTGCGGCGGAACTTTTAAAGATTCAAAACTCGGAATTTCGTGCGGAATAACCCGCATCACGATCGAATAAGAATTACGTTGTTGAAAGATATTGACACGAAAGCGACATTTTGACGGCAAACTCCAGCTCAGGTCTGCTGTTCCGGTGCGGGCAAGGTGATGAGCAGCCTCCGGGTTATCACGCATGATCGCCATTGCAATCATCTCAGTTTGAAATCCGGTTAATTTGCCTAAACCCATCGGTGAAGCAGAGTAAAGACTGCCACTAATTTCGACTTGCGGTTTTTGTCCGGTTGAGAAATTAAGGTCGCTGACGTTATCAGAAATGAGCAGCATTTGCTCAATGATCGGCGCTATGTCCAATAAACTCATTTATTTGGGGTAACTCCTCGAATTTTTTCAAGAAAAGGTAGGTAACTTTTGAGCCGGCAAGGTAGGACTTTCCGAAATACTTGCCGCTAATTATTTTGGCTCAAACTGAGGCGAAAAGCAAGTAAAATCTTTTACAAACTTTAAAATCTTTTATAATTGTTTTACAAAAATGCCGAAGTTTTCGGAAATTCGATGAGACGGCTTTAAGATTGCACTAATAATTGCCGCTGAATCTGCTCCGTTTTCTAAGACTGAGGAAAAGTTTTCAAAATCAATCCCGCCAATTGCAACCAGTGGAAAATCTCCAATTGCTTGCCGGACTGTTTTTAATCCTTCAATTCCAATCGTTGCATCAGGATTTTCTTTGGTCGTCGTGTCAAAAATCGGACCGATTGCCGCATAATTTATTGGGAATTTTACAGCTTCGACGGCTTGAGCAACACTATGAGTTGAAAAACCGATAATTGCCTCTTTGCCTAAAATCTCGCGTGCATAAATGGGCGGAAGATCGTCTTGACCAAGATGAACGCCATCAGCTTTGACTGCTAATGCAATATCTACACGGTCATTGATAATGATTTTGACATTCGTATTTCGGACAAAATCCATTACGGCTTTGGCGGCTTCATAAAATTCCTTCGGTGAGCTGTATTTTTCGCGCAGCTGAATAAATCTTGCGCCGCCGTGAATCAGTTGTTTGACTTGCTCAAGATGTGAAAGTTTAGTAATCGAAACATCTGTAATCGGATAAATTTTCGGTAATTCCATAAATCATTTATTGTAAGGCAAAACAAAAAAGCAGTAAAAATTAGAAGTTATCTAATTTTTACTGCTTCTAATTCGATTTGAGTAGGACTAATTTTTTCTATCAAAGGCGATGCCTTTATTAACTTGCTCAATTGCTTCTTTTACCAAATCAATGGCTTTGTTACGATGTCCGCCCTTGTCAGCAGTTGCTTTGTTCAGATTATCCAAAGCTTCTTGAAGATTATCTTTAGCTTTTTGCATATAAGGTTGATCCATTGAATTTGTTTCTGAACCGTTAAAAATATCATTAGCATCAAAATCTTCGGTTCCGTTACGGCGATCAAATTTAATGCCTTGCTCAACTTCATTGATCGCATCCTTAACCAATCCCAAAGCCTTATTACGATGTCCGCCTTTATCAACAGTTGCTTTGTTTAAATTGCTTTTGGCTTGGTTCAGATTAGTTTTTGCCGCTTTCATAAAAGGCTGATCAACCGGCATTGCAAAGATCGTCAGCGCAAAAATAAAACTAATCGCTAAAGCAAAAATAGTTTTTGAATTTTTCATGGTAAAAGTTCTCCCATAAGATAATTATTTTGAAAATATTATAGCAATATGATTTTCTCAAAAAAATCATATAACTTTTTTCCTAAAAAACAAGGAACAAGGATTCAAAATAAAAGACGAGCAGAAAATCTACCCGTCTTAATTCATTTGAATGCAATGTTTTTTAGCTGTTTGGTGCAGAACTTTGCACTGTGATTGATGAACCGGCTTGGAGTTCCAGATCCCCTTGGTTTTGGATTGCAACCGTTCCTGCGCCGCCCCCGGCACCGATTCCGGCACCGATGATTGCGCCTTTGGCACCGCCGATAATACCGCCGATTATAGCGCCGACTCCGGCACCGATTCCGGCACGTTTAGCGGTTTCTTTGGTTTGCGATTTTGACGCTGTTCCTTCCGAATCAACCTTGACCGAGTTGCCGTTGACATCTGTAATACTTTGCAAAAATCCCGCGAAATCATAGTTTTGACCGTTGGCTAAGCGAATAGTTTCAAAATTAAGCGTTATCTTAGCTCCGCCAACCGGATTACGGTTTGAACGGTCAATTCCTGAAACGTAGCCTTCGATAATTGCGCCTTGATATTGACTCGGAGCTGTCACCCGCATTGTAAACCGGTCATTATTTTGCGAATATTTGGTGGTCAGATTATTTTCCAGAACTCCGGTCAGCATTTCACCGTTCGGCACAATAAATTGACCATATTTCATCGGACGATTGATGGTCGGACTATTATTAGTGGGCGGATTTGGGGTTGGATTTGGATCCGGGTAATTTCCGCCATTGCCGTTCGGATAATTATTCGGATTTGAATTCGGATAATTATTGGTCGTTGCAGTTTGACCGTTATTATCATTTCCGTAAATATCCATTTGCGCTATCGAATCCGATTTAGTGTAAAAACTTTCAGCAAAAACGGTTTCGCTCAAATATTGGGTAGTAATTCGGCGGGAAACTTTTAAAGTTCTGCCGTTATCAGTTGACGTAAAAGTTACGGTGTAATCATCATTTGTAGCAAGTTTAGCCACAATTAATTCCTGTCCGCGCAGGGTCGTGCGTAGACGAACCTGCGAACCGTCCGAAAGAGTTTCGGTGCGGTCTTGACCGTCAGCCGAAAGCGTAATTTGCGGAGCTAAATCCGAAACTACGGAAACCTGATTGCCTCTGATCTCAATGGCTAAACGTTGCGGTGCTTCAAGTTTTTCTTCCAATTCCTGTTTGGCTTCATCACGATTACTGCTCAGATTTTGAGTCGCATCAGCAGCAATTTGATGCACATCATCGCTGCGTGAACCGTCTATCTGATATGTTCCGTTCAAATTGTTATCGCTAAAATTTGCATTTATTTGGTTTACTGAATTATTCCAGGTTGATTGAACGCCGTAAATCGAAGCTAGCCGGTCAATTTGTCCGCGAGCATTTTTCCAGGCATTTTGCGATTTGGCGTTTAATTTCAAACGAAGCAAATAATCATTGAATCTTTGAGCGGTTACCAAAATTTGCCGGACATCGGTCTGCGAATCACGGCGGGCTGCAATATTGTCGCGCAGATTATCAAGATCACCGCGCAGATTTCGGAGCGAATCGCCAATTTTCGTTTCATCCGATTGGTTGACCGAATTGCGATTTACTTCAAAATTAATATTTTCTTGAAAATCATCAAGTTTGATATTGATATTACTCAAAACCTCATTGACCTGACGCTCATCAACCGAACTCTGAGCAAAAACGCCGAACGATAACAAACAAATAGTTAAAATTGCGAAAATTTGGCGGTTAAACTTAATCATTTTGTCTCCTTATTGGCGAAAAAAACGCATCGTCCTTGCAGATTAACAGCATTTTTTGTGCCAAAAATTTAGTTGCAGTAATTATGATAAAAAGTTGTCAATTAATGCAATTTTTTATGCTAATATTTACGCAAGAAAACGTGCCTTTTACGTTCAAATAGACGGAGTAATTGATGTCCGAAAATAATTATAGAACCACCATTCATTACGCACGAGACGAATTTTTTATCGGCACCAGTCCCAGCGGACACGCAATAACTGTTGATACCAAAGGTGATAGGCATTCTGCGCCGACTCCGATGGAATTACTTTTGATTGCTGTCGGCAGCTGCACCGCAGTTGATGTAGTTTCGATCCTTGAAAAGAAACGGCAAATTGTGACCGATTATAAAATTGAAGTCACGGCGGAAAGACGCGACGAACATCCACGTTCATACAAGAAGATAAATGTTCACCATATCGTGTATGGACGTAACGTTTCCGAGCAAGCGGTGGAGCAAGCTATTAAACTTTCGGACGAAAAATATTGTTCGGTGGCGGCGACTGTCAGACCGACTGCCGAAATTACGACGAGTTTTGAAATAATTGAAAATTGATTTTTGATCTTAGACCTTTGATCTTTGATTTTCTTTTCGCTAACAAAATTGAATATTTCTTTTACCAATAATTATTAAAGAAAAAAGCTCAATTTTGAGCAAAAGATTCCAAGTTCAAAAATCAAAGTTCAAAGGTCAAAATTTTAGGAGGAAAAATGTCCCGAAAAATTTTATTGCTTGGGATTCTGTTAATTTTTTCAACTGTTCTGTTTGCGCAGGACAACGTGAAAAAATACCACAATTTTGATTTTTCCAAAAAACTAATTACCAAAGCCGAGCTTAACAAATTCAAATTTGAAGAAGGCGAAGCTGAACCGATCAATGAGCTGGCGCTTTTGCGCGGAGTCGTTTTCGGTAAACACGGTAGAGTTTTTGTGGAAAAATACATTCAGAATTATTTGGAAAAGCAGTCCTGGTATAAGCCTAATCCAAAATTCAGCAACTCGGTTTTAACTCAAATTGAACGGCAAAATCTTGACCTGATTCGTTTGAAAGAAGCCGAGCTGCATTACAGTGTTGAACCCGGCGATTTGCGTTATTGGAAAGATAAAGAAATTCCCGATGACAAAATTTACGCGAATTCTGCGGCTGATTGGAGCGTTTTAATTGCTGAATTTGAAGCGATTCACGGCAAAACTTTTTCCGATCAGGAATGGCTGCAAAAATATTTTGACGAACGCTATTGGTATAAACGAAATGTGAATTATCAACCGACAATGCTTTCTGCCATTGAGCGCAAAAATCTGGAAAAATTCATTACTAGACGCAACGAAGACCGTAAAGTCGAAGTTTCCTTTGGCGATATGGATAAATTCCAAAATGTTTTGCTCAAGGAAGATCAGCTTAAAGGTGTTAGTTTCAACGAAATACGTTTGATGCAAAATGAGTTTTTCGCCCGTCGTGGTAAAAAATTCACGGTTGCCGCATATAAACAGGCTTTTGAATGGCAGCCCTGGTATAAACCGTTAAAAGATCAATCGAAAATCAAGCTTAATGCGACGGAAGAAGCAAATGTTAAATTGCTTCAGGCGTATGAAGCGAAAATGCGCGATAAGATCACAACGGAAGCTTTACCGGAGGAATTTTTCTACGGAATGTATCTCGAAGATTTACGCATTTTACGCAACGAAATTTTTGCCAAACACGGGAGAATTTTTAAAGATCCGAAATTGCAAAAATACTTTGAAGCGCAGCCCTGGTATAAACCCGATCCGAATTTTACCGATGCCAATCTGCCAACTATTTTGAGCGAGAATGAGTTCAAAAATATTGCGAGTATCAAAACTCAGGAAGAAACGGCGTTTAGCAAGTTCGTAATGGTCGAGGGCTGATAAAGCCAAAATTTAAGTCTCGCGTGTCGAGGCTCTAAACAAAAGTAAAAAGTAAAAAGGCAAAAGGTAAAAATCGGAAGATCAATTTGGACTTTTGCTTTTTTCTTGATCAAAAAGAATTTTTAGAAAATTATTATTTCGTATCAATCTTCGTTTTTAGCGCATTTTGCACATCAGCAGGTAATACAGTTAAAAAATTATAGCCTGTTTTTTGTTCAATTTGCTGCACTGTAGTTTGATAATCGCGCCAATTTTTGCTGCCGATTCCGTCCACATTCGGCATATCAACGGCAACGATTCTTGAGTTTTTATTAATATTTTCTCCGTTCGGAACTGCAATGACGATTTTCCAAAAATTGGTTGGAATCGTAACTTTATTTTTGATCTTTCCTTTGTCGCCGTATTGCCCCGCAATGATGTAAAGCGTCATATTGCGTCGGGCGGCACTGCGTGAATAGCTTTCCAGTTTTTCCCAAGGTCCGGTGTTGAGGTCGTGGGCTTGCGGAGCAATATTAGACATCAAAAAGGTTGTGCTGTTCGCACCTTCCGAACTTGAACGGTCTGCGCTGGGACAAAGATGTCCGCGATCAAAACCGCTATTGGTATAATCGTTTGGTGTGATTCTCGTCCAACCGTCCGGCAAACGATCATCCGGGCGAAAATCGTTTTGACGTTCGGCATCTCCAAAGGAATTTTTATTCAAACGCCACATTACCCAATTCGGAATTCCTTTATCACGATTGTAGGAAAGCGAAAAATATTCGCCCTGCATCAGATAGTTATTCGGGCTGTTTTGATTAAAAACTGCGTTCGACGGATTTCCCAATGGTAAAAATTTATTGAGGGCTGACTCATTTTCTTTGGAAGTTGGCGCGTTGTTTACCGGTTGATTATCGGTTGGCTGATTATCCACCGTTGATTCCCGCATTTTATAGGCAAACCAAGCACATGCCGCAATGACAATTACTGTTATTAGACCCGCTAACAGACAACCTGAAATCTTCCAGTTCTTCATATTTTTGTGTTCTTTATTGTAAAAAAAATCGCGTAATTAAAACAACGGAAAAGATGTTTTTATGCGTAAAATCCGCTAAAATAGCTGTGATGAGTGAAAAAATCCATCTCCAAGGATTAACTAAAGACGAATTAATTGAATTTGTCGCTGCTCACGGCGAACCGAAATATCGGGCGAAACAGATTTTTTCGGCGTTGCACGCTCGTCGTGTGCGGGAATTTGATGAGATTACGGATTTGCCGAAAGCGTTTCGGGAAAAGCTCGGTGCAGTTGCTCAAACTTCGACTTTGCGGGTTGAATCGCGTTATATTTCCGAAGACGGAACGCGCCGGTTTTTGATGAAAACTCACGATAATTTTCCGGTCGAAGCGGTTTTTCTTCCGTCCGAATCGCGCGACACGATTTGTTTTTCGTCACAATCAGGTTGTCCGCTGAAATGCGATTTTTGTCTGACGGCAAAATTGGGATTATTGCGAAACCTGACGACAGGGGAAATAATTGAGCAGATAATTATTGTCTTAAATGATGTTTACGGCGTAGCGGGCGAAACTCCGCACGGCACAAATTTAGTCGCAATGGGCGCGGGCGAGCCATTTTTGAATTTTGAAAATCTCATCAAAGCCTTAAATATTATGTCCGAAAAGGACGGACTTTTTATTGTTCCAAATCGGGTGACGGTTTCAACTGCCGGAATCGTGCCGAAAATTTACGAATTTGCTGATCTGGAAAATCGTCCGCATCTGGCAATTTCGCTTTCTGCTCCGAATAACGAATTGCGCGATAAATTAATGCCGATTAATAAACGCTGGGATTTGGACGAGCTTTTTACAGCGGCAAAAACTTTTGAAAAATCTCTGCGGCGCGGCGAAAGATTTACTTTTGAATATGTAATGCTCGGTGGAGTCAACGATTCGGAAAAAGATGCACAGGATTTAGCGGATCTATTGAATAAACACGATTTACGGCGAGTCAAAATTAATATTATTCCGCATAATCCGGCTGAACCGTTAGAATATAAACCTTCTGCTCCGGAACAAATTGAACGCTTTCAGCAAGTTTTAGCCAAAAACGGGATTGATTCTTACCAACGCCGTCCGCGTGGTCGTGATATTTACGCGGCTTGCGGTCAGTTGGCGGCAAAAACTCAGCCTAATTTAGTGCAGATTGTTCGGTGAGATAATTTTTTCAACGCAAAGATGCAGAGAAGCAAAGGTAAAAGTAAAAAGGTAAAAGTAAAAAGTAAAAAGTAAAAAGTAAAAAGACTAAATTGAAGAAAAATCGTCGTTCTAAATTGTCTTTAAAACTTTGCGTCTTTGCCCCTTTGCGTCTTTGCGTTAAAATCCTAATACACTATGGAAATTTTAATTGTCGGATTCATCATTGTTGCTTTGATGGCGTATGTTTCGACTAAGATCAAAAAAGCAGCGCGTGAAGCCTACGAACAGGAAGTCTTTGAGACCGAGCATTTTAGAATCACTAAGCCAAACGATTTTATTATTCCGGTTAAAGAGGGAAGTGAATCTAAATTTGAAACTTACTCGAAAGAATTTGGTGAAGATGAAGCCGATAAACTGAATCAATGCCGGGCAACCGTTAAAGAAAAAGATGGTGTAAAATATGATCCGGCAGTAATTGAAACAGAAACAGTTGAGCAAAACATAACTGTCAAAACTCTGAGCAAAACTCTGGTAAATAAAAAACTGAAGAAATCTTTTGAGTTGGAAATTTCGGTTCTGCCTGATTACGAAGAAAAATTTGCCGAGGCGATAAAATTAATGTTGGATAGTTTTTCTCTCAAGTAAATTTATGAAAAAAAATGCAGTTAAATTATTTTTCATTTTGATTTGCGTTGCGACATTTTCATTATTCGCCAATGCTCAAACGATCTCTGTCAGCGGTTCGCTTAATTCAGTCAAACGCGGCGCAAACGGAAAAGGAACGATTGTTTTAGAAATTCCCGAAGAACTGCATATCAACTCAAATCAACCGACTTGCGATTTTATGATTCCGACCTCAGTTCAGCTAAACAGCAAAGATTCTGCCAATTTCAAAATAAATTACCCAAAAGGCAAAGATAAAAAATTTGACTTTTCCGAAGACGAAATCAATGTTTATCAGGGAAAAACGACAATCAATTTTGGATTTAATGTGCCGAAGAATTTGAAAAGTAAAACGATTATCATTCGCGCCGTAATTAGTTATCAGGCTTGCACCAACGAAGTTTGCTATCAACCGCAAAAGAAAGAGATTTCTCTAAAAGGAATGATTAAGTAAATTCTTGACTTGGTTGAGGATTAATACTATCTTGAAAGTGTGAGAAGCCTGAAAGACTTCCCACGACTTTAACACAAGTTAATCAGAATTGGATTGGATACCACCCAATCCTTTTCTTTTTTCTTCAAGCTCCAGAATTCGTAACCGTAAAGCGTGAACCTCAAATTTGAGACTCCAAACTTCTTGCTCACGAATCCAACTTTGTTGAGCAATTTCGGCTAGATGCTTTCGCAAAAACTGAACTTGCTCCCAAAGAACTTGAATCTTTGCATCAAAGTCCATCGGTATTGTGTCTTGTTCGGACATAATAACCTCCTTGACTTTCAAGATTGCTAACCAAAGTCAGCGATAACGATAATAGCTTAAATCTAATCTTTGCTCAAATTAACGTTTTCCAATGACTGACAACAATCGCCCCGTTTTTCCAAATTTTCTTTTCTCAACCCGATACGAAAAAAACAAATCTGTCCGTTCCATGGTGCAAAACGGTGCAATGTCAATATTTTCAGCCTGGACACCGACTGAAAGGAGTTGTTCTTTGTTCGCCAGATGCAAATCAATCAAGGCGTGACCTTCTTTGGTCGGCTGAAAAAGATGTTTAGAATTTGGAAAGTTTTTGGCAAAAGCGTCAATTACATCTTGTCCGATTTCGTAGCTTTGACAAGTCGCAGCAGGACCAATCGCGCAAACTAAATTTTCGGAGCGCGTGCCAAAGTTTTCCTGCATTTTGTTGATGGCTTTGATAACGATTGATTCAACAGTCCCGCGCCAGCCAGCGTGAATGGCTGAATATGCGCCTGTGAGTGTGTCGCCAACGAGAACGGGAACGCAATCTGCCGTTTTGACACCAATTAAAAGATTTTCCAAATTACTGGTCAGAGCATCATATTTTTCTTCGGTATTGTCTATATCTGCTTGAGTTTTAACGACTTTGACCAAATCGCTGTGGATTTGCCAAACGGAAGTAAATTTATGATTTCCGTCAAGAACATTCAAAAATCTACGCCGATTTTCAAAAATATTTTCTGCCGAATCTTCATCAAATCCGGCTAAATTCAGACTGTTTTCGGGAAAAGGCGAAACTCCGCCCAATCGGGTAGAAAAACCGTTAACGAAACCGTTTTCTTCTAAAAGTTGCGAAATCAGAACTTTAATTCCATCTTTTTCGCGCCAATAAAAATTGTTTTCTGCTAAAATCGTTTCTTCTGACTTTTGACTTTCAATGATTGTATCAATCGGAACTGACATAATTGAAGTTTATCGAATTCGTGAGACGTTGGAAAGAACGCCGCGCTTTGCCGAGCGTGTTTTTACCGAAAAGGAGCGCGAATATTGTGAAAATAAAGGTGCGGCTTCGGCTCAAAGCTATGCGGCACGTTTTGCGGCTAAAGAGGCTTTTCTCAAGGCTTTACGGACAGGCTGGCGCGGAAAAATTTCGTGGCAGGATGTCGAAATTAAAAATGATGAATTCGGTGCGCCGTATTTTGAAATTAAAGGCGAAGCACAGAATATTTTAGAAAAACTTGGCGCAAACAAAGTTCATCTTTCGATGTCGCACACGACTGAACACGCGATTGCAAATGTGATTTTGGAAAAGGTTTAGAATTTAATCGGTTTCTTACTTTCCCATAGAATTTTGAGATTATCCAAAAATTTTAGGTCTTTGTTATTTTCAAGAAGATTAGTTCGGCTACAAATGTTAGTTGTCAAATTGTTAATTTCTCCATAGGTAGTATAAACAAGATATTTGTTTCCAACAATAAATCTGTCATAACCGCAAGCTGCACTATCATTTGCTGTGGTGACCAAAACCTCTTGAGAAGATTTTCCTTTCCAAATTTTTTCAACCTTAAATTTCACGATTATTTGATTCTGATAAATTGGATGTTTAGTTATTTCAATAACTTCTCCTGAGAAAACATAAGCGGAGGTGAGAAATTCATTTTTGACTTTTTGTTGTAAGGATTTTCTACCTCCATCAGGTGTGCTGCAAGAGCAAGCTAGGACTTTATTTGCACCAAACAGAAAAGTAAAAGCAAAAAATAATGTTACAAATACGAATTTCTTCATCTTACAATTCCTCTTCTTTATCAATCCATTTTTCAATAGTTTGCGGTTTATAATTCTGCATCTTTTCGAGCAATTTGGTTGAATCGGAATCAACTAAAATTAACTCGCTGTGTTGTTTACGCAAAAAGCCTTCATTTACTGCATTTTCGCATAAACTTAAAAGTCCGTCGTAATAATTAGCAACATTGAGCAATCCGCAGGGCTTGTGATGAAATCCAAGCTGTGCCCAGGTCAGAATCTCGAAAAATTCTTCAAATGTCCCGATTCCGCCCGGCATTGCGATAAATCCGTCGGCAAATTCCGCCATTAACGCTTTGCGTTCGTGCATTGAATTAACCACTCGAAGTTCACTGATTCCGCGATGGGCAACCTCTTTTTTATCGAGCGATTCGGGAATAATACCAACCACTTCGCCGCCGTTTTTCATCACTTCATCAGCGATAATTCCCATCAAACCGACATTCCCGCCGCCATACACGAGCCGGATATTTTGTTCGACCAGATTTCGCCCAAGCTCTTTGGCGGCTTCCGCATATTCAGGGCGAAAACCACTGCTTGAACCGCAAAAAACTGTAATACTTTTCATATTGATTAAAAATAAATAACGCAAAGTTGCTCAAAGTTCTCGCAAAGTGCGCGAAGTATTTTAAAATTCTTTGTGCTACTTTGCGTTATCATTGTGTCATTGTGTCTTTGCGTTACAAAATGATTCTACGGAGTTGTTTTTTCCGAAGGTAAAACCGGACGAGTTGCCGGCGGATTATCGGGCGAAGTATGAAGATGAATGATTTTCCAATCTTTGCCGATCTTTTGGAAAACCAAAGTCATTCTGCCCGAAGCCGATTCGGGATTTGTATCATAATCCTGAGTTTGTTTCCATTGACAAGCCACAACTGCGCCAGTTGAACCGAGCATCATGACATTGACGTTTCGCACATCTAATTTAACGTTTGAAGTGCGCGGATAACGGGCTTCACGGTTTTTACGGTCTTGCTCCCAACCGATTGTTACGGAACCATTACTATTGTAATACAACGTTTTAGGGGAATTCCAATAAGCTCCGGTGACGGCATCAACATTTGATTCGCGAATTCCGGTCAGCAAATCTTCAAACGTGGCGCGAACGGCTTTTTCGTCAGCAGCGGCTTGGGCAGCAGAAGCTTTGGCAGCAGCCGAAGTTTTAGATTTTTGCCCGAAGGCTGCCAAACTTAACATCAAAATTATCAACGAAATAAAAGCAAATTTTTTCATAACTTTACGTCCTTTCAAAAGAAAAATGTTTGTTGAAAACAGTTTATAATCTAAAATTGAAATTGCAAAATCTATGTTGAAAGTAATCAAATGTCCTTCGTGCGCCGCGCCTTTAGAATGCGATGGCGATGCTTTTGAAACCTGCGAATTCTGCGGAAGCAAAATTGCCGTGACACCTGATAATTCTTTTTCACAGAATTCGGTTGGTTTTGACGGATTACTGCAAAATGCTTACAAACTCAAAGAGATATTGAATTTAGCCAGAAGCGGAAACAAAATCGAAGCCATCAAAGTTTATCGTGAAACATTTCAGTGCAGTTTGGCGGAAGCTAAAAATGCAGTTGAGCGTTTGGAGCAAGGACAAAGCGTCAGTTTTCAAAATGTTCAATTCAAATCCGCAAATGTTGTTTCACCTGAAATTACTAAAACAGCACTGAAAGCCGTCGGTATTTTTACCGGCTCGATGTTGTTAATTCCAATAATTATTGTGATTTTCGTTTTTGTGCTGGTCGGCGGAATTTTATGGTCGGTCTTTGCCAAAATGGATAGCGCATTTAAGGTTAAACCATCAAATACTCCGGCGAAAGTAGTTGAAACTACAAAATCTTCCTCATTTTTCCGCGAAGTTTTGCGTTTTGGCGGTGAAGGAATCGGTGCCGGAAATTTCCAAGATAATCGGGTGATTGGGATTGACGGCGAAGGCAAAATTTATTCAGCGGATTATTCGGGCGGACGCGTGCAGGTTTTTGATAAAGACGGAAAATTTTTGACGCAATGGTTTTTGGAAAAACGTGACCGTTCAATTTATGCTCTGACAGTCAGCCGAAAAGGAACGGTTTATGTTGCTCAATCAGGTGAAACCGTTGCTTATGATGGCGCGAACGGAAAGGTTCTTAATAAAATCAACACGGATTTTGTTACGGATTTAACTGTCACACTAGACGGAAAAGTTATTGCGGTTGATAGAACTTCATTCTCGGTTTTTGACGAAAATCTTAAAAACATAGCAACCTTCAAAGACATTACCAAAACGGCGGGTGTCACCACCAATTTTTATTATTTGACAGTCAATGGATTAGGCGAAATTTATACAATTACGCGCGACGGCAAAGACATTTGCAAATTTTCCACAGACGGAAAATTGATTGATCGTTTTAAGACCAAAGCAACCACCCCAACCGATATAGCCGTTGATTCCAAAGGGCGAATTTTCATCAGCGAAGCAAGTAAAATCTGGGTTTATCAGTCTGACGGAAATTTGCTGAATTCATTTGATGCAACTCAAACTTTTGCCATTACCTTTAACGACCATGGAGAATTGATCACGGCTTCGCGCCCGTTCATAGTCAAATATGCGGTGAATCAATGATTTTATGTGAATCAAGCGTAGGAAGTTTTCTCAATTTAAGGCTTTTCTCTGCGAACTTTGCGCCTTTGCGTGGAAAAAAAATCCAATATCTGCTCAGATTTAAGAAAAACAAAAAATATAATCACGCAGAGGCGCAATGCACGCAAAGTTTTCTTTCTACCTTTGATTAACATCATTTTATTTTCAGACATATTTTGAAGCCAAATTGCATAAACAAACTTATTGGGTAGAAAAGGCTTGACGTAGTAAAATAGAAATTACTATGAAAATTTCGATAATTCTGGCTCTGATTTTAATCTGTGTTAGTTCGGTTTTTGCTCAAAACAAATGCTTAACCGATGTCGAAGCTAAAAAAATCATCGAAACAATCAGCTCCCCGACAGATTCATCCGAAAAAAAAGAAATCCGGCAGGAATTCCTCAAAATGGTTGCCGAACGCGAAAAAATAAATGCCAAAATCTCAGAAAATTATGAGAAAAACCGGAGTTTGATTATCGAAGCCAATCAAATGGGCGAAACCCATCTGGGGCGGGTTTGCGAAATTTTGAAAGAAAACGGCTGGCTCAGAATGAAACAAATTCAGGAAGACGGTTTTAGGGCATTTACTTACTTGGTAATGAACAATAAATCATATCAAATGCAGCGAGAATTGCTTCCTGTTCTGATTGAAGCCGGAAAAAAAGGCTTTATCGGAAATCCTTTGCTAGCCAATTTAATTGACAATATTCGCATCGGTTCAAATTTGCCGCAAATTTTCGGCACTCAGGCAACGGTCAAAAACGATGTCATTTATTTATATCCTTTACTCAATGAGGAAAAAACGGATGAATGGCGGGCAATTTATAATTTACCACCGTTGATCGAACAAATCCGAAGTTTTGAAAATCAGTATGCAATGCCTTTGCTCAAACTGAAAATGCCGCGTGTCGTTCAAAAAGCAAATCAGAAAAAAGATGAAAAAAACAACGATACGGCTCTTTTGGGAATTAAGGATGAAGACAACGAAGTCGTAAACGTTGAAACTAAACTGGTGAGCTTGAACATCCGCATTCAATCGCCAGACCCGAAAGTCATTCCTAATCTTAATTTTTCCAAAGACGATTTCACCATTTTAGAAGATGGAAAAGAACAGGAACCTGCCTTTTTCTCATCGGTTGACCAACCTTTTGATTTGGTTTTAGTGCTTGATTTTTCTAGTTCAACCTCTGAAAAACAGGATTTGATAAAAAAAGCGGCGCAGCGGTTTGTGGAATATGCCCGTCCGAATGACAGAATTGCAATTGTTGCTTTTGCGAGGCAAATTCAACTGATTTCCGACCTCACAACCGACAAAACTGCGCTTATTAAAAGCATCAAAAGTATAGACTTAAAAGGCAGCTCACCGATTTGGGATTCTGTCAGGTTTAGTTATGAAAATATTATTTACAAACAAAGTCAGGGAAAACGCAACGCCATTGTTTTAATGACCGATGGGGACGATAATTCTCCCAAAACGACTTTTGCCGATTTGTTTGAAATAGTTCGCAGTCACGACACCACGCTTTTTCCGGTTTATTTGGTTCCCGATAGTTTAGATTCGGATTGGGCAAGAAGGGCAAGCCATAAACATTTTCAATCAATGCAGATGTTAGCCGACGAAACCGGCGGACAAATTTACAGGGCTGACAGGATCAAGGATTTAAACGGAATTTATGAGCAAATCATTAACGATCTAGGGAAAGTTTACAGCATCGGTTATGAACCAAAAAACGAAATTCGTGATGGCGGTTGGCGAAATTTGGAGGTAAAAGTGAAATCTCATCCTGAATTGACTGCTAAAACACGGCGCGGATATTATGCAAATTAAGTAACTCAATAAAGTTCGGTCATTTAACAAAAGTTATAGCAAAGATTAGTTGTTTTAAGTTCAAAAGAGAGCGATAATCAAGGCAAAAGGAGGTGAGTTATGAGCGAGAAATTAAAGATTTTAGTCGCTTACGATGGTTCGCTTTTTGCTGATTCGGCATTGGAAGATTTGAGCCGGATTGGATTGCCGAGAGAAAATGTGGAACTCCTTTTGATGGAAGTCGCAGAGGTTTGGCTTCCGCCTGACAATGTTCAAACAGAAAACGAACCGCGCAATTTTATTACCGAAGCGGTTCACAAAAAACTTGAGAGAAATCAAAAACTTCTGGCGGATGCTGCCGTTTCAGCTCAAAATGCAGGCAGACAGATTTTTGAAAAATTCCCAAATTGGGTAGTTAAAGCCAAAGCTACTTACGGTTCCCCGGCGTGGGAAATTCTTTTTCGGGCAGATGACTTTAAGCCTGATTTGATAGTTGTCGGTTCACACGGGCGTTCGATGCTCGGAAGAATCTGGCTCGGCAGCGTTTCACAAAAAATCGCTACTGAGGCAAATTGTTCGGTTCACGTCACTCGCGGAATTATCAAAAAAGACAATAGTCCCGCCAAATTGATTATCGGTTATGACGGCACCAAAGGCGCGGATGAAGCTGTAAACACGGTTGCCAATCGAAATTGGATGCCGGGAAGCGAAGTCAAAGTCATAATGGTTGAAGATTCGATTGTGATTCAGGAAGCCTTTGAATTTGAACGTGACATTTTTGAAAAAGCCGGCAGCCGTGCAGTTCAAAAACTACAAAATACCGGACTAAAAGCAGAATTAATGATCGTGCAGGGAAATCCGAAACACGAAATTTTAGTCGAAGCCGAAAACTCTGGAGCTGACTGCATTTTTGTCGGTGCAACCAAATTTGACAGTAAATTGGAAAGATTTTTACTCGGCAGCGTTTCGGCTGCAATTGCGGCGCGGGCGCATTGTTCGGTTGAGATCGTGCGTCCGAATTATTACCAATAATGAGGTTTTAGGTCTTGGGGCTTTGGTCTTTGCATTTCTTGTTGATAGGAGTCACTTTCTGGAAAACAAATCAAAGACCAAAAACCAAAAACCAATTCAACTAAACCGCATCAATCTTTTTTGCCAACTCAAAATCTTTGGTGGTAATTCCCCCTGCATCGTGCGTGGTGATAAAAATTTCAGCGTAGCCCCAACCAAAATTGATGTCGGGATGATGGTCTTGAGCTTCGGCAATTTCCCCAATTTTATTGATGAAACTTAATGATTCGGCAAAATTCGGAAAAGCAAAACGCTTTAATAATTTTCCGTCAATAAATTTCCAATAATTTAATTCCGCCAAATTTGCCAGAATTTCTTCGGCACTAAGTTTAACGCGCTCCATTCGTTTGCTCCTCGGTTTTAGGTTATAATTTAAGTTTGTATTATTATAGTGATTTTCAAAAGATTTATTCAAAACGATGAGAGTTAAAATAATTACATTTATTTGCCTGACCTTATTAACGATTTCCTGTGGTTCTGCCAATCTGCCTCAAACGCCAACGGATACTCTCAAAACCTATTTGCAAGCTATTAAAAAGAAAGATGCTAATAAAATGAAAGCCTTGCTTTCGGAAGGCTCGATCAAAATGCACGAGAATGAAGCAAAAGCTCAAAATGTGTCTTTAGATGAAATTATTTTGCGCGAAACTCTGTTTACCTCAGACCAAAAAACTCTCAAGATCCGCAATGAAAAAATTGACGGAGACAACGCAACTATCGAAGTTGAAACTGCTCCCGATCTGTTTGACCGCGTTCCGTTTGTCAAGGAAAACGGTATCTGGAAAATTGCCAAAGACAAATTTGCTGATGAAATTCAAAAACAATCCGACGAAGAAATGAAAAAACTGGATGACAAAATAAACGAAAGCCGGCAGGAAAATTAGAAGTAAAAAGGCAAAAGTAAAAAGTAAAAATTCCTTAAAGTCGCCGAAGGTGACAAATAAAATAGCGTAGGGTAAAGCGAATGTAATGAGCGACACCCTACGTTGATCGGAAAGAAAAACCGACGCTGAAAGTGTCGGACATTATCCCAAAATCTATTTACAAAATGCGGTTGGATAAAAAAACAATCGCATTTTTTTTATGCAAGAAACTTTTTTATCCGGCGTTCTACCAATAACAACTTGATTCCACAAGATTTAGGAACGTCAGAATATGAAACGATTTTTGTTGGTTTTCGTCGCACTTTTTTCAATAATTTTTTCCACTTTCGCCCAAACGCCTGAATTTAATCCTGAAGTAAAACGGGTTGCAGTTTTCAAAAACGGGTATGCTTTTACCTATCGTGAAGGCGAGTCAAATGTAAGTAACGGTTGGGCTTACACCACACGCACACCAATCGGAGTTTTAGGCACGGTTTGGGGCTACAGCACTTTTCCGAATTCAAAAGTGGTGCAGCTGCTCGCTTCCGAATCGGACAAACGCGAAACGGAAAGAGTCACCAGCATTCCCGAAGTCCTTTTGGCAAACGAAGGTTCACAAATTCGTTTTTACTACACTTACGGCAATACCAAAACTTACGAGGGAACTTATCAAATCATCAGTAAAAATCGTAACTTTGCAGTTTCGGCAGATGGTGCAGCTCAGGAAATAACTATTGCTCTGAAAACCGAAACAGGCTTTATCTTCTTTCAATCGAACTATATGCAGAACATCGAAATTTTGGGACAGCCGAAATTTGAAAAGCCGAAAAACGTCAAAGAAACTCGTCTCTCGGTCAAAGTTGACGGCGTTCCCGATGGGCAAAAAGTCAATCTTGGGATTGCGGCATTGGAAAAAGGATTGCGCTGGATTCCGGCTTATCGAGTTGAGGTCAAAGGCGAACCGATCAAAGAGGCAAAGCTTGAACTCGAAGCGATGCTGGTCAATGATTTAGCCGATTTGAAGGATACGGACGTTTATTTTGTAGTTGGTGTGCCGAGTTTCCTGTTTCAAAATGAAATCTCACCGCTTTCGCTAAATAATGTCTTTACAGGAGTTAATGAAGGTTTTCGGCGTGACCAAAACTATAACCTTTCCAATTCGATAATGACACAAGTTGCAAAAGATGGAGGCGGAGAAGATGACATTTCACCAACCTCGCCCGACGAAGAAAAAGTTGCCTCATCATCTGCCGAACAGCTTTTTTTATATCAGGCAAATCAGATCAATCTCAAAAAAGGCGAGCGAATGAGCCAGAGACTTTTTTCTTTGACAGTTCCGTGCAGCGAAGTTTTTGAATGGACGGTTGATGATGCAACGGCAAATCCCGAAACGACTTATTCACGTTCTGCACCGATCACACAGCCTTTAACTAATCGTGTTTGGTATGGTTTACGGCTCAAAAATACGACCGGAATGCCGTGGACGACCGCGCCTGCCATCAGCTTCCGCGAATGGAAACCGCTCGGACAAAATCTGCTCAGTTTTACTCCGCTTGGCGGCGATAACATCCTGCGCGTGACACCCGCCACCGAAGTTATCGGCACGCATCGGCTCGAAGAAAAATTGCGCGAACCAAAGCAAATCCGCTACGGTGGAAGCACTGACGATTATGATCTGGTAACGGTTGAGGGAACGATTAAACTCAAAAATGTCAAAAAACAACCTGTTGAAATCGTCCTCACGCGCAACGTCACGGGCGAAGTCGTTTCAGCCGCCGACAACGGTAAGATCAGCCGCGAAGGTTTTAATCTCCAGGCTGTAAACCCACATTCAGTCATCAAATGGAATTTAACTCTGCCGACGGGCGAAAAAGAAATCAAGTATTTGTATAAAGTTTATGTGAGAAGGTAGTCAGAGCCACCTGCGTTAGCGGGTGGGTAAAAGACTGGGAAGTTTGAAGCTAATTTCTAGGCGATGGAATGAGTTCAAAAATGATTTCATAGACATCGCCTTTTACTGTTTTCATGGTAATTCCATCGAGCGGAATTTTATTTTTCTTTGATATTTCTAAAACTTTCTTTTGCATCTCCATTACTTTATTCAATTCAGAACTATTTGTTACGTTAAAAGTTATAATACCTTTGTAGCCTTTTTCACCTTCAAGAATAATATTTAAGTTTTGGATTCTTGATATAACTTCTTGCCAGGAACTATTGCCGCCAATAATATCTTTATTAGGTTGAGGACAATATGGAGGCGGTTGAGCGACATCACCACTTGCAAAATCAGTATTTTTACAACCTTCCGGTAATCCTTTAATCTCAACCGTTGCGGTTATCATCTGACCTTCCATTTTTTCGTTTGTCGAAATTGAAATTGTTGGTGTGCCTTGACCATTGAAACTTACTCCATTTGAAACAGTCCATTTGAATTCAAAGCCTCTATTTGCAAGTTTTTCCATTGATGAAACGGAAAACTCCATATTTCCGCCGATTGGCGTTTGTCCAGTCGGACCTTGGACACTGACATTTGGGCAATCTTTATTTTCCTGAGCAAATGAAGCAAAAGAAAGGGTTAAGAGTGAAAGTGTGAGTATTAAAATCATTTTCATAGCAACCAATTTACACCCAAATTAAATTTTTTTTCAAATTTTTTGCAAAAATCTTTGTTTCATACTTGAAACGTGAAACGGTTTATGTTAGGCTTGTTGCATCTTTGAAACAGAATGTCTTTAACGGCATTCATTTAGCGGACAAAACTTAAAGAAGAAAATTAGCTGGTAAGAGGAGATAAAGTTATGAAACCAAAGATAAATCCATTAAGCAGAGTGCCACGTCAACAACGTCTGGTGATGGCGATTCGCGGCGGCGCGGGTGTCGGCAAAAGTCATTTTATTCGTTCGATGAGCGAATCGGGATTAGGCAAACTCTGTATTTTTGATACTGAACGCAAAGCACGACTTCTGCGCGGAGTTGGTGTTTCGTTTGACGCTCTGGAAATCGAACACACAGACGAACTGCCCGAATTTATTGATTGGGCGATCAATGGCGAAGGCGTTGAGCAAAATTACGGCTGTTTCGCGCTTGATTCGTGGGCGGCATATTTCGGCGCAAAGCATTCGGAAATGCTCGAAGCCGTTCGTGAACGGACAGGCGATCCGTTAGCTCAACCATCAGCGGAAGAATTAGCCGCTGACCAAATGGTTTTGCAGGGAGTTTTACGCAAACTCTGTATCGAAAGCGGAAAATCAATCGTCATTGCTGACCAAATCGCGGCGAAAGGCAAAGAATCCAAAGAAGATAACGAAATCGGACGAGTTTTGCCGATGACCGCTTCGGGATTAGAATATTTTGTGGATGTGATGGTCGAAGTTTCTTTGCAGGAACGCGACGGAGAAATCGTCCGCGTTTTTCAGGTCGTAAAATCAAATTCGCCGGTTTTTGAAGTCGGTTTTGAATTGACCGGAAATGTGACATTCAAAGATTTTTTGGACAGAATGCGCGGCGAAAATCCAACCGATATTTCGTTTGAAAAACCGAAAGCCGTGGCTGTTCCCGAATTTATCGAACAGACCAATGTTATCGAAATGAAGCCGAAAACCATTACGATTGACGAACTGATCGCTAAGGCGGAAGCCAACGGTTTCAAACGGGCGGACATCGTGACCGGCGCACGGATTTATCACAATCAGCCGAATCTTTACCATTTGACGGCTGAACAGGTTGCCGATTTAGATAAGAGAATGACGGCTCGCATCGAAAAAATGAAAGGCGAAACCGTTGAAGAAACAACTGCGACCAAGAAAAAAGTCGCCTAGTTTAAGCGTAAATGGCTGATTTTTAATTGCTCCTGTCTGTCAAATTAGCCATTTACAAACTTTTTTAGAAGGAGTGAGAATGCACAAATTAAATTTTACAATCAAAATTGCAGCGTCAAAAGAAAAGGTTTGGGAAACTCTTTGGAATGAAACGACTTATCCGCAATGGACAAACGTATTTTGCGAAGGTTCTTATGCCGTTTCTGATTGGAAAGAGGGGAGCAAAGTGCATTTTCTTACACCGAATGGTCAAGGAATGTATAGCCTAATCGCAAAAATGGTCGAAAATGAATTTATTTCGTTTAATCATTTGGGACTTTTGAAAGACAAAATCGAACAGCCGCCGACCGAAGAGACAAAACAATGGTCGGAAAGTTTTGAAGATTACACCTTGACCGAATCTGAGGGCGTCACAACTTTATCGGTAAATGTTGATTCATTAGATCAATACGTTGAATTTTTTAATGAAAAATTCCCGGTTGCACTGCAAAACGTCAAAAATCTGGCTGAAACAAAAGTTAGTGCAGCTATCTAATTAAAACAATTTTCGCAATGGCAAAAGGCGAAAGACACGGCAAGGGGGAAAGTTTTAGCAAACTTCTTTCCCCTTTGTTGTTTTATCCGGCAAATATATTTTTAATTTATGAAAATTAAACATTTAACCCCGATGTTGGGAACTCTGAACCTGCGTCGGACAATCAAATTTTATAAAGAAAATCTGGGTTTTGAATGTATGGGAATGTATCCCGACGAAGAAAATCCGTGTTGGGCAAGCCTCTGGAACGGCGATGTCGAAATTGCTTTCAGTTCACAAGATAAGAAAGTTTCGATGACCGGAACGATCTATCTTTACGTCGAAAATGTGGAAGAAGTTTGGACACAGTTGAAAGATAAAGTTGAAATCGTTTATCCTCTCAGCGAGTTTGATTACGGAATGCGCGAATTTGGGATAAAAGATTGTAATGGCTACATTTTGAACATCGGGCAAAGCCTGGAATAGAAAAAAAATATGTTAAAAAAAATTATCGGAATTATTGTCGGCTTTGTAGTTTGGAGCGTTTTATGGGTTGGAAGTCATACTTTATTTGCAATTCTTTCGCCGAATTGGTTCGGGAAAATGGGAGCCAATATGGAAGAAGCGCAAAAAAGCGGTGCTTCGTATCAGGTTGATTCAACTATTTTGATTCCAATTTTGCTTGAAAGCATATTAATCTCGATCTTTTCAGGTTATTTAACTGCTTCCATTGCCAAAGAGAATAAGATTTCAACAATTGTGCTAGGAATTTTACTGCTGCTGGTTGGGTTGATGGTGCAGATCAGCATTTGGCATTACGAACCGGTTTGGTATCATTTTTTATTTCTATTCTTATTAATTCCAATGACGATTTTTGGCGGAAAGTTAAAGAAAATTTAGGAGCCGATTATGGGACGAATTATTTTAGGCGCAGTCGTCGGATTTATAGTTTGGACGATTTTGCTGATTGGCAGCGACGCGGTTTGGTTAGCATTTTCGCCGGATTGGTATGGCAAACATCAGACTGCTTTACAGGAAGCCATAAAAGATCAAACGCCTTTTATGGCAGACTCTGCGATTTTATTAGTTGCTGTTATCCGAAGTGCAGTTTTTTCAGTAATTGCAGGAATAGTTGCGTCTCTGATCTCCAAAGAAACTTTCAAATCACCTTTGCTGTTGGGAATCTTTTTATTGGCTTTCGGCGCATTTATTCATTCATTGATCCTGCATAATGTGCCGATCTGGTATCATTTCGGGATTTTGCTTCCCTTAGTTCCAATGACGATTTTAGGCGCAAAAATAAAGTAAAAACAATCAGATTTTTTTCAGGTAAACCGGAAGCGGAAGCCATTTTGAATTCCCATAAGTTTGCTGATTGAGCCTTTCGATTTTTCTTTCTGTTTCCGTCTGCAATTCATCCGGCGGCAAATCTTCTTGAAATTCGTAACAGGCGTGTTGAATACAAGGAACAGGTTTAACGGAATGAACTAAACAGCCGATTCCTTTTTCAAAAAGCGGACAGGCAAAAGTTCGAGCAAAAGTATCGCCGGAATCCGTTAAATTATATTTTTCAATTGTTTCCGCAATTCGTTGATTGATTTCGATTTGTTTTGCTACATTCATTTCAGCCAAAACTTTTTTTATTGCAATGGCTTCAAGTTTTGTAATGTGAACATTGACAAAATGAGCGTCAAGGCAACACGCGCCCTGCGTTTCGCAAGTCAAACAGTTCTTAGCACGATGCTCGTAATTTTCGGTAATATTTTGGCGATACCTGGTTTTGAGATTTTCTAAACGCCGTATCGCCTCATTTTCAGTTAAAGGTTTCACTTTTCGGAATGAATAACGTAATTTAGGACATATTGACGAAGTTTAGGACGATTATTTTTTAAAAATGCTTCGTGATCTTCGGCAATTCCATCATCAGCCTGCGCCATTAAAATAAAGGCTTCCAGTAATCCTTCATCATCAAGTTTTTGTAGAATTTCAAAGCCGGAATGGGATAATTTTTGCTCCTTTGCAGATTTCAGATTTGCGCGAATTGCTTCGGCTTCCTCCTGCAAAGTATGCCGATATTGTTTCTCATTTGGAAAGGTTTTGGCAAATTTTTCTTTATGCCAATTGACTCGGGTGGCAATATAGGTTTTCCATTCAGAATTATAGTCAGGCTTATCAGCCGGTCTTGCCATCGTGACCTGTCCGCTCTCGTTTATTTCAATTTTAGGAAATTCAATTTTCGGATGTCCCAGTTTTGCCCCGCTAATCTCAGCCCATTGCGAAATCCCGCGTGGAGACATTTGGCTGTAAGGCTCGGTAATAAAGGCTTCGATGTAACGATCACGGGCTTGGTCAAGAAAACCATTGCGGACTTTGGTATCTGTTGCCTCGCTTGCTTGTCTCATCAGTGGTGTTGCTGAATAACGATATGCTCTTTCAATGTTCGGATTAATAGTGATGGCTTTTTGATAAGATTTTTCCGCATTAGCCCAGTCTTTTTTGAAAACATAGCAATCACCGAGCGAAAGAGCCGCTTGGTAAATGTTCGGGTCAATTGACAAGGCTTTTTGAAGAGCTGCAATCGCTTCATCGTATTTTGATTGTGCAAAAAGATTTTCGCCTTGCGCTACTAATTTACTTGCTTCGGGATTTTTTGAATAAGTTTGAGAATCTTGAGGATCGCCTTCGCCGCTCAGAATTTTAATGAGCGCATCATTCATTTCATCTTTCAGACCGAGTTGCTTAGCGATTTTGAATTGTTCAAGTGCCTTAACAGACGATTGTTTGGCAAGCTCTGCATTATCGGTTTGTTTGGACTGCGCTACAAGGCAAAATCCATACGCAAAACGCAGTTTAGGCTCGTCAGGAACTGCTTTAACCAAAAGCTCCAAATGAGGAAGGGCTTCAATATATCTTTGTTGCTGAAACAAAGTTAAACCTTTCACCATTGCTTGTTTTAATTCTTCTTCGGTTTGAGCCTTAACCGAAACAAACCCAAAAGACATTAACGCGAAACAAATAAAGACATACAAACCGATACATTTTATGGGATTGAGTGACATAAATTCTCCTTTTTTGGGGTAGAGTTGATTAGAAAAAATTGAAAAGACCTTGTTGGAACGGACCCTTTTGGTCCAAGTCAAGTTCAATCACTGAAAGCTAAATTCGCGCAATTCAGCTTTTTATATCATCAAATTTATACAATCTTAGATAGCTAAGTTGGTGATACGTGTAGCTTAAACCAAATTGATTGAGATGAAAAGTTTTTTTGCGAGGGTGTTTGTTTATTTTACAATTCCAAAACGTTTTCGGTTTCGTTCTTTCGCTTTAGCTTGTTCGATTTCTCTGTTTTTTGGCGGCGCGGTTGTTGATAATGATTCAAGCAATTTTTTTGAAGATTCGGTAATTTCCTTGACCGCAATCTCAAAAGCGTTTTCATTAGCTGTTGAGAATTTAGTAAATCCGCTGATTTTACGGACAAACTGAATTGCCGCCGCCCGAATTTCATCATCGGTTGTCGGCGGCTCAAAATTGTATAAAGGTTTGATATTTCTGCACATAAATTTATTTCTTACTTCTTGCAACTTGATTTAAACTTAACGCTTCCAAATCTAAAATACTTGATTTTGATGAAAATATGAAAAACTTTCTGATTATTATTATTTTGATTTTTAGCCTCACTAGTCTAATTAATGCTCAAACGGATGAGTTTTTGAAAACATATCAAGAGCAATTTGCCAAAAAGCCAGAGGATTTAATCTTTGAATTGCGTCTTAAACAAGATAGAAAACAATTCCAACAAGGTGAGATAATTCCACTTGAGTTGAGTTTTTCCAGTAGTTCGCATAACAAATTCGGATTTGACACAGCAAGTTATGACCGAAGCGGGCGACTGATGATTGACAGTTTTTATATTGATAACCCAAATGGCACAGTTGACCCTTTAGAAGATTATTTTTCCAAAGGATTTTCGATGTTTATGATTGGCGGGTTACATTCAATACCAATGCTTACCGACAAACCGCAAATTATAAACTATGAGCTAAATGAATGGTTACGGTTTGATAAAGTTGGTAAGTATCGTCTATATATTTTTTCACAACGAGTAACTTTCGGCGAAAGATATAGTGAAGAAAGCAAACCGGCTTTCGCAATTTCAAATATCGTAGAGTTTGAAATTGTTCCCGCTAATGAAAAATGGCAACAAGAAACTTTGGCTAATGCTGTCAAAATTTTGGATTCATCTACATCAGAAAAAGAGCATGAAAAGGCTTGTTTGACCTTACGTTATCTTGGCACAAAAGAAACTGCTAAAGAAATAATCAATCGTTTTACAGGAGATGATAAGACTTGCAATTTCGATTTTTATATGGGCTTGCAAGGCTCACCAAAGCGAGAATTTATTGTCGAGGAAATGCAAAAAATAATGGAAAAACCGGAATTCCCTGTTATAGGTAGTTTTTTGCAAGATTTGTCACTGCTTTCATATTTTTTGCAAACTCCAAGATCTTTGTCCAAATATCCCGGTGATGATAAAGAAGCCGTCAAAAAATGGGAAGCTGAAAGGGAAGCACAGGAAAAATCAAAACATGCTGAATACAAAAAATATACTGATCAATTAGCAAGAGCGATTAAGAGAAAACAAGGAAGGATTTTGGCAATTAGTCTTGACACTTTACTTGATAATATTGATGACAAAGAGAAAGCAAATGTTGCAGTTTCTTTAGCTAAAGTTTTTCTTGATTTGCCAACAGAACGGCAAAAGTTTTTGCTTGAATATCGTTGGGAAGAAATCAAAAGCTCACAAATAGGGGGCATTTTACAGAAAATTTATGAGAATTGTGAAAGTGAGTCGCAAAAAAACAACCAATCGGAACTGCGCGATCTAGCCTTAAAACGACTTTATGAATTAGAACCACAGAAAGGGCGTGAATTGATTCTAACTGAAGTTAGCCGTCCGAAACTTCGTGTAGGAAATGATATTTTAACAATCTTGACTGATAAAGAATTACCCGAAATAGAAGATTTGTGGCTTACCAAGGCAATTAATAATTCAAATGATTTTAGAGTCCGCGAAAGTTATTTACTAATGTTGGAGCGATATGGAACAACGAAACCGCTATCACGTCTGAAAGATTTTTTTGAGAATAAAATTGGGCAAATGGAATGTGTAGCTCAGGAAAATCTCATTAATTATTTTTTGAAGCATGATGCCAATTTCGGCGCAAAAATGGTCAAGAAAGCGATGATTGAGAGAGCCAAAACTAAATGCTACAACTCTGTGTTTGAAAGTATTTCAAAAGAATATTGGTCAAAGGAAATTGAACAACTCGCTGTTATGTCTTTGAGTGATGAGAATATTGGAGTAGTTAAAGAAGTTATTGAGACTTTGGGGAAATACGGTTCAAAAGAAGTTAAGGATAAAATTTGGCAACGGTTTGTTGAATTCAGTATTAAAATGAAAGCGGATGCGTCTGCCTTGAAAAAAACTTTTGGAGATTATTCTTATCCACTCCAAACAATTGAGTTAAGTTTTATTCGAGCTTTAACTCATTCGCCAAACTGGAAATTGAGTCAAGAAGAAAAAAGCAAGATAGTAGCACTGTGTATTTCAAAAGACTGCCTAAATGAGATAGACCATCCAACTGTTGAAGTCAGAAGTAAATAAATTAATATGCTTTAATCTTCAACTCTATGACGATAAATTCGCCAGGAAATGACAGCAATAATAATTGCGACAATTAGGAAAATCGTTCCGCTGCGACCAACCCATTTCAAAAGGAGCGGCAAGCTTTGCCCGAAAACGTAGCCTAAAATTGTAATGACAATTGACCACAGAATCGCCCCGCACACATTGTAAAAGAGAAAGATCCGCCATTTCATATTGGACGCACCCGCGAGTAATGCCGCAAAAACACGCAATCCGGTAATAAAACGTGCCACTAAAATTGTTTTATTTCCGTGATTTTTGAAATAGCTTTCCATATATTCAAGACGATGCGGAGTCAAAAAAACATATTTTCCAACCTTTAGCAAAAATCCGCGTCCATAATGATGTCCGACCGCAAAACCTATGTTATCACCAATAATTGCACCAATTGCGGCAAGCAGCATAACAGTAAAGATGTTAAAAACTCCGGTTGAGGAAAAATATCCAGCTACTAAAAGGATAGTTTCGCCGGGAATGGGCAATCCGGCATTTTCCAGCATCACGCCGAAAAATACCGTCCAATAGCCGTAAGCCATCATATATTGCTCAATAAGTTCCAGCGAATTATGCAGAAAATCCATCGTTAATTGATTAAAAAAGGTTTGCTTATAGAGAAAATGTCTTAGAACTCAGTATATCAGAATTTCGTTATCCTAAGTTTATTTTTGATCTGGTCTGGCAAATTTTTATGAGATTGTTTTTGAAATAATCAATGATTTGAGGGTAATAAAAAAAGCGATATTAAAAACGCAACGTTAGAGAGATTTATAAACTCAACTAAAGATACATTTTTATACCGCGTAAAACTAGAATAAATTTTTCTTTTTGAGAGATTCTAAAAAATTTATTCAAAAAGCCAAGAAATTTTTAGTGGGAGAAGTTCTGATAATTATTTTTTGATTATCAGAACTTAATGGGAAATTACAATTTTCCGGCTTCAATTGAAACACCATTAACTCGTAGTAATTCGGATCTGTTTTGCTCAATCTTCATTTTCATCTTCCTTATAAATTACTTTGAAGAATCAGTTTGTTAGAAACCGATCTTCCCATAAATTCGGAATAAACAACCCAGGAATATGACATCAAAAGCGTTGCCGTAATAATAGTTGAAAATATTCCTACCATCGGTAAGTTAAAATTAGAGAATCCTAAAAATATACCAATCCCGATTCCTAATGAAAGCATAGTCAAAAGTAGGAAAAGACAAAGTATTTTGATATAGTCAAAACCCAATTTTCTGATGGTTTTGATGCCTAACAATGGGTTAAGGATTTTTCTGATGGAACGGGTTGAGCCGGCAATTGAGCAAGCTATCGGAAAATAAAACACGCCAAAAATAAAAGCAAAGCAAAGCGGCATTTGATAATAGACGGACAATCTGAGAAAAGAGGCTACCAATTTGGTGACGTTTGCATTATCTCCTAAATAATGATCTCCAAAAACTGAAAACTCTTGATTTTCTTTACTTTGGTCAACTATCTCGTCAATATTTGTTTTAGGCTGGTTTTCAGCATTGGCAGTTGAATTCTCAGCTCTTTGTTTTGCCAAAGCAAAGTCAATTTTATTATTTGCATCACGCATTTCGGCTTCTGCTTCGCTCTGTTGGTTTAAGAAGTGAAGCTTTACCAAAACGGTCGTGCCGCATCCGATGGCAATGAATAGTCCGAAAGAAACCAGATAAACTGCTCCGCCCATAAAAAACGGACGCACAAAATCTTCGATAAAGGAATATTTATTAAGGTGAGGCATATAGCTCGAGTGAATATCATTTTGCAATAAATTTTCCAGAGTTTTAGAAAATTCGCCAAATTGCAGCATAATGACGAGAATCAACGAAACTAAACCAATTAAATACATTATCGGTTGACCGATTAAAAAACCTCCAATTCCGATACCTAAAACTGAGAATAATAGAAAACCTACGGCTAAACTCAATGGAAATCTGAACGGAAATCTGATTGCACCCATCAAATCTTTTAAGGTCAGCCCTTGCTCAACGGGTTCTTCTTCAACTATCGGAGCTATTTTTGCCCTTTTGTATGGCTTATTTATTGCTCCGTGGGTCGCGTGTAAGAGCTGTCCGTCATACAATTCACACATTGCTCCGCATAAAGGGCATAATTTAACTGTTCCAAATGTATTTGGGCATTCTTTACAAAAACAATTAAGGCAAATACCGCAGTAATAGAAAGTCGGTTTATCGTTATGAAGCACACAAACTTCCTGTTCTGTTTCTTCAAAGTTTAAATCTTGATTTAGTAAGTTATTAGAAGAATTCAAAGTGCCTGATGTATAGCGTGAAACTCTTGGTAAAGGTTTTGCTCCATCCTCAACGTGATCGACCTGAAAATTAGTATAAATTTCTTGAGCATCCGGCGGCGGACCTATTTCTCTATTTCTTTCAAATTCACGAAAATGTTCTTGCAAACTCGGAACTTTTCCAGCTTCAAGCCATCTCAGATTGCTGTGTGTAACTAAATCTTCAGGAATCAGCGCACCTTCACTGATCCACTGCACCAATTCATTAAAATCCGCTTCAAAATAGCGGTCTTCTGCCTTTACTTGCCAAATTACTTCGGTCGAATTCATCGGGGGAACCTCTTTAATTTGAAATTAAATTTATGTTTAAAGAACAATTTTTGTATTTCTAAAAACAATGATTCAAAGTCATAACCTTAAAAAAAATTAAGGGAAAAACCTTTTTAATAAATTTTCATTGATTAATCCCATTTACCCAATTGCAATGAATATGCCAAAAGCGAACTGATTCAATTTGGTAACGTAATTCGTTGCAGTAGAATGGTTTGATGTCTTAGGTGAGGTCGAGAAAGGTAGCCTGATTTCATTTGATTATAATGATTATTGACTTAGTGAGGAAAAATGGATAGGTATTTTTCCCTATTGAACGCGATAGGGAAAATTACTACAATTATGTTCAGTAGTAGTGATTAAATGCTGAAAGAAGTGAAATTCAATCTTTTAAGGAAGCATAAAAATTGCCTCAAAGTTTTTGAAAATACTTTTTAGTTGACGTTTTTTAATAAAGTTGATTATAGTGAAGTTGCACAATTCCCAATGAGAGTTAGTATGTGTTTTATTTATTAGGTCGGATAAAATCTGATTTTGTTAAATAAAAAGGGAATTTAATAAGGCATTAATGCCGATAAAACCTATCCCACGAAAGAGTTTTCAGGCGAAATTGAAATAATTTTGCCTTAATTGTATAGATAAAGTGGATAAGTTTTATCTAACTTAATCCTATAAATTGCTTTCATATTCCCAAAATAAATTAACAATCCCAAACCAACCGTCCGGCATCCTTGAAACAGGATTGCCCACTATAATTTTTTCGTAAAGAGCACAACTTTCTTGGAGTATTAGAGAAAGTTATTGAATCAATTTCGATAAATCCATTTGAAGGTTTACCCAATGAATTCCGGGAAAGGTATTTAGTTGCTGTTATAACTCTTCCATAGCCATAAGTTACCGGGAAGAATTTTTATTTATTGACAGAGAGTCTTTTAATAAATCAAAACTTTCGAGGTTTTATTAGATGTCTGCCCGCAAAAGAATTAAAGTCAAAAATATTCCTACCTATTATCGAAAGGAAGGAGGAAAAACTCTGATCCTTCCTTTATTTGTCGGACTTATTATAATTTTTATTACTTTTCTCTTCTGGTATTTTCTCCAAAATATCGAAAAAGAGCAGTTCTCAAAATTAGTTAAAGAGAGTGCAACAAGAATTCGCAGCTCTATTGAAACTCATACAAATAACTATTTTCGCACACTGGAGAGAATGGCTGGGCGGTGGTCCGTTCGCGGAGATACTCCCCGTGAAGAATGGAATTCTGATGCCAAACGTCTGGTAACAGATTTTGATGGTTTTCAAGCCATTGGGTGGGTTGACCAGATGGGAACTATCCGTTGGCTGATGCCGGAAGGCGGCAACGCAAAAGCATTAAATTTTGATCTGACATCCGAACCTAACCGACGAAACATTCTTGAAAAAGCAAAAAATGAACGTCTGACAACCTCAGGTTATTGTGATGAATTAGTTGATGGAGGAAAAGGTTTTTTTGCTTTGGTGCCGATTTATACAAAAGATAAGTTTGAAGGCTATATAATCGGAATTTCTCGGGTTGATAAGTTCATTGAATTAAGCATTTTTTCAAATACTTTGGAAAACTATTCAGTAGCAGTTTTTGATAATAATCTGGAACTTTATCAATCACAAAAAGTAGATGAGGTTAGCGAAAAATTTAAGCTCAATGAAACCATCAATATCTATGGAAATTCATGGGATCTGGTAATTATGCCAACCAAAGGAACTCTTTCTTCATTCAATTCAAATGCCGATCAATGGGTTTTGATAGCCGGAGTTGTGTTTTCAGTTTTATCAGCGTGGATCGTTTGGCTGATTGGGGAGTCAAAGTATCGAACCAGACAAATTGTTAAAGTCAATGCCGGTTTGAAAAATGAAATCAGTGAGAGGAAATATGCCCAAAAATCCCTCCAAGAGACTTTGACCTTGCAAAACGCAGTTTTGAACAGCTCAAACTATATGATTATTGCAACCGATCCGCAGGGCACAATAATCTCATTTAATAAAGCCGCAGAAAGAAATTTGGGCTATCAGGCTGAGGAAGTAATCGGCAAAACAACTCCTGTAATACTTCACGATGAAAAAGAAATTGCTCAGTGCGCAAAAGAACTGTCGGCTGAAGGTAAAGAGACGGTTGAACCGGGATTTGAGGTTTTTGTTCATAACTCAAGAGCCAATCAGGTTGAGGAACGTGAATGGACTTATGTGAGAAAGGACGGCTCCCGATTCCCGGTTAAACTTTCCGTGACGACTTTGCGGAATGAAAAAGGAGAAATCACCGGTTTTCTGGGAATTGGCAGCGATATTACTAAGGAAAAATCAGATAAAATAGCCCTCCGCGAATCCGAAGAGCGATTACGGGTATTTGTTAAACATACTCCGGCGGCAGTTGCCATGCTCGATTCCAAGTTGCGGTATGTAATGACAAGTCAGCGTTGGTTAACGGATTACCATCTCGGGCAGCAAAATATCATCGGACGCAGCCATTACGAGGTTTTCCCGGATATTCCGCAACGGTGGAAACAGCTTCACGAGCGAGGATTAAAGGGAGAAATTCTAAAATGCGAAGAAGACTTTTTTGAACGTAATGACGGAAGCAAAGAATGGCTGCGTTGGGAAATAAGACCCTGGCTGAATAATCGCGGCAAGATCGGGGGAGTTATTTTCTTTACTGAAGTGATAACGAATAGAAAACATATTGAAGACAAACTCTCGCATTTTGCGGCAATTGTCAGCTCATCCGATGATGCCATTATCAGCAAAAATTTTGATGGAATAGTGAAAACCTGGAATCACGGGGCTGAAATTATTTTTGGGTATTCGGCAGATGAAATAATCGGAAAACATATTTCAGTTTTATTTCCCGAGGATCGGTTAAAAGAAGAAGTAGAATTTATCAAAATGGTTAAGAACGGAAAGTCTATCCGTCAGTATGAAACCGTTCGGATCAGAAAAGACGGCAAAATTATCCCCGTTTCATTAACTCTTTCGCCGATTTCTGATGAAAAAAATACCATTACCGGGATTTTAAAAATCGCCCGCGACATCACTAAGCAGAAAAAAGCCGAAAGCGAAATTATTAGGCTTAACGAATCGCTTGAACAAAAAATTTCAAATAGAACCGCCGAATTGAACGCTGCCAACAAAGAACTGGAAGCCTTTTCCTATTCGGTTTCACACGATTTGCGAGCTCCTTTGAGAGCGATGGACGGATTTAGTCAGGCATTGATTGAGGATTATTCACACCAATTTGATGAAACTGGAAAAAACTATCTGTCCCGAATTCGCAATGCCAGTCACCAGATGGCGCATCTGATTGACAGTATGCTTCTTCTCTCTCGTGTAACACGCAGCGAACTTACCAAAACAAATGTCAATCTAAGCGAAATGGTTAGAAATATCAGCAATAGGCTGTTGGAAACTCAGCCTCGTGAAGATGTTCATTTTGAAATTGAAGAAAATTTATTTGCTAACTGCGATAGCCGTTTAATAAAAATTGCCTTGGAAAACCTATTAAATAATGCTTACAAATTTACCTCAAAGAATGCTGTCACAAAAATTTCATTTGGCAGTCAACAGAGCGATGAAGGCTTGGAATTCTTTGTCAAAGACAACGGGGCAGGGTTTGATATGGCATACATCGGCAAACTTTTCAACGCTTTTCAACGGCTGCATCCGGTTTCGGAATTTGAGGGAACCGGAATCGGACTGGCGACCGTCTATCGTGTTATCCGAAAACATGGCGGAAAGATCAGAGCCGAAGGAAAAGTCGGTGAAGGCGCAAGTTTTTATTTTAAGTTGTAAGCCGGGTAAGTAGAAAAAATAGTTTGAAGTAACGGAACGCCGTCCATCTTGGCGGCATTGAGCGCACGGCGCGAATGTTTATCTCAAAAACTCGAATGGTTAAGAGAAAATGACATCGTATGCACGATGTTTGCCGGCTGGAAGCACGGCGTTCCGTTGTTTGAAAATACTTTAATTTATTATTGTTGGGGTGCTTAAGAAAAAATGAGGCAGATTAATGAATGAAAAAATAATTTTGGTGGTTGAAGACAATCCTGATGACGAAATTTTGATGCTTCGCGCAATTAGAAAAAATCATATTGCCAATGAAGTGATCATTGCCCATGATGGAGTTGAGGCTCTTGATTATTTATTTGGGACCGGAAAATTCGCGGAACGGGATCTGAGCATTATGCCGCAGTTAATCATTCTTGACTTAAAACTTCCTAAAATCAGCGGATTGGAAGTGTTGGAAAAGCTGCGAAGTAATGAAACCACAAAATTGATTCCGGTTGTAGTTTTAACTACCTCAACCGAGCAGCAGGATGTGGTCAAAAGCTACAATCTGGGAGCGAACAGTTATGTGCAAAAACCAGTTGATTTCAATGAGTTTATCGAAGCCACCCGTCAGCTTGGACTTTTTTGGCTGTTAATGAATAAAACTCCCTCTGCTTTGTAAGAGAAATAAAAATGAACAGAAAATCTCTGAGAATTTTAATGGTAGAAGATTCCGACGATGATGCTGAGTTATTGCTCATTTATCTTCGCCGTAACGGATATGAAATTCAATTTGATAGGGTTCATACAGCCTCCGAAATGCGGCAGATGCTTGCCTCCAATGAATATGACGTTATCATTTCCGATTTTAGTTTGCCCGGATTTAACGGGATGGAGGCATTTCGGATTGTCAAAGAAAATAATCTGGACGTTCCTTTTATCATCACTTCAGGAACAATTGGCGAAGATTTAGCCGTAGAGTCAATGGTTGCCGGAGTAAATGATTATCTGATGAAAGATAATCTGACCCGATTGGTTCCGGCAATTGAGCGTGAGATCAAAGAAGCCAAAAACCGTCATGCACATCGAGAGGCGGAGCTGGCTTTGAAAAAAAGCGAAGAGCAATATCGTGAGTTATTTGAAAACGCCAACGATATAATTTTTACAATAGACCTCGACGGAAATTTCACTTCCATTAACAAAAAAGGAAAGAAAATATTTCCTTCTCAGCTCGTCGAAAATCCGAATTCTAATTTTGCTGAACTTTTAACTGAAACGGAGTTTGAGAAATTCTCCGAAATGCTGGAACAAAAACTTTCCGGCAAGACCGATAAAACTCAGATCGAATTTGATATTGTAACGCAGCAAAAACAAGTAAAAAGCCTCGAAATCAGTTCACGCCTTATTTATAGCGATGGAAAACCAAGCGGTGTTCAATGTATTGCCCGTGATATAACCGAGCGTAAAACAGCCGAAAAGGTATTGAGGGAATCGGAAGCAAAATTTCGTGCTCTGGTGCAGGCGACCTCTTTAGTTGTATGGACAATAAATCCCGACGGAACAAGTGAAAATCTTCCGCAGTGGTGGACAAATCTGACAGGACAATCTCTTGCCGAATCAAAGAAATTCGGCTGGCTTGATTTTGTTCATCCTGATAATCGGGAGGAAACCAGGTTGGTTTGCCAACAGGCATTTGCCGAATACAAGATTTTCAGTATAGTTTTTCGGGTTTTAAACTTAGAAAATAAATACTGTTTTTTAGCAGTTCGCGGTGTTCCGATCTTGGACGAAAAAGGTGCTTTGCATTATTGGATCGGAACGATTAATGATATTACCGAAAGAAAACTCGCTGAAATAGAACTTAATGAAAGTAAGGAAAAACTTTTGCAGGCACAAAAGCTCGAATCAATCGGCAGATTAACCGGCGGCATTGCTCACGATTTTAATAATATGCTCACGGTAATCAACGGTTACAGCGAAATGACTCTGCGCCGTTTGTCCACTGATGATTCGGCGCGCGGATATGTTGAGCAAATAAAACAAGCGGCGGAACGCTCGACTGCTTTGACCAATCAGCTCCTGGCATTTAGCCGGCGGCAGGTTTTAAATGTGGAAATAATTGACATCAATAAAGTCATTTCGGATATGAATTTAATGATCGAACGGCTGATTGGAGAGGATATTTATTTAATTTCGGAATTAAATTCGGACATCGGAAAGATCAAAGCCGATCCCAATCAAATTTCGCAGGTTATTTTAAATTTAGTCATCAACTCGCGTGATGCGATGCCGGAAGGCGGAACAATTACTATTGAAACAACAAAAGTAAAATCGGACGAGATAAAGCAAAAATTAAGTGATGAAACTTTGAGCGAAAATTATGTGAAACTTGTGGTTAAAGATACCGGGATCGGGATTGATGAGGAAAACCGTGAGCGGATCTTTGAACCGTTTTTTACGACCAAGGAAATAGGAAAGGGAACCGGATTGGGTTTAGCCATGGTTTACGGAACCATCAAACAATCAAACGGTCATATTTGGGTTGAAAGTGAGCTTGGAAAAGGAACCGGCATTGAAATTTATTTACCTGTTTTCCACGAGGAACACCGTATTAGTGAAAAGAAAAAGTTTGATAAAAATTTGCTGCACGGAACTGAAACGATCCTGATTGTCGAAGACCAGCATTTGGTTCGGGAACTGAGCCAAAATATTCTTGAATCATACGGTTACACGGTGTTTCAAGCTACGGATGGCGAAGACGCACTTGAAAAATTTAATAACTATCCGAAAAAAATCGATCTCTTGCTGACCGATGTTGTGATGCCGAAAATGGGCGGATATGAACTGGCAAAGGTGCTGAGCCAAATTTATCCGAAACTTAAAATCCTATTTATGTCGGGTTACACCGAAGATTCAAGAATCAAGGATAGTTTTTTTGACTCGTCCGAAAATTTCATTAAAAAACCGTTTGAGCCGGAAATTCTGGCAGTCAAGGTCAGAGAAGTTTTGGAAAAAAAATAAAGTCCTAAAAAGCGTCAGTTGGGGATAAGAAGCAGTTTTATTAGTCGGTGAAACCGACGACATTTTTGTAGCCCATATCGCCAGACATTAGTTTCTACACAAGTCATTTGACCTCCTTGAAGTTTGGTTTGTCGCCCAAAATATCTAAAACCCCTTTGGCTATTTCCAATAATTCGGCAGCCGTAAATCGCTCCAAAGCATCTATGATGG
>JAIBCC010000070.1 GCA_019694395.1 Pyrinomonadaceae bacterium | reverse complement strand
CAATTCTAAAACAACTCGATCAGGTTTCGCAGGATCTAGGCTTTGGCAAAGTTGAAGCGCAAGACCCGGGCGAACGTGGCGCGGGCGATATTTCTTATATCGCTAATATAATTCCCGGTTTAGATGGTTTAGGCGCGACAGGCGGCAAATCACACGCGAAAGGCGAATATACCGATTTGGATACGATGCCGAGACAAATCAAACGAACGGCATTATTGATCTATCGTTTGACGCGTTAATACAACCTTTTTGTATTTGTCCCGCATCTTCAAAGTATGAAACGAATCAAGTTAATCGCATTGCTAACCGTTTTAGGCGTTGTCGGAGTTGTTTTGTTCAACGCCAATCAGGTTTCTCAAGCCAAAAACGATGATGTTTTAGAGCAAATTGCAAAATATAAGACTTGGACAAAGGTTTCAAAAGACCCGATTAAAGTTGAGATTGATGTTAATTCGCTGGCAGGCGGCTGAACTTTGATCTCATCCGTCAGTTTGGCGGCAAAAAACAATTTAGGAATTCCGATTGTAACTACACGAGGAGCGACAACCCGGATAAAAATGCCTACTTACGAAGGACAACCGACTGAATTTAAAAAAGAAAAACCTCTACCGGTTGAAAAAGACGGATTTACCTTCGGCACAGTCTATGCGAATGATTTAGCAAAAGTGGAATTTGCCAAAGTTACTCCAACTTTTCCCGTCGGCTCAATGATCGTTCGGGAAAAGCGTTTAAAAATTGAAGATGAAAAGCCGCAAACTATCATCGCCATGGTCAAACATGAAAAAGGATTTAACAAAAAGACCAATGATTGGGAATTTTTTATGTTCGATGGTGCGGATTTAGCTCTGAAAAAGCGCGAAACCAAAGGCGATTGCGCTAAATGTCATTCGCAAGTTAAGGATTCCGATTTTGTCTTTAAGACTTATTTGAAGTAAAAGAAAGAGAAATTGCCGCAAAAGGCACAAAACTCACAAAAGCAAAAGAATAGACAGCTTTCCTAAATAAAACGGTTTCAGCAATCAAAGATTGCGGCATATTTGTAGCCCACAATGCTAATTGTGGATAAATTTCATACCAAACGATCAAAGCTATTGAAAATAGCGGCATAATTTATGTCGTTCTCTTCGAGAACTTTACCGATTTGCTTTCCTTTCCCATAGTTGCACTATGGGCTACAAAAATATCGTCATTTTCAATGACTTTATTTCGTTAATTCCAATCTTTTCAATAGTTATTTTGGAAAGATGTCCAATAATCTTTTTTGTGTTTTTTGTGCTTTTTTGCGGCTATCTTTTCTTAACCATAAACTTTGCGCCGAAAGGAAAGATGTAGCCGCTTGAACTTTTATCAATTTGTCCGATTTCTCTAACTTTTTCCAAGCGCATTTTGCTTGTTTCGGACTCAGAAAGATTTGTCACAATTTTAATGTTGAATCGTTCGGCTTTTTTTAAGAGACTCCACGCAGTTTGTCCGTTGACTTGATAGCTTTCACATAATTTTTCGGCTAATCCTTTTGAGTTTTCGGCTTCAAACCAATTTAAGAAATCACTTCTGCCCAATCCATCGCTGCATTCTGCCAAAAAGAGGATGATTCCACCATCATTGCAAGCGTGCGAAGCCATTTCGAGAGCCTTATGCGCCTGAATCATATTGATGTCGTGCGGAAATCCACCGCAACTGACAATTACAATATCGCGCTTTTCGGCAATTTCAATCGTTTGTCTTTCGGCATAAACGTCACAAGCCTTTTGATGCGATGTTTTCCAATTTCCGGCAAAGACGGCGGTTGCTTCACCTTTTCCATTGACAAAAGTATTGACCGAAAACGAAGGATTAACGGCTTGAACTACTTCCAAAAATTCTTCGTGAACCGCGTTTCCTTTCAAAAGTCCGATGCCGACACCTTCACGCCGCGTTTTTTGTTCAAAATCAAAGGCAAGTTTATGAGTTTCGCTAATCGTCCGCGTCGAACCGAGCCCGGGACAAATCAATTTTCGCCCGCCTGTAAAGCCCGCAAAATAATGAAAATTGATTCCGCCGATCAAAATAATATGATCGTATTCGGTCAGAGCGCGATTGAGTTCGATTGGAATTCCGCGTTTCGTATTTCCAAACTTAACTATCTGCGCCAAATCGCGGGAATTATGTTCTAAATTCTTAATTCGTTGGAGAATAAACGGAGTCAGAATCTCTTTCTTTTCATCTTCAGTGACAGGACGATGAATCCCAACCGCAAAAATGCAGGCGATTTCGTGCGGCATCGTGCCGTTGGCAATCAGACGGCGAACTAATAAATTAATGATTTGACCGCTGGCAATTGAACGTGTGGCATCCGGCACAACAAATAAAACTGTTTCATTCGGCTGCACAATTTCTTCCAGAGTTTTTGAATCAATCGGATTATCAAACGCTTCTCCGATCTCAATATCAGTCAAAGCAGCGTCCTGAGTTAATTTACCAAAAACCTGAAACTGATCTTCGTCATACTCAAACGGAATGGTCGAATTACCATATTTGAGTTGGATATTTTGCATCATAATTGACAAATTTAAGGTCAAAACTTTTAAATTATTTTTGGGGAATCACAATTCCCTACTTTGATTATGTAATTCCCCAATTAAAGACTGCAATTCCCTGCTTCAAGTTTGCAATTCCCTTAAACAAAACAGTAATTCCCTACTTCAATATTGCAAATCTCCGCTTTAATTTTACAAATCCCTCTTTGAAATCTTAACTATTAAAGGCTTTTTCTCTGGATTTCGACTCAAAACAATGCGCTCCCGTTTGGCAAAAGTGAACATTTTCCTCTTCAAAATCAGGAGTTTCCATTTGAATCGTGAGATGATCAATACCGAACTCATCGTGAAGGCGTTTGCGAAGGCGTTTCAGAAGCTCGGGCTGAGCAATAGTTTCATCATACTGAACATGTGCGGAAAGTGCTTCCATTCCCGAAGTTATCGTCCAAACGTGCAAATCGTGCACGGCTTTCACGTTTTCGGTTTCCAAAATCGCTCTTTCAACCTCAGCAATATTGATATGAGCCGGTGTGCCCTCAAGCAAAACATTTATGGTTTCCCGAATCAAATTCCAGGAGCCGTAAATAATAATTAAACTTATCAAAAGACTACTCACAGCATCCGCCCATAACCAACCGAAACCAACAATTAAAACCCCGGCGGCAATTGCTGTGACCGAACCTAATGCGTCGCCGATGACGTGCAGCCACGCTCCGTGCATATTCAAATCGTCTTTGTGATCGGAATGTAAAAGCCAAGCTCCGATCAAATTGATGATTAATCCGCCAATTGCGATCAAGGTCAATTCAAGTCCTTTAACTTCCGGCGGTGCTGACCAACGTTCATAGGCTTCGTAAATTACCCACAGTGAAAGAAGCACCAAAACTACCGCATTGATAAATGCCGCTAGAATCTCCAAACGATAGTATCCGTAAGTTTTTCGTTCGGTGGCGGGACGCGAGGCAAACCAGATCGCACCAAGCGTTAAAGTTAATGCCGCTGTGTCCGTCAACATATGTCCCGCATCGGCGATCAAGGCTAACGAATTGGCAAGCCAACCTCCAACTGCTTCGGCAATCATATAAAAGGCAGTCAAAAACAAGGCGATTTTGAGTCTGTTCAAACTTTTGGCATCCCGCCGCTGATTGCCGTGATTATGTCCGTGATGTGATCCTATCTTCCTAAACTCCTAAAATTGTTTGACAACCTTTCCGCTTTCAACCGATAAAACATACCGATTGCGGTTGCCGTGTTCATCGCTGATTTCAACAGTTGCTTCCGGTCCGGGAACAGAAACCTGAATTCTAAAGCTGCCGTCAGCTCCGGCAAAGGTCTCGCGCCCTAAAATTCTGACAGTAGCTCCCGAAATCGTTTTACCGCTGATGATATAAACTTTACCGCCAATATTTTCTGATTGCCAATCAGATGCGGTCAAAGTTTCATTGCCTTCGCGCTTAACTATGGTAAAGCGGAATGGCTCGCTCCATTCGGTTGTTTGCCCCGAAGAAGCCGTGCCGCGAACTCTCCAGTAATAAACGCCGGGAGCAATATTTCCCATTGTAAAGTTCGGCGCAGTTAAAGAATCCCGTTGGATCACCATTCCGTCTTTGACAAAAAATGGCGAAGAAGCAACCTCTAAACTAAAACTGAAGTTAGTAGTTCCATCTGATTTCTGCCAACGAAAAGTCAGGTCTGCCGTTCCGTTTGAAGTTGTCAAAACCTGCTCTAAAGTCGGCGGCGCAATTAACTTCGGCGGTTCATACAAACGCTCTTTCGGCGAAAGTCTTCCGTTCTGATTAATTGAAGCGAACTCACCATCTTTGATAACCGTCTTTTCACCACCAACATTTGATTCAACCCCGCCGCGACTGATTCTGATTTCGCCGCCGTTTGAACTCGAATTAAAACTGGCATCGGTTTGTGACTGCAATTTATTTTCAACCTGTTTGACTTCAACAATATTATTTGATGCTTCGTTTTGATCCTGCGTTTTAACATTAATTTGTCCGTCACCAAGTTCAACCTTGACATTTGTTCCGCCGAAAATAGATGCGCTATCCCGAATGACCACGGTGCTGTTCGGACGAACAGTTAAAACCGAACCGTCAATCATTCTAATTTGCGCTTTTCCGTCGGCTTGAGTTTGAATGGTGTCACCGGCAAGTAAAAATGTGTCTTTGGAAACTTTTTCGGTTTCGCGGGTGGCAGCACGAGTAATGCGAACATCACCTTCAAAAGAAATTAGGCGGGCGGCATCTTTGGGAGCATTGGCATTTTCCTGACCGGCAAAAAACCAGTTGTTTTTCATTGCCCACCAGGTTCCGCCAACCAGTAATCCAAGGAATAAAAAAACAACTATCACGCTGATGACGCTACTTTTTTTGATTTTCCACCAATCAACATAGTAGTTGCGTTTTTTATCCATTATTTTTAGTCTTGGTCTAAAACTTCTTCACTTTCCGCTTTTGGGAATAATAGTGAGAAAACAACTGACAAAACCAATGCTCCGACTACAATTCCCAATGAAATGTTAATGAATGTTTGATTAAATTCTCCGCTAATAAAATCTTTGCAGAATTTGGTAAAGGCAGAATCATTACTATGCCCCCAAAACATTATCAAGACTTCTGCCAAAAGAGGCAAGAGCATTTTTAATCCGATAAAACTTAAAACAAAAGCTAAGCCGTATTTGAGGTAGTGGAATTTCTCCGCCATATCCACCAATAAAAAATAAAAAGTCCGTAAACCCAAGATAGCAAATATATTAGAGGTATAAACAATAAATCTGTCTGTTGTAATACCGAAAATAGCCGGAATCGAATCAACTGCAAAAACCAAATCCGCCACATTTATCACGATCAGCACCAGCAAAAGCAAAGTTCCCATTGTTTTCCCATCAATTTTAATGAAAAAACTTTCTCCGTCGTAACTTTTGGAAATCGGAATAAATCTGGTTGTCCAACGGACAATGGTGCTTTCTTCGGGATTAAAATCATCGTCATCCTCAAAGAACATTTTGAATCCGGTATAAAGCAAAAATGCGCCGAAGAAATAAAGCAGCCAGTGAAATTTTTCGACCAGTTCCGCTCCGGCAAAAATCATTACCATCCGCATCACTAACGCCATAAAAATCCCCCAAAAAAGAGCGCGATGCTGATATTTCTTAGGAACTTTGAAATAGTTAAAAATGAGCAGAAAGACAAATAAGTTATCAACCGAAAGCGATAATTCAATTAAATATCCGGTCAAAAATTCCTTGGCTTTGTGGATTCCTTCCGATGAACCGTAGCCATTGGTCACAACCCAATAAACAAATCCGTTAAAGATCAGGGCTAGTGAGATCCAAACTGCACTCCACGCAAAAGTTTCGCGTCGGGTAGGCGCGTGTGAACGGCGATTGGCGATTCCTAAATCTACAAACAGCGCAACCAGCACTACTGCAAAAAAAACAATCCACGCCCAAAATGGGTATTCGATAGACATCTCTAAGAAAAAGGTAAAAGGTAAAAGATAAAAAATCAAGGTTATTAATCGTTAATTATCAATAATTATGGTTAATTGCTTGTTTTTCAATGATTTTAGCGAAAAAAAGACAAGAAATGTATTTTATCTGGGTTGTCACAAAACATCTATTTTTCAATAATTTAACCGAAATCTCGTTTTTTATTTTTACTTTTTACTTTTTACTTTCGCCGGAACTTTTTACTTTTCGCGTTTTAATTGCTAAAATCGCGGTTTGTCCATAATGAAATCTAGTCACGGAACAGGTAATCAATAATGTTAAAGTTTTTCAGTCGTTTAGAAAGAACCAGAAATTTTGTTCTTCTTATCTTTGCTGTTTTGATGGCAGCAAGTCTTGTGCTTTTTTACGCTCCATCCCGTCAGGGAATCCAAACTAATCTTTCCGCCAGCAGCGAAACCGCTGCCAAAGTAGGAAG
>JAIBCC010000022.1 GCA_019694395.1 Pyrinomonadaceae bacterium | reverse complement strand
TTTTCAAAGCCGATTGCTGAGAAAGATTCTCGCACATACGGTAGCGGTCTTTCTGAATTTGCAACTTAAGAGAAAACCGCTTGACCTTGATGGTCTTGTTCTAAACTAAAAGAGTTGCACATTAGGTATGAAAAACTAAAAACTCCCTTTGATGAAGGGTTGGTCTGGTTGGCTTTAGATCAATTGAAAAAAGAGAATTTAATTGAGAATGAAGTAGTTATTCCTGATCAATTTGAAGGTATGTCACGCCGGCAAATAATAAAAAAAATTGGATTTGGTTCATTAATTGCATTACCAATTGTTGCTTCGTTAGTTGCTCCAAGTGGGGCTATGGCAGCTTCTTGCAATAATGTATTAGGAGCCTGTCCAACGGTAACCAATCCCAGCCCATTTTGTTGTCCCGGGGCAATGGCTTGTGTAAACACAACTGGAGCGGGACCAAATCAGTGCTGCACTACTACAACTGGTGTAAATATTCCTTCAACTCCTCCGTTCCCAGTTACTGTGCCAAATGCTGCTGGAAATGTTTGCTCTCCTACAACCCCTGGTGGTCCGTTCAACAATCCAGCTAATCCAAATAATACTTTTTGTAGTCCTCTATGTTGCAATGCAACCGGAATAATAACGGCATGCACACCTAATGGAGCTGGGAATCCTGATTCGATTACCTGCCGTTGCGGTTAGTTGAATAATTAGGAACTTTAATTGATTTCTAATAAAAATATGAAAAGCAAAATAATATGCTGTTAGAGGTAGCTTTACCCACAACAGCATATTATTTTTGTGGCTCTTGTTATAAATACTGTAAAACACTTAAAAGAATTTCCAAAAGACACCTTGAATTTGATTTAATTAAGCTAAGGCTCTACATGAAATAAGTTTTTTTTTCTTGACTTTCACATTTTGATTTGGCTGAGGAAATAACAGCCAAAATTTTATGGGACTTTTAAAAACAAATCAATTTTTCATTGTTAAATTGCTTAGATTTTGAAATGTTTATTTCAAGTAATTTTATTCAACCAAAAAAATCTGAAATCAACTAAAAAGTTATCAAGTGAATATCCAGATTTTTTGAAATTGGATAATATTAAATTTCGGATAAAAAAGAAATACGTCCTTGTCCTTGTGTTTAATAATAAAGTAGAAAAATCCGAAAAAATTGCCTTTACAGTTTATCTGTAATCTAAATAGAATATAATTCACAGAAAATAATATGAATAAAAATTTAGTGGTTAATCCTTTTCTTAAACTTGAATCCATTGTTGAGCCGGATGCCTTGATAGTTTTAAGTGTGCCAAACCCTGATGATGGTTTGCGTAGATTACAAATCTCGAAATTTGATCAACCTAATCTACACGAAGTCTTTTTAGATTTAGCCCAAACCAAATTTGATTTTCTTGATGTAGAAAGGGATATAGACGAAGCCGAACGTGAATTGCTATTTAAATTCGGAGTTTTGCTGGAGGCTGAAAATATCCCCCAAAAAGTTCTTTTTGAATGTCTGCTTGATGGAGTTAAAAGTGAAGAATTTGATGGAGATATTACTTCATTAATAGTCAATCCAACATTTCGCTATGAGCCCTTTGATTTTACCAAATTTAGATCGCGGGTTCACGGGCAACATCTTTCGCCGCACCATCCGTCAGTTTGGATAAAACAACCGCTTACAGATATTGAGATTGGTTATTGGTTTAGTAATCAACAAGCTGAAACAGTAGCAAAATTTAAAGCCGGCGAGAAATTGTCGGTTGAAGTTAAGCCGGACTTTCTTTCTAAATTGGTTGCGAGCGAAATTCTTACAACCCCTGAAAAGTGGGCTAAAACTGAAAAAAAGCAAAGTGAGGCAATTGCGGAAGCAAAAATTAAGTATCGGGAAGATAAATATGTTGTGCTGCGCAAAATTTTACCGGATGCTCAAATGAAGGCAATGCGCAGATATTATCGGCAATATATCGATAGTGGGTTTATGCCATTTGGTGATGGACAGGTTGAAAGACGTTTTTATCAACATAATGAGCCATTAGCACGAGTTATTCACCAGAATCTAGCTAAATTGATGAGTTTGGTTATTGGCGAAGAAGTAATTCCTTCATATGTTTATGCAGCTTCATATATTGAGGATGCAATTTTGCAGCCACATACTGATCGAGCTCAATGTGAATTCAGCATATCATTTCAGATTGATTATTTGCCCGAACAGGAAAATAAACTTTCACCGTGGGGCTTATTTGTTTGGGAACCGGATTTTGCCGAAGGCAAACCAGTCGCTTATGATTCCCGGAAATTTCCGGCAGCATCTGAAGAGGAGGACAAAAACCCAAAAGTTTACCTAGCTAGTGGCGACGGGTTGGTTTATAAAGGTCGCGAACTAATTCATTACCGTTATCCTTTGCCGCAAGGTCATCAATCAACATCACTGTTTTTTCATTATGTGGCAAAAGATTTTGAAGGCGGACTAAATTAACAAAATAAAGTATCTAACTGAGTTTCAAATTAGTTTTGTAAAGAGAATTTCTTTCAATTTCTGTTCATTTAGTTTTACTTTTTGAATTCTTTTTGGTTTCAGGCAAATTTTGTTTTGGCGGTCTGACTTTTTTGAAGGGAGTCATTTGTTTAGCCATCTTAATTCTAGCCGGAGCAAAAGTTGGGGAAAAGTTCTGAGTTTTAATTCCTGATTCGGTTTTGGTTGTCACAGCCCACATTGATTTTGCTCCATCCATATTCAGATTAAAATAAATCTCCCCCTCATTCTCGGGAACAGGCTGAAATTCATAAATTGCTGCCCCCCAGCTTTGCGAATTGAATGAATCCATTATAATTTCTTCGGTAAAAGTGGAACGGTTAAAGACCGCAATAGCATTTGCTTCAGATAAATTATTCATTTTCCAACCTGCCGAAAGACTTTTTAGATCCGGTGCCGTTTCAACAGTTTTAAAATTCATTTCCATTAAAAGTTGAGGTTCGGTCAGAACCTTTGTCTTTTCTCTTCTTTCGATGGAAATTTGAGATGAATAATTAAATTTGACCGTTTTGAGATAATTAGCAGTTAAAGGGATTCCAACCGGAAATTCCTGCGGGGATTTGTCTAATTTGACCGGGGCAGCCAGCATAGAAAGTTTTTGCGGGATTAAAATGCCATTTGGAGCCAGAAAACGATTTCGCAAACTTATAAATGATTTAGTAACTCCTTCACCCAGAGCATCCTGCCCAAATAGTTCACTAACGATAACATCAAATTTACCTTTTAATTTTACATGATCGGCGTTTCCGTGAATTATTTCGATCTTATTGGCAACTCCATTTTCTTGAGCGTGTTTAAAGATGAGAGGAATCAAAGGCTCTTCAATTTCAATGGCAACAACTCTTTTTGCCCCAAGTTTAGCGGCTAAAATAGCCCAAACACCGGTTCCTGCCCCAATATCCAAAAAACTTGTATTTTCGTTAACATGTTGTTGAATTGCTTGAAATAATAATTTATTTCTAACACCGTCACTCAACATTAAATGATGATAACTTAACAATCCGGGCAAGTGTGCCGCCAGTAAATCGTCCTTTTGTTTTTTGGTTAGTTTCTTTGGGGGATTTGATTGATTCATCTTAAAATTTTTGTTTTGTTAATTTTAGAGATTAAAATAACATCGAAATTGACGAAATGCAAAATTGAAATAAGATTCGATTTTCTTCAAATCTAATGATTCAATTTTGTAATTTGAAGTAATTTAATTTTGATAATTTTATTTACCCTTTATTTATTTTGTTTACCAGCGAACATCATATTTAACAAAATTTTCGCGCCATTCTTTGGAATCATTTTCAAGGATTGGTATTTCACCGTCAAAATGAATTTCAGTTTGTAGGTTACGCCTTAAACGATAAGAGAAACCGGTCGGAGAGGAAACAGTTAGAGTTACAGTTTCGTCTATAATTTTTGAAATTACTGCACTTCGCCAATCCTTTTTACTTTTGACGAGTAATCTTGAGCCGATAGGCAAATCTGCTAAAGTTATTATAATTTCGGTAGTTTCCAAACCTTTTGCCATCCTTGGTAAACCTCTTCCGGCATTTGAATTAAAAAAGGATTTTTTTTCACATCAAGCCATTTGGTTATTCTTTCAATATTTTTTCTTTCCATTGCGGTGCAGCCGGCGGTTCCGGTGTTTGCGTCTTTCCAAATGTGCAGAAAAATGCAGGAACCGTCGCCTTTATTATTATCGGAATTATGGGCAACAAAAACGCCTAGTTCATATTGCTCACCGACTGCCAGCATTTTTTCCGAACTGTTCCAGTCAAAATTTCCGACCTGGTATTTATCCACTATTTGGTTGTAATGAGTAGATTTAACATCATCAACACATTCAGTAGATTCAACTAATTTAGTAAAGGGAAGCTTAAACTTCTGATCCCTCGAACCAAAGATCGAGGTCAGGCGCAAAATTCCGGCGGGCGCTTTCCCGTCACCTTCTTTTTTATGAGGTTGTGTTTCAGCCTTCATTCGCGCTTCATCACTCCACGCCAAACCATTTCTCCCAACCACCACCGGAAAACTCTCACCAACTTTTTTCCAGGCAGATTTGGTTGTTTTTCGCTCAAAAAGCTGTGCCGTTCCCTGAATTGCATTCCAATCTTTGGTGGTCACCACAACTGCCTGAAGCGATGTTGAGTATTTATAATCAATTTTCTCGGTCGGAGTTTTTATTTGAGCTGCACTCATAAAACAAAAGCAAATCAAGGTTAAAAAAGCTGCAATTATTTTCATTAAACACCTCCGCACAACGAATCATAATTTGAATGAATGAAAATGCTCGACATTTCGACCGCAAAAATATTTTTCGGCTGACAATTCATTACGTTAATCTGATTTTCCAAAAGGGAAGTTTGTTGCATGGATTTTTGCAGTTTGGATTTATCAAAATCAAAAACGAGATTGGCAAAAGCCTTGATGCCGACATCCAAACGGCTATCATCAATGAAAAAATCAGGGGTGTGATGGGGAAAAGCGTTTTGGGGATTCATTCCTTTTGGCATTCCACCGACAAAAAAGAAAAATGCCGGTGCCTTAGAGCGATATTCAGCAAAATCTTCCGCGCCAGTAGTCCATTCGGCGTTAATCAGATTTTCTTTTCCAACTGCTTTTTCTAAACTTGGCAACATTTGATCAACCAATTGTGGGGTATTGTAAGTAATCGGCGTTTTGGAATCTATTGAAATATCAACTTGTGCCCCAAAACTTTCGGCAATTTTAGTTGCAGTTTTTCGGATTCGGGCATGGACATCCTTTTGCATTTCTTGGTCCAAAGTCCGAATCGTGCCGGACATTGTAAGTTCTTCGGGGATAATATTTTCACGGACTCCGCTGTTGATTTTACCGACTGAAATTACCACAGGAGCCTTGGTCAATTCGGATTGACGGGAGACGATTGTTTGAAAACCCTGAATAATGCTTGAGGCGACCATAATCGGATCAACTCCGCCCCAAGGTTGTGAGCCGTGTGTTTGTTTTCCCTTAATTTTGATTGAAAACCAATCAGATGCAGCCATAAAAGAGCCGGTTTTATAACGGATTTTGCCGATTTCGGTGGCGGAATTGATATGAATTCCAAAAATTGCATCAATTTTCGGATTATCCATTACGCCCTCTTTTACCATCAAAGCCGCACCGCCCTCTTCTCCGGCAGGCGGACCTTCTTCGGCTGGTTGAAAGATAAACACAACAGTTCCCTTTAACTTATCTTTCATTTGGGACAAAACTGTTGCCGTTCCCAAAAGCATTGCAATGTGAGAATCGTGTCCGCAAGCGTGCATTACACCAACTGTTTGCCCGTTATATTCCGCTTTTTCTGTGGATTTGAAAGGGACATTTACTCTTTCAGTGACAGGTAATCCATCAATATCGGCGCGAAGCCCGATTACAGGTCCAGGTTGACCGCCTTTCAAAATACCGACCACCCCGGTTTTCGCAATTTTAGTTCTGACTTCGATGCCTAAAGCCCGAAGTTTTTCCTCAATAAAGGCTGCAGTTTTAAATTCACGGTTTCCAAGTTCCGGATGTTGATGGATAAATCTTCTCCATTCAATAACCTGCGGCAAAACTTTTTCAGCCGAAGCATTTATTTCATCAGAAATTGAACCGGCAAATATGAAATTTGCAAAGACAAAAAGAATCAATAAGCAAACAGTTAATTTTTTCATAGGATTTTTTGAAAATATAACACAAAAATAAAAACGCAGATACTTTTCAAAGAAAATACCTGCGTTTTGTGGAACTGAAAAGGGCAGAGGGAAATTCTCTACCTTTGAATAATTGTATTAAATAATCTCTGCTTTGCTTGATTTTTGTGATGAAACATAAATCCTTAAACCGACTGAGATTGTTACAATTGAAATCGCGATCCAAATGAATACCCAAACTAAAGAAGGAATTCCCGTTGCATTTGCCATATTTCCGGCATCCGTTACCGTGGAGGTTGTCGCAGAAATAAAAAATAAATCTTTCAAACTGAAAAATGAATTAAGCAAACATTGAACGCTCAAAAAAGCAAAAGCAAAATTTGCCCATTTCAAAGGGGCAAAACGAGCGATTGCAAAAAGTCCGGCGGTCAGAACTGCACCAGAAATTACCGTAAAGAGAACACTTCCAAAGGATACATTAGCCGAGAAAATATTAAAAATCGGAAATATTAAACCAAAAACCAGGGTCATAATACCGACAAAAACAGAGGCAAAATATAAACCAATGTGCGATGAAAAACCGAAACGCATCCAAACCAGCAGCAAAGTTCCAAAAATAGTTGTGCCGATATAACCTGCACTTGAAATCAGCAATTGGGCTAACCACCCGTTTGCGGCAGACCAAACAACTCCGCTGGTATCAGGTGAAACTGTAAGGCTCTGAACATGGCTTCCCGTCAAAAGGGCGGCTAAAACGTGGCTGCCTTCGTGAACGAAAGTTGCAAATAATTGAAGCGGATAAAACAAGTAATTTGCTAAAGGAAAATACCAGGAAACAAAATACAAGGCAATGCTGATTAAAGTTGCAATGATCAATAACTTAAATTGCGGTTTAGCATCTTCTGCGACGGAATAACTCATTTTGAAAACCTCCGAAAAACAATACGATATATTTTAACCCAAAGTTCGGAGTTTCAAAAGAAAAAAGTTTAAAATAAAAAAGTGTAAACCAAAGTTACTAAAACAAATCTAGGGTTAAGAAAAATCTCTCATTTTTAAAATTCGTTTTAGCTGACTTTAAATTTACACATTAAAATCAAATCATTTACTCAATTCCTTCAAGTGGGAAGTATTTATCAAAAAATTCCAGATGTAATCGAGGGATTCCATCTCTACCAAGTCGTTTATTCCGAATAATAGCAGTAATCGTTACATTATATTGTTCACTGGAAAGCCTGATAAATTGACCGATGTTGACCTGCAAACTGGAAAACACTGACGCACCGCCCAAACTGATATTTTCGGTCACAGTGGTTTCTTTGGTGATAGGTTTTCCTACATCGTTCAGTAATTCGAGATCAATGGCAACGGGAATTTGATACCGTGTATGTCTACGGTCGGCTTTGGGCAAATTACTCTCATCCGGATTATTCGGAGCCTCCACAATATGCCAAAAATGTGTTTCCTCACGATGTGAAATTTCATAAAGGCGAGCTGGATTATCAACATAACTTTGTGGTGGATGTTTCCCAATAAACGCCGTTCCGATAGCATATTTTTCTGTCCTGTTTTCTTTTACCGGAACGCAATGGCGAACTAAGCCCCAAACCCGGTATTGCGGCTCATCATAATCATAATTTCTAAGTTGTCGGGAGAGCGGGATGGTCATATGAACCAATCTGCCGCGCTTGATCGGATGCTGTAAATTAAAACCGGCACCAAAAGCTGAAACATCTATTAAACGGGTTACTTCGTTCATTGCTTTTTCTTTGGTTACGCAATGTTCGACTCTTATGGGTAAAGGTAGATTTATCCTTCTTATTCTTCTGGCATCTATATCTGTTGCGAATGACATTTTTAAGACCTCACTAAAAAGACGGGGGGATTTTTCAGATATGAAAATAGAAAGAATTTGTCTTGTGATTCAATATTTTCAAGGGTTTGGTTATTTGCTAATTAGGCAAAAAACCTGTAAAATTTAAAAACAATTAATGGGAAAATTATTCCAAAAATATTTCGTCAAATCCTTTTGCCAATCACGGAAAACACAAAAAGAATCAAGTAAAATTATAAAACAATTTTCAACAAATGGATACAACTTTAGAAAAACAACAAATAAATATTGAAGATGAGATGCGGAAATCGTATCTTGACTATGCAATGTCCGTTATCATCGGACGGGCGCTGCCTGATGTTCGGGACGGGCTAAAACCAGTGCATCGTCGCGTGCTATGGGCTATGCACGAGCTTGGCAACACCCACAATAAGCCATACAAAAAATCTGCTCGTGTCGTTGGTGATGTAATCGGTAAATACCACCCGCACGGTGATACTGCGGTTTACGACACGATTGTTCGTTTGGCACAAGACTTTGCAATGCGTTATACCTTAGTTGACGGTCAGGGCAATTTTGGTTCAATTGATGGTGATAACGCCGCCGCCATGCGTTATACCGAAGTTCGAATGCAGAAACTAACCAACGAAATGTTGGCAGACATCGAAAAAGAAACTGTTGATTTTCAACCGAATTACGACGAATCTTTGAGCGAGCCAAAAGTTTTGCCAACCAAAATTCCCAACCTTTTAGTCAATGGTTCAGAAGGAATTGCCGTTGGTATGGCAACTAAAATCCCTCCTCATAACCTAACTGAAATTTTGGAAGCCACTATTTCACTTTTGAAAAATCCGGTAATTACCGTTGATGAGCTCATTAAACTTGTTCCGGGTCCTGATTTTCCCACCGGCGGATTTATTTACGGACGTGAAGAAATTCATCGCGCATACCGTGAAGGACGCGGCATCATTCAGCTTCGCGCACGGGCAGCAATTGACCGGATCGGACGCAATAACACGGAACGTGATGCGGTGGTCATTACCGAAATTCCTTATCAGGTCAATAAAGCTAAATTAATTGAAAGAATTGCAGAGTTGGTTCACGAGAAAAAACTGGACGGAATTTCCGAAATCCGCGATGAATCGAACCGTGAAGGAATGCGGGTGGTTATCGAATTAAAACGCGATGCGGTGCCGCAAGTCGTTTTGAATAAACTTTACAAATTAACTCCGCTGCAAACTTCGTTCGGTATTATTTGTTTGGCTATTGTAGATGGACAGCCGAAAATTCTGAGTCTCAAACAGGTTTTAGAAAACTTTATTGAATTTAGAAAAGAAGTTGTTCGCCGCCGCACCGAATTTGAACTCAAAAAAGCAAGAGCCAGAGCGCATATTTTGGAAGGTTTGAATAAAGCGATTGACGCACTTGATTACATCATTCCTTTGATCCGTAATTCACGTTCAGTTGACGAAGCTAAACAATGGTTGACCGGAAATTTTGCAACTTTGCACGAAGTTAAACAATGGAAAGGTGTGGCAACTGATAAAACTCTTGCCGGATTTTTGAAAGATTTGGAAAGAGTTATCGCTTCGCTTAATTTCAGCGACATCCAAGCCCAAGCCATCCTCGATTTACAGCTGCGTCGGCTTTCCGCTCTGGAACGTCAAAAAATTATTGACGAATTAGAAGCGATTTTGAAACATATTGCCGAACTTGAATCAATTTTGGCGAATGAATATTTGCTCCGTCAGGTAATTATCGATGAATTGCAGGAAGTCAAAAAGAGTTTCGGCGATACCCGTAAAACCGAAATTGTTGATGCGGGAGTTGAACTCAAAATTGAAGATCTGATTCCTAACGAAGAAGTTGCAATTACTGTAACTAAAGCCGGTTATATCAAACGGACACCTGTTTCTGTTTATTCCAAACAGGGACGCGGCGGAAAAGGTCGTTTAGGTGCAAAAGCCAAAAATGAAGATTTTGTCGAACATATCTTTACTGCTGAAACTCATTCATTTTTGATGATTTTTACCGCAGATGGACAAGTTTACAAAATCAAAGTCCACGAAATTCCCGAAGGTGAATCCTCATCACGCGGAAAGGCGGTGGTTAATCTGGTAAATCTTCCAACCGAAGCAAAGCTTGTTGCGGTAATGCCGGTCAAAGATTTTTCGGAAGAAATTTATTTGACAATGGTCACGAAATTGGGGGTTATTAAGAAAACTGCTTTGAGTGAATATCAAAATATTCGTGTAAATGGTATTAATGCTATCAATATTGATGATGGTGACGAACTATTAAACATTATCAGAACTGATGGCTCAAAAGAAATCTTGATTGCCACCCACGACGGAATGGCGGTTCGTTTCAAAGAAACCGATGTTCGACCGATGGGCAGAGTAGCTCGCGGCGTGATCGGCGCAAACCTGAGACAAGGCGATTATGTCGTTTCGGTTTTGGCATCTGACGGAACTGAAAAAATTCTGACCGTTTCCGAAAGAGGTTTTGGAAAACAAACCGATGTGGCAAGTTATCGTTTGACCAAACGCGGGGCAACCGGTGTTATCAATATGAAAACCACCGATAAAACCGGCAAAGTAGTTGCTGCGTTTCCGGTTTATGAAGATTCGGAAATTATGATCATTACCCAACAGGCAAAGTTGATCCGTTTGGGAGTTGATAAAATTCGGGAAACCGGACGCGCGGCACAAGGAGTAATGCTCATTCGAACCGGCGAGGAAGATTTAGTCGTTTCGGCAACTTTGCTTGATGCTGCCGAGGACGAGGTCGAAGAATAAATTAAAATCAAAAAGTAAAGTGGTAAAAAGTCGTGGATAAAATCACGGCTTTTTTATTTGAAAATATCTTTTACAGTTTCGCTTTCGTTATTTTGGGGTTGAATTTGCTTTGATTTACTTTCTCCTTTGGCTTGTGCAATCAGTTTGATAAAGTCTTCATTTTTAGGATCGGATTGTGAAAGCTTTTCAAAAATTTCGATGGCTTTTTGTTTATTTAAAACCATTAAATCCTGTTTGTTCAGAGATTTATACAGATTGGAAAGATTTAAATAGGATGTTCCAAGTTCTTCTTTAGCTTTGATATTGTTGGGCTTTGTGTCCAACACTTTGTTAAAAAATTCAATCGCTTTTTTTTGAAAATTAATAGCTTCGGTGGGGGGAAGCGTCAGAGCATAAGTTTGATTGGTTTTGGCAAATAATCGCCATTCAGTAGCGGTTGCGGTCGGTTCGTTGACCAGATTTTGACTTATTTGCAAGGCTTTTTGGAAATATTCAGTTGCCGTTTGATTCTGAATTTGATTGTAAAGATTGCCCAAAGCGGAATAGATTTGGACCAATCCAATTTTATTTTCAAAATTTTCCGCATCTGATTTTAAGATTCCTTCCCTGATTTCCGCTGCTTTTTTCAAATTATTAATGGCTAAATTCCTATTTTCCTGCAAACTTCCAACTTCTTTAAGTGCCGAGGCAAAAATGTGTTGGATTTCATAATCTTGGTGAGATTTATTGAACAGGTTTTCGGCGATTTTTAATGATTTTTGATAGGTTTCAAACGATTGTTTTGCGTCAAAAGTCGAAATTTCACTTTGCAAATTGCCAACTTTTAAATAGGCATTGGCTAGTTCAAGTTGCAGTTTCGGCTCGTTAATTTGTTCATTTGCCAAACTATCAAGAAATTTGGTTGCTTCCTGAACAAACATTGCCCGGGTTGAGGTTGCCCCTGGTAAATTAGAAATCGCATCATTATATTTGAAAATAAGATTATTGCTAAGTTGGCGCAAATCTTCAAATCTTTGTTCTGCTCGATTTCTTTCACGTTGAGCAACAGATGCCTGATAGGATGTCCCAATTATTCCGCCAATCAGGGAAAGCAAAATCAAAATACCGGCGGAAACCCCTAATTTATTGCGTTTGATAAATTTAGACGTCCGATAACCAAAAGTATCGGGGCGGGCTTTAACCGGTAATCCCTCCAAATAACGGCGAATGTCTTCACTAAATTGTTCCGCCGAAAGATAGCGTCGTTCCGGTTCTTTTTTGAGGGCTTTGAGAATAATATTGTCTAAATCCCCCTTCAGCGAGTTGGGAGCAGGGAGTAGAGAGCTAGTGGTAATTTTTCCCTTATCCCCGCGTGCTTGTGTTGCGGCGTCGCTCGGTCGGATTGGTTCGGTATTGGAAACCACTTCCATCATTTTCACCAGCGAATATTGTTTCATATTGAACGGGATCATCCCGGTCATCAATTCGTAAAGAATCACTCCAAGCGAGTAAATATCTGAAGCGGTAGTCACTGTTTCCCCACGTAACTGCTCAGGCGAAGCATAATTGGGGGTCATCATTCCCAACATTGTTGCCGTTCCTTTGATTTCGGTTTTTTCGGGATTCAAGATTTTGGCAATTCCAAAATCAAGTAATTTTGGCTCTAAATCTTTAGTAATAAGAATGTTAGAAGGTTTTAAGTCACGATGAACCACCAAACGATTGTGGGCAAATTGAACGGCGGAACAAATCTTACGGAAGATTTGGAGACGATCGCGGGTTGAGATCTGGTTTTCATTGGCAAATTTCAACAGCGTTTCACCCTCGACGTATTCCATAACATAATAAGGTAAACCGTCTTCGGTTGTTCCGTTATCAAGTAAGTGTGCAATGTTTGGATGTTCAAGGTTGGCAAGGATTTTCTGTTCTGTTTTAAACCGCCTTAAAAGGTCGGTTGTGTCCATTCCTTTTTTAACGATTTTGAGGGCGACTTTATTTCCGAATTCGGAATTTTCCGCCAAATAAACCGAACCCATGCCCCCTTCGCCTATTTCGTTGAGTATAATATATTTACCAACCAGTTGGTTAAAGGGATTGTTGGATGTCACCACACCTAATGGTTCAATAAACGGGTCAAAAAGTGTTGCATCTTTCGAATCTTCATTTAGTAGATTCTCAACTTCAGCGCGGATTTCGGGATCATTTTCGCAAACCGAATCAAGATAAACGGCAAGTTTCTCGGGTTCAATTTCAACTGCCTCATTGAAAATTTCTTTAATCTTTTGCCACTTTACTGCGTCCATTTTTACTTAAAATTGAAAGAAAAGCTTAGTTATACATTTTATCTTATTAAATGTTATAGTAACTAATTACTCAGTAATGAGTAAAATTTTCCCAAAAAAACTATGAGTTTGGATATTACTCCCCCCAAAGTAATAAGACTAATATTTTACTTTTGTATTTTGTTGGTAGGGGCAGGTTTTGTTTTAGGGCAAAATATAGTTCAAACACCTGAAAATGAAAAATTTCTAAAAGTCCTTTACAACACGGATAACGGTCTCCCGCAAAACAGCCCGACTTCGATGGCTCAAACCCCTGATGGTTATTTGTGGATTGGCACATTTGGCGGGTTGGCGCGATTTGACGGGTTGAATTTTACGATTTTTACAACTACCAATACTCCGCAACTAAGCAGTAATAGGATTGTTTCTCTGGCTACGGATCAGGATGGAACCTTGTGGATTGGTTCGGAAGAAGGGGATATTGTTTCATTTCGCAATGGTGGTTTTGAATTGCTTTGGAAAAGTCAAGGACCACCTCGTGATGGAATAATCAATTCAATTTTAACTGATGGAAATGGAAATCTAATTTTGGGAACTTCTTTAGGACTTAAGGTTTTCAATTTAAAAACAAAACAGTTTACCGATTATGGTCAAAATGAACTTTTCAAAAAAAATACGGTAACAGAGGATGCCATTCGAATTACTGAACAAAGCATGGATGAGGATGGAACTATTTGGTCAGCTACAAATGGTGGAATAGTTAGTTATAAAGATGGTAAATTTGCTAATTACAATGTTTTTGATGGCTTGCCCACTAATATTATTTATTCGGTTAAATCCAACCCTAAAGGTGGTTTATGGGTTTTAACCCCTAATGAACTCGGCAAATTTGAAAATGGAAAATACACAACCATTTACAAAAATCAGCCAAATGAACCTACCAGTTCCAAACTTTTGTTGAGTCAAGAGAATCACCTTTTTTTTACAATTCTAAATACTCTTTATGAATTTGATGAAAACGGAAACCTAGTAAATCGATTGGATTTATCTGACGTAAAGAAATCAAGCATCAGATCAATATTTTCCAACCGGGAAGGTCAGATTTTTTTGGGGACTGATAATGGGTTGATTCACCTCAAAAAACGATATATCCGAACTTTTGCTTCCTATCTAAATTCAAATGCGGATCCCACATATACCGTTATCGAAGATGCCGAAAAAAATGTTTGGGTTTCGACTGATTATAAATTTCTAAAATGGAAAGACGGGAAGTTTGAACCGGTTTGGCTGGACAAATTAGGCTTTGAATGGCAAATCACCGCACTTGGAACTGATGCTGATGGACATCTGATAGTTCCAACCAAATTGGGAATTTACAAATATCAAAACGGCAAATTTAGTCAAATATTTGATCAGCCTGTAACTCTTGGGAATAATTCGATTTTTACTGATAAACAAAATAGAATTTGGCTGGGAAGTATAGACAAGGGAATCGCCGTGCTTGAAAACGGACAACTAAAACTTTATTCAGCTAAAGATGGTTTAGTAAATAACACGGTTGTCTTCATTACCCAAGACCGAAGCGGCGCAATTTGGATCGGAACCAAAGGCGGAATGAGCCGTTTTGAAAATGGTAAATTTACAAATTGGACGATGGAAGATGGACTCTCAAATAATTATGTCCGTGATATTTACGAAGATCAGGACGGAGCTTTTTGGATTGGCACTTACGGCGGCGGGATAAATCGTTTTAAAGATGGAAAATTCACAAAAATTACTTCGGAAAATGGGCTGCCCGAGGAAATTGCTTCCCGAATTCTGGTTGATGATAACGATAATTTTTGGGTAATGGGGAATCAGGGGATTTATTCTGTCAGCCGGGAATCTTTAAATGATTTTGCTGATGGAAAGATAAAGAAGGTTTATTGTGTTATTTACAATAAAAACGACGGGATGGAAGTCAGCGAGGGAAACGGCGGCAACAAGCCTGCGGGATGGAAAACAAGTGACGGAAAACTTTGGTTTCCGATGGTTCGTGGGGGAATAATAATTGATCCAAATATTCCAAAATCTCCTCCTCCGCCCGTTTATATTGAAAATATAACTTTGAATAAGGAAAAAATAGCCACACTTGATAAAGTAGAAATTCAGCCGCAACAACAAAATTTGGAAATAAATTACACCGGAATAAATTTTACCAAACCGGAACAGGTTCAATTTCGATACATTTTGGAAGGTTATGATAAGGAATGGCAGGAAGTCGGAACCCGGCGGATTGCTTATTATGCCTATTTACCACCGGGAAATTATACTTTCAAAGTTATAGCAACCAGTGCCGAAGGGCTTAATAGTCAGATCGAAGCAAAACTGAAAATAAAGGTTTATGCGCCATTTTGGGGAACTTGGTGGTTTTTGACACTTTGCGTTTTGGCTTTGGTTTTAATCATAGTTTATGCTTATCAAAAAAGGTTGAGTTTTCTTGAAAAGAGACGTTTAGAACAAGATGCTTTTTCACGCCAACTTATAAACGCACACGAATCGGAACGCCATAGAATTGCCGGAGAGTTACACGATAGTCTGGGGCAAGAGCTTTTGATTATTAAAAATTGGTCATTATTACTACTTCGGCAAATCCCGGAAAAGGACAAAAACAGAAAACAGATCGAAGAAATTTCTGAAACAGCTACCAGAGCTTTAGACGAGACTCGAAATATTTCGAGAAATCTTCGCCCGCAATATTTGCAAAAATTCGGTTTAACCGAAACTTTGCAAAATATGGCGAAGAAAATTGAAGATTCAACAAAAATTAAAATTAAAATTTCAATAGTCAATATTGACGGTTTGTTTTCGCCTGAGGAAGAATTAAGTATTTACCGGATAATTCAGGAATGTTTAAACAATATAATAAAACATTCGGGCGCAAAAAACTCCCAATTAAATATTAGATTTATTGCCGCGAGCTTAGAACTGACAAATTCACAGGAAAAAGTTGAAATTGTTATTAAGGATGACGGAATAGGTTTTGATTTGGTTTCAAAGCGAAAAACAAGTTTTGGTTTAGATAATATTGTTCAGCGAACCGAATTATTAAGTGGGAGGTATATTATAAATTCAGCCCCAGGAAAGGGAACAACAATTACTATTACACTGCCAATTAAGTCTGCCTAAAAACTAACTCATTCGGGATTGAAGCCATGCTTTTGCCATTCGCCACTCTCTTTTTATGGTGGAGTCGGAAACGCCCATTACATCAGCAATTTCTTCGTTGGTCATCCCGCCAAAAAATTTTAATTCAATAATTTTGGCTTGAGTTTTATCAAATTCTTCTAACTTTTTGAGTGCATCATCCAATGCCAAAACATCAAGATCGCGTTGGTGAATAAAGTCAATTTCTTCTTCCAATGAAACAATAGTTGCACCACCTCCACGTTTTTGGGCATTGCGCTCAACCGCGTGATTAACTAATATCCGGCGCATTGTTTCGGCAGCAATGCTGAAAAAATGGGCGCGATTATGCCAATCAACCGAATGCTGTCCGATCAATTTCATATAGGCTTCGTTGACCAATGCAGTGGCTTGTAAGGTATGATTTGCCCTTTCTTTAGAAAGCTGGTGGCGGGCAATTCGCCGCAGTTCGTCATAAACAATCGGCAAGAGTTGGTCTAATGCCTCACGATTTCCTTCATTTGATGCTTGCAATAATTTGGTTAAATTTTCATTGCTCATAACTTTGATAATTTGTAATATTACACCGACTAATCACAAATGGCGATTTTTTTATAAAATTATTGACCTCAATTTCTAAAAAATTTTGCGATTATTTGATGAGAGATATTTTATGAAACGATTTTTAATTTTAACCATTTTAATTTTGAATTTTTTTGCTTTGACGGCAATTTCTCAGGATAAAACTCCTAATTTTTCAGAAAAAGGGAAGATAACAGAATCTGATGAAAAAGCAAATAATCTATTTCTCGCTTATCAAGCCGCCAAATACGGACGGGAGCACAAATCCGCAGATGCTTTGATCTTTGCGGCTTCAATTTTGAAAACAATGGTGGCTGAAAAAATCACAATGGATAAACAGACTGAGGGTGGACAACCCGATTTGGTAAATAAGGAAACTAAAGGGAATGTGAACGCTGATGCTTTTCTAAATGAGGCTAAAGCCTTAGCAAAAAAAGATCGAAATTTATTAGGCAGGATTACAGCGGTTGCGAAATTGTTACCTGATGCCAAAGGAGCCTTGGGGGGACCGAAAAGGGCGATTACCGAAGTTAAAGCCTTTGGAACTGATGTGATAACAGTTCAATTTCGTGGTGCGGAAAGTGCGGTGGTGGGAATTTCCGGCGATGGGGACACCGATTTAGACCTTTATGTTTATGATGAAAATGGAAATTTAGTTGCCTCAGATACGGGCGGCGCGGACGATTGTAAGGTTCGATTTTACCCAAAACGAAATGGCGTTTTTAAGATCAAGATCAAAAATTTAGGCAATGTTTATAACCGCTATACGTTAGTTACAAATTGATTTATGAAACATTTTTTCTCAATCGCTACGCTCCTTACGATTTGGGCAAACCTCACTTTTGCTCAAAAAATACCGCGAAAATACGCTTTGCTGATCGGTGTTTCTAATTATTCGCGTGGAATTGATGAAGATGAAGAATGGTGGAATTTGAACTCCAAAAACGACATTGAAGCGATAAAACAAACTTTGGTTCGCAAATTTAACTTTAAACCGGCGGAAATCAAAACACTTTTAACCAAACAGGAAACTACTAAACAATCCATCCTCAATGCTTTCAAGGGTTTAATTGTCAAAGTTCAAACCGGAGACATTGTTTATCTTCATTATTCGGGACATGGTTCGCAGGTTTTGGATGATAACGGAGATGAGCTGGACGGATTGGATGAAACGCTTGTTCCATCCGATTATAAATCACGTCGAGATGGTTCGCGCAACATTCGTGACGATGAAATCGGTAAATTTTTAGAGGAATTAAAAGCTAAAAAGCCATCAAATGTAACATTTGTCGTTGACAGTTGTTTTTCAGGAACGATTACCCGCGAAGGTCGGCAGCTTGTTCGTGGAGAAAGTTATAAAGGAAAAACTCCGAAAGTAAGTCCAAATGTTGCAATCGATGATTCAAGAGGGCTAATTTCAAAAGAATCCTTAGGTAGTAATTTTGTTATTATAAGTGCAACGCGGAGCGATCAAACGGCAAAGGAAACCGATAATGACAGCAATGGGAAAATGGGAGCTTTGACCTATTCATTGGTCAAAGCCTTTAACGAGGCAACTCCGAATTCGACTTACCGGGATGTTTTTGACCGCGTGCAAACCTTTGTATCACAACGAGTTGAGGCGCAAAACCCGCAAATTGAAGGTGAAGCGGATTCATTGATCTTGAAGGGAACTGCGAACCCTGCCCAACCATACATTTTGGTTAAACAGGATCAAAAAAAGAATTTGATTTTACAAGCCGGAAGTTTGCAGGGAATGACCAAAGGCTCAAAATTTGCCATTTTTGCAAACGGAACAAAAACGCAAAATGCGGAAAATAAAATAGCCGATGCCGAAATTATTCAACTTAACCCGACAACTTCGGTTCTAAAATTAACAAAATCTGTTTCTTTCCAAACCGCCAGAGCTTTTGAAATTGAGCGAAAGTATTCTGAAAATCTTTTGAAAGTTGCCCTGGAGAAAAATGTAATTTCTGAAGAACTTTTAAACCAATTGCAAAAAATTTCCTTTGTTGAAATTACCAATAAAGATGATTGGGATGTCCGAATCAAAATAAATAATACAAATAAATTAATTTTTGAAAGATCAGACGGGACAAAACTTCCTGAAATTGAGACGAAGAATTCAGAAAACCAAATTCGTTCTGTCTTAGAGCGGGAAGTTAGATTTCGAACAATTCAAACTTTGGAAAATAGTTCGCCTGATCTAAAGATTGATTTGCGAATTGTTCCGGTTGAGGTTGAAAAAAATGAACTCGGAGCAGTAACTAAAATCACTCAAGATAAACAATTTGGTCTGGATCTAAACCATAAATTAGAAATTACTGAGGGTGATTTTGTCGCTTTGGAAATTCGTAATAACGGTAATCAGGATGCTTGGATCACTGTATTGGATTTAACGGCGGATGGTAAAATAAGTCCGATGTTTCCCCATCCGCGTGTCTCAAGTTCCGATAACAAAATTATTGCCGACGGAAAATGGAAACGACTTCCTTTACCTTTTGTTTTTCGGATAACGCCGCCCTTTGGAAAGGAAATTTATAAAGCTATTGCAACGGTTGAACCAACAGATTTTAGCCCTTTATTGGATGAAAAAATCGTGCGCGGCGATAATGAAAGAGTTAGAAAAGCGACGCAAAACCCTCTTGGAAAAATCTTACGTTCAGCCACTTTGGCAACCCGTTCAGAGATCGGAAATTCAACTCCCCCAAATTGGGCAACGGCTGAGGTTAGTTTTGAGGTTAGGAAAAAATAATATGGGGGTTAAATCGTTATTTCTCTTTTGTTTTGTTTTACTTTTTGTCCAAATTGGTTTTGGTCAAAAAGTAAAATCGCGTCAGCAACCTACACCAATCCCAAAACAAAAAAAATTGAACGAAAAACAAAAGGAAGATTTATTAAACAAAATAAATCAGGTTCTTGAACAGGGCGGGGAAAAATTTAAACAACAAACGCCTGATTCCATTAGACTTTCGCTCACGGATTTTTACAACGTAATAAAATTAATAGATTCAGTCAACGGGCAGCTTGGGACTGATGGGAAGGTTATCAAGGCTGTTTCGATCTTTAGTATTGGAATTGCTTATAATCAATTAAATGAAACCCAGAATTCAATCAAATCCCTTGAATCAGCTTTGAAAATATTCAGGGAAATTAAATCGGAAGATGAGTTTCCGGCTTTGACCTTGAAAGTTTTGGGCGAAAACTATCAAAAAATAAACCAACCACAAAAGGCAAGTGAAGATTATTTGGAAGCCATAGCTCTTTACCGTAATTTGATTGCAAGGCAAGAAAAAGGTGAAAAACTATCGGTTTCAAAAATTGAATTTGCAGAAGTTTTGGTTGCATCCGTCGAATCGCTTTTATTAATTGGACAAAAAAATGCAGCTCTTGAATTTTCAACCGAAGCCGCCTCAATTTTTAAAGAATTCGATAAACCCTTGGAAATGGTAAATGCAATCAATCGAATCGGACGAATTAATCTTGAAATAGGAAACACGCAGGAGTCGCTCAAAAATTTTACCGAGGCTTTAACAATTTTAAGAAATGAGGAAGTTCAAAAACTGCCAAAACAAAATGTTAAACAATTAGAAGCCATTTGTCTTAACAATTTAGGAAATGTCAACAACGTTTTGGGAAATAAAGTAAATTCAAACGAATATTATCAACAAGCGCTCAAATTAGCCGATGAAATAAATTTTGTTCCGCTTAAACCGGTGCTTTTATTGAATTTGGGTATTTATCAAATGGAAAAGGGAAATTATTCTGAAGCGGTTGATTTTTTCAATAATTCCCAACATTTGGCGATTCAGAACGGTGATTTGAGAACTCAGGCGATTGCTTTGAATAATTTAGGAGCTTGTTTGACCGAGCTTGGAAATTATCAAAAAGCGACTGAGTTTTGGGAAAAAGGGTTGGAGGTATCAACCAAAATCAATGATATTGAAACAACCGCCAAAATTGTGATCAATTCCGGCGGAGCTTTAATAGAATTGGGTAATTTAACGAAAGCCTTGGAAATGATCGAAATCGGAAAAAAATATTTTGAAGTTTCAAACAACAAACCCGGATTAGCCTCCATTTATACTCTTTTAGCCAGAATTTATGAAAAGCAGGATGATCGATTTAAAGCATTGGAAAATGCCAAAAAAGGTTTAGGTCTGTCAAAAGAAACCAATAATGAGAGATTAGCCGCGCAAATTAACCTGTTTTTAGCGTCAATTTACAAGGAGCAAAAAGATTTAGCCAATGCCTCAAAATTTTATTTTGCGGCTTTGCAGGACGCTCAGAAAATTAATGAAATTGTTATCCAAGCCACCTCTTTACTTGGATTGAGCTCTATCCAATCTGAGTTAAATAATCCTTCGGTAGCAATAGTTTACGGGAAGAAATCAGTAAATCAATTTCAAAATTTACGCGGAAATATCAAAAATTTAGACAAAGAAACACAGCAAATTTTGTTGGAAAATATTAGTATTGCCTACCAGCATTTGGCTGATCTATTGATCTCAGTTGGAAGAATCGCCGAAGCAGAACAGGTTTTGGCTTTGCTCAAAGAAGAAGAACTTTACGAATATGTGCGGCGCGATGATAAAGTCGCCAGGGAATTAACCGCCAAACTTTCCCTGACGGACGAAGAAAACGCTGCTTTCAAGCGTTACAATGAATTTTCAGAAAATATTGCCGCCATCGGCAAGGAATATTCTGAACTCGAGGCAGAAAAGAGACAACTTCCTCCAAATCAACCATTTACCAAACAAGCCAGATTTGAAGAACTAGGCAAAAAGTTGAAAGATGCAACCGAAGTTTTTCTCAAATTTTTGGACGAATTAAAAGTTGAATTTGGCGAAGAAAATTCACGAGTAGCACAAGTTGATTCGGGGTTACAGGCAATGCTCAAAGAAATGAAAGCCAGGGATACTGTAGTAATTTCCACCATTGCCAGCCCCGAAAGACTCAACATAATCTTAACAACCGATTCAATTCAAAAAGCTTACACGGTGGATATAAAAGCGGCAGATTTAAATAAATTAGTCGCAGATTTTCGCAAAGTAGTCCAAAATCCGGGGATTGACCCGCGTCCCTTGGGACAAAAACTTTATAATATTTTGGTCAAGCCCTTGGAAAAGGATTTGGCGGATTCGGGTGCGAAAACTTTGGTTTGGTCGCTTGATGGAACATTGCGTTATGTTCCGATTTCCGCGCTTTGGGACGGCAAAAAATATTTAGCGGAAAATTATGCAAATGCGGTGATTACGCTGGCAAGCCGAGATAAATTAAAAGATATTCCAAGTGATAAATCGAATTGGAAAACGGTAGGTTTTGGGGTTTCCAAATCAGCCACCATCGAAGAAACTGAAGCAGGCTCAGTATTTAAGCGTCAATTCGATTCATTACCCTCCGTTCCTGAAGAACTCTGCCGAATTGTGAATGATAATGATTCCATGCAGAAATGCCTCGAAAAAGGAATTATAAATGGACGCAGATTTTTAGATGAACAATTTACTTTGAACGAATTTAAAAATGAAATGGGAAAATTTCCCTTAGTTCATATTGCCAGCCATTTTAGTTTGAAAGCGGGTAATGATAAGAATTCGTATCTTTTACTTGGCGGCGGTGACGAACGGCGTTTGACGATTGCGGAGCTAAATCGTTCAAACTCTATTTTTGTCGGGGTTGAATTGTTAACGCTTTCGGCTTGTAACACGGCGATGACAGGTGAGAAAAAAGCTAATGGGGTTGAGATCGAAGGTTTTGGCGCAATCGCCCAAAAACAGGGAGCAAAATCAGTTTTGGCAACCCTTTGGGCAGTTGCCGATCCCTCAACCCGCGATTTAATGAACGAATTTTACACTTTTCTCAGTCAACAAAAATTAACCAAAGCGGAATCATTGCGCCAAGCCCAAATCAAACTTATTTATGGAAAATATTCTGCAGAGGAACTGCAGAAAAAACGCTCTGATTTAGCCGGACAGATTTCTGATGATTCTAATCAAACTCCTTTTCAAAAAGATGAAAATCGCCCGTTTGCACACCCGTTTTACTGGTCACCATTTGTTTTGATGGGAAATTGGCAATAATCTTTCTTTAGTTTTCACTGAAAAAGTAACAAATTTGTTGCTTTTTCTTTCTTAATTTCCTATATTTACAACACTTAATTCAATTCATTCCAATTAAAAATATGACCGATACAAATTCAAAAACGACCGTATCCGAAGCAGTTAGAAAACATAAAGAATTTCTATTTCCGGCAGTTGCCAATTATTATCAAGAGCCAATCGCGCTCGTCAAAGGCGAAGGCAAATATGTCTGGGACGGTGAGGGCAATAAATACCTTGATTGTTTCGGAGGAGTTTTAACAGTCAGCGTCGGTCATGCAAATCCAAAAGTTAATGAAGCTGTCATCAATCAATTAAACAAAATTGCTCATACTTCCACACTTTATGCCAACGAAAATCAATCAAATCTGGCGGAAAAATTAGCGGAGATTACGCCCGGAAATTTGAAGAAATCTTTCTTTACTAGCACGGGAACAGAGGCAGATGACACCGCAGTTTTTGCAGCAAAATTAGCAACCGGACGGCAAGAAGTAATCGTTTTGCGTCATAGTTATTCTGGAAGAAGTGCAACGGCTTTATCAAATGTCGGGCATCATACATGGCGACCTTTACCTGCGCAAGTTGCCGGAGTTGTTCACGCCGCCGCGCCGTATTGTTACCGTTGTCCGTTCAAACTTGAATATCCAAGCTGCGATGTGGCTTGTGCTAAAGACATAAAAAATATCATCGAAACCGCTACAACAGGCGAAATTGCTGCTTTTATGGCTGAACCGATTTTAGGTGTTGGGGGCTTTATCGTTCCGCCCCCTGAATATTTTGAAATTGCGTATGGAATCGCCCGCGAACACGGCGGACTTTGCATTGCTGACGAAGTTCAAACGGCTTGGGGCAGAACGGGCGATAAATGGTTCGGTATTGAACATTGGGACGTTACACCGGACATTATGACCTCGGCAAAAGGTTTAGGAAATGGAATTCCCGTTGCTTGGACGATAGCCACACCCGAAGTTGCCGACAAATTCCCCGGCACTACTTTTGCCACTTTTGGCGGAAATCCCGTTTCGATGGCGGCTGGTTTAGCCGTGATTCAATTTGTCGAAGACAATGATTTACGCACCAATGCCCGAATTGTTGGTGACTATTTGCACGAAAAATTGTGCGGTTTGCACGAACGATACGAAATAATCGGCGATGTGCGGGGCAAAGGTCTGATGCAGGCGATTGAATTGGTAACAGATAGAAAATCTAAACAACCGAATCCGCAAGCCGTTCTAAAAGTCTTTGAAGAAACCAAAAAACAAGGGGTTTTAATTGGTAAAGGCGGACTTTACGGCAATGTGATCAGAACGGGAATGATGCTCAATTCCACTAAGGATAATGTTGATGAATTGATTGCTGCTTTGGATAAAGGGTTTGAATCACTTTGAGAAATTGCACTACAGAGTTCCCAGAAAACACGAGGTTTCAGATTAAATAAAAATTTCTGTGTTTTCTTTTTCTTTGTGGTAAAAATTTATGAGAATACTTAAAAAAAGATTGATTTTGATTTTCCTTATTGTTTTTTTTCTTTCAATTTCAATTACTGCTCAAAATGCTTACATCCGCATTAACCAAATTGGTTATCTCTCAAAAGAGTCAAAAAAAGCGATTGTCATTTCAAAAAACGAACTCAATGACAAGTTTTTACTGATTGATTCAAACACAAAGAATGTTTTTTTTACAAAAAAACTCAAACCTGTTCCAAACTCAAACTGGGAAAGTCCATTTCAATTTACCTACGAATTAGATTTTTCCGATTTCAAACAAAACGGCAAATTTATTCTGCAAATCGAAAATTCCGGAATAATTTCGCGTGAATTTTCCATCGGCGAATATCCCGCATTTCAGGAAGATTTACTCTTTTTTATGCGTCAGCAACGTTGCGGTTACAATCCGTTTTTGGATATGGTTTGTCACCAACGCGATGGGCGGACGTTTTATGCGCCAATTCCTGACGGCAGTTTTATTGATGCAAGCGGCGGTTGGCACGATGCTGGCGACCAATTGAAATATTTAATAACGGCAAGCAACGCAACTGCCCGAATGATTTTGGCTTTCGAACTCGAAAAAAATAAATTTGCCGATAAAGTTGACGATTACGGGCGCGCCAAACCAAATAACATTCCTGATGTTTTGGACGAAGCGAAATGGGGATTGGATTGGCTCGAAAAACTTCATCCTAAAACTGATTGGCTCTTTCATCAGGTTGCCGATGACCGCGACCATAAAGGTTTTAAATTGCCCGATCAGGACAATGCCGATTACGGTTGGGGTGCAAATAGTTATCGTCCGGTTTATTTTGCTGACGGCAAACCGCAAGGCTTGCGGGAATTCAAGAGTAAATCAACCGGAGTAGCCAATATCGCAGGGCGTTCGGCGGTGGCGTTTGCGATGGCTTCGAGAGTTTGGCGAAATGATTTCAATGATTTTCTAAAAGCGGATGAATATTTGAAACACGCCGTTGAACTCTATCAGATGGGCAAACGTCAGGAAGGTTTTCAGCAAGGAAATTCTTACGGTGCGCCTTATCGCTACAACGAAGATACTTGGGCGGACGATATGGAATGGGCGGCAGCTGAACTTTTCAAAGTTACTAAGCAAAAGTTCTATCTCGAAGATGCCAAACGCTACGCTAAAATTATTGGTGCAACTTCGTGGATGCAACACGAGACGGCTGAACATTATCAATTTTACCCGTTTATGAACGTCGGACATTTTGCTTTATATCCGTTAGTTAATGCTAAAACAAAGAAAGAATTAGCGGGTTACTACAAAGAAAATATCGAAAATATCGCTCGACGTGCAAAAACGAATTCGTATCAAGTCGGCGTGCCCTTTTTGTGGTGTTCAAATAATCTCGTGGTCAATTTCATTACGCAGGTTTTTCTTTACGAAAAAATGACCGGCGATTTGCAGTTTCACGACATTGCTATGGCTCATCGGGATTGGCTTTTCGGAAGAAATCCCTGGGGAACGACAATGTTTGAAGGGATTCCCGCCAAGGGTGAATTTCCGCAAGACACGCATCTTCCGATAGTTCAGATTTTGAAAAAACAAGTTGTCGGCGGGTTGGTTGACGGACCTGTTTATGCTTCTATTTTTAATAATCTAAAAGGTTTGCGTTTGAACGAAGCTGACGAATTCGCCCAATTTCAACCAAAAGAAATTGTTTATCACGATGACGTTGGCGATTATTCGACCAATGAGCCGACGATGGACGGAACGGCTGACGCAATTTTGATGATGGCAATGTTCAGCGGCGCACATTCTTTGCCAAAAACCAATCCTCGCTTCAAATACGAACAAGGCGCAATAGTGCGCGGCGACGTTTCAGAGAAAAAATTAGCTCTGGTTTTTACAGGTGACGAATTTGCTGATGGAGCGAAAACTATTACTGAAACTTTGAAAAAACAAAACGTCAAAGCCTCGTTCTTTCTTACAGGACGTTTTTACCGTAATCCAAAATTCAAAAAGGCTATCTCAAAACTCAAAAAAGGCGGTCATTATCTCGGCGCACATTCCGACGGACACCTACTTTACGCCGATTGGAATGACCGCAATAAATTGCTGGTCAGCCGTGAAGAATTTGAAAAAGATTTAAGCGAAAATTTTAAAACGATGCAGAAATTCGGCATACGAAAAAGGGAAGTGCCGTATTTTCTGCCGCCGTTTGAATGGTATAATGAAAGGATTTCAAACTGGACAAATGAGTTTGGTTTACAACTCATCAATTTTTCATCAGGCACGGGTTCAAACGCTGATTACACCACGCCTTCGATGAAAAATTATCAGTCGAGCGAAGCGATTTTTAATAAAATAAAGGCTTACGAAGCGAAGGATTCATATGGTTTGAACGGTTTCATCTTACTTTTACATATCGGAACCGACCCCGAACGCACCGATAAATTTTATTACCGTTTGAATGAATTGATTGATTTTCTGAAAATGAAAAATTACAAATTAGTGAAAATTGACGAGCTTTTGCAATAAGATAAAAAACAAATTTCATGAAATTCCAACTCCTGCTGAGTAAATCGAAGATTAAGGATTGATAAACCATTGATTTTTATCGAAGATTTGGTTTCTTTTGATTTTGAAAAGAATTTTGGAGACTAAAAAATAAAAGGCAAAAAAAATATGCGAAACATCGGAACTATAGAAAGTTTGTGGCGTTATCCCGTGAAAGGGATGAGGGGTGAAGAATTGCCTGAAGCGTTTATGGGATTTTCGGGATTTTACGGCGACCGTTGCTATGCAATTAGAGATGCAGCCGCCCGAATAGGTTTTCCGTATCTGAATGGAAATCGGCAACCCGAAATGCTCCGTTGTCAGCTCAAATTCCGCAATTTTGAAAAATCCCTAAAACCGCCAAATCTGGAAGAAGCATCCAGTATTGCACCCGGAGTCAATCCGACCAATGCCGATCCGAATGATTTTGATTTGGACGTAATTACGAGTTCGGGAAATGTTCTTTCGATTGATGATCCGCAATTACTTGAAATATTTGGCAAGGATTTGCGCGGTGAACACGATTTATCAATTGTGCGTTCGGACAGAGCTTTGACCGATTGCCGTCCAGTTTCGCTGATTAGTCTGCAAACGATCAAACAAATTGAAACGGAATCAAACATCCGACTTGATAAACGCCGATTTCGGATGAATATTTATTTCAATCTTGATTCCGGCGAAGGCTTTGGCGAAGACAATTTAATTGGTCGCCGTCTGCGAATCGGTGAAAAAGCTGAAATTATGGTTCTGGAAAAAGACCCGCGCTGTAAAGCAATCTCACTTGACCCCGAAACCGGCGAACATAATCCGCAAATTCTAAAAAGTGTCGCTCAACTGCACGAAGCAAACGCCGGAGTTTACTGTGCGGTGTTGGTTGAAGGGCTTTTAAAACCGGGGGATTCTATCAGCATTCTTGATTAAATTTACAATCATTTTCAAAAGTAAATTTTGCATTAAAACTATGAAAAAATTAATCAAAAACGGACGAATTATTTTAACAAGTTGTTGGTTTTTGATAGTTTTCTTTGCTGTAATCTCTTTGTTGCTTATGAGCATTGTTATCAATGCTCAAACATATAAATATCCCACAACACCAGTTCGCCCCGTGACGGATGATTATTTCGGCGTGAAGGTCACAGACAATTATCGTTGGCTGGAAAATCAAAATGATTCCGAAGTGCAAGATTGGCTGAAATCACAGTCTGAATTCACCAATTCGATCCTTGATAAACTTCCGAACCGACAGACGATATTTAATGAACTTAAAAATAACCAAACATATTCTGCGCCGCAATTTTTCCCCGTAGCGAAAACTGCCGACAAATATTTTTATGGAAAACAGCTTCCGAACGAGCAGGTTCAAAAACTTTATTACCGAACCGGGTTAAACGGTAAAGAGATTTTGCTGTTCGATCCCGAAAAGTATGTCGAAGGAAAAATTTTCGAGTTTAGCTCCAGAGTCAGTAGTGACGGGACAAAACTGCTAATCAGTCTCTACGGAGCGGGAACGGAGCTTGGCGATCTTAAAATTTTGGATGTTCAAACCGGAAAATTCCTGCCTGACACTATTAAACATAGCAGACCGGGATCATTCGTCGGTGAAAGCAACACGGAGATAATTTACTACGAATATAAAAATTATGACCTCCGCGTTTCGGAGAATCGTCAAAATGTTACCGCCAAACTTCACATCATTGGCACACCGGTCGAGTCTGACATCATTCTCGCAAATTCAGAGAAATACCCGGATTTGTTACAGCCATCTGATTTTCCGTCGGTTGGTGTGATTAATGACTGTCCATACATCTTTCTATCCCGAATCAATACCGAAAGTTTCCGCACCCGCTACTATGCACCGAGGAGCGATCTCAAAAAATCGCGGATAAATTGGAAACTGCTAACTGATAAGGAAGATCAGGTTAAGGATTATTTTGTTCATGGCAAGGACATTTATTTTCTTACGTCAAAGGGAAATCCGAATTTTAAACTGGTGAAAACCGATTTGGATACGCCTGATCTTGCCAGTGCGAAGACGATTTTCGGAGGAAGTAGTGAATGGAAAGTTGATTATGTAGCAAAAACTAAAGATTTTCTGGTATTTACCAAATCCAAATATGATCTGATAGTCAGGTCAATAGCTTTTGAACTAAGCACGGAACAATTGTCCGAGATAAATGTTCCGATAAAAGGAAACGTCTATTTTGATAGTTTATCCGAAGACTATAATGAGATTCTTTTAGTTACGGCTGGATGGACTTCCCCTGAACGGGTTTGGAGTTATAACCTCAAATCGAAAAAGTTTTTCAAAGGCATCTACGATTCGACTTTCGAGGTTCCGGGGCTGGAAAATCTGGTTTTTGAGGAGTTAGAGGTTCCTTCTCATGATGGCGTTTTGGTTCCCCTAAGTTTGGTTTATGATAAAACCCGTCTAAAAAAAGACGGCAGCAATGCTGCTTTTATGGAGGGTTACGGGGCGTATGGAAGAACACCTTTAGTGCCGGCAATACGAACGGAAACGCTGCCGCTCCTAAAGCGCGGTGTTGTGTTGGCATACGCCCACGTTCGAGGCGGTGGAGAAAAAGGTATCGAATGGTATCTGTCAGGCAAGAAAAGCACAAAACCGAATACATGGAAAGACCTTAACGCCTGCGCCGAATACCTCGTCAAAAATAAATACACATCGCCCCAAAAACTTGGAATTATTAGCTCAAGTGCCGGAGGAATCATGATCGGACGGGCGATTACAGAGCGTCCTGATCTATACAAAGTTGCAATAGCAAGAGTCGGACTTATGAACACATTGAGAATGGAATTTTCATCAAATGGTCCGGCAAATGTTCCTGAGTTTGGGACGGTTGGGATAGAATCCGAATTTAAGTCGCTGCTTGAAATGGACTCCATTTATCATATCAAGAATGGTATTCAGTATCCGGCTCAACTTATCACGGCAGGAATTAACGATCCGCGTGTCGCCTATTACATCCCGGCAAAGTTTGCCGCCACCATGCAGGCGAACTCGTCGGGGGACAGTCCGGTTTTGCTGGATATAAATTACAAAGCCGGACATTTCGGCGGTATCACCCAAGATGAGCAGTTTGAACAAACCGCAAAAGAATATGCTTTTTTCCTTTGGCAAACAGGTTATTCGGAATTTCAAAATTGATGATGGGGTAACAATTTAAATATGAAAACACCAATCAAAAACGGACGAATCGTAACGCAGTTTGCTTATTTCATTTTATGACTTGAAACAAAACTGTTACTTCGGTTATTTTTCCAACAGACAATTATGCCCCCATTCTATTGGAGAAAAGTAAATATTCGTCCAATTTTCCACCTGTTCTTTTTACTTGGGCTTGCTAGTGGTTCGATTTTCGGACAATACCGCTTTGATCAATGGACAGCGGATAACGGTTTGCCGCAAAACTCGGTCTATGCCATTAAACAAACCCGCGATGGCTATATTTGGTTAGCAACGGTGGACGGGTTGGTGCGTTTTGATGGTGTAAATTTTACTGTTTTCAATCGAAGCAATACGCCCGGAATTATCAATAACCGCTTTATTTCCCTGTTCGAAGCCGAAAACGGCGATTTGTGGGCTGGAACGGAAGAAAGCGGGATTGTTCGGTTGAATAACGGACGTTTTATAAATTATGGAGCTGCGGGGGTTTGTCGCCCAAATATGCTTTTTTACTGACCAATAATGAGGCGGGAAATCCGATGGTCATTGATTTGGATTATAAAACTTATCGTTTTAATGAAGATAAATTTGAACTGTTTCAAACTCCGCCGTATTCGCAAAATTCGGTAATTAGAAAAAAAATCAAGCCTGTTATTTGTGCCGCAACAACGTTGGCGATAAAAATTCGTTGCTATTTACGCGGCGGTTGGCTGGAGTTTGAAAATCCAGAAAAAATCCCATTGAATTTTGTAAACAGTAAAGCCGTCGAAGATAGACAAGGCAATTTGTGGATTGCGTTTCTGAATTCGGGACTTCACAAATATGCCCCGGACGGAAAATTGACAATCTATCAGCAAAAGGATGGATTGCCCGGAAGTCCGATATTTTTAGTTCCGGGCGAAGAAAAAGTTCGTCTTCTGACCAAAGACATTCAAGGCGCAATTTGGCTGACTGATTTGGAAACAATGAAATCCGAACTTGTGACCCGCCAACCGCCAAAATTGTTTGACGCACTGTCACACGCCGCCGAAGATTTGGAAGGAAGCATCTGGATCGGCACGAATCGCGGCGGGTTATTTCGATTGCGAAAACAGACTATCACTGCCTATTCAAAAGCCGAAGGAGTTGCGGATAATAACGTCTATCCGATTTATGAGGATAAGAAAGGCATAATTTGGGTTGGCACAACCCATGGACTTTTTCGCCACGAAAACGGCTCTTTTGAATTAGTTAAAGGAACTGAACAGTTTAATGTCGAAGCCATTGGCGAAACTCCCGACCATCGGTTATTGGTAAGTTCTTCAGGAACAAGAATCATGGGAGTTTTTGTTTTAGAAGGAAATCAAGTCAAACGATTTTCTGCCGTTACCCAAATAGTAAATTATACGTTTTATACGGATGAAGAAAATACACTCTGGACGGGCGGGAGGGACGGATTAATTCGGGTCAAAGACGACATCGAAACTAAATTTGATGAAAATGACGGGCTTGCCGCCAATGATGTAAAAATAATCATCGGAGACGGCGCAGGTGGAATGTGGATCGGGAGTTACGGTGGTTTGACGCATTTCAAAAACGGCAAATTTGAAAAATGGACGGAAAAAGAAGGCTTACCCGCCCGCACGATTCGTTCACTTTATCTGGATTCAGAAAATGTTCTGTGGATTGGCAGTTATGATAGCGGTTTAGTCCGTTTCAAGGGCGGAAAATTTACCCATTACACCTCGCAAATCGGACTTTTTAATGATGGCGCATTTCAAATTTTAGAGGACGGACAACGCTCATTTTGGATTAGCTCAAACCGGGGAATTTACCGTGTTAAAAAAGATGAATTGAACGAATTTGCTGAGGGAAAGCGCAGTTCAATCAGTTCGGTAGCCTACGGAAAATCGGACGGTATGCTCAATGCGGAATGCAATGGCGGACGCTCGCCCGGGGGCATCAAAGCGAGGGATGGACGATTATGGTTTCCGACTCAGGATAGTGTTGCGGTAATTGACCCGGGAAATGTCAAAAGCAATCCGAAACCGCCGCCCGTCATCATCGAAGATGTCAAAATTGACGGCAAATCTGTTTCGCCGGAAGCGGCAAAATCCGAAATTTTCAACCCCGAATCCCAAATCGAACTTGTGCCGGGTCAAAATAATTTTGAGATAAAATATACTGCGCTTTCGTTTATCAATTCAGAAAATTTGCGTTTCAAATATAAACTCGACGGCATAGACACAGAATGGACAGAAGCGGGAACCCGGCGAATAGCTTATTTTTCTTACATTCCACCCGGCGATTACACATTCAAAGTAATTGCCGCCAACGCCGACGGGGTTTGGAACGAATCCGGGCAAAGTATAAAAGTAAAAATTTCACCTGTCTTTTACCGCACCCGGTGGTTTTATCTTTTATCGGTTTTGACGGTTTCCGGTCTGGTTTTTTTGTTTTTTCGTTGGCGGATTTCCCAAATAGAAGGTCAGCGGTTGGTTCAGCAAAATTTTTCCCGTCAATTAATTGCTTCGCAAGAGGCTGAAAGAAAACGAATCGCCGCCGAATTACACGACGGACTGGGGCAACGTTTGGTCGTTATCAAAAATTTGATCTGGATGACCTTAAACCGAAAAGAAACCAACGATTTAAATCAGCTTGAAGAAATTTCCGACGAGGCTTCGCAAGCCATTAGCGAGGTCAAAGCGATTTCTTACAATCTGCGTCCGTATCAGCTCGATAGAATGGGGTTGACCAGAGCCATTGAAGGAATAATCCGCTCTGCCAAAAATTCTTCGGAAATTGATTTTAGTTTGGAAATTGATAACATTGATAATTATTTTCCAAAGGAAATGGAGATAAATTTTTACCGCATCATTCAGGAATCGGTCAATAACATTATCAAACATTCAAAAGCAACCAAAGCGAAAATTAGAATTAAAAGAGACGAAAAGTCTTTGGATATAATGATTAGGGATAACGGGCAAGGGTTTCAAATGGACGAAGAGTTTAATGCAAAATCCAAAATCCAAAATCCAAAATCCGAAGGTGGGTTCGGGTTGATCGGGGTCAGAGAAAGAATTGACCTGCTCGGCGGAAAGGCTGAAATTAATACTGCTCCGGGGCGTGGAACAGAATTAAAAATTACAATCATAAAGTGAAAGAAAAGATAAAATTAATCATTGCAGACGACCATCCAATTGTTCGGAGGGGGCTTCGACAGGTAATAGAATCCGACCTTGATCTGCTTGTGCTGGGAGAGGCAAACGACGGTGAAGAAGCAATTTCTTTGATCCAAGACCTCCAGCCCGAAATTGCCATTCTGGATGTGGATATGCCGAAAATGGACGGATTTGCCGCCGTTCGTGAGATTCAAAAACGCCGATTGCCCGTTAAAATAATATTTCTGACGATTCACAGCGAAGAAGACCTTTTTCACGATGCAATGGATTTAGGTGCGAGCGGCTTTTTGCTTAAAGACAACGCGATTTCCGAAATTACAAGTGCGGTTAGAGCCGCCGCTCAGGGAAATGTTTATGTTACAGCCTCATTAACTTCGTATCTTTTAACCCGCCGAAGGGCTACGCAAGATTTTACCCAACAAACTCCCTCGATCAATTTTCTGACTCAAACCGAAAAACAGGTTTTGAAAATGGTGGCAGATTATAAATCGAGCAAAGAGATCGCAGATGAACTTTTTATCCACCGCCGAACTGTCGAAAATCACCGCAATAATATTTCCCGAAAACTTGATTTGCGCGGGCATAAAGCACTTTTGAAATTTGCGCTCAAACACAAACACGAGCTTTAAATTAAGTATAAATACACAGGCAAAATGTGTATTTACCTCTATTTATTATTGCTTAAAACACAATTATTCTTGACACAGCACGAATTTATTAATATTTGCTACCCCTAATTCATCTCTAAAAATGAAATTACTAATCGTTGAAGACAATCCCTCAGTTCGCAGGATCATAAAAAGTTTTGCGGCGCAGTATGCTGATGAGATTTTGGAATGCGGGAATGGCGAAGAATCGTTTTTGCTTTACTGTGACCACAAACCTGATTTGGTGTTGATGGATATAAATCTAGGAGAGACGGACGGGTTAGCGGCAACCCGAAAAATCAATCAATTTGATTCTCATGCTAAAGTTATTATCGTTACAAATTATGATGAGCCAGATCTGAGACAATTGGCAGATGAAGCAGGAGCTTTCGGATTTGTGGCTAAGGAAAATCTAAATGAGTTGGTAAGTTTTCTTAAAAATTGAAAAATTTTCAAAAAAAAGCTGAAGCAATCAGTTGAATCTATTGCCGTAGCCATAAAATGGCGATTGTCCAAATTCTTTTCAATAGGGTGAGTAATATTCAACAATTTAGGTCAAGAACATTGACAGATGCCTCCACCAGTTGACACGCCGTTGCAACAGTAAAAAACACCGATTTGCGAGCAGGTCAAACCACCAAAAGGAGCGGCTGAATAAACTACACCGGGGCTCTTACAAACTTCACATCCGACGAAAGCACCGCAATGGTTGCCGGGACAGCAATTACCCGGAGAATTAATCCGCCCAAATGATTGGAAAGGCGTTCTAGAAGCGTCTGAAACCGACGCTGCTGCTGTGGGAGCAACTACTCCCATAATGACGGGTAATGCGTTTGAAAAACAGGTTGTAAAAAAATATTTTATTTGTTTTAAAAATAATTCTTTGTTTCTTAAATTAAAATGCAGTTTCCGTTGACACAGAATGCTCCGCCGGTGCAGGCATTGCCGCAGAAGCCGCAATGACTATTGCTGGTGTTAAGATTTGTTTCACAGCCATTGGCTTGAAAAGTTCCGATGCAATTGCCGAAACCCGTGTTACAAGTGCCGAAGCAGTTGCCGCCTGCACATCTCAAGGTGGCAACGTTGACGTGGTTTGTGCTGCAGACAGTCCCGCAGCCGCCGCAATTAAACAGGTCAGAGCCAATGTTCGTCTCACAGCCGTCAGTTTGTTTATTGCCGTTGCAATCCTCCCAACCCGTGTTACAAGTGCCGTCGCAAATGCCGCCCGAACAAGTCGGGGAGAAAATGTGGTTGTTGCTGCATACCCTGCCGCAGGCACCGCAATTTTGCGGGTCGGTTAATATTCTTGCGGTGCAGCTGGCGGCGTGTGCGGCAGTCGGCGCAGTCAACGAAGCAATAAAAGGAAGCGCGATCATCGTTGCCAATCCTACTTGTCTGACGGCGGTTCTTCTGGAAATGTTTATAAATGGAGAATTGTAATCTTCGTCTAAAAGATTCACTTTCTTTAATCCGTCGAGAGCTAAATAAATTAAATCATCGGTGAATTTATGTTCGGCTTTTAATTCATCGAATGTCGTTTTGCCGTTACACGCCGAATAAATTATTGCAGAAGTTTCGTTCAGATTAAATGCTTTATTTACCTTCAGATCATAGACAAGAATTTCTTTTTCCAATTCCTGCATAACTATATCGGCAGTCCTAGCCGGCGGCAGTTTCATCATATTTTATTTGCTCCTTAATTTCTTGTTCTAAACTAAAAGAGTTGCACATTAGGTTTAATTAAATGTATCTCAAAAAAAGCTGAAAGAAATTATCATATCTGAGACATTTTTTTACCCCCTATCTTGGGGAAATTCCCAAGAGCTTTTTGAGCAAGCTGAGTAGCGGACCATCGTGAAATCTGAGCCCGCAATTTTCACATTTATGACGCTTCGCCAGATTTGTATAACATCGCAGACAAATCCGCTCCCGTTTTAAGTTTTTGGGGTTGAGAGATTTATTAGGCTGATAAGGCAAAAGACCTGTTTCGGAGTTTGCCAGAACGGGCTGACCGCCGAGAATTTTCACGTTATTCTTCATCAAAATTTCCCTCCGCTACTTTTTTGGGGAATCCAAAGCGTAAATTTTAATGTCTTTATGACAATATTTTGGACAGTTATTAATTAGGTAAATACTGTAAATCATTGAAAATCATTGAAGTTATTATTTAAACCAAGTCAGGTTTTATTAGAAACTCTCAAAAAATTGAGAAAACCTATTTAAATTACACTTCAATTACACAACCTGGTCCGCAGCCACCACCACCACCGCTAGGAATACAAGTAGGTGGAGTTGGAGGAGTTCCCGCACAAACACCCGAAGCACAGGCACAGGAAGATGAACATGGGGCACCGAGCGCAAGACTATTTTGAGTAACACAAGCTCCCGAACTACAACAAGTTGAACAACACTGTGGAGTGGCTGAACAACTTGCTGCAAGGGCTAAACACCCTGATAAGGCAAGAGCTGCAGTTGGTGCGATAATTGTATAAATTAACGGCAAAGCCAGCATAGTCGCCAATCCGACATTTTTGGCTGCCTGCCGTCGGCTCATTCCGACAAACGGGGATTGATAATTGTTATCTGCAATTAATGATTCTTTTTTTAACTCATCAAGCGTCAGATAAATCAGATCATCGGTGAAATTATGCTTAACTTTCAACTCATCGAAAGTGGTTTCACCGTTGCAGGCGTTATAAACCAGAGCGGAGGTTTGGTTCAAACTGAAGGCTTTGTTGATTTCCAGATCATAGACCAGTAATTCGGTGTCCATATTCTGGATAACTAAATTATTTTGACGGGCTGTTGGCAATTTTTTCATTACTGGTTTCCTCAAATAATCTTTGAATTTTTAACTGCCCGAATACTCTACGAAATTAAGAAATCATTTTGAATAGAGGTAAATACACAAAAATAAATGAGCATAAATACATTTTCTGTTGAGTATTTATACTTAAAAGAGCGAGTAAAAAATAATTGAAGATTTTGAATAAACCATTTTTTTACAATCCAAGTATAAAGATGGTTATAATCTGGCTTGCCTTCAATGGTTAGGCAACGGCGGGAAGAGTTATGCCTCTAAACCTCTGGCTAATAAGTGTTTATTATGCACCAGCGTCAGTCAAATAAACAGCCGACAATGAAATCAATAATTATATGAAAACGCATTTATCAAGGGATAATGAAAAAAAGAGGCAGATAGTTTGGTTTGATAGTTTGAAAAAAAATCGTAAGGAAAAAAACATAGTATAAAATACGGAATTTATCTACGGGAATATGCAGATTTTTTCTAAGTATTAATACACAAATTTGCCGAGTCCAGTTGAAAACGCAAAAAGATTTGGTCAATTGTGTGTTATGAATTAAAATGACCCTATTTTATTCTTTCAAGTTAAATTTATCTATGAAAACACTAATCCAAAACGGACGAATCGTAACGGCAGTGGATGATTACCGCGCCGATATTTTAATCGAAGACGAACAAGTTTCGCTCATCGGCAAAAAACTCGAAATGGAAGCCGATAAAGTCATTGATGCAAGCGGAAAACTCGTCATTCCCGGCGGAATTGACCCGCATACACATATGGAATTGCCGTTTGGCGGGACATATTCGAGCGATGATTTTTTCACGGGAACTCGTGCGGCAGCATTCGGTGGAACGACTACTATTATTGATTTTGCCGTCCAAAACAAAGGCGAATCAATGCTGCTCGGCGCAGATAAATGGCACGAAAAAGCGCAAGGCAAAGCCGTCATTGATTACGGTTTTCATCTCATCACAACCGATTTTGAAGACAAAAACAAGTCCGAAATGTTCAAATTGATTGACGAAGGAATCACTTCTTTCAAACTTTTTATGGCTTATCCGGGTGTTTTTCTGTCAGATGATGCCACGATTTTCCGCGCAATGTCGGCGGCTGGCGAACGCGGCGGATTGGTTTGTATGCACGCCGAAAACGGCATCGTCATCAACGAAATCATCAAGCGTTTCAAAGAACAGGGCAGACTCGCTCCGAAATATCACGCCTTGACTCGCCCAACCATCGCCGAAGCCGAAGGCGTTCATCGCGCCATCGCACTCGCGGAAATGGCAGAAACGCCCGTTTATATTGTCCATCTGTCCTGTTCCGACGCGCTCAATCAAGTCCGTCAGGCGCGTGATCGCGGAATCCCTGCCTTTGCCGAAACCTGTCCACAATATTTGTTTTTATCAATTGACGATTACGGCGAAGGTTGGGACGGCGCAAAATATGTGATGACTCCACCCTTACGCGAAAAACACAATCATGCCGACTTGTGGAAAGGCTTGAAAATGGACGATTTACAGTGCATTGCCACCGACCATTGCCCGTTTTGTATGAAAGACCAGAAAGAACTCGGCAAAGACGATTTTTCATTGATTCCAAACGGTGCGCCAGGTGTGGAATATCGAATGGAATTGATTTACAACGGCGGAGTTTTGGAAAACAATATTTCCTTGAATCGCTTTGTTGAATTAACCTCAACCGCCGCTGCCAAAATGTTCGGAATGTTCCCGAAAAAAGGAACGATTGCAGTCGGTTCGGATGCGGATATTGTCATTTTCGACACCGAAAAAGAACACGCTTTCACGCTGGAAGCCCAACATATGAACGTGGATTACTGTGCTTATGAGGGTAAAAAAATCAAAGGCAAGGTTGAAACAGTTCTTTCGCGTGGTCGCGTCGTAATCGAAAACGGCGAATGTTTAGTGGAGAAAGGTAGTGGTCAATTTATCAAACGAGGAGAATGTGGAAATGTCTAAAGTTGATTTGAATTTGAAAAGTTCCAGTTCATACAACAAAAACGATTTTTATAATTTTGGAACAACTTCAGAAATAAAAAATACTTATACATCAAGTCAAGTTGAAATTAATGATATGAACTTTTCAAGGATAAATTATGAACGCAATATGTTTAATAAACCAGAATTAGCCCCCCAAGAACATTATGCTTGGGCAAGATGGCAAGTTTCTGAAGATGGGTTGCTTGGATTTCTTGAACAGGTTATTAGCATTCCAATGTATGAGATCGGAAAATTTATTTTGCCAAAAGATTTGTTGGATTTATTTAAAGCTGGCGAACAAGAGTTTTCACCACCAAGCCTAAATTCAATTTTGAAAGGTTGGGAAGGAGCTTATGATGGTTTAAAGGACTATATAAATTCGCGCGAAAAAGAAAAAGAGTCAAACAGACCTTCCCTAAAGCCAGAAAAAGAGGAGACTAAAGACTTTCTAGCTAGATTTATTGAGACTTCATGGGATTTTTCAAGCGAGTTATCTAATGGAAGTGCTGATAGGTCAGGCGATCAAGGAAATAATTCACAAGACGATTCAAATATAACAGGCACAACTGAAAACGATAACAAATTAGGAAAAATGTCGAGAAACTCAATCAACAACAAAGTAAATTTACTTGGGGGATAAACTATGGCAAATACATTAGCAGAATTGATTAAAGAAAGAGTAAAAACGTGGGTTAAAGACCTTGGGGCTGAAGACTATTTAGATGAATCTGGTGATTTATTAAGGATGTCTTTTGAAAGTGCAGAAGCTCTCCAAAAAAACAATCTTCAAATTATGAAGATGCCGAAAAAAGAAGACCTTGAGCCGCATTTAAGAGATTTTGAGTTCAATGAATTTTTGGCAGAACCTTTATTACGTGAAGGAAGTTTGTTGCTTGATAGGTGTTTACAGGAAAGAAAGGAATTTGAAGAACTACACACCAAATTTTTTGAAGCCTGTATTCAAATTTTGGAACTGAATGAACTCAATAATATTACTTCGGATGAAGAAGATACTTATGAAACTCATATAAAAATGGCTCAAGCGGATTTAGCAGCTCTTGAAAATGAGCAAGAAGGAGTAAAAGATGCCATAGAACGACTTGAAAATGGTTTGCTGAAAATTGTTGACGGGTCTCCAAGAGAAATAGATAGAAGGAACATTGAAATTACTGCAATGGCTAGGCATTCTGCCCACGCTTTAGCCTATGGTTCGGCGCACGATGAGCAAATTAAATTTGGTGGAACGCGCAAAATGATTCGGGTTTGGGCTGAGGAATATGCTGGAGCAGCAGAGGATTTTCGGGGAGATAAAGAAAGTGTTGCCTTAAAGAATCAATGGGTTCAACTAAAAGGATTGAATGGCTCTCTCTTACAAAAAATAGAAATAGCTAAACAGCAAATAGAATTGAAGAAGAATCAAATGGGGGATAATGGATTTCAACGAAGGAGGAATAATGTTGCTCGTTTTGTGGCTTTGCAGAGAGGAGAGGAATTAAGAAAACTTGGCGGTGCATTGAATTTCCAAGAACAAATGAAGTCAGTTGAGATACGTTTAAAAAATGATTTAGCGGCTGCTAAGTTAAGGCTTAAAAAAGCGTCGGATGGATTTAGGATGCTTTATGGATACAGTGCTTTCGACGAAAGTTCTGAGAGAATGTTTACAAAATCGTATAACGAAAAAGGCATTTATGACCGCGAATTTGATTTTGACGACTTAGTAACTTGGACTCAAGTAACAAACACTTGGTTAGCCGCATTTTTGGACACCCAACAACAGGTGACCTTTTCTTTTAGCCTTAAAGATTTAGTTAAGGGGGCAGAAAATTTTGGCAAAGGAATTGAAGAAAGAAACGGGAAATTTCAAGGCGAATGGAGTTTCCTATTAACCTCACAAGATTTTTACGAAAGAAAATATGTTCGGATGCGAAGTTTTTCACTTCAAGTTGATTGCGGGATGAAAGTTGGAAGTTGGAATTTTAAAATAACTCCACCCTCAAAAGCCTTAAATGAGCCGAAAAAACAAGACCACGTTGGAACACTTTTTTTAGGCAGAGTAAATGAGAGAACTTATGCAGTAATTCCAGAAAGTGCTGCTCCGCCTAAACTCTATAATATTTCGCCGATTGGAGAAAATCATACAAACGACGGAAAGTGGAAGATTGAGATTGCAAGTAATTCCACAGCACAAACTTCCATAAAAGACATCGTTGATATAGATATTCATTTAACAGTTGCTTTATTGTGAGGAATTTCAGAGTAACTGAAAGATATTTACAGTCAAAATATAGTGAGTTTCTCTATTACGACGAGGGGAAAAATCCAAACTATGAACCTAAATTAATGCGCTTATGAAGGCAAAAGGATCAAAGGCAAAGTCGAAACTGTCCTTTCACGTGGGCGCGTCGTAATTGAAAACGGCGAATGTTTGGTCGAAAAGGGAAGCGGTCAATTTATCAAACGTGGTGAATGCTTGAAGATATAAAATTTTACTTTCAGCCGAAGTATAATAATTGCAAAAGTCTAAAATTAAAATCAAAGGGAATCTTTAATAATGTTCGTAAAAACGCTTAGTTTTCTAGCTCCAACAATTCTAATTCTTTCATTGTTTGTTTCACCTTTTCTAATTGGTGAACGAAGTTTCGCTCAAACTCCAACTACACAGGAAGATGTCGTTCAATCCAAAAACGGTGTAGTTGTTTCGGCATCAACTTATGCTTCGGATGTTGGAGCAGAGATTTTGCGGCAGGGCGGGAATGCGGTTGATGCGGCGGTGGCAACGGCTTTTGCGTTGGCGGTTACGCATCCGAGCGCAGGAAATATCGGCGGCGGCGGATTTATGGTTGTTCGGCAGCCAAACGGCGAAGCGATTACGATTGATTACCGCGAAAAAGCTCCGCAAGCATCCACTCAAACAATGTATCTCAATAAAGCGGGTGAAATAGACCGAAGTTTGACAGCAGCAGGCTATCTCGCTCCGGGCGTTCCGGGAACGGTGCGCGGACTAGAAACGGCTCATAAAAAATTTGGAAAACTACCCTGGAAAACGGTTGTGTTGCCCGCAGTTCGACTTGCCGAGGAAGGTTTTGTGATTTCAGATTCGCTTGCAAGGGCTTTAAATCGTGAAGTTTCCGGCTCAATGAGCAAATTTCCCGCTTCGGTTGCCGCTTATGGAAAACCTGATGGGAAACAATGGGCAAGTGGCGACAAAATAATTCTAAAAGACCTCGGAAAGACTCTGCGCTCCATCGCTACAGACGGACCGGACGTTTTTTATAAAGGTTGGATCGCAGATTTGATCGAAGTTGATATGAAGGCAAATGGCGGAATTATTACCAAAAAAGACCTTGCCGCCTATCAAGCAAAAGTCCGTCAGCCTGTTACGGGAATTTATAAAGGTTATCAAATTATTTCAATGCCCCCGCCAAGTTCAGGTGGTGTGGCGTTGATTGAAATGCTCAACATTCTGGAAAATTTTGACCTCAAGAAAAACGGAAGATATTCTCCGCAAAACATTCATTTGATGATCGAAGCAATGCGTCGCGGTTTTTTCGACCGGGCAAGATTTCTCGGCGATCCCGATTTTACGGAAATTCCGGTCAGCAAACTTATCTCTAAAGATTACGCGAAAAGTTTGGCGGCAGATATAAATCTCGAAAAATCGTCGAGTAGTATTGAACTTGGCAAAGACATCGTGACCAAAATAATTCCAAATGAAAGCGATGAAACAACGCATTTTTCGGTAATTGATAAAAATGGAATGGCGGTTTCAAATACCTACACGCTCGAAGGCGGCTATGGTTCGCACGTTGTCGTCAAAGGCGCAGGTTTTCTGCTCAATAATGAAATGGGCGATTTCAATAAAAAGCCGGGTGAAACAAACACTCGCGGCGACATTGGAACTCCCGCCAATTTAATTGCACCGGGAAAAAGAATGCTCAGTTCAATGACTCCAACCATCGTTACCAAAGATGGAAAAGTCGTTATCGTGACGGGTTCTCCCGGTGGGCGCACAATTATCAACACCGTTTTTTGCATTATTTTCAACGTAATCGAATTCGGGATGAATGGTCGTCAAGCAGTTGACTCGCCGCGAATGCACCATCAATGGCTGCCCGATACGATTTCGCTCGAAAAGGATTCGATTCCCGAAGCCGATTTGGAAATCCTCAAAAAAATGGGACACGACATCCGACAGCAAGGAACTCAGGGGGACGGCAATACGATTATTTTTGATCCCAAAAGTAAAATTGCTTATGGAATCAATGATAAACGGAATCCAACTTCAAAAGCGTCAAAGTGAAGCGGGTAAATTACTTAACGTGGAGAATATGTGAAGAAATAAAATGAATTTTTACGAATTGGCAAAACAAATTATTGAAGAAACCAATCATCCTTTATCACCGAATGAAATTTGGGAAAAAGCAGTCGAATTGGGTTTAGATAAGCAATTAAACACAAAGGGAAAAACTCCTTGGGCGACGCTTGGGGCAAGACTTTATACAAATGTTCGTGATAATCCAAACAGCATCTTTGAAGTTGTTGGAAAAAATCCCAAAAGATTCTGGTTAAAAAACGCCTCAACTAATCAATCCTCATTCATTTCATCAAATAATGTTCCTCCTGTTATCAAAATTGAAAAGTTTACAGAAAGGGATTTGCACCCTTTACTTGTCAAATTTGCGGATTCATTTTTCCACTTTCGCGGAGCTAAATTGAAAACTATTTTTCACGAAAATTCGCTTAAACAAAAAAAAGGTTACAACAAATGGATTCATCCCGATTTAGTTGGCGTGTATTTCTCATTTAACGATAAATTCCGTGAATATGAAAAGGTAATTATTGATTTTCAAAATGATTTTTCAATTACTGCCACCAAACTTTTCTCATTTGAATTAAAAATCAAGGTTGATATTTCAAATTTGCGTGAACATTACTTTCAAGCAGTTTCAAATTCAAGCTGGGCTAATGAAGGTTACTTAGTAACACTCAAATTAGATGAAGAAGTAATTGAGGAAGCCCGAAGACTAGCGAATTCATTTGGAATTGGCTTAATTAAACTTGATGCTGAAAACATTGAAGAAGGGCAAATAGTTGTTCCTGCAACTTTTCGCAAGGAGGTTGATATTGATTCAATGGATAGGTTAGCCAGTGAGAATAAGGATTTTGCAACTTTTCTACAAAACATTATTGATGATAAGAAAATCAAGAAAGTAAATAGCCGTTATGACAAAGTGATGGAAGATTCGGAGATTTATAAGTATTTGAAAGATAAGGGCATAAAATGATTTTCAAATTAGCTGAAAGAGATTTACAAACCAAATACGGAACTTTCCGCGAAATTCTTTATTACGACGGACAAAAGGAATCTATCGCACTCGTGATGGGCGAAGTCGAAAAAAACGAAAATGTAATTTGCCGGATTCATTCGGCTTGTGTTTCGGGGCACGTTTTTAACAGCGTCGAGTGCGAATGTCAAGCGGAAATGGAAGCCGCGCAAAGCGAAATTCAAAAAGCCGGAAATGGTGTAATTGTTTATCTCGAACAAGAAGGTAAAGGCAACGGGCATTTAGCTTTGATGGCAAGTATCCCTTATAAAAAAGCGGGAATGAAACAATCGGAAGCCTACGAAAAAGCAGGTTTTGAAAAAGATGCACGTTCGTTTCGTCCAGCCGCCGAAATTTTAAGAGATTTGCAAGTAAAATCGGTTATACTGCTGACAAATAACGCCGAAAAAGCCGAAGATTTACGGAAATTCGGCATAGTTGTTACTGAATTAAAAGATTTATCCACGAAGCCCCACGAAGAAATCACGAAGTAACTCAATTTGGTAGGAATTGGGAAATTTATTGATGTTTTTTTGTTCAAGAGTAAGAAATATAAAGAACTTCGTGTAATCTTCGTGCTACTTCGTGAATGAAAATATAAAATTATGGAAACAATCCAACATCCAGACGGACGAGTTGAACTTAAAACAGAGGCTTTGGAATCCATCCAATCAAGCCCACTTTATAATGAGGATTTAGCACCCGTTCCAATTGAAAAAAGGAATTGGACGACCTATAACTACGCTGCTCTTTGGATTTCGATGGCGCATTGTATTCCGACTTATATGATGGCTTCGGGATTGATTTCGGCTGGGATGAATTGGTGGCAGGCGTTGATTACGATTCTTTTGGGGAACATCATCGTTTTGCTTCCGATTTTGCTCAATTCGCATCCCGGCACGAAATATGGGATTCCGTTTCCTGTCTTTGCGCGGGCGAGTTACGGGACAATCGGCTCAAATCTTCCGGCGATTATGCGGGCGATTGTGGCTTGCGGCTGGTTTGGGATTCAAGCGTGGATTGGCGGGCAAGCGATTCAAACCTTTTTCGCCTCGTTCATTCCAAATTGGCAAACGCTGTTAGGCGATAAGATCGGGGGACATTATCCAACCGAATGGCTTTCATTTTTGATTTTCTGGGCGATGAACATTGCCATTATTTACAAAGGAATGGATTTGCTCCGTTTTGTTGAAAATTGGGCTGCGCCGTATGTTTTGGTGATGACCACGCTTTTGCTGGCTTGGATTTTGTATCAAGCGGGCGGCATCGGATTTCTTTTGCACGAACCCGGAAAGTTTCAAACCTTTGGCGAATTTTTTCCCGTCTTTATTCCCAGTTTGACAGCAATGATTGGATTCTGGGCGACATTAAGTTTAAATATGCCTGACTTTACAAGATTTGGAAAAAGTCAGCGTGAACAGGCGGTCGGTCAAGTCGTAGCTTTGCCGACCACAATGGTTGTTTTTGCGGCAATGGGAATTTTGATAACTTCGGCGGCAGTCGTTGTTTTTCCCGAAATGAAACACGAAGACGCTTGGGATCCCGTCAAATTGGTCGGACAATTTTCGCAGCCTGTTGTCGTGGCAATCTCAATGTTCACAATAGTTGTAGCAACGCTTTCGGTCAATATTGCTGCCAATGTCGTTTCACCTGCCAATGATTTTGCCAACGCTTTTCCAAAATTGATTTCCTTCCGCACAGGTGGTTTGATTACGGGAATTATCGGAATTTTGATGCAGCCTTGGAAACTTTTAGCTGAACCTAGCGGTTATATTTTTTCGTGGCTTTTGGGCTATTCGGGCGGACTTGGTTCAATCGCGGGTGTAATGATTGCTGATTATTGGCTGGTGCGAAATAAAAATCTGAATCTTGGCGATTTATACCGAACCAAAGGGGAATATGCAGGCTGGAATTGGCGTGCCGTTGCCGCAACTCTGTTAGGTTGTTTATTTGCGTGGATCGGTTTAATTTATGAACCACTGAAAATTCTTTATGATTACGCTTGGTTTGTCGGTTTTGGAGTTTCGTTTGTAGTGCATTGGATTTTGATGAAATTCAGAGCAAATTGAAAGAAAAAAGTTACTTCTAAAATTGATGCCCACAGATGTTAAATAATGAAAACAAATGGTTTATCCGTGTTTATCTGTTTTTTATCTGTGTGAATCTGTGTTAAAAACACCAATTATTGAAATTAAATTTGTTTTAAATCTTCTCGACCGATTCGCTTTAAAATTTCTTTCGGGCTCAAATCAGAATAATCAAACTCGGTTTTTATCTTTCAAAAATATAGACCAGCATTTTGTCGAAATCAGGCTCACGTTTTTTGGCAAATTGATACCAGTTCGGGGTGTATCCCTCATAAATATCCAAACCGCTTTCGGTTTGCCAACGCTCACTCCGAAACATTCCGTTTGCCCAATACGCCGCTTTTTCTTCAAAACTTTTCGCTCCGTAATCGTTTTTCCAAAATGAATCTTCTTTCTTTTGATAAGCAATTCGATACTTTATGGTTTCAATAATTTTAATTTCCTGGGCTGAACAATTCGGGTTAAATTCAATTTCTAAGATATTTTCCCAAGCCTTTGCAGTTACTTTGAAAATTAAATTTCCGTTTTCGGTAAGTTCTGCCAAAAACGAGCCGTAAGTATGAATTTGCCCGCCCGCCCCATTGTCGTCATCGTAGAGTGAGCAATCAATCAAATATTCGAGATTTTCATTTTTGTAGCGAAATGCAAAATCAAATTTATTAAATTTTGAACTTTTTTCACGGATTGTTTCCGGGTTGGTTTGACTAAAATCTTTGCTAAAAACAAGAAAAATATTGTTATAGGATTCCGAAAATTGATTAGCTAAATCGAGTCCGTTGATTTCAAAATCAACTTTAATTTTTTCGGTTTGCATAAATTAAAATAAGTCACTCTAAAACTTACTATAAAATAATCCGGGTTTTGAGCCAAAGTTTTTCAAATGACAAGTTTCAGAAAAAAATCAAGGTTGACTAAGTTTTTGTCTTGGCGTTATATTTCAAGGACGTAAAAATTCTAAAAAAACAAAGCAATTAATAATTCTGAAAGCCTCAATTTTGAAAAAATAGTTCTAATAATAAGCACGAATTAAATATTTTCGGTTTAATTTTTTCAAAGGAAAATTATGACAAGCAACCTAAATTTTGATGATCTGGCGCAAAAATCATCCGCGTCGAATGCTACTTCTGAAGATCACGAAAGACTTTTTGCCGCCGTTTTTTCACTTTCGGAATGGTATTTTATTGATGCCGGAGAAACGCCGCGTTGCTGGCTTTATCCCGAAATGTTTGGCGAACAGCCAGCGGTGGCGGTTTTTACCGAGGCGGAACGGGCAAGACTATATGCGGCGGAAAAGGGCTTAAATTTCTACAATGGCGATTCAATTCTGAGCGTTTCAACGGCGAATATTCTCGACTATATCGAACAACTGATTCCTAAAGGCTGCTTCAAAATTTTCTTTAATCCAAACTACGGCAGCCACAGTTTTCACCACGATTTGAAGATGATGCGCCCGATTTATGAGCATTTGGAGAGCAAAGGTTTGTTGACGAAAACTGCTGATGTTTCTGAAAATCAATCGCCGGAACTTTTCCAAAATCCGTCAACTGTTACTTTAATTGTTCAAATCAAGGATGGTTTGGGTTTCCCGTCCGGCTTTGTGCATCCTTCCGCATCAACTCAACATCTTTATTGCCGTGTGCCGTCCGGATGGATAGACGGCGAACAATTAAAACCTGCGTATCTTGAAAAGATCTACGCCCAACTTTACGGCGCGGATTGGCGGATGGGAAATTCTGACGGATCGAAATATCATATTTTGGATTCCTACACCAAAATTTTCCCGCCCGAAACCGTTATAACCACAAAATTCGGCGGCACAGTTAATGATTCGCAAAACCAATTTTATTTCTATATCGGCGACAAATACGACCATATCCGAAAAGTAACGGCGGAACAGTTTCAAGCGGATATTGATGCAGAAATGCCGAAAACCGAGCCGAATCAATTAGACCAACTGGTGGCAGAAAATGCCGATGACATCGCCCAATTTGATCAGGAAAACACTTTGCTTTCGTCAATAATGGCAGGTTCGGCGGCGGCAATGGACGATGCAGATGAAGAAGGAAAAGAGCAAATTATCGCAAATACGGCGGATATGTTTAACAGTTTGCGGGTTGAAAATAAAATGTCACCCAAATTGTTCAAGGTTTATATCGAATCCTGCCTCAACGAAAGAAAATTGCTGATGCCGATGTTGGCTTTCGCGTTTTTGCAGCAGGATAAAGCGAAGTGGCAAAAACTCGAACAAGACGACGAATTTGTTAAAGATTATGCGGATTGGATGATTAAAAAAATGGTTCCCGCCGCGGAAATTTTGATGGATGAACCCGAACCTGTCGAGCCTTTAGCAAAAGAGCCGGAAAAAACGGTTGAGAGTAGTTCCCAAACTCCAACGAATCAGTTTGACGAATTATCACGCAAAGCCTTTTCAACCAATGCAATGGAGGATTTGAACGCGCTATTTGGAGAGGTTTATGAACTTGAAAATTGGCTCTTTATCGCACGCGGCGAGATGCCGAATTTGAACCCTTATATTGCGGCAAACCCGGATTTTGCGGACGGGCAACAAATGATTCGCGCCTTTACCGACAGCGAAAGGCTACAGCGTTTTGCGCGGGAAAATAATTTGACTGGAGAGGACGGTTCGGCTTTGGTTTTAACGATTCCGACGGCGAATATTGTTGAATATCTCGAACAATTTATTCCTTACGGTGTGCACGGCATCTGGTTTAATTCCGACACTGAAAGCGAAGGCTTTTTTATTCCGCTCAAACAACTGCGCCCTATTAAAGAACATTTGGCAAATAAGAAAGCCGATAATTTGGCAAATTTTGGAGTCAGCGAAACGGCGAACGGCGATTTTGAACAAAATTTGCGAATCAATGCTGTTGGAAATATAAAGTTGGAAGCCTCAATCAGACCGTTCCACGCCGCAATCGTTCCGTTGCTCCAAAATTATCAAGGCACGGGCGATTTTGTGACCCTTCTACGCTATGACCCAAGCGGAATCAGCGAATTGGTTGAAGGAACTGAAGAAAATTCCCACGGCATATATCTGCAAATGCGGCGTTTTTTCTACCTGAATCCAAATAATAATAAACGTCTCGGCATTAACAATATTCACAGCCGAAATTTGCGCCACATCCAAACAAATGCTTCGCTGACGGTCAGTTTGGAGCTTTGCAAAATGATGGACGAACCGCACGTTGCCCTTTTTTATCATTGTTTTGAAGGTCCGGGCGAAATTGTTAATAAATTGCAAGCGGCGATTCAACCCATTCTCGAATCGTTAAATTACGAATCCGCGTAAATTTGTGCTAAAAATGAAATATGAAATACGAAGCAGTTAAAAATTATTACCGCGGCTCTTTCCACGAAAGTTCCGCTACCGAAAGTTTAGATGTGATTTCCCCGATTGACGGAAATTTATTGTCAAAAGTTCCGATGTCAACGGTTGATGAGCTAAACAAAGCAGTTGAATCGGCAAAAAATGCTTTTCCAAAATGGTCAAACACGCCAATCAAAGAGCGCGTCCAAGTCTTTTTCAAATATCGTTATTTACTCGAAAAGAATTTTGACGAACTGACCGCACTCGTGTCGGAAGAAAACGGCAAAACCTGGGACGAAGCAAAGGCGGAAGTCGAGAAAAGCATTGAACTTACGGAATTTGCCTGTTCGATGCCGCAGCTTGTTTCGGGTGAGATTCTGGAAGTTTCCAAAGGTGTCGAATGCCGCACCGAGCATTTTCCGCTTGGCGTTGTAGCGTCAATCGTGCCGTTCAATTTTCCGTTGATGGTTCCGAATTGGACGATGCCAAATGCTTTGGTTTTGGGAAACACGATGATTATGAAACCTTCCGAATTAGTTCCGCTTTCGTGTTTGCGAATGGCTGAACTTTTGAAAGAAGCCGGATTGCCCGACGGAGTTTTCAACATCATCAACGGCGGCAAGGAAATTGTCGAAGGAATTTGCGCTCACGAAGGTATTGAAGCAGTTAGTTTTGTCGGCTCAACCAAAGTCGCCAAGTTGGTTTATCAACAAGCCACGCATAATTTGAAACGCTGTGTCGCGCTCGGCGGGGCAAAAAATCATCTTTTCGTTTTGCCTGATGCAAATCCGACAATGACTGCGACTAATGTTACCGCTTCGATGTCAGGTTGTGCCGGACAAAGATGTATGGCGGCTTCGGCAATGTTGGCGGTTGGTGATGTAAACCCTATAATTGCAAAAATTTGTGATGAAGCACGCAAAGTAGTTCCGGGCAAAAATCTTGGCGCAGTAATTTCCAAAGCCGCAAAGGAACGAATCGAAGGCTACATTACCGAAGCTGAAAAGAACGGCGCAAAAATTCTCGTTGACGGCAGAAATGCAGTTGTCGAAGGCAAAGAAAACGGAACTTATGTCGGACCAACTGTGATTGATTACGTCACGCCAGAAATGTCCGTTGCCAAAGAAGAAATTTTCGGTCCCGTGATTTCAATTTTGCGAACCAACACTTTGGACGAAGCTATAAAAATCGAAAATGCTAATCCTTACGGCAACGCGGCGGCTGTTTTCACGCAAAGCGGCGGACTTGCGCGTTATGTGATGGAACACGCTTCGGCAGGTATGATTGGAGTCAACATCGGCGTTCCGGTCCCGCGCGAGCCTTTTTCTTTCGGCGGTTGGAATGATTCGCGCTTTGGCGCAAACGATATTACCGGCAAAAGTTCAATCGAATTTTGGACGAAATTAAAGAAAACTACGACCAAATGGAATCCCGAGGCAGGGATAAATTGGATGTCATAAAATCTTTAAAAAAACATTTTTCTAATTTCCAAATTTTACATAAATTTACGTTATTTTTTGGAAAGTAATGTTATATTTTCTATACTTGGAAATCGAAAAGCAGAAATTGTTATGCAATAAAACCAAGCATACCCCCTGAAATTAACTAAGCTAAAATTGGAGAAAACATCAAAATCCTTGTGCTGTTTCAGGATTGAAAGAATATGAACAAAAAAATTAAAATTTTCGCAATTTCTATATTCGCTCTTTTTGCAGTAGCGTTTTTTGCACCGAAAGGTGAAATGCAAACCAAACAAGTTGAAACTGCCGGACAAAAGTTCAAAAATATCAAGGTTTTAACTGATATGCCCGCCGACCAGATGGGCAAAGTTATGAATCAAATCTCCGCTTCCTTAGGAGTTAATTGTGCCTTTTGTCACGTTGTTGACCAATGGGAAAAAGACGACAAAAAATCGAAAGACGAAGCGCGTGAGATGATGAAAATGACTTTTGAATTGAATAAAGCTCATTTTAACAACCGACCCGAAATCACTTGCAACACTTGTCATAACGGACACGATCATCCGGCTGGCGCACCGAACCTTTATCCTGCACCCGCAACCGAACGCCCGAAACAGCCAGAAACCAAACCGGTTGCCGATGACATTTTAGCAAAATATGTAACTGCAATAGGCGGCAAAGCTAATCTTGATAAAGTAACTTCTCGGCATATCAAAGCCTCCCGCGTTGAAGCCGACGGGACAACGACCGAAGCCGAAGAACTTTGGCAAAAAGGCGGAAAATTGGCAGTTGCAACGACTTATAATTCCAAAGATCACGGAACTGTAGTTGTTTCAGAAGGTTATGACGGCACAACCGCTTGGAAAAAAGGTGCAAACGGCGATATTCAGTTAAAAGTGGATGAAGCTGAACAAATTAAACGTAGCGCACAACTTTGGACGGGAGATTTGAAATCAATTTACAAACAAATTGATTATCGTTTCTTTGACAAACTGGATGGACGCGAAGTTTATATTCTGACCGCTCAAACTGCTGATAATCAACGAGATACATTGTATTTCGACGTTCAAACCGGATTCCTTGTTCGTCGCACAGCCAGAGTTGGCACGATTTTAGGTGCCTACATTTATCAATTTGATTTTGCTGACTACAAAGATTTTGGTGGGGTTAAAATTCCAACCACAATGAAATTTGCTGTCCCGAATATTCGTTGGACACGCAAAATTACCGAAGTCAAAAACAATGCACCCGTTGATGATGCCAAATTCAGCGGAAAATAGATGAAGAAAAAACTGTTTTACGGACTGGGATTTGTTATATTATTTTTGGGAATCGCCGTCAGCCTTTTCCAAATCGGCAAATCCCGTTCGTTTCAGTTTTTTGGTGAAATTTATCCCCGAATTGAAACTCAACAAAAAGTCGTTGCCCTAACATTTGACGACGGACCAACCAAAGCTCATACCGACAAAATCCGACAAATCCTGCGGGAAGAAAATGTTAAAGCCACTTTTTATTTGATGGGAGCAGAAATCGAAAACAACCCGGGCGAAACTGAAAAAATTATTGCTGACGGACACGAAATCGGAAATCACACTTATCATCACGAGCGAATGTGGCTGGTTACACCAGGTTTTGTCAAAACTGAAATTGAAAGCACAGACGAATTGATCAGAAAAGGGGGATTTAAAAGTGTAATTACCTTTCGTCCTCCTTTCGGCAAAAAATTGTTTCTTTTGCCTTGGTATTTATCCACGAATAATCGCAAAACTATCACTTGGGATGTCGAGCCGAATACATATTTTCAAAAGACAGACGATTTAGTCAAAAATGCTTTGGACAATACCAAAAACGGTTCTATAATTTTACTCCACGTTATGTAGGACAATACAGTGGAGTCAATGAAAGCAGTTCGCCCTATCATTAAAGACTTGAAAGAAAAGGGGTTTGAGTTTAAAACTGTTTCTGAATTGCTTGGTATCAAAAATTAGTTTTTTTTAAGGGTTTAAATGTCATTGCCAATAAAAACTGAGTTTGCAGGGTTTGTTCAGGCTGCATTTGAAAAGGGCGATACGAACTTTTCAAGTAAAATTTTGGAACAGGAAAATGTTTCTGTTTTACAAAGATTATATGGTGCCTTAATTCGGGCTGATTTGGAATCATTTGCCAACCAACTTTCGCCTGAGGCGGAAATGAAATTGTATTGCCCAGAAAAATTTAAGTTCATCAAACGGGCAATAGGTCGAGATGAAATAACAAAGGCAACTGTTTATAATTTCTCGCAGGTAAAAGAACAAGAAACAAATCTCCTGTCATTGGTAGCTCAAGGGAATTCAATTGTCGTGATCGGACAGGAAAAGGGAAAGTTTTATGAAACTGACGAAAGTTATGATGTTCAATTTGTTCAGCGGTTCACAATTTCAAACGGAATGGTCAAACAAATTCATCAAATAGTGTTATTTTCTGAATAAATTTTATTTTGAGGAGTTATTATGTCAAGAATCATCAAAAGCGGCTTGATTCAAGCCCACAATGTCGGCGATGTGAACGCCCCGATTGAAGAAATAAAAAAGGCAAACATTGAACATCAATTAAAATTTGTCGAAGCTGCTGCCACTCAAGGGGTGCAAATGCTTTGTTTTCAGGAGATTTTTACCACACCGTATTTTTGCGCCGAACAGCAAACGCGCTGGTATGAAGCGGTCGAAAAAGTTCCCGATGGTCAAACCGTCAAATTGATGCAGGAAGTCGCCAAACAATACGGCATGGTGCTGATCGTCCCGATTTACGAAGAAGAAATTTCGGGAATTTATTACAACACCGCCGCCGTTATTGATGCCGACGGAAAATATCTTGGTAAATACCGCAAAACTCACATCCCGCACGTTGCGCCGGGTTTCTGGGAAAAATTCTATTTTCGTCCGGGCAATCTCGGTTATCCGTGTTTTGATACGGCATTTGCGCGAATCGGCGTTTATATTTGCTATGATCGGCATTTTCCCGAAGGCGCAAGATGTTTGGGTTTGAACGGTGCGGAAATTATCTTTAATCCATCGGCAACCGTTGCAGGTTTAAGCGAATATCTTTGGAAACTGGAGCAACCCGCCCACGCAGTTGCGAACGGTTATTTTGTCGGCGCAATCAACCGAGTTGGGACGGAAGCCCCTTGGAACATCGGCGAATTCTACGGGCAAAGCTATTTTTGCGACCCACGCGGACAAATGATTTCAGTTGGCACACGCGATCAAGATGAATTGATCGTTGCTGATTTAGATATGGACAAAATCAAAGAAGTCCGCAATACCTGGCAATTTTTTAGGGATAGAAGACCTGATGCCTATGGCGCAATTGTGGCTGATTAAATTTATGAAAAGACTTTCCATGTTTGGCTTATTTCTATTTATATTTTCGCTTGCAACTATTGCCCAAACACCACAAGTGATTGAACAGACTTTAGTTAAAAATCTCAAGGAAGTTCAAAAATTTTCTTCCTACGGAGGCAATTACGATGATGAAAAACTGTCAAAAGCCAATGAAGTTTTTGAAAATAATCTTTTGAATTATACCAAAATTGCTTCGACTTTGAGTTATGGTTTTCCGGCATTGAACAAAATGATGATGAATGCAACTTCCGAAGATGGAAAGTTCCGCATTTATTCGTGGGATACTGAAACCGGCGGCACGATGCACGATTATTCGCGGATTTATCAATTTCGGGGCGGTGACGGCAAAGTTTATTCACATGGCGAACCTCGTGCAGACGAGGAAGGCGGGGCTGGAAGTTTCGTTTACGCGATTTACTCGGTTGATTCAAATAACGGAAAAATTTATATCGTTTGCTCAAATTTTATTGGTTCAACCAACGACCATTATCAATCGGCTGACCTTTATAAAATCGAGGGTAATGAGTTAAAAGACAAAATTAAATTGATCAAAACCGCTTCGGGAATGACTGATACGCTTAATTTTGAATATAACTTTTTTTCAGTCGTTGACCGCAAAGAAAGACCGATCAAACTGATTCAATTTGATAAAAAAACTAACACACTCAAAATCCCGGTGGTTATCAACGACAAAGAATTTCCAAACGGCAGAGTTACCAATAAGTTCATTAGTTACAAATTTAACGGCACAAATTTCGTTAAGGTGAGTTAAATGCAGGAAAGACAAAAATATTCTTCAGGCGCAAAATGGGAAAAAATTGTCGGCTATTCGCGGGCAGTCAAAGTCGGTTTGCGGATTTATGTTACGGGAACAACAGCAACCAATGAAAATTCCGAAATAGTCGGCGTTGGTGATGCTTATTCACAAACGGTGCAAACTATCAAAAACATCGAAAAGGCATTAAATGCTTTAGATGCAACACTTGAAAATGTAGTGCGGACGCGGATGTTTGTGACCGACATTTCTCGTTGGGAAGAATTTGGAAAAGCGCACGGCGAATTTTTCGGCGAAATAATGCCCGCGACAACCATGGTCGAGGTTTCAAAATTGATTGATCCACGAATGTTAATCGAAATTGAGGCTGATGCCGAACTCTAAAAGCACTAGGGGGGCAAATATTGCAAAATCAATTTTACAATCAGCCAGTTGTTAATTGGGCAAAGCAAAATTTGGCTCAACCGGTTGAGATAAAAGTTCATTTTTCTTCGCGCATTGGAAGAATTACCATTTACGCTTTGCTTTTAAGTATCCCGCTTTTGATTACCGGTTGTTTGATTTTTTTGAAATTGATTGGTTCAGCCACTCAAGGGGCAACTTGGGGCGGAATTTTACTTTGCAGCGGAGTTTTGTTGTTTCCTTGTCTAATTATCATTCTTGTTGGCATTTTCACCCAACAAAAATTGGTAAAGTCCCTGGATATAACTGGTGTAAAATCCTCGAAGGGGCGCAAATTTTTGTGGGAAAATCTACATTATATTGACCACGTTTCAAAACACACTCGAGCCGGGGGTGTTAGTCGGATAATCAAAGATAACCAACTTGAATTAGTTTTTGCAGATGGAAAAGCAATTATTCCGCCGCTGATTCAGGAACGTGAGGAAATTTGGAGTTTAATTAATTCAATTCCGGCACAGGTTAGGGATGATGGAAATGTTAGAGCAAATTAGCCACCATTACTTTTGACTAAATGGTAAAATTAATGGAGAAACTAAAATCAACAGACAACCAAAATCGGTAAAAATATGGCAGAAATTTCTTTTGAACAAATCGAACAAAATTTTGCGGAAATTCATCCGCTTTTGACTCAACCCGAAGCAATTTTAGAAGCCAATCGCTGTCTTTTTTGTTACGACGCACCCTGCACACATGCTTGTCCAACCCACATTGACGTGCCGGCGTTCATCAAAAAAATAGCTTCGGGAAATTTGGTCGGTTCGGCAAAAGTCATTTTTGATGCCAATCCGATTGGCTCAAGTTGTGCGAAAGTCTGCCCGGTTGAAGTCCTTTGCGAAGGGGCGTGTGTGGAAAAAACTTTGGTAAAACAGCCGATTCAAATCGGAAGATTACAGCGTTACGCAACCGAACATACTTTGCAATCAGGCAAAACTTTGTTTGAAAAAGGTGCGACAAACGGTAAATCTGTCGGAATTATCGGTTCAGGTCCCGCCGGTTTATCTTGTGCAACTTATTTAGCCCGTTTAGGTTATGCCGTTACGGTTTATGAAAAACGCGAATTAGCGGGCGGACTTGATACCTATGGAATGGCTGAATACAAAATGACTCAGCCGCATTCGTTAGCGGAAGTAAAACAGGTTGAAAAGTTGGGCGTTGAGTTTAAACTAAACACGGAAATTACGAATTTGGAAAAGCTTTTAACCAAACACGATACGGTTTTTGTTGGAGTCGGACTTGGTAAAACCAATAATCTCAATATTTCGGGCGAAGACAAAGAAGGAGTGATTGATGCCCTGCATTTTATCGAAAAAATCAAAACCCGTAATTGGCAATCCGTTCCGTTGGGAAAAATTGTTGCCGTTATCGGCGCGGGAAATACAGCGATTGATGCCGTTACACAGGCGAAAAGGCTTGGCGCGGAAAAAGCGATTTTAGTCTATCGACGCACCGAAAAAGATGCCCCGGCTTACGATTACGAAATTGATTTGGCAAAATCCGACGCGATTGAATTTGCTTGGCAGCACACGCCGATCGAAATTTTAGGAACCGGAAATGTAACAGGTTTAAAGTGCAAAAAAGTTGATGGAACAGAAGTCGAAATAGCTTGTGATTTGGTAATCAAAGCCATTGGTCAGCAAAAACAAATCGAATTTTTGCATCAGCTTGGATTAAATTTAGACGAAAAAGGTCGCGTTGCCGTCAATGAATCAATGCAAACCTCCAATCCAAAAGTTTTTGCGGGGGGCGATTGCGTCAATGGCGGCGCTGAGGCAGTTGATGCCGCCCAAATGGGCAAAAAAGCAGCGATCGGAATTCACGAAAGTTTATTTGGTGAAAAAGCAACTTTTGCGGGAAGCTAAAGCTTCAAACTTAAAAGGAGTTTATTGATGAAAAGATTATTTAGTTTATTAATTTTTGTTTTCTTTTCAGCTTTTGCAGTAAATGCAGATTCTTTGGAAGTTGGTCAAAAGTTTCCGCTGGAGAAAATTACTACCGAAAATACTCCGACCGACAATACAATTATTGTTTTCATCCCATCTCTGACCGAGGATTGTGAGTATGCAAGCATGCTAACTCAATCATTTTACTACTATTTCGACCGTCAGCTTGCCTTTGATAATTTGCCAAAATTACCAAAAACCAAAATCTTTTTTATCGTCAGGGATAAGGTCAATGCTGCACAAAGTATGCAAAATATCTTCGGAAAGATGAATGTAATTTACGATGAAGGAGGAAAATATTTTGATACTTTCGGCATTCCGAAACCGAGTTCAAAAAATGCCGATTCAACGGTGGTTTTGCTGGATTCATCAAACACAATTACCTTAATAGACAACAAATACCGTGCCCAAGGCGAACATCTGAAACCTCTGGAAAATAAACTGAAAGAATTAAACGGAATTGGTTCAAATGTAAAAATTAAAGCTGATATAAAAGAATTGAAAGTCGGAGAAACTGCGCCGGATTTTTCAATCAATGAAAGTCAAAAACTTTCGGATTTGCGGGGAAAGGTCGTGTTGATTTCTTTTTATCCGGCGGCTTTCAGCGGTCAAATTCTGAAAAAGAATGATTTGGGGCTTTTGTTAAATTCTCCTTCGTCCTCGCCTTTTAGTATTCAATCAACTTCATGTTTCATTCAAATTGATTTGCTGGATAAGAAAAGTTTGGCAAAAGAGGAGGCTAAAAAGATTCTAATTTCAAACTCAACCCAAGCAATTTTATACAATTGGCAAAGGCTTTTGAACACTAGGAATATCATTTATGCAAATGATCCAGATTACTCAATTTCATTGAAATATAACAGCTTTAACCCAAACGGTTATAATAATCGGGTTACGGTAATTGTTGACAGAAAAGGGAAAATCGCTTTTATTGATAAGTCGTTTGAAAATAAAGACGAAAAAATAATAAATGCAAAATTGAATGAAATGTTGATGAAGAATTGAGTCTTAATCTTTTAAAACCAAAATTCTATCTCGCGGCAGTCCAACCATACACGCATCACCGATATTTAAACCGACTAATCGCAAAACCAAGGCTTCTAAAATCAGACCATTGGCATTTAGTTTAATCCGTGTAGTTGCCCCTTGATATTCAATTTCTGCGATTTCGGCTTTTAACAAATTATCTTCCGGAAAAGATGCACCAAAAGAAATGGAAATATGTTCAGGACGGATTGCCAGTGAAACATTGTTTGTAATTGCTCCAACTACAGACTTTTCAATTTTATCAATTCGAATCCGGTGATCCCCGACTAAAGTCTGAAATTCCAAATCAGGCTCATTATTAAAGGTTATTCGGCGGGAAACAATTAGATTGCAGCGTCCCAAAGCCCGCGCTACGGCAACAGTTTCCGGATTTTCGTAAATTTCACGGGGGGAAGCAATTTGAGAAAGGTAGCCATTGAAAAGGACAGCGATTTTGTCGCAAGTGGTAAATGCTTCCTCCTGGCAATTGGTTGTTAAGATTACGGTTAGTTGTTTTTCTTTGACAACGGATTTTAATTTTTCAACGAGTTTTGCTTTTTGAAATTGGTCGAGGTTTGAAAATGGATTATCAAGTAATAAAACTGAATTGGCGGTTTCTATTTGACGATCAACAATTTCAATTTGTTTTTGGCTTTCAGATAATTGCGAATCGTTTGAAGCAAAAATGCTTTTCCAACCCTTTGAATTTTGATTATTGGTGAAGGTAAATCCCCGTTCTTTAGTGGCAGTTAAATCCTTACCATTAAAGCTGATCTCACCGGAATTCGCTGTTTCTGAACCATGGATCAGTTTCAGCAAAGTTGTTTTACCATGGGAGTTTTCACTGATGATTCCCAGGATTTCGCCTTTTTGCACCTCTAGAGAAATATCGCGGAAAATCCAGTTATTATTAAATCTTTTGGAAAGTTTAGAGATTTTTAATGTCATAATTTTGCGGTTTACAAAATCTGATAAAATAAAAGTATGCTTTCTAGCATCTAATTCGTGCAAGTAGCAATAAAGGATTATGGAAAAAAAGAGAAAAAGTCTGAAAAGAAAAGCCGTGGAAGCAGGCGGTTGGCATGTGGTCAAAAGAATCGGAAAAGCTGTTCCGGTTATCGGCGGAATTTTGACTGTGGGTTTAGTTGGTTATGACATCAAGAAAAAAGGCGTGGTCAAAGGCGTTATCAATTCAGGATTGGATGCGATTCCGGTAATTGGAACAGCAAAAAATGTTGTGGAATTATTTACCGGCGATTTGCTTTCGGATAAAACTGAAAAAAATGAGGTCTATGACCGAGATGGTTTTAAAGAATTGGAAAGTGAAAAAGGTAAAAAGTGAAAAAGTTTGGGTTTTTGCAAACATTTACCTTTTTCATTCTTTCACCTTTAAACTTTTTCAAATTATTTCTGCAAGTTAGAGCAACTAACCTCGTTCCTTATAACGTCAAACAAATAAACGCGAAATTCTTCTCCGCGTGATTTATGAGGTTAAATGATGAAAATTAAGCATATTACGAGTTTGTTCTTTACCATCTTGATAGGCATTTTTGCTTTTATTTCGACAAATGCACAAGGAACGGTTGTGCCGATTGTTTGCGATATTCGCCCTTGTCAACCGATTCCGCGACCGCGCCCTGTTCCGGTTCCGAACATTTTGCCGATTAAATCTATAAATGTGGATGTCAAGATCAACGGGCAAGTTGCCACTACCCACGTTGAACAAGTCTTTCGCAATGACACACCTTACACCCTTGAAGGAACTTATTTTTTCCCAATTCCGGAGAATGCCTCGATCGTAGAATTTGCAATTTGGGAAAATGGAAAAAAACTCGTTGGTGAAGTGCGAAGCCGCGAGGAAGCACGAAGGATTTATGATGAAATTGTTCGCCGTCAACGGGATCCGGGCTTGCTTGAATATGCCGGAAAAGACCTTTTTCAAGCCTCGATTTTCCCAATTCCGCCAAACTCCGATAAAAAATTAGAACTAAGTTATTCGCAGGTTTTGAAAGCCGAATCGGGAACGGTGGCTTATCGTTACCCACTCGGAACAGGGAATCGGGCTTGGGCAATCAATCAACCTGTGCCCATGATGAGCAATGTGGATTATCAGGGGAAAAAACGTCCTGACAAAGTTGGAACAGTTTCAGGTAAAATTGAAATTGCAGCACCGCAAGCCTTACGCAATATTTATTCTCCGACTCATAACATTGACATCAATCACACAGGCGAAAACAAAGCCACAATGACGTTTGAATCAAACGGGAAAGATCAGGATTTCCAATTGTTTTACGGTCTTTCCAATAACGATTTCGGTATGTCCCTGGTAACTTACCGTGAACCCGGTAAAGACGGTTATTTTCTGCTCCTGCTTTCGCCAAAAGATAAAGTTTTAGATTCTGAAATTGCCGCCAAAGACATTGTTTTTGTGCTTGATACATCAGGTTCAATGGCAGATGAAGGCAAAATGGAAAAAGCCCGCGCGGCATTGTTATTCGGCATCAAAAATTTGCGTGATGGCGACAGGTTCAATGTCATAAATTTTGCAGGGGAAGAGCATTTGATGGAAAGCGGTTTAATTTCCGCTAATTCCGATGGACGGAAACGCGGCGAAGACTTTGTTAAAAAGCTAACTCCAACAGGTGGAACAAATATTAATGATGCACTCCGCGCCGCTCTTAAACAATTTGATAGCTCAGACCGTCCGAAATTGCTTGTTTTCATGACCGACGGTTTACCGACCGTTGGCGAGACGAATGTCGAAAAAATCATCAAAAATTCACAGGAAATAAAAGTAGACGGATTGCGGCTTTTTACCTTTGGGGTTGGTTATGATGTCAACACTAAACTGCTTGATAAAATCGCCGAGGAAAATTCGGGAACGGCAGATTATGTCGAACCGAAGGAAGATTTGGAGGTGAAGGTTGGAAATTTTTTCACCAAAGTAAATTCGCCGGTTTTAACCGGATTGGATTTAGATTTCGGTAGTGTGAAAACTGAATTGATTTATCCGCGAAAAACTCCTGATATTTTCCGTGGAACTCAATTGACGATGATCGGTCGGTATAAAAATGAAGCAGATTTAAAAAGCATCACGCTCAAATTAACCGGCAAAAACGGAAAGGAAGTTCGCACTTTCAATTATGACAATCTGGCATTTCCGCTTCGTGCCGAAGACAACAATTTTCTCCCACGTTTGTGGGCAACCCGAAGAGTTGGTTGGTTAATTGATCAAATTCGGGCAAATGGTGAAACCAAAGAAGTTCGTGATGAAATTGTTGATTTGGGCACTCGTTACGGAATAGTCACTCCTTATACTTCGTATTTGGCAACGGATGGAAGTGTTGGAAATAATATAAATAACCGACAAGTAGTTGATTTGCCAATGCAAGCACGAGCCGACAAGGATAGGGTTTTGAGGAATGAAAGCCCTACGATTGATGGAATAGTTGGACAAGGTTCAGGAAGAGGGAATGCTCCTAAACCAAAGGCAACTCCGAGACCTTCAATGAGCGATCCGAATTCCGGATATATAGTGAGCGGTGAAGAGGCTGTCAAATCTAGCAAGGAACAAAAAGCTAAGAAAGAAGCTGAAAAAATAACTGCAGAAGACGATGAAATCCTGAAAGCGAGCAACGTTCAAAAGATTGGAACTAAAACCTTTTATATGGAAAACCAAATCTGGATTGATGGCGAATTCAAGGAAGATGCGAAATTGCCGGAAGTTAAACTTAAATTTGCCTCAAACGAATTCTTTGATTTGATTTCCAAAGAAAAAGATTTAGCTCAATATTTCTCGCTTGGGGAACAAGTAGTTGTCGTTTGGAAAGGAAAGGTTTATCGAATAATTAAGTAAACCGTTCTTAGAATTTAACATCTAACGGGTGACATTTGACCAAAGAAAGTTTAATGTATTGGTTAAATGTCCCCATTTTTTGTTTAAGGAGAAATATGAGGTTATTCAAATCTTTTGGTTTTAAGATTGCCTTTTTTTCGATTGTTTTGATTGTTTTTGGACAAAATGTTCCCGCTCAAAACAATTGGAGCCCGGTTTTTCGGTTTTTTTCAACCGATTTAGTTTCGGTTTATTTTACTAATCAGGAAAAAGGGTTTATTGGCGGTGATGGTGGGGTTTTTGCTTTTACAAATGACGGTGGACAAACCTGGACGAAACAGCCGTTAAATACCAATGATAATGTAAATGAAATTTATTTTCGTAATGAAGACAATGGCTATTTATTAGTTGGAAAACATATTTTTATAACTAATGACGGTGGTAAAAGTTGGCGGGAAAATCAGGCTATCAAATCAATTGATTTTAGCGGACGAATTCCTGAATTTTTAAGTGTTCGATTTAGTGGAAAGAAAAAAGGCTGGATCGTAGGTTCAATTAACAATCAGGATGAAGAAGTCATTGACGGTTTGGTTTTACAAACCCAGGACAGTGGGGAAACCTGGACAAAAGTGACTGTTCCATCAGGGAAAATAGAACTTTTTCATGTAGATTTTGTAAACGATGAAACTGGTTGGATCGTAGGAGATAAGGGAACTATTTTATTTTCCAAAGACGGCGGACAAACCTGGGCAAAACAAAATTCCGGGGTGGATGTAAGTTTATCCAATGTTGATTTTCGGGATTCAAATAACGGAGTGGTCGTTGGGGGAAGAGGCACAATTTTACGAACTGAAAACGGCGGCGCAACTTGGGAAAAAATTGCCAGTCCGGTTAACAAAAAATTCTTTCGGGTGAATTTCATTAATGACAAACAAGGTTATATTGTTGGCGTTGGTGGCACAATTTTACGCACCGAAGATAAGGGAAAAAGTTGGACAAAGATCAATACTCAGACAACGGAGTCACTTTACGGACTTTTTACCGATAAAAAAGTAAGTTGGGCGGTTGGTGAAAAAGGTTTGATGTTAAAACAATTGAAAAATTAAGTTTTGCGACAATAAGAAACACACTCCAAAACTTTTGTTAAGGAGTGTGTTTCTTATTTTTAAAGCTGATTTATTTCTTGATAGCTTCTTTGAATTGACCTTCTAATTGATTAACAAATCCAATTATATTCGGATTATCCTTGAATTTATTTTTGAGCAAATCAAAAGCTTCTTGTCCACGCGGATCGGCTAGACTTATAAAAGCTCGAGTCAAAGTGAATATCGAATTAAAATTATTGGCATCCAATGCTTTTTTGAAATTTTCAAAAATCAAAGGATAAGCGCGGGGATCACCTTTTCCTATCGACCCGATGATACCAAGGGCATTGGTGCGAACCTGTGCCGGTTGATTTTTATCGTTGGCATATTTTAGCCCTAAATCAAGTGCACGTTTATCTCCTAATTCGGCTAGACCTTGTAAACCCTGAATTCGTGAATTTTGATGCCAGGAATCGGTATTAACCATTTTGACCAGAGCATCAAATGCCTTTGGACTTTTAGTTTTCGCCAAAGCAAGAGCGGATTCGCCATTAACTCGGTTACTTTTATCATTTAAGCCTTCCAGATAAACATTTTCATATTTAACGTCTCTGGTATTTCCTAAAAATGCAATTGCATCGGCACGTGCCTGAGAACTTTCATCTTTAGTTGCTTTGAGAAAAGCAGCAGCTGTTGCATCATCAAATTTTACCGCAACATTTGCTTGATTTTGACCTTGCGGAGTAAAAATTATCCCGATTTCGGACAAAATTCCTCGACGAACACGCCAGAATTTATCATTTGCTGCCACATTTCTGAGGGTAGACATTATTTTATCTTTATCAGTAGCAGAGGTTTCGGCTTTTTTATAGGTTGCTGCCAATTCTGCTCCGGCGGAACGGCGAGCCAAAACGTCCTTGTCATTGGTCATTTGATAAATCAGTTCATCAACCGATTTGTTAAATTTAACTTCTTTTAGCCAAGTGCTTTCAAAGTCAAAATTTACCAATTTCGGTTCGGCGGCAACATCAAAGGAATAAACATTTTCTGTTTGGGGTTTGATCCAAATTTGTTCTATTTTACCGTCAACTTCAATATCCATTTTGCCTTGGAAAAACTCAGCTTGCGGAAATTCGTTGTTTGGATCAATTTTTTGTGTTTGCTTGACGGTCAAGGTCAGTTTTCCGTTGGAATAGTTTTTTGAAACTTCAAAAACCGGATGCCCCATTTTGTAAAGCCATTGGTCGAAAAACCAATCCATAGATTCGCCAGTGGCTTCTTCGATGGCGATCCGTAGATTTTCGGTTGAAACCGGTTTATGGGCATTTGAAGTAAGGTAATGATTGATTGCCTTCCACCAATTTTCTTCGCCTAGATGTTTACGGAGCATATGCAGCACATCTGCCCCACGGGGATAGGCATAGTTATCAAACATTGCATCTTTGTTTGCATAATATTTAGTAACAATCGGGCGACGGATGCCCTGTGCCCAATCTCCGTAGTAGGTATTTTGGTTAGAGCGAATGTTGTTATAAAGAAAATCTTCGTGACCCTTGGAATGTTCGTTGTAAAGTGCATCAAAATAGGTAGCAAAAGATTCATTCAGCCAAATTTGTCCCCAATCACGACAGGTAACATAATCGCCAAACCATTGGTGCGCCAACTCGTGAGCCTGAAGGGAATTACTGTCACCGTCAACCATTTCTTTTTCGTTGACGATCATTTCTTCGATTTGAGTCGTTGCCGAAATGTTCTCCATTCCGCCGCCAAACTCTTCAACCATAGCTTGTGAGTATTTGGGGTAGGCATATTTTACACCGGTCTTTTCAGAGAAAAATTTGACCATATCGGGAACAGATTTAGTGGTTTCATAAACCTCTTTGGTTTCATTTTTATAACCGTAGGCAATTATTGGAATTCCGGCATATTCACCGCTTTTTACTTCGGCGTATTCCGCAACCACGATTGAAGATAAATAATTTGAATAAGGAATATCCATTTTCCAGTCAAAAGTTACGCTGCCATCACCGTTATCTTTTTTATCAATCAATTTTCCATTGGAAACGACGGTGTATTTTTTATCAACGGTGGCTTTTAATTCGGTTGTGCGGAAATCATTCGGCGAGTCATACGAAGGAAACCAGTAGCGGTTAAACTCAGTTTCACCCTGAGACCATATTTGATAGGGTTTGTTCGGATTATCGGCAGTTGGTTTGATAAAACGAAGTCCGCGTCCAAAGCTGCCAATTGCCGTATCGGCATCAGCCGTATTTACATAATTTGTTCTATATGTGACTTTTACGGTGACATCTTCCCCATTTTTATAAACACGATCCAGAGTGATTTCGAGATTATTGTCCGAATCCTTTCCTTTATAATCGTATTTGAGGGCAGCTCCATTTGCCAAAGTAACCGCACTGATGGTCATATAGGCAGCATCCAAATAAATCTTATTTGTGTCATTAAAAGGGGCAACGGTTATGGTTGAAGTTCCATAAGCTTGTTCTTTTTCCCAATCAAACTTTAAGTCTATTAAGATATGTTTGACATCAATTGTGCGGCTGCGAATCCAATTCACAGGTGGTAATTTGATTTTTGTTTGTTTGTCGTCATCAAATGGTTTTTTGATTAATGGACGAGCATTAACCATACTCGAAAAACTGAACAAAATTGCCAAAAATAACGCCAAAGATTGACGTATAAATAATTTAAATTTCATATTTGTCCTTGATTTATTAATTTAGAAATTCTCCGATAATTGAAATTGTAGCTTGAAAACCCTACGAATTAAAGAAATTCTTGTTTCACAATTTAAAACACCGCCATAATTAATTTTATGACATCGGAACTTTTTTAAAAAAAAGTTTCCCTAATAAACTAAACGCGGATTCTAAGGTTGATTTGAGTCAAGAAAAAAAGACGACCATTTGATCGTCTTCTTTCAATTAAACCAAAATAATTTGGTTAATATCTCAATTTTTTAAATAAATTTATTTTCCGCCCAGAATATTTTTGAAAGCCATTGAAGCAATGTCATCAACTGCGCTGCCGTCGTGGTCGGAATCCAATAAATTACCAAGAATATTCAACATTGGATTTCCAGCACTTGCTTGCTGTTGACCGCCGCCCATTAATCCGCCTAACAATCCGCCCAAGCTGCCTGCATCTAATCCCTGAGATTGTTTTTGCTGACCTAAATAACCCATTACGATCGGGGCAAGCATCATTAAAATTTGAGCAACCTGACTTGTTCCTAAACCAGTTTGTTGGCTAACCTGCTGAGCAACTTGACCTTGGCTGTTGCCGAAAATATGTCCTAAAATTCCTCCCGCATTAGTTTGCGGCGGAGGTGCAGTTTGTTGACCGCCTCCGAAAATCATACTTCCTAAGCCACCCAGATTATCTAAAATGCTTCCGTCATGTTGATCCAAAGCGTTATTCAAACTTTCTGCCCCTTCGGGTGTTGAAGCATTATTTGCCAAGCCGCCTAAAATCGCCGGCAAAGCCATTTGAATAGCACTATTTACCAAGCTTGGTTCCGCACCGACTTGATTGCTAATTTGTTGAAGGGCTTGATCACCTTGATCTTGTCCCAAAAGTTGGTCTAATCCAAACATAAAATTCTCCTATTTGCTGATAAAATTGGGGGCTACGAAATATTAACAAAAATTCAGATTTTGTAAATCTCAGAAAGCTGAATTTTACGTTTATTTCAAAACATTTTACGATAGTTCAGATGTTATCAAAATCAATTTCATTCAACAAATTAATTTATCTACTGATTTTGGCTGTTTTTTGCTTTTCGGGTTGCCAAAATACTCAAAAAATAAAATTGCTTCCTTTTCAAACTACAACTGTAGCCGGGTTAAATCGTGAATTTGGAGAACCTTTCGGAATTGCGGTGGATAAAAAGGGTTCTGTTTATGTTTCAGATGGAGATGCGGGCAAAATCTTTCGTGTTTCGCGTGAAGGAAAATTTGATTTAGTTTCCGATAAATTTAATACACCGTCGGGCATGGCTTTTGACAAGGATGAAACTTTAATTATTGCAGATTCAGGCACTCATACAATTAAACGGTTAAATATTGTAAATAATGAGGTAACGTTAATTGCCGGAGTAGAAAACAAACATGGATTTGCCGATGGGGAAAGTTTAAAAGCCTTATTCAATGCACCAATTGGGGTTTCAGTTTCAAATGATGGAAAGATCTTCGTTACCGATACTTACAACGACAAAATTCGTTTGATCGAAAACGGAAAAGTTTCAACGATTGCGGGCAGCACCAGAGGGTTTTCTGATGGAAATGCAACCGAAGCAAAATTTGATACGCCTTGCGGAATTGCCCTATTGACTGATTCTAGTCTGATAATCGCCGATACAGGGAACAGACGTTTAAGAAGAATCGAAAGGGATGGAAAAACCACAACTTTAGCCGGAACTGGTGAACAGGATTCGGTTGATGGATTTCTTTTATCCTCTAAATTCGTCGAACCGACTCAAATTACCGTGAATGAAAATGGAATTATTTATGTGACCGATGGAAATTCGATCAGAGTTATCGGTCGAAGAACTTTTCCAATTGTTGAAACTATTACCGCTCAAAAGCGTGGTTTGAATGATGGAAAAATTTTTATCTCACAATTCAACCGCCCAAGCGGTATTGCGTCTGATAACGCCGGAAATATTTGGGTTGCTGATTCCGATAATCAATTGGTTCGGATACTGACCAATGAAAATTTAGGTAAAACAATTAAACCGGAAGAAATTACGAAGCTAAGATATACAGCAGAAGAATTTCGTAATTTGCAGCAACCCCGATGGACCTACAATCCGCCGGAAGCAAAGCGGGATATTGCAGGAACATTAGGCGAAATTCGGGGTGAAATCACGGAAGGAAAGCAAGCCTGGTTTCATAACGGTTTAGACATTGCGGGAGGTTACGGTGAAAAGGCATATTTTATCCGTTCCGAAAAAGTAATGGAGCCGATTGCGGTTGAGAATTTTGGCGGATTACGCGAACTTATACGATTGCCAACGATCGGCTACATTCATTTGCGGTTAGGGCGCGACAAGGACGAGAAAACTTTTAGTGATGACAGGTTTCAATTTGATCTAGATAATACCGGGAAATTTACAGATGTGAGAGTCCCCCGAGGAACGAAATTTGAGGCTGGAGATTCAGTTGGAACGCTTAACGCGTTCAATCACGTCCATTTAATTGCAGGGAGAACAGGTGCTGAAATGAATGCCTTAGACGCGCTGATTCTGCCGAATTTCAAGGATTCAATAGCACCAAAAATCGAAAAAGTCTCGATATTTAATGAAAACTGGCAACCAATTGAAACTGAAAAGAAAAATTCGCGTATCAATTTACAAGGTAAAATACGGGTCACGGCTCAAGCTTTTGACCGAATGGATGGGAATCCTGAGCGGCGGCGGTTAGGAGTTTATAAGGTTGGTTACCAGGTTTTGAAAGATGAAAAATCCCCTCTTTTTGAACCAAAATGGAGTATTTCTTTTGAAAAAATGCCGGACAGCAATTTTGTTAATTTAGTTTATGCCAAGGGCAGTAAATCAGGTTACACGCCGGAAACAATTTTTGATTATATTGTAACCAATGAAGTAAGCGGCGATTTTGGCAAAGAGAATTTTTTAGACCTGAGTAATTATGAAAAGGGAGATTATATTTTGAGGGTTTTAGTGACTGATTTTTCAGGGAATATTGCTACTCAGGATACTCAATTTGAGATAAAATAAAACCCAGATTGGTTAAAACTACATTTTGTGGGTATGTGAGTCGAACCTAATTGGAAACGCGACCAAATAATAATTAAGTTTTTAAACTAGTAAATTAGATTTGAGGAAATTAAATGAGAAGACCCATTTTTTTAATGCTAATTGTGGTTTGTTTTTCACTGACAATATTACCAAACGACCCCGGCTCAATAATTGTAACCCCACCTGCTCCCAAATTTACGGACGCGGAAAGACAGGCTGAGTTAGCAAAAAGGCGTGCCTCTGTTTTGGAAAAAATGTCACCAAACAGTATTTTGATCATGTGGAGCGCAACTCCTCGTAATTATGCCGGGGATGTTGATTTTTACTATCGACAGGAAAATAACCATTATTATTTGACCAATTTAAAGCAAAATGGTTCAACTCTGGTTCTGGTTAAAAACGGAGCTTCCACCTCGGAATATTTATTTTTACCTAAACGAAATCCGCAAGCCGAAACCTGGAACGGGAAAATGTATTCCAATGAAGATGCTACAAGAATTTCGGGTATAAAAACGATCATTGATTCCTCGGAATTAGCAGCCTTTCTACAAACTGTTAAGGACAAAAAAGCCTTTGTTTCAAAAGGCGGGGTTAATATTTCAAATACTGCCGAAAGCCTTTATTTGCTCGTCCCCGAAGCTGAATTTGACGGAGAAGGAATGGCGGAGTTCAGCAAAGAATGGAATTTCTCAAAGGGTGTAACGGGCTACAAAATTGAAAATGCCCGTCCAATTTTTGAAGATTTGCGGATGGTCAAATCACCTTACGAATTAAAACTTTTACAACACGCAATTGATATTTCTACCGAAGCACATATGCGGTCAATGGCAATGGCTTCCAAAGCCAGTTGGGAATATGAAGTTCAAGCGGAGGTCGAATATACTTTCCGCCGTCGAAATGCCGATTATTGGGGGTATCCTTCGATTGTCGGCTGCGGTCCAAACGCTACGACTTTGCATTATGAAGAATCCCAAAGTCCCGTTAAAGCAGGCTCTTTGCTATTAATGGATGTTGGCGCAGAATATGAACATTACACTGCTGATGTGACGCGAACTTTCCCGGTCAATGGCAAATTTACCAAGGAACAAGCCGAAATTTATCAAATTGTTTATGAAGCGCAGGAAGCCGCTGCAAGAGCTATCAAACCCGGTGTTTCAATGGGAGCACCAAGTCAGGCTGCCGAACAAGTAATAAAAGACGGTTTATTTAGACTTGGATTAATTACCGACAAAAATTCCAGCCAATTTGCGATCTGGTATATGCACGGATGGGGGCATTGGTTGGGGATGAATGTTCATGATGTGGGCAATTACGGAGCAAAATTTAAACCCGGAATGGTTATGACGAATGAACCGGGTATCTATATCCGTGAAGATGCACTTAATTATTTTCCAAATACTCCTGAATGGACTGTCTTTAAGGAAAAAGTAAAACCTGCTTTTGAAAAATATAAAAATATCGGTGTTCGGATTGAGGATGATATGTTGGTGACAGAAACGGGAACGGATTGGATGACCAAAAAATTGCCCCGGAAATTAGAGGAGGTTGAAGCATTTATCGCAAAATCAAAAAACGAAATGCAGAACGCACAATTTCAAAAAATGATCAATCCAACTCTTGCTCTAAATCAGTAATCGGAAACAAAACGAATTACAATATTCCCCATTGTAATTCGTTACATTTATTCGTATCTAAGTGCATCAATTGGGTTTAACCGGGCGGCTTTCCATGCTGGATAAAGCCCGAAAACTATCCCAACTCCGGCGGAAACTCCAACCCCAATTACAATTGCCCACCATGGAATGTAAGCAGGAAGGGGCGAATATTTGTTCATTAAAAGACTGGAAATTTCACCGATCGCCAATCCGATTAATCCACCGATTGCCGTTAAAAAAACCGCCTCAATCAAAAATTGCGACAAAATGCTAAGTTGAGTTGCACCGACCGCTTTGCGTATTCCGATTTCTTTGGTTCGTTCAGTAACCGAAACCAACATTATATTCATTACTCCGATCCCACCGATCATCAATGCGACGGCGGAAACAGCGGTTAAAACCAAATATGTTGCCCCTGTTAATTGATTGTAAATATCAAGCAGGGAATCCTGGGATGAAATTCCGAAATTATCTTTTTCGCCGGGTTTGACGTTCCGACGTTTTCTCATAACCTGTGTGATTTCATCAATGGCATTTGGAACAGCAGCACGGTCTTTGGGACGGACAATTATCGAAAGAATTATTTCGGGGAAATCGTCGGTTTTCCAGTATTTTTGAAAGGTCGAAATTGGGATAAAAACCGAATTATCACGGGATTGACCAAAAAAAGTTCCAAGGTCGCCCATTATGCCAACAACGGTAAATGTATTTCCCGCAATTTTAATTTCCTTTCCAATTGGATCCTCTTCAGGAAAAAGTGATTTCACCACATCCCTACCCAAAACTACAATATTTGAACGCATTTGGACATCTATATCAGTGATAAATCGTCCGTAACCGATGTATTGTGAAAGAACAAATTCGTAATCAGGGGTGGCTCCAAACAAAATCGGTGTATCGGATTGTTTCTCTTTGTATCTAACAATTTCGGAAATTTTACGTTGAATTGGGGCAACTCCAATTAAAGAAGGACAATCAGCTCGTAATGCCTCGGCATCAGCTAAGGTTAATTCCTTTCGCATTCTTTCTTCCTGCCCCGGTGGTTTACCGAAACTTGGCGAAAATTTTGCCACAAAAATTGTGTTGGAACCGAGTGATTCAAGTTGCGATGCAAAAGAACGATTTAACCCTTTAATAATCGAAACCATAAACATTACGGTCACAACCCCAACCGTCACACCTAAAATAGTAAGACCAGAACGCAATTTATTTTCACGAACAGTATCAAAAGCCATCACAGCGGCTTCTCTTAGGGAATCAATATTCATTCTTTTCTCAAAGCCTCAATCGGAACTAATTTAGAAGCACGCCAAGCAGGATACAAACCGCTGATAATTCCAACAATCGAAGAAACACCAACCCCTAAAATTGCGGCATTGATACTTGTCTGCATCGGAAAACCAATCGCCAACGAAATCAAAAACGCCAGCGCAAAACCGGTAAAAACTCCAATTGTTCCACCAATTGCGGTTACGGTTAAGGCTTCAATCAAAAATTGCAGTAGAATATCCCTTTGAGTCGCACCAACCGCTTTCCGTAAACCGACTTCTTTCGTTCTTTCGGTTACGGAAACAAGCATAATATTCATTACCACAATCCCGCCAACAACCAAAGAAATTGCAGCCACACCAATGGTAACCAGATAAATATTATCGGTTGCACTTTTGTAAAGCCCGATAAAAACGTCCTGGGATTCAACGCTAAACCCTTGATCTTCTTCGGTTTCGCCCTGAGCGTTGATAATTGTAACTTTGCCCCGACGATTTCTCATTATGCTAGTAACTTGCTCCTTGGCATCATCAAAAAAGGAAGAATTTTGGACCTGAATATTAATAACCAATGATTCGTGCGAACCAAACATTCTCTCGCCAACCGGAACTGGGAACATTACAAAATTATCGCGTGAAGCGCCAAGGACGCTTCCCATCGGTGTAATTGTTCCGATAACCCGAAATTCGATTCCATTAACCCGAATTGTTTTTCCGATGGCTCTTTCTGCCGGAATGTCATTGAGGACGTTTTTCAAAATATCAGCCCCGATAACTACAACATTTTGTCCGGCGTTTCCTTCTTCGGTTGTCCATAGTCTTCCGGCTTCGAGAGTATAGGCATTAATATCAAACATCGAAAGTGTTACACCTTGCCCGGGAACATTTTCGGAAACATTATCGCCGCCTTTGAGGGTAGTTCTTCCGGTTACCGAATATCCGATTCGCCAACAGAGAGTGCAAAGTCTTTGAATTGCTTCCAAATCCTGTTTTGTTACATCCTTTCGTTTATTAAATTTTATCAGATCTTCGCGTGATGTAATGACCATTGGTCGTTTGGAAACAGTAAAAACGGTGGAACCTTGAGCGGAAAAAGTTGAGGCAACGGTTTGATCCAAACCATTGATAATAGTTACCACAGCAATAACCGCTGAAACACCTACAATTATTCCAAGTAAAGTTAAAATGGTTCGTAATTTATTGGCTCGAAGGCTGCTCAAAGCGATTTTGAACATTTCTACCAAAATTCTGACGGACCCGAAAATGAAAGAATTTTGCGCCATTTGAACCTCAAAACAAAATACGCACTCAGTATAAATTGGTTTCAAATGAAAAAGCGAGTTGATGATCAACCCGCGAAAATAAATTTTTTATAAGAATTTTGAATTTATTGATTGGAAGAAGTTTGCCCTAAGCGGTTAACATTTGCTGTGATTGGATGGAATTCCGGCTCATTATTTTACGAACACTTTCAAAGCCGCGACGAATATGAGTTTTTACCGTTCCTAGTGGAATATTAGTCTTTTCCGCGATTTCTCCATGAGACATTCCTTCAAATATAGTCAAAATCATTAGTTCCCGCTGCTCCGGTCTGACTTGTTTCATTGCACTGACAATTTGTCTGGCATCAAGATTGGTTATTATTTCATTTTCAAAAACGTTTGGTTGAAATTCAAAAATATCATCAATTGATTGAAAATTAGGCTGCCGATAGACTTTTCGCACCCGGTCAATTAACCGACGGCGGGCAATCAGGGAAATAAATGTAACCTCGCTCGCTTTTGTTTCGTCAAATCGACCGGCATTTTGCCAAATTTCCATAAACACCTCTTGCACGGCATCCTCAGCATCCTCATTATTGTGAGCAAATTTTTTGGCAATAGACCAGACCAGATTTCCATAGGCATTTATAAAATCTTGAAAGGCATCAGCTTCACCATTTGCAATACGTTGTAAAATGGGAGTTCTTTTATTCGAATTTGGGGCTATTGTCATTGTTTTATCCTCGAAAAGTTAGTTTGTAAATTTGTTCTTGCCCCATTACGCGAAATTATTTAGTGAAAAACACAACACAATCCAAAAAAAATTTTATTTTTTTTCAAATAACGGTAAAATCTCTAAAAAATGAGTCATCAAACCGAAGAACAGCGAGAAGTTACGCGGTTATTACAAAATCTGAATGAGGGAAAAATTGGGGCAGCGGAAGAATTAATTCCTTTGGTTTATGCCGAATTACGCCGTTTGGCGGCTCATTATTTGAAAGGTGAACGGGAAGGACACACTTTGCAACCGACCGCATTAGTTCACGAAGCTTTTTTAAAATTGGTGGAACAAGAAACTCAATGGCAAAATCGCGGACATTTTTTTGCGATGGCGGCGAATCTAATGCGGCGGATTTTGGTTGATTATGCGCGCAGTTACAAAGCCGAAAAGCGTGGCGGAACGGCTGAAAAAATCTCATTGGATGACGCGTTTGTTTTTGTTAAAGAAAAACCGGCGGAAATGATTGCACTTGATGAAGCATTAACCGAGCTGGCTAAAATTGACAAAAGGCGCAGTCAAGTCGTTGAATTAAGATTCTTTGGCGGCTTGAGCAACGAAGAAATTGCAAAAGTTTTAGATGTTCACGTTAATACGGTTTTGCGCGATTGGAATTTGGCTCGCGCCTGGTTACGGACACAAATCATTGGAAACATTTAATTGGAGAAAAACAAAAAAAAATGAAGAAAACTATTCTATTTTGGGGTCTTATTTTGACCTTGACGGGCGGAATTTTTGCCCAATCGGCAAAAAATCAAGCGATTTTTGCTGTTTTGAACGATGGAAAAACTTTAGAGCCTATTGCCAAAGTTGAAAACGGAAAACTGATTCAAACCGTTAGCGGCGGCGATGATGAAAAAATTATAAAGGCTTTCAATGCAACTTATTACAAGCCAAAAACCGTTTATAGCCTGATATTCGGCGGTAAAGTTGCCGGAACTTCAACCGTAGTCAAAAGTGACCCGAACGCCGAATGTTCGCGGAATATGGCTGATGTTTTTTCAAAATCAGGGGCTGCAAAACTAAAAGGTTTTGTTATGGCTTTGGCTACTAATATCAAACTGACAAAAACAGGTTCGGGAGTCCGTCGGCTTCCAACCCCTGCAGAGCGAACTGAAATTGAAAAATTAGTTGTGACCGAATTTTCTAAGAACAAAGTAAATGCTAAAGCACTTCGTTCTCATAATCTAACCGCTTTAGATGTTGACGGTGATGGAAAAATTGAATTTGTTGGAACTTATTGGGTTGCAAACGCAGCCAATGAACGTGCTTTATTATTTTTTATTGCGGACAAACGGACTGATAAATATGCTTTGAATTACAGTGAATTCAGAACTGTGAAAAAGGAAGAAGTGATGAGTCAAGACCTAAAAGATGTTGATACAGGTGTTTATCATGAACTTTTATTAGAAATCTTGGACTATAACAACGATGGTGTGGCGGAAGTTTTTACTTACGTCCAATCTTTTGAAGGAGCGGGATTTAACGCATACCAACGGGTTAATGGAAAATGGGAGCGAGCGTTAGAAGCCTCAAATTACCATTGTGCATATTAATCAAAAAAATTCTTAAATTTTGCGGCGCGGAATTCTAAATCATTCTACGCCGTTTTAATTTAAAAGGGATTTGCCATACAATTTTCTGAAAAAAATATGAAAAACCTAAATAACAAATTTTTTTGCATCTTAATATCGGTTACTTTACTCATCACAACATTTGCACAAACAAACCAATTCCCCGTAAAGAGGGTTGAAACGCCCGAAACCTGGTCCAGAGATGGCTGGAACGCAATTGAACAAGCCAAAAAAGTTAAAATCAGAAAAGGAAAGGCGAAAAATGTAATTTTATTTATCGGTGACGGAATGGGAATAACGACCCTGACAGCCTCCCGAATTCTGGAAGGGCAATTGCGTGGTGAAAGCGGTGAAGAAAACAGGCTGAGCTTTGAAGAATTTCCATTTTCTGCTTTTTCCAAAACTTATTCCACAAATCAACAAACCTCGGATTCAGCCCCAACGATGTCGGCAATAATTTCAGGCATCAAAACAGATGAGGGTGTGCTTTCGGTAAATCAAAATGTAGTTCACGGGGATTACCAAACCGTTAAGGGAAACGAAACCACAACTTTGCTCGAAATGGCTGAAATGAAAGGGCTTTCGACGGGAGTTGTGACGACTGCCAGACTTACCCACGCTACGCCGGGAGCCTGTTACGCCCATACCTGCGACCGTGATTGGGAATCTGATGCCGATATTTCAACCCGGTCCAAAGACGCTTTTATAGCAAAATTCCCCGATATTGCCCGACAATTAATTGAATTTCCGTTTGGAGACGGTTTGGAAGTGGCAATGGGGGGCGGTCGTCCTAAATTCTTGCCAAAAGACGAGATTGATCCTGAATATTCGGACAAAAAAGGTGAACGATTGGACGGCAGAAATTTAACTAAAGAATGGATAAGCAAATACAAAGATTCGAATTATATTTTTGATAAGAAAGGGTTTGACGAAATAGATTCCAGAAAAACAAAACATTTGCTTGGTCTTTTTGACCGTTCCCATATGCAATATGAACATGACCGCCCAAAGGACAAAGCTGGCGAACCAAGCCTTTCTGAAATGACCTCAAAAGCAATAGATATTCTTTCCAATAACAAAAAAGGATTCTTTTTGATGGTTGAAGGAGGACGAATTGACCATGCCCACCACGATGGAAATGCTTTTCGTGCATTAACGGAAACAATTGAACTATCAAATGCAGTTCGAACTGCATTGAGCAAAGTTAATTTAGATGAAACCCTAATCGTTGTAACAGCCGACCATTCACATACTTTCAATATGGGCGGCTATCCGATTCGCGGCAACAATATTTTGGGTCTGACGCAGGAAGTGGACGGAAAAGGGATGCTGGAAGAAAAGCCACGAACTGACAAAAACGGAAAACCTTATACCACTTTGAATTATGCAAACGGAAAAGGTGCGAGAGGAGGGGAGCGTCCAAAATTAACCCAATCGGAAGTTACAAATCCGGATTATAAACAAGAAGCGGTTATTCCGCTTTCTGATGAAACGCACGGCGGGGAAGACGTGGCAATTTATGCAACCGGAGTAAATGCTTATTTAATCAGAGGTTCAATGGAGGAAAATTGGACTTTTTATGTTATGGCGGATGCTTTACGACTGAAAAAATAAAAAGTAAAAGCTAAATTCCTTATTTTTGCCTTTTAATCTGAAGTTCAAAACAAAACATACTAAAAATGTAATTTCGCGGACTTCCAAAATCTCCCAAAAAAGGAAAAATAAATGTTAGAATAAGAAAAGTTTTTTTATGAAAATTGTTTTTATGGGAACTCCTCAAGCAGCAGTTCCAAGTTTGGAAAAAATAATTGCGGATGGGCACGAAATTGTTGCAGTTTGGACTCAGCCTGACCGTCCTTCAGGACGCGGAAATAAACTTACTGCTCCACCTGTCAAAGAATGTGCCTTGAAATATAACCTACCGACTTTTCAGCCAAACAAAATCAAAACCGAAGAAACTTTACAACTTTTTCAGTCGGCAAAAGCTGATATTGCTGTGGTTGTGGCTTATGGAAGAATTCTGCCCGAATCATTTTTGAGGTCTTTCCCAAAAGGGTGTCTAAACGTTCATTTTTCGCTTTTGCCCGCATATCGTGGAGCTGCACCGGTAAATTGGGCAATCGTTAATGGTGAAACTAAAACCGGAGTGACCACCATGAAAATGGATGTCGGTTTGGATACAGGCGATATTCTATTGCAAAAGGAAACTGCAATCGGAAGTGATGAAAATTCAGTTGAATTGATGCAAAGACTTTCTTTTATTGGTGCAGATTTGCTTTCGGATACTCTAAAACATTTAGACCGACTGGCATCCATTCCACAAAATCACGAAATTGCTACTTTTGCTCCAATTATGAGAAAAGAAAATGGTTTGATAAATTGGAACTTAAGTGCCACACAGATTTCCAATCAAGTTAGAGGTTTTCAACCATTTCCAACTTCATACAGTTTTTATCAGGGCAAAAAACTTACCATCTGGAAAGCAAAAGTCTCAAAATTGGAGCGCGACGAAATTCCGGTTGGAGATATTTTGCACGCCAAGGGTGATTTATTACTTGTCAGTTGCGGTGAAAATTCAATGCTGCAAATTGAAGAATTACAGCTTGAAGGCAAAAACCGGATGAAAACCAGAGATTTTTTGAATGGAGTCAAGATGCAAATGGGTGAACATTTGGGTTAATATTAAAATTTTATGGAATACCAGATTATCACATTTTACGAGTTCAAAAGACTTGCAAATCTTGAGTATATTAAAGTTAAACTCAAGGAAGCAATGGAAGAAAATTCAATTCTCGGAACAATTTTGATTGCAGAAGAAGGTTATAATTCAACTATTTCGGGACTACCGGATAATATTTCAAAATTTATAAATATTCTGGAAGAAGTTTTTGAAACGAATTTGAAATTTAAAAGTTCCTATCACAGCCAGCAACCCTTTTTGAAAGCAAAGGTGCGAATCAAAAAGGAGATAGTCATGCTGCGTCAACCGGTTGAAATTGAGTTAGGGGCGGGAACTCATACTAAATCTGAAGATTGGAACTCCATAATTTCTGATAAAGAAACAATCGTATTAGATACCCGCAACGATTACGAATTTGAAATCGGAACTTTCAAAGGTGCGATAAATCCAAAGATCGAAAAATTCAGCGATTTGCCAAAATTTGTCGCGGAAAATTTTAATCCGCAGGAACATAAAAAAATTGCAATGTTTTGCACCGGCGGAATTCGTTGTGAAAAATTTGCTCCTTATATGAAAGCGCAAGGTTTTGAAGAGGTTTACCAACTTGAGGGCGGCATTCTTAAATATTTGGAAGAAATGGCTCCAAATGAAAGTCTTTGGGAAGGTGAATGTTTCGTGTTCGATGATCGGATTGCGTTGAATCATAGTTTGCAACAAGGCTCAAGCGAAGATTTGCGCCCGACAACCCTCAATCCGCCACAGAAAAAATGAATATTTCACCCGCTCGTTTAGCAAGTTTTGAAATTCTCAATCGGATTGAAGTTGAAAAAGCATTTTCTTCTGCACTGTTACCTCTTTACGAAGAAAAATTAAGCGAAAAAGACCGTGGACTTTGTCATGAATTAACCCTTGGAACTCTTCGAAATCAAATTTTGATTGACAAAATTATTGAGCAATATATTTCAAAAAAATTGGATAGGGAAGTCAAAATTTCTCTACGAATGGGAATTTATCAAATCCGCTTTCTTGACCGGATTCCTGCCTATTCTGCCATCAACGAATCGGTAAATCTGGTTCAAAAAGCAAAAAAAACCTCAGCAAAAGGCTTAGTAAATGCCGTTTTACGAAAAATTTCACAAAAAAACGTTGACCTAAATTTTGTTGACAAAGTTGAAGAGATTTCAATTCAAACTTCTCATCCGCGTTGGCTGATCGAAAAATGGATAGCCGATTTTGGAGTTGAAGAAACTGCAAAGTTGGCAAAAGCAAATAATGAAACCCCAAGTTTGGATTACCGTTTAACGGCAAAAAGTATAAATAATTTTGAAAATCAATCTTTATTTGAATTGGCAAAAAAAGGTGAAATCTATTTTCAGGACAAAGGTTCGCAACTGGTAGCTGAAACAATTGATTTACAACCAAATGAGAAGTTTTTGGATGTCTGTTGCGCCCCGGCAAGCAAACTTTCAATGATTGCAACTCAAAATCAAAACCAAAACTTTTTTGGCGGAGATTTTAACTTTAAAAGGTTAAAAATCGCCCAAAACTCCTGCAAAAAACAAGGATTAAAAAATGTCCAATTAGTTCAATACGACGCTGAAAAAGCTTTACCTTTTCAGGAAAATTGTTTTGACAAAATTTTAGTGGATGCCCCTTGTTCAGGAACAGGAACGATCCGCCATAATCCGGAGATCCGTTACTTTCTGGAGCAAAATGATTTTGCCGAATTATCTTGCAAACAACTAAAAATACTTTCTAACGCATCAAAACTCCTTAAAAAGGGTGGTTCTTTGATTTATTCAACTTGTTCGCTTGAAACCGAGGAAAACGAACAAGTTATAGCAAGTTTTTTGGAAGAAAATAATGATTTTGAAATTATTTCGCCAAAAATAAACCAAAAATTTTTACTTAAAGAAAATTTTGCCAGAACTTTCCCCCAACGGGATGAGATGGATGGTTTTTTTATTGCAGTATTGAAAAAAGTATAAATTTTTTTTTGTTCATTTGCTTTCTACTCGTCAAATAAACTAAAAAAATGTTAAACTTTCCAGTTAATTCTTTCGGTCTATTAAGGATAAATAAATAAAGTGGGATTCATAAAATCAGGTGCTTCGGCAATCGGTAAATTGTTTATAGTAGTTGCTTTAGCGGGCGCATTTCTGGTCGGTCTGTTAGGCGTGGTTTATCTCTCGTTACAAGGGCAAGAAGTTAAAGTTCCTGAAATTGTAGGAAAAGACTTCAATCAAAGCGAAAAAGAACTAACTGAACTTGGTTTGAAAATCAAGAAAAGAGCCTTACGTTACAGTCAGGAAAAAGCCAACACCGTTTTGGAACAATCCCCGAAAGCTGGTGATCCGGTGAAAACGGGTCAGGTGATTTTTGTGGTTGTCAGCCAGGTCAACCCTGAAAGCACGGAAGCCCCGGCAACTGTCAACAAAAATGGCGATGATATTCCAGTCAGCGATGATGATCTGGACAATGCACCTAAAAAGACCAATAAAAACGCCAATGTTAAGAAACCGGCACAAACTTCGAGAGACGTGGCAGCTAATAAAGCCAACAAAAATGCTAACGCAAATGTGACCAGTGGAGAAACAAACAATTCGACCAAACCAGGTTCCAACAGCGGAACAACTACAACCACGGAAAAACCAAATTCGGCAAATAAAACCACAACTACACCGACCAGTTCTCCGAAACCGGCGGCAACTAAAACACCGACTGGTGGAGATGTGCGTAATCGGCGGGTTGTTCCATAAAATTTAATCAATTCGCTCAAAAGCAACCGTTATTGTTTATTTGGCAACAAAGTAAAGGACAAAACCAAAATAAAAGATGATTGAAATAGCTCCATCAATTCTTTCAGCGGATTTTTCTAAATTAGGCGAAGAGATCAGAGCAGTCGAGAAGGGCGGTGCCGGCGTTTTACACGTTGATGTAATGGATGGAAAATTTGTTCCGAATATTACAATTGGGCTTCCTGTGGTTAAATCTCTGGCTAAAATTGCAAAGATTCCAATTGATTGCCATTTGATGATTGAAGAACCAAGCCGTTATGCCGTTCAGTTTGTCGAGGCGGGAGCTTCAATGGTTTCAGTTCATGTAGAGGCGGATGTTCATCTTCATAGAACTTTAACCGCGATTCGAGAGGCAGGCGGAAAAGCGGGAATTGCCATTAATCCGGCAACACCACTGATTTCACTTGAGGAAGCATTACCCTTTGCAGATTTTATTTTGATTATGTCTGTAAATCCCGGATTTGGCGGACAAAAATTTATTCAAACTGCTTTGGATAAAGTGAAAAAGCTGAAATGGATGATTAGCGAAAGGAACTTGTCAACCAAAATTGAGATTGACGGCGGGATTGATGTGGATAATATTTCTCAAGTTGTTGAAGCCGGGGCGGAAATTCTTGTGGCGGGTTCAGCCGTGTATGGAAAAAATGATCCAGCAAAAGCAGTTGCCGATTTAATTGAAGCGGCATCTGTTTGGGTCTAAAAATCATAGGAATTTGAATTTCAAGGAAGTCAAATTCTAAATCCAAAAATATAAAATTGGAAAGGTATTTATGTTTTTCAGAAAAAATAAAACAATTTTGTTAGGTTTAACTTTGATTTTAAGTTTGGTAGTTCCAAATTTGGCACAAAAACCGGGTGACGGAACTATTTCGCAAAGACTTGAGATAATGCGTCAAAAACTTGACACAATGAGAAAATCTTTAGCCAATGCGATTTCAACCTTAAAGGATGATGCGAAAGAAGTTAAGGACGATAAAAACAAAAAAGACAACAAGTCGAATCTTGAAACTCCCTTAGGAAGATTACAATCTTTGGACAAGGAAGTATCTAAAATGCAATCCGAGGTAAGTAATTTACGGGGAAAGGTGGATCGCTCTGAAAAATATGATTCATCCGATATTGATCAGGCTGAATTGGCAGTAGGGGAACTCAATATGCGGGTGGATACCGCACTAACCGAAACCGCGACTCAACGTTCTCAACCAAAATCAACTGTTGGGGAAAAACGTGAGGTTAAAAAGAAAGGAAAGTTTTTGGGACTTTTCGGTGGCGGCAACGATGAATATGAACAACTTATCGGCGAGGTTACTCCTGGTCGTGATAGAGAACTTTTTATTGTCGCAACTCGTGAAATTCGTAAATCAAATTACGAGGTCGGACGGTTACTTTTTCAAACCATCATTACAACTTATCCTGACTCACCCTATTTGCCGATGGCAAAATTAGCCGTTGCCGATTCATTTTATTTGGAAGGTGAATCAAGTAATTTAATTCAGGCGGCTGCAGGCTACCAGGATTGGTTGACCTTTTTCCCAACACATCCTTTGGCGGATAAGGTTTTACTAAAAATTGCCGAGTGTGAAATGCGCCAAATCGGATTACCCGATCGGGATTCTACCCGCGCCAAACGTGCCGAGCAACGGCTTAAAGCCTTTTTCCAGCAATATCCTAATTCTTCTGTTGCTAAAGAAGCTGAAAAAAGAATGCAGGAAGTTCAGGATAATTTAGGTTTGCACAATTTAAACATTGCAAATTATTACTATACCCTTTCTGTCAGTCAACAAAAGCAGGGTTTGAAAGGCGCACAATCGCGGTATCGTGAAATTTTGGAAAAATATCCGAATTTTACTTTTATGGATGAACCGCTTTACAAAATTGCGGTAACTTATCAAATAGAAGAAGAAACCGACGAGGCAATTAAATATTATCAAAGACTGGTTCGGGATTACCCATATAGCGATTATGTTGAAAAGGCAAAAGAACAATTACGTTTAATGGGAGCTTCAATTCCGCTTCCAAATCCTGAAAAGAAAGATATGTTGCCTCCGGAAAAGCAATCGTTTATTACCAACTTTAAGAATCAGTTTTTTGGAATTTATCCCATGACAATTGATAAAAATGGTGTTTTAATGACCAAGGATTTTGATAAAACCAAATTTGAATTGATTGATCAAATTATTGAGAATCAAGGGGATTTAACGGTTGGGCAGATCCCAAAATCCTTATCAACCATTATTAAAGAAGTTCCAAAAGATAAACAAGAAAAATAATCTTTGAAATTATCTTGCGTTTATTGCCATAAATTTTGTTTTTTTAGCAATAAACGCATTTTTTTACCTATTGAAAATACAATTTGTTATAATTTTGGAAAAAGAATAAGAGGTTTTGAATGAAAAAAAATAAATATTTGTTGTTAATTGCTTTAATTTTGGTTTGTATTTTTTATCAAAACCTTTTTGCCCAGCCTCAAACATCTCCAACACCCGAAGTTTCCAGAGAAAACAAGGAAAAATCTTATGCAAAATTATTGGAAGCGCAAAGGTATTTGTGGAATACCCGAAGGCAAGGTGTGCCTGAAAATGTTATTAATCTTAATACCAAATTAGCCAAAGAATCACTTCAAAAAGCCATTGAGTTAAATCCAAATTTATCCGAAGCCTACACCGCCTTGGCTGAGCTTTCAGACATTGAAGATGCGGCAATGTTGTCCGGTATTGCAGTAAAAATTAATCCTGATAACTTTGGCGCGCATAAACTTTTAGCCAGAATTTATTCAATCCGAAGCAGAATTACCGGCACCGTTCTGGATCCAAATTATACCGAAAAAGCCATTAATGAATGGAAGGAAATAACACGTCTGGATCCACGAAACGCCGAAGCCTGGGCTTTTTTAAGTAAGTTCTATGAAAAGACCAATAAAACCGAGGAAAATATTGCCGCTCTAAAAAAATGGATGGCTGCCAGTAATTCCTTGGAAACATTTTTTTATCGAAGAATGTTTGGGGCGCAAGAGGATTTATCTGCTGAAAATGCCGGAACAAAGTTAGGTGCAGCTTTAGTTAAGGTGAATCGAACCCGTGAAGCAATTGATGTCTTGAGCCAACTTGTGGCTGATGATCCGGAAAATGAGATAGCCATAGATTTATTACGGCAGGCAATTCAGGGTGGAGATGTTGGAACCAGTCAAAAAACGGTTGAGATGCTGCAACAGGCGGTTTTTGCCAATTCCGGCAACCTTGTTTTAGTAGAAATGTTAGCAGAGGTTCAAGCCAAAACGGGAAATTTTGAAGATGCGATCAAAACTCTGAGAAAAACCATTTCAAATCTTGGTGAATCAAATAATGCCTCCGTTGCAAATTTACAAATCACCATTGGAGATTTTTATTATCAATCAAACCGAAGCGAGGAAGCTATAAATGAATATGAAAAAGCCCTTAAGGCTTACGGGATTGAGAAAACGGTCTTAACTACCGATGATCAAAGAGATTTTGCCACCAGAGTTTTTGAAAAAATTATCAAAACATATAAAAACGCCGGAAAAATAACCGAAGCCAGAGCCGCCATTGAACGCGCCAGGGTCTTGCTTGGAAAATCCGATCTTTTTGCCGATAAACAATTGATTTCTTTATTGAGAGAAACAAAAAAGCAACAAGAGGCTCTAATCTTAGTTCGTTCACTGCGGCGTTCTTTTGGTGAAGATTATGTATTAATGCGCACGGAAGCCACAATTTTGACCGAATCCGGAAAAGTTGATGACGGAGTGGCAATAATTAAAAATTTGATTGTAAATAAACCTGCGGTTCCTTCACCTTATTATGACGATTTCAGTAATTATTTATTTATTTCCGGTTTATATTCTCAGGCAAAAAGAAACCGCGAAGCCATAATTTCGGCACAACAGGCATTAAGTTTGGCACAAACCGAAGACCGGAAACAATTAGCGATTCTTTCAATGGCAACCGCTCAACATCAATCCGGTGATTTTAAAACTGCCGAGGAAACCCTCAGAAATATTTTAAAACGGACACCCGAAAATCCGATTGCTCTAAATAATTTGGGTTATTTTTTGTTGGAACGAAACGAAAAAATTGCAGAAGCCGTCGAATTTATTAAAAAGGCTGTCAAAATTGATTCCAACAATCCGTCTTATTTAGATAGTTTGGGTTGGGGTTTCTTTAAACTTGGAAAATTCGAAGAATCCGAAAAATATTTGAAAGAAGCTTTGCGATTAAATCCATCATCCTCAAACAGTTATGAACATTTGGGCGACCTTTACCTAAAACTCAGTAAAATTGAGCAGGCAAAAACGGCTTGGCAAAAAGCCATAAATTTTGCTTCTGATAACGATGCCGTTTCACGATTAATGGCAAAAATTGCCAAAAACAACAACAATTAATTAAATTAAAGATTTTTTAATGAAATTTTAAGGAATTTTCTTTCATTATTAATTTATATTAGCTGTCGGACGTATTTTCTGTCCGTTGGAAAATTAAATTAGTGGATAAATTCGTGTGATTTATCTGAAACCTTAACCGAAAAGGGCAACTCCGCAGTGATGTGGACACGCAAAGCCAAAGTCTCAAAAATTGAGATAGTCAGGCTGCCGAAGTGGGGTCTAAATGGAAAATAGAAATTCTTTAAATGTTCGACGTATTTTAAAACTTTTACAATTTACTCTTCTCTCGACACTTTTTGTCGCTAACCTGTTTGCACAAAACAACTTAAAAGCAAGCACCACCAACATTATTTCCGACAGTAAGGACGTTAAATCAACTTTTGAACGCGTCAGAGTCGTAAACCAGAAATCAGAGAAAAACTCTGATAAGGGAGGTCAAGTTCAATTCTCAGCCGAATTTGAGAAAAAAGCTTTCAAACTTTTGAATGAAATCAGAGCTGAAAATGGTTTGAGTCCGCTCAATTGGAACGAAGATATGGCAAAAGTTGCCCGCCTTCATTCAGGAAATATGGCTAAATTCAAGTTTTTTAGCCATCAGGGACAGGATGGAATGATGGTAAGTGACCGAGCCGATTCGATTGGAATAACAAATTGGTCAGCTTTGGGAGAAAATATCGCCTATAATCGCGGTTATGATAATCCGGTTGAATTTGCCTACGAAAAATGGATGCTTTCGCCCGGACATCGTGACAATATTCTCAATAAATTGTGGAGAGATGGCGGGATTGGAGTTGCCATAGCTGAAGATGGAACCATTTATTTCACCCAGGTTTTTATGGTCAAATAATTTCAAAATAAAAGAGAGAAACTGGTGGAGGATTTAGTTATTTGATTTGCTACGTCCTCTTTCTTTTTTTAAACTCAAACGAATGAATCAAAATTCTTTCAAAATTCCAGCCTTTGCCAAAATAAATTGGTTTTTAAGGATTCTAGGAAAACGTGAAGATAATTTCCACGAACTTTGCACGGCATTTCAAACTATTTCACTTTGTGATTTTTTAAGTTTTTCCGAACACACCGAACTGATTTTAAAATGCAATGATCAAAATATACCAACTGATGAGCAAAATTTGATAATTAGAGCTGCAAAACTTTTGCAGAAGAGATTTGGGATAAAAAAAGGTGCAGAAATCTATCTGGAAAAAAATATCCCATCGCCCGGAGGTTTGGGAGGAGGGTCGGCAGATTGTGCAGTTGCTTTGCTTGGATTATTAAAACTTTGGGGGTTGAACATCAGCCGAACGGAACTCTGCGAAATGGGGAAATCTTTGGGCTCGGATGTCCCCTTTTTTTTCTTTGGAGGAACTGCTCTTGGAATTGGACGCGGGGCAGAAATAATTGAGGATGAGGAAGTTAAAGAGAAGTTTGTGGTTCTGGTGACTCCTAATATCAGCGTTCCGACTCCAACAGCCTTTGCCAAACTTAACGCACCACGCTTGACAAATTATTCTTCAAAAAGTATTCTCAAACTTTGCTGTAACGAAGCTCAAAGTTTCAGGTTACAGCAAACAACTCCGATAAACGATTTTGAAAAGGTAATTTTCGAAATCGAACCCGAAATAAAACGTGCTAAAGAAAAATTGCTTGAAAGTGGAGCAAAATTAGCCTTGATGAGTGGAAGCGGAGCAAGTGTTTTTGGTATCTTTGAAAATGAAGAGACACGGCAAGCGACTTTAAAAGCCTTTAATGAAGAAGTAAATTGGCGAAAGTTTGCCGTAGCAACTGTGTCGCGCGAAAAATACCGCGAAGCATTAAAAAATGTGCTTAAAGTTGTTTCCGATTAGTTTCTTATAAAAAGTTTATTGTTGGGGCGTAGCCAAGTGGTAAGGCACCGGTTTTTGGATCCGGCATTCGTAGGTTCGATCCCTCCCGCCCCAGCCATCTTTTATTCTGTGAAATTGACGGGTAACTTTTTACAAAGTTGCTCGTCAATTTGTTTATTATCACCTTTTAAATGAGCGTAACAGGAAACATCAAAGTATTTTCGGGCAACGCCTACCGCGAATTAGCCGATGAAATTTGTTCGCATCTAAGTTGCGATTTAGGGCAAGCTAACACAGGAAGATTTTCAGACGGGGAATTTAATTTTCAAATTGGTGAAAATGTCCGTGGGGCTGATGTTTTTATAATTCAGCCGACCTGTCCGCCGACTGACAAACATTTAATGGAATTGCTCGTAATGCTGGATACTTTTAACCGGGCATCAGCAGAGCGAGTTACTGCAGTTATTCCATATTTTGGATATGCCCGTTCGGATAAAAAAGATCGTCCACGGGTTCCAATTGCGGCGAAATTGGTGGCAAATTTAATTACTGTTGCCGGAGCTGAAAGGATTATTACCATTGATTTGCATGCTGCCCAAATTCAAGGGTTCTTTGATATTCCGGTTGATCATCTTTATGCCGCGCCGGTAGTTGTTAATTATTTTCAGGAAAACCCGATTGAAGATTTACTTGTGGTTTCACCTGATACTGGCGGGGCAGAACGGGCAAGGGCATATGCTAAAAGATTAGATGCCGGATTAGCCCTTTGCGATAAACGCCGTGAAAAAGCTAACGTCGCTGAAGTAATGAATGTTGTCGGGGATGTGCGCGATAAAAATTGTTTGATCCTGGACGATATGTGCGATACCGGCGGAACAATTTGTAAAGTTGCCGAGGCATTACACAAAGCCGGAGCAAGAAGTGTTATTGCCGCCTTTACGCATCCTGTTTTATCAGGAAAAGCTATTGAAAATATTAAGAATTCACATTTGCAAAAAGTTATCGTAACCAACACGATTCCTTTAAGCGATGAAGGTAAAAAACTTCAGGATGAAGGACGAATTGTGGTTTTGAGTGTTGCTAAGATGCTCGCCAGAGCCATCAAATCAATTCACGATGAGACAAGCGTTTCATCTTTGTTTATATAGGATTTTTGACCTTTGATTTTTGACCTTTGATCTTTGATATTTTGGGTTTTAATTTAATGTCCAAGATTAAAGAACAAACATCAAAGATCATAAAGAGGAATTATGTCTGAAAAAGTTGTAGTAAAAGCTGAGAAAAGAGAAACTAGCGGGAAAGGTCATTCACGTCGTTTGCGTGTTGCCGGAAAAATTCCGGTCACTGTTTACGGCGGGGGCGGCGAAACTGTTTCGGTTACTGCGAATTTAAGTGATTTAGCGGCAGTTTTACGCTCACCGTCAGGAAGCAGAACCGTATTTTCACTTGATATTGAAGGAATTGGTGTTAGTAACGTAATTTTTCAAGATCGCCAAATTGATCCTTTAAAAGGGCGGTTGTTGCACGCTGATCTTCTTCGTATTTCAAGCGAGGATGAAAAAGTTTATAATGCCAAAACCGTTCAGGATGCAGCCGATGCTGCCCACGCCTTGGAAGTTGCTGCTGAAGCGGCAGAAGCAGCAAAGTTGGAAGGTGAAGGCGCGTAAAATCAGGCTTTAAGTTTTTGTTTGTTAATTGTCAAATTTAATGCAATTCAAAAACAAAACTAAAAACCAATATATTTATGTGGTTGATTGTCGGATTGGGAAATCCTACTGAAAAATATGCCGGAACCCGCCATAATCTAGGCTTTATGCTGATAGATAAACTGGCAAAAGAGGCAAATGCAGCCGTCAAACGCGAAGAATGTAGGGCATTGGTAGGAAGAGCCGAATTTGAAAACGAAATTGTTGAACTGGTAAAGCCGCAAACCTATATGAATTTAAGCGGTGAAGCAGTTTCGGGACTTTTGCAAAAGCGAAAAGACGTAAAAATCATTGTTATTACTGACGATTTAGCTATTCCGTTTGGCAAAATCCGGATCCGTCCAAAAGGCTCAGATGGCGGACACAACGGTTTAAAATCAATTATCGCTTGTTTGAGAACGCAAGAATTTATTCGGCTTAGAATCGGTATTCAACCTGAACACCCGTTGAACGATACAAAAAAGTTTGTATTGGAAAAGTTTTCAAAACCAGATTTGGAAACAGTTGAGAAAGTTTTAGAAACAAGTGCAGATGCAATTCGGTCCATCCTACGTGATGGAGTCGAAAAAGCAATGGCAAAGTTTAATTAAAAGTTAAAAATACAAAAAAAATAGTTTTTCAAAAAACAATAATTTTACATTTTTAATTTTTCACTGAAAACCCTTCTTGCTTTGTAAACTACAAGGCTGGAAAGCCAAAAGGAGGCAAATAAATTGGCAAATAGAGTTTATGAAATGATGTATATTGCCAAGCCCGAAACGGCGGCAGAAGACATCGCTAAATTAAATGAAGGAATAACAAAAGTTATCGAAACCGAAGGCGGCAGTGTCGTTAAGGTTGAAGATATGGGCAAACGTAAACTTGCTTACGAAATCAAGCGAATGAGAGAAGGTTATTACACCCTTTTTGAAATCGAAGGTTCAGGCAAGGAAATTGCAGAATTAGAACGCAGAATGCGTGTTAATGACACAATTGTTCGTTTTATAACTGTTCGGGTTGACGAAGATCGCAAAGCCGCCGATAAGGTTCGGGTTAAACGTGAAAAACGTCAGGCACGTCGTAACAGTGGTTTTAAGAAAGACGAAAATGATGTTGCTGCATCAGCCCAAGTCCAAACAGAGGAATAAGATAAGGAGAGATTATGGACGCAGATAAAGATTTAGATATGACTGATGTTGATTTAAGCGATGTGCAAAAATTTGATAAAGCACCCAGACGCTTTCAACGCCGTCGCCAGAAAGAAAGAGTTCCGGCTTATGTTGATTGGAAAGATACCGATTACTTGAAAAAATTTGTGCCTGAACGTGGAAAAATTATGCCGCGCCGCATTTCCGGTATCTCGGCAAAAGACCAACGACGTATTGCTAAAGCTATTAAACGCGCAAGGTCAATGGCGTTGTTACCATTCGTTGGCGATTAAACAAAGGAGGATTTAAAACAAAATGGCAACAACAAATGTCCTTTTAAGAGAAGATGTTGAAAATTTAGGCGGACGCGGCGAAGTGGTCAAGGTCAAAGCTGGCTATGCCCGTAACTATCTTTTACCACGCGGGATAGCTCTTTTGGCGACCAAAGGTAATGTCAAACAAGTAGAAGCAGAAAAAAATGCACTTTTGAAAAAAGCAGCGGCAGAAAAATCAACTGCTGAATTGCAAAAAGAGCAAATGAGCACAATTGCTTTGAAATTTGAACGTAAAGCCGGAGATGAAGGAACTCTTTTCGGTTCAGTTACTTCGATGGATATTGCCGAAGCCTTAAAAGCTCAAGGCTACGAAATTGATCGTAAGAAAATTTCTTTGAAAGAAGCAATCAAAATTACGGGTGAATACAGCGTTCCGGTTAAATTGCACCGTGACGTTACTTTGAACGTTCCTGTAACTGTTGTAGCAGAAGGCGGAGCGGTCGAAGCTAAAGCAGAAGCCAAAGAAACCACTGAAGCGTAATTAACTTTTTTCAAACTTTGAAGTATTATCTAAGACTGCAAGTTTTATTGCTTGCGGTCTTTTTTTCTCAAAAAAAATTATGAGCAATGAACTGATTGAAAGCTGGGAAATCAATGGTCGAATAATATTATATTTGCTCGAAAGTATTGAAAACGAATGGCTTACTGATGTTTCTGCCTCAAAAGGGCGCAATGTCGGCGAACAATTTGCCCATTTACACAATGTGCGGCTTATGTGGTTGAAATCAGCATCACCCGAACTTTTGGAAGGATTGGAAAAAATTGAAAAAGGACAGGATTTAAGTAAGGAAATTCTTTTGGATTCATTAACAAAATCAGCCGAAGCGATCTCCAAATTGATTGAAATTAGTAATGGCAAAATCAAAGGATTCAAACCCCACGCCACAGCATTTGTGGGCTATTTGATCTCTCACGAATCTCATCATCGCGGACAAATTATGCTTTCGCTCAAACAATCAGGTCGCAAATTGAGTAAAAGTGTGGGTTTTGGAATTTGGGAATGGGGCGTTAGGTAAAAGTAAAAACAAATAAAAACAGTTGAGTTTCGTTAAAAATGGCAACACCTGAGCAATATTTAGAAAAACCTTTACCGAGTTCTCCCGATTCGGAGCGCGTTATTTTGGGCGCAATTTTATTGGATAATACCCTCATATCCCAAGCTATTGAACAACTTAAAGCGGAGGACTTTTATTCTCCGTTGCATCGCCGCGTGTTCAAGGCTATGTCTGCACTATTTGAACGTGGCGAAAAGATTGATCCGATTTTGATTGGCGAAGAACTCAAAAAAGAAGGTCAGTTGGAAAGTATGGGCGGAATTGCAACCATTACTAATTTAACCTTTGGTTTACCGCATTTTTCCAATATCGAAACTTACGCCAAAGTTGTTAAAGGCAAAGCAATTACGCGGAATTTAATTAAAGTTTGTAACCAAATCACCAGCGAGGCTCTTGCCGAAGAAGAAGATCCCGAAATTATTCTCGACCACGCGGAACAAGCGATTTTTGCCCTCGCCGATGAACGCGCCAGACAAGGGTTTGCCCACGTTAAACCAATTGCGGAAAACGTTCTGCACAAAGTTCAGGAGTTTGCTAAACGCGAAAGCCACGCCCTAACTGGAATAGCAACAGGTTATCGTGATCTGGATGCGATGACTTCCGGTTTACAACGCACTGATTTGATTATTGTTGCCGCCCGTCCCTCAATGGGAAAGACAGCTTTGTGTTTGAATATTGCCCAAAACGCGGCGATTTTAGAAGGTGCTTGCGTTGCAGTTTTTTCGCTTGAAATGTCGAAAGAACAGCTGGTAATGCGGATGCTTGCTTCTGAAGCCAGAGTTGATGCCCATCGTTTTCGTAATGGATTTTTGACCCGTGACGAATGGGGACGATTAGCCGAAGCCATCGGAACGCTTTCCGAAGCAAAAATTTTTATTGATGATACGCCGGGAATTTCTCCTTTGGAAATGCGTGCCAAAGCGCGAAGATTGTTTGCCGAACAAAAAAGGCTTGATTTGATTGTGGTTGACTATATGCAGTTGATGTCAGGCAGCGGCAAACGTAGTGATAACCGCCAACAGGAAGTTTCACAGATTTCGCGGGAACTAAAGGGGTTAGCCAAAGAAATGAACGTGCCGTTGATTGCACTTTCACAACTTTCGCGTGCGCCGGAGGCTCGTAATCCCCCTAAACCGCAGATGTCGGATTTACGCGAATCAGGTTGTTTGACCTGGGAAAGTTTGGTTACTTTGGCAGACACAGGCGAGCGTGTGCCGATTCGTGAACTCATTGGAAAAACAGGGTTTAGAGTTTGGGCTTTGAATCAGACAAATTGGAATCTGGAAAAAGCCTTGGTGACCAATTCCTTTTCGACTGGGATTAAACCTGTCTTTCGTTTAACTACAAAATTAGGACACGAAATCAGAGCAACGGGAAATCATAAATTTTTGTCGCTGGATGGTTGGAAGAGGTTGGATCAGTTCCGCAAAGGTGAAAAGTTGGCAACTGCACGAAATGTTCCTTCGGATTATCCGCAAACAATGAGCAATGATGAACTTGCGCTTTTGGCTCATTTGATTGGTGATGGCTGCACTTTGCCGCGACATTCGATTCAATACACAACGCGCGAAGAAGATTTAGCCGAAATTGTTGCAGAAACTGCGCTTAGAGTTTTTCCGAACGATATTCAGCCGAAAATTAAGCCGGAAAGAACTTGGTTTCAAGTTTATTTAACCTCAACCCGTCATCATACACATAACGTCCGAAGTGCGATTGCCGAATGGTTGGACGACTTGAGAGTTTGGGGCTTGCGCTCACACGAAAAATTTGTGCCGGAAAAGGTTTTCCAGCAACCAAAAGAAGCTATCGCCTTGTTTTTAAGACATTTATGGGCAACTGACGGTTGCATTCGTTTGAAGCCAGGATTTTATGCTCCTGCTGTTTATTACGCTTCAAGTAGTGAAAAACTTGCAAAAGATGTTCAAACTCTATTACTTAGAATTGGAATAAATGCCTGGTTGAGAAGACGTTCTCAAAATGGCAAAGGGCGCGACCAATTTCACGTTTCAATTACGGGCAAAGGCGATTTAGAAAGGTTTGCTAACTTGATTGGTGCAGTTGGAAAATATAAAAATGAAAGTTTAGAGCAAATAGTTGATTATCTGAAAGATAAGATTACTAATACAAATCGGGACATTATTCCAAGCGAAGTTTGGCAGAATATGATTTTGCCAACAATGAAAGAAAAGCAAATCTCTTCTCGTGAATTAGCCAAAAGAATTGGAATGAAATACTGCGGAACTACACTTTACAAGCAAAATATTAGCCGGGAACGTGCTTTAAGAATTGCAAACGCAATAGATTCAGACGAATTACGTTTTCTTGCCCAAAGTGATGTCTATTGGGATGAAATTGTTTCTATTGAGCCAGATGGGGAAGAAGAAGTATTCGACTTAACTGTAGAAGGGCTTGCAAACTTTGAGTCTAAAGGGGTTATAGCTCACAACTCAATTGAGCAAGATGCCGATTTAGTCGCCTTTATTTATCGTGACGAATACTACAAGCCAAGCGAAGAAAATCAGGGAATTGCCGAACTTTTAATTTCAAAACAAAGAAACGGTCCGACAGGTTCGGTAAAATTAGCCTTTTTGAAAGAATTTACCCGCTTTGAAAATTATTTTGGTGGTGAGTAAACCAAGTAAAAAGGCAAAATTTTGCTGACCACTGATCACTGACCACTAACAACTGACTACTGAAAAATTATGAGTGATTTAAGTTATCCGATTGGAAAATTTCAACCGACTGAAGTTACAGCCGAATTGCGTCCGCAATTTATTCAAACTATCGAAGAATTACCGAAAAAACTGCGTGAAGCAGTTGCTGGTTTGAGCGAAGAACAGCTTGAAACTCCATATCGTCCCGAAGGTTGGACGGTCAAACAAGTTGTTCATCACGTTGCCGACAGTCACGCTAATTCGCTGATTCGTTTGAAGTTAGGGTTGACAGAAGAAACCCCAACTATTAAACCTTATATGGAAGATCGTTGGGCTGAATTGGCAGATTCAAAACACGCGCCGATTGAATTATCGCTTAATCAAATTGATTCAATTCACGCCCGTTGGGTTTTGGTTTTGAAATCAATGTCCGCCGAAGATTTTGACCGAAATCTATTTCATCCCGAACACGGCGAAGTCAGTTTAAACTATATGCTCGGTCTTTACGATTGGCATTCCCGGCATCATCTTGCTCACATTACGGAATTGAAAAAAAGGAGTAACTGGTAGGGTAAAAGGGAAGGAGGAAAAGGGAGGTTTAGTTGAATGACAATCAAAAGCTTTACCTTTTACCTTTTAACTTTTACCTTTTTGCTATGCAGCGACCTACTTGGGCAGAAATTCATTTAGATCATCTCGCCTTTAATTTTCATTCGGTTAAATCTTTTGTTGGTAAGGACTTAAAGTATATGGCTGTGGTTAAAGCCGATGCTTACGGTCACGGGGCGGTAGAATGCGCAAAAAGATTTGAGAAAGAGGGAATTGATTGGTTTGGTGTAGCTTTGCCCGAAGAGGGGGTGGAGTTGCGGGAAGCCGGGATTCGTAAATTGATTTTGTGTTTGGGCAGTTTTTGGGTGGGACAAGAGCAACTCCTTTTAAATTTTGATTTAACCCCGACAATTTTTCGTTTGGAAATTGCAGAAAGATTTAATCAAGCCGCCAAAGAGCGCGGAGTCATTGCCGATTTTCACATCAAAGTTGATACTGGAATGAATCGAATTGGCGTTCGTTGGGATGAACTGAACGAATTTGCGGAAGGTTTAAAACGATTTTCCAACATTCGTGTTGACGGATTGATGACCCATTTTGCTTCGGCAGACAACGATGCTGACTTTACAAACCTTCAAATTAAACGATTTAATGATTCCTTAGCCCTTTTGCATGAAAAAGGTTTCCGTCCAAGTTTTAAGGATTTAGCGAATTCGCCTGGAAGTATAGCTCATCCCCTTTCAAGAGGGAATATGGTCAGGCTTGGCGGTGTTTTGTATGGTTTAGGTGATGATGTTTTGCCCAAAAATATTGATAAACCTGAGCTTAAGCCAGTTATGTCACTTCATACCAAAATAGCATTTTTGAAAAATGTTCCAAAAGGCGAAACCTTGGGGTATTCACGCACTTTTAAAACTCAGAAAAATTCGATAATTGCAACAATTCCAATCGGTTATCAGGATGGTTATATGCGTCAACTTTCCAACCAGAGCAAAGTCATTATCAATGGTGTTTTTGCCAATGTGGTTGGACGGATTTCAATGGATTGGACTTTGGTTGATGTAACCGATGTTCCGAATATTAAAGTCGGCGACGAAGTAATTTTAATTGGTCAACAAAACGGCTTGGCTATTAAAACAGAAGAGCTTTCGGGATTGGTTGGAACTATTTCCTATGAATTGACTTGTGGAATTCATCGTCGTGTCCCGCGATTTTTTAGAAGTTAAAAAATGTCATTGCCACTTTCAAATTCAATAGAAAATCCTATTTTACAAGAACTTAATGCGGTTGGCGGAAGTGACGACGTGCGTTTTTTATATGAAAAATTGATTGCCTATTTTCCTCAAATTACTTCAACCGATTTACAAAAAGTGCAAAAATGGCGCAAAACTGTCCAGCTTGCCGGAAAAAGTTTGGATGATGTAGGTTTGATTACACGCGAGCGAGGATTTTGGAAAATTACTGAAAAGGGGAAGCGTCAAATTGAAAGCGAGAGCCACGAATTTGATTTTACCAAGGCTGAAATTGAAGAACTTACGCACACCAAAATTCAAGCAATGTTGGTCGAAATCGGTAAAAGCTTAAATTATTATGCGCAAATCGAATTTGAATATTACGATGTTGTTTGGCGTGAAAAAGAAAAAAGTCCAAGACTTTCGCACGTTTTTGAAGTGCAAAGTAAGGGAAATATAGATTCGGCTTTTGCCAAACTTAAAAGAGCCTTTGATGCTCAGCGTTCTAAACCTTTTTTGGTTTTGTCAACGGAGCGGGATTCGCGGCGGGCGGCACAATCGCTTTCGCGCGAGTTTGGGGATTTACAGGACGAAATCACCATTTTAAGTTTTTCAGAGGTTAATAGGATTTATCAAAATTTACAAACAATTTCAGAGATTTTACCGAAACTTCTTGCAAAATAACCAAAAATACATAATCTGATTATAGCTTTTCGATTTTAACAAAAGAGGACAACAAATGAACTATCCGATAGATTTTTCTTTTAAATTGCTTGCTTTGGCAAGTCAAATTTATGTTCGTGATGCCGGCGGAAATTTGCTTGGTTATGTCAAACAAAAGCTCTTCAAATTAAAGGAAGACATTAATGTTTTTGCGGATGAGGGGCAAACCCAACATCTGTTTAATATTAAGGCAGATAGAATTATTGATTTTTCCGCCAAATACAACTTTACAGATGCCTCAGGTAGGCATCTTGGCTCAATCAAAAGACAGGGAATGCGTTCGATCTGGAAGGCAAGTTACGATATTTTTAATGCTTCGGGGCAACAGGTCATGAAAATACATGAGGAAAGTCCTTGGGTAAAGGTTTTAGATGCTTTGATTGGTGAATTACCGGTCGTTGGAATGTTTACAGGATATTTGTTTAACCCGGCATATTTGATCGAAAAAATGGATGGAACAATTTTAATGCGTTTGGCTAAACAACCTGCATTTTTTGAAGGGAAATTTCAGCTTTCGGCACAAACTCAGTTAAATCAGGAAGAAGAAACCTTAGGTTTATTAGGGGCTTTGACAATGACTTTGTTGGAAAGGATGAAGGGCTAAGAATTACAGATTTTGTAAAAATAACAAAAAAAAGAAAATTATTTTAAGCCAAAATAACTTTTAGGTTTTGTTAAAGGACAAAATTTGAAAGTTAATTGGCTTCGTTTTTGCAAAATAAACTGTGTGGCAAACTTTTCGAGCAAAATAATTGTGATTTTCCTTCATCAAAAAAGAAATTCTTAAACAAAGGTATATAATGAAAAAGATAACACTTATTTTTTTACTTTTAACAATCGCTGGTTGTGCTTTTTCACAAAACAGCTCAAATCAGAACGGTTATTCCAGACCGGACGCTAAGGAACGGTTTGATAAATATGTTTCCGGGACTTTTGGTCCAACGGCTTTTGTAGGACCCGTGGTTTCGGCAACATATCGGCAATTTCGCAAACGTCCCGAGGAATGGGAAAAGACAGTATCTGGTTTTGCCAAAAGATTTGGGGATAGCTTCGGTCGTCAATTTATCAATAATAGTATCACTTATGGGCTTGATGAGGCTTTAAAACTGGACAGCCATTTTTATCCAAGTGTAAAAAGGGATTTCAAATCTAAATTTTCAAACGCGGTCATTTCGGCTTTTACGGCACGAACACCCAGCGGAAAAAGGGTGATTGGAGTTCCCAAAATTGTAGGAACATATTCTTCGGCAATTATTGCGGATGAGGTTTGGATGCCAAACCGGTTCAATTACAAGGATGGTCTTCGAAGCGGGACGATCTCGATGGGAATCCGGGTTGGGTTAAACCTTTTTAGAGAATTTTTCAGGAAATAACGACATCTTGAGGAGATTAATTTCTGCCTTCAAATATGTTAATCTGTTGATTCAACTATGAAAGCAGAAACCCCGATCCGCAGACAATATTTGGAAATTAAAGCCAAGCATAAAGGGGAACTTTTACTCTTTAGGCTTGGCGATTTTTATGAAGCATTTGATGATGATGCCCGGGTTTTAGCCAAAGAGCTTGAAATAGTTTTGACCTCAAAACCTATGGGGAAAGATTTGCGCGTTCCCTTGGCAGGAATTCCGTATCATTCACTTGAACGCCATCTTGCTACATTAATTTCCCGCGGACATCGGGTAGCAATTTGTGATCAGACATCAACAACTCCTATCAAGGGCGATGATGGTAAACGACTGATTCAACGTGAGGTAACACGAATTGTAACTGCCGGAACGGTTATTGAACCAACGCTTTTAGATAGCAATACAAACAATTATTTATGTTCATTTATCAGTGACGGACAACGGGCAGGAATTGCTTACGCCGACATCACAACCGGTGATTTTGCAGTAACTGAGGTCGAAAACTCTGACGCATTAACCGAATTACAACGCCTAGCTCCGGCAGAGGTCATCATTCAACAAACTGAAACCGAATTTAGTAATCAAAATTTACCAACCTTTTTAACCCGACTTAATCCTAAATTCTTTAAAATTGAATACGCCCGAAAAACGCTATTTAAACATTTCAACACAAAGTCTTTGCAGCCGTTTGGTTTGGAAAGATTTCAACTTGGGATACAAGCCGCCGGAGCTTTGATAAGTTACCTAAAAGAAACGCAAACCAATGCTGCAGAACAACTTATCCGTCTTAAAAGTTATGATTCGAGCGATTTTATGTTGGTTGATGCTCATACTTTGCGAAGCTTGGAGGTTTTAGAAAGTGCAACAAATTCAAGTTTACTTTCAGTAGTTGACCGCACAAAAACAGCAATGGGGGGACGGCTTTTAAGAAAATGGCTGAGGCAACCGTTGCTTGACACAGCCGAAATTTATCGTCGGCAGGAACATCTAAGTTGGTTCAAAGAGAATCAGCCTGAGCGTGAAAGGTTCGTTTATATTCTTAATGAAATCAAGGATTTAGAAAGATTGTCCGGGCGAGCCAAAGCCAATTGTATTTCCCCAAATGAACTTTGTGCTTTAGGGAAAAGTCTACAATTAATTCCGAAAATTAAAACAATTTTGCAAAAAGATACAATTCGATTTGGTCAAATACTGGCTCATCTTCCTGATTGTCAATCAATTGCAAATCTAATCGAATCAGCAGTTTCCGAAGATTTACCGATCAGAAATTCTGATCAAATCGGAATGATCAAAAAGGGTTTTTCAAAAGAATTGGATAAACTTAGGATTGCACTCAACGATGGAAAGGGTTTTTTGGCGGAGATGGAAGCGCGCGAACGGCAAAGAACCGGAATTAAAAATTTACGGGTTGCTTATAACAAAGTATTTGGCTATTTCATTGAAATTACTAAGTCAAATCTACATTTAGTTCCAACGGATTATATCCGCAAACAAACACTTGTTCCAGCTGAACGTTTTGTAACGCTTGAACTAAAGGAACACGAATCCCTTGTTCTTCACGCACAAGAACGGCTTGAAGAATTAGAAAATTCGCTTTTTCGTCAAATCTGTCAGGAAGTGGGAAAAAACCGGCAGCAAATTTTACTGGCAGCTTCAACGATAGCTTATTTGGATGTAATTACAGGTTTGGCAGCGACGGCTGAAGAGTTCAATTATGTTCGACCGAGTGTTAACGAAACCTCACTTTTGCGTTTAAAAAACGGGAGGCACCCGGTTGTTGAAAAGATTTTGAGTGAGCAGCAACTAGAGTTTGTTGCAAATGATTCTGCCTTGGGCGGTAACAATGCGCCCCAAATTGCACTGATTACAGGTCCAAATGCTTCCGGCAAATCAACCTATCTTCGGCAAATCGCATTAATCGTTTTATTGGCTCAAATCGGAAGTTTTGTTCCGGCTGAGGAAGCGGTTATTGGAACTGTAGATCGGATTTTTACCAGAATCGGGCTGTATGACAAGATCGGATTAGGGGAATCCACCTTTATGACCGAAATGATCGAAACAGCCGAAATCCTGCATCATGCTACCTCTAAATCATTGATTTTGTTGGATGAACTTGGTCGAGGAACTTCAACTTTTGATGGCTTGGCAGTTGCTCGAAGTGTGTTGGAGTTCATCCATAATCATCCTCATTTACAGACTAGAACTGTTTTTGCCACCCATTACCACGAACTTGCCGAATTGGAAAATTTATTGCCAAAACTCGAAAATCTTCATGTTGAAATTGTAGAGGAAGGTAGCGAACTGGTTTTTAAATATAAAGTTTCGCGGGGCGTGGCATTAAAAAGCTATGGTGTTTATGCAGCAAAATTAGCCGGTTTACCCAAACCTGTAATCCGTCGGGCTGAAGAACTCTTAAGGGAATATGAAAAAGAAAACTCTCAATTCCAATTTGCAAACTCCAAATTAATAGAAGGTAAGATCGAAAAAGCCTTGAATAATATAGATTTGGATTCGCTTTCTCCGGTCGAATCAATGATGAAACTTTACGAATTGAAAAAACTGATTGGTGTTATCAATGAGGAGAGAAAAATAAAAGTAGCGTAAACGTTATTAATTTTCAGGTATTCCTTTTCTTTGCAGGATTCTGATTGGACTTGCAGCAAAAGCTGATTTTTCTTTAAATACCTCTATATATTCCACATTTTCAATAACATTTCTTTCTGTAGTTGAGATTACCCATTCAGGCATTGGCTTTTCTGGTTTTAGAATTTTTGATGAATTTTCAACCCCAACATGACGTAACAGAGGGGATTCAGCAAAATCGTCTTTTAGAAATTGGAAAAAAGGATATTCCAAATCATTCCATCTGTAATTGGTAACTGATGGCGACAAATCCAAACCAATTTCCTTCAAATGTTTTTCTTTGAGAAATGCTGTTGCTTTAATAAAGAAATCCTCATAGTTTCGGCAATTAGAAAAATAGAGTTCAGAACGTGGGGTTAAATAAACGCATTCTGTATCAAATGGTATTAAACTTCGCGGAGTAGCTAAATAAAAAGTAAAAAAAGTGCTGATTAAGAAAACTGAAATGATTATCGTCAAAATATTTTCCAGTTTTTTCACCAAAAAGAAAGCAATTAACGGACTGCCCAAAAAGAATAACGGATTGTGAATTCTACTTAACCATGGATTCCATTTTAAAACGGCGCAAATAAAGACAAAACTCAAAAGAATTGAAAGTGAAAGGGTAATTAAATTACTTTTTTGCTCGTCTTTTTTAAAAACCAGTGAAATTAAAAATACAAAACTAAACGTCAGGAGAATAATATGCAGAGGATTACCTGCATACTCTTCTTGAAATGAAAGAGAAACAGAAAAACTTTGCGCCTCTAGGGTTGAAGCCGGGTTATTTAATTCGTCTCCAAGCAAATCTGAAATTGTTTCTTCGGTAAATTTTTTGGTTACTTCGAATTTTGTTCCAATATGGATTGCATAATTTCTAACCGCGTTGGCAAATAAAATTGGTAAGTTAATTTGTTCATTTATTAAACGTTTTTCGCCTTTGAATGGCGTATTATATAGATTCCAGTTTCGGTAAAAATGTCCAAAGTTTACTGTTATCGCGATCAATAAAATTCCAAAAGTGTTAAGTAAAAATCGAAATTCAGTTTTAGTTAACCGGTTTTGAAAAATTGATTTCAGGGAAATTAATAAACCTATTGGAAGGCAGAAAAACAAGGCGTTTCCTTTTGTTAATAAGGCTAATCCCAAACTTAAACCCGCAAAAATGAAATCCGGGGTAATGTTTTCTTCAAGTGCTTTTAAAAAATAATAAAAGAAACAACAAACAAAAAGTGAGACAACCAAATCATTCTTGCTGCTAGAGGCTTGGATAATCGCCATAGGGACTGAGCTTGAAATTAAGCAAGTAAGTAATTGCCCGAAATAATCCAGTTTGAATTTTTGAGCAATGAGAGAAACAATGACACCAGAAGTCAAAAAGCTAAAGAATTGAACTAAATTGTCAAAGCGATCAGAACCTGTCAGGATTTGTAAATGTAAGATGAAATATTCACTTAATGGTCCGTTAAAAAGTTGTCGTTCATTACTGGTTTGATAAAACTCAACGCTGCCGTTTTGGATCCAATGTGCAACTCTGGCAAGGTGATAAGTTAAAACATCTATAGTATTTGGCGGAGCAATTATTGCCGTGAATAATACCGTTAAATAAGTAAGGAAAATAGAAATCCAAATTACCTTGACATATTTGCCTGAAAACCAGTTAGAGCGGGAAATAAATGATTCTGAAAGTTTTTTCCAAAATAAATTTCCGTTTTTTTTAATAACCAGAAATAAATACCCGAAAATAGCTAAATTCAATAACAACCACCCGCCAATTACATAATTTGCCTTTAGTAAATAAAAAAAGGATAAAAATTCGGTGGATAAAACTACGGTGGTGAAAAGCACAATTGCGGATTTTACAAACCCTTCGCGCCATTTTTGGAAATCGGAGCGGTGCAAAAAGAATAGAGTAATTTGAAGAAAATACAATAAAACTAAAATAGAAAACATATATTTGGGGTAAAACTCAAGATCGAATCAAAACCAAAAGTTTAATTCAGTTCTTTGGCATTTTGAGAATAATTTTGTGCGGTCTGATGAACGGGAAAAGGTTGAGAAGTTTCGTTTGACTTTTGTAACCCGGTTTTGGTGATGGTGGCTGATTCCTGATATTCATAATCCGTATTTATATCCCAAAGATTATGTTTAGTTCCCTCTGAAATATTGCTGGCGGCTAAAATTCCCATCAAAATGCTGTGATCTTGATTATTATATTTAAAAGCCCCGTATCTGCCGATAATGCTTAATCCATCAATTGAACTAAGAAAATTTTCGATTGGTTTAAGATTTTGTTTATAACCTTTATTATAAACAGGATAACAGTTTTTAACCCGATGCACATACCCGGCAAGAATTTGTGCATTTCCGATCAATTCAGTCCTTCTAATTTCCTCACTTGCTAAATTGATGAGTTCATTATTTGATCTTAACCAAATTTCATCTTCGTCATAACACCAATATTCTAAGGCTAAAATTGAAGATTTTTCGTTGCCATAAAGCTGTTTTGACCAGTTTCGGAAATTAGTAATCCGACCGGTTAAAAGGTCATTGGCATGAATGTAAAGCCAATTATCGGCAAACAAATCAACCGAATCAACATTCAGATAAACCAAAATAGTATTTCTAAATTTCAGGGAATTTGCAAAATCAATAATGTATTGAGGAACTTCCGGTAATTGAGCAACTAAACGGGTTAAGGGCATTGTAGAAATAATCTTATCATATTGATGAAATTCCCCGTTAATGGTTTCTAAACCGGTAATTTTATTGTTTTGAGTGCAAACTTTTTTTACCGGGGTATGATAATAAATATTTCCGCCTTTTTTTTCAATAAATTCTGCCATTCTTTCATAAATAACGCCCGTGCCGTGATGGGGATACGCAAAAGTATCCACTAAAGTTTTATGCTTGTTTTCTTTTCCTTTTAAAAAAGCATTTTTGAGGGCTTCGATTAACGAAAGATTTTTAATTCGTTGGGCGGCAAAATCAGAATCTAACTCATCACATTTGATACCCCACAGTTTTTCACTATAGGTTTTAAAGAAGATCTCAAATAACCTTCTTCCAAACTTTTTCACTACCCAAGACTCAAAGGTATCTTCATCTTTTAGGTGCTTATTGGAAATTAACATTTGGCGAAAATAGCTTAACCCGCAATTTATCGCCTCCTTCAAACCTAAATTTGAAAAAGCATTCCATGGTTTTAAAGGATAATGAAAAAACTTATTTTGATAATATATTCTGGTTAGCCGATTAACCATTTCGTAGTCGTTTCCAACAACTTCCAGCCAAATTTTATTAACCCGGGGATCGCTGCTGAAAAAACGATGAGGACCCAAATCAACTTTTTGATTCCACAGATCAATGGTTTTGGACATTCCTCCAACCGAATCACCGGCTTCAAAAACATCTACCTCATACCCCGATTTAACCAATTGATAGGCGGCAGTAATACCGGCAGGTCCGGCTCCGATAACAGCAATTTTCATAAATTTTTTGAAATAATAGTATCCAGATAAACTGGTTTTCTTTTTATTAAAGGTTAGATTATGGGCGGTTAAGTTGATTGAAAGGATTAATTTTAGTTACTGAAATAATGTAACCTTGTTGATGTTATAAGAAAGTATAAAAAAAGTAAAGAAAGTTGTGTATTGTTAAACAAAAAAATTATAGAAATTTTTATTGTCAAAAAGAACTTTATAGTGTAAAGTAATTGCAAAATTGATTTTAGGAGTCTTTTTATGTCTGAAAATAAAACTGGAATTGATTCTGAAAAAAATTATCCGCCTTTATCTGAAAGGAAAGGGTCACTTTTCTTCTTTGTCTTTGGCGGAGTGTTATTGCCCATAATTGCTTTGGTTATTGAACTTAGTAATGGAATGTGTGCAGAATTTTTCTTCAATCCAATACCCACACTTTGGCACGTTTTGTTGGTTGCCTCAGTCCCTTTTGCTAACGCATATATTATTTGGGCGTTATTCCAGGACAGAATTGAAAGACCGACATTATTGGTTTGGACAAGTCTGGTTTCAATGGCGGTTTGTTTGTTTTACGGGCTTGTTTTTTTGCCGCTTTCACCGTTGGGGGTAATTGGGATTCCGTTTGCAGGAATTGGTTTTTTACCCCTTTCACCGCTTTTTGCCTGGTCGGTGATTTGGTTGATGCGCCGTGAAATTTTTAGACGCATCGGCGGAAGTTTTGCAATGTCTTGGAAAGGGCTAATTATTGCCCTTATAGTAGTTATCGGAACAATTTCATTAAGCGAAATCCGTATCAAAAGGACCAGAGAGGCAATAATAAAAGCTGGAAGTGCAGACTTTCAACAACAAAAAGAAGGCTTGAATTTTTTGAGGAATTACGGCGATGATTTCTTTTTAAACACAATGAACCGTTTTCCTTACAGTCGGAATTTATCCATTACCGAAGCCGTTGAATCATTTTTCAATACTAACGAAGAATATCAACGGGAAAATTACGAACAAGTATATTACCAAATCAAAGGTGAAACTTATTCCGAAAAAGAAGCCAGAGAATATTATTATGTGCCGTCTCAAGATCAAAACTTGCAAATAGTTGCCTCGCAAATAGACGGCTCGATTGATAATGATGCTTCGCTTGGTTATCTGGAATGGACTTTCATTTTCAAAAATACCGATAATTGGCAACGCGAAGCCGAAGGCGAAATTCAACTGCCAAAGGACGGGGTTGTTTCGAGGCTCACGCTTTGGATAAATGGCGAGGAGCGCGAAGCTGCATTTGCTGAAAATGGAAGGGTTACGCGTGCTTACAATTCTGTTACCGCCAAACGACGCGACCCTGTTTTAGTCACCAAAAGCGGAAAAGATTTGATTAGAATGCGATGTTTTCCCGTTGAACCAAACGGCGGGGAAATGAAAATTCGGATTGGGATAACATTTCCTTTGGCTTTGGAAAACGAAAAAAGCGGGTTGATTCAGCTTCCTTTTTTCAAATCCAATTATTTTTCAATACCTGACGCAACCAAGCATATTGTTTGGATTGAATCAAAAAACCGTTTGGAATCTGCCAATCAAAATCTAAAATTTGAAAGAGAAAATAAAGTTACAGCGATTCGCGGAAATCTTTCAAACAGCGAGATAAAAGAAATAAATGCAACAATTAGAGCAGCCAAGTCAGAAAATAAATTGGTCTGGACAAAGGACGAAACAAACCTCATTACTCAAAAAATAGAAGTGCAAAATTCAATCAAACCAACCCGACTTGTTTTTATGATTGATACTTCCAAGCGGTTTGCTTCGGAAAAAGAAAATGTCATTTCACTTGTCAAAAATCTTTCATCTGAAACTGAAGTCGGATTGGTTTTAAGCGGCGGAAGCGGTTTAAATGAGGGGTTAGTTTATCCAAATTCATTTATCGGGACTCCTTTAGAAATTGCGGAAAAAATAAATCAGGCAAATTTTGACGGCGGGACTGACAATATGCCTGCCTTGTCGGGGGCGCAACAACTTGCCTTGGAAAAGGAGGGAAGTGCAATAATTGCACTTTATGCGCCGCAACCTTTTGAATTTGAAACTACTTTTGAAAACAAACAATTTTTCACTCGACGATTCAATCATCAAAAAATCTTTCGGTTTGTTAATTCAAATAAATATGATTTTGTCGAAAATAGTTTAAAAAATTATGAAATTTTTCAAACACCACCGCGTTATAGTGATTTGAAAACAGATGTTGAAAGTTTGTTGAAACAGCTAAAGGAGCAAAAAATATCGTTCAGATATGTTCGTCAAAATGTTGAGAAAGCAGATGTTACAGGCGCAAAACAAACCTCGAAACATTTGATTCGACTTTGGGCAAACGATGAAGTCAGCCGAATTTTAGACCAGGAAAACGATGAGAAAAAAGCTATCGAATTAGCACAAAAATATCAACTCGTAACTCCCGTTACGGGTGCAGTAGTTTTGGAAACTCAAGCGCAATATGACCAATTCGGATTAAAACCGGTTGAGAAAAATTCAGTTCCGACAATTCCTGAACCGGAAACTTATTTGTTGATTGCAGTTGTTTTAGGAGTATTTTTGTGGCTGATAGCAACCAGAAAACTGTTCTAAGCGGCAGAATTGATTTTTCGGTTTATCCAATAAAAAAATCGCCTGTTTATTCTGTTTGGCTTATTTTGTTGTTGATTGCCTTTTGGGGCGTTTGGCGTTGGTATTTTCTGCGACTGACAACTTCGAGCGAGGAAATTTATGGGATTTTAGCGTTACTTGCCATAATTTTTTTTAGTTTTAAAGAAAAAAGTCAGCCGCAGAATTTCAGATTTCTAATTTTCTCAACTGCGCTAATTCTCATTTATGCACTTACTTATGCGTTTTTTCCACCTTTGATTCGTGCTTTTATTGCTGTAACAAGTTTGACTTTTTTCATCAACGGTTGGCGATTTGGTAAATTCTTTCATTTTGGAATTTGGAGTCTATTTTTACTAAGTCTGCCGATTGTTGCCTCATTGCAATTCTATTTTGGTTATCCGATGCGGGTTATTATTGGTGAAGCCACCAAATTTATTTTAAGGCTCAACGGTATTTTTGTTGTTCGGGAAGGTGTTTGTTTGCACTTCGGGCAACAATTAATTTGGATTGATGCGCCTTGCAGTGGGGTTAAAATGTTGTGGGCGGGATTTTTTCTAACTGCAGTTTTGATAACGCTTTACAAATTTAATTTGACAAAATCAATTCTTTCTTTTGCGATTGCTTTTGCCATAATTTTGGTAGGAAATATTTTTCGTGCAGTTGGTTTGTTTTATCTTGAAGCCGAAATTGTCAAAATGCCGGAATTCGCCCATAGCGGAATTGGGGTTATCAGTTTTATTTTGACTTGTGCAGTGATAGTGTTTGCAATTCAGAAACTTCATCCTACAACCAAAACGTTTAAAACTGAAACCGTAAATTCAGTCTCAAATAAATATTTAGTAGTTTTTTTTGTGGCTTGTTTGTCAGGAATTATCACCCCGTTTTTTGCAAATAGGTCAAATGAAAATGCGGCAAAAAATTTAACAGAGTTTCCGAATAGTTTTGAAAACAAGCAATTACAAGAATTAGAATTGTCTGAGAAAGAAAAATATTTTCTTGAAGATTTTCCGGGCGAAGTCAAAAGATTTACGGACGGGAGACGCGAAATAGTTATTCGTTTTGTGACCGAAGCCACCCGAAAATTGCATCCATCGTCTGATTGTTTTTCGGCAATCGGTTATGAAATAAAACCTTTACAGTTAAAATTGGATGAGCAAAATAAAAAATGGTCTTGTTTTTCAGCCCAGAAAAATAATGAAAAGCTGAAAGTTTGTGAACGCATATTTACAAACTCAGGCGAGAGCTGGACGGATGTTTCCGCCTGGTATTGGTCGGCTTTAAGTGATGTCAATTCAAGCGGTTATTGGGCAATTACTGTTGCTGAAAACCCATCAGAATAATTTAAATTGAATCGTTAAATATTTTTTCGGATTCTGGCGAAAATCATATATCATTTTAGTTGCTTCGCTTGAAAGTTGATTTACATTTGAAGTTGTTTGATTGATGTTATTGTAAAGGGTTTCATCTTTGAGGATTTTTCCGGCAGTTCCTTTTCCAGCTTGTAAATCATTAAGCATCAGATCAAGTTTATCTGCCATTGTATTAAATTTGTTGATTGCAACAGTTGCGTCATTATATAGTTTTTCGTCTTTCAAGAATTTTCCGGCAGTTCCTTTTCCTTCATTCAAATCCTGGGTCATTAATTTAACATCATCTGCAATAACATTGACTCGATTTATTGAAGTTTTTACATCAGCTAAAGTTGAACGTATATCATTGTAAAGTGCTTCGTCAGTTAGAAATTTTCCGGCAGTTCCTTTTCCGGCACGAATGTCTTTTGACATTGCCTCAAGTTGTGAAATTGTGCTGTTCAATTTGTTGTAAAGTTCAGGGTCATTCAAAAGTTTTCCCGCACTTCCATTACCCGATTTAACTTGTTCCAAAATGGTTTGGATCTTGAGCATCGTCAGTTTTGCTTCACCGACAGTTGCATCAAGATTGTTGTAAAGGGATTGATCATTAATAACTTTTCCCAATGTTCCTTCGCCGCGATTAGCTTTATTCAAAATTTCATTGATCGGCACGGAAAGTTTATTAATTTGACCAAGCAGATCATTTCCAGTTGCTGTTAATTGGTTGATTGAGATAGCAGTTGTCGATTCTAATACATGGTTTTCCGAAACCGAATTTCCTTTAACGGTTCCCGGCGTTATGTTAATCATTTTGTCGTTGCCAACAACTGATGTTGCAATTAGTTGTGCGGTTGAGTCAGTTCTGATCCTTTCGGTAATCGGAGTGCCATCAAGGGTTGAAACCACACTCATAACAGCTTCAACTTTTTCAGATTCGGCACTATCCGGCGGCAAAAAGCGAACGGTTTCTACTTTTCCAATGTGGACACCGGCAAATTGAACTTCTCCGCCTTCGCGTAAGCCGTCTGCGCTGGCAAATCGAGCCTTAAATCGCATTTTCTTTTGGAAAGGATTGAAATCTCCCGTTGAATTCAGAATCAATAAACCCAAAACGGCAAGTGCCGCCAAAGCAAAAATTCCAACTTTTAATTGACTTAAACCTATATTCTTTTTTGAAACTGGCATAATTTGAAAAAAAGGGAGAATTTTCTCCTAACGACCGTTAATAAAACGCTGGATAAATCTGTCATCAGATCTTCTTAACTCTTCATCTTTGCCGCTGAAAATGATTTTACCATCCCGGAACATAATTACTTCAGTATTGATCAAACAAAGTTTTTCGCCTTCCTGTTCAAAAATAACCTGACCATCGTTGTCAACTGTTGCGTATTCGGAACATAAATAACCAAGATTTTGCATTTCGTGAGTAACAAAAATGGATGAAACATCCTCTAAATCACGTAATTTTATAGCAAGTTCGCAAATAGTCCGGGCGGTCGGAGGATCAAGTCCGGCGGTCGGCTCATCAAACAAAACTATTTTCGGATCGCCAACTAAAGCTCGGGCAATTCCAACTCGACGGCGCATTCCGCCCGAAAGCTCGCTTGGCATTTTTTCAATGGCATCCTCTAAATCAACGAATTGAAGCATCCGACGCACTTCTGATTCAACTTCTTCCTCTTCAACCCCTTGCTCATGTAAACGATAGGCAACGTTTTCGTAAACTGAAAGGGAATCGAACAAAGCTCCTTCCTGGAACACCATTCCAATTTTTTGTCGAACATCCATCATTTGCGCTTCGGAGTAATTCGTAATATCTTCCCCGTCTATCAGAATTTGACCGGAGTCAGGTTTTAGGAGTCCCAAAACCAAACGAATCGTAGTTGATTTTCCACCACCTGAACGCCCCAGAATTAATTTGGTTTCCCCTCGGCGGACAGTAAAACTCACTCCATCAAGCACTTTTTTATCGTCAAAAGATAAATGGACATCACGAAATTCAATCGCCGGAATGACTCGATCGGGACGATTGGTTTTTTCATTAGCCGAGATTTTTTTGTCAAATGAATCCATCAAAAATTAATAGCGTGTTACCAAAACCGTTTGAATAACTCTGGAGAGGAAGAAATCTGCAATAATTACAACAATTGAAGATAAAACAACGGCATTAGTTGTTGAACGTCCGACACCAACCGTTCCGCCGGTTGTTCCCAACCCTTTGTGACACGAAATAACCCCAATTATAAAACCAAATGCAATGGGTTTAATCATTCCTCCAATAATATGTTCGATTTCGATTCCATTTCGCATTGAATTGATAAAAACATTATAATCGTGCCCGTAAATCTGATTCCCGGCAATTGCTCCCCCCATAATCCCAAAAATATCAGCAGTTACAGTCAAAAGCGGAGCCATTAAAAGCAAGGCGATAATTCGGGGGGTTACAAGTTTACGAATCGGATCAGTGCCTAAAGCCCGCATTGCATCAATTTGTTGGGAAACAACCATTGAACCCAATTCCGCCGAAATTGCCGAGCCAATTCGCCCTGCGACCATCAGGGCAGTTAATACAGGACCTAATTCACGAATCAAAGTTGAGGTAACCAGCATTCCGGTTTCACTTTGACCGCCGTAATAGGCTAAAGTCGGATAACTTTGTAGAGTCAAAACACCACCCGTAAAAAAACCGGTTAAAAGGATAATTGGGATCGAACCAACCCCGATTAAATCCATTTGCTGAAACATTTCTTTGAAATAGCGAGGGCTTTTGGTCAGTCCTACCAAAACCGACCAAATCATTAAAGTTATGTCTTGAAGTTCAGATAAAAATCTCAGAAATGGGTTCATTTGGTTTAACTCAAAAGTTAGTGAATTGTCTTGACATAGAGATTACAATGTTTTGCTCTCAAAAAACAAATTCTAAACAAAAAAGAGATTATCATTTGCAGTTTTTTAATTGGATTAAACTGTGACACTTTTTAGAATTGTCACAATGAAAATAAAAAAGCCGTTTAAGGTTAAACGGCTAAAATGAATTTAATTATTTTGAAATTAAACCGGTTTACGAATTCCTTTTCGTAAAAGGGGACGCTGATTTGGTCTGTCCGGTGGCGGTCCTTCGGGATTTGGTTGATTTTGTTTTGCGCGTTCTCGAAGTTCACGGAATTTAATCAATTGTTCCTGGGTCAAAATCTTTCTAACCGAGGTTTCCATCATTGTTTTTGATTTAATCAACTCAGCCTGAGCAAGTTGAGCCTCTTTCATTCTTTGGTTAATTAACTCTTCATTTACCTCATCCGCATAAATTGCCTCATCCAGAGCTCGATTAGCAATCGCAAAACGACGTTGGGCTTCCTGCCTCATCGGTTGCAAAGTTTTATTCAGTTGCCGAATTTGTCTAACCTGATCAGGTGTTAACCCTAACATTTCAAGCAATCCGGGACGGCGGTTTTTGTCTTCTGTAAATTGGTTGGGGGGCGGTGGACCACCCTGAGCAGCGACATTCAAAATAGAAAATAATAAAATTCCCGGTAAAATAAAAAAATTGATAAAAATTATTCGCTTCATTTCTTTAGTTCATCCCCTATTTCATCAAAAAGATCCGAAAGTCTTAAAGAGTTATCTTCCTCGTCATCGCCAGTCAATGATTTGGAGTTTGATTTTTTATTGAATTTCGGTGTGGGTGAATTACCATTTTTATCCGAATTCAGAGGCAAATTTCTTTTGGGAGTCGTATTTTGCGGTTTTTTGTTCTGTTTCTCACCAACATTTGTTGTATTTGGGTTCTCAGTTGGATTTTCTTTGGGCGGAACAGTTGAATTTGAAGTTCTTGGTTTTGTAGGTTCAACGTTTGAAATTGCTGAATTTACATTTTTAACTTCAATTGTTGGTGTTGAAACAGGTGGATTTTTTTGAGCAATTTTATCGTTCGGGTTTTTCAAAGAGTTAATGGTAACCAAAACTAATCCGATACAAATTGCAAGTAAAGCCATCGCCGTAGATGCCGTCAGCCAAATTGGAGAAAGTGAAAAATATTCGCGTATTCCGGCATACCAAGGACGTGAAATTGGATTTGCCCTAACAACCTGCACTGAATTTTCGTATGGAATCTCAATTACCGGAGTTGGAACTAGATCAAACTCGTTTGACTTCCAATTTATAATTTCCGAGCGGACAGAAGTAAAATCAGCAATTTCCCGGGCACAAAAGGCACAGTCGGGTAAATGTGTTTCAAAATTTATTTTTTCCGAATGGTTCATTTCATTATAAAGATATGAAATTATTTCCTCGGCAAAATTACAGGGTAAATTTTGATGGTTGTTATTAAACATCACTTTAATTGGGTTACATTCAAACAATTTCGACCGGAGTTCGTTCCAACTTTAATCTTAATTGTTTAAGTGCAGTATAAACACGGCTTTTGACTGTGCTTAACGGTATTTCCAGAGTATCCGAAATTTCCTGAAAGGTCATTTCATTAAATTCCTTCATCACGATTACCTCCCGTAAATCTTCGGGAAGTGAACTGACTGCCTGTCTGACGAGTTTTAACCGCTCATTTTTCTCAATTGTGCGTGATGGCGACAAATGACTCGGAGCTGCAATATTTATCTCGTCTCCAACGGTTTCATCCTCTAAAAAACTCTCGGCACGAACCTTGGCACGTCTTTGTTTTGTCAAACATTGATTGACAGCAATCCGATGCAGCCAGGAGGAAACCTTTGCTTCTCCCCGAAAATTACTTAAATTCCGATAAGCGGAGATAAAAGTTTCCTGGGTGGCATCGCGTGCATCTTCTTCACGATGGAGCATACCAAAAC